>JAEWFC010000016.1 GCA_023389035.1 Acidobacteriota bacterium
GAATCAGACATGTCGATCATGTCGCTGCCCGCCCGAACCTCGATGTAGGCGAGTTCCCCACCCTTCACTGTCTTTCCTTTCTTCTTCTTGTCAGGCTTACTGGTTGAGATCAATGCCACGCTCATCATCGCCTTTGAAGCATAAGAATTCCCCTGATCGGGAGAGTATTCAGCAGGTATCGGGCTATCGACTATATCTCTCGGCACCGCTTTTGGATCGTTGGGTGTTTTCTCCGGTCCGTAGATGTCTTCTAACGTATTCCGGAGATCCATTATCATTTTCAATTGGCAGTGGAAAGGCATTGCAGAAAAGCTCCCATAGAAATCCCGGCCGGCAGCGCACTGCCATGCCGGATCAGACGCGTAACCCAAATAAGTCTGATTTCCAGTCGGATCCGGTAATGCTGCGGGGTCATTCAGCGAACCGAGCTGTCCGAGTGGTTCCTGCTGCGTCAAGTCGTTCGTCGCCTCGACGATCCGCTTGTCGAATCGATCGAAGGTCTGCCTCGCCAATTTTCTTGCCTGTGATTCGCTCATCGCCCAATAGAAAAAGCACCGTGCAAATTCTCTATTCAAGAGAACTCACACGGTGCTTATCGTGTACATCGCCCCAATTGCGGGGCCGCATCTATTTTCTCAAAGTTTCAGAGTGACCGCTAAATCGGAACACCCACGGGAGCAACATACCACCTGGCGAGAGGTATGCAAAGATATTTCCGATCCGAGGTAAATTAAACGAAAATCCCTTGAATGCAAGCGTTATCACTATCCCCGGATCGATGCGTCCAAAGCCCAACAACATCCCGCCGCGGCGCTAGAAAAGCAGAAAACGCACGCAAACTCTATTAAGTCGAAAAACACCACCTCGCGACTATGGCCGAATCGCAGGCCTGACCCCAAATCGCCAAATTGATTCCCGACTGGCGAAGCCTATAAGATTCGAATTTCTGGCTTCTCGAGCCTTACCGTGCTCCTCCCATGTTATTCCAAAGTCCTCCGTAGTGAAAGTTGGTTGTTCGCGGACTAACGGGTGCTGCCGAAAGGTTATGACCCCGACGCCTTTCTCGTTAATGAGTACAGAAGAGATGTCCGTAACGCCGTGATTTCTTCCGTGAACCGAGTCCTTAGAAAAGTTTGTAAGGCTCCACGTCCTTCCCTTATCTTTTGAGACGCCAAAGGTGGCCCCTATCCAGAAAAACCCGATATCTCCCGAAACAAACTGTATGCGTCCGTCCCTCTCGAATTCTTGAAGCGGTTCGTCCTGAAAATGAACTAACAATTCATCCCAGAGATCAATCTCACTTCCCGTACTTTGAACGACGAAACGGTGGCGGCCCGACGAAGGGAACATGGAGATTCGTATACACCAACTTTCCTTACACTTCTGGGAAGTAGACCCAACAGCGAAGCAACTTGAGCTCAGCAAGGTGCATACGAAAACCGTCAATATCATAACCCGAATACTTAAATCCTGCATAATTTCACTGACCTACCCGGCCCTTCCGCCAGCCCCCTTAGGTTTCGGTTCGCAAAGGTTGTCACGGATCCAAGCTGCGAGTGAAAGTGCTATATTATGACCGTTTTTCTTATCCGCAATTTGAGAACCTATCCGAACTGTAAAATTGTTGAGTGCTCTATCTGCATTTCTGCCGCGGACATGTTTAGCTTTCTCTTCCGCACTCATACGGTCGACATTGAGAGACTCACGAACATCGTTCATGATGAATTTTCCCCACGCATTATCACCGAGAAGATTGATATAGCCAGCCAGAAGGCCACCGATTGCGTGGCGAACTTGATTAGAAGAAATCGGATCCTGGAACAGCTGTTTGAATCCGGAGTCACCGAACTTTGTATAAGAATTTCCACTAATAAGTCCAGTTTGGTAACCGGCAACTGCCGCCGAGGTCGCTGCAGAAAACTCAGTTCCCCACTTCACAAGATCATCCATGAATCGCTGGACTGCAACCTGAAAGCGAGCCGGGCCTTTCCAAGTGCAAACGGTGATTTTTAGCAAGTTCCTCTGCCTTGGCAGCGAAAGTGTCGCAATCAGTGGGTTCGTTCAACGAGGAAGCTCCTTCCTGTCGGGATTGTAACGCAAATAACGACGAAACCGACCAATTGATTGCGTATAGATAGTCAAATGTATTCCAGGGACGCAGAAGATGGGATGGAACGTGGGTTGAAGGAAACGTTCGATCGAGTCCATCAGGACCCTTGATCCGCACATGGGTGTTCATTGCAGAAAGAGTACGCATCCAGCCAACAGCAGCTAACTCTTTACCGTCGAAGTAGGCCCTAAAAACTCCGATCGGAATCTGAATCCCATCACGCGTGACTGTGGTCCACTGCCCATTGATCATTTCACCATACGATTCAAACACCTGGAAGAGCTCCGGTTGTGGGTCCGGCACTCCTTGAGAATATGGATCGTCGAAGCCGATCGATTTTCCGGACGGGTCTAGTTCGTGAGGCTGGAAGTCGTCGGCACCGTTACCGTATGCGATCACCTGGCCTGAGGAATTCGTCGCACGCATCGTGTTCATCATTGGCGCCTTATGCATATACGCAGGTCCGCCAAACTCCCTCTCGACGGCCACCACAGTTCCCGCTGCCCTGATATACGTCGCCGTGAGGCCTCCGCCTGCCTGATTTACCGTGCTGACGACCTCGCCCTGCATCACCGACGACCTGATCGAAAAGGTCGCCTCCAGCTCAGGGTCATCGTCATTCTCTTTATGGGATGTCGCCGTCTTGACCAACAGACCGGTGCCGTCATAGGTCAGGGTTTCAATGTTTTCGAAAAGCTTCTCTTGGGCACTATCGTAGTACTGATGGTAGCTACCGGACATACGGTTCCCGGCATCGTACTTATAATTCTTATTCGGTGAGCTTGGTTCGTTTGTCGTCAAATTCCCGTCCGCATCGTAAACAGCCGCCTGATTTACGCCCCAGTCTGTAATGCGGTTATTAGTATAACCAAGGTTGACGGTGCCGTTCCGGGTGAAATGGGAGTACTGATGTTGTGTTTGATTATTGAACGCGTCGTATGCAGATCTACTTTCAGGTACAGCTCGGCAAACGAAATGGCGGGTCATTTACGGTCTCCATTATGCTGCTCCCCGGAACCGTTTGGGAACGACGGTGATCGATAGTTGGCAAAAAGGGGTGGCTACCCATTCTCGCGGGTTAAAGGTTTCGCTAATCTACAGGAGGTACGACGATCCTGTCAAGATTTTTCTTGTGGCTGACGGACGAACCGTCCTGCATACTGCGGCGGTCGTGCCGGTTTGGCTGAGTGTAAATGGTTGTATCTACTGCACGTTACCGGGCGCCTTACTTATCCGCCCGGCTGCCGGCAAAGCGATCAATTGCTCGCACAACCCCCTCTTTCTCCTTATTTACGCCGATGTTTTATCTAGTTTCGGACAAAAAATACTTAATTTTGATGCTGAAATACTTAATTCAAGCAATGAATTACTGAACTTTGGACCGAAACTATTGATTCTCGAACATAAACTACTAAGTTCCGGAACTTAAATGCTTAACTTTGAGAATAAAATACTGAGTTTTCGAAAAAAAATACTTAACTTTTGAAGTTCTATATGCAGTTTTTGGGTTTAGCGCAGAGACGGCCCGCATCTCCAGACGCTACGTGCGGAGATATTAGACGCCAGGGCCAATAAACTAGAGATCAAGGTCAGGTAGGCTCGAGCTATGGCGCAGACATCCGGAATGGTATACCTGTCTGCGCCTGAGAATGATGGATTGGTGGAGATGAGGAGGATCGAACTCCTGGCCTCGGCATTGCGAACGCCGCGCTCTCCCAGCTGAGCTACATCCCCAAGAAAATAAATAGTAAAAACCGCCTGCCGCGGCTGTCAAGGGTTATTGAATACCGGCCGGCAGCAGCGAGCCTTTCGGGTCGGAAACGTACGCGTATCCGTCCTCGATCTTGCCGATCATTCCGTGAAAATGGATATCCGCACCGGAAACGACGACAACGCTGTCGCCCGGGCTTACCTCCTTGTCGTTCACCGGAAACTTGATGATAGTGGCGTTGCCGTTCTCGTGTGCGACGGCCTCGTATTCAAAGGTAGCAGCGTCAAAGCTGAGCGTCTGCGAAAATGAAACTTCCATTTCGCTAGTTTAGCAAAAATGTCACTCGATCCACATAATGGCTCGGCGTTCCGGTCCCTGATCTGTCTCAAACTTGTAATATTCTTCCCTGGTGCGCGAACGTTCCGTGCTTTCGTCAAACTCTGTCGCCACCTTGTACGTCTTGCCGTCGCCGCTCTCGTATTTGCTCGGATAATAATAGATCTTTTCGGCATCGACCTTTGTGATCTTTTCCGCATAACGCCACGTTTTACCGTCGCGGTCATGACGAAATACCACGACATCGCCGGCTTTCAGGGCCTCAAGCTCAGCCCTTGAGACCTTTGCCGCCGAGCAGCCCGTTAAAAACACCACGAAGAGAAGAAAAGTACAGATATTACGCTCGAACATCCTATGCGTGCCTCCAAGAATAACGAATATTTATTTCTGCCGATCTTATTGAAGATCCGGTACCAGGTCAACGGCGATCGCATCGTGATCGGAAAGCGGCACGCCGTTATGATCTTTCAGTTCCCCGATGGTTTTTGGCCGCGATCCCGCGGCGAGCTTCAGTCCTTTCGCGGCGAACCAATCGAGCCTGCCGGACACGTGCCCGCCGACGCGGTTTGCCGCCCAAAAGATAAAAGGAAAGCACCATTCGGGAACCCAATCACGCAGGTTGGTGTTTTTTTCAATGCTCTCTACATGGTAATGCAGCGTACCTACACCAGCCTCGTTAAATGGTTCATATTCATACCCGTATTTACCGAGCATCGCAAAGAGCGATCGCTCAAAAAAGCGTTCGGGGTACGGCAAATGGTTTTGAGCGACGTTCTTGGGCCCCATAAATACGCGTCGCCAGTAACCCATTATTGCACGCGTCGAGTCTTGTGAATTGAAGGTGGTCGTGTTCCAATCACCGCCGATCAGTGTGGGCATCTCAGGAAGTTTTTCTAGATGATCCAGTATTATCCGCATCTGCATCTGGCGATGTGCCCGCGAACAATGTGCGTCAAGATGAACGGTGACGGCGCGAAACGTGCACAGCGGATGGTCGATATCAGCAAAGAGAGCCCGAAGCGAACCGAGGCGTTTCTCTTTGCCCCACATCTTGTCCTTGCCGTTCGGAAGCGGGACCGCATGTACGTTCTTCATCGGCCATTTCGAAAACATCGCGAGCCCGTGGAGCGAAAGCGTGTTCTCACCTGCCGCTTCGGCCTCGACACCGCTGCCTTTCTGCAAGGCAATGTAAACCGGAGCGAATGCATAGTTGAGCCCGAGAGTTCGCGCCATCTCCCGTGCGACAAAACGGTTTCCGCTGCGAGCCATTCCATGATCAAGCTCGGTCAAAAGCAAAATGTCCTTGTCCTTCAGATCGGAATGATGCTGCAGTGCCTCCACAATGCCATCAAATACGTTTCCGCGTTCGATGTTCCATGCAAGAGCTTCGATCCGGCCATCGTTCAGCGGCTGCGGTGCCGGCAGAGCAAGGTCTTCTACAACGATGGCGCTGAGAATTCGTTCGGCTTCATCGCGGATGTCGCGCCAAAGGCCCGACCGAACGAGTTCCGCGGTCGATCCATATTCAAGCAGCTTGGGAAAATGGCGGTTTAGATCGTGATCTAATATGCTCGGCGGGCCGGTTTGATCGGAAAATGGCTCTTTCATCAATCTCTCGAACTAGGATAAGCGACGCTCACGGGTGATCAAAAAGGACGACCGATAAACGCAGCCGTCCTTTGTGAGAATCTCGCAGGTGGCGAACTAATCGTCGTAACGCTCCTTGGCGGGTGCAACGGCAAGAAAATCTTCGGCGATCCGGGCGGAATATGTGTCAAGCAGTTCCTGCACGCGTTTCTGCTTTTTCGAATAAAAGATCATCCCGACATGCTTTGGCTTGCTGACGCGGTAAACGATCTCGTCATCGGTGTAATGAGATGTATCAGGCGTGTCGGTCTTTGCGAGAGCTAAAGCGACGCCGGCGAAATCCTTTCTCAGCTTCGGCAGTTTGTAAGGCTGTTCGGCGGTAGATGTCTCGAGCTTTGCCCATTCGCGCCAGAGATTGAAGTTGCAGGCGTGCTCAAGCACATTGGCAATGTAAGCCCCCCCGACCCGGCAAGCGACCTCAAGGAGATAAAAACGCCCGTCTGCCTCGCTCTGCAAAAACTCTGCATGCGATACGCCGCGTTCGTATTTGAAAGCCGACAGCAGCTGAGAATTGAGCCTTTCGAGTTCCTTTCGTTCCTTAGAACGATACGGCACGACCGATGTGGTGAACACGCCTCCATAATGAGTAACGCTAAAGGGAGGCGTTCCGTACTGGCTGACGCCGCAGGCCATCACCTTTCCTTTGTCGACAATGGAATCTACGTGAAAGACGTTCCCCGCGATAAAGTCTTCGAGCACGAATTGCGACGGATGATCGCGCCAGTTGTTTCGTTCGTCGAGATCTTTGATAACGTTCCAAACTTCTTCGCGGGTCTCGCACTTTCGAATGCCGAAAGCTGATACCTCGAACCTGGGTTTAACGATCCACGGGCCGGGAGTTCGCTCCAGATAAGCATTTATCGCTTCAGAATTGAATACGCCCGTAAACTCAGGGCAAGGAATGCCGGCATCGCACGCGATGTTGCGCATCGAAAGCTTGTCGCGAAAACGAAGGGCCTGCGAGCTAGACATTCCGCCGAGCTGCAGATGCTCACGGGCTCGAGCGGCCGTCATCACGTCAAATTCATCCAGGCCTACGACCGCGTCGATCTGTCGGTTTCCGGCGACGTTCGTGACAGCCCGCACATAATCTTCCGGCGCGGCATTGTCATCTACGGTCTTAACGTCGTTTAATGCCGTCCACAGCCAAGGTTCGTCGAGAAGTTTTTTGCGAGTGACGAGCGTGACGTGCCATCCGGCATTCTGAGCCTCGTCGAGAAACTCGTTTCCCTTTTGTTCGCTGGCAATGCAGACGATGTGCTTTTTCATTTCCTAAGATAGCTGTCAATGCTCCAATCACCCGAGCCCTTGATCAAAAAACAGAGTGCGATGAACAAGAATAAAAAGGCCTTTTCCTGCGCCGCGAAGGGATCGGTCCAGTGTACGCCGATCAGGGCCACCGTCATCGTGAGCGCGATGAATAAACTGGAAAGCCGCGTCAGCAGCCCTAATGCCAAAAGAATTCCACCGCCAAACTCTGATAAGCCTGCGGCCCAAGCAAAGAATGTCGGAGCCGGAAACCCCATCGCAGTCGCACGCTCGACCAAACCTTCGCCAGGAGGAAGTTTTCCGAGCCCATGACCCAATGCCATGGCAATACCTGCAAATATCCTGAGCAGCGCCGAACCTGCATTCGCCGCATACGACATTCCGCTTTCACCGCCGAACAGCAGCTTGTTCAACATCAGATAATTCCCCGCATTAGGTTTATTTTGTCGTAAAAGAATGGCACAATTCCATTTCAAAGACAATTCGCACAGATCGGCGTTTTGGACGCAGAATTCATCTGTAAGTGTAAGCAGTTCGAGGATTTAAATGGGCGATTTCGATATTGCGGTTCTGGTCAGCCACCTGGTTATGTTCCTTGTGGTTCTGTTGATGGCCGTCTCGATCCACGAGGCCGGCCATGCCTGGATGTCGCATAAGTTTGGCGACGACACGGCATACATGCTAGGCAGGGTAACGCTAAACCCGGTCGCTCATACCGATCCTATCGGAACACTTCTGATCCCGATACTCGGATTTACGTTCGGCGCGATCGGCGGCGCGTTAGCCGGAATACCTTTGATCGGTTGGGGAAAGCCGACGCCCGTTAATCCTCGGAACTGGACAAACTATAAACTCGCGAATGTAATGGTCTCGATCGCCGGGATCGCAGCGAACCTGATCCTCGCGATCATTGGCTTTGTGATCTTTAAGACGCTGCTCGAGACCGGCACTATCAACTCCGGCAACGCGGAAGGCGGGATAGTGCAGCCGATAATGATCTTTCTTAACTATCTGATAATGCTGAATGTCTCGCTGGCAGTATTTAACCTGCTGCCATTTCCGCCGCTGGATGGAAGCAAGGTGCTATCGACATTTCTCCCCGATAGCTTTCAGCCCGTCTTTCAAATGCTCGAGCAGTTCGGCTTTTTGATCCTGCTGCTGCTGGTCTACATGGGCATTATCGGGCTGATCATTCGTCCGGTTTATATGTTCGTCCGATATCTGCTTTTCACGCCGTGGTTCTAAATGACTAAGAAACGAATTTTTAGTGGAGCTCAGCCTACCGGACAGCTTCATATAGGAAATTATCTCGGTGCGCTCAAAAACTGGGCGGCGCTGCAAGACGACTACGAAAGCATTTTCTGCATCGTTAATTTGCACGCGATCACATTGCCGCAGGATCCGGCAGGTTTGAAAAAGGCGACGCTCGATCTAGCTCGTATCTATCTCGCCGCGGGCATCGACCCGGAGAGATCAACGATCTTTATTCAGTCAGACGTTCCCGAACACGCTGAACTTGCGTGGACGCTCTCGTGCATTGCCCGAATGGGCGAGCTCGAGCGTATGACGCAATTCAAAGACAAGGGAAAAGGTAACCGCGAGCGTGCGGGAGTGGGGTTGTTCACTTACCCGATCTTAATGGCGTCGGACATTCTTCTTTATCAGACAGATCTAGTTCCCGTCGGTCAGGACCAAAAGCAGCATCTCGAACTGACACGCGATCTTGCCGAACGTTTCAATCGAGATTTCGGCGAGACGTTCAAGGTGCCCGAGCCGTATATCCCGAAAGCAGGTGCGAGCATAAAATCATTGCTCGAACCGGAGAAAAAGATGTCGAAGTCGGACGAGAATTCTAACGGTTCCATCTTTTTGCTCGATGACGCAGATACGATCACCAAGAAGATCAAGCGGGCGGTCACCGACAGCGGTACAACGATCGAATTCGACGAAACTCGCCCCGCGATCCATAACCTGCTTACTATTTATCAGCTGCTGACCGGAAAGACTGCGAAGGAATCGACCGAACATTTTGCCGGCAAGGGATATGGAGCGTTCAAGACCGAACTCGCTGAGGTTACGGTCGAATTTCTGCGGCCATTTCAGGAGCGAGTAAAGAACTACGATGATGATACACTTCATCGAATTCTAACGTCCGGTTCCGAGAAAGCGCGCACCATCGCCGCCCAAACGCTGTCGTCAGTTTACTTGGCAATGGGGATCAAATGAGATCCGCACAAAAATGCCCGCACAGGAGATTCCCGGTGCGGGCTTTCTAAAGCTATCTATTACGTTCTACATCGAACCTTCATCTGCCGATGGGCCGTAGATCGATGGAACCGGTATGTCGTTTAGTCTCAGATATACCGAGAGCTGCCCGCGATGGTGCACGATGTGGTTCATCACGAACGTTCGCATTACGGCGACTTTAGGCATCGTGAAATAGATCGCGTCGCCATTTCGCAGCGTCCAATTCTCGTAAAACTGATCAGACGTGCTGTTGCGAAGAGTGTCTATCGCTTCTGAGACGTGTTTATCGAGAAACTCGACAAGCTCATCAGTCGTCTTGGGATCGGTAGGGATGTACTCGGTTTTTGCGAAGTCCAGTTCGGAATGGTTCATCGTAGCCGGCGTCCACCCGAACATTTCAGCTACATGAGAAGCAAGCCTGCCAAAGCTCATCGATTTCTCATGCGGCTTCCAATCGAATTTGTCTGCGGGGATCCGCTCAAGACATTTTCTGCAAGTGCCGGCTTCTTGTTCGATCTCTGCGATCAGCGAAAGTGCAACGGGATTGGCGGCAGATGCCGCAGTGGTTGTGCTCATAATATTTCTCCTTTCGTGTGTGAATTAGAGATGGAAATATAGCAGAGCCGTTGCAGCTATGCAACATGAAACAATATCATGTTGCATATACTTGCTTTCTGCCGATCAGCCGCGAAGCAGATTCTTAGCTATCACCATCCGTTGGATCTCGCTCGTACCCTCTCCTATCGTGCAAAGCTTTGAATCACGCCAGTATTTTTCGGCCGGATAATCTTTCGTGTAACCGTACCCGCCGTGGATCTGGACCGATTCCTCTGAAACGCGAACCGCAGTTTCCGATGCATATAGTTTCGCCATCGCAGATTGCTGGGTGACCGGCTTACCGGCGTCTTTAGCAGCGGCAGCCTGCAGCGTTAGCAGTCGAGAGCATTCGATCTGCGTTGCCATATCAGCTAGCTTGAACTGGATCGCCTGAAACTCGGCGATCGGCCGCCCGAATTGCTGGCGCTCCTTTGCGTACTTTACCGCTGCTTCATAAGCACCTTGAGCTATGCCGACAGAAAGCGCGGCGATCGAGATGCGTCCGCCGTCAAGGATCTGCATTGCCTGCAAAAACCCTTCGCCTTCAGCACCTAATCGATTCTCATCCGGCACGTAGCAATCTTCGAAGACGACGGATGCCGTCTCTGAGGCACGCATGCCGAGCTTGTTCTCTTTCTTATCGGATCGGAATCCCTCCATTGATTTATCGAAGACGAATGCGGATATTCCTCGGTTCCCTTTCGCTTTATCCGTGACCGCGACCGCGACGAGCGTACTACATGCAATGGCGTGGGTGATGAAATTTTTTGAACCGTTGACCTTCCATCCGCCATTCGACCTGACTGCGGTAGTTCGGGTTCCCGACGCGTCTGAACCGGCTTGCGATTCGGTAAGGCCCCAAGCTCCAAACGATTCGCCTTGAGCAAGGGGGACGAGGTATTTCTGCTTCTGCTCTTCCGTCCCGTACATATAGATATGATTAGAGCAAAGGGAGTTGTGGGCCGCGACCGATAGACCGACAGAACCGCAGACACGTCCGAGTTCCTCGATAATGGTCGCATATTCGACGTAGCCCATTCCTGACCCACCGTATTCTTCGGGAAAGATGACGCCCATCAATCCCAATTCGGCGAGTTTCGGCCGGAGCTCGATGGGAAAGTGCTGCGATTCATCCCATTCCATCACATTGGGCCTGATCTCGCTCTCGGCGAATTCGCGAATACTGTACTTGATCTGGAGCTGTTCTTCGTTAAGTTCAAAGTTCATGATGTATAAGTGTGTTTTATCGTGCCATAACAAACGTTGGTGCTCAAGTTCCTCGCCGAAAGTCGCGGTGCATTTGATTCCCTCGATCCGAACGATAAACTGAGATTGATGAATCAAGAGAGCAACATTCTCACAGACGACAGCAAAGTCGCCGATCTTTTGGCCGAAACAAAAACCATCGCCGTGCTCGGCATCAAGCCCGAAACACATTCCATGCAGCCGGCCTTTTATGTGCCGAAATACATGCAGGATCGGGGCTTTAAGATCGTTCCGGTTCCTGTATATTATCCTGAGGTGACAGAGATATTAGGTGAACCGGTTGTACGGAAAGTTTCTGAGATCGAGGGCGGTATAGATATGGTGAACGTTTTTCGAAAGCCTGCCGATATTCCGCAGCACGTCGAAGACATAATCGCTGCTCGACCGAGATCTGTATGGTTTCAGCTGGGGATCGAAAATAATGAGGCTGCTGCAGCATTTGCCGCTGCGGGTATCAAGGTCGTCCAGAACCGTTGTCTTTTAGTCGAGCATCGGTCCCTTGCTCGC
The DNA here is from genome assembly GCA_023389035.1 of Acidobacteriota bacterium. Lineage (GTDB taxonomy): Bacteria > Acidobacteriota > Blastocatellia > Pyrinomonadales > Pyrinomonadaceae > OLB17. The sequence goes on from JAEWFC010000016.1 coordinate 11,691, forward strand.
TAACGTTTGGCGGGCAAAAGCGAACGGATCTCTTCGGGAGATAATTTACGGTGTCGCCCTACTGGCAATCCTCCATCAGTGATCGCACCGATCGCGATTCGACGGAGCTTGACCACCGAGTGCCCGATCGAATCGAACATCTTCCTGATCTGCTGGTTATGGCCCTCGTAAAGCGTCACCTCATACCAGCCATTTTTCTCAGTTCCCTTTAAGGTTTTGATCTCGGCCGGGGCGGTCTTGTATCCGTCGTCGAGACGCACGCCCCTCGCGAGCTTTCTGATCGCAACTTCAGTCGGCAGGCCTTTGACCTTGACCGAATACACTTTCGGCACTTTCTTCGACGCAGCAACAGCATTAGTAAAATCGCCGTCGTTCGTGAGAATGATCAGACCCTCCGTATTGAAATCAAGCCGGCCGACCGGGTGGAGCTTGCCGTAGCCCTTCACGAGATCCGTCACGAGCTTGCGCCCCTCAGGATCGGCGGCGCTCGATAGGTAACCCTTTGGTTTATTTACCAGAATGTAAACGTCGGAACGGTTCGCGAGCAAATTATTTATCAATTTTCCGCGAACCTTAATATGATCAGTCTCAGGATCTGCCTTTGTGCCTAATTCAGTGACGATCGTTCCGTTGACCGACACCTCGCCGTCAAGGATCAACTGCTCGGCGGCGCGCCGAGATGCGATGCCGGCCTGAGCGATAAGTTTCTGTAATCGTTCTGTCATTGGTTGACGAGATCTTCAAAATCTTCGATCGAGGGCAGATCGTTAAGGTCCTTTAGGCCAAACTGGATAAGAAAGTCTTTCGATGTCCCGTATTGCATAGGCCGGCCAACCGTTTCTTTGTGGCCTTTCGTAACGATCAGACGCTTTTCCAGCAATGTCTTTATGGCAGAAGCTGACTGAACGCCGCGGATCTCAAGGATCTCGGGTACAGTTACCGGCTGTTTGTATGCTATGACCGCGAGAGTCTCAAGAGAGGCGAGTGACAGCTTTGCCGAAGGCTTTGTCTTTAGGAACTTTCGGACCGATTCGTGCAGCTCCGTCCGTGTCGCGATCTGCCAACCTCCTCCGACCTCGCGGATCTGCAGCCCGCTTTCGCGGTTTTCATACTCGTCTCGTAAAGCTTCGACAGCAGCCCTAACGCTTTCCTTATCTTCGTCGAGCACTTCAGAGAGCGTCCTTACAGTGATCGGTTCATCCGAAACAAATATCAACGCTTCTACCAGAGCGATCAATTCGGATGTGCCGCGCGCGTTCGCGGTGGAAGTGTTGGCCGCTTCTTCAGTGAGTTCAACTACGGGTTCTGACATTTAAGTGATCACGCTACCTTTTTCAGGATGATATCGCTGAACGTTGCCTTTTGCACTAACTTGACGCTTTCGGTTCGAACGATCTCGAGCACTGCGATAAAGGCGGTGACGAGTTCCCTTCGAGTATGCATTTCCTCAAAAAAAGAAAGCAGGCTCAATTCGCTATGCTCGTAGATTCGTTTCTTTAGAGCTTTGATCATGTCCGCGAGCGAGATTTCTTCGCGGTGGATCTCCATCTGGATCTCATCCTTTTGTCGGGCCACGACCTTTTGAAAGACTGTTATCAGATCGAAAACGGTCGCAGAGATCTCTGCATTGTTCTCGTCCGATTCAATTGCTCCGCGATGAAAAACGGCCTGCTCGATCGTCGATCTCTCATAAAGCATCTGCGCCGCCGATTTATAACGCTCGTATTCCAATAGACGGTCGACAAGCTCCTGTCGCGGATCCTCAAGCTCTTCTTCGTTTTCCGCAAGCGGATCACGCGGCAAGAGCATTTTCGACTTTATCTCGATCAACTGTGCCGCCATGACCAGGAAGTCCGCTGCGACCGAAATGTCCAAGGATTTCATCAGCCGGATGTATTTCAGATATTCGTCTGTGATCGTGGAGATCGGAATGTCGAAAACGTTTGCCTGCTCTTGTCTTATCAGATAGAGCAAAAGATCCAGCGGTCCGGCGAACTGACCGATCTTTAGTTGCAGTTCATCACCGGTCTCAGCCGTGATCTCGGCAGTTTCGGTTAGAAAATCAAAAATATATTGCTCGGGCTGCTCTTGCATCGATGCAGAATTCTATCTCAAAAGGCGGGCGACAAGCGAAATCGCTAGACGTATTTAGTTTCGCGAAGGTATACGATGTAGTCGATCTTAGGTGGCTCGAAGCCGTCTTCACGAAGCTTTATGACGATGTTTCCGCGGTGGATGGAGGAATGAAACAGGACGTGCGTGAGCATCTCACGGAAAGTATTCTCGTGCACTAGGCCGGAGCTGGTCCTATATTTTGTTCGCAGATCGAGCCCTTCGTCGTCAAATCTTCGTAAGAGCTTTTCGTAGGCTTCAGCGACCTCGCGAGCCAATGCTCCGGCCTCGTCGAGATTCAGAACGGGCCAGAAATCGAACCCGGTGGAGTCCTTACCATAGAGACGCTCATAGTACTCTTTTTCGGTGATCAAAAGATGTGCGAGGATCTGTAGTGAACGAGGCGAGGCAGCGGATTTAAGTGCGACGATGACGCGTCGGTTAGCCCAGTCGTTATAAGCGAAAAGGTCCCGCAGATGTTCGATCGTATCCATCAAGCGACCCGCCCGGCATTTTAGTCAACAGCGTGGCGCTGCAGATCCTCGATGGAGACTACACTTAAGGCGGCCTCATGAGTGGCTTCCAGATAAACGCGAGGGGCCATTCCAGCCTCAAGTGCCTCACGCCATCGCAGCATACAAAGACACCATTTATCTCCCGCCTTGAGTCCCGGAAATGCGTATTGCGGCATCGGAGTAGAAAGATCATTGCCAACAGCCTTGGAAAAGGCAAGGAATTCGTCCGTAGCTTCGATGCAAACAGTGTGGCGGCCGGTATCGTCTACACCGGTCCTACAGTATCCATCGCGGTAAAACCCGGTCATTGGGTCGCTGCAGCACATTTCCAATTCGCCGCCAAGAACGTTCTTTGGTTTCGGCATATGCCCATTGCCGTTGCCGTTAGTAATGCTCATATTATGATTCGGGGGGTTCAGTGTTATTTCGTCGCTGCCTGATCAGATTTGATCTTTTCAGTCGTGTTGCCGGGCTTATTTTCCGTGATCATCGGCCGTTTGCCATTGCCATATTTGGAATATCTCACTTTGTTTTCGGTCCCATTATAAATGATCGACATCACAGCTTCCGCCGTAACGTCATTACGGTCGCCATTGATCATGATCTGACTGCAAGCTCCTTTTATGTTGATCACGGTATCTGCACTGTTCACCATCACGCGATCATACTTATCGCAATTGAGCGTGGTCTTATCTTTCGGGCGGTTCACCGAAAGTACGGTGCCCTGCACAGACGCGTCGACCTCAACGATGTCCGCCGGGTCGATCGGTTCCTCGACCGGCGTTGGTGAAATGGAGGGCGTTGGCGTAGGAGCGTATTTCTCGACACTCTTTTGTGTGATGCCGCTTTGAACGCTGCATGCAGACGCGAAAGCTAGAATTGCGGCGATGAGATATATCTTCATAACTCTCTTACTGTTCGGACGGGTTAGCTCGATCCTCATTTTGACCGGATCAATCGTAAAGCCAGATCGATCGGCCGTGCGATCACGGCGCGATCACCGACTGCGACTATCGGCCTGTTCAGCAGTCCAGGGTTTTCAACGATCGCGTCGATGATAAGGTCTTCAGGGGTGCTTTCGTCGAAACCCAGCGCTTTAAATTGCTTTTCCTTGGTCCGAAGCACGGCGAATGCCGGAAGCTGCAGTTTTCCGAGCAACTCTTTCAGGTCAGCCGCCGAAAGCGGATCTACAAAATAGTTTACCTGCTCAAAATCAATGCCGTTTTCACGAAACAGCGCTGCCAGATTACGGCAGGTCGTTCAAGTAGGTTTCTCATAAACCGTAATTTTTCTATTCATAGCCACCTCGCCACTGCTCACATCATCAGTTTCATATCATTTCAGATTATGCCGTCAAATCAAATGTCCGGACGGATATTCGTCCGCTCATCGTGCCTATCCATTTTTCATTTAATGGGCGAAATGCGAAAATTAGCGTTCATTTAATATGCATGCAAACGAAGATTTCCTGGATAAGCTATTTGCGGGAGACCCTAGGACGGTAGCACGTGCGATAACTGCGATCGAGGGCGGTTCACACTCGTCGGCCGCCCTGATGCGCGCGGTATTTCCGCGTACCGGGCGTGCGATGATCGTCGGCATCACCGGTTCGCCAGGGGCCGGAAAGTCTTCGCTTGTCGACAAACTGGCGTTTCACTACAAGGACGAGGGAAAGCGTGTTGGAATAATCTGCATAGATCCATCAAGCCCTTTTTCGGGCGGAGCGATTCTCGGTGACCGCATCCGGATGTCAACGCTTGGGTTGGATAAGAACGTCTTTATCCGCTCGATGGCAACTCGCGGAAAGCTCGGCGGACTCTCCCGGGCAACTGTAGACACAGCAGCGATCCTCGATGCAGCGGGTTTTGATGTAGTGATCATTGAAACCGTCGGGGTCGGACAGGATGAGGTCGAGATAGTAAAGGCGGCTGACGTCTCCGTCGTGGTGCTCGTGCCCGGTATGGGTGACGATATTCAGGCTATCAAGGCCGGAATAATGGAGATCGGTGACGTTTTCGTTATTAATAAGGCCGATCGCGAAGGCGTGCTCCGTACTCAGAAAGAGCTTGAAGCTCTGCTATCGCTCGCTCATCGGCCTGATATGTGGAACCCGCCGATAGTAAAGACGGTCGCTACCGAGAATAAAGGTATTGCCGATCTGTCAGCCGCCATCGAGAGTTTTTACAAGTTTTTGGAAAGCGATGGTGCTAATTCCGAACGCAAGATCGCGATCGCGAAATGGCGGATCACCGAGCTCTTGCGGGAACGTTTGATGACGGATTTCGTGGCACAGAACGGAACGGCCGAGACCCTGGACCAGCTCTCCTCCGATGTTGCGAATAAAAATAAAGACCCGTATACAGCCATCGCCGAACTCCTTGAGCGGCACAATTAACTGATGAAAATAAATCACTTAGGTATCGCGACGAAGAAGATCGAGGATGTCATTTCCTTCTGGACCGATTCGCTTGGACTCGAGACGATGCACACGGAGATCGTCGAGGACCAGAAGGTTCGCGTAGCCATGTTGCCGATAGGTGAAAGCCGCATCGAACTGCTCGAACCGACGTCGGAAGATTCGCCCATTTCAAAATTCTTGGAAAAGCGTGGCGGGGGCATTCATCACATCGCAATTGAGGTCGAGGATATCGCCGCCGCCCTGCAAAAAGCACGGGACAACGGCGCAACACTCATTGACCAAGAACCGCGGATCGGGGCGGAGGGCTGCCTGGTGGCTTTTATCCACCCAAGGTCCACCGGCGGCGTGCTTTTAGAACTTGTGCAAACAACGGATGTCGGTGGTGCATCCTAGTTCTTTCAAATGGCTTCTGCTATGATTTTCGTTTGATTTTTATTGATCGGTAAGTTTAAGGATATAGCGAGGAATTAAGTTTTGAGTAATCTTGTTAAAGGTTTGATCTTATTGCTGGTCGTGCTCGGTATCGGGGCCGGACTAGTGTTCTGGAAAAAGAACGTCGGGCATACGGCATATGCCTCAAACGGCGTGACAAAAGAGGAGATCGAGCTGCTTTTAGCCGATCTCGCACAGGAGAATCCTGCGTTTCTAAAGCGATTCGGCGAAAATCCGGAGATGAAGAAGGAACAGCTCGACAACCTGCGTGAGCTTTTTGCATTGGCAAGCGGTGCCCGTGCGGAAGGCTATGCCAACGAGCCGCACATCAAGCAAGAACTCGAGAACATCCGCTCGCAGATAATCGCCGTAAACTATGACCGCGAGATCAACAAAGACAAAGGGCCGATGCCTCCCTTCGGTTTTATCGACGAAGCTCGCGTCAATGCATTCTGGGGTGAGGGCGAACAGCCTGAGCGTTCATTCTTTGAAAATTTGAAAGACAAGATCGGCCTTGGACGGCAAGACAACGAAATGGCCTTTCAGCGTTTTCTGGATTCGAAGGTAAAACTGCTCAAAGAACAGAACCCTGACATGGCTGATAAGGAGATCTCGGAAGAGGAGCGGAAGCAGGCTCGTGATATTTTCGCAAAGATCGAGATCTATGAACAGGAATACCTGGATAAAGCTGCGAAGGGAGAGCTTGACCCAAACTTCCAGAAAAAGATAGACCTGCAGACCAAACTGCAGCAGGCGCAGTTCCTCGCTCGTGTTTACTCTGAGAAAGTCGCTGATAAGCTTAAGGTTACTGATGAAGAGGTCGACAAATACATCGCTGAACATCCTGAATACAGCGGTGCGGAGAAACGTGCAAAGGCGACTGAGATCTTGAATCGTGCTAAGAACGGTGAGGATTTTGCAGCTCTTGCAAATGAATTCTCAGAAGATCCGGGCAATACCGATCCCAAGGGAGCAAAGCAGGGCGGTTTCTACGGAAACAATCCAAAGGGTCGAATGGTCCCGCAGTTTGAACAAGCTGCACTGGCTCTCGAACCCGGCCAGATCACTCCGGAACTTGTCGAGACCGACTACGGTTTCCACATAATCAAGCTTGAGCGAAAAGGCCCCGGCAAGGACGATGCCGGTAAGGAAGCTGAGACCTATGACGTACGTCATATTCTGATCTCAACGGCTATTAAAGATCCGAACAACCCGATGGCCCGCGAAATGCCGCCCAAGATGTTCGTTCGCCAAAAGCTTGAAGAAGAGAAACGGGAAAAGCTGATCGCTGACCTGATCGCAAAGAACGGCGTAAGCGTTCCCGAAGATTTTGATGTTCCTCAGGTCACCGACGAGCAGATCGAGGAGGCAATGCGCAAGCAGCGTCAGCAGATGGGAATGGACGAGGAAGGCGAAGCCGGAGCTCCGCCGCCCGCACAGGCACCGCCGGTTGAGGCACCTCAGCAGTAACGACCGCTAAATATGAACCTGGGTGATTATCGGGTCGAGATAGTTCCCGATACAGAATTCAGATTAGACGGAGGGGCGATGTTCGGAGTCGTCCCTCGCGTTTTATGGGAACGTGTTTGTCCGCCCGATGAACTAAACCGGATCAAGCAGCAGATGAACTGCGTCTTTATCGACACCGGGAAAGAAAAGGTCCTGATCGAAACGGGTATCGGTGAGAAGTGGACAGAAAAAGAAACTAAGATGTATGGCATCTTTCGCGAAAAACCGTTTGCCGATACCCTCTTGGAAAAAACCGGCTGCACGCCTGACGACATAACGATCGTCGTCAACACCCATCTCCACTTTGACCACGCCGGAGGAAATACGATAGGGGCGGAGGGCGGACACTCATGTCCGCATGAGCGTCGCTTCAACGCGAATACAAATTCGATCATCACAGACAGTGACGCCGCCGCGACCGGCGTTGCGGACAGGAGTATCCGCGCTCCGCGACCACAATTCACAAACGCTCGGTATCTAGTTTCAGCTCGTGAACTCGAACATGCCGAAAACCCGCACGAACGCGACCGTGCAAGCTATTTGCCCGAGAATTGGCGGCCCATGATCGAGACCGGACAGCTGGAGCAGATGCCGGACGAGTACGAACCGATTCCGGGGCTGAAACTTCAGACCGTTCGCGGCCATTCTGAAACGATGCAGACTTGGCGGCTCGACCGCGGCGGCAAGACGATGTACGGTTTCGCCGACCTGATACCGACGAGCCACCACGTCCCGCTCCCATGGATAATGGGCTACGACCTCTATCCGACCGAAACGCTCGCTTTCAAGAAAGCGATATTGCCAAAGGCGGTTGAGGAAGAATGGTTATGTCTGTTCTATCACGATTTCGAGCATCCGATTTGCAAACTGATCGAAGTAGACGGCAAAATCGTGGCTTCAGGCGATTAAAACCTTAGGAGAATTTATGACCTCGATTTCCCGCGGCCAGAAATAGTAGAAATGGAAAACGTACAGATCGGAATAATCGGCGGCAGTGGGCTTTACCAGATGCCGGAGTTGGAGAATGTTCGTGAACAAACGGTTGAGACGCCTTTCGGAAAGCCTTCGGATGCGTTCATTATCGGTGAACTCGACGGCGCGACCGTGGCGTTTTTGCCGCGGCACGCTAGAGGGCATAAGTTTACGCCGACGGAGCTTCCCTATCGGGCGAACATCTACGCGATGAAGATGCTGGGTGTGGAGTACATCTTGTCGGTGTCGGCCGTGGGCAGCTTGCAGGAGCAATATGCACCCACCGACATGGTCATCCCCGACCAGTTCTTTGACCGCACGCGTGCACGTGCACAGGAATCAACCTTTTTCGGTGAAGGCATTGTCGGGCACGTCACCTTTGCGCATCCGGTTTGCAATGAGCTTGGCGACATTCTCGAGGCCTCGTGCAAAGAGGTCGGCGTCAAGACGCATCGCGGTGGTACATATCTCTGCATGGAAGGTCCGGCTTTTTCGACTAAAGCTGAATCGATGGTCTATCGCCAATGGGGTATGGACATCATCGGGATGACCAATCTGCAGGAAGCAAAGCTCGCACGCGAAGCCGAGATCGCTTACGCGACGCTCGCTCTTGTCACCGATTATGATTGCTGGTACGAAGGCCACGACGACGTCACCATTGATATGGTCGTCGAATACCTGAACAAGAACGTCCGCAACGCTCAGCTTATCCTCAAAGACGCCGTCAAACGCGTCGCTGCAAAGGAAACGCCGAACCAGTATCGCGACGCCATCAAGAACGCCATCTTCACCGCTCCCGACCACTGGCCGGCGGAGACGGCCAAGAAGCTTGATGCGATCATTGGGAAGTATGGCAGGCTCTAGACGTGTAACTGTCAGCGTAATAGGATTGGCGGGTCTCTTAATATTCGCGCTATGTATTCTCTTCTTGGAAACGCTACGGGCCGATGAGCCTCCCGCCGCGCCGCCGGTTATTCAGGCAGATGATAATGAACCTCCCGCACTCCCGAGGGCTATTCAGGTTGTCGACGAATCAAAAGCGAAAACCTTCAGCGACTCGGTTGTCGATGATCTATTGAATGACGACCGTGACGGATTGTTCTCGAAAGTAGAAAGTTCAGTAAGAGAGTATTATAAAACCAAAGGGTTCGACACGCTGATCGAGAATTTGTTTGATACATTCGGAGAACCCGTTCGGGTTGAATACAAGAAGAACATGGTCGGCCAAAAGACGAATGTTCGAGGCACTCTGCGGCCAATGAGAAAATTCTGGTACGCAGTTGAAACCACAAAGTTCAAAATTGGCACGCACTTTATTTTCGTTGAAGTGGTTGAAGAAGAACAGCAACTCGCAAGTTCCGGTTTCGCGATCGTGAATTTCCCGTTGGGAGTGCCGGACGATATGAAATGATCCGGGGCCTCTTCTGCAAACCAATATTAGTATTCTCACATCAGACTACATATGAAGTGGCATCTTTCCGCTCGACTCTTAATTCTATTCTTACTATTCGTGTTCGCAGCCGATGCAGCTGCGCAGCGGAATGTAACGCCTGCGATCGATCGGGATCCGGTGCTTGAGGCGGATGCTAAAAAGAATCTGGACGTCGCTTGGCAGGGATTTGGTCCGGCAAAGAAGGCTTATAAACAGGTCCTGCTGCGATTCGAAGAGACGTACGCCGCCTATCCGGATTTTTCCAAAGTTGACGAATTTCTATATCTCGCCGGGATGAGCAGCTATTACCTGTCGAAAAATGAAGGGAAGCAGAAGGTAGACCTAAAGATCGAACGCGAACGTGAGAAGTACTCGCCTGAGAAGCTTCGCGAGGATGCCGTTGCCTACCTCTCGCTGATGCTCGAAAAGAACCCGGAAAGTCAGTATAGAAGTAACGCAGAGAAGGTCCTAAAGGAATTGCGAGAGGATCAGTAACCGAGCGATCCTCTGACCGTGAGTCTGAAGAAGCCGTCTTAATGGGCGGCTTTCTGTTTGCGCGTAAAGCCAATGTTTCAGGTGCTCTTAGCGTACTGCCGTAAGTATTAGAAGGCCTTTATCACGAGACTTTTCTCTTTTGTTACGTGACATTTGTCTTTTGTCACGAGACTTTTGTCTTTTGTCACGAGACTTTTGTCTTTTGTCACAAGACATTTCTCTTTTGTCACGAGACTTTTCTCTTTTGTCACGAGACTTTTCTCTTTTGTCACGAGACTTTGGTCTTTTGTTACGTAACTTTTGTGTTTTGTTATGTAGTTTTTCTCTTTTTTTGACAAAGGTCGCTCTGATTCCGAGGGAATGCGTCGTGACCCTTTCGATCAAAGAAGCCTGATCGTCTCGATCACGGCTCGACCACGTAAGATGACAATTTGTAGGTCTTCCCGGACCTGGCGAAATTCAGGTGAAGAGCGTCTTTACTCGTGATAACCAACGTACCGTCGTGATCGCGGGTACATAGCGGATTCCGTTCCTGCATAAGTTCGGAAGTATTTTCGCCGAAGAGAGTGGAAAAGTTCTCGATGAATTCGTCCCGCGTATACTTACCTTCATCGCCTGCATCCAGTCCCCAGCTCAGTGGGAATTTGGTCATTGATGCAACTTTGATCTTATCGGACCTTCGCACCGCCGCCGTAAATCCGGAGTAGAACGTGCGGAATGCTGCCGGACACTGCTTTAGACGCGTTTCCGTTTGGGCATCGATGGGAACGATCGAAGCAGCGAGGGCGACGAGCAAGAGGACTAGGCGTCTCATAATGCGAACAAGTATCGAACAAGTAAGCAACTTTGGCAATCACGCACGATAGCGGGCAAAATCGCCAAAATCTTCAGGGGCGTGTAAACTATGCGTTTAGTTTTTCCATAATCTATTAAAGCGGAGCTCATTAATATATGTCTTTAACAGTTGTAGGTTCGGTCGCGTTCGACGCACTCGAGACGCCCTTTGGCAAACGCGATAAGGTACTTGGCGGTGCGGCAACACACTTTGGCCTTTCGGCCAGTTTCTTCACCGAGGTAAATGCGGTGGGCGTCGTCGGTGGTGATTTCACCGATGCCGAGTGGGATGTTTTTAAGCGTCACCAGATCAATACCGAAGATATCGAGGTCGTCCCTGACGGCAGGACATTTTTCTGGAAGGGCCGCTACGACTACGATATGAATACGGCCCACACGCTTGATACACAGCTCAACGTTTTCGAGAGCTTTGACCCGAAACTTTCCGATAACTCGAAAAGCGCCGACCTGCTGTTCCTCGCCAATATCCTGCCGATTCTGCAGAAAGGAGTTCGTGAACAATGCGGCGATGCAAAATTCGTCGCGATGGACACGATGAACTTCTGGATCACATCCATGAAGGGTGCCGTCATTGACACGATCAAGGTGGTCGACTGCATCATCATAAACGATGCGGAAGCAAGGCAGCTGACGGAAGAGCCCAGCATTTATAAGGCCGCACGAGCGATCATGGATCTCGGCCTCAGGGCTGTCGTGATCAAGCGCGGCGAATACGGTGCGACACTTTTCACAAAGGACGGCTACTTCGTCGCTCCGGCTTACCCGCTTGAGAGCGTTTTTGATCCGACCGGTGCGGGTGATACGTTCGCCGGCGGTTTCATGGGCTACCTTGCCGCCCAGAACGAGATCAATGACGAAACCATGCGTCGGGCGATGATCTACGGCTCGGTGATGGCGTCGTTTAACGTCGAGAAATTCGGCACGGAGCGTGTGGACGCGTTGGATTATCCGGAGATCAATCAGCGGTTCAGTGATTTCAAGCGGATGACACACTTCGACGACATCGCCTTTGAGCGAGCGGCAACGGCAGCCTGATAAATGCAAAAGCCGCTCGAAAACACGAGCATACCTTTCAGCCGCCCGGCCGACATGTTTCCGTTCCTTGCATTGGGATCGGCCGTGGCAGCATTTCTGCTGATCGGCGGCGCTGCGGCGCTATTATCCGGAAGCTGGATATTCGCCGTGATATTTGTTTTGTCCGCTGGCGGCGTGGCTGCAATAGCTCTGATCGCTAGATCGAAGCTCAGCCGAGCCGCGGCGGCTGCCAGCCAGGATATGATCGAGTGGTCAACGGCGATCCCCGAGCTGCAGCGGCAGAGTCTGAACATCGAGGTCCGCGAACTTTCGCGTGTCCTGGATGTGGATCCCGAACAGGTAAGCGATCTTCAGTCGGCATACATCGTCGCCGAAGATCTTGCGCTTCGCCAGATCCAACAGGAAGAGGGCGTTCCTCTATTAAGGCACGTAAATGTTGGCGGGATACCGTTCGACGCGATATTTATAAAGGACGGTGCACTGGTCTGCTGCGAAGCCTTGTTTTTGGTCGCACCCGATGTAAGAAAAGAGCGTGTAGATGCGATGCTGTTAAAGATCGGGCAGGCGGACCGGGCCGTCTCCGCGTCGGGATCAGAGCTTAATGTCCGACTAATGCTCGTGCTTGTGACACAGCTGGTGCCGGCCGATGAAACTCGCTTGAGGGCAGAACTGAAAAAGGGGCGGTTTGCAGAAACGCCTGTGGACATCGATATTCGTATCCTTGATTTTGAAGCGCTGCAGCGGATGTACGTCACAGACTGATCCATAAAGGTAGACAGATATGTTAAAGGACAAAGTTGGAATGATCTTTGGCGTCGCGAACAAGCGATCGATCGCTTGGGCGTGTGCAGCCGCTTGTGCAGGGCACGGAGCAAAGCAGGCATTTACCTATCAGGGTGAACGCTTAAAAGAAAATGTAGAAAAACTTGCAGGGGAACTCAATGATTCATTGGTCGTGCCGTGCGATGTAACAGATCAGGCAGAGGTTGACGCAGCATTTGCGGCAGTAGCTGAAAAATACGGCAGGCTCGATTATCTCATCCATTCGATCGCGTTCGCACCAAAGGAAGCTCTTGAAGGCGAATTCGTAACGACAACCCGTGACGCATTTCGAACGGCGTTGGAGATCAGTGCATTCTCGCTTACACAAGTCGCGCTCGCGGCCTCACCGCTGATGACGGACGGCGGCAGCATCGTTACCATGACGTATTACGGCGCCGAAAAGGTCGTATCGAACTACAACGTTATGGGCGTGGCAAAGGCCGCCCTTGAGGCTTCGACCCGCTATCTGGCAGCCGACCTCGGAAAGCAGAATATTCGAGTGAATGCCATAAGTGCGGGGCCGATCAATACTCTTTCTGCGAGAGGCGTGAAGAATATGGGCTCGCTGCTCGGTTATGTAGGTGAAAAGTCACCGCTAAAGCGTAATGTGACGGCCGCCGAGGTCGGAAACACAGCGTTGTTCCTTTGCAGCGATCTCGCTTCCGGCATCACGGGCGAGACCATTTACGTCGATTGCGGCTACAACATAATGGGGATCTAAACGTCGCGACTACATTCGGAGTTCCCGATCTTTTATGGCAGAAACGAAGGCAAACAAGCCGAAAAAACGGAAAGATATTGGCAAGCCGCCCGAACCAGCAACGGTTGCCGAGGCAAAGCAGCGTCAACGTGAAACGGGCTATTGGCAGTTGACGGACGACGAGGTCCTGTTGCGGTCGCCGGAACCCGAAGATGAGTACAAAACATCCGATTCGTGGCGCGTATTCCGTATCATGGGCGAGTTCGTTGACGGTTTTGACAACCTCGCCGCGATCACTCGCGGGGTCTCGATATTCGGCTCGGCACGCACGCCCGAAAGCGACCCGATGTACGCCGCCGCACGCGAAACCGCGAAACTACTAGCTGAACGTGATTTTGAGATCATCACCGGCGGCGGGCCCGGAATAATGGAGGCGGCAAATCGCGGCGCGTTTGAGGCCGGAAAGGTATCGGTGGGCTGTAATATCGAACTTCCATTCGAGCAGGCCCCAAACCCTTACCAGACGCGCTCACTTTCGTTTAAATACTTCTTCGTCAGGAAGACGATGTTCATCAAGTACAGCAACGCCTACATCATCTTTCCGGGCGGCTTTGGGACGATGGATGAACTCTTCGAGGCTCTGACGCTGATACAGACGCGTAAGATCCGAAACTTCCCTGTCGTTCTTTTTGGCTCGCAATATTGGCAGGGAATGCTTCAGTGGATAACCTCGATGATGCTCAATGAGAACAACATCTCGGTCGAGGACCTTAAGCTCATCCATCTGACGGACTCGCCCGAGGACGCGATGAATTTTATCGTAAAGACTTGCGGAGTTAATGATACCGGCCTGAAGGTTGTTTAGGTCAGATACTCTGTGAGCCACGAGTTGTAGCCTTGCGAGACGCGGTTGGCCGGGATCGCGACGATCTCAGGCACGTCGTATGGGTGATTCGCCAGGATATACGCCTCGAGCTCAGAGAACTTTTCGTCGAGAGTCTTGATGAGTAGAAGCACCTCGGATTCGCTCTGCACCTTTCCTTCCCAAGCGTAAACAGAAATCATCGGCGGCAAGATCTGAACACAAGCCGCGAGACGCTGATGGACGATCGCATCAGCGAGGCTCTTTGCATCTTCGCTATTCGTAACGGTTGTCAGTACAACAAGCACGGCCCGTTAATTTTCTTTCATTACGCTCTCGTATTCACCGCTTTCCACCCACTTCAGGATCTCGGAAACACGCCAGATCGGGAAGGGATGCGAGAGGCCTGCGTTGATTATGTCGGCCCAGAATTTATCGAGCTTCTTTTCGTCGTAATTCTTTTGAAACTCGCGAGCCTGTTCCAGGAACTGATCGTAGTCGATCTTTGAAGCAAAAGTGCCGCCCGCGAGCTTCATCATTGTTTTTCCAACGACGTGCGGGTTCTGTACGACCAGCATCGCTGCCCTATCGCATGAAAGTTCCGCGCGGCGAGCCCATGCGAGCAATGCGCTGCTGATACCTGCGGAAACGATGAACTTAACGATCTCTGAGCCCGGGATCAGACGTGCGACCGAAACATTCGCAAGGGCCTCCATCAATCTCGCGGCCGTAAGATAAAGAACGTGCTCCGCGTGTATGTGTCCGACCTCGTGTGCGATCACTGCGAGCGTCTCCTCGTCGCTAAGGCGTTCAAGCAATGCAGAATGCAGGACAATGATCGGTTTTTCGACGCCGCCCGTGAATGCATTAACCAGAGGGTTTTGCTGAATAAATAGATCGGGAGCCTCCACACCGAGCGTAGTACAGGCAATTTGAAGCTTCGCGTACAGATCGGGACATTGTTTTGGTGTGACCTTTACGGCACTCGCCATGAACGTTACGCGAATGGCTGATTCGCCCGTCACCGCTAGCAATTTCTTCAACGCAGAGTCGATCCCGGGAATTGCCTTCAGGGCCGCGAGTGCCTTGCTGTCTGCCGGATGAATGTAAGCGTGCTTTGAAAGATCTGCATACTTCTTATGGCCCGCATTGGAAAGCGGCAGCTTACACTTTCCGCAGTTCGCAGAATCATTCTTGTAGTTTTCTTTTACAGCGTTCTTTTGACCGCAGTATCTGCACCGCACAAATAAGCTCTTAGTAACGGCGGTCGATCCGCTTTCACCCTCATCCTTTTTCTTTGCCATAGTTAAATTCTAGTTCACTAAACCTAAATAATCCAGATATTAAGCCTCTGCGTTCGTTGCCGGGGGCAGGCCTGCCCTGACCAGATGGACGACTGTTTCGACATGGTGGGTCTGCGGGAAAAGATCGATAGCGGTGACCGTTTCGATCGAATAGCCATTTTCTACAAAGCGGCGCAGATCGCGTGCAAGGATCGAGGGCTCGCAGGCGACGTAGGAAACATGCGGCGGTGCCAGACCGATCAGATTCATGATCGTGTCCTTTTCGGTGCCTGCGCGCGGCGGATCGAGAAGGACAAAGTCCGGCCTCGGCGATTCACCTGAGGCAAGAAAATCCCGCACGCTTGCCTGATAGAAATCAACGTTCGCAAGCCCCGCACGCTCGGCGTTTTCGTTGGCAAACTCGACAGCGTGCTTATTGTCCTCAACACCGATAACTTGTTCAAATCTCCGTGCAAGCGGTAGCGTAAATAGTCCCACGCCGCTATAAAGGTCGAGTGCGATACCGCCCGAGTGGCTGCCGATAGCAGCGTCAACGAGATCGTCAACCAGGAAGCGATTTCCCTGAAAGAATGACCTCGCAGAAAAACCGAGTTTCTCGCCAGCGGCTGTTACCGTTATCTCGCGAGTCAGTTCAACTGGATCTGATGAATAGGCCGAGATCTCGCCATTATCACCGGCCGCAACATCGATCTGCGAAGCCGTTGCCGCTCCACCCGAAATCTCAGCTCTTCGCCGCCGCAATTCTTCGCGTAGCTCCGGAACCAGCACTATGCAGTCTTCGATGTCAACCAATTCCCTGGAATTCCGTTTGTAATAACCGATCGCCTGCATCGAGGCGTCGGCATGCCATTGAGCCCGCAGCCTGTAACCGAACTCGTTCGGGCTGGGGACGACACGGATCTCCTGTTGCAGGTCGATCTTACCGATCCGAACGATGCAGTCACGGATCATCTCCACCTTTGCAGTTAGTTGCGCCCGATAGTTCAGATGCATGAAATCGCAACCGCCACAGACGCCGAAATACGGGCAGGGCGGTGCTACGCGTTCGCTCGAGCTCTCGATCAGTTCGACGACCTCTGCGAACGCGGTACGACCTTTCAATTCGTGTATGGAAACCCGAGCGAGATCTCCGGGTGCTGAAAGCGGCACGAAAACCGTAAGTTCCTCGGCAAACGCAAGGCCCAGACCGCGTGGAACGATCTTTTCGACGCTCACGGTCAGTTCATCGCCGATCTGATATTTCTTCTTGGTCAAAGCTTTGTATCTTATTTTAGGTTGAAATTACCCGAAGCAAGTACGTCTCGCAGAGTCTTAAGATCTTCGGGCTTAGTGTATGAGAGGGTGAACATTAACGCAAAGCCGCCGCGAACCGTCGCATACATCCGCTTTTTTGCTACAGCGTTCGACGTGTCGAGAAAACCAAATTGCATCGCACCGAGCTTTTCAGCGTTGGTCTCGGAGTACTTAAAATCGCTCGGCAGCCGCATTACCGCGTATTGGCTTCGCATTACATCGAAATAGTCCACTGCGTCCTTTATCTGCGGCGCAGGGCGAAGGTCCTCGATGGAAATTCGCAAGATGGCATTGCCCGCCGTTCCGGGTGCCGATCGGTAAGCAGTAAGCAGAACCTCGACTCGCTCAAGTGCACGTTCGAGCTGGATCGTGCTTGGGCGATCAAGATTCTCAGGCGCCCTGAGCGTGGTGTCGACCTTATCATCAAGCTCTTCGCCGGGGATAAGCCAGTTGTCGGGAAACGTGATCTCAAAACCCAGGCCTCGATTTATGTAGGTCTTGCCGGAGACCGTTCCTCGGTCGCCGGCGTTGTAAACGGACACAGAAGATTGGGCTGATACGGCGGCTGAGAATATCGAGCAGGCCACCATCAGCGAGATCAAACGTTTCATAAGTAAAAAAGGCTCATTCGCGGCACGGCGTGGTCTTCACGCAAGCGTTTTAGCATCAATAGCCGAAAGGTCGTCTCGTACGCTTCTTTTTCCATATCGGCCTTGTAGGCACGCATCTGGGCCGCCGTCTCTTTCTCTAAACGTTTTAGATGCTGCTTTTCGGTTTTCGATAGCAAAGCTTGATCGAGGAAGTTCTCGATGTCGCACAATGACAGATCGACCTGTTCGGGAGCGTCAGCGAGATCGTTCCGCAGCTCTCGAAGCCGTTCCTTCGCCCGATGCGCATCCTCGGCGAGCTCCGGGGCGGCAACGCAATCCATTTTTTTGAGCAATCCGTTGATATGCTGTTCTATCGATTCGCGTGAAAACGCACTCCCGGCCGCCGCGGTGGGACCGGCGTCTGAGTTCTTTCCAACCTGAGCAGAAGACCATTCAAGATACTGTGCCTCGATCTCTTCGCGGCAGAATATTAAGCTTTTGATCGTTCGCGGCCGCGGATTCTTGTCGAAATTATCGAATACTGACTCGATCCCTCGCAGCACGATATGAAGCGGAATGCCACGCTGCTGCCAGGATTCGATCATCGCCCAATCGATCGGACTCAACAGCAGATTTCTTCCGCGGCGGCGGATGAACGTGTCTTCTATTTCGGTGAAGTAATTGTAGTAGTTCAAAGCTTTTCAGTGCGTTTTTCTTATTCTACCCTTTACCTTTATCTGCTTCCATCTGCGGGTTATCCAGCCTTGGTTTCAGTGTGCTAATCTACGAACTATATGGCGGAACGACGCGAAAAGTTCGTTACTTCGTCCGGGATCGAGCTTCCGAACGAGTTGTCTCCCGAGACTTCCGATATAAGTTACAAAGACGATCTCGCCGCCCCCGGGGAGTTCCCGTATACGCGCGGCGTCCGGCGAAATATGTACCGCGGCAGATTCTGGACGATGCGGCAATATGCCGGCTTTGCGACGGCTCAGGAATCGAATGAACGTTACAAATATCTATTGTCGCAAGGAACCACCGGCCTTAGCGTCGCGTTTGACCTGCCCACGCAAATAGGGCTGGATTCGGATGACCCGCTTTCGCTGGGCGAAGTAGGAAAGGTCGGCGTCGCGATCGACAGCCTGGACGATGTGCTGACGCTTTTTGACGGCATTCCGCTCGATGAGGTGTCAACGTCAATGACGATCAACGCGACAGCTGCAACCCTTTTGTGCCTCTATCTGGCGGTCGCGAAAAAGCAGGGTGTTAGTTTCGAAAAGGTCAGCGGCACGGTCCAGAACGACATCCTCAAGGAGTATATTGCCCGCGGTACTTATATTTACCCGCCAAAGCCGAGCCTTCGTTTGATCACCGATACTTTTGCATATTGTGCAGCAGAGGTACCAAACTGGAATACGATCTCGATCTCGGGTTATCACATTCGCGAGGCAGGCTCGACAGCAGCCCAAGAATTGGCGTTCACCCTCGCCGATGCCATCTGCTATGTCCAATCGGCTATAGATGTCGGGCTAAACGTTGATAAATTTGCCCCTCGGCTGTCATTCTTTTTCAACTCGCACAACAACCTGCTTGAAGAGGTAGCAAAGTTTCGGGCGGCCCGTCGTCTGTGGGCCCGGATAATGAGGGATCGATTCGGAGCTACAGATCCGAAAGCGATGATGCTGCGTTTTCATACGCAGACGGCAGGTTCAACACTTACTGCCCAACAGCCCGAAGTCAATATCGTGCGGACGACTATTCAGGCACTCGCGGCAGTGCTGGGCGGAACACAGAGCTTACACACAAACTCGATGGATGAGGCTCTTTCACTTCCTACCGAAAAAGCTGCCCGCATTGCCCTTCGGACACAGCAGGTCATAGCGAATGAAACCGGCGTTGCAGACACCGTTGATCCGCTCGCCGGGAGTTATGCGATCGAGTATCTGACCTCGGAACTCGAGAATCACGCTCTGGAATACATTCAGAAGATCGATGATCTAGGTGGCATGCTTGCAGCCATTGAGAGCGGCTATGTGCAAAGGGAGATCCAAGACGCCGCATACGATTATCAGCGCTCGGTCGAAACAGGCGAAGCGGTTGTGGTGGGCGTTAACCAGTTCAGAGCGGACGAGACGGAGCCGATCCCAATAATGACGGTCGATCCGCAGATCGAACGCGATCAGGTCGCACGAACCCGGGCTGTACGAGCGCGTCGAGACGCTGCCAATGCAGACGTAGCACTTCGTTCTTTAGCCGAAGCTGCCTCAGGTAGCGAAAACCTGTTGCCCCGGATCCTTGCGTGTGTAGAAGCGGACGTGACCGTGGGTGAGATCGGCCACAAACTTCGTTCGGTATGGGGTGAGTACCGCGAAGCCGTTACGGTCTGAACCCACCGGGAAAATTTGTTGACGTCTCGCGGTTAAAACGTGTTAAAATCCATTTAGTCGATGCATCCTCTGTGTCGACCTCCCTTGATCCAACCTCTGACTAATCTCATTAAATGGAACAATTAAATCAGTTTCTCAAGAACTTGATCTCAACCTCCGGGCGTGAGCTCCACCTCGAGCCAAACCGAAAGCCTTATATCGTAGCGGTTGGCGGTGTCACCGACCTGGATACGCCGCCCCTACAGGGCACCCAGATCAGCACGATGGTATTCCCGCTGATCCCGCCCGACGTCCGTCAGCACCTTCCGAACCAGCCGATGATCGAATTTGTGCATCCCCACAACCTCGGTCGATTCAGCTTCACCGTTCAGAAGACCCCTGCCGGATTCAATGTAACGGTGAGACCGATCAAGGAGGTAGCGACCGCGGCACCACCGATCGAACAGGCACCTGAGCCGCAGCTATCGGTAACGGAACCGTTCATGGCACCGCAGGCCATGCCTACAGTTGCTGCGGAAGATCCAGCCCCGGAGTTCATATTTGAAAGTGCATCGGCTCAGATGGAAACGTTTTCGAGCATCCCGACGCCGGAAACTCCTGCATCCGAAGTTGAGTTTGACGAGCCCGCACCTGCTATTACCTTTTCCACGGGTGGTCCGGAGATCGAGGTTATCTCCGCGAACGATCCCCAATTCGCCACGGTATTTTCTGAAACGTCTACGTACGAGCCTCCCGGCCGCCGCGATGACCTCTTGTCTGCGAACGGCTTCGTGGCCCCGCTTGAGGAATACGTCCCTGAGAGTGAGGCTTCGCCGCAGGATGCCGTTCAGTCGGAAGTACAGGCTGAGCCATTGGTCGATCGACGATCGTATGGAACCGATCGCCGCAAAGTGAACACGATAATGCAGGACCGCATGGATGCACTGTTTCGCGGTATGGACGCGAACGGGGCTTCGGACCTGCATTTATCGGTGAGCATGCCGCCGATGGTCCGTAAAGATGGGAAAATGCAGCGTCTGGATTGTAACGAAGCAACGCTGTCACCTGAGATTATGTCGGAGCTTCTACGGTCGATCATGCCGGAAAAGAACCGAGACGAGTTTGATAGACGCCACGATACTGACTTTGCTTACGAAATACCGGGCCTTGCTCGCTTTCGCTGCAATGTCTTTATGGATCGCAAGGGAATGGGAGCGGTATTCCGCATAATCCCGACGAAGATCCTGACCGCCGAACAGCTGGGACTGTCGCAGGCGATAATGAACCTTTGTACTCTTTCAAAGGGACTTGTTGTGGTAACCGGTCCGACAGGTTCGGGTAAATCGACGACGCTCTGTGCGATGGTCGACCACATAAACAAAAGCCGCGAAGATCACATAATTACGATCGAAGACCCGATCGAATTCGTCCATGATAACCACAGCTGTCTTGTAAACCAGCGTGAGGTCCATAATCATACAGATTCGTTCAAGGACGCCCTGCGTGCGGCACTTCGCGAGGATCCGGATATCCTGCTAGTCGGAGAAATGCGTGATCTGGAAACGATATCGATCGCGATCGAAACGGCGGAAACGGGGCATCTGGTATTCGGTACGCTTCACACAACAACAGCTGCGTCTACAGTGGACCGCATCATCGACCAATTCCCTGCCGATCGGCAGCAGCAGATACGGGTGATGCTTTCCGAATCGCTGAAAGGCGTGATCGCTCAGACCCTGTTGCCGAAAAAGGGCGGTGGCCGTGTCGCCGCACTCGAGATCCTCATAGTGACGCCCGCGATCAGCAATCTGATCCGTGAAGGGAAAACGTTCCAGATCCCGTCAGCGATGCAGACAGGTAAGAATCACGGGATGGTGATGCTCAACGACGCGTTGTTTGATCTTGTGCAAAAAGGGATCGTCGAGCCGAGGGATGCCTACATCAAATCGGTTGATAAGGCAAACTTCGAGACGATGCTGACCAGAGGCGGATTCAAGCTGTAAGCGACGATAAATTAAGGGGATAAGAGCTGCCATTCCGGCAGCTCTTACTTTTATCGCAGCTCAATATTATTTACATCAAGGGTTGTTCCGATGACGCGGTAAAACTCAGCGATCGCTTTGTTCAAGTCAGTTTGTGCCTGTAGTTCGCGGCTGCGAGCGATCGTAAGCTCATTTTGTCTTTGCTGTACAAGGTAGAACGTTGTCGTGCCTGCACGGAATTGCCGAGTTTCGCTCTCGGCAAGCTGCTCAGCAGAGATCCGCGAAGCACGGGCAGCGGCAAGCGTTGCCTCGGCCGACCGCAGTGCCTGAAGAGCGTTTCGAACCTCAGCCTCGATAATCTGCTCAGCCTGAGCCTGCAAGTTCTTGAGCCGGTCGCCCTCGACCCTGGCGATGCCGAGATTAGCCTTTGCTACGCGGTTACCTAAGGGAAGCCCAAGCGTCACGCCGACCCTAAACGTCGGGTAGTCCTGCTGAAAAAGGTTCCCGAATGATGTACCGATCCCGCCGACGAGATTGGTCGGAACACCGGGGATCGGATTCTGTATCGCCCGCTCAGTTAGCGCTCCCGCAAGACCCTGCGAGGTATAGCTTCCAACTAGATCAAGCTGAGGCTTGGTCTGGTTTTTGAAAAATTCTTGGTCCACCTCATTGATCGCGGCAGACTCCAGCAGTTGGGCAAGTTCGGGGCGATTCCTGATCGCCTCGGCCAGCGACACCTCGAGCCCGATACCCGGAGCGTCGCGTTCGATCGGCGATACGGGAGTTATCGGCTGATCCCACTCGGCGGCTGAACGATCTGGCAGTATTAGCGTCTTTAAGGCATTTTCCGCCAACGTAACCTGTGCCTGAGCGGTGTAAACGCCCTGCTCGAGCGTAGTTATCTGGGCGTTCGCCGCGACTACTTCGATCGGGGCAAGTATGCCGCGGTCAACCTGACGCTGATTGCTCTCGAGCTGTTCGCGGGCCTGCCGGACGGAATCGATCTGCACCTGCAGATTTCTCAGAGCGAAAACAAGATCCCAATAAGCACGCTCGACGCCCCAAACCGTTTCGATCGCTCGCTGCTTAAGCTGCGACTGGCTGATGTTTATGTTTCGACGCGAGATCTCTATCTGTCGGCGATTATTGTCGATCCTGAGGCCGCGAAGAAGCGGCTGAACATAGCTGAACGTCAACAGAGACGGGTACTGCGGGTTCAAAAGAGAATTTGTGTTGCTGGTCGTCGAACGCGATGCATCAAGGCGTGCCGAATACGAACCGCCGAACCACGGTGAAAAACCGCTGACTCCGCCGGTGCCGAAAAATCTGGTCTGCGTGACGGCTCCATTGACCGCACCGCCAATCACTGACGCTGTCGGGGTTGTGGCACGCTCATAGTATCCCTCAGCCGCAATGAGAGGATCGTAAACGCCCCGGGCACCGAGCAGCCTGAACTCGCTGATCTCGCGGCCCTGACGGGAAATATCGATATCGTTGTTGTTAGCGAGTGCCCGCTGTACTGCATCATCGAGCGTCAACGAAAGCTGAGCAGCCGTGTCGACTCCGACCCGTTCAACGCTTGGCATCGGGCGTACCGGAGCGGTGAAATCCGGGGCGACGGGAGGCGGGTCAGCCGGAAGCGGGGCGACGGGCAGAGCGATGCCGTCATCGGGCTCAGCCACAACCGGCGTCGGCGACGGCGTCGGGCTGTTAACGGGCTCCTGGGCAAGCGCTGTCAGTGTAAATGAGCAAAACGCGACCGCAAAAAGAGGCAAAAAACGGACACGGGCCCGGCGAAGCGAAGAAAAATTAAAAGCCATTGCGGTCTATCCGGCACTTGCCGGTATGTCCCCCTCTTCACTCTGCCGGCGATATTTGCCGTCCGTCTCATCCGCTTCGGGCGCCGGGTCGCTCACTTTATTCTTTCGACGAAATATTCCGGAGAATATCGGACCAACCTTGCTTCCCAAGCCGCGCATAAAGTTAGACTCGGCGGCATCGTCGAATAAAGAATAAAAAACCGGAACCGCAAGAAGCGTTAAAAGCAAACAAAGCGACTGACCGCCGACAACCAGAATGCCGATCGATTTGTTGGTCGCAGCACCGGCACCCGTTCCCAGAGTCAGCGGAATCATTCCCGCGACCAATGCGAGCGTTGTCATCAGGATCGGACGCAAACGGTCGCGATTCGCCTGGATGATCGCATCGTAACGATTCATACCCCGCGCACGCAAAGTGTTCGTGTGGTCGATCTGCAAAATAGCGTTCTTTTTCACGATGCCGAACAAAAGCAATATCCCGAGAGCCGAAAAGATATTCAGTGTTTGTCCGGCCATTGCGGTTGAGAGCAATGCGAAAGGCACCGCCAACGGCAATGTAAGCAGGATCGTCACCGGATGGATGAACGATTCAAACTGTGCCGCGAGGATCAGATACATGAACACGAAAGACAATAAGAACGCGTACATGAACGAATCGTAAGCTTTTTCGAGTTCTTTCGATTGGCCAGTAACACCGGTCGTATATTCGGCGGGCATGTTCAACTCGCGCGCAAACTGCTGGATCCGGACGAGAGCGTCAGATTCCGACGAATTCGGCGGTAATCCGGCGGAAACCGTCACCTGCCGCTGTCGGTTAAGGCGGTTGATCGACGAAGGTGCAAATCCCTCTTCGAGCTTTACAACGCGATCGAGACCGATAATGCCGCCATTCGATGACGTCACCGAGAATTGATTGAAATTATTTCTATCTCGACGGTATTTCTCCTCCGCTCGAACGATCACATCATATTGCTGAGAATTTTCTGTATAAGTCGAGACGATCTGCCCCGCGGCGAGAATGTTCAGGGCCTGAGCGACATCACCTGCTCGCACACCGAGATCGGCGGCACGCGTTCGATCGATCACGACACGGATCTCAGGCGTTCCAACTTCAACGGAGTTGTCCGGGTCTCGGAATATGGGCTCCTGTTTCATCCGTTCGACCAAGGCATCCGCGTACTCCGTGAGCTTCGCCATATCTGGCCCGGCAATGTACAAACCTACAGATGAACCGCCGCGGCCTAGACCGATACTTCCTGCGATGGATGAACTCGCGGAAACGGTCACCGAGTAATCTTTCGACGCGTACTTACGAGCAATCTGTCGGGTCTGCTGGATAAGGTCGGCTTGCGATTTATCCCGTTCCCCTACCGGAACCAGCGATACATTGATGAACCCGTTATTCGAACCCGATCCCCGGCCAAAGCCGGCCAGAACAAGAGTGTTCCTGACGCCCGGGACCTCAGCCCTAATGTCACGAGCGATTCGATCCAAGATAGATTGTGTTGCAGAGAGCGATGTGCCCTGCGGCCCGCGAAGATTCACCTGGAAAAGCGACTCGTCTTCATCGGGCAGAAACGCCATTCCAACGAACTTGTACAACGGGACGATCGATGCGACGGCGACCACGCAGATCAGAACAACAGCCCAACGGAACCGCATCGAGAGCCGCAACAGGAAGGTGTAACCGCTATCAACCTTTTGCCACAGCCAGCCGTCCTTTGAGGAATGAGCGGTTTCATCAGCTACAACGTCCTCATCGTCACTGGGAACAGCATCCGGGTTCTTCGGCGGCCCGGAGTGTTTTGGACGCTTTATCCACCTGGCGGCAAGCATCGGTGTGAGCGTGAACGAAACGATCAGCGACACGGCGATAGCCGCAGCCGCGGTCAACCCGAATGACGACATGAAACGGCCAACGATCCCGGTCATAAAGCCGACAGGGATAAATACAGCCAGGAGTGACAGCGTCGTCGCAAGCACGGCTAAGCCGATCTCGCGAGTTCCTTCGATCGCGGCCTGGAACGGGTCCATTCCCTTCTCTTCGACAAATCGATAGATGTTCTCAAGCACTACGATCGCGTCATCGATAACAATGCCAACCATCAAGGTCAGGGCAAGCATTGTCATCTGGTTGAGCGAATAGCCCAGAGCCGCAATTGCCGCAAACGCAGCAATGATCGACACGGGTATCGCCAACGCCGCAATGAACGTCGAGCGAAAGTTCCAGAGGAAAACAAATACGATTATCGCTGCAAAGAGCCCGCCGAGAACCAAGTGCTCCTCGATCGCATGAAGCGAATTTTCGATGAATTCGGACTGATCCCGAATTACCGCAACCTTCATCTCCGCAGGCAGTGTCGGGATAATGCCGTCCATACGGCTCTTGACGTTGTTGATCACGGCGATCGTGTTCGCACCGGCCTGCTTTCTAACGCCGACCGATACCGATTGAACGCCGTCAAGCGACGCAGCAGAGCTCGGCTCGCCGCCGGTCTTCTCGACGATCCCGACATCCTTGATCTTGATCGGGTATCCGTTACGCGTAGCGATGACCAGTTCACCGAACTGCTCAACCTCGGTAAGCTTGCTCATCGTGCGGATGCCGAAGGTCCGCTGTCCCTCGACGAGATTGCCCCCAGGGAGTTCTTGGTTCTGTGATCGGATCGCTGCCGATACGTCTGTGACCGGAATATTGAACGCACGCAGCCGGTCGGGATTTACACTCACCAAAATCTGGGGTGTTCGGGCACCCCACATAAATACTTCCGCAACTCCATCTGTGGATTCGATCCTCTCAACAATAAGGTTCTCAACCTCTTCAGTTAGCTCAAAAACGTCTTTCGGAGCACTGATCACATATTGCAGAACTGGTTGTGAATCGGGATCGGATTTCTGAGCGACCGGCGGATCCGCTGTCTCGGGAAGACGGTTAACGACCGTGCTTAATTTCTGTTGGATCTCTTGGAAAGCTACGTCCGGGTCTTTCTCGAGGTTAAAGGTCAGCGTTACGTTTGAACTCCCGCGAGAAGAGCTGGAACGCATCTCTTCGACACCGGGCACAGTGTTCAGAGCGCCCTCGATAATATCGGTAACCTCATTCTCGATCTCTTGGGGAGCAGCACCCGGATTGCTCGTACGTACCGAGATCGTCGGGAGGTCGATCTTAGGAAATCGGTCGACACCAAGCGTGAAGAAACTAAAGCCTCCAACGACCGTCAAAAACAGGACGATAACGGTAGCGAATACCGGGCGGTGAACGCAAATTTCAGCTAACCATTGCATAAAACCTCTTTGCTTTAGTACGCCACTTTGGCACCCTCGAACAGCTCGGCAAGATTGCTCGTTGCAACCGTTTCGTCGGCGTTCAAGCCGGAAAGTATCTGATAATAATCGCCTTCTTCCACACCGAGCTGGATCACACGCAGCCGTGCGATTCCATCGACGATCACGAACGCTCGGCGAGACTGGGTCGGCTGGTGGTCGTAAATGGCCGACTTTGGTGCAAAAACGCCGGTCGATCCGCCTTCTCTATTGATCCGTGCCGTAGCGAACATACCGGTGCGAAGTGCGTTGTCGTTATTCTCGATCGAAGCCTCGACGATAGCGGATCGCGATACCGCGTCTACCGCGGGGTTAATCGCTGAAACAGTTCCGGCGAATCTCCGGCCCCGATAGGCGTCAACCTCTATTGAAACTCCTCGGCCAAGAGCAACAGCCGGCACGTCCGATTCGGCGACCTGGATCTGAATTTTTATCGGGTTGGTTCTGAGGAGAGTTACGATGACGGTCGCCGTGGAAACAAATTCCCCGACCGCAACCTGGCGTTCGCTAATGAAGCCCGCGAACGGAGCTCGAATGACCGTGTCAGCGATCGCCTGCTGAGCGGTAGCAACCTGGGTGCGAGCGGCTTCAACGTTCGCTTCGGCGCTTCTAATGGCTTCGTTGTTCTGTCTTGCATTGTTAGCCGCCGCGTCCAGCTGTTCCTTGGCACTGTTTGCCCGGGCGCGAGCGGTATCTCGCGTGGTGCGAAACTGTTCGTAGGCGATCATCGCGACATCGCCGGTCTCCACCAACTGGCGATACCGCAACTCGTTAGCTTCAGCCTGTTTGAGCTCAGCGAGAGCAAGTTGATAGTTAGCGTTTGCAGCCCGCACCTCCGGGATCGTGCTGGCATTGAATCGGCCGTTGGGGCCGAGGCCCAACCTTGCTTCTGCCTGCCGCACTGCTGCGACTGCCTGTTTTACGCCTGCCTGAGCCTGGGCCAGCTCGAGCCTGGCATCGCGATCATCGATGCGGGCTAGGACCGCTCCT
Organism: Acidobacteriota bacterium; assembly: GCA_023389035.1. GTDB lineage: Bacteria > Acidobacteriota > Blastocatellia > Pyrinomonadales > Pyrinomonadaceae > OLB17. The sequence goes on from JAEWFC010000016.1 coordinate 39,520, forward strand.
GCCCCCACGAAATCACCGGCATTCACCGCAATATCGGCCACTTTGCCGGCGACCTTAGGAGCAACGTTGGAACGCTCGTCGGCCACAAGACTACCGGTGGCCTGAATCACGGCGGGCACATCGCGGGCCTCAGTCATGGCAACGGTGATCGCGACTACAGCGTCGGGTTCTTCTGTTGCCGCCTGAGAAGTTTGTGGGGGTGCCGATGAGAACCACCCGCAACCGCTCGTGAAAAGGCTCGCGGCCAATATGAGAGTTAGCCCGTGGCGCCCTTTTGTATACGGATCTCGAAACATAAAGTACAAGTCGAAATTCTTGATTTTATAATACTTACGATGCCCAGAGTAAACGATACCGTGTAAAGTTTTGTAAACCATATTCAGCTCAACAGCCACGCTTCCGTGGGTTCCGCGAACTGGTGAGTTGTATTTTTCCTCGCCAAGGATTACTTTCAACCAAAGACTTATTTCGCGGAGGCAGCCGTTTTGGTTTTTGAAGAAATTTCAGCGACAGACTTAAAGCAGCGACTGGACGCGGGCGATCTGCAGCTTGTAGACGTACGTCAACCCAATGAACACGACTTTGCCAAGATAAAAGGCTCAAAATTGATCCCGTTAGGGGAGATCCTTTCGCGGACCGATGAGCTCGATCCGGCCAAAGATCTTTACCTATACTGCAAAATGGGAGGCCGAAGCGCACAAGCGGCCGAAGCATTAAAGCGGTCGGGTTACGAAGGAAATGTGATTAATCTGCGTGGCGGGATCACGGCATGGTCGAATGATGTAGATCCATCGGTGCCGAAGTACTAGCCGTGACGTTAGTTTTCCGTCGGTGGCTCGTAACAGATCTGCGGGCTGATCTCGGCGATCGTCATTCCCGCTTCAACGTCGGTCCGGCAGGCCAGGACCCGTTTCTTCCCAGAAGCGGTGCTTATCGTTACCTTGCAATCTAGGCAGTCGCCATTCCAGCAGAGCTCGGCCAGCGAGACCCCTTCCATATCCAGATATTGCAGGCATCGCAGGATCGAATCGTTCTCGGGAACGTCGAACTCTCGGCCTTCGATCGTGACTTTGATGAGCCGTTCGTATTTATTGAAGATCTCGTCGTGATCCATCACGTTAGGTACCGCGAAGGGGAATATTTGCCAAGACAGCGAATTCAGCTAGACTATCCTAGTTAAAGGGGGCCGCAAACACAATGTCAGTTGTAATGTATGTAAAACCCGACTGTCCGTACTGCGAACAGGCCCGGGTCCATTTTCGCGAGAACGGCATCGAGGTTACCGAGTACGACGCACAGAACGATATCGGGCGTCAGCGTGAGATGCTTGAGCTTACCGGCGGCGACCTGACCGTACCGGCGATCGTCAAGAACGGCGAATATGTTGCGTCTGGGTGGGGCGATCCGCCCCGCGGCTGAACGATCGTACCACGCTGATCGGCAGTTGCCGGTCCATTACCGAAAAACGTCGTTTGGGTTTTCACCGTCCTGAGATTAGACTACAGATGAGTTCAGGTCATCGCACCATTGAACTGCCTGTCTCCCTCAGGCTTTTGCCTGCGTCTGGCGTCTCGGCTATATGATTGGTTCGCAAATTAACCAATACAAGATACAAGAGAAGATCGGCTCGGGCGGACAAGGGACGGTTTATAAAGCTCTTGATACGAAGCTTAACCGGACCGTTGTGATCAAGGTCCTGCCTCCCGAGCTGACCGCGAAGACTGCAAACTTCAAACGCTTCGAACGCGAAGCCCAGCTTTGTTCCCAGCTCGATCACCCGAATATCTGTACAATTTACGACTTCAACGAAGAGAACGGCGTTTTTTACATCGCCATGCAATACGTTGAGGGCAAGAACGTGCGGCAATTGGTAAGCGGTCGGCCGCTCGAACTAAAGAGTGCCCTTTCGGTCGGAATTCAGGTCACGGACGCTCTCGCCTACGCCCATTCAAAGAACATCATTCATCGGGACATTAAGGCCGGAAACATCATGGTCTCACCCGGCGGACAGGCAAAGATCCTCGACTTCGGACTCGCGAAGCTTCTCGAGGATGAAATGGAGGAGCAAACCCGCGGGCACGATAAGACGGAGATAACCGAGCTCGGAATTCCCTATGGGACCGCGACGTACGCCGCTCCGGAACAGGCGCGGGGTGAACGTGCCGACGCTCGCTCTGACATATTTTCGACCGGGGTATTGCTCTACGAAATGCTGACTGGCATCTGGGCGTTTCAGGGCAAGACGGTTATCGACGTACGACATCAGGTCCTGTATGGTACGCCGAAACCGTTGGCTGAAATGCGCCGCGACGCCGTTCCTGCTGCCCTGCAAAGCATTGTTGACCGGGCACTTGCAAAGAATCCGAAAGACCGCTATCAGAAGATCGAGCAAATGCGTGACGACCTGCGTGCCGTCATGCAGGAGCTCAGCGGCGCTCAGCTGATGCCGGGCGATACGTTCGCACCATCGTATGCTGAAGGCAGCGTTATTAAACGGGCTCTAAACTGGTTCACGGGCAAAAGCATTCCCGAAATGTCGAGCGGCCCGATAGTCTCGAATCCGCCTTCGCTTTACCCCGAGATCAGCCTGACTTCGACCTCGACCGGGACTGAGAAAAAGACGGTCGCCATACTTCCCTTCAAAAATCTTGGGCAGGACCCTAACGCTAATTTCTATGAATTTGCATTGGCTGACGCAGTGATAACTGAGCTCGCCCAGCTGAGGTCACTTATTGTCCGTCCGAGCTCGGTCATAGCTAAGTATCAGGGATCGGACATCGACGCTCGTGACGCGGGAAAGGAACTTCGCGTTCATGCGGTACTGACTGCCGGCTTTCTCCGCAGCGGTGAAAAGATCCGGGTTACCGCCCAACTGCTGGACGTGGTGTCCGGCGAGATCCTGTGGAGCGATCGGATCGACGCTGAGGGCAATGACATCCTGATGATCCAGGACGAGATCGCCCAGCGTATCCTCGAAGGGCTACGTCTCGAACTCTCGGACAACGAGCAGGAAATACTTGGCCGCCGAATGACCGATAATCATGAGGCTTGGGAAGAATATCTCCGGGGCAGGGACAATTTCGGGCGTTTCATTTTCCGCTCATTGCTCGCTGAAGACTGCGACGCTGCGATACAAAACTTTAAGAGGGCTGTTGAACTAGATCCGCAGTTCGCCCATGCCTACAGCGGTCTCGGGGCCTGTTATGCGAACCGTGTCTTCAAGGGGATGGGCGACGCTGAGGATTACACGCACGCAGAAACTGCCTTTACCAAGGCGTTTCACTACGACCCGAACGTCGTAGAAGCCCGTGTTCTGATGGTCATGGTCTATATGGCCCGCGGCGAAAAGAAAAAGGCCAGGTCTGAGATCAATCTGCTGCAGAAGCAGTTCCCTAACGATGCTCCGCTCTATTTTGTTAAGGGCGTGATAAGCCGTTTGGACGGGCAGTACGAAGATTCTCTGAAAGCGTTTGAGAAGCTTTCGAGGCTTGATCCCGCTGCGCGTGCCGTTTCCGCATATAATCGGGCCCGCATTTACGTTTATATGCGCGAATACGACAAAGCATTTGCCGAGCTCGAAAAAGGCGAGAAGGCCGAGCCCGGACACCCGATGCTCAAGATCTTCCGCGCAGGGACTTACTATTACAGCGGTGAACCCGAAAAGGCGATCGAGCTGATCCGGAGCGTGCTTGAGCAGAACCCCCGTATGGACGGTATAAAGCCGCTCTACGCTGTTTTTCTAGCCGGTGCAGGGCATCGCGAGGAAGCTCTTGCGCAGTTGACGGACGAGTCGCTTAAGCTCTCGAAGGCCGACCACGATTCGGCATACTGGGTCGCCTCGACCTACGCAATTCTTGGTGACAAGGACAACGCGTTCAAATGGCTGAATAAAGCTATAAAGATCGGGAACGAGAACCGTCCGCATTTCGAGAAAGACCGAAGCCTCGATAATATACGCAACGACCCTCGCTTTGCTGAGGCAATGGCGAAGGTCGGTGCCGATAATTAAACTTAGACTCTACGGGCCTACACGGGCACTACGTCCGTCCTTTCCGCGATAACCTTTTTCACGTGAAGCTTTAGGGCTTTTTCAAACTGCCGCGCTTCGTTAACACCGCCGAATGCGAGCTGCTGCAGATTAGCCTCTATGCGTTTCCGGTAGTCCGACACTAACGAATCAGAAACTCCCAGCATTTCAGCCACTTCCAGCTGCGTGCCGCCGTCCGAGATCAAATAACAGTGCCACAGGACATTGAGCATCCGATCGTATTGCTTAGCCTTGCCGCGAACTGATTTGCTTAGGTTTGCCAGGAAATCGTCGACGTAACCGATCGCCTCTGTTTCGCCTTCCATCCTCAAAACTCCGTCTTCAGGGGTTTCGCGATGATCGGGGATCTCAAAATGTACACGATCATCGTCATCGCTGTCACCGGAGCCGCCAACAGGTACAAGGTGGATGTCCATTATCGGCAGGCGTGACATCACGAACGAACGGAGCGAACGAACATCTACAGGCGAATCGATGGATTTAAGTACCCTGACGATCAGCTTTTCGAGTTCCGGATTACTTATGACTATTTGTGCGTCGCCGGTGCAGCCGACCATGCGTGTGTCACGCCCGAAAAATGCTACTGCCTTGACGCGTTCTTCCATTTCCTGACCGTCACGCGTTGGTTTTGAATCGGGCCAATCCGCGAGCCCGTAAAGCCGGTCTGCGAGCCGTCTGTGAGCTTCAGGATTTCCCTGATTATCAAACCTCTTGAACCTCGCACCTGATTGAACCAGTGTCGATATTCTGCGAGCGAGCCTGTACGATTCCGGATACCGCTTACGCAGCTCCGAGGTAAGCATGTTGGTCAGCTCGATCTGGCTGATCTCGGCCTCGACCTCTACGTCCGTCATCCCGGTTTCGAGGTAGTGCTGGAAGCGGTCTTTGCTGAGCAGAGCGACGAAAAGTTCCTGCGTCAGGTCAGAATAAGCGTTGTACTTTCCCTCTTCGACGAGAAATCCCGCACGCTTTGAGGCACGCACCAGCGGGTGCGACGATACGATGCGGTGCAGCTCAAGCCATATCTGGTTTACGTCAGATATTTTCAGGCTCTCGGTCCATTTCCCTACCTTGATCGGTTTCCCCTGATTCGTTCTAGGCTGGGTTTCATTGTGGTTGGTTGAACTCATAGATGACCTTCGGTGTGGTTTGGTAGGTCCGGCCGCTCGAAGCACTCGCAACAGGATGGGAGGTCGTTCCGGGAACGAACGCAGTTACCTAATGCTGTGTCTTTAGAGGGGTTAGGCCGAGTGGGGCCAATTCCTGGAGATTTTAGATTATTATTTCGCTACCGCTGAGCACGCGGGCGAATCAGGTGGCGACTGTAGGAATAACGCTCCTACTTCCTGCAGAATCAATACTAGCAATATTACAGAAATTGAGCAACAAGTTTTTGCACATTTGGCATTGTTGCAACAACTCGTGTGTATATCGCTTTTGGAAGAAGCGGTTAATTAGGGGTTTATTTGTTCAGTAAGCTGGAATTGTGCGATTTTTGAGGCGTTTCGGGCTATCGAATATTATATAGCCGCGGCGATCCTCGTCAGGATATTACGATGTCAACAGGGTTCTCAAAGAGCGGAAACTGCCCAACGTCCTATCAGATCAACGCCTTTCAACTGGGTGATTGCGAACCCGACGAAGGCCGCGTAGTCCGACTGCATTTACGGGAATGCGAGTTTTGTGCGGCTGAGTCGGAATTTTACGCACGGTTCCCGCAGCCTCTTGAACCGGCACTGTCGGAGGAACTACCTGCGATCCCCGAGCCCCTGCGACAATTGGCCGAGGCGATCCTCACGAACAGCAGGGACGCTACAACTGAATTTGAAAGCCTGATATTTCCGAAGTGATCTAGCTGCCGCAGATCTCGTCGATAGCTTCCCGGTATTTTTCGTCGATGACGTTCCGCTTTATCTTTAGCGTGGGCGTCATTTCGCCTTTATCTATCGAGAATTCCCTCGGAAGAAGATATACGCGTTTGACCCGCTCGTAATCGCTAAGTTCCCTAGTTAGGTCGACAGCATCTCGCTGGACACGCTTGATGACATAGGGGTTTTCACATAGTTCCTCACGAGAACCCACCGCATCGATACCTTCTTCAGCAAGAACTTCTTTGAGGGCATCCCAATCCGGAACTATCAACGCACCAACCTGCTTTCTGCCAGATCCAACGACTACGGGCTGCGAAACCAAGGGGCTTTGTTTCAACAGGCTCTCGACCTGCAGCGGAGCGACGTACTTGCCATTCGACAGTTTGAAAAGGTCCTTGATGCGGTCCGTAACGTAAAAATGACCGTCCTCGTCGACGTAGCCCACATCACCAGTGTGGTAGTAACCATCCGAATCTATTACCTTTGCGGTCTCTTCGGGCTTGTTGAAATAGCCCTTCATAACGTTCTTACCGCGCACCAAGATCTCGCCGTTCGAGGGGTCGATCTTCATCTCAATACCTTCGAACGGTGTGCCTATCGAACCGACCTTGTTATCGTCGGGGCGATTCGCAGACGTTACGCAGGCCTCCGTCATTCCATAGCCCTGTAGGATCGGGATCCCCGCGGCCCAGAACGCATATGAGAGTTTGGTTGACAGCGGTGCACCGCCTGAGACGAAGAAACGCAGCTTGCCGCCTACGCCCTCACGCCATTTTGAGAAGACAAGACGGCTTGCGGCAGCGTGCTTTGCAGCGAGAATCGGCGACACTCTCTCACGCATGTCCTTTGCGTGCCAATAGTCTTGCCCGACCTGCAAAGCCCAATCGAAAAGCTTTGTTTTATAACCGCCGGCGGCCTTACCCTTCTTAACGATCTTGTGATAAACCTGCTCAAACAGGCGCGGCACCGCGGTCATGATCGTCGGTTTGACTTCCTGTAAATGCGATGCGATCTGATCGAACGCCGCACAATAATGGATCGCGACGCCATTCGTACAAAGCACATAAAACACCGTTCGCTCAAAGATGTGTGAAAGCGGGAGAACCGCCAGCGACCGGTCGGTGCTCTTTATGGGAAGACCGCGAGAAACCGCAAGAACGGTTGACGCAAAGCTCTCATGTTCAAGCATCACGCCTTTGGGTTCGCCCGTGGTTCCGGACGTGTAAATAATTGTCGCGAGATCATCCGCCTTGACCTGAGCCAGAAGCTCATCGAAATTGTCGATCTCGCCGGTTTTGGAGCCTTCAGCCTCTACGTCAGCCAGGGTCGCCATCCGCGTATCTTCATCAGCAGGAAGGTCCGAATCAAAGAATATTAGCTTCTCGATGCGCTCGACGCTGCGAACGGCTTCTTCCGCGTGTTTCCAGAGCTTCTGGCCGGAAATAAAGAGGAATTTCGCACCGGAATCTTCGAGTATGTAACGGATCTGCTCTACCGCCTGGGTCGTGTATATCGGAACATTTACGGCCCTTAATGAGAGTATCGCGAGGTCCGTAAGAGACCATTCCGGGCGGTTTTCCGAGATGATGGCGATCCGATCGCCCGCCTTCACGCCCATTCGTGAAAGGCCTAGCGCGATACGACGAATACGCTCGATAGCCTCCGCACCCGACAGCCGAAACCATGCCTCATTGATCTTAAATGACAGCGCATCGGGCTTGTTATGACGGCGAAACGACTCGATACAAAAATGCGGTATCGTCTGCGGCAGGGCGTCAAAACCTATGATATTTTCAGATGACATCAAATGCGTTCCAGCAATAAATCATGCTAATGCTTAGATAACCCGTAATAGTCTCAAATCGATATATTTAAGTCCACTTAACAACCAAAGGATCAAAGGCGTTCGATGTTGAAGCCGCGTAAACCTATGCCCAATAATTACGGTCGAGCGAGCGATAATTGATGGCCTCGCTGATATGAGCTGCTCCGATATTATCGCTGCCTGCGAGGTCCGCGATGGTCCTCGCGACCTTTAGAATGCGGTCGTGAGCACGGGCGGAAAGGCCTTGGCGAAGCATGGCCTTTTCAAGAAGAGCCTCACTCTGGTCATCAAGCGCACAAAACTTCCGGATCTGGGCCGAGGACATTGCCGAGTTTGAAAATACGCCTTCGCCATCCAGCCTTCGCAATTGCACGGCCCTCGCCCGCGTCACTCGGTCGCGGATCGCCAGCGATGATTCGCCTTGCGGGACACCGCGGCCACGCAATTCATTGAAATTTACGGCAGGAACGTCAATATGAATGTCGATACGGTCCATCAGCGGGCCGGAGATCTTCCCAACATATCGCTGTATCTGTACGGTCGAACACTTGCATTCGCGACCCGACCCGAAATAGCCGCAAGGGCAAGGGTTCATCGAGGCAACGAGCGTGAAATTGGCGGGAAACGTCAATGAACTTGCAGCCCGCGATATCGTAACCTGTTTGTCCTCCATCGGCTGCCGCAACACCTCAAGAACACTGCGGTCAAATTCCGGCAACTCATCCAGGAAGAGTACGCCAAGGTGAGCAAGCGAGACCTCGCCGGGCCGCGGGACCGATCCGCCGCCGATCAATCCGGCCTGCGAGACCGTATGGTGCGGTGATTTGAAAGGCCGATCTGTGATCAACCCGGACTTACCGGTGAGGCCCGCCACCGAATGGATCTTGGTTATCTCAAGCGCCTCGTTAAATTCCAGCGGCGGCAGGATCGTGGGTAAGCGCTTTGCCAGCATTGTTTTACCGGATCCCGGCGGGCCTATAAAAAGAATGTTATGACCGCCGGCAGACGCGACCTCGAGGGCTCGCTTGGCGGTCGCCTGGCCGCGGACCTCCGCGAAGTCGACGCGATACGTTTGATGATTGCCGTTTAGATCCGCCGGATCGATCCTCAGAGGTTCGATGTTTGATGCCCCCGCATCTAGTGCCATTGCAAGGTTTACGGCCGACCTGAGATCGCGTACCGGATAGACGTTGACCTCTTGGACAACGGCGGCCTCTTTCGCGTTTTCCTCAGGGACTAACAGGTTCTTGATACCTTGTTCACGGGCAGCGAGGGCGATAGAAAGCACACCGCGGACCGGCCTGACGCGGCCGTCCAGCGAAAGCTCGCCGATGCTCATCGTGCTCGAGAGGCTGTCGCCATTGCCCAGGTCGCCATTAGCGCCCAAGATCCCGAGTGCCATCGGCAGATCAAAACTCGCACCTTCTTTCCTAACGTCTGCAGGTGCAAGGTTTACGGTCACCTTGTGAACAGGAAAAAAGAAGCTGCTGTTGTTTATCGCGGCACGGAGCCGCTCGCGTGATTCGCGGACGGCCGTATCCGGAAGTCCGACAATAACTATCGAGGGTTCATTTTCTGAACCCGCGCGGATATTTACCTCGATATCTACAATTAATGCGTCGATGCCGTAAACGGCTGCAGACTGTGTAAGGAAAAGCATATGGGGTAAGGAGTTATGAGATTTTAGCCCAAATTCGCGAGATTCCTAAACCGCGCGGGCCGTTATTTTAAAAGTGATAAGGCCCGCGTTTTCGGGAAACGCAGGCCTGAATTTTTCGGAAGGTTTTCTGAAGGCGTTACGGAGTTGATAGGCAAAAGGCGGTTTGTTTATGGTTGGTGGTCCCGGATGGTAGACGTCTCCGTAAAATCTACTTCACCGGCTCGGAATTCAACTCTTTAGGCTTTATAAGCCCGAACTTTTTGACCTCTTTCTCGATAGTACTGGCGTCGTTCTTAAGGTAATGGATCTCCTCCTGGAGCGAGACATTTTCGATCATCGCTTCCTGGATCTGTTGGTTAAGTCGTTCATTTTCAGCAGATTCCCGCGAATTGTCGGAGATCGCACGAAAATTTATCGTCAGTATCAAAAGGAACGCGAGGGTAAACGCTGTGGCGTACGGGAACCATCGCGGCACCACCGGCTTACTTGGTGCTCCGATCTTGCGTGTTACTGCCTTTTTGGGAATGTTTCGTTTACTTCTCATAACAATTATCCCAGCAAGTAGCTTCTGCCTGCCTCAATGATCTCGGTTACTTCCGCCTGAGTACCTGCCTCGGCGTAGATCCTGACAAGCGGTTCCGTGCCCGAGGGCCGCATTAGCATCCAGCTATCTTCTGCAAACAAGAACTTTACGCCGTCGAGCCTGTTAATGCTTTCTACCTTTCGGCCGCCGATCTCTGTCGGTTCCGCGGCCAGCTTTTCCTTGAGACGCGCGGCAACATCATCCGTTAACTTCACTCCGATCCTGCCTGATTCGAGTCGTCCGACCCGTTTATAAAGATCTTCCAACTGTTCGGTAAGGCTTGCCTTTCTAACACTTACGGCTTCTGCAGCGAGCAGGCATGCCAGGATGCCGTCCTTTTCCGGGTAGTGGCCGCGGATCGAAAGGCCCGCCGATTCTTCACCTCCCAAAATGATCTCGTCGCGATTTATAAGTTCACCGATGAACTTAAACCCTACCGGTGTCTCGTAAACCTTGAGTCCACGGTCTTTAGCGACACGGTCAATCAGGTGCGACGTGGCGACGCTGCGCGCGACCCCAAGCTTCCAACCGCGGCTTTCCGCGAGGTAATCCGTCAGCAGAGCGACGAGTTTATTGGGCTCTATAAAGCTGCCGTCGCTATCAATGATCCCGAATCTGTCACCGTCACCATCTGTAGCCAGGCCCAGAGCGTGTCCGTTTTTGGTGACGCATTTACGAAGCTCGTCCAAGTGATCTTCGCCGGGTTCCGGAGAACGCCCCCCGAATGTAACGTCCCGCCAATCATGAAGGGTCTCAACCGTAAGCCCCTGTTCCCGCAACAGTTTATCGAGATAACCGCGCCCTGTTCCCCAGAGCGGGTCGTAGCCGAAACTGGCTCCGGCGGCGGCGATCGCATCGAAATTTATCTTTGAACGGAGGTCTTCGAAATACGCTGGCCGCGGATCGAAAGGCTCGATCGTCCCGCCCGCCGAGTCCGTTGCGGAAACGCCATTTTCGACATTTTCCTCAATGTTTTTGGTCACCTCAGGAAGTGCCGGGGCACCGTCCGAGGTCGAAAACTTGATCCCCTGATACTCAGGCGGATTGTGCGAGGCGGTAAAGTTCAGGGCTCCTGCGGCACCAAGGCTGCGGATCGCATGCGAGATGGTCGGCGTCGGCGTAGGGCCATCGCTGAGCAACACCCTAAACCCTTTCGCAGCAGCAACTTCTGCGGCCGTAGCCGAGAAATGCTCGCCCATAAAACGCGAGTCATGGCCGATGATCAGGGTCTGCCCCTGTGCGTCACCGGCGTTTTTCAAATAGCTGCAGATCGCGTTGGTGACCGATCTGACATTGGCGAAAGTGAAGTCGTCGGCAATGATCGCTCTCCAACCAGACGTGCCGAAACGAATCTTCATAAAGGCAGACGAGGCGTTCTGCAAAAAATGCTCAGATTAATATCTTGGCGATGAACTGCCCGACCGAGCGAGTTGTCACTTCCCTTGAAAAATGAAAAACCTTGAAGTGGCGAGAAAGATAACACAAGTGCTTAGCCAATGTAAAGCATTTTTTTCAACTTTAAGAACTTTTTTTTGAATAGGTTACCGATGGCGCGCTAACGTAGCGCGTAACTGTTGCGCTTAAGGGTTTTTCCATGTTCTTAAGCGCTATCTGGTGACGTCTCCAAAAAACGCCGTACAATGTTGATCTTTAGTGTGTCATAATGACCCATAGCCAGTGTCAAAAAGTCTCGGCGGGTCGTTTTGACACACTTTTTAAATTGATCCTGAAGCGGCCCTTCGGATTTAATTCGCCGACCATTACGTCCGCTTTCTCGTCTCATGGCTCGTCGTCTTTGGCGGTTTCTACCAATAACCTCAATAAATCCCCAGATTTCACTGATGTCTACGATGTCATCCCAACCGGCCATTTCAACGGGCACATCTATATCCTTATATATGGCACGAGCATTGCTACCTGTGCACGGTAAGGACAGCCGCGTCAACCAATCGCAATAATTTATAGATAGAGATTTCTGACGTGATCTGATGTTGGAGATAAGAAAATTATGACCAGACCAGTAAAGCATTTTGAGAAAGGACTTACCTATATCGCAAAGGGAGCCTTTAAAGCGATCCGTTCGGTGAACCAGTACAAGCCGAATCCTTCATTTACCCCGAAGTGGGCAGACAAGCCGATCTTGAAATCATGGCAAAAGTCCAAGCCGACCCTTGGCTTTCCGCGGCAGACCGATTCGCTTTGCCCGAACTGCGTGATCGAGGCCCGCGAGGCGATCATCAATGGTGACAAGGACGTCTCGGTGCTGATCAACGACAAGGTCGGTGAGATCAAGGCACAGATCATTGAGCGTGACGGTCAGGTCTGGATGGTAAAGGACTGCCCCGAGCATGGGCATTTTGAAGATCTGATGGCGATGGACTCGAAGTTCCTGACGCACATCGAATCGCTGTTCCCGGGCCGCGACATGGAAGCCCACAACGATGAGAAGCTGCACAATCACGGAACGTCGTCGGTGAAATACGGCCGCGGCGCGGTGCTGACGGTTGACCTGACGAACCGCTGCAACATGATGTGCGACCCGTGCTTTATGGACGCGAACCAGGTCGGATTTGTTCACGAGCTGTCGATGGAAGACGTTCAGGAGATCCTGGACAATGCGATCCAGATCAAGCCGCGTCGGCAGATGTCGGTACAGTATTCGGGCGGCGAGCCTACGCTTTCGCCCTACTTCCTTGATGCGGTCCGCTACGCGAGAAAGGTCGGGTACAACTCGGTCCAGGCTGCGACCAACGGTATCGAGTTCGCGAAATCGAAAGAATTTTGCCGCGAGGCGGCTGAGGCCGGCCTTCGCTTTGTTTACCTGCAGTTTGACGGTATCGGCAATGACGCGAACTCGCATCGCCAGATCGGCAACCTGTTTGACGTAAAGCTGCGTGCGATCAACAACCTGCACGAAGCGGGCGTTGACATCATTCTTGTGACCACGCTGGTCAACGGAATCAATAACGATCAGGTCGGATCGATCATCCGCTTTGCTCTTGAGAATCCTAAGAAGATCTCGTTCATCGCATTCCAGCCGGTGTCGTTCACGGGCCGTGATGAGCTGATCACGGAAAAACGCCGTCTGCAGCAGCGATACACGCTGGCCCATCTTGCACACGATGTGAAGGGGCAGGTCGGCATCACCGAACCTACGCGTGACTGGTTCCCGCTTTCGCTGATGGGAGCGTTCGCAGATTTTGCTGACGTCGTCCACGGGCCGGAATCGGATTGGGGACAGGTCAGCTGCGGCTGCCACCCGAACTGCGGTGTCGGCACGGCCGTGATGGTCAACAAGGAAACGAAGGAAATGGCACCGGTGCCGCAGTTCCTGAACATTCAGGGCCTGGTCACCGATATGCAGCACATCACGGACACGAACCGTGGCAAGTGGTTCTCGAACCTGATGATGGGCCTCGCACTGCTGAAGAACTACAATCCCTACGGTGCACCGAAGTCACTGACGCTGGGCGGCATCTTGAAGAAGTTTGACAAGTCGTTTGGCCTGTCGGGCAAGGATTACGGAAAGGTCGGTCCGGACCGCACGCTCGAAGATATCGAGAAGCGTCGTCAGGACCCTTGGAACTTCCTGTTCATCGCAGGTATGTGGTTCCAGGACCTGTTCAACTACGATTTCCGACGCACGGAAATGTGCATCATCCCCTACGGAACGCAGGAGGGCGAGATCTCGTTCTGTGCGTACAATACCGGAATCGGATGGCGTAACATCATTGAGCACATGCACCAGAACGCGACCGTCGCTCAGTGGTACAAAGACCACGGCCGCCATGAGGTGTTCGCCCGCGGTAAAGAGGTCGAACTCGCTGACAAGTCACACGGCCTGGTCCTGAACCCCGTCGACCTGACACGGCCCAACAAGCCGGAAATGGAAGGCCCCAAGACCGCCGCTGAAGAAATGCAGATGATGCGCAAGCTCTACAACCAGATGGTCCTAGAAAAGAACCAGATCAAAGCAGAGCCCCTGATCCAAATAGGCGGCATCAAACGCGAAAAGAAAGACAAAGAAATGGCAGTAGCTGAATAGTAGTCAGTACAGCTTGATCGATGAAAGGGTTCCGATATTCGGAGCCCTTTTTTCTTGTCTACGAGTCGCGTAATCCGGGTAATGTGTTGCATGAAAAGCCTCACGAATCCGCGGCCTTTCCATGTAAGAGTCTCAGCTAAGATGACCATTACACAGGGCTTAGAGCTTTAGGACCTGAGCCTGGCTGCATGAATATCGTCATCGACGAATGCGTGCCAGCACCGTCAAAACAACACACACGAGCCAGCCGGAAATTGTTGACTGATAGTACCATCAGCGGTACTATTAACTGCGACCAATGTATCTCCCCGAACAAATCGACAGCTTGATCGAGAGCAGAACCAATGTTCGCTTCGCCGCGATAATTAAGATCTGTCGAGAGCATTTCGGGAACGAGAGAGTGAGGGGCAGTCACCACATTTCAAAACGCCATGGACGGGTGATCCTCGCATCAATCTTCAAAAAGATGGGAACAAGGCAAAACCATACCAGGTTGATCAGGTCGTTGCGGCACTGCGAAAGTTGGCTGAGTTGAACGAGCAATGATCACGGTCGGTACAGTGGAGAGAATATGTCGAAGGTACAAAACAGTTTGAGAAGACCAAGCACGCCGCGAGCTGAGGATTATGCTTACACGGTGATCTGGTCAGAGGAAGATGCTGCTTTTATCGGACGCGTGGCCGAGTTTCCGTCTCTGGCCGCCCACAGCAACACGCAGGAAAAGGCATTACGTGAAATTCGGAACGTGGTTGAACTGGTGATCGAAGACCTGAGCGATTCCGACGAGACGATTCCCGAACCGCTGAGCAAGCGGCGTTTCAGCGGAAAGCTGAACGTCCGCATGTCGGCCCATCTGCATCGACAGTTAAGGCTCGAAGCAGAAAGAGAAGGTATCTCATTGAATCAGTGGATAAACACGAAACTCGCTCGAGATCTAGCGCTCGGAAAATAGTGCATGAGATGCAATTTTTGAGCATCGGCCGCGTTCTTAAGATTGAGGTATCAATATGAGATTGCTAATTCGCGCAGGGATCTTGACGGTAACATTTGGGCTCGGTGTATTTGTCGTCGGGTTGATAAGGTCTGTCGTCTTTCACGGATTTACCGAAGCGGCCGTTATGCCTATAGAGGCTCCAACCGTTACACCTAGCGGGACTCAGGGCCCGGAATTCCAGGAAACGGGCATACGGGTAGCATATGCGGGAGTGGAGAGCGATCAAGAGTCGGGCGATCAGCGGCTCAGTTTCCTCATTCACAACGGCACTTTTCAGCCGATCTCATATGCTGCCCATTTTTCCGATTCGATCTTTCCGGTGATAACGAGAAACGGCGGTGAGCCGCAACCCTTTTACGGGTGCGGAACAGGAATTAGCACGTTCTATATCCTTCCCGGAACCTCAGCGATCGTCCGGCTCAACAAAATATACTTTGACGAGGTCCGAAAGGGAGACGTTGTTGCGGTTGGATTCGGGTTGAAACCGGCTTTGGGGGAGAGAAGGATCTACACTTCGGCGCCGTTTGAAATTCCGGAGGAGTTCGTGTCCTCGGCAGATTAGATAGTGTTTAGAGGTGGTTGACATATTTTCTGGGGGTTGGTAGTTTCGATGCGGTTCCTTCGCCCTAGAAATTACATTGGAGAAAATTTAATGATCAACTTCCCCACCGGACGGTCGTATGTCCGCCGATCGATCGCTGCTTGCTTGGCGATCTCGTTATTTGCCGTGACGTCTGCCTATGCACAGACGACGTATGAGGTCGAGATGGTGGTGCCTTCGGGCAAGAAATCCATCGAGACGGACGCCGATATAACATTTAACGCAGAGACCTTTCGCGTCGAGCCGGACAAGTCTAACTTCAAGTCAGAGGCGAAGGAGTTTCGCTACGACGAGATCAAAACCGCCGACTATTCCTACGCCAAGAAACCAATGCTCTCGGGCGGCGGCGCCGTGGCGACCGCTTTGCTTGTCGGGTTTATCTTTGCCCTGCCATTCCTGTTCGTGAAAAAGAAAAAGCACTGGCTGACGGTACAGACTGAAAAAGAATTCGCCGTGATCAAACTGAACGCAAATCACCGCCAGGTCGTCGCCGAGCTAAAGACCAAAGGCGTCGCTGTCAGCGAGCTGAAGGAAGAAGGCAAGTAGGAAAAACTGTCAGATCGTTATTATACGGAGCCCGCGAGCGATCGCGGGCTTTTGGTTTTTCGGGACGCTTTGCTCGATCTCGAAATAGTTCTTCTCCGGAAGGCGGAAGTGTGTTAAGTTGCGTGTCGAATCTTTTCACGTGGTAAACGCTTTGATATCAAACTTTGGAGGGCGGAGTATGTTCTTAAAGATCTTCGGATTATTGGTACTTTCGTTTGGGTTGCTGGTGACAATCGTCGGGATCGGCGGCGCGGCGATGAACCTCGTGTTCCCGCCGCAGTCGATGAGCTGCAAGATCGCGGACGATAGATTCGCCGAGACTGAAAAGGCGATGAAGGACTACGAAGCCGCGAAAGGCACCGCCCAGGAAACCGAAAAGAAGATAGCGGTCGAGAGAGCCCTAGAGACGAGCGAGATCTGGTCGGACGGCTGTGCGAAGGCAAAAGACAGCCATCGCTTTTACGGAATGATCTTTTCAGGCGTCGCGGTCGTTGGGGTTGTGATCCTGCTGTTCGGGGCTCTGCTCACGTTTCTCGGGTTCAGGAAGAAGAAGCTGAGTTGATCGGTCGCCTGGAGAAGCACCGTGGTCGGAGCGATCGGCTACGTGCTAAGATGTGCCGCATGAAAAAGCTGATTACCCAAAGGCAGATCATGGTGATCGCACTGGGCCTGTTGCTGGTGGGCGGTGCATATTCCCAATCGGCCGCTACGGAGAAAACTGCCGGTCAGCTGGTTGACGTGGGCGGCGGGCGTCTGTGGATGGAATCAGCGGGCAGCGGCGGGCCTGCCGTCGTGCTTGATTACGGGCTCGGCGGTCCGATCAATACTTGGCAGGGGATCTTTCCGGAGATCGCGAAATTCACGAGGGTTGTGCAGTATCACCGCGCCGGATACGGTCGATCGGATGCCCCGTGGCAGCCCTACAATTTCATAAACGCCGCGACACAACTCCGCACGATGCTGCGGCTGGCAAAGATACCGGGCCCGTACGTGCTGGTCGGGCACTCGCTCGGCAACGCACATATAAGGGCATTCGCTCATCTTTATCCGGAGGACGTCGCCGGTCTGGTTTTCATTGATCCCGTGAACGCAAGGGTTTTTGAGCTCGAGACCACTGATGAAGAAAAGGCGGAAGAAGAGCAGTGGGTGAAAGGCTTTTTGCTGCGAGCCGCGCCGGGCCCGAGGGCAGAGATCACATTTCTGACGACGGAGGACAAAGACCTCGACACACTAAAGACGCTCAAGCGTCCGCCGGATGTACCGATGGCCCTGCTCGTCGCCGGCCGGCACGAAAGCGGGGCGAGGTGGAAGCGTTCCGTGATCGAGGAATACGGGCCGTGGATATACGAAGGATCTGAGGGAACTCTTATTGTCGACGCCGAGAGCACACACTACATTCACCGCGACAATCCGGCGTTGGTGATCTCTTCGATCCGCCGCGTTGTTTTTCCAAGCGTCTCGCGAATAATCGGGCGTCTGATCAAAGACAAAGGCGTGGATGCGGCCGTCGCCGGCTATCGCTCTTTGATGGAGCGCTATCCGCGCGATCAGTTCGTAGAGAGCAGCCTCAACACCCTCGGCTACCAGCGGCTACGCGAAAAGGACATCAAAGGAGCAATTGCCCTATTCAAGCTGAATGTCGAGATGTTTCCAAAGGCCGCCAACCCCTACGACAGCCTCGCCGAAGCCTATATGGCCGATGGGCAAAAAGATCTTGCGATACGAAACTATAGACGCTCGTTCGAACTCGACCCCACCAACACGAACGCCGTCGAAATGCTGAAGAAACTAGAGGACAAATAGTTTGTCGGATCTAAAGGATATGCCGCGTTTGGATGAAAAGCTGTCGAAGCGGGGCGCGTCGGTAGACTTTAAGGTGTATAAGAGCTGGCGATGCGTCGTTCGCTCTTCGGCTACCGGATCGGTTTCGGGTTACGTTCTTTCAGAGTTTTGATGAACGCCGTGAGTCCGGGGTGGCGGCTGTTATGCTCATCGAGAAGCCGGTTGATGAGCGACTCGACCGTGGTCATGCTCGCCCAACCGGGAATGATGCGTTCGCGATAGCATTCGTTATGGCAGACGATGTCGCCGCAATTCGCCACGTACGGATCGACAGGTGTTTCTGCCGCATCAGCCGAGGAACTGTTCGTTGTCCGGCGCTCGCCTTTGCGGCCGAGGCTCGGCATCAGATAGTTGACCGTTTCCGTCATGTCCATCGGCTCACCGCAGATATCACAGAGAGCTTCGAAGCGGGTCCCGCGGCCCGTGGTCGTCATTCTGATATTCATAGTCTTCACCTTGTTGTAACAAATTCTCGTTAGACTCGCTAGCGTTCGCGATCACGGCCGTGGTGCGCGTTCTCTTAAGACGTTTTGTTCCGGCACCCTTTATGGCTCGGGCCTCGGCGGCATGGTCGCGGAGGTGGTCGTATTCGTGCGATGGGCCTATGGGGTTAAGGCCGAGAAAAGGCTGCGGATCTAGCGACGGGTCGAAATGAATGACTCGGCCGCCGATTGCGGGCAGACGCGGATATTGGACTATTTCCGGGTGGACGTCGCCGAGACACGCGGCGAGCGTTTCGGGACGGCTGATACGTCCCAATGTGCACGCCATCACGATACCTTCGGGAAGTGCGAGAGCGCCGGAGTTTGATTTCAGGTGCTTTATGTAGCGATGCTCGGTGCCCATCGAGCTGCGTGCGATGGCGAAGACGCTGTCGGCATGATCGCCGATCCGCGAGCTGCCGGCAATGTCTCCTTCAGTTAACTCGGCAGCACGCTTGCCTCGGCCTTTTGCGTGGGCGACGACGAGGACCGCACAGCCTGATTGGTTCGCCCACAGCCGCATCGTTTTCATTATTCTTATGCACGCTGCATTGCCGGCGGCCGCGGACATCATGTAATCGATGTTGTCGATGACGATGGCTGCGGCCTCGCGATCACCGGCAGCCTCAAATATCGAGGTCTGAAAATATTTGTTGATGTTGCCGGCGAACCGCTCAGGTATCGCAAAATCGCCGATGGTAAGTATCTCTAGATTATCGGGAATCGAGTGCCTTACGCCTTCATCGGTATAACGTTCGTTGAACCGCTTCCCTGTCCGTTCGAAATCGAATAGCACGACGCGTTTCGAGGGCCCGAGGTTGTGTGCAGACGATTCGGCGATCTGCGCCGCCAGCAGGCTTTTGCCGACGCCGGATTCCCCGAACAGCACCGCGACCTCGCCCGACCGCCACAGCGGGCCGAAAAGCTGAACCTGTTCTTCCTGGCCGTCGTCGGCGGTGCACTCGTCGGAATTGGCGTTGACAAAGGGCAGTTCGAATGGGCCGGTCATCATCTTCGTCCTTTCGGCGGCTTTGCGTATCTTTTCGTAAGGGTCCCAGCCTTTCGCGCTTTCGTATCGATCGCTCATAAACGCCAGTGGACCACACGCACGCCGGCGATCGCGATGGTAAATTGCGCGATATGCGCGAAAAGGGGCGTTTTGCGCGATATGCAAGGGCAGCCGCGGGCAAAATCTGTTGCTTTTTGCCGTCAATTCGGGTATCAAGTTGGTGACACTTCCTGAGGAATTCCCTAAATGAGAAACTTCATCGCTGCCTTTCTGCTATGTGCCGGATTGCTCTTTGCCGGGACCGCGTATCTGGCCGAAACCGCACGGGCGCAAGATGATCTGGTCACCGCGCTGTTGAATCTGCCGGCACCGCCGCCGCCAAATCCGCTCGTCAGAGTTTCGCCGCTGCGCGAGCAGGCCTTTTATGATCCGATGAAGCCGCCGCGTGACGATGCTCCGATCGAGGACCTCATTGATTACTGGTCGCGGCAGTCACAGAGCTACGCGACGCTCCGATTCAACCCGACGCCGAGCCCGCGTGCCGCTGCGCGGCTGATGGCTGAGATCAGATCAAATCCCACAGAGGCTACGCAGTTTCTCAATATCTTTCGCGGCGATACAGACGGTGCACGGCTTATCAAGGACATTCATGATACGCTGCCCGATGACCCTGACGGCACGCGCTCGGTCTTGCGTGAGTGGCTCGTTTCGAATAGCCCTTATTTCACTGATGAGCTTGAGCAACGGGCGCGACGCTATGGCCCGTCGCGTGAGTACGTCACCGGGCACGAAGACCTGGTCGCCCTGGCGCAGCATGATTGGCAGCGAGCCCAACCGATCGTGATGGCGGCATACAACAACCCCGGCGAACCGACGGCTCGTGTCGGTGCGATGTGGGCGCTTTACAAGAACGCGCTGCAGCAGGATTCGATCGGAGATATCGACAAATACCGTGGCGAGCTGATGGCCATCGTCGAGGACCGCAGTGCGACGCCCGGAATGCGTGATCTCGCGCTCGACGCTCTCGTTGCAGAAAAGGAATGGTCCGGGCGCGACGACTGGTATTTTTCCCTGCTCGCCGATGAAACGCTGGCGGACCTGCGGGTGAACGGGCAAACCTATACAGGCCTCACGACGCTGATCCTGTATTCGCCGGTCGAAAGATACAAAGACAGAATGATCGAGCTGGTCGGAAGCGATAATGAGGTTGTCCGGGCGGCCGCCGCACGCAATCTTGTGTCGATGCTGCACCGGACAAACGACACCGATATCTTGAAAGCCCTGCTGCCGTGGCTGAACGATGCCAACTGGTCCGGCCTGAACGCGGTCAGCGAGCGGAATACGCTTATTCGAAAGTTCGCGACGGTAAAGATGCCTGAGGCGGTTCCCGGACTGATCCGATTACTGAATGAAAAAGGCAGCGAGGAGACGGATTACGTATGGGGGAATGCGAATACAGGCTGGGCCTCGAATACCAATGCGGTTTCGGCGAATGCTGTGAATTCGTTTTCGAATGAACCTAGAACGGCAGCAAACGCGATGGCGAACGTAGCTCGAGCAACGGTCCGTGAGGATAGTTACCCGCATAGATATGCCGCGATATCCTCGTTGACCAATCAGGAAGATATGCGTGCCGGCCCGGCTTTGCGGGCATTGCTTAACAGTTCGGAAGGCTACGAGCGGTCGATGGTCGTCGCCGCGATGATAGCGTCAAAAGCGTTTACCACCGAAGAGCAGGTGAACGGGCTGGTGCTGCTGGCTCGTGAACGCGCAGCCAGAGAGGAAGGGTCGGAGTCAATGAATTCGGCGTCCGGCTATGCAAACACAAACGCAACATTTGCAACGCCGATCTATGAATCGCTGCCAACGCTCATCGGCCAGCAACTGGCGAATCGCGACACTGTCGGCGACGATGTGGTAAACGGCGTGATCGCCAGGATCGAGACGCTCGAAAGGCGCGAGCCTGCGACGGCGTCGGCTTTGCGAAAGATCGTCGAAGGCTGGGAAGGCCCGGCCGTCAGCTCGATGATGCTCAACGACCTGAAGCGAGGCAGGTCCGGAAATTCGGCGGTGCTGAAGCTGCTGGCAAAGCGAAAGCAGCTGCAGGCGACGCATATTAATAATGTATTTGACCTGCGTCAGGGAGTTCCGGCCGCCGTCGGTCTCGCCGGCTGTTTACTCGAGGACGCCAACGACATGAACGCAATGCTCGCGGGCGGGAACAATGAGGCGACCGCGGCGATGCTGGCATGTGCTCGTCTGATCAGGGCACCTCTCGAGGTTCAGCGGGTCGTGCCGCTGCTCGGGTCAGCGAATAAGGTACTCGCACGTGCCGCGGACCTTTATCTTGAAAGCGAAGATTCGCCGGAGGCCCGTGCCGCCATCTTGTCGCATACCCCGAACACGGCAAGGATCACCGGTGCTTCGACGGCGTTTTTCGGTTCGAATGAGGAACGCACGTTCGATGACAGTCTGTTTGAGCTGTACAAGTCCGTCAGCCCGTATTACGCGAGTGCTTCCTACTTTGGCGGTGCGGCTTACCCGGGCGATCATCATGCTGCCGAACAGGCGATACAGGACGAGTTGATCACGACCCCCGAACTACTCGGCGTCTATAACTACGGCGCCAGCTACGTCCGAATATATGCCGACCGTGCGATGTTCAGCATTCGCGAGGACGAATCGCGGTACCGCGAACGGCCGCTGACCAAGGACGAATTCGATGGCCTGAAATCGCTGATCGCTTATCATAACGCGGGCGATCTGCCGCCGTTCCTGTCGTGCCCGGTCTCGTGCGAATCGCGTCAGCTGTTGATGGTCGGACGCTCGGGCGGACGCCACGTCTTTGCAAAAACACGCACGCTGCCCGAACTTTTTCAGGGGCTCGAAGATTTCTTTGCCTCGGCAAAGCTCTCGCCGATGGCTCTAAAGTACGACGCCGGCAAGTCGATCCCGGGGCTCGAGGTCGTCTTCGCGAATGATAACCTGACCGTCGAGACGGTCTGGAAGAATGGCGGCGACCTGCGTGTGCTGGTCACAGATCTGGGCGTTCGCGAACGGGTAAAGAAGGAGATCGCCGACGAGATCAAGCGGCTCAGCAGTATACAGAGCGAGGAAGAGATCGGTTCATCGCGGCAATGGGAACTAGCACAGGAGCTTCGAACCAAGAGCGAGAACGAAGGCATCACGTGGCGTTCGATCGCGGGCTCGAGCGTAAGCGGGTCCGCGTCTACGCCTCCGGGATTTGATATCCCGGCTGTGCCCGATGCCCTGCCGATGAAGCCCGAGTATGAACGATGGAAAACGCGTGCAGGCGATGTGGAGATCCGAGTAGGTGACGGCGGCGAAGGGCTCTTTAAGGTGCAGGCCGGGCGTGCAGCGAAATTCAAGGATGGCACCTTTACCGACCCGGTGATATCGACCGACGGCCGATGGATAATGGTGAATCGTCACCATGACGACAGCGAGCCGAGCCTGGTTGTGATAAACGCAGCCAGCGGTTCCGAAACGGTCGTGCGGCTTGAGGAGTACGGCGGCGAACTCGCAATAGTTTATCTGCCATCGATCAGCCGCTTCCTGATCGGCAGCCTTTCGTACAGCGAATACGACGACCATTACGAGGCGACCGAGGACGTAGGCTTTGGACGTGTTCAATATCGGCCGGAGACATTTAAGCTGGTCGACCCCGCTCGAGGCACGTTTCGCGAAGTGCCGGCCGGTGAGTTTCGTCCTCTGACGCACCAATCGTTCCGCCAACTGCAGCCGACGGGCCGCACCAACGAATATTGGGCGGCGATCCCGGACGAAAGCAGAAACGAGACGCGGGTCGGATTTTATGACGCGGGGACATTTGGGTTCCGCGAAGTGGCAAAGATCCCGAAGATCGTCTTCGACAGCCTGGATATGTGGGTCGACGGCGGCCGGATATACTTTGTGTATCGGGGACACCTGCTATCAGCTCCTTTGATGGCTAACTGAAGGGTTCGCTAGAGTTAAGTTGCGGCCGGCCGTCTGCATCCAGGGACGGCGGCCGCTTAACCTTTTAAACCATACCGTTCACGGCTGACACGATACCGTCTACCATCCACGCACGAAATCCGTACAAAATACGGTTAAGTTGTTGATTTTATTAGAGCGGAATGAGGCTTGCTTTTCCCCTATTACATTGAAATCTGCGTTTTTATACCGAATGAACGGTTAGCGAGGGGGAAATATGCGATCGAGTTTAAGAAAAGTACTTGTGGGGACGGTTGCCGCGAGCTTTATGTTTGCGACGATGCCGGTCGGCGAGGCGTTTGGACAGGGCCGGGGGCGCGGCGGCGACAAGCGTGGCGGCGGCGGTGGAGCCGCGGAACAGAAACAGCAGCGTGGCGGCGGTGGTGGCCAACAGCGTCAGCAGCGGGCTCAACAGCCACAGCAACAGCGTGGCGGCGGCCAGCAGCGTCAGCAGATGATGCAGCAGCGCCAGCAACGTGCACAGCAGCCGCAGCAACAGCGTGGCGGCGGTAATGATCGCCGTCAGCAGATGATGCAGCAGCGCCAACAGCAAATGCAGGCTCAGCGCCAACAGCGTGCACAGCAGCCGCAGCAGCAGCGTGGCGGCGGTAATGATCGGCGTCAGCAGATGATGCAGCAGCGCCAGCAGCAAATGCAGGCTCAGCGCCAACAGCGTGCACAGCAGCAGCAGCGTGGCGGCGGTAATGATCGCCGTCAGCAGATGATGCAGCAGCGCCAACAGCAAATGCAGCAACGGGCTCAGCAGCGCGGCGGCGGTAACGATCGACGACAGCAGATGATGCAGCAGCGCCAGCAGCAAATGGTGCAGCAGCGGCAAGACCGTGCACAACGCGGCCAGCAGCGAAATTGGGAAAACCAACAGCGTCGCGGCGGCAATGATCGACGACAGCAGATGATACAGCAGCGTCAGCAGATGCCGCAGGTCTGGAACGATCGTGCTGAGCGTCGCCGACAGCGTGTTCAGCAGGCTGATCAGCGGACCATCTTCCAGCCGGGCTTTGAACGCGGTGACCGCAGGAACCGCGCTGATCGCGGTAATCGAGGCGATGCGAGATTTAATAATGACAACCCGCGAGCCCGTTGGAACCGCGAGAGCAACGGAACGCCTTTCTGGGCCAACCGCAATTACGAAACGCCGCGTTATAACCGTGAGCGACGTGAATCGCGAAACTGGGACCGTGACCGTCTGAACGTTTACAGCAACTGGGACCGGTACAGTGCGTGGGACCGCGATGACGATCGTCGGGAACGACGCCGTGACCGTCGAGATCGCTGGGACCGAGATCGTTGGGACAATGTCTCGATCTTCCCGGTGGTAAATTGGGGAGACCGATACCGCAATTCTTATCCGGTCGTAACTTACTCGATCGTCGAGCAGTATTACCAGCCGTATTACGCTCCTGTGAGCTACGATCCGTATTACAGTTCGTATTATCCGCAGCAGAATTACGGTTGGACGAGCCCGGCCTATGTCTCGTATGACCCGTATTACGGCGGCTATAGCAGCCCGTATTATGGCGGATATTCTAGCCCGACCTATGGCGGCTATGATCCGTACTACGCGTCGTATGACCCGTACAATAGCGGCTATTATCCGGTCAACAACGATTATTATTACGAGGACGGCTATTATGGCGACGACTATTACGGCTACAACCGCGGCGGCGACTGGAAAGACGCTTTGCTGAGAACGGTTCTCGCGGTAGTCTTCGGCGGTGTCAACGACGGTTACGGGTATGACGATTACGATACCTATGCATCGTACGCACCGGTCGATCCGTACTATACGTATAACGGTTACACGCCGGTATATGCGCCGGGTGGCTATTACACCAGCCAACCGACTTGGATCTATTCGCCGGCGACATATGATGCGACACCGTATTCAAATACGCCGTATCGCTCGATGATCTATGCGGATCCTTACACCCGTGACGTTACCCGTCAAGCTCTTGCTGTCGGTTATCAGCAGGGTTTTGAGGATGGACGCAACTCAGCTCTTTACGAGATGAGCTCGTACAACGACCCGTACAGCTATGGTTACGGCGGGTCGTCGATCTATTCAAGCTACTCGACCAGCTTGGCCGAACGTGAGCAGTATCTGCGTGAAGGCTACGAGATGGGTTATCGCGACGCGATGGAAGACCGAGATTCGTATGGGCTTTACGAGGGCGGCGGCAGCGCTGACCTGGTAAACGTATTGCTCGGAACCGTCTTGGGCGGGATCGTGTAAGCAAGGCTTGGCGTTGCTAGTTAAAGGCCCGCGGTTAATATCCGCGGGCCTTTATTATGCCCGGAAACCTTGCTAATCGTGCCGACATTTGGTTTAATTATGGTTTGCGTCAGTCGCAGAATCTCGGCCGAAAGGAGGTGAGACGACAAAATGGCATTTATAACAGTTCACAATAACGAATCGATCGAAGGAGCACTTCGACGTTTCAAACGTAAGGTGATCAGCGAAGAGATCATCAAGGACCTGAAAAAACACGCTCACTTCATCCCGCCGGGACAGAAGGCAAAGCTAAAATCGGTGAACGCCCGCAAGCGTAACCGCCGGCGTTTTCGCCAACAGCGCCCGATGGGCGCCGGCTCGCGTCCGATGGGCGGTCGTTAAGGCGAGCGAATAATACTAAAAATGCGTGATGCGACATTTTGCATCACGCATTTTTCGTTTTACATCAGTTCTCTTCCGAGTTTCTTATTATCTTATTTCGTGGTTGCTGCTTCTTTTCTTGTTTCGTTCCTTCCGATGTACGGTAAATCACCACGAAATGGGAAAAGGGGAAATCGAAAAGGCATTGTGGTGCTGCTGTTATTGTTTCGCGGTTATTACGGTTAAACCACGAATGAGGAAAAGGAAAATAGAAAAACTTAAACTACGCTCTTTTAGATCTTTTGCATTGGAAACTATACTTATCGTTTTGCAGTATTTAAGCAGTAATGGACAAAGGCAGAAAGAAGATCCTGATAACAAACGACGACGGAATACACTCTGAGGGCATAGCAGCTCTCGAGGCTGCGGTCCGTGAGATCGGTCAGGTTTACGTCGTAGCTCCGGAATCGGAGATGAGCGGGGCGGCACACAGCCTTACGCTTGCTCGGCCGCTGCGGATCAGGCAGATAGACGAGTTTCACTGGACGGTCGACGGCACACCGACCGATTGCGTAACGCTCGCTCTCAATCAGATTCTCGCACCGGACATTCGCCCGGACATCTGCGTTTCGGGGATCAATCACGGAGCGAATCTTGGCGACGACGCGACATATTCAGGTACGGTCGCGGGAGCGATGGAAGCAACGATACTCGGCGTTCCCGGCCTGGCGTTCAGCCTCACATCAACGCGCAGCCATGATTTTACTGAATCGGCAAAGATCGCCCGCGAAGTAACGATAAAGGCACTCGCCGAAGGACTTCCCGAAGGAACGCTTCTGAATGTGAACATTCCTAAGGGAACGCCCGCCGGTATCCGCGTCACGAAGCAAGGCTTTAAGTCGGCACGGCCTGTGATCAGCGAACACATCGATCCGCGAGGCAAGCTTTATTATTGGATCGGCGAAGAACGGAACGGATTTCGTGCAGAAGGCGGAACGGATTTCGAAGCGATCGATGCAGGCTACGTTTCGGTCACGCCGATGCGAAGCGATCTGACGAACTACCTCGTGCTTGACGAGCTTAAAGACTGGGAAAACGATCAATAACTTGAACGGATTCGCCAAAAAACCTAACGACGACGGATTTGAGATACCACGCGGCCGCATGGTCGATTATCTTCGCTCGCATTACAAGATAGCCGACGAACGCGTGCTGGCCGCGATGAATACGGTCCCTCGGCACCTGTTCGTGCCCGACGCACTGCGTGCACAAGCGTATAAAGATAACGCACTGCCCATCGCCGGCGGCCAAACAATATCGCAGCCGTTTATCGTGGCGAGAATGTCGGAACTGCTGCAGCTGACGGGCCGCGAACGCGTGCTTGAGATCGGTTCGGGATCGGGATATCAGACCGCTGTTCTGGCACTGCTTGCGAGAAAGGTCTTCGCGATAGAGCGTCTTCCCGCGTTGGCCGCAGAGGCGAAAACACGACTGATGAACATGGGTTATCGGAACGTGTCATTCCGGACAGCCGACGGCACCGCGGGTTGGGAAGTTTACGCACCCTTTGACGCGATGCTGGTTGCGGCAGGCGGGCCTGAGATACCCGAGCCGCTCGTAAACCAGCTGGAGATCGGCGGACGCATGGTCATACCGGTCGGCAAGGAAAAACGTTCGCAGGTGCTGGTCCGCGTTACGCGGACGACAAAAGGCTACGACACCGAGAACTGCGGGCCATGCTCGTTCGTTCCACTCATCGGCCAACACGGCTGGGAAAATTAGATATTCTATTGCGACGAGGAGTTCTGCTTGAAGAAGATTTTTGAATACGTTCGCTGGCTAAAAGAGTGGGTCGAAGGTTATGCCGAGACCCCACACGCACAATGGGCATTGTTTCTGATCGCCTTTGTTGAATCGTCATTTTTCCCGATCCCTCCGGACGTGCTGCTGATCGCGATGGCGGTAATGGTGCCGGCGAAAGCGTTTCGTTACGCCCTGATCTGTACCGCAGGTTCGGTGCTTGGCGGCATCGGCGGCTACTTGATCGGGTGGGGATTCTTCGAGGCGATGGGACAGCCGATCCTCGAGTTCTATGGCGCGATGGGCCACTATGACCATGTGCGGGGGCTATATAATGAGCACGCATTCTGGGCAATATTCTCGGCAGCTCTGACCCCGATCCCGTACAAGGTGTTCACGATCGCTGCGGGAGCTTTTGAGATCTCGGTGGTCACGCTGGTGACTGCATCGATCATCGGCCGCGGACTGCGGTTTTTCGGCGTCGCCGCTCTTTTCTACTTTTTCGGCGCACCGATCAAGAAATTCATCGATAAATATTTCGAGATCCTGTCGGTCGTATTCCTGGTGCTGCTGATCGGCGGGTTCGTTGTCGTCCGGGTGTTATTGTAAAACACAGGTTGACATGCACCAGCGGCCGCCATAGACTGATTGTTCGCGGCAAAACGCGATTGTCGGGGCGTGGCTCAGCCTGGTAGAGCGCACCGTTCGGGACGGTGAGGTCGGAGGTTCAAATCCTCTCGCCCCGACCATAAGATCAAAAAGAAAACGGCTTCGGATCATCCGAGGCCGTTTTCGGTTTAAATCTTTGTATCGATGTCGCTCGATCTGCGGCTTGGAAACTGTTACCGAAGCGCCATCAAGACCCCGATCAAGGCAAGGATAATGAGAGCTGCTCCTACTCCGAAGATCACCAATCGAGTATTCGGGTTTCGGCGGATCTCAACGTTAGTGGTGCCCGACGCGGTTTCGAAGGTAGAGTTTATTTTGTAATCTGCGACCTGCTGATCAAGGATGTTGGCGTTACGAACAAGATTATTCATCTCTTCGTGCGCGGCGGCATTTCGATGTTCCGCCTTTCGTTTTTCGACCGCGAGGCGAACTATCTCGTCCGCAGCCTTTTCGGTCACGCGCCGGGCTTGAGCTTCATCGAGATTATGAAGAGCATTATCGACAATGTCCTCGGCCGAAACCGGAAACAGTGATCGCTTTTGCGGTACAAGTTCCTGTGATTCATCGTCCATTTAACTTGACTCCCGTTTGATGTGAAGAGTGATGCGTCCGTAAGGGAATTCTATCACGTGGGTGACCTTCGGCTTCAGGTTTCGCTGCGAGAGCAGTTCGTGGATCATGGCAAATTCGGTTCGAAGATCCGAGACCATGATGCGGCTTTCCTCCGCGTGCGAATGCTTTAAGAGCTGTGCTGCAGCTACCATGTCTCCGCCCCCAAGCCACTCAAGCTTGCTTTCGACGGCGGGCGGCAGCTGAGCCGTAAATGCCTTAGCGATGAGCTGTTCGACCAGCGGTCTGAGCTTCTCTTCCCAATCGGCAGTGGTGACGTGCAGCTCGTGTTCATCCTTCGGCGAAAACTCTTCCATAAAATGCCGGAGCACATCGACCTTTAAATCGAATGGCATCACCTTTGGCATATAGACCAACAATCTCTCAAAGGTCTGCCGGTTCGCCCGCACCTCGCCTGATCTCCACTTACGATACGTCCGGCGTGCATACCGTGCCGGGCCGGGACCAAACTCATTCTTGTAAAGTTCGAACAAGGTTTCGATGTCCCGATCATCGAGCTTGAGCAATGCAGCGACCATCTCAGAATCCGTGAAACACCGCTCGGTCTTTTTGCCGAATAGCGAGGACATGGAGTAACCGTTTGTGGCGCCGTACGCGATCAGCAATGCCAACACAACGACGGCGGCGATGATCGCAAGAAAGGTGAGAATGTCCATCGGGAAGAACTACCTGACTATTCGGTTATGCATCAGGCGGGAAGATGTGTCAAACAGGTGCAGTCACGCACGAAAGAGGCGGTACCGACACATTCGGTACCGCCTCATCGAATTAACCGCACCCAAGCTATCTTACCGGGCGGCCTTCGTTGTCAAGGATGACGATCTCGCCGAGGTTCAGCTCGCGGATACCGGCTTCGATCTTCGAAAGGTCGCCGACAAGCAGAAGCGAGGTCTTCGCCGGTGCCGCATACTTCGCGGCGATGGCGTTGACCGGTCCGAGCTGCAGTTTATTCAGCTCATCGGTCTCCGCTTGCAGATAGGTCATCGGTAGGCCCGCGATCCACAGATCGGAGATCTGCTGCCCGATCCGCTGATAACCTTCGAACTGCTGTGCGTAACCTCGCGTTCTGGCAAGCCTTGCCGTGTTAAACTCCGCCGCCGAGATGGGCTTTTCACCTGCGATGCCGCGGAGTTCCTTCATGAATTCCACGACCGATTCCTTGGTCTTATCCGTCTGTACGCCGCCGCTGGCGATCCATGCACCGGCGTGTGACCAGTGCTGCGGGAAAGCGAAGACGCCGTAGGAATATCCCTTGTCCTCACGAAGGTTCAGGTTCAGACGCGTTCCAAAACCGCCGCCATAGACCGCGTTTGCCAATGCCAGTGAATAATAATCAGGCGAACGGCGTTCGGGTGCTGTCAGAACGTGGGCGACGACCGTCTGAGTCGCGCCCGGCTGATTTACGAGATAGACCTTCGCGGTCGGCATCGGCGAAGGAGCAGAAACTTTGACCGCAGGTGCAGCACCGCCGCTCCACGAACCGAAATGCTTGCGGGCCATCGCTGTCGCGTCTGCCAGCGTTACGTCGCCGACGAAAACGATCGCACTGCTCGCGGGTTTCCAGTAGGTTTGGTAATAGTTGACAAGGTCCTCACGCGTGACCGCACTTACGGATGCCGGCAAACCGCCCGTCGGACGGCCGTACGGATGATCAGGGCCCATCGCGATCATCATGCTTACGCGATTTGCGACGGAGTTTGGATTTTGTGCGGCTTGTGCCAGGCCGTCGAGTATCTGCTTTTTATCTCTGTCGAATTCATCGGCCGGGAACGTCGGGTTCAGCACGACGTCAGCCATGACGCCCATCGCCTGATCAAGGTTGCGGGTCAATGATTCAAAGCCGAAGCTGCTGTATTCGCGTGTCGCACCGCCGCTGAGCGTGATTCCCAGATCGCCGAGAGCCTCATCGATCTGCAGCGCGTTGCGGGTCTTGGTTCCCCGACGCATGAGCCGTGCGGTCATATTCGCCTGGCCCGACTTCCCTGCAGCATCAGCTACGGTTCCGGCTTTCGTCACCAGCCCGACGGCTACCTTAGGCAGTTCGGGCTTTTCGACGACCATTACTTCCATTCCGTTCTCGAGCTTCGCCGTTTTTACATCAGGAGCCCGGAACGGACGCTCGGCGCCGAGAGCAGGTTCCTTCGATCTGTCGACAGCAACCTCTGACGCTTTGGTGCCTTTTTCAGGGCGAAAACGAACGACGACGCGATTCTTGTTGTTCAGATATTTCGCAACAGCGTTCTTGACGCCATCCGCCGTGACAGCACGGTGGCGAGCGAGGTCTTCGTCAAACTTGCCCGGGTCGCCGAGGAAAGTGTTGTAGGAATTAAGGCGATCCGACTTGCCGCCGAATCCGCCGATGCGCTCGAGTCCGGCGATAAAGCCGAATTCCCATTTGGTTTTCGCACGCTCAAGCTCTTCGGCGGTCGGGCCTTCAGCTGCCAGACGTGTGATCTCGGCTTCGATAATGCTCTCGACCTGCTGCATATCTACGCCGGGCCGTGCGGTCGCCCACATTGCGAAGAATCCGGTTAACGGCTGCCCGCTTTGGAAAGCCGCGACATTCGATGCTAGCTGGCGGTCGTAAAGCAGAGCTTTGTTAAGACGGGCCGACAACCCGCTCGTAAGAACCGAGGCCGCGAGAGCGAGCTCGGCGTCACCTGCGTCAAAATACGCCGGCGAATGCCATGCGAAATAGGTGCGTTCCTGCGGGACGCGATCGCTGGCGTCGACGACCTTTTCACCGTGCATCATCACGCTGCCCTTAACGGGGCGATCGAGTGCGGGTCCGGGTGGGATCGTGCCGAAATACTTTTCAACCAGACGTTTTGCTTCGGCCGGGTCGAAATCGCCGGCGATCACCAGCGAGAGATTGTTCGGCGAATAATATGTTCGGAAAAAGTCTTTAACATCGTCGAGGCTAGCGGCGTTCAGGTCCTCGTGCACGCCGATGACGTCAGTATGATAGGGATGGCCTTTCGGGAAAAGGTTCTCGAGCATCAACTTGAACGCACGTCCGTAGGGCTGATTTTCAAGCCCCTGACGGCGTTCGTTGCGGACGACCATGATCTGGTTGTCGAGCGATTGCTGCGTCAGTGCTTCGGGTAATGTCGCGAGTCGGTCTGATTCGATCCAGAGCAGATTTTCGAGATTCCCTGACGGCACGGTCGCAAAATAGTTCGTGCGGTCCTGGTTAGTCGTACCGTTGACGCCGCCTTCCATCAGGTTTGCACCGGCAGCCTCGACGTATTCAAAATATTCTTTATTCGCGTTCTTCGAGCCCTGAAACATCATATGCTCGAAAAGATGTGCGAAACCGCTGCGGCCGAGGCGTTCGTTAGCGGAACCGACGTGAAACCATTGATTCACGTGAACGACGGGCAGCTTGCGATCGACGTGCAGGATGACCTGCAGGCCATTAGGCAGCGTATACTTTTCAAATTCGATCTTTGGCACCGCTGACTGTGCACTCTGCGCAGCGGTATCGAAACCGGCGAACGGGCCGACGATAAACGCAAAGATCAAGAAAAAAGAAAGACTAGTGCGGACAAATGCGGACATATTCTGCTCCTCGAAAATTTGTATTGAAATAGGATGTATTTGGGTAAACCCTTTGATTCTACTTGGTCTTTACGATTGTACATCAAGATTTGTTTCGAAATCAGTCTTCGTATAAATAGATCTAGACCGCAAGGCGAACAGGAGAAAGGAGTGAATAACAGATAGCTTCCCGAGTGGGAGCACAAACTAGACGAAATGAATATCGTGATCGAACAAGCCGGCCCCGATGACGCTCGCCTATTATCAGTGCTTGCGACGGTGAGTTTCTACGAAGCGTATTTCGAGCAGGATACGCCGACCGACATCGCCAACTACATTACCGAGTCGTTCAGCATTGGCCTCATCGAAAGCGAACTCGCGGACCCATTGATCAGCTATCACGTCGCATATTTAAATGAAAAAGCGGTCGGGTATGCGAAATTGGCTCGCGGCAGCTCGGCCGAAGGCGTCGAAGACGGACGCGGGATCGAGATCAAACGCATTTACACTCTCGAACGCGTTTGGGGAAAAGGCGTCGGCGATCGGTTGCTGCAGCACTGCAAAACGGTCGCGAAGCAAAGCGGTGCGGAATATGTCTGGCTTGGCGTGTGGGAAGAAAACGCACGTGCCTTGCGGTTCTATGCAAAGCACGAATTTTACCGTGTCGGGACAGTCACGTTCCCATACGGCGATTCTGTCGGTATTAATAAGGTAATGAAGCTCGAGATCTAGGAAAGCTGAAACGTCGCGACGCTGGTCGGCGTCTCGTAACAGCGGACCTTATAGACGTGAACGCGTTCATCGCCGACCCGTGAGTTCAAATACTCAACGAAATAGCGGGCGATGTTCTCGGCTGATGGGTTTAGTTCCTCATCGAATGGCGGCAGTTCATTGAGATTGCGGTGATCGAGGTAATTTACGATCTCGTCGGCCGCCTTTTTGAGATCGCCGAAATCGATCAGTAGGCCGATGTTGTTAAGCTCCTCGCCGCGGGCGTAGATCTCGACCTTATAATTATGGCCGTGCAGATTCTCGCACTTCCCCTTATACCCGCGAAGCTGGTGTGCGGACGAGAAATCGCGTTCGATCATTACTTCAAAATAGGACGACATATAACCCGCTAAAAAGATATCACGTCTTCTTAAGTTCCGCGGCTGCGTCGCTGTCGATGCTGCGTAAATTCAGGTCACGCTGCGGAAAAGGTATCTCGATGCCTGCTTCTGTCAGTGCGTTATAAACATCCGTGACGAGATCACTGCGAAGCCCGACCCATCCATCGGACGATGACCAAACTCGCAGCTCAAAATCCAAAGAGCTTTCGCCCATTCCTGTGAAAAGGACCTTTGGAGGCGGATCCTGAAGAGCAAGCTCGTAACGTTCCGGGATTTTGGCCAGGATCTCCGTGACCACGGCAGGATCCGTTCCATACGCCACTCCTACCGGAATATCGATCCGTCGGCGTTCATCCTGCATCGTCCAGTTAATGACCTCTTCCGAGATCAGTTGGCTGTTAGGGACTATCACGTCAGAGCCATCGACCTTTCTCAAGACGCTCGCCCTAAGCCCGATCTGAGTAAGCGTGCCCGTGTGTTCACCTATCTGAACGGTGTCGTTGACCTTGACCGGCCGTTCAAATAGCAGAATGAGGCCGGAGACGAAGTTGTTGATTATGTTCTGTAATCCAAAACCTATTCCGATGCCCACAGCGCCGGCAACGATCGCAAACTTAGAAAAATCGACGCCAAGGGCCGCGATCGCGATCATAAAGCCGCCTACGATGACCGCGTAATGGAGGACGGTCGAGACCGCGTACGAAATGCCCGCGCCGAGATCGACTCGGGGATACACATCTTCCTCAAGAAAGAACCGAAGCACCCGCGAGATCAGGACCGCCGCATAGACCGTCACGATAAAAAGCAAGATGCCGCCGATAGTGAATTCGATCGAGCCGTAGCCGAATGTATATGCAAGGCCGCCGCGGATCCATTCCGATACAGTCTGCCGAACGGAAAAAAGATTAAGCGTTGCGAGCACCCATAGGATCACCGCAAGCCACTTCAGGAACGTTTCGACCTTGGTACGGATCAGCGTTCGGTGTTCCTGCACCGCCCGAAGACGTGCGAGCGGGGTAACGCGAAGAGCGAAGGTCAGCAGGCTCTTTGCGATCTGCAGTGCCGTGTAAAGCACAAGCGCCGCGTACGCGCTGCCGAGAGCTCCGTTGCCGATAACATACGAAAGGGCGACAAAACCAAATGCATTTGCAATAAAAGCCGCCGCAAATATCGCGAGAGCAAACGGGATGACCTTTCGAACCGACCGAAAAAGCTTATGGTGACGAGCCTCAACGCGCTTTTCCACGCTCTTTGTTCGCAGGAACCAAACGAGAAAGAGCATCGCACCGAGCATTTCGGCAAGGAACACGATCCGAACGGTAAACGGCTGGCCAGCCAGCAGATCGCGAAAGCGGTCGATGAAGAACAGGACCACGAGCGCATTCAGAAAAATGAATAACGGCCGATCCACCAGTCGCCTGAGCAATATTACCACCGGCACCAATGCCAGTGCCCCAAGCACCGCCGATAATGCTCGCGGAGCTTCCGTATATATCCACGCACTGAAAATGATCGAAAGTATCAGCGCCGTAACAGGCGGGACCGCAAAGACCTGCGCAGCGGTTTCGAGCTTTGGCTCTTTCGCAATGTACGGCCGGATGCGTTCGCGTGCCCAAAACAATGCGCCGGTAAGCACGAGAAACAGGAGGAAATGAAATGCGAACCGCTCGCGATGCTGTGCAAAATATTCCCGCATCGCAATGAACTGCTCTCTGATGGTTCCGCGCGTCTGGTTGAGCAGATCACCAAGAGACGTAAATTCCGATCCGCCGTTCCAGATGGTCGGCCGCTCGGCGATAAAAAGATTGGTCAGCGTGCGCTCGCGAATTGTCGTGATCTCAGCAAGACGGGCCTTTACGCGGCGTTCCAATTCGCTGGTCCGCGTCTGTATAGCGAGCAACGCGGTCTGCCGGGACTCGACCTGTTTTCGCGTTTCCGCGATCGATGAGAGCGTCTCGTTGACACGCTCGAGGATCTCGGGCGGCAGTACGGCCGCGTCTTCACCCGCAGCTCCGGCCTGAATTCCCTGCAGGCTCAACTGCCAACGCTCCTCAAGCGTTGAAAGCTCGGCAGCAAAACGCTCGAGCGTGGCGAGCCTGGTCTGCACGTCACCTCGCCAAGATGCCAGCTGCCGCGAATCTGCCTGCCACTCACGCTCTGTCGTGCGAAGATCGTCCAGCGTCGGCGCCCCGGAAAGAGTTTCGGCCGTCAGCCGGTCCCGTTCATCGATCGTTGCACGAAGCTCAGGCAAGCCGTTCTCGATCGCTGTGATCTCGGGTTTAGCTTCGATCTCACTGCGGATCGCCGCAACACGTGTCGCCGCAGCCTCGGCCTCAGTTACGATACCCGAGACCGGGATCGCCGATGGAGCCGGCGTCGGAGATGCAGTGTTTGAATTAGATGTGTTGGAAGTATTCGAATTGCTCTGACCAACGCCAACTCCAGTTGCCGCAACAAATACGAGCACTAACAATGACAAAACCCGTATCGCCGCCCAGTCGCTACCGCGAGAGATATTTACCCTTTCAAACGTCATTCTATATATAAAAGTATAAAACGCCCGCCAAAATACCGGAAATCCGGTAGTTTTAACGATTTTGCAAGTGTAATAGAAATGGTCTGCCTTGCATTACCTGTAGAGAGGATTGACCAAAGCTGCCTGATGTTATATTTATTGACTCGCAGCCAATTCCCATAATCAAGTCTAAGAGTTTTTATGCCCGCGTTTCGGGAACAAAATATCACCGATCTGATCGGTCAGATATACGAATGTGCCGGCCAGCTCGAGAACGACGGCTGGCAGAGTGTGTTCGAGCGAATCTCAGGATCGCTAGAGTGCGGCCCCGGAAGCCTTCATTTTTTCATTAAGGAAGCACAGACGTTCGAGCGGCTCGCGGACACCAATGAACCAAGTTTTCAACAAGATTTTCGGACGACCTATTTCCAAATTCTGCCCTTCCGCGATCATCTTCTAAAACTTAAAGCGGGCGAAGTGATGATCCGGTCCCGCGCGTGCCCGGACCGCAGGTTTGCCGAGAGTCAGCTCTATCAAGAGCATTTTCGGGACCTCGGCATCTATTACGTGATGCATCACAATCTGGCCGATGCCGGGGAGGCTAACTTTGGTATCACTCTGACGCGTCCTGAGGACCATCGAGACTTCGACGAGGCGGACATGCAAGCCTATATGCAGGTCGCTCCACACCTGCAACGAGCCGTCCGGTTGCACATCGATCTTCTGCGAGCTGACAGTAAGAGCAGATTTTATGAGGCTGCGTGGGACCGTTCTCCGCAGGCAATGATACTGGTCAACGAGACATTCGAGATCGAATTTAGAAACCAGGCGGCACTACAGTATTTTGAGGACGGTCACTTCCTGATCGAAGGCGTGAGTAAGCTTGCATGCCCCCGGGCGGAAGACAGTCGTAACCTGCAGGCGATGATCAGTTCCGTGTTCACCGCTGACACGGCTTCAGAACTTACGAACGGCGGCCAGTATCAGCTCCGTAGTGGTGATACACGTCCTCTTTCGCTGCTGGTAGCTCCGTATCTCGAAACCACTAGCTTCGGCTTCGTTCAACGCAAAGCAGTCATTTTTATTGGTGATCCGAGGAATAAAAATGGTAGTCCAACAGAAAATCTTTGTAAGCTCTACGGACTAACCGTTTCTGAGGGGCGCCTGGCGAACCTGCTTGCCGAAGGAAATTCGATCAGAGAGATAGCGGAGATCCTATCGATCTCAGAAAACACCGCCCGCACGCATCTCAAGCGCATTTTCAGCAAGACGGATACGAACCGCCAGGCAGAATTGGTCAAACTGATCTTGAAGACCCCGAACGCATATACGACGAATAGAATTAAATTCCAAAAATAACCTAAATGGGTGACGACAAACCTGTCGTTTGCGCCCAATGTGTTCGTAGTCAAATTTATCAGGCGTACCCGCAGCAAATACCGCTTTGAGCAACTCACGTTTTCCGTTGGGAAAACCCCGCTAAAGTCGTGTATATTGTATCGCTAATAATTTGACAAAAACACAACACCCTAAGATCTAAATTAGTTTAATTTCTTCGGGCACGATTAAGTTTCGTATTTGCGACGAAACTTATATTTGTCGCCGTCCCAGAC
The DNA here is from genome assembly GCA_023389035.1 of Acidobacteriota bacterium. Classification (GTDB taxonomy): domain Bacteria; phylum Acidobacteriota; class Blastocatellia; order Pyrinomonadales; family Pyrinomonadaceae; genus OLB17. The sequence continues at coordinate 77,515 of JAEWFC010000016.1, forward strand.
GGGCGGTCTCCGCCACAACCGGAGCCACGCGACGACACGCGCTTGATGCCGTATCGCCCCCGCGGCCGTAAAGCGCACTGTAACGAAATCTGTCCATTCCGCATAACGGAAGGAACAGGCGTAATTTTTAAGATTATCTGGCCAACGCCCCACCGTTGACCGTTTGTGCACCGGCACGTACGTTGAATAACAATCAACCCTAAGGAGTAAAAATGAGTATCCCCCAACACTTTGATAAGGATCAAAGCGCTTCCGTTTCGAATAACACATCAGATATTACAAACCGATCGCGACGGGCAGGCCTGAAAGGCGTTTTCACAGCGATCCTGGCAATTGCCATCCTTACGATCCCTGCGATCGCAATAGGCCAGACATATTTCGGGCTTGATCTCGTTGGCCATGTGGCCGGCTCGATGATGCCGGCGGCCGAAGCCGCCGCGCCGGGCAAAGAAACGAGAGCGCGCTCGCTATCGGAATACGTATTTTCATTCTTTTCAGATCAAGATAAATCACGAAAGGCTCCGGCTCCATCGCCGTTCGATCCGCACGAGGTCGCAACCGACAGCTTAGCTGAGCCGCCTTCAACGGAATCCGCGAAAAAAGCAGCGTCATCACTCGTACAGCTCCACGTCCCGAGCCAGTACCCTAATATTCAAGCTGCGATCAATGCCGCCGATCCGCTTGGCGGCGATGAGATCGTTGTCGCGCCGGGAACCTACATCGAACAATTGATCGTGAACGTCTCGGTAACCATCACGGGATCAGGAGTGGGCCAGACGATAATTCAGTCACCGCCAACGCTCGCATCGAGCACGGTGGTCGGAGTTTCGGATACCCAGTCGATCGTTGAGGTCCGCGCTGGCAGATACGTAACGATGAACGACCTTACCGTGTCGGGACCCGTCGAATTCGACGTAAGCACATACGGTGTTTATGTTACTGAGAGCGCCACATTAGAGATGAATAATGCCCGCGTGACAGCCATCAGAAAGGCTACGGGCGTTGACGGCAGTCAGAACGGCGTCGGCGTTCGTGCCGGCTCGCAAGCCTTCAACAAGATCGCCGGTCTTATCTTCAATAACGTCACCATCGACGATTACCAGAAGAACGGCGTCATCGTGGACCGGTCGGGATCCAGCGCAACGATTACCAATAGCTGGATTCTGGGAGCCGGCCCCTTGGGAAGCGGATTTGCTGCGCAAAACGGCGTCCAGATAACAAATAATGCAATTGCTCTGATCCAGGGTTCAACGATCTCCGGTCATGTGTACACGCCCGCGACGTGGGCCGCGGTCGGTGTATTGACAACCGACGCCGGTGCGGTCACGATCCGAAACAACAACCTCGCCGCGAATAGCGAGGGCGTCTATGCGTACTCTGCAGCCGGAATAGCGTCTCCGCTCACCATAGAGAACAATAATTTCTCCGGTTCCGATTACGGCATTGTGGCGTGGGGAGTAAACGCAGACATCCGCGAGAACCTCTTAACAAATAACGGTATCGGCATCGGCGTCTATCCGGTCAACACTGGCATCGTCGGAATGCACTCGAATGACATTACCGGATCGACGATCGCTGCTATCGACGTTGATAATCACGGTGCAACGCCGATTACCGGCGCTCAGTTGTCAGCGAGTTTCAACCGTTTGGGTGGAAATGTTTCAGGCTTGTCGAACGCGACTTCAAGCAATTTCAACGCCAAAAACAACTTCTGGGGCTGCAACGCGGGCCCGAATGGTGGTGTCGGGTGTGATTCAGCGACCGGCATATTCGACGCCGATCCGTGGCTGACGCTAACCGGAATGGTAGCGACGCCGACCTCGGTAAACACGGGCGGAACTTCATCGGTCAGCGGAGCGAATCTGAGGATGAACTCCAACAATGAAGATACGTTCTCCTTCCCCGGTAATCCGAATGTTCGTGACGGAATATCGGTCACCTATACAGTGAATTCGTTTGGCTCTATCGATGTTGCTTCGTCAACGTTTGTTGACGGTCTAGCGATCGCCGGCACGACGTTTACAGCGGGTGGCCCGTTCAACGGAAATCAGACTGCGGTCGTTTCCGCAACGTTAGACGCTGCCACCAGCGGCGCCAGCATTACTGTTCTTGACGTGATCGCTCCTACGGTGACGATCACCGCGAACGGCCCGAATCCGACGAACAATACTTCGATCACATTCACCGCAGTTTTCAGCGAAGCCGTTACAGGATTTAATACCACGGGCGTCAGCCTTGCGGGAACAACAGCGGGCGGAGCAATGGTCGCGTCGGTAACTGAGTCCGGACCGATGAACGGCACAACCTACACCGTAACGGTAACCGTTGATGGTTCGGCCAATGGTAATGTTTCGGCAACGGTGAACGCCGGTGCAGCGAACGATAATGGTTCACCTGCGAACCCAAACAGCGCTTCAAACACAGCAAGCGTCGGCTACTTTGCAGGATCGCTTGAACTCGTCGTCGACGACGCCGGTGTAAACTGCCTGGGCAATGGAGCACCTGTTTATCTTACGATTCCCGATGCTGTTGCTGCGGCGAGCCCGGGCTACACGATCCGTGTATGCTCGGGAACGTACGCAATGACCGGCAACACCCCGTTGAACAAAGCGGGTATGACGATCATCGCAGCTGAGGCAACCAAGCCTACGATCAACGTTACCGGGACCGGCAACCTATTCACCGTCGGTGCTTCGAATGTGACAGTGGACGGCCTGAACTTTGTGAAGGCTGACACGACCGCACAGCACATCTTTACGGTCCAGGGCACGAACTTCACGGCTCAGAACGGTGACTTTACGTCTACTACTTCGTGGGAATCTACCGGAACGACCCGCGTGTTCGAGGTGTCTTCAACAGCCACCGGCCTGTTGATCGACAACAATACCATCACCGATTTCCGGCAGCCCGCATACCTTAACGGCAGCGGCACAGTAATGCTCGGAACGGTCTCGAACAACACCGTCACGAGAACGAAGGGCTGGGCTGTTGACGGTGCGATGGTCAATTTCGTTGGCAACAATATGCACGCTTGTGCGGCCTGCGATACTGACATTGCTCTTTTCGCATCTGGAGCCACTGCGGCGGTTCAGACGTTCTACGCCGACCGTTTAGCACTGAGCGCGGCGAACAATAATGCTCACATCGACGTTCAGTTCACAGCCGCTGACGACAGCGGACGTGCTATTTCTTATGTGAATGCCGCAACCGGATCGGATACGAACAACGGCCGGGCTGATTCGCCATACAAGAGTATTCAGCAGGCCATCTTCATGGCTGATTCGAGTCCCTCCGTTCGTATCGACAGCACTCTGCCGGGCGGTACGGTTAATGTTGCGGCGGGTACTTACAATCCAGCCGGCGGCCAGATCTTGGTCAATCGTTCGCTTAATGTGATTGGTGCGGATCCTAATACAACGGTCATCGATGGTCTTGGGGTCGCCCCGGCGACGACTGGACTTGTTCGGTTGGACACGCCTGTTGCGGATACCGGAAACACGACGTTCACGGGTTTCACTGTTACCAACCCCGGCGGAGCCGGAACGAAGGCTGCGATATTTGCAAAGCCGATGTCGCCGACTTCGACGGTTACGATAAACAATATCCGCATCATCGGGATGGGAACGACCGATTACGGCCTCTGGGCATATCGCCCACGCGGCCCCGTCGTATTCACCGGAAATACGGTCAGCGGTACCGGATACAATCCCGTGTTGATCGAACAAGCGCTGGGTGGTAGTGATGTCAGTGGAAACACCGTCCAGTCTCCTTTTGGCTACTTCAATATGACCTATGGCGGCGAGAACATCGCTGCCCTGCAGAAGGTCGTGAATAACTCTTTCGATAACGGATCGGTTTCGATCACCAGCGGTATTGGTGGTGCGGCCGGTAAGTTCTCGAATATCGAGGTAACTGGCAATACGTTCCTCAATCTCGGGGCGAAAACCGCAATTGGTATTACCAATCAATCAGCGGATGGTGTATCAGGCGAGATCACAGGTGCGATCGTCACCGGGAACCGCGTTTCCGGCACGAACGCAACTGCAAGTAACGGAGTAAGGCTGACCGGGTTGATCACGAACGCAAACGTTTCGTGCAACACGCTGATCAGGACCGAGAACGGCGTCCAAGTAGTATCGAACGCCGGTGGGTCGCCTGTTGGTGCTACGGTCGTTGACAACAACTTCGGCGGAAACACCTTCGGCATCAATAACACCTCCGCGAACACTGTGGACGGTACCGGTAATTTCTGGGGTTCGGCTTCAGGCCCAGGCCCTGTCGGTTCGGGAAGCGGCGTTCAGGTCAGTTCGTTGGTGACATTCTCGCCGTACGCGACAGCCCCGGTTCCTTGTGCTCCGGCAATGCCGCCAACGGTCTCGCTCGAACAGGCCTCAGGTCAGAACGACCCGACAAATGTCGCTTCGATCGACTTCACGGTCACGTTCAACGAAGATGTTGTAGGCTTTGACGCAGCATCAGATGTGTTACTCGGTAACGCGAACTTCGGTTCGATCACTCCGATTAATGCGTCAACGTATACGTTGACGGTGACGGCCATCGCCGATGGGCCGGTGACAGCTTCGGTCGTGGATGGAGCGGCTACGAGCATTGCAACTTCGCAGCCGAGCATCGCCTCGACCTCCGCTGATAATTCGGTGACGTATGACGCAACAAGCCCCACCGCGGTACTAACATACAACGGTGTTGATCCGACGAATTCAACCTTGAATTTCTCGTTGGTCTTCTCCGAAGCGGTTACCGGGTTTGATCTCTCCGATATCAATGTCGTTAACGGAACGGCTTCAAACCTTGCCGGTTCTGCAGGTTCATACACGTTCGACGTTACTGCGAGCTCGAATGGAAACGTGGTCGTGGATATCGCTGCCGGTGGTGCAGCAGACGCAGCGGGCAATACCAATGCGGCTTCAAACCAAATAACGGTAGCGTTTGACGGTTCGGCACCATCCGTAACGATCCTGCACTCGGCTGCCACGTCGAACACGTCACCTGTGACGTTCACCGTCACATTCAGTGAAGCAGTTACCGGTTTCGATGCGAATGATATCGTCCTTAGCGGCAGCACGACCGGCGGCCCTCTAGCGGCAACCGTAAGTGGTACCGGTCCGGCATATACAGTTTCGGTTACCGGCATGAGCCAGAATGGCGATGTTGTCATCGGCGTACCGGCAGGTGCGGCGGCGGACAACGCGTCAAACAGCAATACGGCTTCGACACCGGCTTCACCCGGCAGCGATACAATTGCCTTCACGGTCGATTCGACGACGAAGGTGATAACATCGGCAAATGCGGTAAGTGAACAGTGGGCATATTACGACGACGTTTCGAATGCGGTAATGCCGAATTACGATCTCGTCTACGGCCCGGCAACGCCGCCGCTCCAGTCGGGCAGTGCTCGCTTGCAGACCCCTGCGGCGGGACCCACAAGCTTGCTGGCCTTCGGTACGACGGCGTTCAACGGAACCCGCCTGGACTCGATCACCGCATATAGCTACAGTGCGTATCTCTCGTCTGCCGGTCTCGGAGGGGGCGAACCGACGCTGCAGTTCAACGTCGATTACAACCTCGATGACGCCGATACGTCCTATCAGGGCCGCATCGTCTACGTTCCTTCACAGAACGGAACAGTGACGCCGGACTCGTGGCAGAATTGGAACGCCCTTAACGGACTGTTCTGGGGTTCTCCCACCTTCGCGCCCCCGGGAATGCCATGTACGCAGTTTTCACCTTGTACACGTGCTCAGCTCCTGTCCAATTACCCGAACATCGGTATTCACGCCAGTGCTGGTTTCTTGCTCTTCCGAGGCGAGCCTAATGCAAATGCCAACGTCGACCGCTTGACGATCGGCGTAAACAGTGAAAACACGGTGTTTGATTTCGAACCGAGCTTCCCCGCACCGACCGTATCGTACGCCGGCCCGGATCCGACGAACGCCGGAACCATCAATTTCGCGGTTACGTTCGACGAGCCCGTCACTGGTTTTGGTGACGCGGCAAGCGATGTAACGCTTGGCGGGACGGCCGGAGCCACGACTGCTGTCGTAACGGGTTCCGGTACCACATATAACGTGGCCGTCAGCGGAATGACGGGAGACGGTTCGATCGATGTTTCGGTTCCTGCGTCTGCCGCTCAGGGTAGTTCAAGCAGTGCTCCGAGCACCGCTTCTAATACAGCCAGCGTAAACTACGACGCGACCGGAGCATCGGTAACAGTCGAGCAGGCGGTGGGCCAAGCGGATCCGACGAGCACCTCACCCATAAACTTCACCGTGGTCTTTGACCAGCCGGTGACCGGTTTCGGGGTGGAAGCAGGTGACGTGGTGATCGGCGGAACGGCCGGGGCTACGACAGCCGTCGTGACCGGTTCAGGTTCAACCTATAACGTAGCGGTTAGCGGAATGAATGCAAGTGGCATCGTTAGCATTACCGTTCCGGCGGGTGCAGCTCAGGATACACTTGGTAATCCGAGCTACGCCTCCACGTCGACAGATAATACGGTCCAGTTCGATCTATCGAATAACGTTGTCGTGGTCTCGCCAGTTAATCTGAACAGCTGGTCAAGGACCTTGGACGCACAGAATACCACTTTTGTTTCGGGCCCCTCGGGCGGTCCGAAACCGGATGGCAGCCTGCGAATGGTAACGGTACCGCATCCGCCTGTTTTTAATGGCGGCAAGACATCGCTTACCACTCAGCAGCATAACAACACTAAACTGTCTGAGATCACCGAACTCAGATACAGCACTTACATCACGTCGCGTCAAGTGGGAACATCGGTTGCACCGGCGCTGAACTTGATGATCGATCTCGACGGCAACGGAACCCGGGACACCACCATGGTTTACGAACCCGTCTATTCGGTCGGCAGCCAGGGAGCGACTCAGGAAGGAATATGGCAGCATTGGGACGCCAAATCCGGAAATTGGTGGTTTACGACCACAACTGTATTCGGTTCGTCGCAGTCAGCCTATCCGTCATATGCAGCTATTCTTGCCGCATACCCGAACGCCCAGATCGTTAATGGCGGCGGTTTCGGAGCCGGCACTCAAATAGTTGTTGGTCAAAATAGTGCCGGTTCGCCGTGGGGCGGATTTGACGGTAACGTTGACCAGCTCATTCTCGGCGTTAATAGTTCCAACACCACGTATGACTTTGAAGCAACACCGCCGACATTGTCAGTTGACGATTCGACCGTTGTTGAAGGTAACGCCGGCACGTCACAGATGACGTTCACGGTCTCGATCTCTGAAGTCAGTCAGTTGCCGACAACGGTTTCGGTTTCCACCTCGGATGGAACCGCTACAGTTGCCGACCACGACTATGTTGCGGTCACGAATCAGACGGTAACCATTCCGGCAGGTGACCTGTCCGCAACGTTCACTGTAGACGTAAATGGCGACGTACTGCACGAGGCCGATGAGACCTTTACGGTCACACTATCGAACCCAGCGAACGCCGTGATCGCCGATGGAACCGGTACGGGTACCATCACGAACGACGAGGCGGCTCTGACCGTTTCCATCTCGACGGTATCGACTGGAACGGAAACGGGTACTCCCAACACTTTCGCTGTGACACTTTCGGGATCGTCAGCCTTCCCCGTATCCGTCGATTACCAGACCTCGGACGGTTCGGCTACGGCGGGTTCAGATTACACTACCGTGAGCGGTACGATTCTCTTCCCGGCAAATACGTTGAGTCTGACCCAACAGATCGTGGTCGCATCGCTCAATGACACTACCCCGGAGCCGATCGAGACGTTTACCATCGACCTCTCGAACGTTTCGGGTGCGTCGATCGCAACGGGAAGTGCAGTTGGATCGATTGCTGATAATGGTGGCTACATTAGTATCAGCGGCAACATCCAGCAGTATAATTCTCCTTCGCCGAATACTAACCTAGAAGGCGTAACTGTAACCCTGCAAGGAACCGCCACACAATCGACGACCACTGATGCAAACGGGAACTTCGTTTTCAGCTCAGGGTTGCCGATAGGTGGAAACTATCTTGTTACACCGGAATGCCCTTCAAACCCGAATTGCGTTGGGAAGGTATTCGACCCGAACAGTAGGAATTTCGATACTGTGCTCTCGAACGTGTCCAACGCTAACTTCATTGCTTACGATCCTAACGCAATCGCACGTGAAGTAACGGCAGCAACCGTTTACGGAACACCTGGAACGGACGTAATTGTTCCAGTCACCGTCGACAGTCTTGGAAATGAGACCGGCTTCAGTTTCACTGTCGATTATGACACCGCCTATCTCCCAACTGTCGATCTCGTTGAGTGCGGTGCAGATGCTGGTGTTGGCTGCTTTATCACGCTGAACACGAGCACACCAGGAAAACTTGGCGTAGTGGTCGAGCCCGCTTCTACCCTGGTTACGGGTACGCGAGAAATCCTGAGGGTCACATTCTCTACCGCATCCGCGGTAAGTGGTCCAAACTCGCCGGTCTCTTTCTCAGGGACACCGACGGTCCAATCGACCAGCGACGGAGATGGAAATCCGCTTGCCGCGATGTACACTTCAGGGCTTGTGATCTTTGCCCGCGGATGGGAAGGCGACATAGCCGGACGGTTCGAAGGCAGCGGTCCAAACAACGCGACACCAGCCGGAGTGGTTAATACCGGCGACGTAACGGTTATTCGTGGAATGGCCGCAGGAAACCTCACCCCTAATCCCATGTTCAACGAATTCCAGCGAGCCGATGCTGCTCCCACAGCAACGCGCGGTGGAGGTTCAATTAACACTGGTGATATCACTGTGATCCGCAACTTTGCTGCCGGAAATCAGGTTCCGCAAACTGCTGGAGGGCCGTTTGCTCCAATAAGTCCACTTGCGTCGACTGATGAAGCAAAATTCCTTCGTGGTGAGTCGGATCTCGGAACGGTAAATGCCGTGGTTAGCGTCGTTAATACCAACGCAACACCCGGAACAACGGTAACTGTTCCTATTCGTGTCCAGTTCCAAGGAATTGAAGCGGGTACTCAGTTCTCGCTCGATTTTGACGAGTCGAAGTTGTCATACCAGAGTGTTTCGCTGGCACCGGGGCTGCCCCCCGGAACCGGTTTGACGCTTAATGTCAATAATGTCGGGGTTGGACAGATCGGAATAGTGATAGACCAAATTAGTCCATTCCCTGCAGGGACCTACGACATCGTTTTGGTGACCTTTAACGTGGCTCCAACCGCACCGCAAGGGGCGACGCCAATTAGTTTCGTGAACTTCCCGACGGGGTTTTTCACAAATGACGGAAAAGGCCTTGAAGTCCCAACGACTCGAGTCGACGGAACAGTTACGATCGGCGGTCTTGCTCCCACTTCTGCTCCGACCAGTGTTGCTGGTCGGGTCGTTGGGGCCAAGGGTCAGGTGGTCGCTGGGGCAGTTGTTCAACTGACGGATCCGTCGGGCCTGGTATTTTCGGGGCGAACGAATTCGTTCGGGAACTTCCGGATCGACGGCGTACCAACGGGTCGAACCTACATGGTTGGAGCGCGAGCGAAGGGGCTTTCGTTCGGAACACAGGCAATCAGTGTTCAGGACGAGATCGTTGGTCTGACCATTACGGCTCTTGAATGATAATCGCCCATCCGATCAAAGGATGGCATAAAGAAAGCACAAAGAAGGAGGCTCCTCGGGGCCTCCTTCTTCAGTTTGTGATCACATCCGAGACGTCGGTAAGGTCGCTGGTTATTCGCATTCTTGGGAGGCTTTGGAGGAAGGTGCGGCCGTAGGGTTTTGTGCGGAGGCGGGGATCGAGGATGGCAATTACGCCGCGATCGCTGCGGCTGCGGATCAGACGGCCGATGCCCTGCTTGAGCGTGATAACGGCCTGCGGGATGCTGTAGTCGGTAAAGGAGCGGCCGCCATTGTCATCGATAAAGCGCGAACGAGCGGCGACTATCGGATCGCTCGGCACGGCGAACGGCAGTTTGTCGATAATGACGCAGGAGAGTTGCTCGCCCTGCACATCTACGCCTTGCCAAAAGCTCGCGGTGGCAAACAGTACGGCGTTTGGCGTCTCGCGAAAGCGGTCGAGAAGTCCTGCCTTTGTCATCGAACCCTGCAGGAAACACGGGTAGTTGACACGCGAAGATACGAGCTCGAATAGAGTGTTCATCGAGAAATTGCTGGTGCACAGCACGAAGGCGTGGCCGTCCGTGACCTGCAGGATCTTGATTATCTCGCCCGCCGCCATTTGTGTGAAATCATTCGACCGCGGATCGGGCATCGCCTTCGGCAAATAAAGGATCGACTGTGTTTCGTAATCGAACGAGCTCGGAGCTGTGAACCCGGTCGTCTTGCCCGAATCAAGCCCGAGCCTTTCGCGCACGAAGTTGAACGTCCCGTTGCTCGAAAGCGTCGCGGACGTGAGTATGCAAGTGTTTACCTTTTCGAAAAGCTTTTCGCGAAGCAATTCCGAAACATCCACCGGCGACGCACGCAGAAAGATACCCTTGCCGCTACGCTCCAGCCAATAAACGTAATTGCGTTCGGATTGTGTGACGATGAAATCCAGATCGAACCGCGTCTGCCGCGTGCGGCGGAGCAGGCTGTCGGCCTCCGGCATCTCGTCGGCAAAACTATCGAGCGAGGTATCGAGGCTCATCAAAGCGTTGTCGAGTACGCCATGTGCTTCGCCGAGCGGCGTCGGCCGCGTGGCGCCGTCAGCGGTACGAAAACCAAAGGCATCGGGCAGCAGCGGGAAACGGCCTTCAAACTTTGCCTGGGTGAGGCGTATCCAAAACTGTTCGGCGAGCCCGCTGATCTTTGCCGCGATACGTGTCAAGTCGCGGGTAACGACAGCGTCGGATATCGGCAAATGGTCTATGTCGCGAACAAGCTCGTCGATCTGGAAATTCGATACCTGAAAACCAAAGTAGTCTGACGCGACGTCTTCGATCAGGTGAGCTTCGTCAAATATCACGGCCCCGTAATCGGGGATGACCTTTCCGAACTGGTTCCCGCGAACATTTAGGTCCGCAAAGAACAGATGGTGGTTTACTACGACGATGTCAGCAGCATCCGCCCTGTTACGCATTCGCGTGATAAAGCAGGGCTCGAAATCAGGACACTTCTGACCGATGCAGATGTCGCCGCGCGCATTGATCCGATTCCAGAACGAAAGATTTTCAGGCAGGTCAACCAGCTCTGATCGGTCGCCGGTCTGGGTCTCGCGGATCCACTCGCGGATCGAGCGGAAATGGTCGAGCTGATCGAGCCCGTCCAGCACAGGCTGATCTTCGGCCTTGTGAACGCGATAAAGGCAGGCGTAATTGCCGCGGCCTTTCATATACTCGGCGGTGAATTTCACCGGAAGCACTTTTTTAAGGAAAGGGATGTCCTTTTCCATCAGCTGCTCCTGCAGATTCTTGGTGCCGGTGGAAATTACGATCCGCTGCTTTTTCTTAATTGACGCCGCTATCGCGGGCACGAGATAGGCGAGAGTCTTCCCCGTTCCGGTGCCGGCCTCGACCATCAAATGGCGTTCGGTCTCAAAGGCCTGAGCGACACGCTCGGCCATTTGGATCTGCCCGGGCCGGTGCTCGTAATTCGCATGAAACCGAGAGACCAGCCCCGCAGGGCCAAATACCTTCTCGATCAAGTTTTCGGTCATGGGATCTGAGGCGAATTTTCGATTGACTAGCAGGCTTGTGAGGTGCTACAAATCTCTATTACGCTCTTTATCAGTTTTTCGTTAATGCACGCACCGACCGCCCTACCTGTCGAAGCCGTCGCAAGCTCGAACCACTCTTACTTATTTGGACAAAAGATAATTGTAGAACAAGCGGGTCAAACCATGCTAATGAGCCCTGTCGGCCAAGGCATTTTCGCTTTTAACAACCGGACCAAAGTCCGCACACACAGCCGGAGGTTTCCCTTACAGATGTTTCGCAGCGTATTTTCCCTTGGCGGCAGGCGTGTACTAGCCGCAACGTTTGCTCTTAGTGCGGTCACCGCAGTGATCGTAGCTCCTGCGTGGTTTGCTTCTCCGACCGCTTCGGCGACCGGAAGCGGCCTGTTTGAACGTACTGAAAGTCACGATTCAGAACTACCTAATTACGACATCCGAAACGATAAAGCGGCGTTCGAGAAAGTGGCGCGCCTGCGGGAATCCGCGGGCAAGCACGCGGCAGAGGTCGCAGACATGCGGGAATCGTTCGTCGAAGCGGAAGAGTCGCTGCGAACGCGCGTCTCGACGCTGAAGATCGAGTACAACACAGACATTCGCATCCCCGAGGTGATCGGGACCGACGTCAGCCAAGGCAGGAATTTCCTCACGGGCCCGACGAACGGTAAGCGGTCGGAAACGTTAAAGAGCTTTCTGAAGCAGAATTCGAGTCTTGTCGGCGTCGATGAAACCGAGATCGATGGGCTGAAAGTGTTTGCCGACTATAAGAATCCGGAAGGGCCGCTTTCGTTCGTCGAACTCAATCAGGAGTTTAACGGCATACCGGTCTTCCGCGGCGAGGTAAAGGCGGGTTTCGCTAAGAACGGTGAGATAATTCGCGTTATCAACAACCTCGCACCGGGGATCGACGAATCACGCCTTTCGACCGATTTTAGAAACCCGGCTGACGCCGTTCGGACTGCCGCCGGAAATATCGGCCACGAACTGAGGGAGTCCGAGTTGAGCGTTAACGCTGCCGAGTCAAACGACCTCAAGGTCGTATTTGGCGAGGGCGACTGGGCAACCACAGCTGAAAAGATGTATTTCCCGACCGAGCCCGGAGTCGCCGTGCCTGCATGGCGTGTGCTCATTTGGCAGCCGGTTTCGGCATACTACGTTATCGTTGACGCCGAGACGCAGACGGTTCTTTGGCGAAAGAATATCACCGAAGACCAGACACAGAGCGCGACTCTGGAAGTGTACGGAAACGCCAACTCGATGACGGTTTCGGCCGAATCGCCGGCACCGCTGACGCCCGGACCGATCAGCCCGATACTTGGAACGCAAGGAGCTCTTCTAACGCGTGCGAATGATGCTCGCATCGGCAATGAAACGGTCTACAGCTTCAATAACAACGGCTGGATCACCGACGGTACGAACTCGACCGACGGCAATGCGACCGAGGCCGGACTTGATCGCGTCTCGCCGAATGGTGTTGACGCACCGATGCCCGGCGATGGCACGTGTCCTGGAACCGGCTGCCGCACGTTCACTTCTACGTGGAACCCGCCGCCTGGAAATCCGGCGCCCGGAGATTCGCCGCTGGAACCGCAGGCTCAGCGCGGTGCCGTGATCCAGATGTTCTACGCGATGAACCTTTATCACGATGAGCTTTACAGGCTTGGCTTTACAGAGCAGGCACGCAACTTCCAACACGATAACTTTGGCCGCGGCGGTCTAGGGAATGACAGGGTTTCGTCAGAGGGCCAGGACTCAAGCGGTACTAACAACGCTAACTTCTCGACGCCGGCAGATGGCGGCCGCGGCCGGATGCAGATGTATATCTTTACCGGACCGAACCCTGACCGTGACGGCACGACGGATATAGATATCGTGTTTCACGAGGCGACGCACGGCACGTCGAACCGTCTGCACGGTAATGGCAGTGGGCTTTCGCTGAATATGTCGCGCGGTATGGGTGAAGGCTGGTCGGACTTCTATGCACACGCCCTGCTTTCTGAGCCGAGCGATCCGATCAATGGTATTTATACGACGGGCGGATACGTTCTCGTAACACCTTCGTATTTTGGAAATTTCTATTACGGGATCCGGCGCTTTCCCAAGGCCGTGATGGCGTTCACGGGCGGACCGAATAATCGTCCGCACAATCCCCTTACATTCGCTGATGTCGACAGTACACAGGCAAATGTCTCTGACGGTGCCTTTTCGCCCTCAGGCGGCGGTGCTGCTGACCAGGTGCACAATGCCGGTGAGGTGTGGAGCAGTGCTCTGTGGGAGGTCCGCGCGAAATATGTGCAGCGGCTCGGTTGGGCCGTAGGAAATCGCCGTGTGTTGCAGCACGTGACCGACGGAATGAAGCTTGCTCCTTTGGGCCCGACGTTCCTTACGGAACGCGACGCCATCATTGCTGCCGCACTTGCGGGCGGCGACGCGGCGGATGTCGCAGACATGTGGGCAGGCTTCGCGATCCGCGGCATGGGCTTTTCAGCATCGATCCAAACTCCGGGAACGGGCAGCGGTACCGCGAGGGTGACCGAAGCATTCGATCTTCCGAATCTGCTGCAAACGCCGGTTTTCACCGTGTCAGATGCAACGGGCAACAATAACGGTGTTCCCGAGCCCGGTGAGCAGGTAGTTATCACGCTGCCGCTGACCAACAACACAGGCAATCCGGCAACGAACGTTGCGGTTCAGCTCGTCGGCGGCGGGAACGCAAATTACGGCACCATCAATAATGGCCAGACTGTATCGCGCACCATTAACTACACGGTACCTGCAGCATCGGCCTGTGGGTCGGTCGTAGGTCTTACATTCAACGCAACAAGCAGCCTCGGACCGGCAAGCTTTGTTAGAAGTATGTCGCTCGGGCAGCCGATAGTTACGTTCAGCGAGAACTTTGACGGTGTAACCGCACCGGCTTTTCCTGCCGGTTGGACCGCTGTTGCAGTGCAGAACGGCACTAACTTCGTTACCTCAACGGTTGGACCGGATTCCGGGACAAACTCGGCGTTCGCGCTCGATCCGACAACGGTGGGCGGAGGAACAGATCTGACATCGCCTTCGATCCCGATCACCAGCGCGGCGGCAACTGTTTCGTTCCGAAACAAATACGCGACCGAGCCCGGTTGGGACGGCGGCGTGCTGGAGATCAGCATCGGTGCAGGTCCTTTTCAGGACATTATCGCTGCCGGTGGATCATTTGTTCAGAACGGTTACAACGGCGTGCTCGGTGCTAACGGTGCAAATAATCCGCTTGCAGGACGCAACTCATGGAATGGCAATTCAGGCGGTTATTTGACGACGATCGCACGCTTGCCTGCGGCCGCAGCCGGACAGAATGTGCGCTTGAAGTGGCGTTTTGGTGCGGATGACAACACTGCAGTCACGGGTTGGAACGTCGATACGATACAGGTCAGTGGTAATTACAGCTGTATCATCGTCGATCCCGGAACTGCCCGAGCTGACTTTGACGGTGACGGACGAACCGACATATCGGTCTTTCGGCCTTCGGAAGGCAACTGGTATATCAACGGTTCGACGTCAGGTTTTGGTGCTCTCAACTGGGGCATCGCGTCGGACGCCCTTGTACCCGGAGACTATGACGGCGACGGAAAGGCAGACTTTGCTGTGTTCCGCGCGTCGGCAGACCCGATCAATCCGGACTTCTACATGCTTAACAGCAACGGGTTCGTTTACACGGGTGTCTCGTGGGGCATTCCCGGAGACGTTCCGGCTAATGCGGACTATGATGGCGACGGCAAATACGATATCGGCATCTTCCGAGCATCCGAGCAGAAGTTTTACATTCTGCGAAGCAGCGACGGCGGCAATTCGATAATCGACAATGCCGGCACTCGTCCGGTTCCCGGAGATTACGACGGTGATGGCAAAGCGGACGCGATCACAGTTACCGGCAACGCATGGGCCGGCCCGCTTTCGGGCGGCGGAACACTGTCAATGTCATTCGGGACCGCCGATTCATTTGCGGTACCGGGAGATTACGACGGCGATGGAACGACCGATCTGGCGATGTTCGGCCCGACCGGACTCTGGCAAATACGCCGATCGTCCGACCAGCAGACTCAGAACGTTCAGTTTGGTGTGGCCGGCGATATTCCGGTACCCGGAAACTATCGCGGGACGGGATCTGAAGACATCGCGATCTATCGCGCCGGCCAATGGTGGATCTACAACCCGAGCGGTGTGTTCGATGTCTACAGCTTCGGACTAGCGAGCGACGTTCCGATCCCATCGAAAGCAACGCCGTAAACCTTAACCGTGCGGGTAATGACCCGTCGATCATGAAAAGAGGCTGTCCGGAGAGTTATCCGGGCAGCCTCTTTGTTTTGAGATGCCTGCAAACCTGCCTTTCGATCTGCCTGGATCGATAAAAGTAGATCGATCGTCACTCGAGTTCCAACGGACCGCAGCCGTCAAAAAAAGAAAAATGTTACGTAACAAAAGAAAAATGTTACGTAACAAAAGAGAAATGTTACGTGACAAAAGAGAAAAGTCTCGTGACAAAAGAGAAATGTTACGTGACAAAAGACAAAAGAGTCTCGTGACAAAAGAGAAAAGTCACGAGACAAAAGGACGAGTTTACTCATCAATAAGCGCAAAAATCGCTCTGACAGCTTTCGGGTATGAGTCTTTATTTAAACCTGCGGACCGGAAAGGCTGCGTTTTCCCATCTCTTCGTTGGGATTACCGGAAATTACGTTTAAATTTCTTTAATAATAGATTGACGATTTCACTAAAATCCGCTTACAATACGTCATCATTTAAATATTCATTGGTTCGCTTTTTACCAATCTATCTTTTGTTCGCATAATTTTTCGTTCGCCTGTGGCTATCACGAACTCGAATTTCCATACCCTTTCGCAGCTCCTGAACCGCCCCGGCATATATTGAATTATTACTCCTTATCCGCCCTTATATTTTTAAGGTTCACTGTCCGTTTGCCGTTTAAGCGCGGCATTACCGTTCTTTTTTAGCTTTAGGAGGGCTTAAATGCAGAACAAATCACCTAAAGGGGCTCGAAAGGGTCTCTTAATGAGTATCTTCGCAATGATGCTCGTGACGGCGCTTGCTATCCTGCCGGCACAGTTTCAATGGGAAGTTAACAGCCAAGGCAAGGGTCTGATCGAAAGAACCCATAGCCACGAGGCTGGCTTAGAGAATTACGACATTCGCGAATTCCGCGGCAAGGGCGACTCAGAGGCCCTGGTCGCCATTCGTGAAAAGGCTGGTAAAAACGCCTCATTCATGGCCGATATGCGTGACGGCTTTGCCCGCGGCGAAGAAAACCTTCGCACCCGTGTGCCGAGCCTGAAGGTCGAGTACAACCCGGAACTGCAGGTTCCTGAGGTCATCTCGCCTGATATGTGGCGCACGAATATCGAACGCCTTTCAGGAGCGACCGGCACCACGCGTGCGACCGCTCTTCGCAATTTCGCGAAAGACAATAGCGAACTGCTCGGAATGGACCGCGGCCAGATCGACAACCTCAAGGTTATCGCTGACTACGAAAATCCGAGCGGCAGCATGGGATTTGCCCACTTTATCCAGGAGATCAATGGCATTCCCGTTTTCCGCGGCGAGATCAAGGCCGGGTTCACCAAGTCCGGTGAAATGGTCCGCGTGATCAACACGCTGGCTCCGGGCCTCGACTACGACTCGCTTTCATCTGACTTCGGCGATCCGTTGAACGCCGTCAGGGCCGCTGCCGGATATATCAATAACGATATGTCTGACATGGACCTCACCCGTGACGATTCGCTTTCAGATGGCAATCGGGTATTTTTCGGCAAGGGCGACTGGGCCACACAAGCTGAAAAATTCTATTTCCCGACCGAACCCGGCGTTGCAGTACCTGCATGGCGGGTTTTGATCTGGCAGCCGGTCAACGCTTACTACGTGATCGTTGATACGGAAGGCCGCATGCTCTGGCGTAAGAACATTACTGAAGACCAGACAACCGCAGCTACCTTCCAGGTTTACAATAACGCTAACGGCTACATAAAGGCCGCTGATAACCCGGCCCCGCTTTCACCCGGACCGATCGACCCGACACTCGGAACGCAAGGTGCATTGGCGACCCGTACGAATGTCACACTGATCGGTAACGAAGGCCCTTACGGCTCGATCAATAACGGTTGGATCACTGACGGTGCGAACATTACCGATGGTAACTTCGTCGAAGCCGGTATCGACCGTGTGTCGCCGAACGGTGTCGACGCTCCAGCCGCCGGTGACGGGACCTGCCCAGGAGCAGGCTGCCGCACCTTCACATCGACATGGAACCCGCCGCCCGGAAATCCGGCTCCCGGTGACGAACCGCTGACGGCCCAGGCCCAACGCGGTGCTGTTATCCAGATGTTCTATGTGATGAACCGCTTCCAGAGCGAAATGTATAATCTGGGTTGGACCGAGCAGGCTTTCAACTTCCAGCAGGACAACTTTGGCCGCGGCGGTGTCGCGAACGATCGTGTGTCAGCTGAAGGTCAGGACAGCTCCGGCTCAAACAATGCTAACTTCTCCATCACGTCTGACGGTACCCGCGGACGTATGCAGATGTACCTTTGGACCGGCCCGACGCCTGACTATGACGGCACGCCGGACGCTGAGGTCATCATCCACGAAGTTACGCACGGACTGTCAGGCCGTCTCCACGGAAACGGCAGCGGTCTTTCAAATAACATGTCCCGCGGTATGGGCGAAGGTTGGGGCGACTGGTATGCAATGACCATGTTGGCTGAGCCCTCGGATCCGATCAACGGCATTTACACGACCGGCGGCTATGCCACACACTTGGCTGCTGCTGGCTTTACCGGAAATTACTACTACGGTATCCGCCGCTTCCCGAAAGCCGTTATGGCATTCACGGGCGGTCCCAACAATCGTCCGCATAACCCGTTGACATTCGCCGACCTCAATGCAGGCTGCGACCTTTCAGACGGTGCCTTCCCGCGTGGACCGTTCGGAGCGTCCGGCTGCGACGCTGTACACAACGCAGGTGAGATCTGGTCGAGCGCCCTTTGGGAAGTTCGTGCCAAGATGGTCACACGTTTGGGCTTCACGGCAGGTACGCAGCGCGTACTGCAGGTCGTTACTGACGGCATGAAGCTTGCTCCGGCAGGCCCGACGTTCCTCCAGGAACGCGACGCGATCATCGCGGCCGCTTCCGCACTTCCCGTGGCTCCTGAAGCTGCAGCTGACGTTCTTGACGTCCGCGAAGGCTTCCGTATCCGCGGTATGGGCTTCAGCGCAACTGTGAACGCGGTTTCACCCGCAAACGTTACAGAAGCATTTGATACCCCGAATGCTGTTATCGCACCGCCGATCACGGTCACAGACCCGGCACCCGGTGGTGATGGCGACGGATTCCCCGAACCGGGCGAAACCGTTAATGTTAACGTCCCGGTAACAAACAACACCGGATCGACGGTAACGAACGTGGTCGTTTCGATCGCAGGCGGAAATTCGGTCAATTATGGCACGATCAATCACGGCCAGACGGTGACGAATGCAATTCCGTATGCTATCGCTGCTGGAGCACCTTGCGGTTCGAGCATTAATCTCCAGATAACCGTTTCGAGCGACACGGGCAGCCAGCCGCCGGCACCGTTCTCATTTGTCCTCGGCCAGCCGATAGGAACAGTTGAGAACTTTGACGGCGTCACAGCTCCTTCACTTCCTGCAGGATGGACTTCGACAGCAACCGGAGTTGGTTCGGGTTGGGCAACCAATACGACCTCACCGGCAAGCGCACCGAATTCCGTTTTTGCTACCGACGTGACTGCGGTTGGTATTAGTGAACTGGAAACACCCGCGATCCCTGTTAGCTCAAGCGCGGCTGCACTCAAGTTCAAGCTTAACCACAATACTGAAAGCGGCTTTGACGGTATGGTCCTCGAGATCAAGATCGGAGCAGGCGCGTATCAGGACATTCTCGCTGCGGGCGGAACTTTTGTTTCCGGACCGTACACGGGAACGTTGTCCACCGGATTCAGCAACCCGCTTCCGGGCCGTCAGGCATGGTCGGGTAACTCGAACGGTTATAAGGACGTGGAGGTAACCCTGCCGGCGTCAGCCAACGGACAGAACGTTCAGTTCAAGTTCCGAATGGGATCTGACTCGTCAGTGGGTGGTGTTGGTGTTCGAGTTGACGACTTTAACCTCGTAAGCTCGTTCAACTGCGGCGGCGGTGGACCTACACCTACCCCGACACCTACTGGATCACCGACTCCGACCCCGACTGCAACACCTACCCCGTCGCCGACACCTACGCCGGCACCAGGGTTCATATATGACAACGGACCGCTTTCAACCGGCCCGACGTCAAATAGTGGGGTCAACGCTCCGGCCGGAACGACATGGAGCGAGGCCCAGAACGAAACAGGAAATACAACTTACTCCAATACACTGGCTGGCGTAGGTTGTGCGGTATCGACTACGGCTAATCTGTTCCGCTGTGCAGACAACTTCACAGTTCCGGCAGGTCAGACGTGGACGATCGATCAGGTCGCTGTATTCGTATACCAGACCGGTTTCGCTGGTACCACAAGTCCCGTAACGGGCGGTACTCTGCAGATCTGGAACGGACGTCCGGGCGATGCCGGGGCTACTGTCATCTTCGGTGACACGACGACCAATCGACTTGGCACATCGACAGATAGCTTGATGTGGCGAATCTTTAACAGTTCGGTCCCGGCTCCCGGAACTACACCGGCAACAAACCGACGTATCTGGGATACCAGATTGCTCGTTTCGCCGGCTCAGGTTCTTGGACCAGGCACATACTGGATCGATTGGGATACGCGGATCGGTACGAACACGGCGCATTTTGCTCCGACCGTTACCGTTCCGGGTGTTCGAGGCCGAACAGGCGATAACGCTCGCCAGTTCACCGCGACCGGATGGGTCGACGTTCTTGACGTGGGCAACCCGGATGCGTCAGCTCCGGATGTTCCGCAGGACTTCCCGTTCAAGCTAGTTGGAAGCATCGGCGGTGGTGGTACACCTACCCCGACGCCTACAGCAACTCCGACGCCGACGGCAACGCCTACCCCGACGCCTACACCTGGCGGCGGAACGACGTTCCCAGGCACGGGAACGGGCAACATTCCCGACGGTACGACATGCGGTACGGAAGGTACTCCTTTGACGATCTCGTTCAACGTGACCGGCATCTCAGGGCCACCGACGTCAGTATCGGTTGGACTTACGGGTACGCATACTTGGGTTGGCGATGTCCGAGCAAGACTGATCTCACCCGACGGCACGACGTTCATGGTATTCGGCAACACCGGATCCACGACGACGGGCGGTGTGGGTGATTCATCTGACTTTGCCGGACCGTACAACTTTAACGATGCAGCATCAGGTAACTGGTGGCAGGCAGCAGCAGCCGCTGGTACAGCCGTTCCGATCCCGGCCGGTGACTATCGTACATCGGCAGGCGGCGGAAGTGCCGGAGGCGGAGCATTGACGCTGATGACACCTGCTTTTGCAGGTATCCCGACATCGAACGGAACATGGACGATGACCTTCACCGACCAGTGTCCCGCCGATACCGGCAGCATCACTGCAGCGAGCCTTACCTTAGGCGGCGGCGTTACGCCTCCGTCGGGTGACGGACGTGCTGACTTCGACGGCGATGGCCGTACCGATCTTTCGGTCTTCCGTCCGTCAGAAGGCAACTGGTATCTGCAGCGTTCGACCGCAGGCTTCCAGGTCCTAAACTGGGGCATCGCGACCGATACGCTCGTACCGGGTGACTACGATGGTGACGGCACCGACGATGTCGCAGTGTTCAGGCCAAATGATGACCCGACGCAACCCGATTTCTATATGCTTAACAGCAATGGATTCGTGTTCACCGGCGTATCATGGGGTGTCACGGGCGATGTTCCGGCGAATGCCGACTATGATGGCGACGGTAAGTATGACATCGCTGTCTATCGAGCCTCCGAGGGCAACTGGTACATCCTGCTTAGCAGCAATGGCGGAAACCTCATTGTTAATAACCCGGGTACCACACCTGTTCCTGGAGACTACGATGGAGACGGAGAAGCCGACGGCATCATCTTCACCAACGGTGCATGGACAGGTACGCTTTCGACCGGACCTACAGTCAACATCTCGCTCGGACAGGCCGGAGACATTCCGGTACCTGGAGACTACGATGGTGACGGAACGGACGATCAGGCAGTTTACCGTCCATCCGATGGTACGTGGTATGTCAGACAGAGCTCGGATGGCCAGGTAGTTGCTACCCCGTTCGGCCTTTCGACTGACACACCGGTACCTGGAGACTACGACGGTGACGGTAAGGATGACCAGGCCATCTATCGAGCCGGACTCTGGTGGATCAACAAGTCGAGCGGAGGCGTTGACGTCTTCCAGTTCGGTCTTGCGAGCGATTCGCCGGTTCCGACCGCGGCCCGGCCGTAAAGCCACAGCCTGAAGGGGTCTGTAAAGTTCCCTTCAGCATTCACAAGTACGAAATGCCGCAGGCTGTAATGGCCTGCGGCATTTTTGTTGACACTCTCACACTCGACCGTTATGTTTTTATTATCGACTCTCTCAGACTTTCAGTCCCCCGTGTCCGTCAAAGCTTCAAGTATCTGTCGCCGGAGGTGTTACAAAGTATGAAGACTTCTCTTCCAATCATCCTACGTTTGAAACTCGCAGCCGCGATCGGCTTTGTATTCCTTGGGGCCGCAGGCTTTCTTGGCCTGTTTTCTATTGAACGGCCGGTAGGTGCATCCGTCTCCGGACCTACAACTTCACACACTGCGGCACCGGGCGAGCTTAGCTGTGCGGCTTGTCATGCAGAGTTTCCCGTTAATAGCGGGACCGGAAACATCCAGATAAGCGGCATTCCCGCGAACTATCGACCCGGACAGCAGATCCCGGTGACAGTTACCGTAAGCCAGGCTGATGCCGTGCTTTATGGATTTCAGCTAACGGCGATCGGCCCCGACGGTGAACAGATCGGTAGCTATACATTGCCGCCCGCCAATCCGCAGCCGCTGCAGGTTGAACCGGGAGTCGTCGGCACGCTTGAGCGGCAATACATAATGCATACCGCGGCAGGCACATCGTCCTCAGCTTTTGGCTCAAGGTCGTGGAACTTTACATGGACGGCTCCGGCTGCACGCGTTGGAAAGATCAGTTTTTATGCCGCGGGAAACGGTGCGAATAGCGACGGAGGCCCTTTTGGTGATCATATCTACACCACGGCCGCCAGCACTCTTTCGGGCTCAGCGATCGCGAATTTTGACGGCGATATCAAAAGCGATATCTCCGTGTTCAGGCCTTCGACCGGTGCGTGGTATTCGCTGAACACTGTAGATGCGGGATTCAAGGCCACGCAATTCGGGCTGCCGGGCGATCTTATCGCACCAGGAGATTACGATGGTGACGGCACTTCCGACCTTGCGGTCTTCAGACCATCGACCGGTGTTTGGTATGCAGCTCTAAGCGGAGGCGGCATAAGCATCGTCCAATGGGGAATTACCGGCGATGTTCCTGTTCCGGGCGATTACGACGGTGATCTTAAGAATGACTTTGCGATCTGGCGTCCATCAACCGGAGTGTGGTACATCCTCAGAAGCTCAGACGGCGGTTTCGACATCCGCACTTTCGGTATCGCCGCTGATAAGCCTGTCCAGGCGGACTTTGATGCTGACGGCCGAACCGACGTTGCGGTCTGGCGCCCTGCAACCGGCGTCTGGTACATCTGGCGAAGCACGGACAATGGCTTCTCAATATTTAATTTCGGCCTCGCGGGAGACAAACCTACTCAGGGTGATTACGATGGCGACGGCAGAGCAGATGCGGCCGTCTTTAGGCCTTCGAATGGCGTATGGTACGTTCTCGGGTCAACCGCGGGGTTTTCTTCGGTAAATTTTGGACTTGGAACTGATATACCGGCACCTGCGGATTTTGACGGCGATGGAAAAACGGACATCGCGGTTTTTCGCGACGGTGTCTGGTATATACTGCGGAGTTCGGACTTCGGCGTAGGAATCGCGGGGTTTGGCCTGCCCGGTGACGAACCGGTCCCGAGGGGGTATCTGCCGGATTAGATCCAGCGTTTCTGAATAATAAAAGTCCCGCCGCGAAACATTGCGTTACGCGGCGGGACTTACTTGTACGAAAGGAAACAACTTTCGCTTCAAGCGGCTTAAAGGCTGCTCGGGCTATTACGGCTGCGGTTTTATCGGCACTCCGGGCTGAACACCAGGTGCAACTTGCATCTGCGGCTGCGGTACCGAGTTGTCCGAGTTTGACGGCGGATTGCCTAGCGGAACCGGCTGAATGATCGATGCATTCGGTCGAGTCCCAGACGAACCGGAGGTTGCTGCGAAGTCCGGTCGATAGATCCTCGGTGTGATAAAGAAGAGTATCTCGTTCGTATTTCGCTGAACGCCCTTACGCTTGAACAAGTTACCGAGCAGAGGGATCTTCGAGAGTCCCGGTGTGCGGTCCTGATTCTCACGTTCGTCGTCAAAGAGCACGCCGCCGACTACGGTCGTTCCGCCATCGGGAACAGTTACCTGAGTCTGCATCGTCTGGTTGTTGATCGCAGGAGCCACACCGCCGGTGATCGTTGCCGTTGAGCTGTTCTCAGCGAGAACGTCGAGAACTACGGTACCTACGTCGGTGATCTGCGGTGTGATCTCAAGCTTCAAAGGAACATCGACATACTGCGTCGTTGCGACCACGGCACCGCCAGCAGCCGAACCCGGCTGAATCGTGGTGATCGGGATCTTTGTTCCGCTTTCGATCTTGGCTTTCTTGTTGTTGAGCGTGGTGACACGCGGGGTAGCAATGATCTTTGCCTGTCCTTTCTGTTCGCCGGCCGAGATCAGTGCACTAAGCTGAGCAGTACCGAAGATACCGGTCGTCAGGCCGATGACCGTGCTCGGGATGCTCGAGAAGAGGTTGTTGTTCGGGTTGGTCAAGGGCAAGCCCGGTCCGGGTTCAAGACCGCCGGTGTCCTGCGTCGGAAGTGTCCCGCCGATGATGCCGCCGCCGCGTGCTCCGTTGAGCATTGCGAAGAGCTGCACGCCGATATCTCGGCTGAAGTTGCGCGTTGCGACAACGATGCGTGCTTCGATCTCGACCTGCGGCTCAGGCTGGTCAAGAATGGCAACGAGCTGCTTGATCGCATCGATGTTCTCACGAACGTCGGTGATTATCAGTGAGTTGCTTCGTCCGTCGATCTCAACCGAGCCGCGGCGTGAAAGCCGGCGCTGGATGATCGGCAGAATGCCTTCAGTGCTGTCCTCGCCGCCAGCTGATGAACCGCCGCCGTCATTGCCGCCGCCGGTCATTGAGCCGCCGGTAGGAACGAACTGCGGTGAAAGGTCCCCGCCAGTCAGACGTCCCGTTGTCGAAGCTCCGCGAAGAAGCGAGCCCTTAGCACGTGCGTAATTCAAACGGATAAATTCCGTGTAAAGAACTGCCGTATCAAGAGCGTTGTCCTGACGTAGACGGAAGATCTCGCCCTCGGAAGCTAGCAGCTTAGAATCTGCGACGCGAAGGATGGTGCCATTCACCTGAACACCGAGCTCCTGTGACTGCAGGATCGAGTCGAGCGCGATGTTCCAGGGAACCTCGCTCACGTTCACCGTAACAGGCGTGGCCTTTACGGAGCGATCGATGACGAAGTTAACTCCATATTGCTCAGTGATATAGCTGAGAATATCGCGGATATCCGCATCGACCACATTGAGATTGATGGGTTCGCCGACGAATCCGGCGTCACCATACATTTTGCCCTGCTGACGTGGCTGCACGACCTGTGCAAACGTGCCAAGCACGAGCATTGCGACAATTAGAGATGCGGTGATCGCCTTGCGGCAGCACACGCCTAAAGAGTGAAGAGAATTCATGTTTCCTCCGTTACAAAGTGATCCGCTCTTTTGGCATATCGCCGCGGACCTGTGGACTGGTCAATTATCTCGCGGCCGGAAGGACACCGGCCGCCGGTGAGATCTTAGTTTTTCCGTGCGGAACGGACGGTGCGTTTTGCACCTGATGCCGGTTTTGCTTCTGCTTCCGGCATATTGTTCATTTCATCCAGAGGTGATACCAAAGAAGGCGAAGGCATCACGGCTGCGGCCGCCGGCACACCTACGGCGGTCGGGGCGGCAGGAGCAGCCTTTGCGTCGGCACTCTCGGCACCCGCAGGGGCTGTGCCCTGGATCACCTCACGCTGCGTGTACTTTCGAAGCGGCTTGTTCTCGACGGTCGTCGCGAACTTGTTCTTACCGACCTTGGTGACCTTTCGGAATACCAAACGGTTCTCTTCGACTGCGACGAGCTGTCCATCAAAAAACTTTTCGCCCGGGTAGATAGTGTATGAGAGACGTATCGGGGTCGCTTCGACCATTGCGGCGTAGCCACGCGGCGTGCGAAAGATCCCCGTCACCTGCATTTCCTCGAGTGCGAGTACGCTGGTCACCTTAGGAAGCGGCTGGCCATTGGTGGCCGCATCTTCGCGCTGACGCTTGTAATATTCGATACGCTGCTCGATCGAAGGAATGCCCGGTACAAAGTCAGGTACGCCTGGTTTCTTGGGCCCACCTTGAGCCGTCCCGCCCGGACCGGTGGTCTTCGTACGCGCCCAGCCCGGCTTTGCGAACGGGTCACGCTGTGCATTCACCTCGAATGCAAGGCCGCTCAGCAGGGTAAACCCGGCGACCGCGAATGACAGGGTCAAAATTCGTTTCATCTTCGGTATATTCATGGCTTTGTCTCTTGGGTATATGGTGATGCTCACAAGGCGGGCCTATTTTGCTGCGGGTGCCGGAGGGGCAGCAGCGGCAGGAGCGCCGGGCTGTCCCGGTGCGGGTGGTTTCGGCGTCAGTGCTTCCGGATCTGCATAGTATGCGGTCAGCAGGAACTGTGCGTGCAGCGTCTTATCGCCGGTCTGCTTGTCGAGCTGATTGATCTTAAAGTCGCTGATCGAGACGATTCGCGGAAGCTTTGCCATCTTGTCAAAGAATGCCTTCAGATTTGCGAAGTTACTGTCGACCTCGACCTCGACGGGTTTCGCCATGATCGAATCCTGTGTAGAATCGTCGCGTGGCGAGAACCGCATAACGATCAGGCGAGAATCCTTGGCGTTATCCTGCAAGCCCTGCAAGACGTTAGTGATCTCACGCTGTTCGGGAAGAAGGACCTTCAGCTCCTCATATTCCATTGCCTTGCTGGCGTAAAGCGCACGAAATTCGGCAATACGCTCAGTGGCGACACGGGCTGCCTCATTCTTTGCCCTGAGGGCGGCGACCTCTTCATTTATCTTGACGACCTCGGCACGCGTCTCGCTGGTGACGAAGTACCAGACGCTAGCGTAGAGCAGGGCGGCAACAGTGACGAGGACCATCAGCTGGAAATACCATGTAAGGTTTTTGAGTTTCTCTAACATTATAGTGTCCTTCTTATTTCGAAAGTTGGCTGGATCGCGCCGTTGGTTTCGGCGGACTAATTCTTGGCTACCTGGACCGTTGTGCCGGGTGCGGGTGCTGCTCCGGGTGCGGACGCTGTGGTCGGTGCCGCGTCAGGATTCGGAGCCTTGGAGGGCGTGTAGGCCGTCTTTATGGTGAAGTTAACGAGGTTGACCTTCGGGGCCTCGCCGCCTGCCGGCGCGGTTGCCATTTGGTTTACCACTTCTTCACGTTTGGTCTCGATATTCAGGTTTGAGAACAGGCCATTCGAAAATTCCAGGCTACGGCCGAACTGTGTGACAGCAGCTTCGTCCGGAGAGTTTCCGGAGATAGTCACCTGATCGCCTGTCTGCTCGATGCTCTTTAGATAAAGGCCGGGCACCATCAGTATGCGTTCACGCATAGCTTCAAGCACAGCACTCGGACCAGCCTGTTTTGCACGAAGATTCTTGATAGCATCGATGCGCAGATCGATATTCTTTATCTTCTGCTCGAGCTCCTGCTGTTCCTTCATCACGACCTCAAGCTCTTTCTGGATACGTTCCTGTTCGGCCTTATCCTCAAGGGCCTGGGCGTGGGCCATTTGTGAACTGATCACATCCCAACCGATGACGGCAGTCAGAAGGAAAGCGACGGCGAGCGACATTAACAATAGGCGTGACGACGCACTCGAGACCTTGCGGTCCACCGCCATAACGGTGCTGCCCTGTCGTTCTGTAACTGAGTTTAAAAGGTTTACCTTAATCATTGTTATTACACTCCCCTCATTGCCAAACCAACGGCTACGGCCATTTCGGGCATGATGTCGCTAAGATAGCCGGGATCAAATTTACGGGAATCGACCTTGATATTTCGGAACGGGTCGAGGACCTCGACCGGGAGCTCGAGCCGAGCCGAAAGGTCCTGTGCCAAGCCCTGCAGTTTTGAGCCGCCGCCTGAGATAAGGATCTTCTGCACAACCGTCTCGTTGTCTTCGGTCGTTGCTCGATAAAAGTCAAAGGTCTTCTGGATCTCCATCGCAACGATCTCGGTGACGTTATTCATCAGCGGTTCGATCGCCTTTTCCTCAACGCCTTCGACGTTTGCCGCCGCTCCGCGTTTGACGGCTTCGGCCTGCTGATAGCTCAATCCGAGGCTTCTCTGAAGAACGTCGGTGAACTGGCTTCCGCCGACCGTAATGTCGCGGGTGAAAAGCGATGTAGTGCCCTTAACGATATTGACGTTCATCGTCGAGGCCCCGATGTTCAGCAAGGTAACCACCTGCGATTCATCGGGCTGGTAATTTAATTCGTAGCAATTCTGCAGTGCGAAGGTATCGACATCGATTACCGCCGGTTCCTTTCCTGCAAGCTGGATGGCCTGACGGACGTTGTCGATGCGCTCGCGTTTGCACGCTGCGATCAAAACCTTTGTCGCGTCCGGCGACTGGCCGGTGATCTGGTAGTCAAGACTGACGTCGGCCAGATCGTAGGGAATGTGCTCTTCGGCATGCCAGTCAATTGATTCTTCGAGCTCCTCGGCACTCATTGGCGGAAGCACGATGTTCTTGATGATCACGGAGTGGCCGCTTACACCGGTCACGACGCTCGCGGAATTTACCGCATTCGTACTGCAGACGCTCTGTATGGCGTCCGACACGACGTTTAGCTCCATGATCTGTCCATCGATGATCGTATCGGCAGGAAGGTTCTGGAATCCCAGGCTGACGAGATTCAGGCTATTGGCCTTCCCTTCGAGTTCGACCATTTTTATCGAGCTCGATCCGATATCGAGACCGGCGACACTTTTCTTTTTACCGAACAGCATTGTTTTTTCTTAGCTCCTTTTAAGGCTGCTACGCCTGACTTTCGTTTTGGTCGTTTAATTTATTCGAAAACTTTGCGGGTTACTTGGACTTTGAAGTTTACTTGCCACCTTTTGACCGACAGCATAGAGAGGGTTTGACAGGTACAGGGCATCTGAAAGAGTTGCCAGGACCCCGCGTGTTTCGAATAAACGAACCGCTCTTATGAACGTGCTCGGACCATGCAGTCTTTTGTATAAGTTGTTCGCATCGGGTGGCGAAGAGGAACGGTTGTGCACCGTCAAGAGAATAAATTACAGGAATGCTCAACGTCTGTCAATACTTTTTTACAATGTTGAACGATTCGTGATCGAGAACCTGTCACAATGACCGATGGCCATTTTTGCTAATCGTGGGGATCTTAGCTCTAGGAACAGTCAGCGGAGCTCCAGCTTTGCTATGGACTCCAGATGGACCTCATCTGGCCCATCGGCCAGCCGCAGAGATCGAGCGTATGCCCACAGGCCGGCGAGAGGAAGATCCTGCGATACACCCGCGCCGCCGTGAAGTTGTATCGAGCGGTCGATCACCCGAAGGGCCATCTGCGGAACTACTGCCTTGATCGCAGCGATACCGCGCCGTGCTTCCTTGTTTCCATCCTTGTCCATTCGCCAGGCGGCGTTTAACACCAATAGTCGGGCCTGATCGATCTCAAGTCTCGATTCGGCGACCCATTGACGAACGACTCCCTGTTCAGCCAACGGTTTTCCGAACGCGATGCGTTCCTTCGCCCGTTCTACCATTAGCTCAAGAGCCCTCTCCGCAGCGCCGATGAGACGCATACAATGATGAACCCTACCCGGACCGAGGCGTCCCTGTGCGATCTCGAAACCGCGGCCCTCACCGAGAAGGAGGTTTTCCCGCGGTACTCGGACCTCATTGAAGGAAATCTCAGCGTGACCGATCGGAGCGTCGTCGTAACCAAAGACCGTCAGGTTTCTCTCGACCCGAACCCCTTCGGTATCCATCGGTATGATAATCATCGACTGCTGCCGGTACTTGTCGGCGGACGGATCGGTCTTCCCCATAAAGATCGCGAACTGACATCTCCGATCGTTGGCACCAGTCGACCACCATTTTGTTCCGTTGACAACATACTCGTCACCATCGGCTATGATCGACGCACGAATATTCGAAGCATCGGATGAGGCAACGTCAGGCTCGGTCATCGCGAAGCAAGAGCGAATGGAGCCATTGAGCAGCGGTTCGAGGAAGCGTTCCTTTTGGTCTTCGGTGCCGTATAGGTGCAGCACCTCCATATTTCCAGTGTCCGGAGCAGAACAATTAAACACCTCAGCCGCCCACGTGACGCGGCCCATAATTTCCGCGAGCGGGGCGTATTCGACGTTCGAAAGGCCCGAGACGTCCTTGAGGAAGAGGTTCCATAGTCCTGCGGTCTTTGCTCTTTCTTTCAATTCTTCAATGAGAGAAAGAGGTTCCCAACGGTCGCCCGCGTTTACATCGTTGTTGGATCGTCGCTCATTCGGATAGACGTGCTCGTCCATGAACGCAGTAAGGCGTTTTTGCAGTTCCAGCGACTTTACTGAATAATCGAAGTCCATAATTTGATTTCCGGATCGCCACAGATTAACACATAATTTTGTTCACGAACCCTAATGAAACGGCACCGGTCCGGCCCGGTGAAGACATCGATCGCGGATCTCTCGAAGAGTATTTGAGGGCGCGTATCCCGACGCCATTCGATCGACTGGAGATCGAGCAATTTCCGGCAGGCAGTTCGAACCTGACGTATTTGATCAAGCTCGGTGGAACCGAACTTGTGCTTCGGCGTCCTCCGCATGGCAATACCGTTCGCACCGCACACGATATGAAACGCGAGTTTCAAGTGCTGTCCAAATTAGCGAATGTTTACCCTCCGGCACCCGAGCCGATCCTCTTCTGCGATGACGGTTCGGTGATAGGGGCCGAGTTCTACCTTATGGAACGTCGCCGTGGTCTAGTGCTGAGAGGCGATGTTCCTGATGCGATAAGTGCCTCACCGGAGATGCAGATCGAGATGTGTCGGGCTTTCATGAGCAATCTGGCATCGCTCCATGCGATCGATCTTGAAGACTCAGGATTAATTTCACTTGGAAACCCGGTTGGCTATTGCCGGCGTCAGGTCGAAGGCTGGAGTGAACGCTATGAAGCAGCCAAGACGCACGATCACGTCGAGATCCAATACGTCATCGCATGGTTGAATGAACGCATCCCGTCGGAATCGGCCCACACTCTCGTTCATAACGATTACAAATTCGACAACATCGTGCTCGACCCTGCCGATCCTACGAGAGTGTCGGCAGTGCTTGATTGGGAAATGGTGACGGTGGGCGATCCACTGATGGATCTTGGAACGACACTTGGCTACTGGATGTCCAGCGACGCTGGTGAAGAAATGCTCAGCATGCCATTCAATCCACGCGTCCTGATGGAGAAGGTCACACGGCGTCAGCTTGCGGATATGTATTCCGAATCCTCAGGACGCGATACGAGCGATCTGCTTTTCTATTACGCGTTCGGTACGTTCAAGATCGCAGTGATCGCACAGCAGATCTATGCCCGATGGGCTAAAGGGTCGACTCGTGATGACCGGTTCGCTCGCTTCGACACATTCGTAGCGGCGCTCGGACGGATCGCAAACACTGCGATCCGCCGAGGGACGATCTAAACGGATCTACAGAGTTCCAGGCTGGTCTTCTGCCGGCATTATATTTTCGGCGTCAGGCTCCGGTTCATGTTTGATCCCGGGCACCGGATGCTCTTCGCGTTCGTTATCCGGATGCATTTCGTCCCGATCGTCGGGCTCCTGATCGATATCGTTTCTTTGCATCACAAAACCCCTCCTTAAGGATATGTGTAAGGAGCCTGCAGGCCTAGCGGAATACCAAGAGCCCAGTAAGCAAGCAAGAACAGTATCCAGACAACGAGAAACCCGATCGAGTACGGGAGCATCAGCGAGACCAGCGTTCCAATACCGGTTCCTTTGACATAACGCTGAGCAAACACAACTACCAGTGGAAAATACGGCATCAGCGGCGTGATGATATTGGTGGTTGAATCACCGATCCTGTACGCCGCTTGTGAGAGCTCGGGCGACATTCCCAATGTCATTAGCATCGGTACAAAGATCGGGGCAAGCAGCGCCCATTTCGCGGACGCAGAGCCGATCAGGAGGTTAACCACCGCCGTAAGGAAGATGATTCCGATGATGGTCACCTGCGTCGGCAGTGCGAGCGCCTGCAACGCACCGGCTCCCTTTAAGGCAAGCAGAGCACCGAGGTTAGATTGGCCAAAGGCCGCTATAAAAAGAGCAGCGAAAAACGCGAGAACGATATAGTAGCCCATCGTACTCATCGTTTTGCTCATGCCTTTTATGATATCGCGGTGACTTTCGACCGTGCTTGCGACGTATCCGTAAACAATGCCCGGAATCACAAACAGCAAGAAGATCAGCGGCACTATCGACAGCATCAGCGGCGCCGTCGATACCGTAAGCTGCGGCGGCACGGGCTCAGCGGCAGCAGCGAACGCCGCCCCATGAGTTTTTGCGGCTTCATCGCCTAGCCGAGCTTTCAGTGCGGAATCAAACGCGGTCTTGCCGAACAGGTCTTGCCCGAGGATCGGTCCGGTCCTCTTGATCACATCCTCCGGAACTCCGGCATCTCGAAGCTGCGTGATCGAGGCTTGCGATATGCGGAAACCTGCCGGCGATCTCATTGGTGAACTTTCGGGGATCGATACGGCTGCTAGTATAGCAACGCTAACCAGCATTGCCGCAAAGGCGACCCACAGGCCGCGTTTTTCCTTCTCGCCGAGGGTTTCCATTTTCGGCATTTCTTCCGGATCACCGTCAACGGCCACTTTTTTCAGTCTGGGCTCGATAATGCGGTCAGTGATGAACCACCCGACCGCGACGATCACCAGACACGACGCGGCGGTAAAGTACCAGTTTGACAACGGATTGACTACCCGCGACGCATCGATAATCTGGGCTCCGGATTGTGTCAGGCCCGCAAGAAGCGGATCGAGGCTTGACGGGATAAAATTGGCACTAAAACCTCCCGACACTCCGGCGAATGCTGCCGCTATACCGGCGAGCGGATGACGTCCTGCGGAATAAAAGATCACGCCTCCGAGCGGTATGACCAAAACGTAACCAGCGTCCGCTGCCGTGTGGCTGATGATCGCAACGAAGATCAGCATCGGAGTAAGCAGCGAGGGTGCGGTGAAATTCAGCAAAGCTTTAAGTGCGGCGTTTATAAAGCCGGTGTGCTCCGCGACCCCGACGCCCAGCAATGCGACCAAAACCACCCCTAGCGGATGAAAGCTGGTGAACGTCGTCACCATATTAGAAAGGAAAGCGGCGATCGCTGTTCCTGTCATTTGGTTATTGATGACCAGGGCCTTCCCCGTCCTTGGGTCGATCTCGGCGAACGTCATCGATGACAGCAACGCCGAAAGAACCCAGACGACGAATAGAAGGATCAGGAACAGAGCTGCGGGATCCGGCAACTTGTTACCGACCGTCTCGATGAGATTCAGCGCACGATCGACCAAGCCTGAGGGCTTCGAGTCGAAGGCTGGTTCGTTTTCGTCAACCATATCGTTTCAGTTCGAGGTCTTTGCGAGGAGGAATGTGATAACTTCGGGAAATTTTACTTCGGAAATCGCACGTTAGCCAAATGGTTAGAGTCGTTTAGGCAACCGTCACGGAACTCTAACAAAATGTTTGCCGTTGAATCGATATGTGATGAATTTATTAGTCACGCGGCCTTGCGGCGTCTTCGCATCCTCAACAACCACCGGAAACTTGAACTCGCGGCGACTTTCGTTGAACTCAAATAGCTTGATCGGCCTCTCAGGGCGATCGACAACGGAAAAGAAATCGTAGGCGAAGCCGACAGAAGGCGTCAGGCCGCTCGCGGTCTTGATGAGCTTTGCGGCGAGGTTGAGCTTGTCGCGTTCGATGACAACGGCCCGGATCGACTGGCCATGCATCGAGGTTGATCCGATAAACGTCGACGTCAGCAAGTAGATCGTACGATCACCGGCCGAGAGCTGATAGATCTCCGGATAGAATGAACCGGCCGATTCATCTTCGCCGTCATTCTCTGCTATTGCTGCGATCTTGCCGCCGGGTAAAGTGTACTGAAAGACCGCGGCGAAATCGCGCATCGTCCCGCCTGTTTGCTTGTCCCACGAATACGCCCGAAACTTTCCATCTTTGGAAGTTGCGACAAACATCTCGTCGCGAAGCCGGGAAAATGGAAACTGCAGCACGTCCGAACGTGAGCCATGGAGCAGCAGCTTTTCCCTAAGAGCATCATTTGCAGCGTAAACCTTGGCGTCGTCCCATTCTCCTCCGTAATTACCGTATTTCGAGATATCGGAAAGGTGGGCGAGCAGTTCGGCTTCTATCGCGGATGGCGGTTGTGCTACCGCACTGCAAAAGAGAGCGAGAGATATAATTAGTACCTTCAGCATCGGTTTGTGAATATCAAAACAATCAGTGGTGGTCAGACGAATCCTAATTTTTCGGCAGATCTTCTTGTTTCGTTTCGGAGTCCTCGTCTTTCTTTTCCTCCTGAACTTGCTCAGCGAGGACCGTGTCAGCCGCCTCCGCTATCTTGTCTTCGACTCGATTCGGGGGCATTGATGGAAGGTCATCCTCACCGTATCGGTAAAAATGCGATGTTTGGTAGAGTTCGGCCGTGAACTTCAAAAATACCTTCCCGATGGCGATCAAAGGTATCGCCAGGATCATCCCCAGTAAGCCGAAGAGTTTTCCGCCGACCAAAAGCCCAAGAAAGACTGCCATGGGATGCAGGTTGAGACGCCCGCCGAGTATCTTGGGAGTAAGGATGTAACCCTCGATCGTCTGGACCACAATGAAAACCCCAAGTACTCCGGCAAGCCCCCAGACTCCCCCGCCATCAGCGAGAACGAAGGAGCCGGCGAGCAGTATGCCTAGGATCGTACCGATATACGGGATCGCATTCAGCACCCCTGATATCAGGGCGATACCTGCCCATCCAGGCACACCAAGGAACCAGAATCCCACGGCATAGAAAGCCGCCATGATCATCCCGATCAAGAGTTGGCCGCGGACATAGGCCTGCAAGATCCTTCCAGACTCGTCAAACAGTCGGCTGAATGGCTCACGGAACCGGGGTGGAATAAGAGCTTCGGCAGAGTCCCGCCATCGGGGAAAATCTATCAGAAAATAAAATACAAAAAACGGAACCAGCAAAAGATCAAGCGATGAAATGATCGTCGATAGGATCACCGAGCCATTTCCCGGCGACGTCCGGATCTTTCCTTCCTCATCAATGGTCGCCGTGGTCGGCTCAGCAACGTTCTCTTCATAGAACACGATGGGATCGCTGAGAAACTGTTCGATCTTGTCGCCCGCAACTCGCTCAAGTGCCGGAGAGATACGCCGGACCCACTGTCGTTGGCGAGCTGCATTCTCTGGCGTGAAGCTCTCCGCGATCTTTTGCCCGGCCCGGGAACTCTGTGCCCAAAGATCGGGGACCACATAAGAGAAAAACGCAGCGATCGCAAGGAACACTCCGACTATCGAGACGATCGAGGCGATAGTACGGGTCAGGCCAACCTCCTCTAATTTCTTTACAATGGGGTTGAGCAGGTATGCTAACGCGACCGACGCCAGGATAGGAACGATCACGACCGTTCCCACGCGGTATAGCAGGTACAGGATGATCGCCGAAACAACGACTGTCGGCACCCATCGAAACCACCAGATCGGTGAACGCTCTTCGGCGGGCCTAAATTGGAAAGAAGCTTTTTTCACCTTTTCGACCAAATGCCTGCCTTATGCGATCGGCAACCTATCGACCCTTTTACAAAGTAAACCAATGATAGCAGACACGTTGCCCGCATCATCAAGTTGCCATTACTAAATCGCAGCAACGTAAATTTGAGAGCGGCAAATCAAAGATGTAAACTTAGCGTTTCCTTATGGCAGAACAGCGTTTAGGCATTGCAGTGGTCGGATGCGGAGGTGCGGTCGGAACGACGATGGCGGCCGGCATCGCGCTTCTGAAGCAGAACTTGATCGGAACCGAAGGGTTGCCGCTTGCCGAGCATAAAGTAGCCGGGTTAGTTCCTTACACCGACATAATTATTGCGGGTTGGGACCTTTTCGCTGACGACCTATCCAAGGCAGCGGAAACTCACGAAGTATTAAGCTATAAACAGCACATGGCGATCGTCGATGAATTAGCTGCTATTCGCCCTTGGCCTGCTATCGGTGACGAACATTTCCTCTCTCTTATTGACGGTGAGAACAAACTCCGGGCGGGCGGCCATCGTTCGGTGATCGAAAAGCTGCGTTCTGACCTACAGCGCTTCCGTGAACAGTGCTCGTCGGTAGTTGTTATCAACCTCGCGTCAACCGAGAAGCTGGCGACCGAGGGAAATGAGTTATTCAATACCCTGGCAGGGCTCGAGCGGGCCTTGGATGAAAATTCTGCCGATATATCCCCAGCGATACTTTATGCTTACGCAGCGATCGCCGAAGGTGTTCCTTATGGCAACTTTACGCCTTCTGTTGCGGCCGACATACCAGCCTTGGTCGAGTTCGCTGAGCGAGAGCGTGTGCCGATCGCCGGAAAGGACGGAAAGACGGGTCAGACGTTCATTAAGACCGTTCTAGCTCCGGCCCTGAGATCACGCGCACTGCATGTTGACGGCTGGTATTCGACGAATATATTAGGGAATCGTGACGGCCTGGCCCTTTCGAACGAAGATTCGCTTGCGTCGAAATTGAAAACGAAGGGTAGTGTGCTCGACGATATCCTGGGCTACACGATCGAAGACCACATCGTGGATATCAGATATTACCGTCCGCGGGGCGATGATAAAGAGGCATGGGACAATATCGACATCCGCGGGTTTCTCGGCCAAAGAATGCAGATCAAGGTGAATTTTTTGTGCAAGGATTCGATACTTGCGGCCCCGCTCGGGATCGAGATCGCACGGTGCCTCGATCTGGCGCGTCGGCGGGGTGAAGGGGGAATACAGGAACAGCTATCGGTGTTTTTCAAGCTTCCGATGTCCAGTTCATCTCAGCCGGAACATGCGTTTCATAAACAGGAAACGATGCTGCTTGACTGGCTCGGCTAATTCATTTTCGCGAGTTCTGCTTCTGCCGCGATGTAGCCAAAGCTGGCCCACTGATTTCCGGCGACAACCTTTCGAAATATCTCCGCAGCCTTGGTTTTATTTCCGTTATACAAGTAGTAATTGCCGATCCCGTAGCCCAACGAGGCGGAACCTAGAGTATCAGCATCGCCGCTGATCGTTGCGAGGAGTTTCTCCGGAGCAACTTCGCCGCGATTGAGTTTCAATAGTTCGAGATAATCCGTGTTCTCGATCAGCTCAATGTCTGTTTCGATCGAATCGAGTAACTTCTTGGCATCGCGCTTTTTCCCCAGTCTACGCAGCGTCATGTAGTGCCAGTATGTAGTGGCGACGCGCATATCATTATTGGTCGACACCTTTTGTGCCTCCCGATACGCGTGAAGAGCGTTCTTATGATCACCCTTAACGTAATATGCGAGGCCAAGGTGATACCAAATGTTCGACTGCAGCGTGCTTGTAGGAATGTTCTTTGCATTCTGCAGACCATCGGGTTCCATCTCGTCAGGCTTGCCTTTGACCAGTGCCGCGGCTTTATCAAAGTCAGCGATCGCGTCATCAAAACACCGAAGTGTCAGGTAACGATGCCCTCTGTGACGGTAGAATCTAGCATCCGCCGGATGAAGAGTAAGACCGCTGGAAAATATCCGAACCGCATTCTTGTAATTACCCAGGTACGCCGTGCGGCGGCCGAGCCAAATTATCGACTCAGCTTCGTTAGGCTTTTCGAGATGCACCGCATCGGCCTCAGCAAGCTTGGCCTCGTAGACCTCTCTTGTCGATTCGCTCATAACCGGTGCGACCTCTTTGGCGGCATGAAAACAGGGCTGTGCGGCGACGACACCGCTGTATAGAAGGCTCAAGAAAATGGCCGAGAGAAATTTCTTCATTGCGAAGTAGTTTATCCGCGTTTGTCCGTTTCTGCGAAGAGTCCCGATAGATGGCCGATGCCGGCTTGTGCTAACTTATTCGAATGCAAAATTCGATGACTTATTCGCTGCCGCCATTGGTGGAGGAAGCTGTCCAAACACAAGTCGCCAAGTGGACGTCCGAGAACAAGATAGAGAGGATCTGGAAAAAGGATCCGACGGTTTGGACCGGCGGGGATGAGGGGCAATGGCTCGGCTGGCTCGATATTGTCGAACGTGAACTCGCCGAATTGGAAAAGTATCGAATGCTTGTACTAGACATAAGCTCCGCCGGCTTTACGCATTTTCTGCTGATGGGCATGGGCGGATCGTCACTGTGTCCGGAAGTGCTTGCGATCACTTTTGGTCGTGAGAACTTCCACATACTCGATTCGACAGTCCCATCACAGGTGAAGGCCGTCGAGGCGAAGCTCGATCTTGCCAAGACCCTATTCATCGTGGCCAGCAAATCAGGTTCAACCCTAGAGCCGAACTGCTTCAAGCGGTACTTTTTCGATCGCGTGTCAGATCTCGTTGGAAAAGAGAAGGCGGGCAGCCAGTTTATCGCGATAACCGATCCCGGCTCGAAAATGGAACAGGAAGCTCACGCGGACGGATTTCGCCATGTTGTATTTGGCGAACCGACAGTGGGCGGACGGTTTTCGGCTCTCTCGCCATTCGGACTGACGGCAGCTGCTTTGATGGGGCTCGATGTCGAGCGGATCCTCAACGGAGCGGCTGCAATGGCAGCAAACTGCCGCAATAGCCAGGCAGACCAGAACCCGGCGGCGTTGCTCGGGCTCATACTGGGGGAGTGTCATTTGCAAGGCCGGGACAAGCTCACGATCTTTGCGTCGCCCGACATCTACGATCTCGGTGCCTGGCTTGAGCAGCTTATAGCTGAATCGACCGGCAAGAATGATGTGGCCATAATCCCCGTCGACCGGGAACCGTTACAGCCAGCCGTAAGCTACGGACGTGACCGCGTCTTCGTTTACGTGAAAACTGCCGATGCTGCAAATGAGGTGGACCTCGCTTCCCTCTTCGCCGCCGGTCATCCAGTGATCAAGATAGAAATGGAGGATGTTTATCAGATCGGTGCTGAATTCTTTAGATGGGAATTTGCGACTGCGGTCGCCGGGTCGGCGATGGGGATCAATCCATTCGATCAGCCGGATGTGGAATCGACAAAGATCGAGGCACGTAAGCTAACAGAAGAATTTGAAGAGACCGGGAAACTTCCTGATGAGCAGCCCTTCTATGACCGGGATGGTATCAAGCTGTACACGTCTGAGAGATATGCCCGAACACTTACCGATATGGTCGAAGAGCCCAGATTAGAAGAACTCTTTTCAGCTCATTTCGCGAATGTTGAGGACGGTGATTATTTTGCGGTTCTCGGGTACATAGAGATGAATACCGCAAATGAAGCAGCCCTTCAAAAGATCCGGACGCGCGTTCTAGAAAAGCGACTTGCGGCGACGTGCATCGGGTTCGGGCCAAGATTTTTGCACTCAACGGGTCAGGCGTACAAGGGCGGAGCGAACAACGGCGTCTTTCTGCAAATTACCTCAGATGATCTACCGGATCTTCCGGTTCCGGGCCAGCAATTTACATTCGGTGTAGTCAAGTCGGCACAGGCCCGCGGAGACTTTCAGGTGCTTCTCGATCGGGAACGTCGGGCACTTAGAGTTCATCTGGACGACATTGCCCGGCTCGATCAGCTCCCGATCTGATCAATCGAGCGAACGGAATACAACACCCGCGACCTCATCATCGACGGATATCGCGACAGATGCCGGATCGAAGATAAGCTTTCGGTGTGCGACGTTTAAGATGTAGGACCGCCCGGCGGGCACGTTTCGGAACGTGAAGTTTCCGAAGTTGTTGGTGCGAGCCTGAAACTCCGTCGCTGCGCCATCCGTGATGGTAACTACTGCCCCTCGGACACCGACGTTATGAGGATCTAGCACACGACCGGATACTGAGACGTTCGCGGCCGTCGGAGCCAAGACAGATATCCCGCTCACCACGAGCGCATAATCGGCGTCGACCGCCGGTGACTCAAGGCGAGCATCCTGATTGATCTCCGAAGCGATCACGCTCACCGTCCATATCCCGGGTTCCGGAGCTTCAATGAAGACGTTTTCGGCGGTGTCGATCGAATTGGCGGAACCACCGGGTGTTGACCACATCCCCCCGCCGTTACCAAGACCGTTATTTCCCCAATACACAACACCACTGGGACTCGTTACGCGAAGAGTGAGGTCATTGATGCGTGCCTGCGTCGCACTAACCACACCTTTCGGGTCGGAAAAGACCAGAGTTGCCTTGAGCGGATCCTGCGATCCGTTCGGAACGGTCACGTAACGATTCTGCGTTTCGAGATTCGTGATAGCAGATTGTTCGTTCACCACGAGCATCTTGTTACGCAAACTATATAAATTCTCAACGTTTGCCCTTCCGAATCCCTGCTTTTCCCTCGTGATGTCCGTGCCGGGAATTGTCATGTCCCACTGGATCGCGGAATTTATCATCATCGCTTTCGCCGTCGTGGGCTTCGGCCGACTCTCAAACACGGTCGCGCCGGTAACGTTGCGAAACATCCCGTTGTGCCACATCTCGTAGAAGATCCCAAAGTGCCCGGCAGTTATGGGAGTGGCAGCACTGGTACCACCAAAATTCGATGTATAAGAGGAGTTGCCGGAGTTGTGCGTCGTGTGCACCGAATCAAAGAAATGAGCAAGATCCGGTTTTATCCGCCCGTCCGCGGCGGGCCCTATACTCGCTCCGTTAAACCACCGATCGTCCGCGAATGAAGCAGTGTTCGAATGCACTATACCGCCCACCGACACAACATTCTTTGACCAGGCCTCGGGTCGCGAATTTCGACTGCCATCGTTGCTTTGAGAATGAAGGATAAGGATGTCGTTGAGAAACAAGATGTCGTCAAGTTCGGCGGAAACGCTATTGTAGTTAACGGTGAGCCCGCTCCCCCAGCTGTTAGACTGCAGAACCGCGTAGTGCGGCGACTGGTTCAATCGAGCAGTGTGGGTGTAACGGTTCCCCAGGAAGCTGAAGTCGGCAAATATCCCCTGAGCATTCGGTAGCATCCCTCTGGCAGCGGCGTTGGACGTCCCACGCCCAAACATGATCCCGTAGGTGGAAGTTCCGTGATTCGCGGGTTCGTCGGTATTCGGCGAATTGTGGATCAGCGGTGCAAGCCCGGATTGGAAGTCATTATGCGTCGGTCTAAGTCCATTGTCCATAACCTCTGCACGTACACCGACCCCTGTGAAGCCGGCGGTCGTTTCTATAAAATTTGCCCCGCCGGTAGATCGGACCAAGTCCATATCCGTTTCCGGCTCTGACCAACGATCGACAAATAGTACGTCCTCGTTTCGTACGACCATCCGCAGCTGTTCGGCGTTTAGGGTCGCCTCAATGCGAAAGCCCTCGGGTATTCCCGTGTGAATCCTCCCGCCTACAGCGACGATCTCACCTGCGAGTCGTTCCTGCATGACGGAACCGCGACCGAGGAGCGTTATGTTGAACCGTCCCGGCTGCAAATTGTCATTATCCAGACCGCTGAGGAGTTCTTCATCGAGCTTATATGCAGGCTGATAGCGCCCAACCCAGCGAACAAACGGCTTTGCCGCAATGGTCTTTGCCGCAGCCGCGTCCATTTGGACTATGTACGAATTGCTTGGAAGAAAGGTGAAGATCTCAGCGCCAACCGATCTTAACGCAATGCGGAACTCTTCGAGCGGCTGGGTCTCGAACTGAATGATGTATGCACCTTTGCCCGTAGCGCCCGCGTCAGCGAGTCCATCCGGCGGTGCAGGGATATTCTCGAGAGGGTCAAATTCCGCGAAACGCAGTCGGACCAGGCGATCGGCAACCGCGATCTTTGCAAGCTTCTCACCATCAAGACTGATCGCGAAAAGGTCCAGCAATCGGCCGTCGGGTGATGCGCTCCTCCAACTAAAGCCTCTTGTCTTAGAGCCGGGAAAACTGAAATCTCTAATATCACCTAATGCTGTCGCATCTCGATAAATATCGTCGATCGTCCTGATACCAGAATGTGACGTGAACGGTTCGAGTGTTATGGTCTCCGGTGTACGAGAGTCAGCGTCAATGACGCGAGGTCCCGGAGCGAACGCGATCGAAGCGAGCCCGATAATACCCAAGACTATGAGGATCCTTACCATTGTAAACAGGCAAAAACGCTGATCCCAGGACCCCGAGATCAGCAGTGAAGAAATATACGTTCAATAATCGGTGAATCCCAACATCGGGACCGACCGGCGATAGCTCTAAACCCTTTCCTGGTCGGGTTCAGCTACGAGATAGGGCGTTGCTGCCGGACGATCGATGTCTTCCTGCAATACTTTGGCGATCACTGGAAGACTCAATGAGCGGGTTTTTCCGATGTTCGGAACCTCTTTGCCTTTCGCATAAACAGCGTGTCGACCGTGCTCTGTATACCACTCGGAAAGCGAAGCTGTCTTATGCATCTCTTCGATTATCTGCCGCCAGCCAACGCCCGTGTTGTACGCGCAGAATGAGACCTCGCCCTCCTGAGTTCCGTATGGGATAACGCACATCTCAGTGCGTCGAAAATCGTAGGTAAACAGGTCCTGGAACCACATCCCCTCAACGCACAATACACGCCAGATGTCTTCTTCCTTCTTCTCCGCCCGCATTCGGTCGTTCCGGTCGCTGTTTGACGTAGTCGACGACGGTTTGAAGAGGTTAACGATCTGTGAGATCGGAAAACCTTCGGGTGCTTTGGATGCGTCGTAATTCCGCATTATCGCCATCCCGAGTTGTGCCATCGTCAGCTTCTTGCCCCGCGCGGTGTCTGTAATGGTCGCAACGTCCTTCATGAATCGCTCATAATTAAAGAATTCGAAGAGCGATCTCATCTCATTCGTTTTCTTGTTGACGACCATTAGCGTGAAGATCCCGCAGTTAGGATGGCAATTACATGAGGACCAACCCCACGGAGCGTCAGCACCCTGCAGCATATCCATTACTGATGTAAACGCTGAATAGCTCGACAGCGGAAACCAATCTCTCATCGGCTGCAGCACGCCGCCGAGTTGGTCTTTCAGGTCATGCGTCATTCCGGCAAGCGTATAGCGCTGCTTGATGCGGTCTGCGTCGGCAATGTCTTCATCGCGTCCGGTAAAAGACACCGGCTGGAACGCGATCGTCTGTACCTTGTCGATATTTTCTGCTGCGAATTTAACGATGCTTCCAATGCCGTCGTTATTCCATGAATTCACGATAGTTGTCACGAGTGTAACCTTGATGCCGACTGATGCAAGATTCTCTATCGCTTTGAGCTTCACGTCGAACAGATTGCCGACCCCGCGGTGCTCATTGTCAGCCTCGTTCGTACCGTCGAACTGCAGGTACACGCCGTGCTGTCCGGCCTCTTTTGCGGCTTTACAGAATTCGATGTCTTCGGCATATCTGATACCGTTCGTCGCGGCGAGTATTCGATAGAACCCGATCTTTTTGGCGTATGCGACGGCGTCCAAGAAGTACGGTGAAAGGGTCGGTTCACCGCCAGAGAACAGGATAATAATCTGACGGCGCGGCTTAAACGAAACTGCGCGATCGAGTATCGCTTTAGTATCTTCAAAGGTTGGCTCATGGACATAGCCGACCTGGTTGGCATCCATGAAGCATGGATTGCACATCATGTTGCAGCGGTTCGTAAGATCAACTGTCAATACGGCCCCGCGACCGAACTTGATGTCGCTGGTACCGTGATGGTGAACGTGGCTATCCTCAGCCGCCTTGAAGTCGCGGCCAAAGAACAGATCCTCGATGCGGCGAAGGAAGTTCGAGTCGGTCGCCAGGACGTCCTCAAACTCACCGTGAGTCGGGCAGGTCTTACGCATCAGTACCTGTCCGTTCTCCTCAACGATCTGGGCCTTGATTTCGCCCGGGTGCGAGTTCATCAGGATGTCCAGCGGGATGTCGCCCGAGATCACGCCGTTACGCACCGATTTAACACAAGCAGGGCAAAGGCTGTCGGTCTCGCGAGGAAAGCCCAGGGGCGGAGCAGTGCGTTCGTACGATTTTAGGAGCGGCTCCGCCGCCCAATCCGGCTGTATCGATTCCCCTTCAGGAATAGCACGGTTCACTGCCTGAAAAGCCTTCCAACCAATATCCGCTAGTTTCGAAACAGCTTTCGAGCCTGTGTGCCCGCTGCCTTTTCCTTCACCCCGTCTGAAGTTATCGCTGAACATAATATTTATCGTGTCCCGTTCTTGAACTCTAGAAATACTAACAAATTTACGCTGATGCTCATAATTTTTCCGCCTGTGTAGGCCTGGTTATTTGGCACACACATTGCAGTTATCACCCTCGAACAAGAGCGGTGTACGAGAGCGTTACACTGGACTTACGAGCAGGGAGAAGCGAAATGATCTGGACAATCGTTATAATTCTATTGGTACTTTGGGCGTTAGGATTTGGTATGGCTGGAGCTGCATTGGGCAATCTAATCCATATTTTACTGGTCGTTGCGGTCGTAGTTCTGATCGTCGACCTGATTCGCGGACGGACAGTGTAAGATCTTGAACGTACGTGGTTTGCCCCGGACTTTTACGGGGCTTTTTTTGTGGTGAGGCCAATATATAGGACTTATAAACCCCGAAGATGCGGCTAAACAATTTGATGCGATTCCGGCATAAG
This sequence comes from Acidobacteriota bacterium, assembly GCA_023389035.1. Lineage (GTDB taxonomy): Bacteria > Acidobacteriota > Blastocatellia > Pyrinomonadales > Pyrinomonadaceae > OLB17. The sequence continues at coordinate 122,259 of JAEWFC010000016.1, forward strand.
CACGACCTCGGCCATTACGCCTTCGCCTTCTTGGGTTGCGGCGAAGAAGGCTGCGTTTGCTGCTGAGTCGACAGAAAGCATTTTTGATCTGTCTACCTTCATTGTGATCTCGTTCCAGAATGTCGAATCCACACCGCCAAAGTGCATTAGGCTGAACCTCACGCCATATCGTTTATACTCTTGAGCGAGACACTTCACCATGCCGGTCAAGGCGTATTTTGCGGCACAATAGGCTGAAGCGTGCATCATTGGCACCTTACCCAAAATGCCTGGAAAGGCGATGACGCGGCCAAACTTTTGTTCTGCCATTCCCGGAAGGACAGCTTGGAATACGTTGAAGCTCGAACGAACGTTCGCGGTAAGGAGCGAATCCAGGTCATTGGGCGTCAGTTCCGAGAAAGGTTTTAGAATGCCTAAACCTGCGGCGTGAATAAGGTAGTCGATAGAGCTAAATTTTGCGACAGCTTCGTCAGTGAGCGATCGAACTTCAGATTCAATGGATGCGTCTGCAGCCACGGCGAGGACGTTCGAGTTTCCTGAAGCATTAAGCTCATATTCGAGTTCGAAGAGTTCTTTCTCCGTGCGAGAACTGATGACCAGGTTCGCACCGGCAGCTGCGAATAATTCCGCAACACGACGGCCAATTCCACGCCCGGCGCCAATGACCAGACAAGTTCTTCCCTCAAGGTCTATCACGTGAGGGTTTTCGCCCGATCACGAGGAAGAGATTCAAACGAAGCACTCTAAATACTTGACGCCGCTGCCGGTATTGAACAGTACGACCGTTTCACCCTCAGTGATGAGGCCGTCGGAGATCATCGATCGTAAAGCGGGAAGGCAAGCAGCTCCTTCCGGTGCAGCGAAAATGCCTTCCGCTGCTCCGATCTCGCCGACTGCCTTTACAAGCTCATCGTCGCTAACGGAGACCGCTGTACCCTTCGATGCACGGATCGCATCGAGAATGAGAAAATCACCGATCGCCTTGGGAACCCGCAGCCCCGAAGCGACCGTAGAGGCATTGTCAAACTCTCCGGCGAATCGCTTGCCTTCCTGAAAGGCTCTGACGATCGGTGCACATGTTGACGACTGGACCGTCACCATTCGCGGGCGGTTCGAGCCGATCCAGCCCATTTGCTCCATCTCGTCGAACGCCTTCCACATCCCGATGAGCCCGGTGCCTCCGCCTGTCGGATAAATGATCACGTCGGGCAGCGTCCAGCCTAACTGCTCGGCCAATTCATAGCCCATGGTCTTTTTGCCTTCGACGCGATACGGCTCTTTGAGAGTCGAAACGTCAAACCAGCCTTCGGCCTCTTTGCGTTCGGCCACGATCCGGCCGCAGTCCGTTATGAGGCCGTCAACGAGCGTGACATTGGCTCCTGTTTGCTCACATTCGACAACATTAGCCCGCGGAGTGTCCGCCGGCATAAAAATGAAAGCTTCCATCCTAGCCCTGGCAGCGTAGGCCGCCATCGCACCTGCGGCATTCCCTGCAGATGGCACTGCGACCTTGCGTACACCAAGTTCTTTCGCCATTGAGATCGCAGCTGTCATTCCACGAGCTTTGAAGCTCTGGGTCGGGTTTTCGCCCTCGTCTTTGATGTAAAGATCTAGATTCAGCGTCAGTGACGACGCAAGCCGATCCGCCTTGAGCAGGGGCGTCCAACCTTCGCCAAAGGAAACGACGTTCGAATCGCTTTCCACGGGAAGCACCTCCCGATACCGCCAGAGCGAGGCTTCGCGAGAAGCGAGAGCGTCACGGTCGAGTTCCGCTGCTGCAGTAGCCAGGTCGTAGCGGACAAGTAGAGGCTTGCCGCAATTACGACACAGATTTTGTAACTGTTTTGCCTCGTGCCTAAGGCCGCACAGCGCGCATTCGAGATGGGTAACGTTCATCGGCTCTTCCGTGCTATCTTTTCCAGACGAATTCCTTGATCACGTTAAACGCTGCATTAAAGCCAAGCGAGATCGCCCCGCTTCGCAGACCGTCCTTAACACCGTAACGGTCAGGATACCATGTAGTGGACGCGATCACGCCGGACGTAAACGACCCAGCGATCCTCGGAATGCCAACAACTCTTTTGCCGCTTTCGGTGCGAGCTGTAAAGGGTGAGATCAACGCGTTTTTCAGCTTTGCACCGGCACTTCGGTCACGACTCCGATAAAACCCGCTGTCCAACTTCATTGCCTCATCTAGGCCGTACATCACGCCATTCTTGATGGCCCCTTTTGCCATACTCGATCCGAATCGTCGTCCGAAACCTTCCCATTGGCCGCCCCATTCTTCTGGTGAATTCCGGGCGGTGCCGATGCCCGCGGTACCGAGATTCTTAGCGATCGTTACAGGACCTATGGTGCTGTTGACAAATCTCTTAAATCGTTCGTTCGGCTCGGGACGTTTATAAGGCTCAGGTGCGGGATCGTCAACTGACGTATCATCGATGATGAACCGTTGGCCATTCTCGGCCGGTTGGGCCGAGACCGAGATTAAGGCCGCGGGTTGTGACGATAAGATTTCAGGCGTAGTGGCCTCAGCCTGTCCAATAGCAACGGTTGAAAGTGCAAAGGTCGCGACGCCGGCCGCGACCAAAAGGTACATGTTCATAAATATCCCCGAGTTCGTTCTTATTTTTTCAACAATGGAACAAGTTCCCGATATACGTTCTCAGTCATTATTCGCGTCCCATTCGAATTTGGATGAATACCGTCCGCCTGATTAAGCTCCCGACGTAATGCGACACCATCGAGCAGGAACGGCAGATATGCGACCTGGTGCTTCGCGGCGAGGTCGGGAAAGACGTTGGTGAAGTCTCTCTGATATTGCGCTCCCATTGTCGGCGGAGCAAGCATGCCGCAAAGGAGAACGGCCACATTCTTCGCTTTGGCCTTTGTGATCATCTTGTCAAGATTGTCACGGATACGCGTTGCAGGAACGCCTCGCATCAGGTCATTGGCACCGAGTTCAAGGATAAGTATTTCAACGTTTTCCTGTTCGAGGGCCCAGTCAATACGCTCCAGCCCGCCAAGTGTGGTGTCGCCGGAAACGCCGGCATTGATCACCTCGTAATCGTAGCCGTCGGCCCTGAGCTTTTCCTGAAGCAAATACGGATACGACTCATTCTCAGCAAGTCCGAAGCCTGCAGTGAGGCTATCGCCAAAAGCAAGGATCTTGGGTCTAGACGCTAGAGCTTCGGGATAAACAAGCGGCCGGTCGACTTCGTAGGTATTTCCTGAAAAGGCAGAGGAATCGCCACACGCCGAGCCGAAAACGACAAAAAAGATGAAACTTAAAAATCCAGCAGATCGAATACTTAGACGCATATGCGAAACTAAACCTTACGGTGGCGCTCCGAGTTTGGATGCATGTTTTTCTCAATGCATTTGCCCGGTTCGGCAGTCGTCGGTGTTTTCATTTACATTATCAAAATATGATCAGTCTTAAGAACGTGACCAAGACCGTCAGATCAGGGATCGAAGATCTCACGATCCTTTCAGATGTGTCGCTCGATATTCCTGACGGGCAGTTCGTGGCACTGACAGGGGCGTCCGGCAGCGGGAAATCGACACTTCTCGGTCTTCTAGCCGGTCTCGACAGTCCGACCACAGGGAGCATTACGGTCGACGGCGAAGAGATCACGACAATGGGCGAGGACGGCCTGGCAGATCTTCGCAGCGAAAAGATCGGATTCATCTTCCAGTCATTTCATCTGATCCCGAGCCTGACTGCGTTTGAGAATGTGCTGATACCGATGGAGATCCGGGGAGCAAAATACGCGAAGTCGCGAGCCGCGGAGTTGCTCGGTGACGTGGACCTGACGAATCGCGGACACCATTATCCAACCGAGCTTTCAGGCGGCGAGCAGCAGCGTGTAGCGATCGCCCGCGCATTCGCCAACGAGCCGAAGATCCTGTTGGCAGATGAGCCCACAGGCAACCTTGATTCAAAGAATGGAAAGCATATTTTCGAGCTGATGACCGATCTCCATTCGCAAAAAAATGTCACGCTCGTACTGGTAACACATGATAACGAGCTCGCCCGCAGGGCCCAGAGGCAGATCATTTTGCGCGACGGGCGAGTGATAAGCGACGAGACACCGCGATGATGTTCATCTTCAATCTCACGATCCGCGAGATCCGTTCATCGTGGCGACGCCTGCTCTTTTTTTTCCTGTGCATAGCTCTGGGGGTCGGGTCCGTCGTAGCATTGCGGGCTTTGATCCAGAACGTGACCCGTGCGGTCGGCACGGATGCAAGGGCCCTGATGACGGCCGACCTGGAGATAACTTCAACGGCCGACTTTTCACCTGCGGATCTCGAACGCGTTCAGAAAGTGATCGGCCGCTCCAGCATTATTGAGGATCGGAATGAAACCATCTCTACCTCATCGATGGCACGCCCGCTCGACCCGTCGAACGAACGCGTTCGGATGGTCGAGCTCAAGGGGATCGAACCGCCATTCCCTCTTGTCGGCAATTTCGTACTTGACGGCGGTCGGGCATTCGATCATTCACTCCTAGCAGACAATGGAGCGGTTGTCGCCCGGATCTTGCTCGAAGACCTGAACGTGCAGGTCGGCGAGGAGATCATGATAGGCGAGGCGAAATTTGTGATCCGTGCGACCTTTGATCAGGAGCCCGGCGGATCAACCGGATTTCGCCTCGGTGCGCGCGTTTTTGTCGAGAAGAAGGCATTCGACAATGCCGGGATCACCCAGAACTCGAGCCGCGTGCGAAGGTCGATCCTGTATCGAACGTCTGACGATCCGACACCGCTCGTGACAGAACTTCGCGAGGTGATCAAAGGTACGACACTGCGTGTGCAGTCATACCGCGAAACGCAGGAACGCCTTGGCGAACAATTCACGCGCACAGAAAACTATCTTGCGTTGACCGGTCTTTTGATACTCGTGCTAGGCGGCGTCGGCGTCTGGAACGTCTCGCGTGCGTTCGTTGAACAAAAACGCAAGGCGGTCGCTGTATTGAAGTGTCTCGGGGCGAGCGGCAACCGCATCATTTCCGTTTACCTGCTGCAGATCCTGACGCTAGGATTGATCGGCAGCTTGTTTGGCGTGCTGCTCGCTCAGGCGGCGCTCTGGTTCGTGCAATCACGATTTGCCGAGGACCTTCCTGAGAATATGTCGTACGCCGTGAACTATTCAACGGCGTTTCAGGGACTAGTGCTCGGTGTCCTGATCTCCCTGCTTTTCTCAATGCTTCCGCTCCTGCAGGTACGCAACATCAAGCCTAAACTACTGCTTCGAGACGAGAACAATGCAAGCCTCCGTAAGCTCGACCCTGCAAAATGGGCGTTTGGGGCAGTTTCGCTCGCAGGCCTGCTTGCGCTCGCCGTTTGGCAGGCAGGTTCGTGGTTTATCGGAGCGTTCTTCCTTGTCGGTCTTGCGATAACAGCGGCTGTTCTTTATCTGTCCGCCCTCGTGTTGACTTGGCTTCTTCGAAGTTTTCGATCCTTTGGAAGTTTTTCCTTCCGGCAGGCCGTTAACTCGCTGTATCGGCCCGGAAATCAGACACGCGTGATCCTGCTTGCGGTCGGCCTCGGAGCATTCGTCGTGCTGGCCGTCCAGTCGCTGCAGGCGAATCTCGTCCGTGAGTTCGACTTTACTAGAAACCAGCGCCTGCCGACGCTATTTTTCATCGATATCCAAAAGAGCCAGATCAATGACCTGCTCGCCTTGATCGAAAAGAGCATTGGTGAGAAGGCTGAAGCGACGCCGACCGTCCGGGCACGGATAGCTTTTGTGAACGGGAAACCGATCGATTTCGGTCAGCCAGAGGTTAGACAGCAGCAGGGACAGATCGGCCGCGAGTTTGCGGTCACATACAGGCCGAAGCTTGATGCTAATGAAAAGGTGATCGCGGGCCGGTGGTGGCCGGACGCTCAGGCGGATGTTCCCGAGGTCTCGGTTGAGGAAACGATGGCTGCCCGGCTAAAGGTCGTTCCGGGCGACTCGATCACTTTTGATATTTCGGGCCGTAAACTGACGGTCCGGGTCGCAAGCATTCGCAAGATAGACCTCCGCAATACGCGCACTGCATTTGTCTTTGTATTTCGTCCCGGCGTGCTCGAATCGGCGCCGCAAAGCTTTGCTGCAACGGTTGTAAATCGAGTTGGGGCGACGGATCGGCAACGGCTGCAGCGTGCTGCTCTCGAGCAGTTTCCAAATATCCAGATCATCGACGTGGCGGACATTATCGAAACAGTTCAAAAGCTGATTAACAACTTCGTTCTAGCGATCTCGTTTGTCGGGAGCTTTGTTATTTTGTCAGGGATACTGATACTGGTCGGCTCGATCGCACTCACAAAGTCGCAGCGGATCTATGAGAACGCGATCTTGAAAACGCTCGGCACGCGTCGACGCTCTCTTGTGACAATTCTGCTGGCAGAGTATGGAATGCTGGGCCTGCTCGCCGGCCTTATCGGAGCTGTCTTCGCGGCCGTGCTATCGTTCGCGGTGAGCCGATTTGCGCTCAATATCGATTGGACATTCGAGCCAGTGCTGCTTCTCGCCGGGATCGGGTTAACAACGATAGTCGTAATGGCGGTTGGAACGATCGCAAGCTTTGACGTGCTATTCAAAAAACCGCTCGCGATCCTGCGGACGCAGTGATCAGGCGGATTCGAACGGGTGGCCCGCCAGCACAGCACGCATGCTCACCTGTCCTAGAAGAGTTTCAAGATACGCCCCAAAGCGATGGAGGATAGGAACGAGGTCTTTTGGATTGCTGGTTAATTGGATCTCTTCCATGAAGCGGTCAAGCGTTTCTTTGTCTTTGTAGTAAAGAAAATGATACGCCTCGTGAGTGAAGAGCTCGAGCGTGTTCCGCATTGTCTCGATACGTTCTTTGTCGGGACTAGCCTCTGCCTCCTGTACCGCTCGCAGGGTGGTATGCAAGCTGGAGCGCAGCACCAACGATTGCTCAAGCTTCGTCTTAAAGCTTGAGAAAAGTGTCGAGACGTGAGCAGCCGGATCCAGCAGCCGTGCGAAACTCGCTATTATCTCTTCGAAGCTTGCTGAAAGTAGTGAAAGAGCCACCTCGACACGAGCGTAAACTGCCTGTGACGGGCGGATACCGATTGCTCCTGTAAGTTCCTGGCTAAATGCCTTCTTTATCTCAAGCGACGCCGTGTACGCTGCTGCGTCGAGCGATATGAAAAATTCGCTTTCTTCATCGGTCAGCTGTGATAGTCGATTGTTTATCTGGATTATTAACTGCTGGGTCTGGTCATGAACGAACGAGAAGATAAGCAGCGTTGGCTTTAGTGGTTCGTCGTTCCGAAGTATGCGGCGAGCGACAGTAAGGGCTCTGTGAAGTGATGCGAACGTCCTGAGAACTGCACAGGTCTCGGCATGCTCCTCAAGCTGAACTTTTTCTGTTGTGAACAGCTCGAGAACAGCTTCGGGAAGAGCTTCGTCGCCGCAGTTCCTCGCAGAGGTTTGCAGCTGCCTGAACGATTCAGCAGCAGCAAGTTCTGATTCGAAAGCGTCGCGAAGCTGTTTCCATTGGCTCCATTTCTGGCCACCGGAGGCTAGCAACGATTCATTGATCGCAAAGACCCGACGCAGCCGCTGCGAGAGATCGACATAATTGCCTCGGGCAGCGTTCGCAGGATCGGCCTGCATTTCAGCAAGCCGCAACTTATGCAACAGCCCGGACGAGCGCTGCAGACCCGCTTTCACCAGACGAAAACCGCGGTCCCAAAGGCGAGCAGGCGGTTCGGGCTTTCCTCGTTCTATGAAAAGATGCTCGAAACCGAAGATGAAAGCGTCCAAGCCGGAAAGCCACAGTCCGAGCTCATAAGCGATCTCAGCGGGCTCTGTTGGTCCGGCATCATTCAGGACACGGAGATCGATCGAGCCGTTGTATATGCTGTCCGCAACGAATACGGGTTGAGTGATATCAGTCGAGTTCAAGCGAATTTTCTCCTTGTTGAGCGGGTGCAAGGGCGGGTGAACGTAGCAAGTACGTCCTTATATTTTATACACTTAAACCGTCGTGTTTGGCAACGTTTTTCCTCGTTGCCGTCGAAGGTTAGGTTTCCATAATGATTAATTATCCAAAGCCTGAGAAGATCCTGATCGCCACGGGCAACCGCGGGAAGATCAGGGAGCTGACCGGGCTCGTGTCGAGCGTCGGCATCGAAGTGGTCTCGTTCGCCGACGTCCCATCGGAGGAACCGGTCGAGGAGACGGGCCGTACCTTTGCCGAGAATGCGAAAATAAAGGCCGCCGCGTATGCCGTTCGCACGGGGCTTTACTCGCTTGCAGATGATTCAGGCCTTGAGGTCGAAGCTCTCGGTGGACGTCCAGGAGTTTATTCCGCCCGCTATGGCGGAGATGACCTGACGGAACATGAGCGGATCAGCCTGCTTCTACAAGAGCTGGAAAGTATCAAGCCCGAGTCTCGCACCGCACGTTTTGTAGCGTCTCTAGCGTTCGCAGCTCCCGACGGTCGTGTGATCGATGTGTTCGAAGGGGTCTGTCGGGGTTCGATCGCGGAATCGCCCGCCGGTGCAGGTGGTTTCGGCTACGATCCGATTTTCATTCCGGACGGCTACGATCGAACGTTCGGCGAGTTGTCACCCGATATCAAAGGCCGCATCAGTCACCGTTCGCAGGCAGTAGCCAAATTTATTCGTTTTCTGCCTGATTTTACGGGAGTTTGACTTGACCTATGCATTTTTCGCTTGTAGAATTCGACACTTGTTCTGGGTGAACGACGGGGCGTAGCACAGCCTGGTAGTGCGCACGGTTTGGGACCGTGAGGCCGCAAGTTCGAATCTTGCCGCCCCGACCATCAGGCTTGCTCAAAAACAGATCGACCAAGCGAAATTGCATTCCTTTCGCTGAAAAGCAAACACGAATTTTATCAATATCCACTACCTTGGAGGTTACTAAAACTATGGCTCGTATGACACAAACGGAGATCGTTAACAATTTGTCCGAAACAAGCGGACTTAGCAAGAAAGACGTTAAGGGCTTTTTTGACGCGTTGACAGATCTCGCAACCAAAGAAGTTAAGAAGAATGGTGAATTTACCGTTCCCGGATTCGGCAAATTGGTGAAAGCCACGCGTAAAGCTCGTGACGGCCGCAACCCGGCAACCGGGGAAACGATCAAGATCCCGGCGAAAACGACCGTTAAGTTCCGACTCGGAAAGTCGATGAAGGACGCTGTCAGCTAACCCCGAGGTAATTTCTCTCTAGCTCGTGCCGGCTACCGTATATTGGTGCCGGCACTTCTCGTTGCCACAATATTTGCCGTTTCATTTTGAGAAACAAATCACAAATAACGAAAAAAAGTAGTGACTTTCTCAATTTTATTTGTTACCATTTTCTTACATTGATGTTCCGTTGAGGCGAGCGAGTTTTGGTCCTAGACGCGTTAAGCACGTGATATTCGATTCAAGTCGCCTTTTTTTATATTCGGACGCGATGGACGTAAAATTTACGTAACGAAGGAGATCAATAAGTGGCAGCAGCTAAACCAATGACCTTGCAGGACAGGATCCTGCAGATCGATCATATCCAGGCTCGCCGGTTTTCGAAACTTACCGACGACTGCGTTGAGATCGCTACCGAAGGTATTATCAGGCATTTACGGGCATGCGCTCGTATGGACGTTAATCCCGATGCCTCGGCCGTTCGTGAGATTATCGACGACGCTATTAACGGTCGCCGAGTTTTCGCAGAAACCTCGAATGACCTTTTGGCAGCCTAGTTTTTCTGGTTTTATTAATTCGCAATCATTTTAAGACCGCCCCCGCTGGCGGTCTTATTTTGTTTTAGCGCAACGTCGCGGAATATATCGTGTATCCGGCGACCCGATCTTCCTCAGTTAACGCGTACCATTTCTCCAGATTGGTCATATCGACTCGATCGCCATCTCTCATCACCACGTACCGTATCATTGGGTTAGCAGCTCTCTCGCGATCGAACGTTCGTGTATATTCTTCGTATCTTGCGACCTCCTCGGCGATCTCACCGAAGGTAAGCGGTTTTGCGTCCACACTCAGGCGGTCAGTGTGCCGTCCCCAGCCGAACAGGGCGATCTGTGAAACAAAATCGTTCTTTAGCAGATAGTCGAGCGTCTTCTCGTCACCTCCTGAATAGTATTGCTGCTGATAATACCGTTCTTTGCTCTCCTCCCACGAAAGACCCGCGAAAACGTGTTGGTGACGTGCCCAGAGGATGTTCTGCGGCGCGACGCTCGGCATGTCATCGGCTACCAAACCGTCAAATATCAGAACGGTCTGCTGGTGCCGGTCAGTTTGGCCTTCGGCAAGCTCTTCGAGCCGCCGTGCAACGGGTAGTGCTTCATCGCGTGCTACGTTAGCCTCGTCTAACACACGTACTGTGTAATGGCATTCAATAAATCCCCACACGGCCGCCACAGCGAATATTCCGGCACACGCCAGCTGGGTGCCCATTCCTCCCGCAAGCAGCTGACGTCTCCAAAGAAGCGCAACCGCCGCAAACAAAGCAGTTGCAGATACATAGTTGCCGATGAAAACCTGATAGTGGATCGGCTGGAGCGAACGGCCCGTGATTATCTGCTGATTAAAGACTACGAAAGAGACAAGTGCAAGCGACAAGGTAAATAGGACCTTTCGATCACTGAGATCGAAAAGCTTAAATGCCATTCCCGCGATCAAAATAAGCAGGACAGCAAAGCTGATGTACTCAGGAAACCTGAATAGGTCCGGCATCCGCGTGTATACCAGCAGCTGAACGTGATCCATCGTCTCGCCGCGCTGCGAAAGCAGATAGGCGTACGGCACGAGAGCCATCACACAGCCTGCAGCGGTCACTCCGAGTACTTTAAGGTCGCGCACCCAGCCCGAGGGTCGCTGGATGAGCCAGACCAGCACCACACAGCCGAGGAAAGCCGCAGCGGTCGTCCAAATGTAGAAATAGGTGTAAACGCAGAACGCGAACGATCCGACGGCGAGAAGCACGACTAACGCGTGCGAACGCCTGGAATTATCTGCTGTTTCGTCCGAGTCACCCAGCAATTTCCATAACGACCAGATAAAAGCGAAAAAAGCCGGAAATCCCATTGCGGGAATGTAACGGCGGAATCCCGGGAAATACGGATATGAAAATCCGTGCTCAAACAAGATCTCGCTTATCGCGCCTTCGCCGGCTGCAAGTGTACCGAAGGCAAATATGCCTAGTCCGGCAGCCATTCCATACCAATTGTTCCCGCTGAATCGCGCGATAAACCAAAACGCGATCAGAGCGGCCAGGAAACCGGCTATCGCCCCAGCGGCCGTCATCGCAGCCGTCGTTTCTATTCCGAGGATCCGTGCAGGAATAGCGATCACATACGGTGCGGCGAACTGGATCGAGAAAAGCGATTCGGGTTGGGGTGTTTCGGGAGAATCGTCTCGCCCCGAATAAGGGTCATTCTTTCGGGGACGGCCATCGATCAGGGCCCGCACGTACGAGGCATAGGCCACCTCGTCGATGTCGTTATACGCGTAGTGCCCGTTCCAGTCGTCACCACGCAGATAGTGCATCTTCATCTGCGGGTAAAGACAAAATATCGCGAGAAAGATACCGGCAAGAACGCCGAAACGCCAGCGGAGTTTCATAATCAAAGATAAAAACTTAGCACACGCGGCCGAAGTTGTCTTACAATGGGAGAACTTCACCTTTGCAGAGAGGTTCGAGATGAAAATTTTTCTTGCAGGAATGATCCTATTAGCGGGGTTTATAGCTGTTGTGAGTGCTCAAGAGCAGACCGATTCCGTCCAGTTCAACCATGATGCGGTAGTGGGTATCGAACCTGCGACCATATCGGATTCGGCCGACTTCGAAGCGATGATGAAGGTTTTGGAATCAGGGCTGCCGGGTAAGCTCCGAATAAGCGTTAGAATCGATGCAGCGGGCCGCGTCAGTTCGGTAGAAGCAATGGACGGTCCGGGCGATGTATGCCCGGGAGCTGCGAGCCCTGAGGTCGTCGCAGTTCGAAATGCCGCCCAAAGCGCCGTTTATGCATTGAAATTCCATCCTGCGACCGAGAATGGAAGAGCCATAGAATCCTCAGGAACCGTGACCTTGGATATAAGTTCGGTTGCCCTCGACAACGCGGACAGTAAAAAGGAAACAGAGCCAATTCGCCTAGCTGTGGAAAGTTATCGCGGTCGGGTCCGCACGGATGCTCAAGGCTCGGAGAGCCCCCCGCGTGTGTATACGGCACTTCCAGGCCAAACACCGGCCTCGGATCCGAACGGAGCCATTCGACCAGATCGTGTTGCGGGTGGTGTGCTCAATGGAAAGGTTGTCAATGCAGCCAAACCGGCCTATCCGCCCGCGGCACGCGCCGTACGAGCATCCGGGACAGTAACGGTTCAGGTATTGGTGGACGAAACCGGGGTGATCCAATCTGCAAAGCCGGTCTCCGGTCACCCTCTTCTTCGTAACGCGTCTCGGACTGCCGCATGCGGCACTACGTTTTTGCCTACTACGCTCTCAGGTCATCCGGTGAAAGTTTCAGGTGTGATCACTTACAACTTCGTCCTGCCGAATTGACCTACATAATCGGCCGATCTCAACAGCCTGAGCTTGTACCTCTTCTCAGCCAAGCTTAGATACGAAACAATATGACCCTTAATGAAAGAATAATCGCCGATATAACTGCGGCGATGAAGGCTAAAGATGCGGACCGGCTCGGGACGCTGCGAATGGTCAAGTCGAACCTAATGAATCGCAAGATCGATAAAGGTTCGGACCTTACGGACGACGAGGTGATCAAAGCTCTGCAGTCATTAGTAAAACAGAGACGCGATTCGATCGAGCAGTATGAAAAGGCGGGCCGTCAAGAATTAGCAGACAAAGAGGCTGCGGAGATCGGGTTTATCGAGGTATATCTGCCGCAGGCTGCATCCAGAGAAGAGATCGAACAAGCGGTCGCTGACGCAATCGCAGAGACCGGAGCTTCTTCGATGAAAGAGATGGGAACGGTTATGAAAGCCGCTCAAGCGAAACTCGCCGGCAAGACCGCCGATGGTCGACTAGTCAGCGAAACGGTCAAAGCTAAGCTGCAATAGAAAAGAGCCGCAAGAACGCGGCTCTTTCACATTAAGACAGCACAGTCCTATCCGAAAATATTCCGGACCTTATCGATAAAGGATGCGTCGTTGAAATCCGAATCTTCGATCTCTGCAAGCTGTTCTAATACCTTTCGCTGTTCCTTCGTCAGGGTCTTCGGCGTGATCAGCGTAACCGCGACGAAAAGGTCGCCCTTACCTCGGCCGCCGAGTGCGGGCATTCCCTGCGATTTGATCCTAAACACAGTCCCGGTCTGTGTACCGGCCGGGATCTTTAATTCCTCTTCGCCTTCGAGCGTTCGAACCTTGATCTCAGCACCCAGCGCTGCCTGAGCGAACGTGATCGGAACTGCGGAGTAAAGATTGGCACCTTGCCGCTCAAAGGTCTCGTGTTCCGCAACATGTATCACGACAAAGAGATCCCCGGACGGCCCACCGTTGACGCCGGCTTCGCCTTCGCCCGACACACGCAGACGCGAACCCGTCTCGACGCCTGCCGGGATCTTGATCTCGAGAGCCTTCTCCTTTTCGATCCTTCCCTCGCCTCGGCATTCCTTACATGGGTTTCTGACGATCTTGCCCGCACCGCGGCAATTCGGGCAGGTCCGCATCACGCTAAAGAAGCCCTGCTGATACTGAGTTTGCCCGCGGCCTCCACAGCTGACACATGGCTCCGGCGATGTGCCCGGCTCGGCTCCGCTTCCCTCACACGGTTCGCACTTTTCCAGCCTGGGTATCTGGAGCTTCTCGTCCTTGCCGTTCGCGGCGTCTTCGAGCGTGATCTCAAGGTCGTACCTCAGATCCGATCCACGCTGGACGGTTGAACGTGTGCGGCCGCGGCCGCCAAACATATCGCCAAAACCGAAAAGGTCAAAGATGTCCTCGATGTTCGAAAACCCGGGGTCAAAGCCGCCTGCTCCTCCGGCCTGATGACCGTATCGGTCGTACGCAGCCCGCTTCTGTGCGTCGGAAAGTACCGCGTACGCCTCGGCACATTCTTTGAATTTCTCTTCCGCATGCGGGTCATCCGGGTTCTTATCCGGGTGAAACTTGACCGCAAGCGTACGATACGAACGCTTTATCTCAGCGTCATTAGCGGTACGCGAGACGCCTAAAACCTCGTAATAATCTCTCTTCGCCATATAGTCTAGACAAACAAGGCGTCAGTCCAAATCGGTTGAACTGACGCCAAAAGCGTATTGTAACTAATATTGTGACCGAGCTTCAAGCCCGGCGGAGATCAAGCCGGTGCCAACATTGAGGCCGTTATCCTTCCCGCAGTTTCCTCTACCTTGGTCAGGATCAGCTTCACTTCGTTGATATCGTCAGTGAAAAGCGAGTCTTCAGCGTTGTTCAAGATGCCGTTGATTTCCTGCTGTTCTTCCGGGGGAAATCCGCGGCCAAATTCGGTCATTGCACGCCGTGCGTTCTTGATCATGTTTTCCAGCCGGTTACGCTGCATGATCAGTTCGCGTTCCTCACGGTCGCGTTCAACCGACGTCTCCGCTTCGGTTATCAACTTTTCGATCTCGTCAGGGGACAGCCCTGACGACGGCGTGATCGTCATTGCCTGTTCAAGCCCCGTCATCTTGTCCTGAGCCGAAACGTTAACGATGCCGTTAGCGTCGATCTCAAAAGTGACGTCGACCTGAGGCACGCCCCGAGGTGCCGGCGGAATGCCGACAAGTTCAAACTTTGCCAGGCTGCGGTTCGCTGACGCGATCTCGCGTTCACCTTGCATGATGTGGATCTCGACCGACTGCTGGTTATCAACAACCGTCGTGAACGTCATCGTATTGCGAAGCGGGATCGTCGCGTTGCGATTGATCAACTTTACAAACAATCCTCCGCGAGTTTCAAGACCAAGGCTTAGAGGCAGGACGTCAAGAAGAACTATATCCTTAACATCGCCGGTTAGAACGCCGCCCTGGATGGCAGCACCCATCGCCACGACCTCATCAGGATTGATCTCGGACGACGGCTCCTTTCCGAAGAGTTCGGTGACCGTCTTGGCGATTACCGGCGAACGCGTCTGGCCGCCGACAAGGATCACCTTATCAATGTCTGATGGCTGAAGCTTTGCGTCCCATAGTGCCTTTTGGCAAGGTTCGACAGATGCCTCTACGAGATCAGCCACCAACTCCTCAAACTTGTCACGGCTCAATGTAGCGTTTACGTGCTTCGGCCCAGTTTGATCAGCAGCAATAAACGGCAGACTGATGCTCGTCTCCATCACGCTCGACAGCTCGCACTTTGCCCGCTCGGCCGCTTCTTTTAATCTTTGCAGAGCAAGCCGGTCGTCCTTGAGGTCGATACCGCTATCGGCCTTAAATGTTTCCAGCAGCCAGTCAATGATCCTCTGGTCAAAATCTTCACCGCCGAGGAATGTATTTCCCGATGTCGAAAGGACCTCGAAAACGCCGTCGTTTATCTCGAGGATCGAGATATCAAATGTACCGCCGCCAAGGTCATAGACAGCGACCTTTTCGTTCTTGTTCTTGCCAAAACCGTAGGCGAGGGCGGCAGCCGTCGGCTCGTTGATGATGCGTTCGACCTCGAGGCCGGCTATCTTTCCGGCGTCGCGTGTGGCTTGCCGCTGCATGTCGTCGAAATATGCGGGAACAGTTATGATCGCCTCACGGATCTTGTCGCCGAGAAATTCTTCTGCGGCAAGTTTCAGCCGCTGAAGGACGATAGCGGATATCTCCGGCGGGCTATAAACACGATCGAGGACCTTGATATGAGCATCGCCGTTAGGTGCCTCGACGATCTCGAACGGAACGGTCGTTCGCATCTTTTCGACCTCGGGCGAATTGTACTTACGTCCGATCAGCCGCTTGACGGCATAGAGCGTATTCGCCGGGTTAGTGACGGCCTGCCGCTTTGCGATCTGCCCGACAAGCTTTTCATCCTTGTCCGTGAAACCGACTACCGACGGTGTGGTGCGGCCGCCTTCCTTATTGGAAATTATCTGGACGGTCCCGCCCTCTAAAACGGACACGCAACAGTTCGTCGTTCCAAGGTCGATTCCGATTACTTTACTCATATTTAATACCTGTATTTGTGGTTAAAGGGGGCGGGTCGAGGTTTTACGGCGAGGTGCCGCGGGTTCAATTTTCTACGCTTTCGGAGGGTTCAAACGAGAGAGTTTCAAGATCGTCGGACGTTATTGATGTTTCAGCCGGGAGATTGTTCTTAACGACTTTCACCATAGAATGGCGGATAACACGGTCGCCGATGCGAAAACCGCGTGCAAGTTCCTCACAAATATAGCTGTCAGGATAGTCTTCCCTTTCCTCGATCGCGACCGCTTCGTGGTAGTTGGGATCAAAGGGCTCACCGACAGTCGGTATTACCCTTATTCCCATTTTTCCCAAGATGTCGTACATCTGTTCGTTAACGAGCGTCACGCCTTCATAGAACTGCTGGAATTCAACACCCTTTTGCTCTTTGAGCTGTTCGGCCGACGCGATGGCACGGTTGAAATTATCCAGAGCCGGAAGGAGGAACGTCGCGAGATTTCCGACCTGGTTTTGAAACGTATCGGTCCGTTCGCGTTCGGTCCGGGCCTTGTACGACTCAAAATCTTTGGCACGGCGCTGAGAATTCTTGAAGATCTCTTCCCGCTCCGACTCCATTTTTTCGATCGCCGACCGGAGTCGCTGCACTTCCATCTCGAGTTCGGCCGCAACGCCGTTCCCGACCGCACCGGAGTCCGATGCAACACGCGCCTTTTCCACATCGGGGGCAAGCAGCGCCGGGAGTTCGCCATCCTCAAATGACTCTGCGATCTCAATGATCGTGGTGTCTGACGTTATGTGCAGATCTTTCTCGCGTGCTTCAAGCTGGCGAATGAAATCGTCAACCGAACCGGAAGGCTCCGTTTCATCGGTCAAGATCTCGAGATCCTCGATTTTATTGTTTGGGTCCATTTTCGTGAGGCCGCTTGAACTAGCCAGCCGTACCGATGGGTCAATTATTGGAGATGTCTTTTGACATCATTCGCTCAAGCACGCGGGCGACATACGAGACGACGGATATCATCCGGGCGTATTCGATCCGCGTTGGGCCCAGCACGCTTAGCGTGCCGACTGCTGAACCGTCGCCGATCCGGTAAGGGGCCGATATCAGCGTGCAGTTCTGAAGTGAGGGCGTGCGGTTCTCCGTGCCGATCATGATCTGAACGTCGCCTTTTGCGGCCGTGTCCCTGGAGACGCATTCGTTCAGTATCTCGACCAACCGGGTCTTCTCACCGATAGTGGCGAGCAGTTCCCGGAGCCGTTCAAGATCGGCAAAGTCACGTTTCGAAAGGATGTTGGTCGTCCCTTCGACATAAACTTCGCCGGCAGCGTCAGGCTCATCCTCGATGCTCTGGGAGCACAAGATGACTGCTGTCTGCAGCAGTTTGTCGAACATCGACTTTTCCTCGTGCATGAGCTTTAGGATCTCAGCTCGTATCTCGGAAAGATTCTTGCCGGCAAATTCCGTATTCAGGTAATTCGCCGCACGTTCGAGTTCTTCCTTCGTAAATCCAACTTTTAGCTTTATTATCCGGTTATGGACAATGTTGGGATGCGACACGAGGATCACGAGGATCCGCCCGTCCGTCAGATTCACGAATTCGATCTGCTGCAGGCGATCGTTCGCCAGTGAAGGCGAAACCACGATACCCACATTATTTGAAAGAACAGAGAGCAACTGGGACGTACGTTCCATCAGGCGATCAGGAGTTTCAGCGAATTCGCTGGGATTAAGGCCGAACTCGTCCCCGATCCGATAAAGGTCCTCGTTCGAGATACTCAAAACTCCCAATAAATTGTCAACGTAGTACCGGTAACCCTGGTCGGTCGGGATTCTTCCGGCTGACGTATGAGGTTGTTCGAGCAGTCCGAGTTCCTCCAACTCACTCATAACACTGCGGATAGTTGCCGAGCTCATGCCTGAGGCATTGGCAAATTTTTCCGCGATCGCCTTAGACCCGACGGGTTCGCCCGTGACAAAATGTTCATTGATGATCGCCGATAGGATGGTCTGCCCGCGAAAGTCGGGAATTCCTCTGGAGTTCTCGATGCTATTCACTGAATCGCGGATCGGCATTTTGTCACGTAAGGACAGGCAGCAGTATCGAATGGGCGATAAAGTGCCAACTAAATGAATAGCATTAGCGAAGGTTTTCTGTCAACAATTATTAGTTAAACCCTGATTAACAGAACGATGGCCTGCACCCCCACCGAAATTGCCGTGTTTTATGCTGAAGCGTTCCGTCATTACGATCGGGAACGGCAGGCTCCGCCCGTTAATGTTCAGTTCTATTCGTACGTCGGCATCAACCATACGATCCGCATACGTTCGGGTCAGGCCTATGTCCGCATCGCAGAATTATGCCGCGAAATGCCTGCCGAACAGCAGCGGTCCCTGGCCTATATACTAGTATCAAAGCTCTACCGTCGACGTCCGCCGAAGTGGATGCGCGAACTCTACGGCGATTTCATCAAAAGTGAAGCGATCCGTGAGCGAACCGTGGAAAACCGGCGGCAGCGAGGCAGGAAGGTTGTGAGCGGTACCAAGGGCTCAGTTTTCGACCTTGACGATGTATTCGACCGGCTTAACGAGACCTATTTTAACGGTACACTGGAAAAGCCCGCATTAACGTGGTCGGCCCGAAAAACGTTTCGCATCCTCGGCCATCACGACTCAACCCATGAGACTATTGTGATCAGCCGCTCGCTTGACACGCCGGACACTCCCCGATTCGTTGTCGAGTATGTAATGTTTCACGAAATGCTCCACGTGCATCATCCGACCGTCCATCACAACGGCAGGCGATATAACCACACGGCCGCATTTCGCCGCGACGAGGAAGCGTTCGAACACTACCACGCCGCTGAACGCTGGATCGAGAATAACGTACGCCGTCTGAAGCGGGCGGCCAAAAGAAAATAGCCGCTATTCGGATGCGAACTGCGCAATGATCTGGCCGACAAAACCGAATGGCGACCCGGTCGTTCTGTTCATCACTTCCCCTTCGAACTGCGTTTCGGTAATCCACCGGAGCGGAACCGAACCGATCCCATCCTTTTTCGTTCCGACTACACTCGCGATGGCACCGGCAGAGTCGGTGTCGGTACCAAACGTCAAGGTAACGCCATTGCCGCCATTAAATCTTTCGAGCTTCTGAACGTCTATTCGCTTTGTCTGATCGGCACGGGCGGCCAGACATTTCGCGACGGCGCTTGGGTCACCGATGATAACCATCTCAGGCAGAAACGCTGCGGTTATGGTGTTATCGGCACTTCGCCAGACCTCTGCTCCGCTCAGCGTCTCGGCCGGTTTTGTTAGGTCGACCTCCTTAGAGATCGCACGCTTAATATCCGGCAAGTTCCCGATCCCGGCGATGACCGCAGAACTATCGCCATCCGCATCGAATCTGACGGTCATTAGTGGCTGCGTCACAGCCCCGAGGAATAACTCCGGGTCCGCTATCTCGAACGGCTCAAAGAAACTGCTTGCCACAGCCGCAATTATCTCACCGCTTACCGCATCTGTACGCGAACGCGCGGTAAGCAGTACGCTCCGCCAAGCTAGCCGCGGGTCTTGCAGGTTATAACGCGTTGCTGACACTGCCTCGGCCGGAATGAAGTCTGCGGCTGCGGCAGATCCGTTAGCGGGTGACATTGTCTCCTTGGTAACTCGGGCGATCTCAGGGTCGAGCGTGATCTGATAGTGGTCAGTGATCATCGAACCGTTTACATTAGCGGTCCAGGTCATTTCCTTGACAGAACTCCTCAACAATTCCGGCAGTACGCGTGCGACAAAACTCTGCACTTCGCCTTCTTCGCTGGATCGTTTTGCGATCGAGATACCGGCTATGTTCGCCAGCTGGGCGATCCCTTCAGGCGACACGTAACCGAAAGCAAGGGCATCTCCCGCCGAGCTTAATTTCCCACTGCCGGCAATGTTTTCAACTTCGCCGCGTTGTACGGCCAGACAATTCTCGATCGCAGTTTCGTCGTTGCCGAAATAGATCACGCTGCCGATCACCAAGCCATACGCTTTGCGGCCGTCGCGGCCCGACCAAACAAAATACCTGCCGCCGTGTTTATCGGATGTCTCGAGCGTCGCCTCTCCGCCGTACGCCTCGCTTATGAAAAGCCCAAGGTGTTCCTCAACGAAGGTGATCACCTGAAAATTCCAGTATCCCGTTTCGATCACGGACACGAAGCGTGGTTGAAAGGTAAGGACGGAGTTTTCAGCCGTAACCGTCTGTTCCGACGTTTCAAAGCCTGTAACCGCGACGGACATTGGCATTCCGTTCAGCATCGTTATGTCCGGGAGCGTCGCCGCGGCTTCCGACAACGAGCGGTTGTTGATGACAGATCCGACGGCCGTGCCGAGGTCGCGGGTCTCAAGGTATATAAGCGCATCAGCCGGCATCGCTGACCTCACGTCAAGAGGCTGCGAACTGCACGAAAGCAAAAACACGGCGCAGATAACCGTCAAACCTAACAACGCAGGTCGACACGCGGAACGAAGCGACACGACGCTATCGCATCCGTTTCCCGATAACTTCTGTGCTAACATCCATCGCATATGTCTCAAACAGTTTTCGCAAGCGACATTTTACAGGGTAAGGTCGCGTTTGTAACCGGCGGAGGAACGGGGATCACTGGCGGCATCGCACGAGCGTTCGCAGAACACGGTGCCAAGGTCGCGATAACAAGTCGCAAAGAAGAGAATCTTTCTGCGATGAAAAGCACGATCGAAACGGCGGGCGGGGAATGTTTTGCCGTAGCGGCCGATGTGCGCGACTTCGAGGCCATCGAAAACGCGATCGCTCAAACGATCGAGCATTTTGGCAAGATCGACATCGTCGTAAATGGTGCCGCTGGCAATTTCCTATGCGCCGCCGATCAGCTTTCCCCGAACGGGTTCGGAACCGTTGTCGATATCGACACTAAAGGCACGTTCAATGTATGCCGAGCGGCTTTCGAAGAGCTCAAGCGATCTCACGGACAGATCCTGAATATTTCCGCGACGCTCCATTATCTTGCGACACCGATGCAGATTCACGTCTCGGCGGCAAAAGCCGGCGTCGATGCGATCACACGAAATCTGTCAGCTGAATGGGGACGCCACGGGATCCGCGTCAACGGCATCGCGCCAGGCCCGATCGAGGATACAGAGGGAATGAAACGGCTGCTGCCCGAACCACTGAAAGAGAAGATCACCCGAAAGATCCCGCTTGGCCGGTTCGGCCGTATCCGCGATATCGAGAATGCCGCTCTATTCCTAACTTCCGACGCCGCGAGCTACGTCAACGGCGTTACACTCGTTGTGGACGGCGGTCAATGGCTGCTCGGCACCAGCCTCGCATAAAAATTAGCGATTCTCCTCGCCGATCGACGTGTCCGTTCCGAACAGCTCTTCGACGAACTGCTGCTCGGTCATAGGCTTCCCAAGTATCGTTCGCAACACCATCACCTTAGCAAGGACACGGAGTTCGTTGCGGTCAAACCGATTGGTCAAAGCTCTAGTTTTTTCGAGATCTGCATCCACGAGAACTTTGATCGTTGAATCGGCGACGCCCGCGCTGCGGCTGAGCATCTGTACCATTTCCCCGCCGAAAGCGCCGACCTGAAATTCGCCGTCAACGATTACCTCTTCCTGGACATCGACGAACTCACCGATCTTGACCGCCGCATTGATCAGATCATTCACCTTGAAGATCATATCGTCGAAGATCGGAAACGCCTTGTCCGGATCGACATTCGCATAACCTGTGGCAAAGGCCCAGGTCGTTACCATATCCTGATAGTTCTTGGGCCGTGGGTTTACAAGTGGAGCGGCCTCCTGCATCAGCTCTGTCGCAAGCTTCTTATCACCTGCCTTCGCAACCGCTGCTGCGAGAGTACTCAGCCCGACAATCTTCTGCATCTTGCTGCTGTTTTGTGCCAAGGTCTGACGAGCCTTCGCAATGATCTTCTCGCGCTCTTCCTTAGGAAGTTCCGCATTGCCGAGCCGCTTCATGTCCGCCATCGCGGCCTTTTCCTCTTCCATCCGCGCCATTCGCGCCTTTAAGGCAGGATCGATCGACCCCTCGTTGCTCGCAGATGAGATTGCCGGCGTATTTACTGGACCGGAGTATATAGCCGGCCCCTTGGCATCGGTGGACGGAAGCCCCGCAGACATTTTGAACTTGGCTCTTATCTGTGCCGCCCTTCCCGGCGAGTACTTTTCGATAAGAGGCAGAGCCGAGAACGGATCGGCGAAGTCGTCCTCTGAACTCTCAAGAATCTTTTTCGCCATCATTTCCGCCAGCTCCGTCATTTGGGAACGCGAAAGCACTGGTTTCGCGGGGGAATTGTTCTTGCCCGGTTTCGATGTCGTGTCGGCAAAATCCAGAAACGACTGCACCGTCCAGATCTCTATAGCGTCGATGCCCTCATTGCGGACGCGGCTGACGAGGTTCTCAGCTAACCCGCCCGCGGCTTCGGGATCTTTTCTATAGATTCGTTTAAGCAGTTCGACATGCTGATGCGAAAAGCCTTTGCTGAGCGTACGCTGGCTGAGCGCAGCTGCTTTCTTGGCATCTACAGTCGCGATGCGAGTGAGCAGCTGCTGCTCAAAGCTCGCACTCTGGTTCTCGATCGACTTACGGAATTGCGGGTTTGTAACGATGCTGACGCTGTCGTAAAAAAAATTGAAGGCGAGCTCCGGCTCATGCTCCGCGATGCTCATCGCTATCTGCTGACGAACGCCCAAGGCGGTACGAAATTTCCTTTCGATCTTGCTGCGGTCCGTCGCTTCGCTAAGGAACGGGATCGGCGATGAGATGTCCGCTTCCGAATCTGTGGGGCCAAAGGAGTTCATTTGGCCGTCATATACCGCAAGCAGCTGCTTAAAATCGTTAACGGCCACTCCGAACATTGCCGCTCCGCCTTTCTGGTCGCGATACCAGAGCAGCCCCGCCAACTCCGCGGTGAAACTGATCCGATTCTCTAAGGAACGCATATTCCCGACGTCGCTATACGTCTCACGGAGGAATACGACGGCCGCGTCACGTAGTTTCTCCTCTTTTTCCTCGACAGTCTGTAACGCCGGCTGTTGGCCGAAGGTTACGGATGTAAAGACGAATACAGCGACGAGCAGGAGTGATATGGGGAACTTCATTAAAGAGCCTCCGAAAAATTCGTGCGGACGGTCAATAGTAATCGCAACGGCAAAATTAGTAAATGAAAATGCCTATCGGTAGCGATTGTAAACACCGGAGAAAGATGCGAGATTTACTCTAAGATGCTTCTTGTAATAGATAATTACGACTCATTCACCTACAACCTCGTCCAGTATCTGGGCGAACTCGGAGCTGAGATGAAGATCGTCCGCAACGACGAAATTACGGTGGACGAGGCAGCACTTGAGATCCGGCCGGAACGCATTTTGATCTCACCGGGCCCCGGCACGCCGGAGGATGCTGGCATCTCGATGGGCGTTATCGAACGGTTTGCAGGGCGAGTCCCGATACTTGGGGTTTGTCTCGGCCATCAAGCGATCGGCCAACACTTTGGCGGTAAGGTGATCCGCGGCCCGGAACCTGTCCACGGGAAACCCGTCGTGATCAATCATGATGGAAAGACCGTCTTTGAGGGAATTCCGAACGGTTTTGCGGCGGGACGATATCATTCGCTAGTAGTTGAACGCGAAACACTGCCCGATCCCCTCGAGATCTCGGCTGAGTCACCCGACGGACTGATAATGGGCCTTCGGCACCGCGAACTTCCGATCGAGGGCGTTCAGTTTCACCCCGAATCGATCCTCACCGAATATGGCCGTCCGATGTTGAGAAATTTCCTCGAAAACGTTCGAAGTTTCTAGTTTCGAGTTGGTAGTTATGAAGTCGCTTCTTAGCCCTCTCGGCAAAATTTATGGCCGGCTTATGACGGCTCGGAACGCGCGATATGATCAGGAATCGTTTCGCACGATCTCACTCGGCGCCAAAACGATCAGCGTCGGCAATATCACGACGGGCGGTACGGGAAAAACGCCGATAGTAAAGCTGATCGCGGAAATTCTCGCCGCAGACGGCGAAAAGGTCTGCGTCCTCACGCGAGGATACGGTAGGGCCAACGCTTCTGAACGTGTTCTCGTTTCTGACGGAATGACAGTACTCGTGGACGCCAAGACCGGCGGTGACGAGCCGGTCGAATTAGCATCCTCGTTAGCAGAGAAAGGTGTAGTGATAGTTGCCGATCGAGACCGGGTAGCCGCCGCGGAATGGACACGCGACCGGTTTGGGACGACCGTCTATGTCCTGGATGACGGCTTTCAGCATCGTCGTGCAAAACGCGATCTTGACCTCGTCTGCATCGATGCAACGGATCCCTTCGGCGGGGGCCAAGTTTTGCCGGCGGGAAATCTTCGCGAACCGCTTTCGGGCCTTAAACGAGCGGATGTATTTGTGATCACAAGGGCTGATCAAGCAGATACGTCCCGGATCGAAACGCTGCTACGCGAATCCGCGCCGAACGCACCAATTCTGTATGCGGAAACGCGGGTCGTTAAGTTAGTAGAGATTGATGGTACGGACGCGAAACAAAGGCCGCCTTCGCAACCCGAGAACCCGTTCGTTTTCGCCGGCATCGGAAATCCACAGAGTTTTATCGGTAGCCTCAAGAAAGTAGGTATCGAACCCGCCGGGCAGCATTTCTTTCAGGATCATTTTTCATATAACAAAAAAACAATCCTACAGATCGATCGGTCGGCTGCCGAAATCGGTGCCGGATCATTGGTCACAACGGCAAAAGATGCGGTAAAGCTTCAGCACGCCACATTTCGCCTGCCGTGCTTTATAGCGATCGCGGAAACCGTCATCGACGATCCTGAAGCTTTTCGATCGCTTGTCCTTGGTCGGCCGCATTAGCTTCCATCCTACCTTCCGCCGCCACAATAACGACCGTGTCATCCTCAAGACCATCGAAGAGTCGCGTCCGGCCACGATGTTCGAGCACGTGTTTGTAAATAACGGTCAACAGGGCAACGACCGGGATGGCAAGAAAGACACCCGGTATTCCCGCGACCTGCTCGCCCGCAAGTACAGTCAGTATTATCAGCAGCGGGTGCAGGTGAATGCCGCCCCGGACGATCCGAGGATAGGTGACATAGTCGTGCACGATCCGTAGCGTAATAAGAAAAACGGCGACATAGAGCGCTCGCCATGGATTCTGGCCGAACGCTGCTGTTGAGGTTGCGATAATGCCGATGGTAAGCGGGCCCAAAAGCGGGACGAATTCAAATATCCCGGCAAGTATGCCTAAAAGCAACGCGTATCGGAGCCCGATAAAATAGAATCCGATCGTGCATACCGTTCCGATGAGAAAACATGAGATAAGCTGCGCACGTGTATATGCTGCAAGCGTGAGATTTACATCGCGGATGACGCTTTCGGCGCGTGCCCGCCAGCGCCCGGGCGGGAAGAGCCGCAGCAGCGCGAGCCTTATTAGGTTCGCGTCCTTTAGGAAAAAGAATGACAGGATCGGGATGATTACGATCCACGGCAGCAGCAATAGAGCGTTAAAAACAAAATTGCCGAACCCGGCAGTGACGCGTTCACCGACGGCTGCTGCCTGATCATTGATGCGCGACTGCAGTTCTTCGGGTATCCGAAGACGGTCGAATCGACGGTTCAGATCGTTCAGGTTTTGACGTGCCGAATTTGCGTAGCCGGGCAAGGCAGCACCAAACTCTTTTCCCTGCTCAACAACTTGCGGCGTCAAATTGTAGACCGCCAACCCGAATACACTGAAAACGAACAGAAACGCGAGCACGATCGCCAAGCCCCGCGGCATAAAACGCCCGATGTTCCTCGCCATGAAGGGCTGCTGTATCAGACGAACGAGCGGATCCAGGAGATAAGCAAAGAAGATCGAAAGGACAAGCAGGAAAAAGAGCGTCGTGAGCGAGCCCAGGATCGTCTCGACGCGGTTCGCGATAAATAGCAGGAGCAGCGTGACAATGACGATTCGCAAGACCGCACCGACGCTCGGCCACGTGCGGTCGATCTCGATCGAGATGAAGGGCGATGATGGTTCTTCGGCCTCACTTCTCTGATTGTCGTGGTCATCAGCCATTTGTTAGGAGTCAGCCATTCGCAGATGTGTTGGCGTTGCGGATATTCGCAGGAAGCTGGTCGGCCGGTTTCGATAGATCCTCGAACGCAAATCGCTCTATTAGCCGCTCTAGCATCTCGTCAGGGATCCGATAATTCGAACCCGCAATCAATGCCTTCTCTCCGTCGGAAAGGCGGCGGCGGTTGATATCGGTCGGAATGTTAGCCGATAAGAATTTCTTGTCGTCCGCATCAAGCTGTGCCCCGTCGCGGCGGCGAAAAACATAGATAAAATAGAAGTCCGCGGTTTGCATCGCCCTCACATCTGATTCGAACGAGCTTACAGCCGGCGCTACATTCACTCCGGGCTGATCCACGGGCGGCGGATTCTCACGGCCGGAATTGATGATCCGCTGATTTGGACCGCACGCTGTAATCAGTAACGTCGAGAATACAAGAGATATCAATGCTCTTCGGTGCAATATCGTCATGGGGTCTCCTCGTTTGTCTCCGGAGCCGGAGGCAGCAGGTCTTCCGAATTCGTATTCGCTGGGCCTTCTTCCGCGTCCAGTATCCGCTTTTCTTCCTCGGTCTCGGCCGCCTGATCATCCTTCGGTGCTACCCCCTTTGCTTCCCGGATCTTTAATATCCGGGCTTCATCATCATCATAGACAATGTCAGCCCAGCCGCTATCCAGAAGTTTCGCGATCATCTGATCGTTTTCACGTGCATCGGCGAATACATAATTTGCCCCAAACTGCTCGCGTATCGTCGGACCCGCGACATCGGTTCGTCCTTCGGTGATCTCTGTCAGCGATTTGTAAAGGTCAGGATTCTCCGAATAGAGATAGTTTGGATCCAAACCGTACACATACGAGTGTTTTTGATTCAGGAAAAAGAGCTTTGGGAAATCGTCCCAGTTAGCATTGAAGATGCGTTCTCCGGCAGGAATGTTTTCCTGGCCTTGATCGTTGACGCCGGTCGCCCAAGCCATCGCACGCTCATAACGATCGTTCGCTTCGTTGCCGGCGATCGTCCCCATCAGTCCCCCATGATCGATGCCAAACCGCTGCAGACCGGCCATGCCTATTAAGAAATAGATGAATAAGAAACCGCCGAGAGCCCAAAGACTGATCTGCTTTGCCAGCTGGATCTGCCTTCCCTTCACCGATCGTTTCTCGGAGTCCAGATACGGTTCGATCTCGCGGCGAAAGTCTTCCGGAAGAACGGTCGTTGTACCGGCCATGAATGCCTGCCAGCTAAACGCTCCAAACAGGATCGCGAATGGCGGAAAATATTCCGCGAAACGCTTGGAACGAAACTGAGCCGCAAGCAAGATCGTTACGAACATTAGGAAGAACGTCGCCTTTTCAGGCAGCCTGCCGTTCCGCGGCATAAAGAGCACGTAACCGATAAGCATTGCGATCATCGCAACCGGGAAATGTGTCAGCAATTCCATGCCCGAGTACGGGTACCATTCGCCGCCGACGGCGACAGCAAAATCACTGCCGATCTTTATCTTGGTGTAAGCATGCTCGACGAATAGCGTGATGTTGTTCGGGAAATATGGGTTGATGATATTCCCCGCGACCATCCCCGCGAATGTGTACGCTACTGGCTGCCATTCGAGACGCCGCTCATTCCAACCGATTATGACCGCCCAGATAATAGCCGCGATAAATAATAGCGGGAACAGGCTATAGGTCCAGACGAACGCGAACATCAATGGAAACAGCCATACGTATTTCCGCTCAAAGAGCATGTAAATGCCGGCGATCGTGAAGATGATCGTCAGCGGCGGTGCCTTCGCCATGTTCATTCGGTAATAGAACATGTTGGCACAGGTCAGGATGCCGCCGAGCCAAATCAGCTGATAGTCGACCTTGTAGTGATGCAGCAGCCAATAGACTGAGAATATCGCGAGAGTTGCGAACACGACCGCTGCGACCTTTGCCGCCATCACCGGTTCAAAAAACCATAGGAACGGTATCTGGAGCAAGTGGAACAGGAAATGATGATCGTTATAGTCTTGGGGATTCAGCACCGTCAGCGGCAGCCATTCGAACGTCGGCAACCAACGGCCTGACGAAAGGCTCTCCCAGAGCAATGCACTCCAGCGAATGTGGTAATAGCCATCCCAATCGCCGCAGCAGATCGCCGACGTGCGAAACTGCAGAAACACCATAACCATTGCGATGGCAATAAATCCGAAGATCAGATAGACCATTCGCGTCGCTTCCTCGGTCTCGAGATAAGCTCGCCATCGAGGCTTCGATCGGGTTGTTTCGGCAGGCACGGCGGCCTCGGTCGAGGCGTTCGCCGGCAGTGTGTTTTCTTCCATTTCCTAATTGTTCGAGAAGCTCCAAGAGCCCTGAATTAATTCAAAAAAGTAACACGAACGCCGCGTAAATATCTAATATCGGCATTGCGAATCGCAGCCGCTGAGCCTAGAATCGAGGTTTTGACCATGTATCCAAAAGGCAACCTGTTTATTCCGGCTCCGCACGGGCGCCTCGAAGCTATCCTAAAGGAAACTGACGGCGAACGCCGCGGGATCGCGATCGTCTGCCACCCGCACCCGCTTG
This sequence comes from Acidobacteriota bacterium, assembly GCA_023389035.1. Taxonomy (GTDB): domain Bacteria; phylum Acidobacteriota; class Blastocatellia; order Pyrinomonadales; family Pyrinomonadaceae; genus OLB17. The sequence goes on from JAEWFC010000016.1 coordinate 151,016, forward strand.
GGGGCGGGACGATGCACAACAAGGTCGTATTCCGGGCCGCCGCGGGCTTGGTCGATGCCGGCCTGACCACCTTACGTTTCAATTTCCGCGGCGTCGGGGCCTCCACCGGAGTTCATTCTGAAATAGAGGGCGGAATGGAAGATGTGAGGGCTGCCATAGATCATATGGCTGCTGAATATCCGGAAGAAGACCTGACGCTTGCCGGATTCTCATTCGGCTCGCGAACGGGAATGGCCGTCGGCATAAACGATGACAGGGTCAAACGCCTGATCAGCATCGGGACACCTGTAGATAAGTACGGTGACTACGAGTTTTTGCTTGAAGATCGTAAGCCGATACTTTTCGTTCATGGCGATAACGATGAATTTGGTTCGATCGATAACGTGCGTGAGTTTGTCGAGCGTGTCAAAAAAGTTACGGACGCGGAACTTGTCGAATTCACAGACTGCGGCCATTTCTTTGACGACCATCTCAACGAACTTCGCACGGCGATAAAAGAATGGACGTCTCGCAAGCTTGACGAACAGCAATAGTTAACTCAGGACATGGAAAAGACAGAGAACGAGAAAAAGAACGGGATCGAAATGACGGATGGCGACGCGGCCATCCGGTTAACGATGATGCCGCGTGATACGAACGCGCACGGCACCGTGTTTGGCGGAATTATCCTCAGCTACATTGACGTTGCCGGCGGCGTCGAGGCCGTTCGCCACACCCGGCACGACCGCTTTGTGACTGTTGCGATGAAAGAGGTCATCTTTCATGAACCGGTGTTCATGGGCGATCTCGTAAGCTTTTACGCGGAGACCGTGAAGGTCGGCAGCACGTCTATCACGATCCACGTCGTTGTCGAAGCCGAACGTTTTGGGAACCAGGGGCAAAAGGTTAAGGTGACCGAAGCCGAGGTCGTTTACGTCGCGATCAATCAGTTTCGCGAGAAAGTAAAGATCGGAGGCCGATAGTTTTGCCGACCTGGAAGCTCGAACTCGAATACGAAGGAACGCGTTATCGCGGATGGCAGATCCAGCACAACGCGCGCACTGTACAGGGTGAACTGCAGGACGCGGCACGTCAGCTTTTCGCCGGCAAGTTCGAGATCTATGGAGCAGGGCGCACCGACGCCGGTGTCCACGCGTTACAGCAGATCGCCCATCTGAAGGTGCCGGAGCTTCAAGCGAACGTTACGCCCCGTCAGATCATGCACGGATTCAATGACCTGCTGCCGCACGATATAAACCTCTTAAAGGTAACCAACGCCCCCGAAGATTTTCATGCTCGGCACGACGCCGTTTACCGCCAATACATTTACAAGATATCCCGCCGAAGGAATGCGTTTGCCAAGAGTTTGGTCTGGTGGATAAAGGATGATCTGGACGCGAAAGCAATGGCAGAGGCAGCTGCGATGATCGAGGGCAGGCACGACTTTACCTCGTTCAGCGAACAGGACGAGGGAAAAAAGCAGTCGCCGTTCGTCGACGTGCAGTTGTCGGAGATCTTCGAGGACGGCGATCTGATCTGCTACCGCATCGGTGCGTCGCACTTTCTCTGGAAAATGGTCCGGCGTATCGTTGGAATGTTGGCCGAGATCGGCCGCGGCAACACGACATTCGACGCGTTCGAGCGTCTTCTCCGCTTCCACTCGAACGTGCCTGCACCGTTCACCGCACCGCCCTCAGGCCTTTATCTTGAGAAAGTGACCTATAAAAGCGGTCGGTGATCGCCGTTTGCAATCCGTATACTTACTGTGACAAATTCATATTTATAATCGAATTAAGAACTACTTTTGGGGAGATAACTAAAACTATGCCCGCAATTACGGCTGAAACTGCGACCGGAACGGTCCAAATTGATTGTGAAGAAGGTCGCAAGCTAGTGCTTTGCCTTGAAGACAATGGTGTCGACATCCTTCACCGCTGCGGCGGCAACGCACGGTGTACTACGTGCCGCGTCGAGGTACTCGCGGGTGACGTCGATGAGATGCAGGCTGCTGAGCAGGCTATTCTGGCGACAAAAGGCGACCTCGCACCGAATACACGGCTGTCATGTCAGATCCGCGTTGCCACGGACCTGCACGTCAAGGTGATCAACCAGGCGAGCGTCGCCGGGATCGATGCCGGAACCCGTCCGGAGGAATGATCCGCATTACCCTTGGGGCATTTGGTATACTAAGGGTTCAACAATTAACTGAAGGGAGAATTAACCATGGGTTTGAATACGACTTATAAAGCGCGCTCGTTCGATCTGAGCGACCTGACGGGCATCTCGAACGAGACTCTGGCGATGCACTTTAAGCTATACGAGGGCTACGTCACCAATACTAATACTCTAAACGAAAAGATCGCCGAACTGATCAGCAGCGGCGAACTCGATTCGACCAAGACCGCTGCGTACAGCGAACTTAAACGCCGCTTCGGTTTTGAATACAACGGCATGGTGCTGCACGAATACTACTTCGAGAACATGGTCAAGAACGGCACCGGCGACCCGAACAAGGATTCGGCCTTTTATAAGGCCGCCGAGGAAAGCTTTGGCAGCTACGATGTTTGGAAGGCCGATTTCAACGCTACCGGAAAGATGCGTGGCGTGGGCTGGGCGGCGACATATCAGGATCCTTCAACGGGTGCACTTTCAAACCATTGGATAAACCTGCACGAGACAGGTAATGTCGCCGGTTACAAACCGATCCTTATCATGGACGTTTGGGAACACGCATTCATCAAGGACTACGCCCCTGCCGACCGTCCGAAGTATATCGAGGCGTTCTTTGCGAATATCAACTGGGACGCAGTAAGCAAACGGTTGTCGACGGCTGGCGGCGCCAGCGCGTAATCGGCGGCTCAAAGTGTTAAAATAACAGGATAGACAAGCGGCTGTTTTTAGCATGTCTATCCTGTTTTTGTTTTATGATCGAAGAAAAGGTCCTCGTACAAAAGTTTCTTAACCGCAAACAGCGTGAGCGGCTGAAAAAGCCGGACTGGTTAAAGATCAAGCTCGGCGATCCGGCTAATCAGAATCAGGTCCTGAATCTGATCGATGGACTGAACCTGCACACCGTCTGTCAGGAAGCGAAGTGCCCTAACATTTTTGAGTGCTGGACCGATAAGACCGCTACATTTATGCTTGGCGGCGACACATGCACGCGTCATTGCGGGTTCTGTGCGGTCAATAAGGGCAAGCCTATGGACCTCGATCCGCTGGAGCCCACACATGTCGCTGAGGCGGTAAAGCATCTGGATCTAAAGCATGCCGTAATTACATCGGTAAACCGCGATGACCTGCCGGACGGGGGCTCAATGCATTGGGCAGAGACGATCACACGAGTTCGCGAGATGAACCCTGAATGTAAGGTTGAGGTTCTGATCCCTGATTTTAACGGTGACGAACAGGCACTCAATAACGTTCTTGCTGCCCGGCCCGACGTCTTGAATCACAATACCGAAACGATCGCACGGCTTTATCGCCGGGTGCGCCCGGACGCGAAATATCCTCAAACGCTCGAACTGCTTGAGCGTTCCGCCCGTTTTCGCGACACGCAGTTTCCTGCGATGAAGACGAAAAGCGGCATCATGGCAGGACTCGGCGAGACCTTCGAAGAGGTCGTAGAACTAATGAAGGACCTGCGCTCGGTCTCGTGCGATATCATGACCATCGGCCAGTACCTGCAGCCCTACGAAAAGCGTCTGCCCGTCGAACGGTATGTCACGCCGGAGGAATTTGCAGAATGGAAGGCCATTGGTCTCGCGATGGGCTTTAAACACGTCGAATCGTCACCTTTGACACGCAGTTCGTACCACGCTCGTCAGCAGACCGAAAGCGGTGAGGCAGCCACGCATGCTATTGGCTCGATCCAGGGCGTCCGCTGACCGAGGTTTGGTGAGCGAGCTACGCAGTTAATAATCTGTAACTTATACTTAAAGCAGTGTCATCCCGGGCACTGCTTTCTTTTATGCAATACGGTCTTATTGCCGGAAACGGCCAATTTCCCTTTCTCGTCCTGGAAGGTGCACGCCGCCAGGGCGTTGAATTGGCAGTGGTCGCGATCAAGGAAGAGACAGATCCACGGATCGACGAGGCGGCGAAGAACGTCAAATGGGTAAATATTGGCCAATTAGGCAAGATGATCGACTTCTTCAAGAAGAACGGCGTTAGCGAGGCGATCATGGCCGGACAGGTAAAGCATGTCCAGATCTTTTCCGGAGCCGTGCCGGATATGCGAATGCTGAAGATGCTCTGGAATCTGCCCAAACGCAACACTGATTCGCTTATCGGCGGTGTCGCTGCCGAGATGGCGAAGGAAGGCATCGAGCTGATCGATTCGACCCACTTTATAAAAGACAGCCTCGCACCGGAAGGCGTCATGACCAAACGCGGCCCGACAGATATCGAATCTGAGAATATCGGTTATGGCCTGCACGTCGCTCACGAGATCGCCCGGCTTGACCTTGGCCAAACTATCGTCGTTCGGGCGAAGGCCTGTGTGGCGGTTGAGGCAATGGAGGGAACCGACGCCACTATCACGCGGGCAGGCGAGCTCGCAAACGGCAAGCTCACCGTAGTAAAGGTCGCAAAGCCCAACCAGGACATGCGTTTTGACGTGCCTGTGATCGGCGTTCCGACGGTCGAGATGATGATCAAGGCCGGAGCGACTTGTCTTTCCGTCACGACCGGCAAAACGCTCGTGTTCGACCGCGAGGCAATGGTCGATCTGGCTGACCGCAACAAGATCTGCATCGTCGGTTCTCCTCCGGTCGGAAACTAATTCCGTTCCCGGCGCGTATTAATTATTTACATCTTTCGTAACCATCAAACATTTTCGGAGAATCAATGAAACAGCGTCTATTCCTATCCTTTTTGGTTATCGCTCTGCTTGTCCCGTCGGCTTTTGCTCAGACCGTCAAGGTCACGCCTGCAGAACGGAAGATCGCCGAGACGATCAACGCCGAGCAGCTCAGCAACTGGCTTCATTTTGTCGCGTCTGACGCGATGGGCGGCCGTGATACGCCCAGCTACGGACTCGATATCACCGCAGAGTTCCTGAAGATGAACCTGCAAAGCTGGGGCTTTAAGCCGGCCGGCGACGAAGGCACATTTTTTCAAAAGATCGCGGTCCGTATGGAAACGATCGATGCCTCGGAAAACATCCTGAGCATCGGCGATACGAAATATACCCTCAATGACGACTTCTTTCGCATTAGCGGCAATGACACGGCAGCCGGAAAACTGGTCTTCGCCGGCCGCGGCTGGATGGTCAAGTCAAAAGGCATCGACGCTTACGCCGGGGTTGATGTAAAAGACAAGATAGTCGTTCTCTACGATGGCGGTTTCCCCGGACGAAATGCGTTGACGCGTATGCCTGACGGCGTTACTCAGGCAGATCTCTCCGGAACAAAAGGAACCGACTGGGCCGACCCGATCACCTACGCTACGCAAAGCGGTGCCGCGGGCGTGATCCTCGTCGCCGGCCCGCAGGTTCAGGCCGCGTGGGGACAGCTTCGCGGTTTTCTCGGCCGCGGCCGTATGACCTTCGAAAAGCTTGCACCGGCCGCTGCCGCCGGTGCCGCAACGATGCCTGTTGCCCTGGTCTCAAGTCAGGTAGGAACGGCAATGTTCGCCGGTGAAAGCGGAAATCTGGAATCCGCTGTAGCTTTCGAACTCGGCAAGTCCGCCAACCTTCGCACCGGCTCGCGTGCAGAGCAGAAATGGACGCAGAACGTCGTCGCCCTCTGGGAAGGGAGCGATGCAAAGCTCAAGAACGAGATGATCGCCATCGGAGCTCACTACGACCATGTCGGAACAAACCCGAACGCCCCCGGCGATGACAAGATCTGGAACGGTGCCGACGACGACGGCTCGGGAACGGTCGGCGTTCTTGCCATCGCAGAGGCCCTCGCAAAGTCAAAGGTCCGCCCGAAACGCTCGGTCCTGCTCGTCTGGCACACAGGTGAAGAAAAGGGCCTGCTTGGAGCGGAATACTTCAACAAGTTTCCGACCGTCGACATCAAGAACGTTGTAGCTCAGTTGAACATCGACATGATCGGCCGCAGCAAGGACCCGAATAATCTGATCCCTTGCGGCCAGGGCAAGCCATGCAACGACGAACTCACCGGACCGAACGAGGTCTATATGATCGGTTCCGAGATGATGAGTTCGACGCTTGCGGCAGTTGCCAAGGGCACGAACACGGAGTACTTGAAGATGGAATACAACTACAAGTACGACGACCCGAAAGACCCGAACCGGTTCTTTTTCCGCTCGGACCATTTCCACTACGCCCAGAACGGTATCCCCGTTGTCTTTTGGTTCACCGGAGTCCATGAGGATTATCACCAGCCCGGTGATCATCCGGACAAGATCGACTACAAAAAGATGGAATCGATCACGCGGACCATATTTATGACGATGTGGAAGCTGGCAGACCTGAAGGAGCGTCCCGCGGTCGATAAAGAATTGCCCGCAGAACTTCGACAGAGGTAAACAACCGTCGAGCTCAAGAGAACAGGCCGTCCGGAAAGTGATCCGGCCGGCCTTTTCTCATTGTTGAATTCTCAAACGTCTTACGGTGGTTACCGACGACTGCCGAAATCCGTGCAGAATATCCACTGATGTGGCAAAAAAGAGACAAATGTCACGCAGCAAATGAGCAATGTTACGTGACAAAAGACCAAAGTCTCGCGACAAATTATAAAAGTCTCGTGACAAAAGACAAAAGTCTCGTGACAAAAGACGAAAGTCTCATGACAAAAGACAAAAGTCTCGTGACAAAAGACAAAAGTCTCGCGACAAATTAAAATAGTCTCGTAACAAAAGACAAAAGGCGCGCAACAAAAGAGGAGATCCGCTCACTTTATCCTGTGTTGACGCTGTTTCAGCCCCACCGAAACTAACACCATACGCTTGCTTTATAACTGTTCAGCGACGCAGGCAAGCAAAAAGGCTGCCATTGCTGGCAGCCTTTTCGTTGTTTTATGCGGATGGTCCGCTTTGACTAGAATACAAGTCCGACGCCGAAACGAACGTTATGAGCGGTCGTTCCGCCGACGCGAACCGGGTTGTAATCGACCTGGATCGCACGGATCTGAACACTGTCATTCAGACGGATGTCGATACCGCCTCCGAATGCACCGGCGAGCCCGGTGTCTGAGAAGGTCTCGTCACCGATCTCGAAGGGAGCACAGTTGCCGCCGACCGGTGTCACACAACCAAAATCGGTGATCTTCGTACGTGCGTGGCCGACACCAACCAATGCATGAGCAAAAGGCTTAAAGGTCCCTGCCTTTTCGTTGTCCTTGATCTGAACGCCGCCCAGTACGTTGTAAAGCGAGTTCTTCGCTTCAAAACCGATGGTGTAGTCCAGTCCGCCGCTACGGAAAGTATCCGAAACTTCCGTATTGTTATAGGTAGCCGAGACGTCACCCTTCAGACCGACATAGCGGTTCAAATTGTAAACGCCCGAAACGTTGACGCCGTTGAAGTTTTCGCGGTCGCGAAAGAAATCAACTGCTGAATTTCCCGAATCGACACCGGTATCAACCTGGCCGTTCGAGTAGCCGACGAAAAACTCGCCTTTTTTGTAGTCGCTCGTCTGAGCAAAGCCGGCAACGGTCGCCACTGCGGCGATCATTACGGCTGAAAGAAATTTAAACATAAAATTACTAACTCCAATTAATTGAGATAATTTTTGCCCAATGGGCGCAAAAACAGCCTAACAAATTCGGTACTGCTAAATTCATTAGGCTGTTACACTTTCAGTCTGTGCAACACTGTTTAAGATGCCCGATGTTACTCGGCGGTTGCTAACAGGGTGTCGACCGAAGCGATAAATTTCTCTACAAGCTCCGTACGCAGCTGGCCATAAGTCTTTTTATCTGAAACTTTATCGCCCCCTTTCGTCTCGCCGGCGGCGGCTTCCGGGGAATCAGATACGACTGCCTCAGGAACCGGTCCATTCTCAGCGGGAACTTCTCCGTTCGCCTCACCATCGCCGGCCGTCTCAGCGTCGTCCTGTATGACCGCATCGTCCTCCTCGTAAAGATGTGCACCATACTGCTCGACGATCTCAGCGAGGCCGCCATCCTTTAAGGAAACCGCGATCGTATCCATGACCTGATAGCGATAATAGGGATCGCCTGCACCCGCTCGCAGCTGATCGTTCAGCACGGCCGCAAACCGCTTGTCGCCCCAACGCTTTACGAGTTCCATCAGAACGGTATCACCGCGTGATGTGCGGGTGTTCTTCTCTTCCTCGCTGCGGAGTATCGTGACGCCGTCAAGATACGTATTGAGCAGGATCTGTTTCTGGGCGTCCGTCATCAGGCGGGCATAGATATGACGCTCGGCATAATAATTCTCAGCCTCTTCGTGGCCGCCCTCACCAGTTTCCGTTCCTGGCTCCTCAGACGTTTCCCCTTCTTCAGCACGACGCTTTTCCTCTTCGATCATCCACTCCAGCTCCTGAAAGCTCTGAAGCAGCTCAAACGCTCCTTCCCAGCGGGTCAGCGGATCTTCGGTCACGGATACAAGCCAATCTGTGATCGCAGCGTCACGCGAATCCGCAGATGAGCTGAATATGACATTGAGCTGGTTTACTCTGGCTTCGTATGCACGCAGCCCGTCGCCGGACAGCTTTTTGATGCCGTCGGTATAACCTACGGGCCGCAGGCCCTGGTCGATCTTCTTGCCGTTCTCGTCTTCGTACTCTTGCCGATGAAGGAAAAGCATGACCGTGTCGCCGGGCTCGACCTTTGAAGGATCATCGTCAGACCGCGCGTATTCGTACTCGGGATCAACACCGCTTTCTAGCTCGGCGGTTTCAGAGTCTTCGCCTTTATAGCGATAGTCCTCGTCCTGCAGCACAAGCTGCTTGGTATTAGCCCCTTTAAGCACCGTCGAAACGGTGTAGTAGCTCCGGACATTGACCACGGTGTAGTTCTCATCGTCAGTGACGGTCTCGCCGTCTTCCACCTTATCAAAAGTGGCTATGGCGATGATCTCGCTTGTCCGATAGAGAGAAAGCAGCGTTTCGGGTATTTCGACCCCGCAGCGCCGGGCGTACGATTCGGTGGGAAAAACAAGAGTGGCGGCCAATAGAGCACACAGCGTGCCTATAGAAATGATCGACCTGAACATGGCTAAAAAGCTCCTAAAAACGATTCTTACCAGCGTGCAGCTATTCAGAGTACTGATAAATATGAATAGTTGCTTTGACCGACCAAAGTTTTTCGCGACTTAGGAATGAAGCATTCTGTATGCTTCCGATCGTGACAGCCCGAGCTCTTTTGCCGCTTTTTTAAGTGCAGCTTTTCGGTCAAGCCCTGTAGCTTCGAGCTCTGCAACAAGCTCCTGCAAGCCTTTTGTACTGCTTGTGGCCTGCCCCGCATCGCCATCACGATCCCGGTCAATAACAAGAACGTATTCGCCGCGCGGTTTTGCAGAGGAAATGAAGGAAATTAGCTCGGAAATGCGGCCTCTGACAGTTTCTTCGTGAAGCTTGGTTAGTTCTCGCGAAAGCGAGGCTCGGCGATCGCCCAAAATGTCCAGACAATCAGCCAAAGACGCCGCCAATCGATGCGGTGATTCGTAAACTGCGAGCGTCGCCGGAATGGATCTCAGCTCGGTCAGACGTTTACGGCGATCGCCCTTCTTTGATGGCAGAAACCCAGCGAAGAAGATCGAATCGGTAGGCAATCCGGAGACGATAGCGGCCGAAACGAATGCCGCAGGCCCCGGCACAGGTATAACCTCGATACCCGCCTCGCCGGCTGCAGCAACTATGCGAAACGCGGGATCATTTATACCCGGCGTACCGGCGTCCGATACGACAGCAATATCGCTGCCCTTCGTGAGTAGTGCGATAAGTTCGACCGATCGTTCGTGTTCGTTGTGTTCGTGATAGCTGATCGTCTTGGCCTTGATCTCAAAGTGATTGAGCAGCTTCTGGGTATGGCGTGTGTCTTCGCAGGCGATGACATCGACGGAGCGGAGTGTCTCGACCGCACGCGGCGACATATCGCTGAGGTTGCCTATCGGCGTTGCGACAAGATAAAGGGTTCCGCTCATAAACTGAATAACAATATGCCTGACATATCGGTAAACGCAAAAAGCCCGGTCCAAATGGACCGGGCCTTTTTATCTAAACTGTGTTCCCTTAGAAGGGCAGCGGGAACGGAACGCGGTTACGCCAGTCGTCATTGCGGTTGTACGTGCCCGGCCGATTGCGGTTGTTGTTGTAATAACCGTTGCCATAGACCGATGCAACTACATCAAGATCACGTCGGATCATCGACCATTCGTTAATAAGCACCTGGGCTCCGCGGGTTCGGCGAAGTTCCTGGTCGATACGATAACCGATGTCGAGCACACGACGTGCCTCGTTCTGGCTATTGTTCAAGTTGCGGCCATTGCCGAACTTGCTTTCGAGCCTGTCGGTAGCTTTCTTAAATTCATCAGCAAGATTTTCGATCTGGCCAACGTTACCGTTGCCGTACCATCCGCCACGGTTTCCCCATCCTCCGCGATTGTCGCGTCGATCGTCGATGCGATTCGTCGTACGCTCGAAATTGCGGGCCCGGTTCTTCAGTGCCTGGACCGTGCCGCGAATGTTCGCTCCGTAGTTGCCGTTGTTGTAGCCGCCGTTACGGCCATACGGATCATTATAGCCGCCGCGGTCACGCCACTGAGCGGAAGCAACCGAAGGCAGCGCTAATACGACCAGCGAAAACGCGGTTAAGGCAATTATCCCTTTAATACTTTTCATCTTACTTTCTCCCCTTTACAGAATTCCGCAGGGAGTAAAGCCCTGCCCGCTGAGATTAGGTGCAATGAGTGTGCCAATCGGGGAAACGCTTACAAAAATAGAAAAAACCCCGACAAATCGAGGTTTCTCCTTACGATCGAGTTGATCTCCGCTTTCGTGGCAATACCATTACGTAGGCGGATTGCCCGTTTTGGTAGAACAAAGAGCTATTCGGTCAAACCGAGTGCCCTTGCAGCGTTTATCCTGCCGGCCGAGAAGATACGTCCGGTCAGAACATCTAGCGGATCGTACGACTTCAGCAGGCGGCTGCGAAGATCCTTGACCGAAATATCAGGTTCATTGGCAATAATAAGTGCCGCAATGCCTGAAACGTGCGGTGTCGCCATCGACGTGCCCGAGGCCTCGCGGTAGCCGTCATTGAGCCATGTGGAAACGATCTCCTTGCCGGGAGCCGCGACGTGTACCGTCTTCGCACCAAAGTTAGAGAACGAAGCAAGAAGGTCTGAGCTGTCGAGAGCCGCAACGCTCACTACGTTTGGAAGTTCGTAGTTCGAAGGATAGTGCTTACGCTTGTCGTTATCGGTGCTGCTGTTGCCCGCGGCCGCGACAAAAAGAATACCTTCGTCACCCGCAGCACGGATCGCATCCTCAAGGGCCTTTGAATACTGCGTCGAACCCCAGCTCGCTGAGATGATCCGAACATTGACGCCTTTCTTCTTGCGGTCAACAGCGTAGTTGATCGCCTCGATCGCATCCTTGGTCGAACCAAAGCCGCCGCGTCCGAGAAACTTAAGCGGCATTATCTGGACGTTCCAGTTAATACCGGCAATGCCGATCTCGTTATTGCCCTCTGCACCAATGACACCGGCACAGTGTGTTCCGTGGCCATTGTCGTCCATCGGATCGGCAAGATTATCTTGGGCGTTAAATCCGCGGCGGTCGTTGAACGTGCCGAGCTCGTTATCAACGTAAGCCGGAATATTGTCGGGCCGGAACCACATGTTCGCAGCCAGGTCTGAGTGCGTGTAATCAACACCGGTATCAAGCACAGCCACCACCACGTCACTGCTGCCGCGGTTCTTCTGCCAGGCCTTAGGAGCTGCTATATCAGCATTCGCTTTACCGCCGTTCTGGCCGGTGTTGTAAAGCGCCCACTGATCTGCGAAATGCGGATCGTTCGGAGCGTCGAACGGCATATCACGCAAAACGGTCTTCGAGGTCACTTCGCGGACCACAGGCTGCTCCAGCCGGATCTCGTAATTCGGCTGAGCGTACTCGACTACATCAGTCAGCGAAGCATAGATGCCTGCGGTGGCAGCAGCATCCGCATTGTCAAGATCGTCGATCGCCGTCAGGCCACGAACGATCTCCAAACGGTCCTCAACACGGTCATTCAACCGGGCGGCGATCCGACGGATCTCTGAATTTGAAACATGCGGCTTGAACTTGACCAGCAGTTCCGGTTCACCTTCCCTGCCGACACGCGGCGTTGAGCTGGGCTTTTTGACCTCTTTGGCGGTCTCCGCCCTTTCGGTCCTTAAAGCTGATCGCCAACGGTCGATCTGGCCGAGAACTGCGGCGAATGTGATCAGTACGGACGCCACCATTATGTGGACCCAAATGTTGTTACGATTCATAGCAAAACTCCCTCTATGATCTGCATAAAGCTTGTGCTTTGATGCCTCTTTGCCGATGTCTAGCCCGCCACTAAATAATTCTTGCCTTTAAAGTCGCGAAGCCGCAGCTGATACTTATCGCCGCGATATTCGTAATTCTTTCCTGCATGGCCGAGCTTTATCGTCCAGCCATTCGAGATCATCTGTGCCGACATTTCGTCATCCGCCGGAGCGCCGAGCGACATATCGGGAAATTCCTGCGAAGACGTGGAAACGACCGAAATCTCGCTCTCGTTCACGCCAAGCCTTCCGGCAAGATCCTGCTTCGCTTTCGCTGCGGCGGTGTCTTTATCAAATTTCATTGTGCTATCTCCTAATTTTGCTACTAATACGAGGGATAGTCAACGATTGTTCGGCCCGCTCGCGGTATGAGGATCGGGAGTTGAAGAGAAGTTACGAAAGATCTCTACAAGTGCGGGCAGGATATACGTTGCACATGCCAGGCCGAGGATCAGGCCCGTGACGAAGCGCGAGAGGAATGTGTTGTACCAGATATCGAATGCGTTCAATGCCCAATCAATACCCATTGGCACGATCGAAAGCAGCAGCCATTTTCTCGGGAGCGGTTCGATATCGCTGACGTTTCGCCAAAGCGGATAGATCGCGGCACCCAATGCCAGGCCGAAGTAAACGCCGAAACAACGCGAACACGCCGCCATCGGATGCTCAAGCAAATGAAACGTCCTGCCGGGCATCTGGTGGCAAATGTAACTGAAGAATCTATAGAGAGGCTCGGCGGTCTCCGCATTCCCCGCTGAGGCGAGAACCGGCGGAACAACGATCAGCAGCACCCAAACGGCAGCAACCGCGAAGGTCACCGCCCAAACGCGAACAGCCTGGTTACGGGATTCAGCCGGCAGATCTTGCCGGGTATATCTATCGGCCGAGTGTTTCAAGTGACCGTACCCTGATCGGCAGCCGCAGCAGCTTTCGGAAGCGACGCTTCGGTCTGCAAAATGTGCTGGGTCGTCTTGATAACCGTATCGGGATTGAGCGAGATCGAGTTGATCCCGCGCTCTACCAGAAAATCGGCGAATTCAGGATAATCCGATGGAGCCTGGCCGCAGATGCCGATCTTTTTCCCGCTGCGGATCGCTGCGTCGATAGCCATTGCCACCATCTTTTCGACGGCACCGTTTCGCTCGTCAAAAAGATGCGCGACCATCTCAGAATCGCGATCGAGTCCGAGGGCAAGCTGTGTCAGATCGTTCGACCCGATCGAGTAACCATCAAATACCTCGAGAAATTCATCGGCAAATACCACGTTGGCCGGCAGCTCACACATCGCGTAGATCTCAAGGTCGTTCTCGCCCTGGACCAGGCCGTATTCGCCCATCAGCTTTATGACCTTTTCGCCTTCTTCGACGGTCCGGCAAAACGGGATCATCGGCTTGATATTTGTGAGGCCCATGTCCTCGCGGGCACGCAGCAGCGCAAGACATTCGAGCTTGAATCCTGCACGATAGCGTTCGTCGTAGTAGCGCGATGCACCGCGGAATCCGATCATCGGATTCTCCTCGACAGGCTCAAACTCGCGTCCTCCGATCAGCATCGCGTATTCGTTGGATTTGAAATCCGACATTCGGACGATCACAGGCTTTGGATAAAAAGCGGCGGCGATTCGGCCTATCCCTTCCGAAAGCGAACGCACGAAAAATTCCTTCGGGTCTTCTTCGAGAATGCGGTTAGCGATCGTGTCCACGTCGCCGCGTTTCTTGAGATTCGGATAATTGACCAGTGCCATCGGGTGGATGCCGATGTGGTTGTTAATGATGAATTCGAGCCTGGCGAGACCGACGCCGTCGTTAGGCAGACGCGAGACCTTAAACGCATGATCGGGGTCGCCGACGTTCATCATTATCTGTGTTCGCGGACGATCCGTCTCGGTGATCTCGAGCCGCTTCACGTCAAAATCCACCTTCCCGTAATAGATATTCCCGACGTCGCCCTCGGCACATGAGACGGTAATGTCGCTGCCGTTCTTGACCTTTTCCGTCGCGTCGCCGGTCCCGACTATGCAGGGAATACCAAGCTCGCGGCTGATGATAGCACTATGGCAGGTTCGCCCGCCGCGTTCTGTGACGATCGCCGACGCCCGCTTCATGATCGGTTCCCACGCAGGATCGGTCATCGTTGTGACCAGTATCTCGCCTTCCTGAAACGTGTTGAGTTTTTTCGGGTCGAGCAGTACGTGAGCCCGGCCGCTGCCGATCTTTTCACCTACGGCAACCCCGGTCGAAAGCGGAGCTCCGTGAATGCCGGTCAATTCGTAGGTCTCAATAAAATTCTCGTTGTTCTGGCCGTGCACTGTCTCAGGCCGTGCCTGCAGGATATAAAGCTGTCCGGTGATGCCGTCCTTTGCCCATTCGATATCCATCGGCTGATGGCGTCCGGCGAGCTTCGAATAGTGATCCTCGATCGCACACGCCCATTGCGCGAGCTGCAGCACCTCAAACCCCGCAAGGCACATTCGGTTTCGTTGCGTCGCGACAACCGGCCGCACGACCGTACCCGCACCGTCGTCGGCAAAGACCATCTTCACTTCTTTGACGCCGAGTTTGCGCGTCACGATCGGCCTGAAGCCAAGCTTCAGCGTCGGCTTAAAGATGATCCATTCGTCGGGCGTCGCCATTCCCTGCACGACCGCTTCGCCTAAGCCCCACGCACCGTTTATCACCACGGCATCGCGAAAGCCGCTTTCCGTGTCGAGAGTAAACATCACGCCTGAGCAAGCAATATCAGACCGCACCATCGGTTGAATACCGATCGAGAGAGCCACGTCGAAATGATCAAAGCCCTTTGCCGTGCGATACGAGATCGCTCGATCCGTCCAGAGCGACGCGTAACACTGATGGCAAGCTTCGATTATCTGCCTATCGCCGCGAACGTTCAGTATCGTGTCCTGCTGCCCTGCAAATGAAGCATCGGGCAGATCCTCGGCGGTAGCGGATGAGCGTACGGCGACCTCGAAGACCTTCTTCCCGATCCGTTCGCCCAGCCTGTGGTAACCGGCGATTATTGCCTTTTCGACCTCCGGCGGGAACGGCGTCTCAAGCATCATCCGACGAGCTTCCGAACCCACACGAGCAAGCTCATCCAGGTCGTCCACGTCCAGCCCTTTCAGCAGTTTTTTGAGTCGCGTCCGCAAACCGCCCGTTTCGAGCAGCATGTGGTAGGCCTCGCTGGTCGTCGAGTATCCGTCCACAGCCTGAACGCCCTGGCCGGTCAGTTCACGAAAAAGCTCACCAAGCGAGGCGCATTTGCCGCCGACTATCGCAACATCGCCGGCCCCGATCTCGCTGAAATCTAGTACATAGGGTTTGGATTCGCTCATGATTTGGTAAAGACGCCTATTTCAAGCGATTTTCTAGAAACGAATTACAGCATCCGGTCCGCCTTCGACGTGCACGGTATCGACAAAACGAATGCTCTTGCTGTCCGTTGTCATTACGACCGAGTGTGTCCGCTTGCCCGCACCAAAGAACCGCACACCGCGTAGCAGTGCACCATCGGTCACGCCTGTCGCCGCAAAGATTATCTTTTTGCCCGGTGCCAGGTCATTCGTGTCGTAGATCTTGTCAGGATCAGTGATGCCCATTCCGTGTATTCGCTCTAAGAGCTGTTCGAGCGGCGGTACCTTATCGCGGTCGACTCCGAGCCGGTCATGATCGAAAACGAGCTTTGCCTGTATCTCACCATTCAGGCACTTCATCGCCGCGGCGGTTATAACGCCTTCCGGAGCACCGCCGATGCCCATCAATGCATGAATATTCGTTCCGGCTACCGCCGCCGAAATACCTGCAGACAGGTCGCCGTCCGAGATGAGCCGAATGCGGGCACCCGCGGCTCGAACGTCATCCACCAATTGTTTATGCCGTTTGCGGTCCAAACATATCACTGTCAAATCGTCCACATCGCGGCCGAGCCGTCTTGCGATGTTCTTAAGATTGTCCGCGACAGGGGCATCGATATCGACCGACCCTTTGCATGACGGCCCGACGACGATCTTGTCCATGTACATATCCGGAGCGTTAAGCAGGCCGCCGCGTTCTGCCGCTGCGAGCACTGCGATAGCGTTGTTTGCTCCAAGAGCACAGAGGTTCGTCCCCTCGAGGGGATCAACCGCGATATCAACCTCAGGAAACTCTGCACGGGCATCGTCCGAGTAATTGCCGCCTCCTAGTTCCTCGCCGATAAAAAGCATCGGAGCCTCGTCCCGCTCGCCTTCGCCGATCACGATACGGCCGCGCATCGGGACGGTGTCCATTACCTCACGCATGGCCTCGACCGCGACGTGGTCAGAATGTTTTCGGTCGCCCTGGCCCATTGTTTTGGCCGATTCGATCGCGGCCGCCTCGGTCACACGCAGAAAATCGAGAGCAAGCTCGCGCTCGGCTTTGTTGTTTTTCATCATTTTAGCCCCAAGTGTTATCGGTTAAATAAGTTATGCTGATGCACGCATTCTAACACTTGTTCGCGCAAGTTTGACAAGTTATCCTCGGAATATTACGGTTTTAGTTTGATTTTCACCCAGGTGATAGGAGAATTCCTGACAAAATGACCTACATCGTTGCTGAACCCTGCATTGACTGCAAATACACGGATTGCGCCGCCGTATGCCCCGTTGAAGCTTTTCACGAGCTCCCGGACAAACTGCTGATCAATCCCGATGCCTGCATCGATTGCGACGCGTGCTTGCCCGAGTGCCCTGTCGAGGCGATCTTCTCTGATATGTCGATCCCTGAAGAATATCTGAATTGGTTGGAGATAAACAAAGAGGCTGAAAATTATCCGATCATCAGCACGAAGCAACCGGCTCTTTACGGTCCGGACTGTAAGGGTCAGCCGGAATAGTCACTTTTGAAAACTCGAAATCAAGAAAAGCGGTCTTCGGGCCGCTTTTGTCGTTTAGAGCGCGGGTGCTCCCGGCTTGGCGCTCGCACGTGCAAGAATATCGGCCTTTTCCTCGTCCGAGGTTATCTGGTCCAGGATCGGGTAAAGAATGTCGTGCTCGCGGTGGTCGTGATGCGAACCGAGACGTTTATAAAAGGATTCGCGATCTAATAGCAGGATCAGCCCGTCCTCGGGTTCGGCCTCGGCCGCAAGCTTCTCCGTCTGTTCCTTAAACAGCTCAATATAAGCGAGCATCTTTTCGTGCTCGTCCAGAAAGAGCTTTACGGCGCCGGCCCTCGGGATCTCAGCTCTTTCGGCATAGATCGGCAGCAGCAGCTCCTCTTCATCGAGCATATGGGCCTTAAGGTTCCGTTCGTACTCACGCAGATGCTCGAGTGCTTCACCAAACTGAAAATGAAGCAGCGAGACCTGATGCCGGCGGAAATATCCGTCGAGGTCGTCATGAAATTTTAGAAGATCGCTTATCAATGCCACGTGAATATTATCTAACACCGGATCGTGAAACCGCTACCCGGCCCCGTTCTTGGCACGCGGCGAAATGGCGTATGATGGTGGCGTGACGACAGCTGCCGAACAAACACGCAGATCGATCTACGGGCCTGTAGATTCATGGCGGCTCGGGCGTTCGCTTGGTGTTGACCTGCTGCTGATCGATTCGATCTGCTCGTTCGAATGCGTCTATTGCCAGCTTGGTAAGATAAACCGTGTCACGACCGAGCGTGACGTTTTCGTTTCGACCGAGCAGGTGCTCAGCGATCTCGATCTATTCGACTGGCAAACGGCTGATGTCATCACGATCTCCGGCAATGGCGAACCAACACTCGCAGCAAATCTTGGCGAAAGCATTACGGCCATCCGCGAAAAGACCGGTAAGACCATCGCAGTCTTAACCAATTCGACGCTTTTGCACCGAGAAGACGTCCGTTCTGAGATATCGCTCGCCGATCGTATTTACTGCAAGCTCGACGCTTGGTCTGATGAGCAGCTTCGACGTGTCGACCGGCCCGCTGTGGGTGTTTCGATAGCGATGATCATTGAAGGGATCCGGATGCTGAGAAAGTCATTCGACGGATTTCTCGCGATCCAGACAATGCTGCTTACAGCTCCGAGCGATGCCGATATCGATGAACTCGCGGCGATCGTCGCGGGCATACGACCCGACGAACTTGAATTAAACCTTCCGCTTCGGCCTATACCGCTTGAGTGGAATTTCGATTCACGCGGTAACATTAAAAGTGCGCCCGATGGCTGGCGGCGGCTGCGGTCCATCACTCCCGATGATGCCGCGGCGATCGGGACAAGGCTTTCGGCATTGTCCGGCATTCGCGTTACGACCCCATTTGACGCTCCACAAAAAACCTGATGCATGAAGTAGATATCGACCTGATCGAGATGACGCTCGACGTCATGAAATACGCGATCAACCGCATAACAAACACCAATCCGCCTTTGGGAAAACCCAAAAGCGAACGCGAGCTGAGGTCTCTGGTAGGCGAGACCGTTACGCCAAAAGGCATCGGCGGCGAGACCGCTTTTCAACTTTTTCGCGACGTATTGGTAAAGGCCAGTGTGCCTATCGATCATCCGCGGCATTTGGCGTTCGTGCCTGCTTCACCGACGCGTGCCGCGATAATGTTCGATCTCGTCACGTCTGCGACCAGCGTTCACGGCGCGTTCTGGATGGAAGGTGCCGGCTGTATCTTCGCCGAGAATGAAGCGATGCGTTGGCTGGTCTCATTGACCGGATTGCCAGATCCTGCGTTCGGCGTTTTCACCAGCGGCGGTACCGCGGCGAATCTTTCCGCGATGGTCACCGCCCGTGAAGCATGGCGTGATCAAGATGATTCACGTGCGACCGCCCGCGGCATCATAATCGCCTCAGCCACGTCGCACTCATCAGTGAAGGCAATGGCAAAAGTGATCGATGCCGACATTCTGCTCATCGACGCCGACACCGAAGGCCGATTCGAAGCCACCGCACTCCAGCAGCGCATCGCATCATTAAATGAGGGAGAGCGTGCCCGCGTTTTCGCGGTCGTCGCAACCGCTGGAACGACCAATGCCGGCATCATCGACGACCTGAAAGGCATAGGCAACATTTGCCGCGAGCTAGGCATTTGGTATCACGTCGACGCGGCGTACGGCGGCGGTGCTCTTGCGGCCCCGAGCGTGCGGCATTTGTTCGACGGCATCGAGCTTGCCGACAGCGTTACGATCGATCCGCATAAATGGCTCTTCTCGCCATACGATTGCGGCGCGGTCATCTATCGCGATCCCGAACTCGCGAAAAAGGCTCATTCGCAGGGCGGTTCGTATCTCGACATCTTTTGTGACGAAGGCGCACGCGGCTTTAATCCCGCAGATTATCAGATACAGCTCACGCGGCGCGTTCGCGGCCTTCCGCTATGGTTCTCGCTTGCGATGCACGGTACCGATCGATATGCGGTCGCGGTCGAACGCGGGATCGAACTTGCACAGATAGCCGGGCGGCTTATAACCGAAGCAGATCACGTCGAACTCGTCCGCGAACCAAGCCTTTCCTGCGTTCTTTATCGCCGTATTGGCTGGCAGCAGGACGACTACAACCAGTGGACCTATAAGAATCACACCGACGGTTTCGCTCTTGTCGCTCCGACCAAGGTCCGCCGCGGAGATGTGCAGGAGACCGTTTCCCGTTTCTGTTTCATCAACCCGGATACCAGTGAAGACGATATTCGTCAAATACTTGATTCGATGAAATAGCAGGAATGTTGGCAAAATCGGCGATTGAGCCTAGAATCGTGATAGCAATGATGCTCGAGAACACCATGGTCGAATCATTTGATCCGAAGATCACCGAAAAACCCGCCGTCCGCTGCGAACGCTGTGACCGCGAAATGGAACACTACAATACATTTGTGATGCCGACGAACGAGCGGCGGAACATCTGCTGGGAATGCCTCGCCCGCGATGAAAAGGGCTTTTTCGCACACCGCAGTTTCGGCCGCTCCTCACGCCGCGGCTACATCCCTCGATAGCAGTTTATGGCGGTTCGCAAGATCACGGAATATCCCGAAAAAGTGCTCGGAGAGGTAGGAAAGCCGGTCGAAAAATTCGATCAGGAGCTGGCCGATCTCTGCGCCGATATGTTCGATACGATGTATGACGCCGAGGGCGTCGGGCTCGCCGCTCCTCAGATCGGGCTGAATCTGCGGCTTTTCGTAATGGACTGCGACGGTATCAAATTGATCGCCGCAAACCCCGAGATCGTTCACACCGAAGGCGAGCAATCCGGCCAGGAAGGCTGCCTTTCCGTCGGCAAGGTACCGGCGGTCGTCACTCGTCCGATGAAGGCCCGGCTAAAGGCCCAGGACGAAAAAGGCGAATGGTTCGAACGCGACGCCGAAGGCTACGCCGCCCGTGCCTTCCTCCACGAAACCGACCACTGCAACGGCAAACTCTTCATCGACCACCTCCCAAAACTCCGCCGCGATATGCTGGTTAAAAGGTTCAAAAAGGAGAGATCCTGGAAATGAAAGGACGCGCGCCTCTCAAACCCCATTACTTATCCTATGCCGTACTTTTCTGTTTCGTCGCTTTTTCCGTTACCGGCCTCAATGCTCAAGATCGCGTTGCGGTGGTTGCTGAAGTGCAGAAGAACATCACGCAACTCGTTGAAGCAGGCCGATACGACGAGGCGATCGAGTCCGGCAAGCGTGTCGCTGAGATCGGGAACCGCACAGGCAACGCACTCGCTTAAGGGTCTGCCCTCATGGAAGTTGCACGTTTACGCAAACGATCGATCTTGGATTCGAAGGCGCCTGCTACGAAACAGTATATTTTTTATCTCGAACGGGAGGAGAAACAGCGTCGATTTATATCTGATCTGTATGCAGCAGTAAAAGTATTCCGTTCAGTCGACGCTCCAAAGCTGCTTTCCGCGGCTCAAACAGAGCTTGCGGTCGCTCTTCTTCAGTCGAGCCCGTCAAAGCAGGATATTAAAGAAACCTCCCCGCCCCAGCAATCAAAATAACGAGCAACACGGTTTTTTGTTTTAACGAACTCCAGATCGGAGACCTCTTCGCCGAAGGGCTTGTTCCACTTACGGAACGAATCGGTGAAAACTATCACGTCGTTCCAGATGTTGAACTCGACCAATATATTCGCCACCCAGCTCCCGTCTTCATAAATGGTATAAGTTTCCGGCCCGGCATTCTCCCGCCATATCCGATAACCGTCGTTCGCCTGTCGGAGTTCTTCGCCTCTAATCGCCGATTGAGGTTTCGTTCACTCTTTAATAACTGAATGAGTTTCATCCGCACATTCTTAAGTCAAAATGTAGAGATTTCGGAAAACCGGCAGGCGCTTGTCCTCGACCGCCTTTTCTCTTTCGGTCTTTACGGGAAACGGATTTTCGGTGATCGGTTTCTCTTGAAAGTCTTCATTTTGCCGGAAGAGCTCAAACATCTCTCCGGCTAGGAATTCGATATCGGTTTGTACGAAAACTTTGCCGCCGGGTGCGAGATGCTTTGCGATCGTGTCGACCATTTCTTCATTTACCATGCGCCGTTTGGCGTGTTTCTTCTTGAACCATGGATCAGGAAATTGAATGGTCACCGCCTGCAGCAAGCCGGCAGGAATTCCCTCTAGCAAACGTCCGAGCCACAGCATCGCGTTGCAGAATGTGTAGTGCAGATTATCCAGCCCCGCCTCTGCGGCTAGCCGGTTCGCTTCATCGACCAGCGGCTCGCGGATCTCAACGCCAAGGTAGTTCCATAGTGGGTCGGCTTCCGCCATCCGCAGCAGAAAACGCCCGCGCGCGCAGCCTATATCCAGCAGCAGCGGCCTGTCGGGGTCGGCAAAAACAGCGGCGAGATCTACCGGCTGCGGTTCCTGCCGGTAGAACGGTGACAAAGGATTTACGTGCTGGTGAACTCTGACTCGAGCCATGAAAACTACGTGGACTGCAGGATCAAATAAATGCTGAACATCGCCGCTGCCACAAATATCCCGACCGCGACAAGCCCGGCTATATCTACCGCCGGCGAAACCTCACGCGGATCACGGTGCGGGTCCGACGGTATCTGCACAAACCCGTAAACCGCACCTACGATCAGCCCGCCGATATGGCCGTAATTATCGATCACCTGATACAGCACCAGGCCGAAAATTAAAATAAACCCGATGTTCTTGAGCAGGCTGTTGCGAAACTCGACCGAGACAAATTGCCGCCGCCGAAAGGCGTAAACCGCCAGGTAACTTACCAAACCAAGAATGCCGCCTGAAGCCCCGACCGACGTTCCTTCGGGAAAGAACGCCAGGCTTAGCAGTCCGCCTCCGATCGCCGCGAGCAAAAACACGATCGCGAGATGTGCACGGTTCGATAGAACCTCGACCAATTGCCCGAAACTGTAAAATGCGAATGAGTTTAATGCGAGATGCAGCAGTCCGCCGTGCATTGCGGCTCCGGTCAGGATCCGCCAATACTCGCCAGCCGAAAATAGCGGCTTAACGAATCCTGCGGACGATATCGATTGCTCTAACCCTGTAAATATCTGAGCACCCGAAACCGCGACACAGCTCGCGATCAGTATCGACGTGTAGACGGGCACGCCGAATCTTACAACGGCCTCAGGAGGCGGTTCGGCCTCGATCAGATCGACCTCCGGCTCTTCATTTCTAACTTCTAGCGACAAATCTTACCTCTGAACCCCAGCGCTACATCGCCAATCCGCCGTCCGGCTGGATCACTTGTCCCGTGATGTAGCGTGCCGAGCCTGACAGCATAAAGCATGCGATCTCAGCCACCTCTTGCACATTGCCGAGCCGTCCGAGCGGTATCTGGCTTAATATCTTCTCACGGTATTCAGCGTTCATTTCGCTCGCCATCTCCGTTTCGATCAGGCCGAGTGCTAACGCGTTCACTGTGATGTTGCGGCTCGCAACCTCTTTTGCCAGCGACTTGGTCAGCCCGATCATTCCGGCTTTTGACGCGGAATAGTTCGACTGCCCTAGCATACCGACAACACCTGAGATCGACGAGATATTCAAGATCGAACCGCCCGTCTCGCTCTTCATCATCGGCCGCACAGCCGCCTTACAAAAATTCCACGCACCCTTTAGGTTCGTGTCGATAACGGCGTCCCAATCGTCTTCCTTCATCCGCATTATCAGTTGGTCGCGGGTGATCCCGGCATTGTTGACCAGAAAATCCACGCCGCCCAGCTCGGACTGCGCCTGCTTTACAAAATCAGCCGCGGCTTCCGTGTTCGCAACGTCGCATTGCGCCGCATAGGCTTTAACGCCGAGCCCTTCGATCTCGCCGCGCAGAGCCTCCGCCTCATCCGCACTTCGCGAATAGTTGAATGCCACGCTGCATCCTCGTTTCGCGAGCTCCATGACGATCGCTTTTCCGATGCCTCGCGTACCGCCGGTAACGATCGCCACACGTCCTTCAAATTCTTTCTCTGCCATATCTCCAGTGTTAGCCCGCCAAGGCATTTCGCTGCACTTCAAATAATTTATTTATCCCGCCCTCGGCAAGTATCAGCATCTCGTCCATCTGCTCGCGCGAGAACGGCTCGCGTTCGGCAGTTCCCTGCAACTCGATGAATTTTCCCAAGCCGGTGCAGACGACGTTCATATCCACGTCCGCCACCGAATCTTCGGCGTAGGCAAGGTCAACGACGGAAGTGCCTTCTACGATCCCGACGCTCACGGCCGCTACCTCGCTCAATATCGGATTGGTCTTGATGATGCTGTTCTTGACCAGCCGCCGGCATGCGAGTGCCAGTGCTACGTACGCACCGGTGATCGACGCGCAACGCGTGCCACCGTCCGCCTGGATCACGTCACAATCGATATAGATCTGCCGCTCGCCTAGCAGGCTTGTATCCACTATCGCCCGCAGGCTCCGTCCGATCAGACGCTGTATCTCCTGCGTCCTGCCCGAAGGCCCGCGCTGCGTCTCGCGCTGCGTTCGCGTATTCGTCGCACGCGGCAGCATCGCGTATTCGGCAGTGACCCAGCCGATGCCTTTATTGCGTAGGAACATCGGCACGCGGTCCTCGACCGATGCGGTGCATATCACTTTTGTCCCGCCGACCTCGATCAGTGCCGAGCCCTCGGCATACGGCGATATGTTCGGCGTGATCTTTGTGTTGCGGATCTGTTCGTAGGTCCTAGAGTCTGGTCTTGAATAGGTCATTTATTGTTCGTCGTGTCTTGCTTCACTAACTGTTCGAGCTCAACCGCCTCGAGCTTGCTGGGCTTAGTCCCAAGAAATCTTTCCGCAACGCGTGCAAAGCGCTCAGCGGCATCGGTCACATAAAAATGGTCAAGGTCATCGCACAGCGAACGAGTGCCCGTAACGACGTCATCGTTGCCGAGCCCCAACGCCTGCAGACGACCTGCGACCTCGGCCGCTGTGGCTTCACCAGAATCTATGAGACTAACATTTTCACCCAGCGTTTGCTGAATCACGTCCCGCAGTATCGGGTAATGCGTGCAGCCCAGAACAACGGCGTCGGGCCGGAATTCGCGTATCGGCCGCAGGTACTTTTCCGCGATAGAAATGGTCTCGGGTTCGGCCGTCCAGCCTTCTTCCGCCAGCGGCACAAATAGCGGACACGCCGCCTGCATCACGACCGCCGATCCGCTCGCAAGCTTGATCGCCCTCGGATAGGCTTCGCTCGAAACGGTCGCCTCGGTCGCGATCACGCCGATCCGCGGCTCGCTGTGATCGATGATCTCAACCGAACGCCTGCCGCCCGGACCGATCACGCCGACGACCTCGATACCGATCTGCTCTCGAATCGCGGGCAGCGCCAATGCCGACGCCGTGTTGCACGCGACGACCAGCATCTTGATCCCGCGTCCCGCTAAAAACCGTGAGTTCTCCAGGGCGTAACGCTCGACCGTCGCGAGCGATTTGGTCCCGTAGGGAACGCGCGCGGTGTCGCCAAGATAAACGAAGTGCTCGTTCGGTAACCGGTCGTGCAGCGCACGATAGACGGTAAGGCCGCCGACGCCCGAATCGAATATGCCGATCGGAAGTTTTTTCAGTTCGTTATGGTCTGTCGATTCCAGGTGATCGTCCTCCGCATCGCGGCAAAACTAGAGCATAACTTTGCTGCTGCGAATTTGCCACGAACGCTCTCTTAAAATGTTCGCAAGCTGGGCACTAACGCTTTCGCAGAAACAGAAAAACCGTGGCCGCGAGCATCGCTAAAAGCACAGCTGCCACAGCCGGGCGTGCGAGGTATGCGACAACGGTCTCCACGGTTCCGCGCTCGGGAACGGGCAAAGTTTCAGTCTGTTGGCGGGTCAAGCTTATGAGGCGAAGCTCCGCATTTTTCAGCACGTTGCGGACGCGTTCGGCCGATTCTATTTCGACAACGCTTTTAGCCATGCCGCCGAGCAGGCCGCCGAGTGCATCGGAACGCGACCTGTCAGTGAAGATCAGATATGTCCGAGCGCCGTCATCAGCCGTGGTGCGGATAAGAAATGTGAACGCTAGCGATACGTCGAGGTAATGATTCGCGTAAAGCTGTTTTACGGCAAGCACGTGCTGCGCGCCGGCATCGTCCGTTCGCGAATAGTTGACCGCGTGCGACACGGTCAGCACCGGCTTCAGCCCAAATTCGATTATTGACCAGCTGAATTTGTCCTCGCCGCCCGGAATCTGAGCCTTCGGATATTCGGCGATGTAAGCGATCACTTCCGGGAAAAGCTCTTTGATCAGTATTGGAGAATTCTGCAGTTCGCGATATTCGGCTGCGACATCCACAGCCGTTCGCCGATTGTTGTATTTGCCCAGCGAGCGGTTGCCGTTCGCCTGATAAGCTGCGAGACGTTCCAAAACGAACTCGCGTATCAGTTGCGTCGCCCGCGAGCTGTCCCACGGAGCACCGTGCTGGATGCGCTTGATCCATTCTGCCGGCAGGTTAAGATCGCAATCGTAAAGCTTGCAGTTGTTTAGGTCGTTTAGGTCCTTGTCGCTGATCTCGAAAGCCTCAAGATCGCCGCCTGCTGGCGGACTGCTGAATCTCGATCCCTGTTTTCTCGCGTCGCTTCCCTTCTGCGATAGGCTCTCCCGCAGCTCTGCCAAGGTAACCTCGCGAAGGTCTTTGATCCTCACCACGCCGAAAACCGCCGTCTCTCGTTTATTGCCGGAGGGTAGCGGCTTTACTACGATCTCACCGGCATCAAGCGTCGCAAGTTCCGCCTCGCTAAACGCGGCCTGCTCGATAAGCAAACTTCGCAGCCGGCCGTCGTCGGCCTGACCAGGCACGGCAACAGCAAAAGCCAACAAAACAATGCATCGCAGGAAGGTCATAACTTCGGCGTAAGTATATTCGCGGCCTCAAACCGCAGCAAATTCTCGCCGATCACCATTCAACACCATTCCCTGCTGACCACAAACGGCAAACTGCGCGATTTGCACGATTTGCATGATCTGCATGATTTGCATGGATCGGCCGACGATGCGGCACCATGCGGCACCACTTTTCCGCCTGGTGCTCACGCGGCATACACGATCGTGCAAATTTGGCGACCGTGCTTTGGTGTATTTTGGGGATCGGACTGGGGAACGCACGAGCAGGTCGGCGAGCAGAGCATCGAGCATGGCGGCGGAGGGCTTGCCGAAAGGAAGTTTTCCGCGTCGGCATCGAAACTGATGAGGCAAAATTCCCCATCCTCTCGTTCCCTTTTGCAATAGATCAACAGCTAACTGATTGATACCATATAGGTTAAACATCGTTCAACTTCTGGCTCGTAGATTGCATATACCTGATCAGGGAACGCATCCCGACTTTCTAAAAATTTAGACAGCGTTCCGCTCCTACAACCATGCTCCCACGACTGTACTCCCACACAGTTTTTTTCGCCTTGGCATTTTTCGCCTTGATCGCCCTGCAATCATCAGTTTACGGGCAAAAAATGGACGGCCACGAGCGCTATATTGTCCAGCTTTCTGAGGACACACTGCTGCTTGGCGAAGCTCCTACACCGGCGATGGTAGCCTCTATCGCCTCCGAAATTTCCTACTTGAGCGGTGCTATCCACGAACGGACCTATTTCGCTGCAATTAAAGGATTTACGGTTCTTGCATCATCGGACTCTGCTGAGCTTTTAGCAAAGGATCCTCGTGTAAAGGCGGTTCAAAAAGACTTGCAGATCACGGCCGCTGCTACCCAATCCGATGCTCCGTGGGGCCTCGACCGCATAGATCAGCGTAACCTGCCTCTTCGCGGAAATTACAACTACGACCAGACAGGTTCCGGCGTCAATGTTTACGTCATCGACAGCGGTATCCGCGGTACGCATACGGACTTCGGCGGGCGGGTAAATTACGTTTTTGACGCCATTAATGACGGGCAAAACGGCAATGATTGCTATGGCCATGGCACCCACGTGGCAGGCACGATCGGAGGAGCGACCTACGGCGTCGCAAAAAACGTGACCCTCAATTCGATGCGGGTTCTCGATTGCACCGGAAATGGTGCAGTATCAGGACTTCTGAATGCGATTGACTGGGTCACAGCTAATCGACAAGGAGCGTCTGTCGTCAATATCAGCATTACTATCAACGCTGCTGTTTCGATCATCGACGATGCGATAAATGCGTCGGTCGCGTCAGGTGTGACATATGTGATCGCCGCCGCAAACAATGGCCAGGATGCCTGTAATTACAGCCCGGCAAGGGCTTCCGAGGCGATAACGGTCGGGGCAACAGGTTCGACGGACCTTCGCGGAGGATATTCAAATTTCGGTCCCTGCGTGGACATTTTCGCCCCCGGAAGCGGCATCTATTCCGCCGGCATCGCAAGTGATACCGCGGTCGCCGGAAAATCCGGGACGTCGATGGCAGCACCTCATGTCGCAGGTGCGGTGGCCCTTCTGCTTGAGTCCGAGCCAACTCTGTCCCCCGCCGAAGCGACCCAGATCTTAGTTGATACCGCGACGGAAGGTGTTCTCGGTAATCTCGGAACGGGCTCGCCAGACAAAATGCTTTATCTGGGATTCAATGACACCGCACCCGGAACAATTAGCAGCATTTCCCCGAGCGGGGGAATGGCGTTCGTCGGAAGCGAACACACGATCAGTTGGAACAATCGCGGCGATTACAACAGCCGTGTAACCATCGAGCTATCAACGGATGGCGGCAATACGTTCTCGCGAACGATTGCCGATGGTGCAGAAAACAACGGAACATTCCAGTGGAATGTCCCCTACACGCCAACTGCACAGGCCCGCATTCGCGTTCGCGAATCCGGCCGCGAAATGCCGGTGGCAGAATCAAGCTCACAGTTTGTTATAACGCTTGCTCCAACGGCCGCGGTTACAACTATATCCGGCCGTGTCGCCGATACTTATGGGGCAGCTATCTCGCGAGCCAGCGTTCAATTAACTGCTACAGATGGCACGGTTTACTCCGCCGTTACCAACACATTTGGGTATTTCACTATCTCAGGCGTGCCGGTCGGACGCGACTATATTATTGCCGCCCGTCACCGCCGATATAGCTTCCAACCGGTTCACATCCTCGTAGCTGACGAGACGAATATGATCGAGATCCGTGCAGGGTCGTAGCGGGAACAGCTCTCCAGAGACGCAATAAAGACGGCCTAAAAGACCGTCTTTTTGTTATTTAGAAATGGTGGAGGCGGCGGGAATCGAACCCGCATCCAAAGGTTGCGACCAGTGAAATCTACACGTTTAGCCCGTTTGCTCATTTCTCGTCCTCGGCAAGTAAGCAAGCGGGCGAACCTTGCCGAAAACAAGCCTGGCTGACATTTCAGACGCGTCCGCAGGCGGTGGACGTGCCCTAGCTTAGACTAAGTTATGCCTTTGCAGGTCGCTCCAAGCTGACTTCCCGTAAGACATTGCTGTAGCTAGAGTTAACTAGGCAGCAAGAGCTAATTCTTGATTAGCATTTGTGTTTTGCAAGTTTTTTTAACGAGCTCACCTACAAAAAGCCCGACGTGCATTCAAAGATCTATACAAGCCCCTGTCGAAGCCTGTCGCCCCCATAAAGGAAAGCAAGTCTACCGCAATAAGATGAAAAAGGGAACACCTGAGTTGGATGTTTAGGGCGGCGGAGAAAGCTCCGCCACCCATGCCGCTAATTTTGAATTACGGCTTACCTTTCCCTTGGCCTTTCCCTTGGCCTTGGCCCTTATCGTTATTGGGGTTGCCGCGTCCCTTGTCGTCATTCTTTCCAACTCCCGCTCCTTTATCGTCGGGTTTCCCAGCGTTCGGATTACCGCCCTTCTTATCCGAACTCGGATCGTTCTGACGGCCGGGTGCCGTGTCTGCACGGCCCGGCTTAACGAATCTACCGATCTTTTCCGGCTTACCGCGTTCCATTTTGGCAAACTTAGGCCTTGCAGGATTGCTCTTGAAAAAGTCCTCCTGGGCCTTGGTCGGCTTCGCAAGCCGCGCCTTGATCTGTCCTAAATGCAGCCCATTATTAGGCGATTTGATCTTGATCTTCGAATAGTATGCGGGCGGTGAAGCAAGCGAAACGAAGATCGGTTCGGGGTAAAGTTCTACGACCCTAGAACGGTAATACTGGGGTTCGACAACTTCATATACGTTGTATCCCTGCGGATAATTATCGTAGTAATACGGCGACTGATAGTAGTCATCGCGATCGCTAAACAGCGTCGAGACGATGCCGATCGTGCGGTCTACCCAGTTGCCCTCGTAGTAAATGTTATCTCCGTAGATCTGATCGTTACCACGCACAATTACCCGTGCTCCTGGATAAGTAGGCTCATCGCGATACAAAAGGACGGTGGCGATCTCCTGGATCAGATCAGGTCCGAAACGGCTGAATAACGACAGCCCGCGTTGGCCATCTCCGCGGTCGTCGAACTCTCGAACGCTGATGTAATCTACGTATCCGTCACCGTTGAGATCCAGATTATTTACCCCGTAATCGGGGTCATTTAGGTAGGTTTCAAATTGTTGCGGGTTATCCGAACGCTCAAGAAGATCCCCGACTCGCTGCAGGTCAAAATTGTCTTTTGCCCAGTACTCATTATCATCAAGCGGAGTCATATCCGCGACCGGTACAGTGGCCGGGTTTTGCTCGACCACAACTTGCTCTTGAGCACTGTTACAGGCCAGTGCCAGTATGCTGATCGCGAATACAAAAACAGATAATTTAATTTCCTTCATAAGTGTTTCCTCCTACGCAATTCGGCACCCGTCTGCCGAAAAAATAAGACCACCCGCAGGAGCAGGTGGCCTCCAAAGTAAATACAGTTCGTTACGGAATTATAAGAGTTTGGCCTACGGTAATATTGCTCGGGCTCGAAAGCCTGTCGCGGTTCGCTTCATATATTTCCATGTAGCGACCCCCTGTGCCGTAGAAACGCTGGCTGATCTTGCCTAATGTGTCGCCGGGTCGCACCACGTAGGTACGGCTGCCGCTGGTCTCCTGCGGTCCATCATAATTCCCGTCGTTGACACCGGCCTCAGTGAATCGCGGAAGCGAAACGCCCTGATTCAGCAGCACGCCGAACTCGGTACCAGATTTCACTTCGGCCTCTTCGCCTTTTGTATAACGTTCGCCGAGAAATCCGCCCGCAGCTCCGATCAATCCACCGATCAAGGCTCCTTTCCCGCCGCCGATCGCAGCTCCCAGGATCGCTCCGCCGGCACCACCGCCGCCGATAAAGATGATCTTACGATTCTTCATGCGGTCGCCGCTCGCGGTGCCTTCGTTGTCGCTTTTGGCGTCATCAGAATCGAGATCCGTCAACGATCCATTAATTGTACGCTTGGTACCGTTTGGCAGCACCAATTGACGGAAGCTAACGTCGATCGAACCCGGGTCACCGCCCTTCACGGCCTTCCGAACGCTATCGACTCGCCCAACAACCTCAGAGCCTGCCGGGATCACTACCGCACCGTTATTCGAATAAACCGGCTCGGTAACCGTCGTCGTGAACGTATCGCCTACTCGCGAGACCTTTGAGCTAAGCGTACCGTTCATGCGTACCCGAATTCTCTTCCCGGCCGAGACGGTCTGAGGTGCTGTCGATGCACGTGTCGACGTGCGGCCCAAGGTTGGGCGCTGGCTGAAAGCATCGGCCACGAGCGTGGTCGAAAGTAATGCGAAAACTGCAATCAAGTTTCCGATCGTTTTTGTCCTTTTCATAGTTCCTCCCTGCCCTACACCGTAAAACCCCGACCGGCTTGCGGCACAGCCAAAATTGTGGCCGCGCGTTCGACGCGAATCAATGCCCGATCGGTTGCATACGATTGACCTCTATCTTAGCACCACTTGTGACTTACGACGCTCAAAGAATTTTCTGAAACCCCGACTTGTTTCGGTGTATAGTATCGGCAGACAGCAAGTTCATTTTTATTTCACAAACTCCGCCCCCGGACCGTCTATTCCGGGGGTGCTTTTCCAGAGAGTTTGTTTGGTTTCAGCGTGCGTGCCGGGGGATACAATGCACCTTTTCCGAGAAACTTTTCTGCTATTCTCACTGAATTTATTGGACGCACTGCTGACGTTGGTCTGGGTTCGCACAGGGACCGCGACCGAAGCAAACCACATCATGGCCGCATTATTAGAGATCGGCGATTATCCGTTCTTTATGGCCAAGCTGGCGATGGGCACGATCACCGCAGTCGTCATCCTGAAATACGGATACCTAAAGATCGCGAAACCGCTTGTTTCCTTTGCCTTGGTCGTCTATATCGGATTGATGGGTGTTCACTTAATGACCGGCCTGGTCGCCGCTGGGCTTGTGTCTCACGACTTTCTGCAAACTGCCGAGGAGTGGTCAACCTCGATCTTCGCCTTCATTATCTGATCGCACGTGTATCTTCGAGGTATCCGGCCGTTCGACAGAACCGCCGGTTTTGTCTTGTTGACGTTCCGCGGTATTGAAAGAACAACGCCCTGTTAACTAAAATGCATCTTAACTCGGCATTATTCTAAGAATTCATACGAGAGGTTACGTCATATGCCCAATACGCCCAGTTATCAGTTATCCGTGCGGCAGATCCTATTGATCTCTGCGACGACCGCCGTCGTAGCGGTCTTTGCTACGCTCGGGATGTTCAAGCTTTACCAGGTTTGGAACGCAGCCGACCCATCAGGAACCACCTTTGCTGAGGCGACCCCGCTGACTATCACCGACCCGTCGCTCGTCTCAGATGAACAGAACAGCATCGAAGTTTACAGGTCTATATCGCCAGGCGTCGCGTTTATAAATACGACGTCGTACTCGCAAAACTGGTGGGGCGACGTGCAGGAGGGCCGCGGCAACGGAAGCGGCTCCGTGATCGATTCTCAAGGCCATATTCTGACGAACTATCACGTGATCGAACGTGCACAGCGTATAACTGTCAATTTCGGCGGCGACAAGGTTTACCCAGCGAAACTTGTTGGTGGTGACCCCGATACCGACCTTGCCGTTATAAAAGTTGAGGCCCCGGCAAGCGCTTTAACAGTCGTCCCGCTGGGCGACTCCGACAAACTAACTGTTGGTCAGAAGGTGCTCGCGATCGGCAATCCCTTTGGGCTAGATCGAACCCTCACAACGGGGGTCATTTCAGGGCTGCAGCGGCCGATTCGGGCCAGAAACGACCGTCCGATCGACGCGGCAATTCAAACTGACGCCTCTATCAACCCCGGAAACTCGGGTGGGCCGTTGTTAGATAAGTTCGGACGGATGATCGGTATAAACTCGCAGATCCTATCGCCGCAAGGCGGCTCAGTGGGCGTCGGTTTTGCGGTTCCTGTTAATACCGCTAAGCGTATCGTTCCACAGCTGATCCAGTTTGGGGAAGTTCGCAGGCCGAAACTTGGCGCCGACCTCAGGGCAATAAGCGATCTTTCGGGCTACCGTCTTCCGGTAGAAAAAGGATTGCTTGTAGCGAGTGTCCTTCCGGGTGGGCCTGCTGCAAACTCGGGCATCCGCGGGCTTTCCAGAGACCCGGATGGATCGGTCTTGTTGGGTGATATCATCCTCTCGATCGACGGCGAAGAAATGGATGGTACGGACGACCTTTATAGACTTCTCGACAAAAAGCAGTTCGGCGATACGGTTCAGGTCGTAGTGTATCGAGCCGGCCAGCGTGCGACTGTTCCGATGCGATTGACGGCACCGCCGGCCTCGACACGTACCAACCGCAGGACGCAAGAATAGGCTGCGAATGCAAGAGACGAGTGACTTCTTTAACAAGGGATTCGGCTGGGTTTGTCGTCACTGCGACGTCGAGCTCAGCCGAAAAGCTTCTATCGGTACACATTCCCGCCTGATCAATGAAGGCGAGGCTGAAACAAAGCTCCCGCAGCTCTCAACGCTCGCTCTCGCAAAATGGGCGGATCCCGAACGCCGCACTCTGATCTGCCCCCGCTGCGGTATCACCGAGCGCATCGACATAGCTTAGTCGATGCTCGAGGTGTTAAATTTTATTGATGTACGAACGTGAATTAAAGTCAGCGATAGAGATCGCTGAGCGGGCCGGAGCTGCGATTCTAAAACATTATGCCGGAAACGTCGTTGCTGAAAGCAAGATCGGTGCGGACAGCTTCTCCGAGCCCGTGACCGTTGCTGACCGCGACGCTAGTCGCCTTATCGTTGACGCTCTTCTTCGCAGCTTCCCCGACGACGGGATCCTCTCCGAAGAAGAAGATGACGAGATCGATCTTCGTATGGACAGCGAACGCGTTTGGATCATTGATCCGATAGACGGAACCGCTGGATTTATCAAGAAGGATGGCGACTTTGCGGTGCAGATCGGCCTCGCCGACAAAGGGGAGCCCGTCGTTGGGGTGGTTCTGCTCCCATTTCACAAGACTATCTACTATGCCTCTTCGCGAGCGGGAGCATTCGCGAAATATGATCGTGGTGAACCAGCGCAATTGCAGGTATCAGACACAGCGGACTTCAACCGCATTAATTTGGCGGTCTCTCGCAACCATCGCAGTGAGAAAATGTCGCGGATCGTCAGCGAATTCGGGTTTCAGCGTGAGATACAGCGAGGATCGGTAGGGCTTAAGGTCGGTTTGATCGCCGACCGAACCTGTGACGCCTATATCCACCTCAGCCCGCGAACAAAGCTGTGGGACACGTGCGGCCCGCAAATCATACTTGAAGAGGCGGGTGGAAAATTGACGGACCTTTGGGGACGCCCTTACCGATACGACGTGCGAGACGTTCAGAACTGGGGCGGCATTGTGGCGACCAATGGCGTCGTTCACAACGAGACCATCGATCGTCTCCAACCGCTGTTGAACGAGTTTGGGCGGCTTAAAGTCAGTGGCCGCGCAAGCAGCAGCTAGCTTAAGAAAACCTTCTTCACAATTGCACGGAAGACCGCCTCAGGCAGTATTCGTCGCATAGCAGGCACTCCTTTCGTGTTCACACCGTAACGAAGACGGTTCGTCTTGTCAGTGACCGCGTCCCAAATGGTTTCGGCGACGATCGAACCGTCGGGAGCTTCCGCACCGCCTTTGTTCATAAACGCGATAAATTTCTCGAACTTCGCATCATACGCCGTCAGACCATCTTTCCTAGCGATCTGTTCGGAACGCGTATAGAAATCCGTTTTTATCGGTCCGGGCTCGATAAGTTTCACTCTAATATTGAACGGTTCCAGTTCGAATTGCAGCGATTCCGAAAAACCCTCGACGGCAAACTTGCTCGCCGCATAAAGGGACGAGAAAGGTATCGCGGCGCGTCCGCTGATCGATGAGACGTTGACAATACACCCGCGTTTCTGCTCGCGAAAGTATGGAATGACCTCGCGGCAAACGTTCATCAGCCCGAACACATTTGTATCGAATTGCTGACGCACCTCCGCTTCCGAAGCGGCCTCGAATGGCCCGAGGAGCCCGTATCCGGCGTTGTTGACCACGGCGTCGATGCGTCCGAACTTTTCCAGCGTTTCGGCCACCGCTGACCGCACGCTTTCGACTTCTGTGACATCGAGTCTTATGCACTCGACGTCAGCGATCTTTTGTAGGTCCAGATGCTCTTCGGGGCGCCGCATCGTCGCCGCCACACCCCAATTCTTGGTCTGAAACAATTTAGCGGTTTCCCTCCCGATACCGCTTGACGCACCGGTGATCAAAGCAACTTTATCCATGGTGGAAATTTATCACAGTTTCGCGGTCCCGAATCTTGATGGCAGCGCGTGATACCATAAGTAGAATGAAGTTTCTGCACATTGCTGATGTTCATCTGGGATGCACACGATACCAGTTGCCCGAGAGTCCGCGTGACTTCTTCGATGCGTGGATAGATGTTCTGAAGCGATATGGAATTGCTGAAGGCGTTGACTTTGTCATTATGTGCGGCGACTTCTTTCATAAGCGGAACGTACCTCCTGAAACAATGAATTACGCCGTCGCGGGACTGCAGCTAATGAAGGACGCGGGAATACCCGTCGTCGCTATTGAGGGAAATCACGACCAGAAGTTCAGCGATAGCGAATATAGCTGGCTTCGGAGCCTCGCGAATTGGAACCTTGTTAACCTGCTTGAGCCTTCGAACGCGGAGGGACGCATCACGTATGCCCAATGGGAAGATGGGCGAGGCGGGTACATAGACATTGGCCGTGCTCGGATCTTTGGATCGCACTGGTACGGCGCATCAGCAAACTGGGCGATTCCCTTGCTGACCGAGGCGATAAAGGAACAGCGGCGCGAGGGGGCCTTTCATCTGCTGATGCTTCACACCGATGTTGAAGGGCATCAGACGCATCCCATACCCGCACTTTCGATCAATGCTCTCAAGGAACTTCGGTCGGTCACGGACTACGTCGCGCTTGGCCACACCCATATGCACTACGAGATCGATAACTGGGCGTTCAACCCTGGCTCGATCGAGGTTACAAATATCGCTGAATACCGCGAAACCCGGGGCGCGTTCGTAGTCGAGGTCGCCGATGACAACTCGGTATCAGCCCGGCACGTGACCGAGTACCATCACCGACCGTTCCAGCGATTGCAGTTTGACGTTACAAGCTTTGACGATCCAAAACAGCTCGTTGACGCAGTTCTCACCCTTGTGCGCACGAATGCCCGTCCTGTCGTCGAGGGCCGTCCGGCACCGATCATCGAAATAGCTCTAAATGGGCAGCTCGGCTTCCCGAATTCCCAGCTTGATCTGAAAAAGCTCCGCGAGGAAAGTCAAAAAATTACGGGGGCTCTGCACATCCGAGTCAAGAACAACGCCGTGCCGGCTGAATACGCGGTCGCTGCGGACCTGGAACTCGATGCCGAACGCGAGACCGTCGAACGACGCGTCGTCGAGGATCTAGTTGCCCGCGATAAACGCTTTAGGTCTCACGCATCTGCATTATCGCAAACGGTCATCGGGGCAAAACAGCAGGCACTCTTAGGTGAAGAGCCCGAAAAGATCGCAGAATTCATTGCCCAAATGGCTAAGCCGACGACGACACGAAACGGAGGAGTGGATGTCTGAGAACCTGGATAAGGTCCTAAAACTCAAAGAGATACCTATATTCCCGCTTCCGCTTGTGGTGCTGCCGAACGAGATCCTCCCGCTCCATATCTTCGAGCCGCGTTACCGACAAATGCTGGCCGATGTCGGATCGGCAAGTAACATTTTTGGTATCAGCTTGTTCGATGCTGAAGAGCATTTCGACAATCCGCCTGCCGGATCGATCGGCTGTGCTGTCGATGTGCGAGAAGTTGCCAATTTCGATGACGGCCGTTCAAATATTATCGTAGGTGGACTTGCCCGTTATAGGCTGCTCGAATATGTCGACGTTGGCACCCCATACCTGACCGCTGAAATAGAATTTTTTGAAGACGAGCCGATAGATCCGGAAGAGATCGCCGAGATCGCCGACGAAGTTTACGAACTTTTCGACAGAGTCGCACAGGCGGCTTTCAAGATGAGCGGTACGCGGGGGCGATATCCTGAGGTCCCAAGATCGGACCCGGAAGCATTATCGTTCTTGGTAACCGCAGCTTTCAATCTCGAAAACAGACTCAAATATTCCCTTCTGCAGCTGACGTCGACGCGTGACCGACTAGAGCGACTCCGCGAGATACTACAACAAGCGGTCGTTCAGATCGAAGAGAGTGCTGCGATCCACAAGGTCGCCGCGACCAATGGCCACAGCAAGAAAAAACTGGATCTGTGATCACTGAAGTGTGAGAGCCTGCTTCATGAAATCGATGACTCGCTGATCGTACGCAGCGGTCACCTCGAGCGAAGCGTTCATTATGCTAAAGCCGGAGGGGCTGAGGTCCGTTTTGCTATCGACGGTGGTTGAAGCCGGAAAGCACTTGCTAAGTCTGTTGGAAGAATCTTGAAACATCGGTGCGTCTACGCCCCCGAGCACCATTACGCGCCTATCAGCGATCTGCTTTGCTGATTCGCACGCGGCTTCGCGGTTATAGCATCCTTCGTAGTAATAAGCGTAGGTTCCCAACTGAGCGATCTTTGCCGTCACCACACTTGCGAATGGAAACCGCGCACCCACTGAGTTTCCGAGCAGTTCATCTGATGAACGAGGTACGGAATCGAGTACCAGGGCCTTCACGCTCTGATCGGCCGCTGCTGCGTGAACTCCGGCAAGAGCTCCCATTTCCAGACCGTATATACCGATATCCCGTCCCACGAGTGTCAGCTGCTCGGGAGATTTCAAGCTTCTTAAAAAGGCAATTGCTGCGGTGGTATCTGATCCCTCGCATCCGCCAAAAGTAGAATTTCTTGACGCAGCGTCCGGGCCGTGAGCCCGCATATCGGGCATCAGGACGGTGAAATTGGTCGCTTCGTTGAGCTTAACGCCGAGATTGAGCACGTGCGATCGATCTGCTCCGTACCGATGAAGCAGGATCACGGCAGGTGCATTCGGAAGTCCTCGTAGGAGCCAGCCTCGGGCCGAGACACCATCGTTCGTTTGCCACGTTTCATCGGTCACCTGCGATCCGCGTGCACTTAACCGCCCATATTTGTCCGGCGTTACCAGATAGCTTGCAGCGGGCGGCTCGCTCGTTTTGTACACAAGCCAAACAGAAGCAGCTATCAGGCTTGCAGTTACAAGCAAGAGAACAGGCAGCAATAAACGCGAAAAACTCTTCAACAAACGGGTTGTTTTAGCCATAAAGCAGTTATTGGAAGGGTTTAGAAGCAACCGTCAGGTCACTCTCGGAGTCGAAGTTGAAGCCTAAGAAAAAGCTTCGGATAAGCCAGTTAAAATGCTACCATAATCCCACCCGAAAAGGAATATGTTTAAATCAAACGCACTGAAAATATTGATCGCTGCGATGGTCGTTTTTGCGTCGTCAACGCTCAATCACGCTCAGAATATATCTGCATACGGAAGCGGCTCGTCTAAAGCTTATCTCGCGCTCAACGACGTTAAGGAAGGAATGCGCGGTACGGCGATGACCGTCTTTAATGGAACCGAGGCTGAGCCATTCGATGTAGAAATTATTGGAGTTGTCCCGGGCGCGATCGGACCCAAGCAAGACCTGATAATTGGTCGGATCAGCGGCGGAAAGGCTGAGCGTACCGGTGTATTCGCCGGTATGTCAGGTTCGCCTGTTTTTGTGAACGGTAAGCTGATCGGAGCCATCTCATATAGTTTTCCCTTTTCGAAGGAACCGATGTGCGGGATCACCCCGATCGAGCAGATGATCTCGATCTTTGAACATCAGCCGCGCCCGACAGCGGTCTCTGAACCTAGAGTGCTCTCATTCGGCGAGATGGCCTCGACCGACTGGATGCCGGACTACCGACGGGGTGCGATCGTAGACTCGATCCTAGCCGGGTCTGGCAGTTCGATGATGGCATCCGTCGCAGGTCAGGCGTTCCGCCCGATCGGAACTCCCGTCACTTTCAACGGAATTTCCCAGAAGGTCCTGGATATGTATGCACCGCACTTAATGCAGGCCGGGTTGGTTCCTGTCGCTGCTGCTGGCGGATCGGCAGCGATCGGGCCAATGAAATCGGCCGACCCGACTACGTTGATCGGCGGGGATTCGGTCGCGATGCAGTTATCCAGAGGCGATTTCAGTATGGCAGCGTCGGGAACGGTGACCCTTCGCGATGGTGACCGCATTTACGCTTTTGGGCATCCGTTCCTAAGTCTTGGCAGTTCAGAATTGCCGATGTCTGAATCGAGTGTCGTCACCGTAGTTCCGAACGTTAATAATTCGTTCAAGCTGGCGGTGCCGACCGCAATGGTCGGCACGATGACACAAGACCGTGCGACAGGTGTCTATGGAAAATTAGGACAGGCTCCAAAAATGATCCCCGTTACGATCACGATGGAAACAAGCCGTGGCCGTAAGGAAACATTTCAGTTCGAGATCGTGAAGGACGGCTTTCTCACGCCCTTGCTGGTGAACATGGGCATTGCGAACGTACTCGTCGCTCAGGAGAGAATGCTTGGCGACTCGCTGATCGGGATCTCAGGGACGATGGCAGTAAAGGATGCGGGAAAAATACGAATTGATCGGCGTTTTTCCGGTGCCCAAGCAACGGGAATGGCAGCAGGATCAATGGCTGGCCCCGTAGCGGTTCTGTTTCGAAGTGGCTTTGAAGGTTTTGATATCGATTCGATTCATGTGGATCTTACTTCTCAGGATGGCAGCCGCATCGCTTCGCTCGATCGCATCGCGGTCGACCGGGCTACGGTTAAAGCCGGGGAGGCAGTTGAAGTCCAAGCATACGCCAGCACCAATACGGGTAAGCATCTGATGCAGCGGATCCAGATCCAGATCCCACGGGATACGCCGGCCGGTTCGTTTTCCATCATGGTCGGCGATGGGAATGCCGTGCAGCAGGCTTCCTCAACCAAGGAATTTGTCCCACGCACGCTAAGCGAACTTGTACGAACATTCAACCAGATCAAATTCCCTGATCGGCTCTACGCTCAATTGTTCCGAACGAGTGCGGGAGCGATCGTCGGGGCTAACGAAATGCCCGGCTTGCCGCCCTCGGTCCTAGCAACGCTCAACAACGAGCGGGCAACCGGAGGCATCAAACCCGCAGTTCGCTCGGTCGTTAGCGAGATCGCAGTCGCTCCGTCTGAATTCATCATTTCC
Organism: Acidobacteriota bacterium; assembly: GCA_023389035.1. Classification (GTDB taxonomy): domain Bacteria; phylum Acidobacteriota; class Blastocatellia; order Pyrinomonadales; family Pyrinomonadaceae; genus OLB17. The sequence continues at coordinate 191,403 of JAEWFC010000016.1, forward strand.
GGCAGTCAGACCCTGACGATCGAGGTCATAAAGTAGTAAATTGGTGTTCGAAAAATCAAAGGTCAACGGCGAAATCCGTTGACCTTTTTTCATTTTCTGGCAAACTGAAATATGAATACTACACAACTCGTACTGCGAGCAGCAAGGTTTGCTGCCGAACATCACACCGACCAGAAACGTAAAGGCGAACGAGCCGAACCTTACATCAATCATCCACTTGAGGTAGCGAATCTGCTGGTTACCGTTGGCAACGTTAATGATCCAGAGGTACTCGCAGCCGCACTACTTCACGACACTATCGAGGATTGCGACGTTACCCGAGCCGAGATCGCCGAACGATTCGGCGAACGCGTTGCGAACATCGTTGTTGAGCTTACCGACGACAAGTCTCTGCCGAAAGACGAACGCAAGCGACTGCAGGTCGAACATGCTCCGCATATGTCGCATGCGGCGAAGCAGATAAAGCTTGCCGACAAGATAAGCAACGTGCACGACATCACCATGAGTCCGCCCGCGGACTGGCCGCAAGAACGACTTATCGGCTACGTTGATTGGGGTGAGGCCGTAGTTGCGGGCCTTCGCGGGGCGAACCAAGAGCTAGAGGCGAAATTTGATGAAACGGTGGCGAAGGCGCGTAAGAAGTTCAAGACGTAAAGTCCGATTCCCCCTCCGACCACGTTTCACCGTCGGCGTAGACCTCTTTTTTCCATATCGGGACGGTCTGTTTCAGTTCCTTGATAAGCCATTCGCAGGCAGCGAACGCGGCTTTTCGATGGGGAGCAGCGACAGCTATCACCACGCTCGTCTCGCCGATATCGAGCTTGCCTAACCGGTGAACGATGCCCACATTTGCGATCTCGAACTCCACCTTTGCCCGATCGATCAACGTTTGCATTTCCTTCAGCGCCATCGGCTCATAGGCTTCGTAAACCAGATACTGGGTCTCTTTCGTTTCGCCGTTTTCTTTGCCCTTCGTAAACCTCCTTGCGTAACCGTCAAGCGTCACCGTCGCACCGCACTCCTGCGGTACAACCCGCCTCGCCACGGAACCGACGTCGATCGGTAAAGTTGTTAGTTCAAGGAAATCCATTTATCCGCCCGAGACAGGTGTAAATATTGCGACTTCATCACCATTGGTCAGGGGTTCACTGCCATTCGAATGCGTTTCGTTCAATGCCGATCGCAGCGTAAGATCTGCTAGTTGAGGGAAGTTTTCCCTCAAGGTCGAGATCAGATCGCACAGAACAGCACCATCCACCACCTCAACGGTCGTCGCTCTAGTCGCCGCCGCATCGGCGGCCGCCCCGAAGAATAATACTCGTATCAGCATCTTGCCTGCTCTTAAACAATTCTGACAAAAAACGTTCTCGCTGTATAATTAGCCTGCCGACAGAATGGAAACTAAGGCCGCAGAGCGAACTTATCCGTCGATCGATGTTCCGGTCGTCGATCGCTCGTTTGTCGACGAGACCATTCAGCGAGTTACCGGGGCCGAGTTGGTCACTGGAAACGACGTCCAGCTGCTGGTCGACGCTACCGAAAACTATCCCGAATGGCTCGCTGCGATCGCCGCCGCTAACCACCGAATTCTTTTCGAAAGTTATATCATTCATGAAGATGAGCAGGGTGAGATCTTCGCAAACGCCCTGATAGACCGGGCCTCCGATGGGCTCGAGATCAAGCTCATCTACGACTGGATGGGCGGGTTCGGTAAGACCTCACAGAGATTCTGGAGGCGGCTCCGAAACGCAGGCATTGAGGTCCGCTGCTACAATCCGCCATCTCTTTGGGATCCGCTGGGCATTGTGTGCCGCGATCATCGCAAGACTATGGTGATCGACGGCGAGGTCGCCTTCGTCAGCGGGTTATGCGTCGGACAGGACTGGGTCGGGCGTCCCGATCAAAACATACCGCCCTGGCGCGATACCGGGATAAAGCTAAGAGGCCCAGCCGTTGCCGATGTCGAGGCCGCATTCGCCGATGTTTGGAAAACGATGGGGACCGCGCTTGAGAGAGAGACCTTAGTCAAGCGGTCCGATCTTCCGGCGGCCGGACCAACTGCCCTTAGGGTCGTCAAGAGTGTTCCCGGGAGCGCGTACATCTACAGGTTGGACCAGCTCCTGGCCATTGCCGCACGCGAAACGATGTGGATAACTGACGCATATTTTGTCGGTGTGCCGTCGTATATACAGACCTTGATCGATTCATCTCGAGATGGCGTTGATGTTCGGATACTTGTCCCGCAGTCCACAGATATTGGGTTGATCCGCGACACCACACGCTCAACCTACCGCTCAATGCTCGAGGCGGGTGTAAGGGTCTACGAGTGGAACGGTCCGATGATGCATGCAAAGACCGCAGTGTTTGATGGACGGTTCGCTCGCGTCGGCTCAACTAACCTAAATATCGCCAGTTGGTTCGGCAACTACGAACTCGACATACTTGTCGAAGACGAAGCGTTTGGCGAAGAGATGGAAGAGATGTTTCTGCGCGATATCGCAAACGCAACAGAGATAGTCATCTCAGAAACTACGCCGTCAAGACAAAAGAAATTGCCGCGACGCCTGCGGCGAAAGAGCGGCGGCAGTGTGCGTAAAGCAACTGCCGGAGCCTTGAATGCGGCGACCTCGATCGGATCGGCGATCGCTAACCGTGCACCGCTCGGTGCGGCCGAGTCCCGGCTATTGTTCATCTCCGGTGCAGTGCTTCTCGGATTGGCTCTTCTCCTGATCTTTTTCCCGCGCGCTGCCTCTATTCCGCTCATTGCGGTCCTGCTAATGCTGGCGATCCCTACACTCGTAAAAGCCATCAAAAACTACCGGACCTACTGATGGCAACAATAAAGATCGCTACATACAACATCCACAAATGCGTAGGGATGGACCGTCGGTACTCACCGGAGCGGATCGTTGACGTTCTGAAAGAAATAGACGCAGACATCATTGCACTTCAGGAGGTCCTGAACCATACCCGCTCGCATCAACGCGACCATCAGGCCGGATTCATTGCACACGCTCTTAAGATGGACTTTCGGCTGGGCCAGAATCGCTTGATAAAAGGCGGCGAGTACGGAAACGTCGTGATCAGCCGATTCCCAATAAGAGATCACGAAAATTTCGACATCAGCGTCACCAGATACGAGCCGCGAGGGTGTTTACGAACAGAGATCGAGATCGATGGCCACGAACGGTTACAGTTCATGAACCTCCACATGGGCACGTCTTATTTCGAGCGTCGCAGGCAGGTGCACAAGTTGCTTGCCAGACACGCAATCGACCAGCCGGAGTTTGTCGGCAGGCGTATCATTGCCGGTGACTTTAATGAGTGGGTTAATGGAGTGACGACCAAATTGTTTCGCTCAAACTTTCAAAGCATCGACCCCAAGATCGACCTCGGGCGGGCTCGTACGTTTCCCGGCATACTGCCTTTGGTGCATCTCGACCACGTTTACTTCGACGATCGCTATCGTCTGACCGCAGCATATCTTCACCGTAGCCGGAAGGCTCTAGTCGCTTCCGATCATCTGCCGATCGTCGCAGAGTTCGAAGTTTGATTACTTGATCGCTCCATGGATCGGGCTTGATGCTGACGCATAAAGCCGTTTTGGCATACGGCCTGAGAGATAGCCCAGGCGTCCAGCCTCTACCGCGAGTTTCATCGCTGTCGCCATGTTTTCGGCGTTACCGGCTTCGGCGATCGAGGTGTTCATCAGGATCGCGTCGGCTCCAAGTTCCATCGCCATCGCGGCGTCGGACGGCACACCTACGCCGGCGTCGACGATTATCGTCGCATCCGGCAACTGTTCCCGCATGATCCTCAGATTCGATGGGTTTTGTACACCCATCCCAGATCCTATCGGGGCCGCAAGCGGCATCACCGCCCGGCAACCGGCATCGAGCAGTTTTCTGGCCATGATAAGGTCGTCGGTAAAATAAGGGAGTACGATAAAACCTTCTTTGACCAGAACCTTTGCGGCTTCTAGTGTCTGCTCGTTATCTGGCAGCAGCGTCACCTGGTCGCCGATAACCTCAAGCTTGATCCACTCGGTATCGAGTGCCTCGCGCGCAAGACGGGCCGTGCGGATCGCGTGATCAGTGTCGTAGCAACCGGCCGTGTTCGGCAGGATCTGCATCGCGGGATCAAGATGATCGAGGAACGATTCAACCTTTCGATCGAGTGGAACGCGATTTACGGCGACAGTCACCATTTCCGCTCCGGACGCTCTATGAGCTGCCTTCATCTCATCAAAAGAGCGATATTTGCCCGTGCCGATGATTAATCTGGAGGAAAAGCTCTTCCCTGCTAGTTCAAAATTGTCTGACATTTATTACCTGATCTCTACGCCACGATCTCGCGAATCAATTAACCACCGCCGACAAAATGCACGACCTCCAAACGATCGCCCTCACCTATATGAGTCTGTTGCCAGTCACCGCGAAGCACCACAGTGCCATTCCGTTCGATCGCGACCCTTTTCTTTGGCAAAGAAAAAAGATCGAGGAGTTGGTCAAGATTGACCCCGCTCTCGATCTCATGCGTCTCGCCATTCAAAACTACCGTCATCATTATGACAATAATTTTCGCTTATCGGCGGTGTTATTCAAAATGTCTAGCCATGTGAAATGGCCCGGCGCATCTCGATCTCCTCACCATCGCTAATTGCTCGGACCAGGAAGGCGGCCCTTCCAGAACGAAAACTCGGGAGCTGCATCGTGACGCGAGCGAGTCCGTTCTCGTCCGTCGAAGAGTGAAATATCAGCGGCCTGAAATTCGAACCGATGATCTTGACCATGACTTCCGCTCCGGCAACGACCTTTCGGGCCGAACCCCTTAGGACCATAAACGCGACAGTTTTCGTCTCGCCGCCCTTAAAACGCTGGTCGCCCAAGAATTCGATCGATAACCGATTGTTTGCGGGTCGATCCGTTCCCGCCATATCGCTGAAAACTTCTACGACTTCTGCCGGCAGTACTTCACCCTCGTCGATAACGCCGATAACGTCGACGATAGGCTCACCGGGAAATGTAGGCTCTCGCCGCTCCACGCGGAGATCAAAGTCGGGCATCGGTATAGGTGCATCGCCGAAGGCCCCGGACGCAAATGGTTTCGCGATGGCAGGCTCCGTAACAGTGACGCCGCTCGTAACCCTCACACTCTTCAGCGAGTCATTCGATGCACCAGATTCCCGATTCGACATCTTCTTCAGGTCTTCGATCCGCCCGGCTTTTAATGCGGCACAAATCAACTTATGCTGCCGCTGCAGACGGTCGGCAAGTACCTTTTCGTCGAAGCCATTGCTGATTAGGTCGTCGTACGGCGAACGCTTACTCGCGAGGATCGTTCCTCGATCGTAAACCAGTGAAAGGATCATCGGGCGGTCGAGCCCTTTATCTTCCGTCTGGACGTGGTACGTCACCCCTTCGAAATCTATATCTGTATTGAAACCTGTGATCACGCGTTTGAGAGCCGGAAGGCGAGGGAAACGAGGTAAATTAGTCTTGCGACCAAGTTAAAGCTAGCACACTGGAGGTTTTGGGGTCAACAGATTTATGACTCAGCGGCCGTGCGGGAGTTGCTGAAGTGCCCAAAAAATCAATACTTTGACGCTAGGGGCGTTAACAGAACGCTTGCTTGACACTCTATTACGCTTACCTTACGATTTACTTTGTTCCGACAGTTGAGGTTCCAGCGAAAGGTAATGCGACTGCATGCTCCTTCAGATATGGAACTTGGCCGCTTTACGAGGAAATAATGTCAGAATTCAGCCTGATGAATTACGCTCCGATCGGGATCATGTTCCTGGTCGCGATGGGGTTCGCCATAAGTCAACTTATGGTTACGCAGCTTATCGGTCCGCGTAAGCGCACGGCGACCAAGCTGATGCCTTACGAATGCGGCAAGGATCCGGTCGGCAGTGCTCGCGAGCGTTTTTCGGTCAAGTTTTACGTAGTCGCGGTCACTTTTCTCCTTTTCGATCTCGAAATTCTCTTCATGATCCCATTTGCCGTGTCTTTTACACAGCTGATGGGAATCGAAAAGCAGACGGGCATTATGTTCGGAACGATCGCTTTCGTGGGAATCATGGTCTTCCTGGCGATGGTTGTGATCGGCCTTGTTTACGATTGGAAGAAGGGCGCCTTTGAATGGAGCCTACAGGCTCGGGCCTCGGCCAGAGCTAGAGCTGAAGAGATCCACCGCCGCGCCGAGCGTCAGCAGCCTGGGCTCAGAAAGGCAGCCTAAACGCGGTAAGTAGAAATGGGTTTAGAGAATACAATATTCGAATCGCTGCCTGATGTCGTGACAGTTAAGCTCGATGCCGTGGTCAACTGGGCCCGCAAATCGAGCCTGTGGCCCGCGACGTTTGGCCTTGCGTGCTGTGCGATCGAGATGATGAATACTGTTTCGGCGCGAAACGATCTCTCGAGGTTCGGTGCGGAAACATTTAGGGCAAGCCCTCGTCAGGCCGACGTGATGATCGTATCTGGCCGTGTTTCTCGAAAGATGGCTCCCGTACTTCGTCGGATCTATGATCAGATGCCTGAACCGAAATGGGTCATTTCGATGGGCGCGTGTGCGACGTCAGGCGGAGTTTTTGATAATTACGCGATCGTGCAGGGCGTCGACAAGATCGTTCCCGTCGATATCTATGTTCCCGGGTGCCCGCCAAGGCCGGAAATGCTGGTGCACGCTATAACAATGCTCCAGGACAAAATAATGAAGGAATCGGTGAAAGATCGTCCCGACACCTTCGAGGCGGAGTCCCGTGAGGCACTCGTTCCCGGCACGCTTCCGGTGACCGAGGGAACCGCACTTGAGCGCGAGACCGAGGCCGAAGTTGCTCAAAATACGACATCAAGGCCATATTCGATTCCGTCGCGTCATGAGCGTCGACGTTCGTCTTAAGCAGCTCTGAAGGATTGATGGTGCAAGAAATTGTCGAAAGTTTGAGATCGAAGAATGCCGCCTGGGTGGGTGAGGTCATTGAGGCGTTCGGCGAAACTACGGTTTTCGTCGGCGCGGAGAATATCGTCGAAGTTTGCCGTTTCATGCGTGACGAGCAAGGCTTTGATATGCTTGCCGACCTTTGCGGCTGCGACCGCGGCCCTGAAGAAGACCCTCGGTTCGAGGTGAATTATCACCTGTTTTCGACAAAACATCATAAGCGGATCAGGTTGAAGATCCTTGTCCCGGAAGATGCGCCAACTGTCCGATCCGTAATTAGCGTATGGCGGACGGCAGACTGGCACGAGAGAGAAACTTTCGATCTGCTCGGTATAACGTTTGAAGGACATCACGATCTGCGTCGCATTTTACTGCCGTCAGATTTCGACGGCCACGCACTTCGAAAAGATTATCCGCTACGCGGCTACGAGCCGTACAGCATGAACTAGCGTTTCAGGTTTCCATTGTATGAGTACAGCGGTTGAGAACATCCCGGCAGAGATCGATGTAACCGACGAAGCATTAGAGTCGGAAATGACGCTGTCAATGGGCCCACAGCACCCGTCAACACACGGCGTACTACGGCTCGATCTTCGTCTTGATGGCGAGATGGTGACCAGTGCTATCCCGGATATCGGATATCTGCACACCGGGATGGAGAAGCTGTTTGAGTACAAGAAATATCAGCAGGGCATCGTCATCACGGATCGGATGGATTATCTGAATCCACTTGGGAACAACCTGGCTTACGTGATGGCCGCGGAAAAACTCCTCGGTATCGAGATCCCCGAAAGGGCTCAGATCATTCGCGTGATGATGTGTGAGCTGCAGCGAATCGCATCTCACATGGTCTGGTTTGGAACGTCGTGCCTCGACATGGGGGCAATGACCCCGTTTTGGTTCACTTTCAAGGAAAGGGAAAAGATCCTTAACCTGATCGAGGCGGCCTCAGGCGGCAGAATGACGCCGAGCTATTTCCGCATTGGCGGGCTGATGATGGATCTACCGGCAGGATTTGAGAACCGTGTACGGCAGTTCCTTGACGGCTTCCCTGACGCTCTCCGAACCTTTGACACGCTGATCACAGGAAACACTATCTGGCACAGCCGCACTCAGGGTATTGGCATCATTTCGACTGAGGACGCGATCGATTGGGGACTTACGGGTCCGTGTCTCCGTGGCAGCGGTGTTGATCTTGACCTTCGACGTGACAATCCGTACACCGGTTATGAGACATACGATTTCGAAGTGCCGGTCGAGAATGATGGCGACGTTTGGTCCCGATTTCTTGTTCGCATGCGCGAACTTCGCGAGTCGCATAAGATAGTCACCCAAGCACTCGAACGCTTAAAGCCCGGACCGATCAAAGCTGACGCTCCGAAAGTGGTTCTGCCGGATCGCGATGATATGCGAAAGCATATGGATTCGCTGATCCACCATTTCTTGATCGTTGCTGAGGGATTCAATGTCCCGCCTGGCGAAGTGTATATGCCGATCGAGGCGTCGAAAGGCGAGCTTGGCGTTTATATGAAATCCAACGGTGGGCCGAAACCAGACCGCGTCCATTTCCGCGGTCCGAGCTTCGTCAATCTTTCAGCTCTACCGGTAATGGCCGAAGGCGAAATGATCGCCGATGTTGTCGCTATCATCGGGAGCCTTGATATTGTACTTGGTGAGATCGACAGATAAGATCACCGAAAAGGATTGTAAAAGTATCTCGGACGGCTGGCACACTCAAGTTTAAAGGCGGTCGAGAGGGCGAGGAACTTTGACGGATATTCACTGATGGCAGCAGCAACTCCAACTAGTTTCACCGATCAGGTGATCGTAACCGACGAGATCGCGGAGTTTTCTCCCGAGATCATCGAAGAGATGAACTGGCATCTCGCGAAGTATCCCGAGGAGCGAAAACGTTCTGCTCTGATCCCGATCCTTCTGCTCGTCATCCAGCGTGAACGCGGGTGGGTCGATAACGCCGGCGTGAACTTTTTGGCGAAATTCCTGAATATTCAGGTGACCGATGTATGGGAAACGGCGACCTTTTATTCGATGTTCAATCTTCGTCCCGTAGGCCGACACCACATCCAGATCTGCAAGACGCTGTCATGCAAGATCATGGGCGAGCCCGCGATTACGGATCATATTTGTTCGAAACTTGGGATCCATCCCGGTGAAACCACTGAGGATGGGAAATTTACCGTAACCATGGTCGAGTGCCTCGGCAGCTGCGGGACAGCACCGATGATGCAGATCGGTTTCGATTTTCACGAAGACCTGACTATCGAAAAGGTCGACCAGATCCTGGCAGATTGCAAATAAGGTAATACATTATACCCCAATGGAAATCAAAGCGATCGGCTGCGAACCACTGCAACTAAAGCGCGTCCTGATGGAAAACGGACACACGCTGGAGGTGTATCGCAATACTGGCGGATACAGAATGCTGGAAAAGGCGTTCGGCATGTCGCCTGACGCGATCATCCAGGAGGTAAAAGATTCAGCACTTCGCGGCCGGGGCGGGGCAGGTTTTCCGACCGGGATGAAATGGTCGTTTGTTCCCCGCGATTCCCCGAAGCCTAAATACATTGTTTGCAACGCTGATGAATCCGAGCCGGGCAGTTTTAAAGACCGCTACATTCTTGAGGGCGATCCGCACGCACTGATCGAGGGAATGCTGATTGCGGGATTCACACTCGGGGCTCAGACTGGTTACATCTATTTTCGCGGTGAATACAATTACCTCATCGACATTATGGATGAGGCCCTTCGGGAAGCTCGTGCGGCGGGCCTTTTAGGTGAGAACATTCTGGGTTCTGGTTTTTCGATGGAGATTCACACGCACACAGGTGCGGGGGCGTACATCTGCGGTGAAGAGACTGCCCTGCTCAGTTCGCTCGAAGGCTACCGCGGCCATCCGCGAATGAAGCCGCCTTTCCCTGCCGTCGAAGGCCTGTACGCTAGCCCGACCGTGGTCAATAATGTCGAAACTCTCACGAGCGTTCCGCAGATCCTCGAGATGGGGGGTATCGCATGGAGAGATCTGGGCACTGAGAAGTCTGGCGGCACCAAGCTTTGGTCGATCAGCGGACATGTGAAAAAACCCGGGGTCTACGAGCTTCCGATGGGCTACTCCGATATGGAAAAGTTCATCATGGAAGACTGCGGCGGCATGCTTCGCGATGACAAGCCCTTAAAGGCCGTGATCCCCGGCGGATCAAGCGTTTACATCATGAACGCCGGTCAGATCCTTGGGAAGAACGTTACGCTGGACTATGAAGGCATCGTCGAAGCAGGATCAATGCTCGGTACCGGTGGAATGATCGTGATGGACGAAACGGTCGACATTATTGAGTCTACCAAGAATCTTAGCGAATTTTACAAGCATGAATCGTGCGGATGGTGTACGCCCTGCCGCGAAGGAACAGACTGGCTCGTCAAGATATTCGACCGGATCGCAGCGGGCGGTGGCCGTCCTTCCGATGCTCAACTTCTGCTCGATATCTGCGACAACATTGAGGGTAAGAGTTTTTGCCCGCTTGGCGACGCGGCCGCGTGGCCAGTGCAGAGTGCTGTGAAACAATTCCCTGAAGACTTTAAGAATTGGCTGCTCAATAAAACGAACGGAAACAGCAGCCTGATAAACAATTAAGAAAGGAGACCATGGGAAAAGGCGATAAAAGAACAAGACGCGGAAAGATCTTTGCAGGAAGCTACGGCAAATCAAGGCCGAAATCTGTCAAAAAGAACCTTCCGTCAGGTGCGGAAAAGGGCTCGGATAAAGAATCGAAGTAATACCGATCGTCCAGCGTGTCTTAAATGACGCGATTTTTTAATGTCAACAGAACCGATTACGATCACGATCAACGGAGCTGAGGTCGAAACGGAGAAGGGTGCCGTTTTGATCGATGTCTGCCGTGAGAATGGCGAGAGCATTCCGTCGTTTTGCTACTACAAAGACCTGGAACCGCAGGCCTCGTGCCGTATGTGCCTTGTGCGCATCGACAAGATGCCTAAGCTGCAGACATCATGCACGATCAAGGTCACCGACGGCATGGTCGTTACAACGCAGAGTTCCGAGATCGAAAAAGCTCAGCGGTCGATGGGCGAATTCTTGCTTGCCAACCACCCGCTCGATTGCCCTGTTTGCGACCGAGGCGGTGAATGTGAACTTCAAGAGGTGATCTTTGATTGGGGCGATGTCGAAGAACGTTTCACCGAACGAAAAAACAAAGCACCCGAAAAATATTTGTCACCGATCGTTGCAAACGACCCACAGCGATGCATCCTGTGCAAACGCTGTACGCGTGTTTGCGACGAATGGATGGGTGAGGATGCCATCGAAGCGGGTAACCGCGGTGTCAATACTGTTATCGGCACATACGGCGGTTGGTTGAACTGTTCGCAGTGCGGCAACTGCATCGAGGTCTGCCCGACGGGCACGCTGCTTGATGCCGTCTACCGGCACGAGACTCGGCCATGGGAACTTGACCAGACCATCTCGACCGATACCTATAGTTCTGACGGAATGCAGATCAGTATTGGTTCCCGCGGCGGTGAGGTGCACCGCATCGTCGCGCGAGACCGTTATGTCAATGGGTTGAATGGCGAGTTTCTCGACGTTAAAGCCCGATTTGCACACGAGTTCATCAATCACCGGGATCGCATTAAGACACCCCTGATCAGATATTCGAAAGGTGGCAAGCTTATTCCATCTACCTGGGACAATGCGATCAAGTTCGTCGCTGAGCGGCTCGCCGCTCACGGTTCCGACGTTGCGGTAATCGCCAGCCCGAGAATGACCAATGAATCGTTGGGTGCGCTTGGTTTCTTTGCGCGCGACGTGCTGAAAACAGAGAAGGTCGCGGTTTCCGACCGCCGGAGCATGGCGGCTTTCTTCGCAAATCTCAGTGCACCGCTCGCGACACACAAGGATATCCGTTACGCCTCAACGATCATTTTGATCGGCGGCGAGCCTGAAGAGGAACAGACCTACACCGCAAAACAGATCCGTCAGGCTGTACGAAATGGCGGCGCTCGATTGATCATCATTAATGATCGTCGGATCAGGCTCACGGCTCAGGCCAGGGATTTCATTCACGTAAATCCGGGCTCTCTTGATGCGATCGCACTCGTTCTCGCCGGCAACACCGATGACCGCGTCGCCGCGGAAAAACTCGGCATCGAGCCGGCGCTGATCGGCGATCTTCGAACTGTGATCGGCGAGTCACAGGGTGATCTCATAATAATGGCCGGCAACGATCTTTCGCCGGCCGCACAGGCCGCGATCGCCGGCTCAGCCGGGTCAATGGCAGGCGAGGGCCGACGAGTGCTGCTTCATCCACTGCCGCTTTATAATAACTCGGTCGGTGCTATCGATATCTTTGGTGTAATGCCTACCGAGCATGAGGTTGCCGCATCTGTCTCAGCAATCTACGTTGGGGGCAGCCTTCAGGAACCGAGCGTTCTGAAAGGTAAGGACTTTGTGGTTGTTCAGGAGATGTTCGAGACAGAGACGACCGAATTTGCAGACGTCATTCTCCCCGCAGCTTCGTTCGCCGAAATGGACGGCACTTATACGAATAATGCCGGTAACGTGCAGCGGGTACGCAAATCGATCGAGCCGGTTCACCAGTCTAAGCCTGACTGGATGATCACGTCGCTGATCGCGTCGGAAATGGGTGTAGATCTCGGATTCAGTTTTTCGGCTTCGACGGTCTTCCGACTGGTCGCCGAGGCGGTGCCGGCGTACACAGGTTTGCGTTATCCAATGCTCAAGGACGAATCCACACCCGTCCAAGCAAAATATGAGATCGCGAAGCCAAACCTGGACAGCGTCGTGGACGCTTTACGCGGCAGCGTCAATGCGATGCCGGATACGGGAGAAAAGGATGAGACTATTCCTCCCATCGGACATAAGCTTCATCGATTGACAGTAATGACGAGCAAGACGGCCCAGTTCCATCTGCTCGCGAACGGCAACCCGAAACCAGAGAATTTACTTGTTGCCCCGCTCGCACAGCTCGAGCCGGATGGCACTCCGATCAATTCATTGGCGGAAGCGGTGGGTGTCGGCGACCGAGAATAGCAGAGTTACATATTCGAGATGGAAGAGATCTTAAAAGGTAGTTTTCCTTTTATCGTATCGTTGGTCGGGATCGTCGCCGTGTTCGGGGGCGTGATGATGATCGTCGCGTATACGGTTCTTGCCGAACGCAAGGTCCTTGGCTGGATGCAGGGCCGCGTCGGGCCGAATCGCGTCGGTCCGTGGGGACTGTTTCAGCCCTTTGCCGATCTTTTGAAGTTCATACTTAAGGAAGACCTTACACCTGATAGATCGACGAAATTCGTTTATTTTCTTGCTCCTCTTGTCGCATTGACGTGTGCCTTGCTGCCGATGGTGATGTACCCGTTCGGCCCGCGCATAAGTGATCCGCTCGGCTGGCTCGTCCCTTACGTTTCCGATTGGGCATATGTTGGGCCTGCGATCGTTTGGATCGCTGAGCAAGCCCGAAACATGCCGCTGACCATCGCCCAAATCGATGTCGGGCTGCTATTTATTCTGTCGATAACCTCGGTCGGAGTGTACGGGATCGCATTAGCAGGTTGGTCCTCCAACAGCAAGTACTCTTTGATGGGCGGACTTCGCTCGTCAGCTCAGATGATCTCGTATGAGCTTGCGATGGGAGCATCGATCATCGGTGTGGTGCTGCTCGCGGGAACGCTGGACCTGAACGGCATTATTGAGGCTCAGACAAAATCGACCTTTAAATGGTTCATCATCCCGCAGTTTATTGCGTTCGTGGTGTTCCTGATCTCGGCCTTCGCAGAAACTAATCGCGTTCCCTTCGATCTGCCGGAAGCGGAAACTGAGCTCGTCGCGGGCTTCCATACGGAGTACAGCGCACTCAAGTTTGCTCTGTTCTTCATGGCCGAATACGTGAACATGTTCACGGTTTCGGTTCTTGTCGTTGTGCTTTTCTTGGGCGGTTGGTATATTCCGGGCCTCAGCTATCTTTTCGAAGTCGGGTCAATACCGTATGCGCTCGCAAGTCACGTCGGATTCCTGCTAAAAATATTTTTCTTTCTGTTCCTTTACATCTGGGTTCGTGGTACGTTGCCGCGGTTCCGATTTGACCAGCTGATGAACTTCGGTTGGAAATTTTTGCTGCCGGTCGCACTGGCAAACGTGATAGTGACGATCATAGTGGTGTTCCTGCTGAACCGCTGACGCGTCGCGAAGAACTGGAATTATGGTTTCGAGCGTTCTTTTCTTTTTATTCGCGGGCTTTGCGATCGCGTGTGCGGTCTCGATGGTCTATCACCGCAACCCGCTCTATAGTGCGATCTCGCTCGTAGGGGTCTTCATCGCTCTTTCGGCCCTGTACGTAACGCTCGCCGCACCGTTCATTGCGGTCGTGCAGGTTCTGGTCTATGCCGGTGCGATCATGGTTCTCGTGGTCTTCGTGATCATGCTGCTGAACCTCGACGAGGATAAGCCTCTTAACCGCCTCAAATATCTATACCCTATCGGCGGGTTTCTCGGACTTATACTTTTGGCCCAGACGATGTTTATTTTTTACGCTGTAAGCAAATCGACGGACCAGATTCCAGCCGAGCAGCCGGTCGGACGAACAATGGATATCGGAACGGCAATGTATACGGAATACCTTCTGCCGGTCGAGATCGTTGGTGTAATGCTTTTGATGGCGATCGTCGGCAGCGTGATCCTGGTGCGTAAATTGAACCAGCCGCAAATGGAACTTGTCGTCGACCACGAACTCGAAGAACTCAAGGGGCTGGAAAAGTAGGCAGGGACAACTAGAACGTTATGGAACCGAGCTTGGCCAGTTACGTGGCACTGTCAGGAATACTCTTTACCATCGGTGCGGTGGGCGTGATCTATAAACGCAACGCCATCGGGATGTTCATGTGTATCGAACTGATGCTGAACGCCGTCAACCTGACCTTTGTTGCTTTTTCAAGGCACTATGCCGATATCACGGGCCAACTCTTTGTGTTTATGGTTATGGCGGTTGCGGCCTGCGAGGCTGCCGTCGGTCTCGGGATCATCATCGCATTCTTCCGAAACCGGCTTTCGGTAGATGTTGACGATGCAAGCATTTTGAAGAATTGATACGGGCCGGTGTCCGCTTAATCGCCCGTGTGGGCACAAATGAAGAGGTCATCTGCATTACTAGCAACTGCTGCGGTCGGCCTGATGTTGGGAATCGCTGCGTTAGACGCTCAGTCGCAACGCGGAACTGCGACGAAACGAGCAGTCACTGCGGCGAAGCCAAAGCTCTTTGAATGTACAAAGCGGATCACTACCGCAGATTGGCTCACACTGATGCGTTCGGTGAATGAGACGAATCCCGGGTTGGTCAACCTGATGTTCACCGATGCCGATGTCAGGAAAGGGCAGGTCGACAACATGCGGGAACTGCTCGCGATCGCATGCGAGGCGGTCCGTGATCGAATAGCCGAGACCGAGCCTTACAGATCCGAGTTGGCGAATATTGAACTGGAGGTTACCGCGGTCGCGCTCGACAGGTTTAAGTATCCGGCAGCTGGTCGTTCACCTTTTGAGAACATCACCGCTGAGCAGATCGCCGCATTTTATAAGATCGCCGGCAATGAGAAACGGTTCGACGCGTTTCTTGCAACAAAGGTCGCATTGCTTGAGTTAGACGACCTCCCGGGCGGGTCGAGACCTGTGACTGATGAGGAACGCGTCCAAGCTCGCGATCAGTTCGCACGGATGAGCATTACCGCAGCCGGAAAAAGGTCTAGAACATCGGGCGTGACAGCGGACTTCAACTCACGCGTTGCTTTGATGATCAAGCTGCAGCAGGCACAGTTTCTTGCCCGGAGCTACGGGCGGAAAATGGCTGATTCCTACACGGTGTCAGAGAGCGAAATTAAGGCCTACATTGCAGCAAGCCCAGAATTGAGCACCGATGACGAACGTGCTAGAGCGAATGAAGTGCTTCGCCGTGCTCTTGCCGGGGAAGACTTTGCATCGCTGGCGGATCAATTCTCAGAAGATCCCGGTAACCGCGACAGCGATAAATCGAACGGCGGTGCTTATTTTGATGTCCCAAAAGGAAGAATGATCACAGAGTTTGAGAAGGCAGCATTGAGTTTGGAGCCCGGAAAGATCTATTCCGAGCTGGTCGAAACCGACTACGGATTCCATGTGATAAAGCTCGATCGGGTTGGCGACCGGACTGATCCCGAAATGACCTATGATGTGAGGCACATACTCATCTCCACTGTCGTCAGTGACCCGGACGATCCGGGAATTGCAGAAATGCCGATAAAGGATTTTGTTAGAAACAAGCTCGAAAGCGAGAAGGAATCGAAAAATATCGATCGGATAATTGCAGCAAAACCGATCGAGATCGCGGCTATACCGACCGCGTTCCCGCCGGCGGCGAAACCCGCGGCGAAGCCTGTTAAACCAAAACGGTAGTTAGGTAATGGCAGAAAATAACCTTTTAAGTCTGATCATTTTTGCCCCGCTTGCGGGCGCTGTGATCAATTGGCTCATTGGCGGACGCCTTAGGAACGAGATGTTCAGCGGGCTGGTCGCCTGCGGCTCGATCGCTATTTCGTGCGTCACCGCTTTTTATCTGGCGTTCGTCGCGGGTGGCGGTGCTCTTTTCATCGAACGGCCGATACTCGATCATATCTGGACATGGGTGAATGTTGGCGGTTTTCGTGCTGACTTCGCTCTCGGCATGGACCCGCTCTCAGGTGTCTATGCCTGCTTCATTACATTCGTCGGGCTTTTCATTCACATTTTTGCGACGGGCTACATGCACGGGGACAGCGGGTTCTACCGCTTTTTTGCGTATCTGAACCTGTTCATGTTCGCGATGCTGACCTTGGTGCTTGCTGATAACTACCTGCTAATGTTCGTCGGCTGGGAAGGCGTCGGATTATGTTCGTATCTGCTGATCGGTTACTACGTCAAACGCGATGAAGCACGTAAAGCCGCCAAAAAAGCCTTTGTAATGAACCGTATCGGTGATTGGGGCGTGCTGATGGGAATGTTCCTCATCTTCACGCTTACCGGCTCGATCTCGTTCTTTGATAAGACCGTCGACGGTGAACAGGTGCAAAGCGTCTTCACGTTCGTCGTCAGCAGCATGGCTGCCGAACCATTCACGTGGGGAGCCATTGCGGCCGGCGGACTGACTTCTGTTGCCGTCCTATTCTTTATTGGTGCAACGGGCAAATCCGCACAGATCCCGCTGCTGACGTGGCTGCCGGATGCTATGGCAGGGCCTACGCCGGTATCTGCACTTATCCATGCCGCAACAATGGTTACCGCAGGCGTGTATCTCGTCGTTCGATCAAACGCGATCTATCAACTGTCACCGATGGCGATGTGGATCGTCGCGGTTATCGGTGCCGCGACGGCATTGTTCGCGGCGACTATTGCGATCGCACAGAACGATATTAAAAAGGTCCTGGCATATTCAACCGTCTCGCAGCTCGGATTCATGTTCCTCGCTGCGGGCGTCGGCGCTTTTGCAGTCGCCATTTTCCATGTTATGACGCACGCCTTTTTCAAGGCGTTACTATTTCTCGGTTCAGGCTCTGTGATCCATGGAATGCATCACGAGCAGGACATGCGTCGGATGGGCAACCTCAGAAAGTACATGCCGATCACGTTCATCACGATGGCGATCGGTTGGCTTGCGATCGCGGGCATTCCCCCGCTTTCCGGTTTTTTCTCAAAGGACGAGATCCTTTATAGAGCCTTCGCGGCAGATAAGTATTTTCAGGGCGGCTATTTCCCCGGAAACGAGATTCTTTGGATCGTCGCAGTGATCACGGCCATTCTCACCGCGATCTACATGACGCGGATGATGATAATGACGTTCTGGGGCGAAGAGCGTTTTCACCTCGCATTGCCTGACGCAGAGCATGCCGGCGATCCGGCCCACGCCGAAGAGACGGCTTTCGCTCTCGGTGACGCTCATGACGATGCAATGCAGCATGGTCAATTGAATGCAGGGCATCACGACGATGACGACGACGAAGATCATCATCACGCGGTCCCCTCCGATTTTAAGCCGCATGAATCGCCATGGGTGATGACCGTCCCGCTGATAGTTCTCGCCGCACTATCACTAGCTGGCGGCTGGGTCGGAATTCCTTACGCGATGAGTTCACTGGTCGGGGTAAAGGACGCAAACGTCTTTTCAAAAACACTCGAGCCCGTTGTTGCCGAAATAAATACGCCTGCGGCGGCCAAAGCCCGCGAAAACGCCGCAGCACATTCGCCGGAGGCAGTCAGCACCGAACGATGGCTCGCGGTTGCATCTACGCTGCTCGCGATCTTTGGGATCTTCATCGGCTTCCTACTGTTCCGTAATAATCCGCTGCGTGGAATGCCGAGGATTCTCGAGGAAAAATGGCGGCTTGACGAATTCTATAACGGCTACATCGTCGACCCGATCACGTCACTTTCCCGTGAGGGCCTTTGGAAAGGTTTCGACGTCGGGCTAGTCGATGGAGTGGTCAACGGCATCGGCAATTTTGTGGCGGCGGTAGGCTCTGGCGCTCGCCGTATCCAGGTTGGATATGTTCGAAGCTATGCCGCAGTCGTCGTTCTCGGAGCTCTTGTTGTCATCGGGTACTTCATTTATTACGGATTTAAACTTATTTAGGCCACTGTCTCCGCTATGGATCTCGTTAACGAAAATCTGCTGACCATCCTGATCATCGTGCCGGTGCTCGGTGCTATCGGGCTGCTCGCGCATCAGATGTTCTGGAAAGAGGAAAGCCATCTGAAATGGGTGACCTTTGCGGTCACGCTCGTCATCTTTCTCATCTCATTGCTTTTGCTAGCGGATCAGCCGGCATCTGCATCCGGATTCTACTTTGAGAAGAACGTCCCCTGGATCCAGGCTATAGGTTCCAATTACCATATCGGCGTCGATGGGCTAAGCCTCTGGCTGGTGATATTGACCACGTTTATAATGCCGATCGCCGTGCTCTCTTCTTGGCACGCAGTTGAGAAGCGCCCAACGGCATTTTACGCATTTCTTTTGCTGCTCGAGGCGGCAATGATCGGGGTTTTTGTCTCGCTCGATCTCCTTGTCTTTTACCTGTTCTTCGAGGCATCGCTAGTCCCGATGTTCTTCTTGATAGGTATCTGGGGCGGACAGAACCGGATCTATGCGGCAGTAAAGTTCTTTATTTTCACGGCGCTCGGCAGTCTACTAATGCTGGCGGCGATCATCGCCCTTTATTACATTCATGCATCGGCGACCGGGACCGGCACGTTCGACTTCGTCGTTCTGATGGAAACGATGCGTCTCGGACAGCTTAGCTTTACCGGCGAACTTGCTACCGCCGGAACGCTTTTGTTCCTGGCATTTGCTCTCGCGTTCTCGATAAAGGTACCGCTTTTCCCGTTCCATACCTGGCTGCCCGACGCTCACACTGAGGCACCTACGGCCGGGTCCGTGATACTCGCGGCTGTGCTTCTGAAAATGGGAACCTACGGGATCATGCGTTTCTGCTTTACGCTCTTTCCCGATCAGAGCCGCGAGTTTGCTCCCGTGTTCATCGTTCTTGCGATCGTCGGCATAATCTACGGAGCACTCGTCGCGATGGTGCAGCCCGATATAAAGAGGCTTGTCGCCTACTCATCGGTCGCCCATATGGGTTTTGTCGTCTTGGGAATGTTCTCGTTCACAGAGTGGGGAATGCAGGGTGCTCTTTATCAAATGCTTAACCACGGCATTTCGACAGGTGCATTATTCCTGCTCGTCGGATTCATCTACGAACGCCGCCACACGCGTGCGATCAGTGAGTTCGGCGGTCTCGCAAACGTGATGCCGATCTTTGCGACGATCTTCGTGATCACCTCGATGTCATCCGTAGGTTTGCCTTTCCTCAACGGGTTCGTTGGCGAGTTCCTCATAATGTTGGGAATGTGGAAGTCCACCGTTTTGCAGATCACATCAACAGTGAACTGGAACTATATCGCGACGATGCTCGCCGGAACCGGTGTTATCTTTGCGGCCGTGTACCTGTTGTGGATGATCCAGAGAGTTTTCTTTGGAAAGATCACAAATGATAAGAATCGAACGCTTAAAGATCTGAGCTGGCGTGAGCTTGGGCTTATCGCTCCGCTTTTGTTCCTTATGGTTTACATGGGCGTCTATCCCAAGCCATTCCTCGATCGTTCCCGTGAGGCGGTTATGTCGATTCACGAACGAGTCGTTAAGCAGGCAGGCGGTACGGTTGAGCATGCTGAGGCCGGAAGATCGCGCGAGATCGCGATCGTCGAGTAACCGACCGCGGTTAAAGAATAGATTTAGTTGGTATTTATGGATCTCGTTAATCCAAACGTAAATTTTTCGATCATCATGCCTGAGGTGATCATCGCGATCGCCGGCATCATCGTGATGATGTACGACAGCTTCTTCCCTAAGCAGCGTAACGTCACGGGCATCCTATCGCTCGTCGCGATCGTTATTACCGCGATCCTCCTAGCCATGATGTGGTCCGCCGATAGTGGAGTTCCTGCTACAGCGTGGGGCGGGATGATCGCTCATGACAGCCTTCGGCTAAGCTTTGCATTCGTTTTCCTGCTTGTCTCTGCCCTGACCATCCTTATCTCGACGGTCTGGACCGACCGCGAAGATGTACCTGTCGGTGAATATCACGCATTACTGCTTTTCGCTACTTTCGGCATGATGCTGATGTCGGCCGGTAACGACCTGGTGATAGTATTCCTCGGCCTTGAGACGCTTTCCATCTCGACCTACGTAATGGCCGGGCTCCGGAAGTCCGACCTCAAGTCGAACGAATCGGCGATGAAATACTTCATCCTCGGCTCACTTGCGTCGGCGTTTCTTCTTTATGGAATGGCACTGGTTTACGGAGCGACCGGGTCAACGAACATAACCACAATAGCTGAGAACATCTCTAACCCGAACTTCCCTGCACTTTTGCTCATCGGCGGCGCGATGATGATCGTCGGTTTCGGCTTTAAGGTCGCGGCGGCCCCATTCCACGTCTGGACTCCGGACGTATATGAAGGAGCGCCGTCGGCGATCACAGGCTTCATGGCTGCCGGGCCTAAGGCCGCTGCCTTTGCCTCATTCCTGCGAATCTTCGTTTTGGGCTTTCCGCTGATCGCTGGTGCCGAGGCTTCCGGCTACCTTCACAATACTTGGATCACCGCTGTCGCGATCATGGCGATGATAACGATGACGGTCGGAAACGTCGCGGCGATCGTCCAGAATAACATCAAGCGAATGCTCGCTTATTCGTCGATCTCGCATGCAGGGTATGCGTTGGTGGGTTTCGTCGGGGCAGGAATGGCGACCGATTCCACCCGTGATGCGGCGATCGCCGCCGTCGCGTTCTATCTTCTAACATACGCGATCACCAATCTTGGGGCCTTTGCGATCGTCACCCTTTTGGGGCAGAAGAATGACCGCCGCACGGAGTTTGAAGATTACAACGGCATCGGCTTCAGATCGCCGGTACTCGCGTTCACGCTCTCGCTCTTTATGTTGAGCCTTCTGGGGCTGCCGCTTACCGCCGGATTTATCGGAAAGGTACTGGTGTTTAGGCCCGCTCTCGAAGCCGGCAACGCTTTACTGACCGCAATGGTCGTCATAGCGGTCGTCAACACAGCGATCTCTGCGTACTATTACCTACGGTTGATCGTCGTGATGTTCTTTAGGGAAAGAACGACCGAATGGGCCGAGCCCAAGTTGCCGCCCGCGTTCGCGGCCGTTCTGCTGATCACCGTGCTAGGCGTATTTTATCTCGGGATCTTTGGAAACTCCGTCATCGAAAAGTTCTCGCAGTCGATCGCTCCGGTTGGAGCGAGGGTCCGATAGCATTCCTATGCCGCGAAGGCATCGATCCGCCCAGCGTGATAGCATAAGTGCCGTCACGCTATTTTTTTCTTCCGATGGATAAGCTACAGAAATTTCGCAGCGACGTCGGCGAAAATTGGATCCCCCAGATCTACTCTGAAACGATCCGTCCAATGAGAACGCGTGCTTTGAAGCTGGACATTCCCGAGCGGGAAAATGAACCGGTAATACATGAAACGCTTCTCGGCATCGAGCTAAAGATCGGACGGCGTCGAATCGCATGTCCGGACGTTCACACGGCACGTTATTTGCAGGTCTTTTCCCGGTTGGGTTGCCGCGATTTGGCGGTACCTTATGACATTACGGCACTTCCGACGATCGCAGACCGATTGAATGCGGCTTGGTTGGCCGTAAATGATGCACTTTTGGGATATGCGCGAGGCGTTTCACCACAGGTTGCCGGAAAAATACGGTCCCGTGCGATACGTCTGATGCGTGAAGAGATCAAAAAAGCCGGAGCGGGCGACCTAATGCCGCTCTTTGATCGTTCGACTAAACAAAGGGAATAAGATCAGAGACCTTATTTCGATATTTATACGTTTTACCTTATTATTTCATTTGATGTTCGACGCGATAGAAAAAAAGACGCTTAGCCAGGAACTTCCGTTTCCATATTCTAAGCGAACATTCTGCCGATACGAGCCGATCGAGAAAACGATCACTCACGCACGAGTTCTGATCGTGAACAGCCTGTTGCGGTACGAATCAGACCTTTCGGAGCTTGCGCATAAAGATTGGGGAGACACCGTAGAGAGCAAACTACGCTTCGAACGCCGCGTTTCAGGCCTTGCCTGTAACAACATAGCTCAGAATGTTATCCGTCTTGTAAAGAATCCGAAGACGCTCACCGTTCATCTTTCCGAGGTCGCAGCTGCAGCAAAGCAATTCCGACCCGATGCGATCGTGATGAGCGGCACGTTCGCCGACTTCGATTATTACAATCCGAAGCACCTCGCGGATTTCGGCGTATTCATCCGCTCGACGAAGATCCCAGTCCTGGCTATTTGCGGCTCGCATCAGCTCGTCGGAACATCATTTGGTGCCGACCTAAAGACGCTAGATGATCTTGAGCTCTCTGAGAAACGATCAGGACGCGTGCTGGAGTATCAGTATCGCTTCGTTAAGATCGTACAGCCTGAAGATCCGATATTCGAAGGCGTCGACGATCAGGCGTCGGGCGTTTGGCAAGACTATACTAAAGAAGACGACATCCTACGCGTGTGGCAGAACCACGGTGTACAGGTGGATGGCGTGCCGGACGGTTTCGAGCTGCTGGCGACGTCATATCTCTGCAAGAACCAAATGATGGTCAAACGCACCGAAGGTCAGATGATCTATTGCGTGCAGTTTCATCTGGAAAAGTCCTTCGAAGACTGGTCAAAGAACCCGACTCGCTGGGAGCACCCGAACGAATCCCGCGATGGCCGCATCCTTTTCGAAAACTTCCTTAAGCTCGCCGTGAAATAACGATTGGTACCGGCGAGCGAAGATCCCGTCCTGAACGGCTCTCATTCGCAAGCCTCGATCACTGCCGACATCTCTCTTTTGTTAGCAGACAAAAGTCATTTGTTAGCAGACATTTCTTTTTTGTTAGCAGACAAAAGTCATTTGTCAGCAGACATTTCTCTTTTGTTAGCAGACAAAAGTCATTTGTTAGCAGACTTTTCTCTTTTGTTAGCAGACTTTTCTCTTTTGTTAGCAGACTTTTCTCTTTTGTTAGCAGACATTTGTCATTTGTTAGCAGACTTTTCTCTTTTGTTAGCAGACATTTCCTTTTTGTTAGGAGACATTTGTCTTTTTTCAGCAGGCTCAAAGACTTGACGCAAGATCTTTCTCCTGTTTCACCTATGTTTTCCAGTTTCTGTGCGACCATGGGCATTTAGGCCCAAGGGCAAAGCGGAACTCTCGCCCGTCGACAATGCAGCGTCGCGTTTCCGGAAAGCCTGGTTACCGTTCCATCGTATATGCGAAAAGAAGGGCTGCCCGGATCCGATCCGAGCAGCCCCATGGTCATCAGTTTCAAGCTGACCCGGTCTATTTCTCGACAACGCCGAGTACGTTGTTACTGATAGCTCCTAGTCCGCTATTCTGGTTGTCTGAGTTGTATTGAATGTCTGACGTACCACCGCCACTTGTATTCCATTTGGGAGCTAGGAAGTTAGCTCCAGCGGGCGGGTGGGTGTTTGAAACTATGTCGCTGTTGACATAAGGTGCAACCACTATGTTGCCCTCGATAAGCCCGTGGCCGCCGCCGGACCGGAGTACCCCATTAGAGCCTGTCACAATGATCAATCCGTGCCATGCAAAGTTTCCTCGGAGAGTCAGCTGACCCGTTACGATAAGAATTCCACCACCGGAAACGGGACCGAGTTCGCAGTCACCATCACAAAATGTGATGCCAGTACCTGTAGTATGATCTCCCCAAGAGGTTGGGTTCGTTCCGGTAAACACACGGCCCGTGCTGTTCGTCGGATCGTAAGAGTTACGCGCCGTTTCGTAAAGAGTTCGTACGGTGGCGTCCAAAGATGCCGGACTTGCTAGCCAAGGCGGTATTTCGCCGTTGACGTTCGCCGGTGTACCCACAACCGTGTTGGTAATTTTGTTCCCAAAGCCATCGATCACTATGTCAAGATTTGTATCTTCACAGATGCCCGGATTCGTTGTACAGTCTGGGGGATGGGAAGTGCCCACAGGGGGGATGATATCGGTCGACCCGGTTGCCAGGTCGATACCTGAGTACCGCATCGCATTCGAGTTGCCGGGGTTAAAGGTAAACGTTCCGTTTGCCGCTGACGGGGGGCCGACCAACGTAAGAGTAGCTGGAGCACCTAGGCCATTGAAATAATTGTTCTGGATAATGGCTTCAAGCGTCTTTCTCGCTCCTCGAGGTCCGAAGCCGGTGGAAACAATTCGTAAACGAGCAGGCTCAGGCGGCGATATCGTACCTTGGATCTTATTCTCATGACCGGGTACACTTCCGGTCAAACGGGCCCGATAGCCGATTGGGGGAGCCGAGTAATTCATGTACATGGCCGCCTCGACCCAAGGGGTGTAACCGGCAAGTGCACCCGTGAAATCTAGAGTAAAGTCACTACCTCTAAGGTTGTACGTCTTAGAGTCAAAGATCACATTTGGAACATAGTCTATTGCCGCATTAGACTCCGGCAATATATAGCCGCGAATATACCGAGTTGCCGGGTATGGGACCGTCATATCTACCCGAATTTCGAAACGTATAAGCCGCGTTACGGGCGATCCTCCAGACGGACCTACGCGGACAACAAAGCTTCCGAAATCAGTTGGTGCGACGGTACCAGCAGCTACATTCAGATTGGAGACAACACGGGGCTCATACCGTATGCGTGTGAACGTATTACCCGTGCCGAAGGTGATCTGTGAGGTATCCCCCGCATCATGGTCAAATAATCTCCCGTTGGCGGTATATGAGATCAAAGAACCCGTGTTATCGGGGTCTGAGATCTCCAAATTGAAAGCGTTATAATTTGCCGGAGCTCCAATAACCGTGATTCTTGAGTCCGCATCCGTTGAGTCATAGTTTAGAACGCGTGAAAGACGGGCTCCCGTTGCCCCGTCACCCGTTCGGTTCGACGTTGTCGTTCCCACTGCTTTCGCAAAAGATATTTTGTTTAGTTTGTGATCTTCGTATATAGGTTGGCCACCCTCGGTTGTCGCATATAGAGGATTGGGTTTTATCCGGCAACCGTTATGGCTGCTTCCTGATATCTCCGGCGTGCACTTATAGCGAAGGACATCGACCACGGTCTGGATACCATTTTCGGCAGCATTGTAAGCCTGTTGTTCTGCCGTTGCGTCGGTAAAGTTCCATGCATTGGTGGAACTTGTCAATATCAGGCTAACCGAAAGAGCAAGCAGTAAGCTTGAAACGAGAAGCGCCATTATCATTGCCGCTCCGCGTTCGCTACTATAAGTGGATTCGTCTTTCGCTCTCATCATCTTCATATCCTCATCCTCACAATCGCTGCACGTTCTCCAAGCGTCTAGTACTGGCGAAGCATGTAGTTAGAGTTTCTCAGTGTAACGTCCGAAGTAAATGACACGGTCTCGTTTTGCGCTTGTCCCACTACAGGATCAAGCTGCACTTGAACGTTTATGCGCACTCGGCCCGTCGCTGTGGTCGGCGACGTGGTCTGGGTAACTGTCGAACTGCTTGTCGTATAGTTGAAGTATTCAAATGTGACGTCGCTTATCCGGTTAACGATCACGGAGGTTCTTTCAGCGGGCGGCAAGTTCGGGTCGTATCTGACAATAGAATTGGTCGAAGCGTCGAAAAAGTATGTGACGTCTTCCCCTGGATCGTTGGTGTTTAGTACCGTCGACCCTGCTGGTGCTGTGTAGTCACCTACATTTGAGAAATTTGATCGTATATGGATCTGGCGGGCATTTGAATCCGCTGCAACAATGCCGTTGCTTGGCGTCTGTGTGGTCCCATCAAGATAGATTCCGAATCCTGCATTTCCGATCTCGCGTGACATCACGTTAAGAGCAGCTTGTGCTGATACAAGAGCATCGGCCTTCCTGCCTTCCCGCGCATTTACGCCGGTCGCTCTGTGTATCACCATCGAGAGCACGCTCAGAAGTATGAGCGTGACCGTCATGCCGATCACCAGTTCGAGCAGAGAGAATCCACTTTGACTATTAAACTTCGGGTTGTTCATACAGATGCTAGTTTCCTATGGAGCGTCTCAGGATCACTCTTGCCGGGATCGCCGTTTGCCAGCCGGGACTTGGCGCGGCGAGACGGACTTCTACCGTAATTTCTTTCACGCGAGTCGTGGCGTCGACATCGACTGTATTCGGCCCGTTGAACGGATTATCGTCAATGCTCGTTCTGACCTCGAACGTGCCGCCATTCGGTGCCGCCAATGTGCAGTTCGCTTTCACGCCGCCTGTGATGTCTCGTTGCGCATCCGCCCGGCATGCACCCGTCCCGGGTAGCGGAGCGTTATCAACCCCTGCAGGGGTGAACTTAGCGGCACGAAGCCGCTCGACTTCCTGTTGAAGAATCGCGAGATTCTGTGCCCGGGTGGCGTTGCCGGCGTTGTACAGAACCGAATAGTTGATCGCCTGCAGAGTGCCAAGTACGGCGATCGTAATTATTAACATCGCGACGATGCTTTCAATTAACGAAAAGCCCGATTCGTCAATCATAGTCGCTCCCACGATGGTCTTATCCGTTTCTTTCATCCTTATTACCTCAGTTACCTACATCCAGTTACTTACACATCCCGTTTCCTTGAACAAATCGGCCTCGATCGCACAAACAAACTGGCGGATTCCCCGGCCGTTGGTTAGTACTGCATGACGGTAACGGCGTCGGTGATCCAACTGGGGTAGGGGTTGGGGTGACCGAGCCTGTCGGCGTTGGAGTAGGCGTCGGAGTTGCAGTCGGCACCGGTGAGCCGCTCGGTGTCCCGACGGGCGTTGGCGTTGGCGGTGTTCCCGTCCAGACTGCCAGGTACGGATTTATACCGTTGTCCGATGCAACGTTGGACACCGCGGGATTGGCGAAGGTCGGCACGGCCTCTCCGCCTTGGAGCAACGCCACTGTCCCGGTTGGAGAAACATAGACTGATGTAGTGTTAGCCGCGGTGAGTGTCCCGCAATTCCGCTCGCAAAAGTGCGTGGGGGTTTCAGTATCTGTCTCAGAACCACACGACCCTGACGAAGTATTCCCACGCTGATCAAATCGAATTACAACAGGAAAGGTAGGTGGCGGTGTTCCCACAATACGAACCTCGCTGCGTCCGGCAAACTCGACCACCCTCGATTCAGAAGCTGGCTCCAACTGTCCATTCTGGTTCATATCTGTGATGTACCTAAATGACGTCGGCGAGACGATCTCTACCCTTGACATGTCGGCGCATGTCTGGGGACGCCGCTTGACGGAATCAAACCTGGACCGCTCTAAGGCTACCTTTAGCTCTTTCGCGATGTTCTCTCGATCGATGATCTTGGAAGAACGTCCCAACGCGAGAATTGCGAGACTTGCAACGATGCCCAAAATGACAAGAACGATCAGTAACTCAACAATTGAAAAACCCGCGTCTCGTCTGAATGATATTTGATGTGGCATAACGAATTTCGTAGGTGCGGAAGGTAACCGCGTCTGGAAGGAGCTTAAAGCCTTTTTAGAAATACCATGTTTGCTTTTACAATGTCAATCGTTTCACAACGCTGTTAAACATTTAGGCATGGACGCCTCTTATGTATAAACGGAGATCGTGCATACATTTCCATTTATAACGGTGGTTAGAAACAGTGGTCGGGGACGTTTTCCATTGTGTTGATCGCGAGCATATCTACGACAGCGTTGTAGTCGCCGCCGGTTTGTTCAAACACTCGGAGTTGTTCGTCAGCGGAGGTGCCCCGTTCAAGGATGGTGTGGATATGTTCTATTTCTCGGCGTGAATTCAATGGGTCGACCACCTCGTCAACGAAGTCAAGAAGTTCGCGGATGAGGTCCCGAGCAGGAACCTCTTTCTGCTTACCTAGATCGAGCAGCATACCGTCCAGGCCATAACGGATAGCACGCCATTTATTTTCGAGGATCAAGCGGCGATGATAGATGCGAAAGCCGAGGTTCTTATCGATCAGCACCGTTAGCTTGGCAACGATCGCCTGAAATAGCGCTGCAACGGCTATCGTGTCATCGACACGGGTTGGAATATCGCAAACACGAAACTCGATGGTCGGGAACTTGTGATGAGGCCGCACATCCCACCAAAGCTTTGAACCATCCTGCATACAGTTCATCTTTACCAGCAGGTCGACGTAGCTTTGGAACTGTTGATACGATTCAAAATGATCGGGGATCTCCGTCCGGGGAAACTTCTTGAAAACTTCAGACCGGTACGATTTCAGACCCGTATTAAAACCAAGCCAAAACGGTGACGACGTCGTGAGGGCCAACACGTGCGGCAGGAAATACCGGGCTGCATTCATTATCTGAATCCGGCGTTCCAGATCCGGAACTCCGACGTGGACATGCACGCCAAATATCAGAAGGCTGCGTGCGACCATCTGCAGCTCATCAACCAGAAGCTTGTATCTGTCGCCGTCGTAGATCTGCTGTTCAGACCATTTAGAGAACGGATGAGTCGAGGCCGCCACGATCGCCATTCCCTTCTTTTTCGCAAGCCCGGAGATTATGCACCGCAGCTTTGTAATATCTTCTCTCGCCTCTTGAATGTCCGCGCAAACCCCGGTGCCGACCTCGATCATAGATTGGATCATTTCCGGCTTGATCTTTTCGCCGAGCAATAGCACGCCTTCCTCGAGGATCTCGGAGACGTGCGATTTCAGCTCACGGGTTTCCGGGTCAATTATTTGGAATTCTTCCTCGATCCCGAGAGTAAATTGGTCAAACATATTTTATTGTTCTTGCGGTAAACAATGCGAAGCAAATGCCTTGGTAGAATTCTAGCCTATGTCGATATCGAAAGTCGCTAAAGTATTTCGATATTTACAGATATTTAAATATCCACGCCCAAACTCATTTCCTGTGCGATTTTCAAAAACTCGCTCGCTGCGTGCGAGAGCACAGTGTTCTTGCGATATATAATATTGAGCTTTCGCTCTAGTCGCATCTCGTTCACCGAGAGGCCGTGCAATTGTCCAGCCGCCACCTCTGAATGGGCCGTCAGCTTAGGTACAAGAGCGACTCCGCATCCCATTTCTACCAACCGCTTTATCGCCTCGAGCGACGGAAGTTCAACCCCGATATTCAACGCAGTATTGTGCTTTTCGAACGTTTCGATCACCTTCTTGCGGTAAGGCGATGGCGCGTTATGTGCAATGAAGGTCTCGCCGGCAAGTTCCTTTATCGAAACGCGGTCACGACCCACGAATCGGTGGTCCATACCGACGATCAGCTGCAATTGGTCGGTCATCACTGATACAGAGCGGATCGAATCGTCGTGCGGCTTGAACGATACCACCCCCAACTCGACCTCCCGAGCGATTATTTCCTTCGGTATCCGGCTAGCCACACCACGCTGGACCTCTACCTTGATCAGGGGATGGCGAATGCGAAATTCCGCGATCAGCGGCAAGAGAAAAAAGACCGTATGCTCGTTCGCACTGATGGTCACTTTTCCCGTGTGTAGGTTCCGCATCTCGCGAATTGCCGTGTGTGCGGTCTCTCGCAGATTGAGCATCTGCCGTGCATAATCGAGCAATATCTCGCCTGCATACGTTAGCGTCCCGTCCTTCGAAGATCGGTCGAAAAGCGTCTCACCGACCTCCTTCTCCAGCCGCCGGATAGCCTGGCTTACGGCCGGCTGCGTTCGTTTCAATACTTCTGCCGCACGCGAAAAGCTCTTCTCCCGAGCGACCGCTGCCAGCACCTCAAGCTGATTCAGGTCCATAGCGAAAGTTCCCTTACAATCTTATCTTTTAGATATTTTACATAAATGCTCGTTATAAACGAATTAGCTCGATCCGGATTTCGGTCCGCACGGTGCGGATCATGGATCCGATCTTGATGAGGGAAAGTACGGCTATTTACAGTTCCAAACCATTATCGAATTAGGTATCTGTTTGCAATTTTCCCTACCGCACGCTAACATTGACGTTCGTTAAATTGCGTTGTTTCATGCTGTTTTAGAACGCCTTTTACCGGAATTTCCTATTTTAGGCAGTTCGCCGATTCACCCGTTTATGGGCTTTTCAACGATCGCAATCCACGCGGGAAACGAACCCGACACAGCCACCGGCGCTGTCAGTGTTCCGATTTACCAGACGTCGACCTACGCCCAGGATGGACTGGGCAAACATAAGGGATTCGAGTACGCCCGCACCCAAAACCCGACCCGAAGCGCGCTGGAAAAGAACATCGCTGCGCTGGAAGGCGCAAGCTACGGTTTTGCGTTCGCCTCCGGAATGTCGGCTATTGACGCGGTGTTGAAACTAGTAAAGGCCGGTGAGCACGTCATACTCGGAGATAACACTTACGGCGGGACTTATCGCCTTTTCAGTAAGATACTCACAAATTACGGTGTTGAATTTGACCTCGCTGACACGTCTGACGCCGATTCGCTTGATAAGCATTTCAAGTCGAACACAAAGATGGTCTTTGTCGAAACCCCGACAAATCCGGTCATGACTGTCTCGGATCTCGCTCGCATTTCTGAGATATCTCACGCACACGGAGCCAAAGTCGTCTGTGACAACACGTTCATGTCGCCGTATTTTCAGCGCCCGATCGAACACGGTGTCGATATTGTTGTGCACTCCACGACTAAGTATCTGAATGGGCACTCAGACAGCGTCGGTGGTTTTGTCGCCCTTAACGACCAGAATGACGCAGAATGGATCGGCTTTGTGCAGAACGGTATCGGGGCGATTCTCTCACCGTTCGATTCGTTTCTAGTACTTCGCGGGACCAAGACACTTGCGGTGAGAATGGAAGCACACGACCGCAACGGCCGGATGGTAGCAAATTTTCTCGCAGAGCATCCGGGCGTACAAAAAGTTTACTATCCGGGACTCACCTCCCATCCTCAGCACGAACTAGCAAAACGCCAGCAAAGCGGATTCGGCGGTATGGTAGCCTTTGAAACGGGTTCACTTGAAAACGCAAAACGGGTCCTGGAATCCGTCAAACTTTGCACGTTGGGTGAGAGCCTCGGCGGTGTCGAGTCACTGATCTCTCACCCGGCCACAATGACGCATGCGTCAGTCCCGGCAGATACTCGCGAGAAGTTGGGCATAACGGACGGTTTGGTCCGAATCTCGGTCGGCATTGAAGACGTTGAAGATATTCTGGAGGATCTTGATCAGGCCCTTGGGCGATGACAGTTCCGAAGCTGCGTCGTCGGCCTCGGGGTTTGCTAAATATGTACAACGTTGAGATTCATGCCACCTCCCATGTAGGGCGGGTCCGGAAAGGTAACGAGGATAACTATCTTCTTCTGAATATTTCGAACTCGCGCGCCTGGACCAGTTCACAAGACGCAAGCGAATTCGTCATAGAGTCGCAGGAATTCGAGGTTGATGACAACGGCATTGTCCTGGCAGTTTCAGATGGAATGGGCGGAGCTCTAGCCGGAGAGGTCGCCAGCAAGATGGCAGTCGAGAGCGTCAGTGAAAAGCTGCTGCACGAGGACATCGACGAAACCCTCACACCCGAGGCTTTTGAGTACCACCTGATCGGTAAGCTCTATAACGCAACCCTTTACGCAAACTATCTCGTTCACAATCAGGGGCGGACCGATCCGCAATTTCAGGGCATGGGGGCGACCTTTACCGGCGTCGGACTTACTCCTCGCGGTGTCGATGTTATACAGGTGGGCGACAGCCGTGCTTATCTGGTACGCAACGGTAAGATCTATCAGATAACGAAAGACCAGTCGCTGGTCCAACAGCTCATTGACGCTCAGCAGATCTCGGCTGAAGAGGCGGAAACCCACACTCTAAAGAATGTGATACTTCAGGCACTCGGAGCTCAGAACGAGATATACCCGGTCTCAGCTCGCCTTTCACCAAGCCGAAACGACGTCCTGCTGGTTTGTAGTGATGGTCTGTCTAATAAGGTAAGTGCCGCCCAACTTCAACAGGTAGTCGTGGACAATATGGAGGGTCTGCAAAATGCCTGTGCCGAACTGGTCAGGATCGCCAATGAGAACGGAGGCGAAGACAATATCACCGTTATCATTGCAAAGATCACTGGCGATTCGCTGCCTGAATCCGAGACCGAAGAAGTTCAATTAGAACTGATCGACATGGGCAACATACATGACACGGCCGATCAAGATACTGCCGAGATTGTCTAGTCTTGTTTCCAACCCGGAAGCTCGCGAGTCATTCGCCTCACGTAGATCGAAGACCCTTTTACGCTAACAACCTCCACCTTCTCGCCTTCGGCCAGTTCGCTCTCGCCATCAACGGGAAAAGCAGTCCACTCCGAACCGTAAACCTTTACTGCGGCTTCGTTTAACGCGCCCTTACTAGGCATAGTTACGGTTCCGATCTGACCTGGAAGCGAATCCATTCCCATCTTCAACGTGTGGTCATCATCGTGCGAAAGATACTTCGAAAATATCGTTCGAGACATCGCCGTGAGGGCTCCGGAGACGATCGCGAACGCCGCGAACTGCCACACCACGCCAAAGCCCATCATCGCAACGACTGCCGCTGCGATGGCACCGATGCCGAACCAGAAGAGGAAAAAGCTGAGCGTGAAGATCTCGGCAACCAGCAGTCCGATGCCGATCACGAGCCATGCTATCCAGGTCAACTGTTCCATATCTAAACATCCCGCTTCGCCGAAATGATAGGATTACCGTTGGTTGGTACTGGGGACGGGAATCGAACCCGTACGCCCCTAAGGGCACAGGATTTTAAGTCCTGGGCGTCTACCAATTCCGCCACCCCAGCACGCAGTTCGAGATTAGCACAGTTGAATTGCCGGATAAAGACTGCCAAATTCCCTGCCTTGGCACATCCCTTGCAAGAATTCAGCGTGGGGGATGCAATGATGATCAAACTTAGATTCAGTTTATCGATGGTCGTGGCGGTGGTGTTTATTGCGGGCTTTGCGGTGGGTGGCATTGCGCAGAATCGCCAGGTGCTTGCGGAGGCGACGCGGATCAGCGGCGATCGCTTTACGATTGCGACGCGGACTCCGCAGGGAGCGCAGATATACGCCACGAATCGCCCGTCCGCAGCGATGTTGAATGCGATCGACCGCGGGCTCAACGACCTATTTGCCGTGGCGCGGAGGAACGGCTACACTCGCCGGCTGAGCCACCGCGAGTACACCATCTACATCGGCCGGGCGGACCGCAACCGCGATGCTGCGGGCAATTTTTCACCTGACATCGCTGTCGGAGCGGCCCAATACGCAGGGTCTGTGTACGATAAGGGAGGCTTTATTTACGCAGCCGGGATGGTGATCGCCTTCAATCCGATGTCATTTTTGATCGCGGATCACGGCTCGAACGTCTCGCGCGTCGCAGATCTTGTCCGCTACGAGGGCGAGCATCTTGTGCTGTATCACAACGACCGCCGGCGTTATGCGCAGACCGCGGACCACAGCCAGGGCGGCGGACACCCGATCCTCAAATAGGATAGAAAAACCGGCACACAAATAACCAAAGCCCCAAAGTAGCCTGTTGCAAACCCTGCGCAGGCTACACTTGCCTGATTTCGTGCATCGTATAACCGATATTGTCGCAACCTTGCGGCGGGCTGAGAGCCCGGCAGCCGCAGACCATCGGTTTTAATTGATTCATACGCAAGATGGCACGCCTGACAGAGGTTGGCACGGCCATTGCAACTAGTCTCCGTGGATGTCGATTGAAGGTCCGCGAAGACGGAGGATCTGATGCACATTTCGTCATTCGGCACCAAAGTCTTCGCAGTCCATTTTTTGATCTTTGCAATCGTTATCAGTTCGCAGGCCCAGACGGCTTCTATCTTTCGTCTGGAACCCGGCACGCGGATGGTGCTCAGCATGCATACGCCGGTCGGTTCCGAGTTCTCAAGCGTGGACGACACGTTCGAGGCGACGGTGATAAAGCCTGTGTGGAATGGCGGCCGCGTGATGCTTCAACCGGGGACGATAGTGACCGGACGCGTCGCGAAGGCGAGGCCTTCGGGGCACGGCGGAAAGCCCGGTGAACTCGACTTGGAGTTCTACTCGATACGGACTCCCGACGGCCACCGACGCGATATCGACGGCGTACTTGTCGATCAGCGTAAACCTAAGTCACGACGTGTACTTAGCGTTTTCACTGCGATCGGTGCAACGGCCCTCGGATTTGCGATCGGGACGGCGTCAGGCTCGACAAAAGGTTCGCTGATAGGGACCGGGGTCGGAGCCGCGGTCGGTACCGGGACAGGAGTAATGATCACCGGCGATGAGATAATGATCAAGGCCGATCAGGAGATCGAGATCGAGCTAAAAGCCCCTGTGGTGCTGCCCGTGACGGCAGTTTGAAAAAAGTTTAAGTGTGGTCGAAATGCGAAAGCACCCTCGGCCATTTTGAGAAAGCCCGATGTGAAGGGGAGAGCACATCGGGCTTTTTCTGCGCCCTGCATCCGGCGTGAGTCGTGCTGACCAGACACGCGTGGCTGGCTTTTTCCAAATTTCGCACTCAGCCCCGCGAAAAAGTGCTGGTTTGCAGTGATCTGATGGCCCGGCACTGCGCTTTGCCTGACTCAGCCCCGCGTTCCTATCCGGCACCGGATACCGCCGGGTGGATCCGAATGTCCACACTCTGTCTCGGCTGAACTGCCTGACGCGGCTGGAGTGGCTGACTTGATCCTGGATAATTGACTGCCGATGATACGCTGTGCTATCTATGATACATATGATCATCGACGACGAAGAGTGGGAAAGATTTCCGGGCGGGCCGTCGGAATCCACCGAGCTGCGGCAGCACGTGACCATCAGCCCCGACAAAAAATTTCAGATGAACGCAAACGTCTGGCGCATGCTGGGCAAACCCGAAACGGTGTACCTTTTTATGAGCCGCCGCCGCGACAAGATCTCGATCCAGCCCGTCGAACCGCAGATGGTCGATGCCTTTCCCGTCCGCTCGCGCGGCAACACCTACGTCATCTACGCCGCTCCGTTCTTTAACCACTACGGCATCAAGGTCACCACCACCCACAAATTCATAAACCCCATCATCGTCCCCAACCGCCGCCTCATCCTAAACCTCTCCAAAACCATCAAAGCCACCCGCCTCCCCCGCCGCCGCCAACCCCGGCCCAAACAATAAATTCACCATCCGCACCGTTTGATCTATCATCGAATCAACGTGTACGTCCGCGACAAACGATCTCCGGTCCCGAAGAGCGAAGCCGTCTCGCTTTCACCAATAGTCTAATTTCGAATAGCGACTTAACCGAACATACCTTATCGGTATGAATGAAGACCATATCGAGTTGAAAGGGCGTCCATATAAACTTCGGTCGATTGACTTCGGCCCCGAATGGGGAATCTACTATCTTGCGTCCATGCAGTTAGAGAAGTTGCTTTGGGACACCGACCACGGTTACACTTCCGACGAAGCCCAGTCGGTAGATGAACTAATCTGCTATTTCATCCCGACCCACTATTTCAAACTTCCGGACGAAGCTTTGCGTGACAAGATTCTCGACGAAGTTCCATGATCAAATTTCAATTCTTCCCACGCTCTCAAGGAATCACCGCTGAAATTGAGGGTGTGATCAACTGCTTCCGCATTGTTGAGGCCGATATCGGTTCGGCAACCAAAAATCTATCGAGCGATAAAGTTCTTGAAAAGCTGCGTGTCGGACTGGAAGCACAAGGTTTTCGCGTGGAGAGCGGGAAGACAAAAGACAAGAAGATCGGTGTTCCCGTCCTATTCGGGTTAGACAATAAGATCGACAAGTCGTTTCACGCCGACGCCGTCAGCTCGGATGGACGAATCGTAATTGAGGTCGAAGCCGGTCGAGCCGTGGACAATAATCAATTTCTCAAGGATATCTTTCAGGCGTGCATGATGTTTGGTGTGGAATATCTTGTAATAGCGGTCCGCAACGATTATCGAGGTGCTGATAATTTCTCGAAGATTTATGCCTTTCTCGAAACGCTATACGTTTCTAACCGTTTACAGCTACCATTGAAGGGCATTCTCTTAATAGGTTACTAACACCGATGCACCTTCAGTGGTACGTAATTCTCGGCAGGTAATAAACTTCGACTCCTATCAATTATCATCGAATGCATAGTGCACGTCCGCGATAAATGATCTCCGGTCCCAAAGAGCGAAGCCGCCTCGCCCGGTGTCCAAATGCACCACTTCCCTGCCCAAACACAACACCGACTTCTGGCAAGCCAAATAGTCGATTTTGGACTACTGATTTTTTACCGATATCGTTGGTCCCAACGATGAAACCAGTCGCATTAGAGAAAATTGTTCGCTCGGCGACCTTCCAGGAACTCTGGGCCTCGCGAAGGCCCGATTTCAAAGCTCTCAACGAGATCCGTACGTTAAAACGGCACGGAATATCCGCGTCATTTGAACGGCACGACGACGATACCTTTCGGGTAATCGCACATGCGAGCGAAGTAAACGAGATAAATTACTTGGTCGTAAAAAGAGGATTTACCAAAGTAATCGAGGCTCCTGACAAGAAACCTCAAAATGATGTCGTAAAAACAATTCTAAAGCGTCCCCGAACTGGCACGGGAGGAGGCATTCCGCTCACTCGCGGCGAAGTCGCGATGCTCTTCCTCGACGGCTACGCCGGCGACCACCCGAACCTGCTCGACGTCCGCTCACAAGGCTACGGTGACGACAACGAATGGGATGGCCTCACAACCGACGACGTCCTCGAAAACTCCGACACCGCCTTCGTCTGGTCAAAATGGGAACCGCTCGAGCTTTGGCCTCGCTAAATCTGAGCCATATTCCAAACATCGCGATATCCGTACCTAGCCATAGATTCCGCTCTAGCCTTGATTTGAGCGCATCCCCAACTGCCATCGCTCGTTTCAAACTCTTGAATGAATTTAACAATGTATCTTAACGAAAGTCCTCGCTCTCGAAGCAGCGGCAGTTTCTCGGTCGGTGGTCTATTCTGAAGATGTGAATTCGTATGACGCGAGATTATGAAAAGATTCCCAATATTATCGACTGCTTCTTTATCCTCAGGTGAAATAGAATGGTCAGGATTTCGTGAAAGAAAGTGCTCGGTGTTAAAGCTCTTCTTACTGACCAGTGGATCAGGGTCGTAAATCTTAACCCATTCGCTCGCATTAAGACCGTAATTGTTTATGCGGTCAAAGATATAGCAGGTCTCAGCAAGACTCAGCGATGAATAGTCAAGTTCCACAAACCGCGAAACAAACTCCTCCTCCGGAGCTCGCTTGGTAATGAGCATCGTGGTGAACTCGCTAGCGCAATCCCTAAAGTTCTGAGTGGAGAAAAATTTCTGGGCGAATTCCGCATACGGTTTCTCAACTTCATTTCCGATTCGTTGACACACTTGGTTGTTAACGAAGTGATACTTTTCGAGATTCGAAAAAAGCTTTAGAAGAATTTTTGTGTCCCCATCCATTCTCGGAGTCCGTTCATAGGCTTTAACTATCGAATACACAAGTGGGTGATGCTGAGCGATCTTGAAAAGATTCAGAGCCTGGGCTGTCGCAACAAATCGACTCAAATACTCTTGATTTCCGGCAATGTTGTCGCAGCCCTCCAAGCGAAGCCATTCTGCAATCTTCGGCTCATCGTTACTTCTAACCGCGGCGTAGTAAGAGGAGAATACGGAAAGCTCATCTGTAAGCTGGGCGGCACCTACTGTTTGCCCATAAAATTTTAGTTTTCGATAGAGATCCTTGCCGAGGACGGAACCTCGTCTCGAAACCCAAAAGTACTTCAACATTCGCTGGAGCGTTCCGTCAGAGTTTTCAGTAATGTCGTCCCATTGCGATTCGATATCTTGAGACTGCAATAAGTTTGAGTAAAGATAATTCTTAACGAGATCGGCCGCATTTAACGACATACCCCGAGCATTCATTCTCTCGAAGATGTCGAAGGCGTCCAAGGCATCTTCGATGTCTACCTGAATCACGTATGAGTTGTATAAGGCGCCAAGGAATTGGCTCAACTGTGTAGAATCAAAGTCCGCGATCTCTGTTGACATGAAGTCATATAGCGGCTCGAGCTTATTCGATTGCCGTTTAACAGCCGTGGTTCCGATCTTTGCCGGGAAATCACCCTCCCAGTTGTAGTTGGAAATGTGTTTAAAGACTTTCGCAATCGTCGGAGACGGCATTAGGCGCTCACTTTCCATTTCACCGGTGGTCGGATCCGTGAAGGAAATCTTATTCTGCAAAGCGCTTGCAAGCTGGTGGTTTCCGAGTTCTTTGGCTCGGGTTCTGCATGCAATAAGAAGTAGAGCTATTGACGTGAGTCGTTGTTGGCCGTCGACGATGCTGTAAATATCTTCATTCGACACGTCGAAGACAAAATTGCCGAGGAAGATCGCTTCACCATCTTCCATCGACGTCTTTAGATCAGTCATCATGTCGAGAATCTCGTTTTTCCCCCACGCGTACGCGCGCTGGTATTTCGGAACTTGGATCCGGTGACTCGCACCAAAAAGATCCACAATTTTTGTGCTCTTGGGAACAATCATATTTTTTATTTCTTAGGAGTTGGTCGGACTTTTGGGATCATAAACGATCCTATCTTTCAGATCAACAATTTTTGGATAGGATTACAGTGATTTTTGCAACTTTTTATCGCTTTATGCTGCGGGCGGTGCGGAGTTGGCGGATGCGTTGGCCAAATTGTTTCAGGAGATCGGGCATAGGTAATGCAGAACTCAGAATGCCGAATGCAGAATTCCGGATACCCGAGGCTATACGTATTGTATGCAGGCGATCAACAGACAATAAGTATCATGGAGAATGGAGAATGGAGAGTGGAGAATGGAAAATGCGGAATGCGGATCAACGAACTGGCCGCCTGCGTACGCGGGCGGTTCTGACTTGGACGCTGACGAACTGGCCGCCGGCTTACGCGTGCGGTTCTGACTCGGGACGCGTGAGGTAATGTCGGTTTGCAGAAAAAATCGCGGTGCCGCGATCGAAAATGGTAAATAAGGTTCGGCGAGCGGATTGTGCACGTCGCATAGCGACGCCTCATTGTAGCCGTGGGTGAAAACCCACGGTAGGTACGAACGATGTTCACGTCGCGTAGCGACGATTGAAGATGAATCGCCGCTGACGCGACGGCGGATATTTTTGCCGTCTCTTCCGTGGGTTAACCGGGGTCATGGCTTCTGGAAATGAAACGTCGCTGACGCGACGCGAATGTTTGGCCACCTGACCGTGGGTGACAACCCACGGCACGGTGCAACCCGCGGGGCCGTCGCGTAGCGACGATCGACCTCTGGTTTGCGCCACTTCCGGAAATGAATCGTCGCTGACGCGACGCGCATGTTTGGCCACCTGACCGTGGGTTGTCACCCACGGCTACATTCACCGGGTCGCTACGCGACCGAAGAGCGATCGGCCGCGGATATCATCGCGATGCACGAGACGGGATTTACAGGGCATTTCACGTCGCATAGCGACGCCTCA
>JAEWFC010000031.1 GCA_023389035.1 Acidobacteriota bacterium
AGGCTGCCTCACCAGGACAAACCCTCACGGTCAAATGGACGGTAAACACAACTTTCAACGCCTGGAGCAATGTCACGCTCCAGGCCGCGACCCTGACCGGCGGAGTCGTACCCACGCCAACTCCGACGCCTGTAAATCTGCCTCCATCTCTAGATGCAGGAAGCGATCAGTTGATCACCCTGCCCGATCAGGCTACTCTCTCCGCTCTTTACGCTTATGACGATGGGATGCCCGGCCCCTTGACACTTACGTGGACCAAAGCCTCGGGACCCGGGAATGTTACCTTCGGATCGCCTAATGCGATCAACACTACTGCCAGCTTCAGTACACCCGGTACGTACACTTTGATGCTTTCCGCATATGACGGTGCTCTCACGTCGACTGACATTTTAAATGTGTCTGTGCACCCGCAAGGCACTGGGTCCATTTATGCATACAGCTTCCCGCCGCTCGAGCCTAGCGAAATATTCGATCTTTCGGCTGAAGGACCGGCTGATTGGGTTCATTGGGGATCAACTGGGGTCGCCAGTGTTAACCGCAAGTCGGTGAGTGGTTCGATGATAAGTGACTTTCAACAGATCGGAACAGGAACCATTGAATCTTATCCGGGCGACATTAGTGAAAATAGGAGTATTTATCGTTGGTCCGATGGTTCTCCGTTGATTTCAGAGCCGGGCACATCTTTCGGTGTCAAAACTACAACCTTGAATAATGGGTTTCAACTTTCGGCACCTGCAGATACCTCTGAAAGAACACTGCGAGTCCATGTCGGCCTGTCCGCCGCTCGCGGTCGGTTCTCCGCTACTATGAGTGACGGGAGCATTCCTGTATACGTTGATACGTCACAGGTGTCGCCTTCATTGGCTTACGACCGGGTTTACGTGATTCGCTATAGAGCAGGTTCAGCGGGCCAATCACTCACAGTCACTTGGACAATGGAGATGGCGTATAGCACCGCCAGCTTGGTCAGCTTGCACGCTGCTACCGTGACCGGACCTCCAGTCACTGCGCCGGCATCTGGAGCACTTTCGGTGGCGAGTGGGGTGACACCGACGGGTGTAAATCTCTCGGCCGAGGGCACCGCTGATTGGGCTCACTGG
Organism: Acidobacteriota bacterium; assembly: GCA_023389035.1. GTDB lineage: Bacteria > Acidobacteriota > Blastocatellia > Pyrinomonadales > Pyrinomonadaceae > OLB17. Next base: position 1,101 of record JAEWFC010000031.1, read on the forward strand.
GGCCTGAGTGGTCTGAGCTTCAACCACAAGTCCGGCGTTACACAGCAGATAAGCAATTACACACAGTTAGGCGGCGGAACGATAAAACAATTCACGGGAAACTCAACTAGTTTTACCTGGACGGGCGGAGCTCCTACGCTAACTGCAGGAAGCGTGACGACCGGCGTGTCGACAACAGACATCGATACCGGTTTTCAGATCACCGCCCCGGCAGATACCACAGCCCGGAGGTTGAAAGTGTATGTTGGCGTTCAAGCAGCGGGCGGCAGATTCGAAGCCAGCTTAAGCGACGGCAGTGCACCCTTTTATGTGGATACATCCCTAATCAATGCTTCGGGAGTTACTAACCGCGTCTATACGCTCAACTATAAGGCTGCCTCACCCGGACAAACGATCACGGTGAAGTGGACGGTCAACTCGGCGTTCGATTCCTCGGGTGGCATCTCAGTTCAGGGGGCGACTTTGAGAGGTGGAGTGGCTCCGCCGATTCAAACGTCGAGCGAATTTCAAATCTCATCACCAGACCCTGTTTACCAACTTGCAACGCATATAGCGATGGCTAATGACAATTCGTTTGTCGCGGTGTGGCAAGCAGATCATCTTGACGGGAATGCAAAGGGAATCTTTGCGCGGTTATACAGTTCGAACGGGGTGCCGCTCACCGCCCCTTTCCTGGTGAACACGTTTACCGCTGGCAACCAGTTTGTTGCGAAAGCAGCGATCGATGGCTCGGGAAATATCATAATTGTTTGGGAAAGCGATGGTGTAGACGGAAGCGCTTTCGGAGTGTCTGCTCGACGCTTCAGTCCCAATGGTGTCCCTTTGACACCGGAATTTCAGGTGAACACCACGACCGCCGAAAATCAATACAATCCATATATTGCCTCATCCGCCGACGGAAGTTTTGTGGTCACTTGGTCAAGCTACCTCCAAGACGGTAGTGGGAGCGGGATCTATGCTCAGCGATTCGGTCCGAACGGCACCCCGATCGGCAGTGAATTCCGCGTAAGTTCACATACACCGAATGACCAGGAACGGTCGCGCGTTTGGATCGATCCATTTGGGAGATTCACGGTCACTTGGGAGAGCCGTGAGCAGGACGGAAGTGGCTGGGGAGCGTACGCTAGGCGGTTTGATGTGGACGGAACGCCTCTGTCCGCTGAGTTTCGACTAAATTCATCGACGGTCGGCGACCAATATTGGACGAGTGTGAGCGGCGATGCAGTCGGGAATACCATAACTACTTGGAGTAGCAATCATAACGGTGACTTTGATATATATGCTCGACGTTTCGACCCGAATGGAGTCCCGATCGGAGATGAGTTTCGGGTGAACTCATTCATTGCGAATGACCAACTTTTTCCGGCAGTATCTAGTGACCCTAGTGGGAATTCGATCATTGTCTGGCAAAGCGACGGGGCTGACGGCAGCGGAATAGGCGTATCCGGTCAACGGCTAAGCAGCGGCGGAGCCATACTGGGACCAGAGTTCTCTGTTAACAGCTTCACCGCTGGGGCTCAAGGCGCTCCATGGGTTTCAAAAGGGCAATCTGGTCGCTTCGTGGTCATTTGGAGCAGCCTATATCAATCTGTCCCCGAATGGGCCGTATTTGGGAGACGTTATGACGCCGCGGGCAATCCGTTGAGTGCTCCGTAGATGCGCTAGAGCGTTACAGTTAACTTTCGGAGAAAAATATGAGCGATCATCTGTCGGCATTCGTTGCTGAGATTCCGAGACCTGAAACGGCCCGGAAAGGCCTGTTCAAGTCAGTACTCCTGAGCATGCGGCCACATCAGTGGGTAAAGAACCTATTTGTATTCGCACCACTGCTTTTCGGGCAACGTCTCGCGGATCTCAATGCTATCGGCATGTCGTGCGCTGCATTCGCAGTTTTTTCGTTACTATCCAGCAGCCTTTACATTATCAACGACTGCGTCGACGCGGCCGAAGACCGACTACATCCCGAGAAATCTCATAGGCCGATCAGTTCAGGCGAGTTATCGATTCCGATCGCTGTTTCGATAAGCGTCGTATTGCTGATCTGCGTCTTTTCAGTGGCCTCGTGGATCGGCCTAGGTTTTCTGGCGATCACGGTCTCGTACTTTTTCCTTGTACTGTGCTACTGCCTTTGGTTCAAGCGACTTATAGTAATGGACTGCATGGTTATTGCTTCAGGATTTGTCCTTAGGGTGGTCGGAGGAGCTATTGCAATCTCCGTTGTACCGTCACACTGGCTCATCGCATGCGCATTCCTTTTAGCCTTGTTTCTCGCCTTCTCCAAGCGGCGCCAGGAGATGCTAACCTTATCGGCCGCCGCCATGGACCACCGAAAGGTACTCGGGCAGTATTCAATCACCTATCTCGAGCAAGTGAATACAATCTTGATTGCGGCTTCGGTGGTGGCGTACGCCCTTTATACGGTAGCGCCGGAGACGATTGAGCGATTCGGCACTGATGCATTGATCTATGGGACCGTATTCGTTATTTACGGAATGTTTCGCTACCTCGCCTTAATAAACGATCCCAAACTCGGCGGAAACCCAAGCAAGATGTTACTACGCGATCATCCACTGATGATCACTGTCGTTGTATGGGGATTCTATAACGCAGCTGTCATCTATCGATCGTTACTCTGGCCAGCGTTCGAACATCTGCCGATCTTTTCCCGCTAACTTAAAGTACGGTATCGCGTTCCCGGATCCTACTCATGATCCAAACTCAACTCCTTCTACAAATTACCTGTCTTTTTCCCACTTCTTCCCCTTAACCCACCTCCGCTCAACTTCTAGAAATACAAATTTTCCTCTTGACAGCGACCGTTCGAAAAGGTTTCACTGTCGATAGAGCGTGATTCCCCATCACGCGGACGTTGGATTTTTAGACTTGCCCCTCTTGGCGATCGTCGCCATCCAAATCTAAACGATGTACATGCTCTTCGGCGCGTCAGCGCATTTCCGTCGGTCGGTCGCAGCTATTCTTCTTGCAGGGTTCTCTAACTTTGCGTTTGGGGCAACACTGCTCATGCCTCTATTTGAATCGATCGCGCTTGCCGATCCGACAGTTCGATTCGTTAATTTGCGCCATTACTCCCAGATCGGGCAAAATGAGCATTCCACGATCGAGGCGGATGATGACACAGGGCTCACTCGAATTGAATTGCTGGTTGATCAAGACTTACATCGATCGTGGAATATCGTGGGGAATCCTACGTCCACCTCCGTGGCCTTCGATCTCGTGGGTACCGGTTTCGGCAAACACATGTTGACGGCGAAAGCCTATGACATCTCCGGAAACGTACAAACAGCGAATGTTGTTGTGAGGATTCGAAACAATGGATCTCAGCCATCACCGACGCCGACCCCGGCCCCGGCCCCGAGTCCAACTCCGGTGAACCAGGCCCCCGTAGTCAATGCCGGAAACGATCAATCCGTCACGCTTCCTAACGCAGCGGCCTTGACCGGTTCAGCGACCGACGACGGCTTCCCATCTCCACCGGCGTCCCTGACCAGTACCTGGTCAAAAGTGAGCGGGCCCGGAACGGTTGCGTTCGCCAGCCCAACAACTCTCGCAACAAACGCGAGTTTTTCGACTCCCGGTGTTTATGTGATTCGACTTACAGCATACGACGGATCGCTTTCTACCTCGGATGATCTTACGGTCACAGTCAATAGCTCAACCACTGCCGGGGTGCTGACCGGCTCGACCATGGCTTCGCCTTCGTCCGTGAATCTCTCTTCTGAGGGCACCACAGACTGGGTTCATTGGGGACACACGTCAGTAAGCGGGTTGAATCGCAAGAGTGGTGCGCAGCAGATTGCTAACTTCGTGCCGATCGGCTCCGGGGGTACGCAACAATTCACAGGAAATTCCACTCTATTTAGCTGGACCCAAGGTACGCCCGTTGCGTCTGCTAGCGGGGTTGATACGGGTCTGTGGGTAATGGGTACTAATAATGGATTCCAGATATCCGTACCCGCAGATACCACCACGCGCACTCTTAAGCTCTACCTTGGTGTATATGCCGCCCGGGGACGGTTAGAAGCAAGCTTGAGCGACTCCAGTGCTCCAGATTATGTGGACACGTCAGTCTTAAATACCACTGACTCGTCGAACTCGGTATATACATTGGCATTCAGGGCGAACAGCCCCGGACAGCAACTTACGGTCAAGTGGACCCTGAGTGAAACGTATAATTCGTGGGGTAACGTTACTCTTCAAGCGGCGACACTCATTGGCGGTGGCGGTGGTCCTACGCCTACACCAGTTCCGAGCCCGTCACCGACGCCCGTCCCAAGTCCAACTGCAACTCCGACACCGACCCCCACGCCGCTTCCGACGGCTACGCCCAGTCCTTTACCGTCACCGACTCCTACGCTCGGAAATACAATTACAATTTCGCCAAATGTTACCCATCAAACAATAGTCGGTTGGCAAGCAAGTGGCGAAACTGGAATCAACGACAAGATCGTATCCGGCGAGCTTTATCGTAACGCAGTTTTAGATGCGTCCGTCGACCTTGGTATAAATCGAGTGAGGATCGGGCTGACAAGCGGCCTAGTGGAGAATTCAACCGACTATTTCCAAGCGTTCTTAAATCGGGGAGTTGATAGGACGGGCGACAACGAGCCGCAAGAGTACGGGGCTATACGGGCGAATCGTCGAGTTCCGGTTAACGATAATTCGGATCCTAACACGATAAATCCTAACGGATTTAAGTGGGCCTATATAAACTGGCAAATGGACAAGGTTGTTGTGCCCATGAAGGCAAAGGTGCAAGCTCGAGGAGAACCATTTTTCTTCCAAATCAGCTATATTCACTTTTCAACGGCGAATCAACTTCATGTCGATAGTCCGGCAGAATATGGTGAACTGGTACTCGCAACCTGGAACCACATCAATGAGCGGTACGGATTCGTGCCTGACGGTTTAGAGGTATTTCTCGAGCCCGATAACGAAGCCGCGGATGTTGCACCCGCGGAGCTGGCCGCCATGATCATTGCTGCCAGGAATCGGCTGGTGTCCGCAGGCTATCCGAAACCGATAATAACCGCGCCCTCCACGGTATCCGGTCCTAATGCTCGACCTTATTACGGGAGCCTGAAGCAATCGAGTACGATTGCGGCGCAGTACATTGACGAAATCGGCTATCACCGGTACGTGGACATCTCGGATGTCGCGTTACTAGAACTTAGAAACGCTTCTGATGGGAAGGCTCTGGCTATGTCAGAGTACGGTGGTGCAACATACCTGGAATTGCATCGCGACCTGAAGTTCGGAAGAGTTTCCGCCTGGGAACAATATGCTCTTGGTTATCCGGAAGCGGATAACGGGTTTCAGTACTTTTACGTTACCGGTTCGGCGCCGAACTTCGTAGTTCGAATGGGCGAAAGGACAAAGTTTATCCGACAGTATACCAAGTTCATCCGTCCAAACGCGGTTATGCTTGGAGTGACAAACTCCTCACCTGCGTTTGACGGCCTTCCTTTCAGAAATGCGAACGGAACGTATGCGGTACCAATTAAGGCGTCGCAGGGCGGGACCGTCGTCGTTCAAAACCTCCCTCCTGGTACTTACGGGATTAAATACACGACGATCTATGAATACGATATCAATCTGCCAAATCAGGTTGTAACGGGAGGCGGTGGCTCAGTAAGCTTTACAATGCCGACAGCTGGCGTTGTTACCGTGTACGACATCAATTATATGAGTAACTAGCGCTTCGACCGGACCGTTTTGCAATCAAGGTCAATGTGGAGAAATGTACCACAATGCTCCTTCTCCATCGTTGAATATCATTCTCCCTTGTTCTTGTTCATTAAGCCACTGTAGAAAAGATGTATGTCGTGGAAGCTCTAACACGATAACAAATGGTTGCTGCAATTCTCGAATTTCTGATAGAGCGTTCGTTCGAGTGGTTCCAGCGCTAGCGAGAAATAGGGCGTTAAGGACTTCTCTGCGCTCGTTGATGCGAGTTTTGCCATAACCACGAATGTTTGCAAGCAGGTCCATACTTTCGATGTTTACACCCTGCCTTTCATCTTCCTGAGCAGGGGGTGCATAAAGCCTTCTTTGTGTAATGGTCGGGAAGTGGATTTCGCTTCGTTCGATTACCAGAATCGTGTCTATCGTGGTTTGGGTCCGGATTGCCTCTGCAAGATTCGCTAACTTCTCATGCCTTTCAAGCACAAGTGCGAAATTATCACTGTTTACTGCGGGTCGGGATATATATACCTCTGGTGAATGTCCATATGTTTTTCGCCACGGAAAGTCGTGGAGGATCTTGTGCGCAAATGGGGCTAGCAAAATCGTGGTAATGAGGGCCAAACCAGCAATTGCGTTCTTGCCGAGTCGATTCATCACGGGCTCTAGCGCTAGGGGAGGAAACGGGGACAAACAGATCGCGGCGGTGAATAGAAACTTGTATTCGTTGCCCCAATAGGGGATCTCTAGCAGCAAGTTTAACAGAAGGCTGGCCACTCCACCGCATAACAACACGAAAGTTGCATCACGATTTACCTTCCAATATTTTCGAGTCACAAGAATCGCTGCAAATATAAAAACTGATATAGCTACAAATGTACCGTGAGACTTCAAAACGATCGTCTTAAGAAAGGAACTTGTCAGTGACGGCAAATGGATTGATGGAGTAACACGCTCAGAAGTGAGGAGCTGAAGATAAAAAAAAGTAATGCTACTGGTCGCAATGATTGTGAAACCGAGCATGACTATTCGTGACCACTGCAGATGTTCCTCACTTTGCCAAGTGTCATAGATCTGCAGGACCAGCTTTGCCATCACAACACACAATGCAGGAGCAAAAATAATTGGGTAGATTAAGCCGATACCAACGAGGAGCAGACCCATCAAAGCTAAGTTGCCAGGGGCATTCGGGCCTTGCCGCCGTACGCAAAGGTATGTAACAGCTGCGAACATTGCCAAACCAAATATTATCTGTTCGAAAAAATAGAACTTGAGTATCCATGGCGTGTATCTGTAATCGCCTCCAACCCAGAACCGCGAAACTAGATCCTGGTCTGGGATGGAAATCATGAGAATATGGCCGAGGAAGTTCAGTCCCAAAATGAGCCATATAAACGATGAGATCTGTGTCAGCCGATTATCTGTAAATTCAGCCACCGTATATACGGTAAAGGCAAGAAAAGACGCTAACCATACGGCGTTTGTCCATATGAAATTCGAGGTTGGCGACGATCCGAGCAAATAGCTCAGAGTTGCCTGATAGATGTGGCCAATCCAGGGATATGCCATCTGAACGCCATACAATTCTGGATCATGGGGCCACAGATCTCCATTGCTGATCATATAAACAATGTCAGCATGCATCCAGGTATGTCCATTAAACGTTCGTGCTGTACTGTCAAGCAACTGCGGGCTCAGGCACAGAAGAGCTATCATCAGAACTGCGAAACTCCCCAACACTGCCCGAAAGCCTGGAAGTGATGTGCGTTTATTTCCTTCTTTCCAGATAAGGAACATTGCGGGAAAGTTCACTATTACCAAAAGTATTACAGTCGATTCGAAGGCGACTCCCGTCAATCTAAAAAGATAAAACTCGACACATACCACAAGAGGTGAAAGTGCAATCCCGGTACAGATGCGGATCCAGAACGGCAAGGAAGGTGAATTCAGGCCAAAGGTTATAAGCGATCCAGGGAGAACAACTAGGCATAACCATCCGGCCATTCGCCCAAGCTCCGTTGCTAGCGCAAGGTAGAAGTCAAACTGGATCAAGTACATTTGATCGAAGACGGATTTCTCTGATAGAAATACTTAATATAACTGGGCGATCGAGCTAGGAGCTGAAGAACCGAGTTTGAGGACAGTAATCGAAACCCGTTTGACGCTCCTAACGCACAGAGTGAAAAATAAGAGCGAGCATTTCATCGGGATTTGCGAACAGCGAGAATGTGAACGCAACGTATACGAAAGTAACAACAACGGCGGCCGCGTTTACAAAGCTATTTTGGTTATAAAGTTTGTATCGGTCGGAGCCAAGGCGGGTCTTCAGCCAAATAGTATAGTAGTGGTTTGCGATCATCGCCGCAGCGTGTGTAAGGCCAAAAAGGATGTAGTGCAAGGCGAGGCCGTGCCAAACGCCGATAACCAAAAAGACCGCTGTTATAGCCACAGAGATCGAAAAGTTCCTATAGTCAGTCCCAAGTTTTCGTATCAGACCAGTTGAGACCGGTGCAAACACAACGTTTCTCACGTACTCTGAAAGTGTGATATGCCATCGGTTCCAAAACTCCTTAACATTTCTTGCGGCAAACGGATTATCGAAGTTCTCTTTGACGCTGATCCCAACCAGCGCCGCTAATCCGATCGCCATGTCGCAAAATCCCGAGAAATTACAGAATAGGTATAGATAGTAGAAAACCGAGGCTACGACTAGGTCAAAGATGCCATGGGGATTCCCGTCAAGAAATATCCCACGATAGCTTAATTGATTAGCGATATTCGCTAGAAAAAATACCTTTACGGCTCCGGTAATGATTCGTAGCAAAGCCCGCCTTACCGGAACCGTGCCTTTTATCGAAGTAGATTCCTGATGCTTACCGAACGGGCTGATCGGGCCGATGAGGATCGTGGGCAGAAAAAACGCAAAACCGAGGTACTCACTAAGCGTGGGCATCTGGGCAACACCATTCCGGATCTCGAGCGTTAGATAGCTTAACCGAAATGCCATGTAGGACAGACCGATTATGGACAGGGAAACCGCCCAGTCCGGCCACTCGAGCCTCTCGACCAGTGGTTCCCAAAAAAACGGAACGTACCGAAACAAGACCAGCAAGCAGATCGGATAGAAGAATGCGATCCACGGACGCAGTCCCGAACCGGTGGCGAAACGTCGAACCAGACAATATCCGACCGAGATCGCTCCCACATACACTCCAATAAGCAATAAGTGTCTTAAAACTGCGGTGCTTCCGAGGCTAAGTACTGGCGAAGCAGACCAAGCATCGTATCGCGTGAGGAGCGTGAGCATAGCGACACCAACAATATTAACCGCAGCGAAAAGCGGGAATCTGATCCGTGTAGACCTAAAAGACAATGCGAGCCTTGCGGACAGCACATAGAAGATGACTGTGACCAATATCAGCTGAATGTTGGGCATTAGAACCCCTGGTAAACCAGGCCTGTGTCAAAAGAGTTCAGCGGAAGGAGTAAAAATAGGACGCAGGCGCCCAAACTTACCAGTACCAGAATGACGGTCAGGATATGGTCAAACGTCCTGCGATTCATCGGTTAAAAACCTCAACCAGTGCGGGGGCTATCGTAGATGTGAAGAAGGTGCTGCCGTTAGCGTTGAAATGATACGCATCACAATGCAGCAGTTCGACTTCGCTTTCGGTAAGTCCCGAAAAGAGTTCTGTGGGTGCAATTCCCACGATACTTATCTGTCGTTGGAACCTCTTTTCAAAATTTACCGTTTCCCGAATGACCGAATTATTACGCTCGTTATATTGCGGGACGTTCAAAATAACGAGTCGTGTATCAGTTTCGTCGAGTAACCGGATAATTTCGGCTAAGTAAAAGTCTTGATAATAGGGTAGGCCCTCATCAGAAAACTGGATTGCGTTGTTTGTGGCTCTATTTACAAGTGTCTCTGGTTGAACACGGGGATGTGCCGGTGCGAAAGCTGTAAACGTTGCACGGTCACGGCCCATACCCATGAACTCCTTATTCGCTCCGAGATCCACAGTAAATTTAGACTCCCGGATTTTACTGCGACGAACCATCGATAGGATGTCATGAGGTGATCGCAGTACGCTGCCGGCGTACTGAGCCGCTCGGTATCGCAATGGCAGTCGCGATGCAACATCATCAAATTCTCCATGCCGTACGAACTTATAGGTTGTAGGATTCGGTCCATCGTGGTACGGAAGTCGCGGCAAAGAAAGTACCACAACACGTACCCGTTTTCGTTCCAAGACATCTCTAAGCATGTAATACGGTACATCAATCCCGTTGAAGTTGAATCCGAACGAAACAACGTGTGCTTGTCTGCCTAATACCCGGGAAAGGCTTTCTTGAACTATCGGAGTGTCGACAGCGTTCCATTGGATCGAGCTTCCGATAAAAAGCATGTCAATATCGTCAGCGCTCTCAAATATCTCCGATCGAATGAATGAATATCCACCGTGTTCCTCCGACATTAATTCGTAGGAATTCTGCCGCTTAACAAGTCCGGTGACGGTGATGAGAATGGGAAGGGCTAGAAGGAACAACACTAGCCCTATAAAAGCAGCGGTCGCCGCATGCGATGCAAAGGGTGGTCGTAGAGGCGGATACACCAAAGATTGCTGGTCGCCGGTATGGATCTGCACTTCCAAGGGTGTTCGCTCACGCATTACTTAGCGCTCGCTCTGAGATGAGTTCTACAAACTCACCGACGTTTTTTGTAGATTCCACCTCACCTACTCGAAACTTAATCCCGAATCGTTCCTCCACCGTGATCACCAAGGAAATATGCATGAGCGAGTCCCACTCCTCGACGTCGCTTGCGGACAATTCCGGCGTCAGAACAACATCGTCAAGGAAAAGCTCATCGAAAATCGTCTGAAGTCGCTGCAATATTGCGTTATGCTCCGGTAACAAAATGTTTCTCCTATGTCTCGACCTTTATAAACGTTTTTCTCGGTCGCAAGTTCGAGATCGGTAAATGATAACGATCCTCCGCGCAGCCATCTTCAATAGCTTCGAAACCTAGACTCGGGAAGAGACCCTTGACCATCGAATTTTTCGCAGTCGGCCGAAATGTCCCCGCTATCCGATCGCAGCCGTTCTGGCGCGCCAGCTCTGCGATCGCATTCAGGACTTCTTCTTCGACTTGGCGCTTTAACACCCGACAGCTCATTAACCACGTATCGATGGTTAGCGTACTGTCGGGGTCAATTGAACAAATTACGACAGAGATCAATCCATGATCCCCGAATCGGTCTGTCAAACGGACCGAGAAGCCACGGTACCGAGAGTCAGAAACAAGCTCGTTCAGCTCGGCTTCTGTTCTTCGGATCGTGGTTAAGTTGAACTGGTTGCTCTTGTTTATTAACTGCGCGATCCGAGGCATGTCTACCGCATCGAAGGGCCGAATCTGAGCGGACATCCCTAATGACTTAAGGTACGAGTCCATGTCGACCGCCTGTTGTAGTAGCACTCGCCTGCCTGCTTCATTTCGATACTGTTCGGTCCTCGATCGATCTTCGCTTGTTAAGGATAATTGATCAAAACAACGTGAATCTTGAAGCTTCTTAATGAAAGTCGACGGGTCCGGCCCCAGCAGAATAGTTTCGACCTCGGGCGCCATCTGGCGGACGTTCTCGATCTCAGCAGGGTTATCGTCGGCAAATACCAGGCTATCTAATCCGAGGTCGAGTTCTCGGGCGATGTTGATAATATTCACACCCTTTGGCTCCCAGTTTGCTTTGAAGGAAACGAAATGTTCCTCCTTAAGAACCATTTCCGGATGTCGCCGGAATGGTTCAGTTGCATTTTCAAGGTCGTTCTTACTGCAAACGGCGAGCAGAAATCCCCGACCGACTAGAGATAGGATATATGTCTGGAAAGCCTTAAACGCCTCTCCTCGCGGACTAGTATCACCGACCTCGATACCTTCGATTCCATCGTCACCAATAACTCCTCCCCAAAGCGTATTATCCAGATCGAGAACCAACACTTTCTTCGGGGGCGTTCTCAACGATCGAAGTATATGTGAGATCTCTTTTGCAATAAGGACCTGAAGACGGGGAGAGTATGCCTGTTTGCTTTCATACCACGACCGATCATCCTGCGCGGATTCCGATCCTATCTTGTAAGCAAGGAACTCCACATCACAAATGTAAATATAGTTACCAGATCTTTTGCCTAACTCGGAATTTACCCTTTTCTTAAAGTTCCACTCCGAAGCCATTGACCGGGTTCTGAGAGGCCCCGGATCGTTTGTTGAGGGTAGTAGATAATTGCATAAGATAATCTCGGCCGAAGTTCCGTCGCGCAATCGAGAGCATAGGTCAAGCAATTCTGAGCTAACCCGTTCAACCTCCACTTCGACTAAGGAGTCGGGATCATCAAGGTTTCCAACATACCGACAAGCTCGGTCGTCCGGAATTATTACTACAACGTTTGGGCAGAAATCGTACAATTTGCTCGATGGATCATAAATTTCGGAACGATAATTATTGAAATCACCCGTGAAAAGTTTGACCTCGCCAAATGCAAGCGTCGCTTCATGATCGATAAGGTCCGAAAGGGGGAAAAGTGTACTGCCACCAACCAAAGCTATCCTCAAAGATGGCGAGCTTTCGGAGGCCGGCGCTTGCAGGCCAGCCCGTTTGGCCTTTCGGCGAAGAGCTGAAAGTGTGATCATCTGATCGAAGGTGTATGCCGTTCTTGATTTTTCCGCGAGCGCGGCCCAGAATCCGACATGCCTCCTCCGGATGAGTTCAACGAGTTCCGATCCGATAGAAATTTTACTTACCTCGGTGTCCATCGCCCACGGCCGTTTACGTCACGTATTACTTTTGTAGAGCGTAAATATACGCTGCATGATCCTCATCAATTCTTACCTCGTGAACGAGATTCAATCGAGGGTGTTCGGCAATCGACGGAGGATCCAGATAAGGCGTTTCTTTCCACCTTCGGTTGCTGATGACGAAGTAGTCAACGTCGCGACGAGATGCATAATTCACAACTGTGTTCACATCTTCGTCAGGGAGATAAATGTGCGACGCCTGTGCATAGAAAGCGGGAGTGATATGTGCCGACATTACTACCGGACTTTTCGCTGCGGTATGAGTCGCGATCCATAGTCCGGCGGCCTTCTCCTCGAACGGAACGTCAGCGATCGCGGCAGTTTTGAACACGATTCCGTAGAGAGGAATAACAGGGACGAGCAGAAGCACTGCGAGGAATATGCTCAGCGAGGGGGCATTCAAAGCCCAGCGTTGGCCGGCAGCACGCTGAAATGCGGGTCGCAATATTGAACCCAAAACTGTCACTCCGTTTGCAACCCACCCTATCAGCAGTGGGATAATCGGGAATAAATAGCGAAGCTCGACAGCGGAAGCTGCGTAACCAAGCAAAGTTGAGAGAAGAAATACAACAAGATAGAACTCCTTTGACAGCCGTTCCCTAGACCAGTGCCCGCCCACGAATCCGAAAACGGCAACGAGAGCTAAGGGTATCGGAATTAGCGCTGGGAAGTAATCACGTATTTGTTTCCTCAAAAGAGTCGCAGCTTTTGAACCAAGAATTGAGAGGTCTGAGATCAGGTCGCGGGAGCTACTTGCCTTTCCGGAGGTCGCCGATGGGGTCGACATCGCGAATCCAGTTTCGTAATCATCACCCCAGACGCGATCCTTCATCGTAAGGTTACCACTTGGCGATAACTCCAACAATTCTCCTTCAAAATCGACTGCGGGAAAGTTCACCGCTATCTTCTGACTGATTGTCCAGTCCCCGGTTTTCTGATAAAGGAAGAGTACATACGGGAAAGTCAGAACAAGAAATCCGATTATGAACGACAGCAGGCCGGTACCGATACGTGCGAATGAGACCGACTTGACCCACAAGAAGCCAGTTAGCAGGACTGCCATGGCTACGGCATACCCGATAGCTTCGGGCTTTACTAGGAATGAAACGCCCCAGAGAATCCCGGTGATGGCGAACGATATTGAGCTGAACGATGAAAGGGCTCTCCAACCTACGCAAAGTGCGGTAGTAAATACAAAAGCATACAGTGATTCCGTCATTACCCATCCTGAAGCTAGTACCAGGAATGGGTGAAAAACGAGGAGCACCATGCCGGCCCTGGCTGCGACCGCGCCAAACATATCCCTCATCAATAGATAACTCGGAGCCACCAGTGACACTCCTGCCAAGAGCGAGATCCACCGGCCAGCGGAATCGCGTTCCACAACCAGAGTCGCAACTCCGGTAAGGAATGAATAAACTGGTGACCAATACGCGCTCAGCCCATTCCAGATATCGCCGTCAACTAAACGCTCCCCGAGGAGGGTGTAGTACATTCCGTCCCCGTTTACTACGCCGTTCTCAGGAAGAAGCGAATACCTGACCGCAAACGCGACCAGCATACAGCCAGCCAGAAACATGAGTTCATGTTTATTTACGTTGTTCTGAACTGAGCTCGGCGAGGGGTTTTGAGAGGTTTGGCTAAATGACACTTATGAACCGCGCACATGTCCACCTCTACAATACCCAAGCATCTGTTGCCCCTTGAATCGGTGCCAACTGCCAGCGAATATGATTCCGCTGTAGAGGTAGTAAAGGATCTGCCACGGAAAAGTCATCGCGGCAAATAGAAATCCACGTTTTCTCGCGTAGAACGCCAATAAATCCCTATTGAGGATAGCTACGATGATCAGCAATATAACAACAAGGGCGATGATCGCCGGCACCAAGATGACCAACGGCAAAAGGATTACCGATAATCCCACCAGTCCAGCGCTTATCCGGTCGGAAGACTTTAGATTCATGTCGTTTATCAACCCTTGCTGCTCAAGGATCAGTTGCGACCAAGGCAGTGCCCGACAGAAAATTTCAGTCCTGAGATGCGACGTAGGCGTCCACTTTTTTAGGTGTTTAGCCTGAATATCCCTGTCCAATAGGATCGAATGGCCGGCCTTCCGCATCCGAAATCCAAGTTCTATATCCTCGATGGACGGAACAGGAAATTTATCGCAATCAAACCCCCCGTGATCGAGGAATACGTCGCGGCGAACCGCCCCCAAACCCGACCAAAACGTCGATGCGTTTCGATCCGACCTTTGGTGTACAAAATGATGCTGCAGATTTTTGTACTGAGAAAGGAAGTTCTGTTCAGCCGGTTCATCGTCGTAGGAGCCAAATAAAGCAGAGATTTCCGGAAGATGCACGAATCGAGCGGCTACTTTACTTAGTGTGTCTGTTTCGATCAAAACATCAGCATCGACGAACATTAGGATCTCTCCCTCTGAGGACCCGGCAGCCATGTTACGCGCAGCGGCTGGTCCGGACCGGTTCGGCGTCCTAAGCAAACGGGCACCGTGGGATCTTGCTCGCTCGGCACTTGCATCAGTCGAGCAATCGTCAACAACTACGACTTCAAACCTCTCGTAATCCGAGGAATATATCGCGTCGAGGCAGGAGTCAATGAAAACTTCCCCGTTGTAAACCGGAACGATCACCGTTATCAACGGCCGCCCTGATTCCGTAGGGTACCCGCTCATACGGTCGATCGTTCTACCAGGCAGATCCCGGATACTGTAGCTATGCATCGAGTTCAGCGCTCGCAGATCGCCGCCTTTCTTTCGTTACCGATCGAGCCCCGATGATCGCCCGCGTTAATTGGACAGGCTGAAACACAATGCTCGACCACATAAAGATCTCATTTGTGCAGTAACACTTCTTTTGACGAATCTGCTCACGCAGACCCTGCGCTTCTTCTGAGTCCCAGATCTCAAAAAACGACTTGTTGCGCAGGTTGCCGATGGGGAAATGTTGCTCGCATACACTTACGTCCCCATTAGCATAAACAACTCCCGTCAACACGCCGGCTTTACATGGGACAACTTGGGATTCTTGTTCGATCGTTTTGACCTTCGCCCATTGCAGCATGGGTTCCACACTCGAGCCGAACCGTTCTTTCTCACGATCGCTCCACACTTGAGCAACGTGCCGATAGAGCTCCTTATATTTCTCTAGCTGAGGACCTTGAAGCGAGGGGTTTTTCCTATCGCCCCGAATGATAGCTAAATTGTGATGTTCGATCTGTGGGCAGTTGTCGTGGAGATACTCAGTCAGTCGCCATATTTCATCCATGTTCTCTCCCATCGCGACCGTGTTCGAGTGGATACGGAACCGCGGATCCTCTTCATTAAGACGAGCGAGCATCTCGTAGGTCTCCATCGCCTTTTGAAAAGACTGGGGATTCCCCCGAAAGCGATTATGATACTCAGGCATCCCATCTAATGAGATCTCACAGACGAACAATTCGAGCTTTTCATTCTTCATTAGCTGTCGCAGAGCTTTTTCGGTCCGATCTGTGAAGTATCCGTTCGTTGGCACATAAATATTCTTAACATTATTGTTGTTGATAAAGAGCTCACAGATCTCTGCAAACTCCGGGCGAATAAAAGGCTCTCCTCCCGATAAGTTGAGATTTTCAAACTCGCCGAGGTCAAGTGACAGTTTTTCGAACTCTTCGAAGGTCAGGTCGTTGCGTTGATTGAGTTCTTTCCAGTAAAAGCAGTGCTCACATGAAAGATTACAGATCGAGTTTATAAATACGATCATAAACGGCGGTGTCTGCCTGGTCCGGTAATTCGCAGCTTTCATCGAAAGCTTTGTATGTCGAGCAATACGTGAAACGATGTTCATATCTGTACTTCCTCCGCGATCGCGGATCAACGCGCTAATTCACAAGGGATCTGATCGTCCGTAGTGACTGTCTGAGGTTTAGGTAATACTCGAAACCGGACGACTCAAACCGTTCAAACACGGCTTGTCGCCCGAGGTAATACGAATCGATTCGTTCGAGTGCAGCGAGGTCGCTGCCTCTTGTGGCCTTCCCGAGGTTGGTCGTGCAAGCGACATTGTAGCAACGCTTAACGGCCTGCTTTACCCATGAATTTCGTTTTCCGAATGGATACGCAAATGACGCAGTCGCCCGGCCCAATGTATCTGACAGAGTCAGCTGAGAATCGACGACTTCTGATGTAACACCGTCGACACCCAGTTTCGTTAGATCCGGATGGGTGCGAGTGTGGGATCCGAACTCGATACCATGTCTGTCCAATTCTCGAATTTCGTTGACTGACATCAATTGACTTCGAGGGAAGTCCGGCGGGTTTCCGGCCCAATCGTTATACTTCCCAAGAAAGTCGGTTACGACAAAAACAGTCGCGTCGAAGCCGTAGCTTTGCAGCACTGGAAAAGCTGCTGTGTAAAAATTTCGAAACCCGTCATCGAAGGTTAGAACCACCGTTTTCTCGGGAATCCCGGTTCCGCCTGAGAGGAGGATCGGAAGATCGCAAACTCGAGCGGTTTTATACCCGTTGGCGCTCAGGAATCGCATCTGGCGTCGAAATATCGCCAGACTTGTCGAGATCACGGAACCGCTGTCATCGATCGAGTGGTAGGTTAGTACTGGAATGCCCAAAATATAAGATTCCGTGCGCTAGGTAATGGCGGCAGATCCTGACAACACCGGTTTCGGGAAGGTCACGTTAGATTCTCTTCGATCCTTGATCGTCTGTATTAGTCGAAGGTACTTGTCTACATGTGCTTCTTCATTCCAGTATTTCCGGTACGCCTGGTATCCGTTCTCGCCGAGCCGATTGCGAAGATCCGGATCGGATGCGATCTTGTCCATTGCAGTCACTAACTGATCCGGGGTTTGGTAAATGAATCCACCGTCGCTATCCTCCACGACCTCAGGCAATGCTCCAAGGTTATTGACGATCACGGGCGTCTTATGCGAAAAGGCTTCGATAATAATTATCCCAAAGGTTTCATAGCATATTGAAGGTACAAGAACTGCTAATGCGGAGCGATATGCGCTAACTAGCTGTTCTTGGTTTAAACGTCCCAGGAAATGAATATTTGAGGCCTGACCTGCTTGCTTTTCCAATTGATCACGAAATGCACCATCGCCCGCGATCAACAGTCTATAATGCGGATTCTTTACGAAGGTTTCTATAAGTTTATGAACGCCCTTGATTTGTTCGAGGCGCCCGACGAATAGGAAATACGGTTCCTTGACCGGCGGATCTGAAACCATCTGGCCTGAAGCTTCGGTCAAGAAATATGGCATATGCTCGATCGGTCGAGATAAACCCATCTGGCGATGCTTCTTCAGCGTAAATCGGCTCGGCGATAAAAAGCAGTCTACATGCTCGAGCATCCGATTCATCAGGCCCGTATATCGCCAAAGTTGTGGCGGTCTTTTTCCGACGATCTGACAGCGGAAGCAGCTCTTTTTGGTACAGACCTCTCGGTTAAACTTCCATAACACATGCATTGGACAGACAAGCCAATGTTCGTGAACCGTGTAAAGCTTGATTGCTGTCCCATAACTAAGAGCCTTTATACCGATCAAAGACATGTTGTTATAGTGGATGACATCGTACGAATTGTTCTGCAGTGCGGACTTCAACTCTCGCTTAAAAAGCGGAACCCCGGTCTGCTGCGTCGCTAAGGGTGATAACATCCCGATTCCGCTTCGCAGGGGACGCACCGAAACCCGAGGGTGGTTAGGAAAACTCCCGACGGGCGGATTACCCGACATCATCAAAAACGAATCTGCGCAGAAATAAACGTCAACTTCGTGACCGCGGTGAGCTAGCTCATTTGAAAGCCGATAGATATGCATTCCGTCGCCGCCGAAGTTATACGGCGGATAGAATGTCGATACCATGCAGAATTTCATTCGTTACTCAATTTTCGACGAGATCCCCAAAGATCGTCAGCGTTTCCGCAGCCGCACGTTCCCAGCGAAAAGTTTCTGAAACTTCCAGACCTTTGAACCGCATTTCTTCCCTAATGGCTTCGTCTGAAAGAATGGATTGAACAACATCGGCGATATCTCTGGTTAGATTGGGGTCGAAAAATCTCCCAGCGCTGCCAAGCACTTCAGGAAGCGAGCCGGTGCGGCTTGCGGCTACTGGTGTTCCGCATGCCATCGCCTCGACTGCCGGCAAACCGAAGCCTTCGTCTAAAGACGGAAAGACCAACAGCTGGGCAGCGTTATACAGAGCCGCGAGATCAATATCCTCGATGAATCCGGTGAATACAACGCGGTTGTCAAGACCATATTCCTTAACCTTTTTTGTCAACTGTGGATAAGCCGAAAGGAATGGATCATCCTTATAGTCCCCTACAAGAACCAGTTTCAGGTTTGGCTCAGAACCCGATTCGGTAATGAGCTTAAACGCATCTACTAGGGCCGCGAGATTCTTGTGCGGACTGATCCCTCCCACATAGAGGATGAATCGCTCATGGGCTGACAGACCGAGTTTTGCTAATGATGCTGATACTGTCGGTTCATCTAACAAGGTGAAAACCTGCCGCGCCGCCTCTGATATCACTCGGACTCGCGACTCCGGCAATCTAAACCGATCGATCAGCGCACGCTTAGAGTGGTCGGAAACAGTTGCGATCAAGTCAGCCTGTCTAAGAGCGACCATTTGCTTAACGGTCCAGAAGAATTTGGCTCTCGAGTTGGAGAAGATAAGCTCGGGGTGATTCTCCGCGATCACGTCGTGGATTGTCACGACGATCTTTGCGTTGTTGAAAACCGGAAAGTAAGAATAAACAGTTGGAAAGAAGAACACGTCAAGATCGGTCCGCCTCACAGCCCTGGACATTGACCAGATATCCGTTATCGACCTTCGGCCATCCGCGCCAGCTGCTTGCAGTTGGGATTCTCCGGTGTTTACCAAGATCCGTTTCGCCCTCGCTGGAATTGACTCGTGATCAGGGGTCTTATCATCAAGAAAGAACAGATACTCATGCTCGCTGTCGTCATTCAGCAAGGCTCCGAGAAGTTCTCTGGTAAACCGTCCGAATCCGCGCTTGTTATTCCAGCAACTTGCATCAACCCCTATGCGCATAGCTCTTCGCGAAGCTTGTCTCGCTGTTCGTTAAGCGCATGACTTCGCTCCGTTGGGAAAAAAATTAGAAATGTCGGATGACTGGGATGGACTAAATAGGAACTAGCGTTCGGGAGACCGCCAGGATACTACTAAGTTATAAACGGATGCTATGAATAAACCGCTAACGTAACCAATAACGAACGCGTATGCGGCTCCTACCAGACTTCCAACAAAGGTCACAGAATATCCAATGAAGAACTGATCTAGTAGGCCCATGTGTGGGCCTACTACTTCCCCACCTTTTAGGACCAGCCAATTAGTTGCAACAAAGAGTAAAAGCGCTCCGATCATCCCGAGAACAAAGCCCAAAATATGGCCGTTAAGCTGCACGACGGCGTTCCGGATTATCTCTTCCTCAGAGATCTTTGGCCTATTCTCTCGATAATCCATTTGATCGGCAAAAGCCGGTTGGGTATGGTTCGGCATCGAAAAATTTTTATGCGATACGTTTCGGCACTAGTGGCTGAGTCGCACCGAGAAGTCCGATCTCGCCGTCGGACGGCGAACGAACCTCTTCGTGATATTCATTATCCACGTTTACGCCCCAAACGTCATAATTTGCACCAAGAATATTCTTGACGGAAAGCATTGCGGTCAGCATCGAATGATCTTGGTTATTGTACTTATGCATACCGTTTCTGCCGACTAAGTACATATTCGGTACCCGTAGTAAGAAATCTCTGATCGTATCGATAGCGTCAACATATACGCCGTCATAGACTGGATAAGCCTTTGGCATGCGAACTACCGCACCATCCTCCACATCATTTGGGTCCACCAAACCTAGAACTCCTAGTTCTCTTATCCCTAGAGCGACAAGATCTTTGTCGCTCATACTCCATAAACCGTCGCCCTCGAAACAAAAGTACTCCAGCCCGAGACAGGTCTTTGCCGGATCCGGAACCATACTAGGGCTCCAATTCTTAAAATTTTGGATTCTTCCGACTTTGACATCCGGATCATGGATATAGATCCAGTTATCCTGAAACAGTTCTGCTTTGTTGACGATCAGTGACACAGTAAGGAAGTCTCTATACGCAAGCTTATCCGCAGCCTCGAGAACCTCCTGCGGCGGCCGTGGGTCCATCTTTCGCACGAGCTCCTGTATCGGCATACTGCTTATAAAATCTGTGCCTTCGATCACTTCTCTTTCACCTGCAGCATTTGTTTCCAAGGCGGTGATCTTTCCAGGTTTCCAGTAGATCTTTTCCACACTTGACTGCATCTTGAGTTTGCAATTCTTTGTTTGGATCTCGTCCGCCACCAGCTCCCACATCATGCCGGGCCCTTTCTCCGGATAATCGAAAGCATCAATGAGCGTTTTTATCACGTCACCCTTCTGTTTTAGTTGTTTCGTTAGTAATGCGTTTTTGATAGTCGAGATCAGCGAAAGGCCCTTAATTCGTTGGGCGGCCCAGTCCGCTGAGATCTCCGTACAGGGCATTCCCCATACTTTCTCAGTATAGGTTTTGAAGAAAGTATTATAGAGTCGTTTTCCGAATCGATTGCAGATCCAGTCCTCGAAAGATCGTTCTTCCTTTGTGGGAAATACTTGCGCCTTTGCATAGCTGAGGACCATCATCATGCAGTTCCATAGGCCGAGGCCAAACATCGCATTGGTCGCTTTCAGCGGGTAATAGAAGAACTTCTTGTTGTAGTAAATTCGGGAAAGTCGCGATCTTCTCAGAAACCGCTTATCGCCAAGCACCTCGCGCCACATGTCATCCACGGCCTTTACCTTGGTGAAAAAGCGGTGACCACCTATATCGAATAGGTACCCTTTGTAATTTACGGTCCGTGAGATCCCACCAACGACGTCATCCTTTTCGAGCACGACCGACGGCACGCCCTCTTTACAAAGTTCGTACGCTGCAGTGAGACCTGCCGGCCCTGCACCGATGATCACTACTTTTTTACTAAGTTTGTCGTCCATAAAGCACGTACCCTAGGGATTGTCGAGAAAATCATTTACCGCTGACATGCTTCCCTTGAGTTTTAAGACCTGAAGATAACCCGCAAGTATCGAATTTCTTAGAAATGCGATCAGCCATCCAACGGCAAAACCTGCGATCATGCCGTAGAACATTCCGATCAGGCTCCCTGCGAAAGAGACCTCGTAACCGACGAAGAACTGTCCAAGCAGCGCAAGGTTCGGCCCAATCACCTCACCCCCTTTCAACAAAAGGGCGTTCGTAGCAACGAATATGAGAGTTCCTGTCAGTAATCCGATCGCGAGGCCCAGAGCCGTGCCGTCCAGTCGTGCCAATGATCGAACGATCAATTTCTCGGTCGGATCTTCCGGATATTCGATTTTGATTGGTTCGTAAGGGCCCATTTTTACTCCTTGGCTGGAAATATGCTGCGATGGTGCACCTGACAAGCTTCAAGGAGCGACGCGCACATCGGCCCTGGCACTTGAATGTCACAAATACCAATACCCTTGGAGGGAAGCCCCTTTTGAGGCAGTCATCTAAATGGCGATCACGATCGCTTAGGAGGCGTGAGCCACTCCATTCGCACCGATCCCGCCGGCACACGCACGGCAGTCGCTTGTGTTCTTTCTTAGGGTGAATTCCTAATATTTGGTAGGGGTACTGTAGCCTGAAAACGACTAAACCGAATCGAACAAACGGACAGTCTTTGGTGGAACAATAAACACAGAGGAACAACCACTACCTCTCTATTTGTGCCAGAGACCTGGGTTAATTGTTGGTGTCAGTTGATTTCGTACACCCGGTAACAGGCTCGCAGAATAGGCGGTCAAAACTCCCGGATCTCGAAAGAATCTAAGTAGACGTCACCGAATATTGGACATGGGCTCATTGCACAGGCTTCTCGACCGAAGCGGATATAGGCTGCGGGAGTCTTGCCGGATAAGAACCGCCGTCGGATCATTATCCATTCAGGCTTTTCCGTATTGATAATCACCGTACCAATTAGCGAAGACATAGTGCCCGCATCGATCAATTGTATGGTAGGCAGTCCGGCAGAAACCAGGCCCTCCGTGCGAAAGGCAAACGAAATTTCGTAGTTCGTTTGAGGCCTTAGATAGACAAGGTTTGAGAGTAGTCCGCTGCCGTCTGCGTTGCCTTGAAACCGAACTCTCAAAGCGTGTGAACCCGAATGGGCCCCTGTGCCTATCCGCGAGATCGCGGCACCTACGCTGTCATCGTCCGCTTGCCAACCGAAACTGCGGATTTCCGTAAGATCGCCGTTTTCAAATCCACCGTTAACTACATTGGCCTCGGCTAATTCCATAGTCTGTTCGTTCAGGACGGTCCATATCGCGTACGCTTTCGCAAATTCGCCCATCTCGATCAACCGTGTTACGTACTCTGCTCTTTCGTCTTGAGAGATCTCGTCGCCCGTCAAAAAAGTCATGACATTTGGAGTGATCCATTTCTTAGTAACAAAGTGATTTGCGATAACCTTTTTCGCCGCGGCGTCCGACGGGAGTAAACTTTCGATCATCGCGGGGTCGTCGGGAAACGTTTTTTCCGCGAGTTCTATCATGTCAAACAGAAATTCCCTATTTCGTTTTGCCGCTTGGCGGAAAAACGAAAAACCGAGCTCGATATCACCCCTTGCGACCGCAATCTCGCCAAGTTCTGCCCACGGCTGGTAGTAGCCGGGAGCTAACTCGCTGGATCGAACAAACGCACTTGCCGCTGCTTCCGGATTAGTCGATCGATTTCGCATCTGACCTAGCCTGAGCCACAAGAACGGGTCTTGCTCCCGAAGTTCGATCGCAACCGTCAATGCGGTAGACGCTGCGTCGAAATCTCCGACTGATGCCAGAGCCTCTGCTCGTGAAATATGGGCTCGCGGGTTGCTGGCATCGAGTAACACCGCATAATCCGCAAAAGACAACTCGCCAACCCGTTGTGATTCGGAGGCATAGTAAGTTGCAATACCGTTTACACACGCGACGAAAGCAATGGTCAGCGCCGTCGATGCGTACGCAATAGCGGCAAGACGCCCTAGCCTTTTCCCTTTGACATTCCCGAATCTTGAGGCCTTCGGGCGACCAGTTGTCCTTCTCGTGCCTTCAGGCGACGGGCCGACTGCAATTGCTATCAGCACTGCAGTACACAGGACGTTGATCGCTATATGAAGTCCGAAATCTACAAAACTATGCATCGCCACACCGCAAAGCCCGATTGCGGCTCCGAGGCGATATGGAGCTGATTGAGAGTCAGCGGATCTGATGGCGCTAGCGGTACTCTTCGTGAGCAGGAACAAAAACATCAGCAGCAACAATCCGCCTACGATCCCGCCGCTTGCTAGTATTTCCAGATAATCATTGTGCGCTTGCTCGATCGGATACGTTCCGTCAGATCTATCGTATCTCGCTATCGCTACTGAATAGGCTCCGAATCCGACTCCGAAAACGGGGTTATCCTTGATCAGCTCGCCAGTCGCTTTCCAGATCGCAGCTCTATTAAGACGATCAGGCGAGCTCCTTGTCTCTCGGTTAAGATTCTCAAAGCGTGAGACTGTTCGTTCGCCTCCGACGATGACCGTCAGGATCACGATCCCAGAGAGGATGGCGAGCGCAACCCCAAGTGGCACCATAACCTTTCGGAAGATTTGGTTAGTTGCCTTTACACCGCTACCTAATCGCGAACGAGAGCTCGGGCCCCAGTCTCGTGTAAAATTAAGAAAGACACCAATTACGAGCATTGCTGCGATACTCAAAAGGCCCCCTCGTGAACCCACGAGTATGGCTGCATAAAGCAGGACTCCGCCAATGAAAAGAGCTAACCACCTCCACAAGGTTGCTACTCCTACTCTGAGAACAATTCCCGCAATCAACCCAAGCGCCATCTCCACGATCAGAAGAAAATGGTTACGATTCGCGTACTGCGCGAAGCTCTCAGTTATCGTTGTTGGCGGTACTACGTAGAATTGCACGACCCCGAACACAGAGCTGGCAAGGCCAATTACGATCACAAGGGCCGCTAAAGCACGTGTACCTTTGAGCGAGCGCGCAAGGGTAGTTACAGCTTCGAAGTAAAAGATCAACGCACCTAGCACCAAGACGACAACTTTAGTCTCGTATGGGTCTAGGCTAATCGTTGTGCCTACGAATGGAATCGCAACAGACTGAAAATAAGCGAATACAACCGTTGCGGATAGTGAAAAGGCCAGCAAAGGGTGTGAGAGCCTAAACCCGCGACCAAGAATTCCAGGAACCGCCCTCGAGATGGCGACTACGGATATCGCCAATGCCAAGCCTAGCCATTGAAGGTGTGTGTTGCCCTCCAAGAAAGCGTATAAGGTGGTAATTAGGATCAGCGATGAGTACGATAATACGTCTAGAAACCGGAATAACGGATCACTCGTCTTATCGGAATGGGACATTGGCTCGGGTCCAGCCATTAGGTGTGAATCTCTAGATCAAACGCCGCATTTGGCCAACGCTAGGCGGGCGTTGACGTAAAATTTTAAGTCGACCAGTTGACTTCGGTCACTGTTAAGAGGAGCTCAGTCTACGAACGACAACTGCATTTCGTCCATGGTGGGCGGTGCGACGGTATGAGGTTTAGCGATTGCGAGTAGGGTCCTACCAATTATTCGGATATCGGTCTTCCAGCTCTTATTCCGGATGAAGTAGAGGTACCCGCGTAATTTGTACGGTTGGACGACCTCGCGGTAAAACGTCTCCTTATCGACAACTTGCGCGAGCAATTGTTCTTCGTTACGTAAGCGCAGAGTAACGGGATCCGTTATACCCGGGCGATGTGTCAAGATCTCTTGCCATATCGGATCCGCTAGGTCAACGTATTGGGGCACTTCAGGACGCGGACCGACGAACGACATTTCCCCACGCACGATGTTCCACAATTCAGGAAGTTCGTCGATCTTTGCCACCCGTAGCAACCTCCCGATCGACGTCACCCGGGAGTCGCCTGCAGCGGTGACCAAACTGCCGGAATTGCTGACGGACATTGTTCGTAGCTTTAGAAGCACGAATTCATTTCCATTCAGGCCGACCCGCTTTTGACGAAAGAACACCGGTCCCCGCGATCCGAGTTTGATCAGAATCGCGCAGGCCAATAGAATCGGGGCAATAGCGACCAATCCGAGTACGGCCAGAAAGAGCTCTGCGATGTGCGGGATCCCAATTTGTCGACGGATCTGCGTCATCAGGCAGCCCTCGCAACTGAGCGTATAGAGTGGTTCCTGCACACGTCTCGAACGGTATTCACAACGTGTATCATTTCGTCTGCAGTCATTGATGAAAAAATCGGCAGGCTCACGATCCTGCTCCACATATCCGTTGCAGCCGGGAGATGGCTCTCATTCCACCCCAACCGCTGTTGGTATAATGGGTGCATATGCAGCGGTCGCCAGTGGACCGAGCAACCAACTCCCAAATGTTTTAGCTCCTCAATGAACTCGTTGCGCGTGATCGAAAGCTCGTCAAGCCTCAGACGAATAGGGAATAGATGCCATGAATGTATTCGGTTACTATCCTGAGCGGGCAGCTCGATCTCATCAATAACTGAAAGGTGCTCTAAATAGCAGTTCGCTACTTCCTGTCTCCGTTCCCGCATCTGTTCCGCCCGACCCAGTTGATGAAAGCCGATCGCAGCGGCAATATCTGTGAGGTTGTACTTATAGCCAGGCTGCACGATCTTGTAATCCCAGCTTCCCCCGCGGGCGTATCGACCCCACGCATCATGCGACAGGCCGTGAAGTGACATCAAACGAATGCGTTCCGCGAGCACTTCATTATTGGTCACGGCCATGCCTCCCTCGCCGGTCGTGATGGTCTTATTCGCATAAAACGAATAACACGTCACCGCCGCGGTGTCATCGCCGCACATTTGCCAAGGGCTTTGGGAGTCGGGACGCCACGCCGATGGGAATGCGTGCGCTGCATCTTCGATCACCCATAAGCCATGTTCCTGCGCGAACTTTTTCACACTGTCTACATTGAGCATGTGACCGCCGACGTGAACTGGGATCATTCCCACAACTTTTAGCTCCCGGCCGTGCAGGTAGGGTAGCCGTTGTAGCTTCAACTGCTGGATCTTTCTTTCGGCATCCGCGAGATCCATATTACCTGTCACGGGATCGCAATCCACCAATACAGGTATAGCGTTCTTATAAAGAATTATTTCGGCCGTCGCGGCGAAGGTCATTGTCGGGATCAATACCGCTTCCCCTTCCCGCAAACCTATCGCCTCAACCGCAAGGTGAAGAGCGGCTGTACATGAGTTTACAGCCACGGCAAATCTCGCGTTGACGGTCTCAGCGAACTGTTTTTCGAACGCCTTGACCTTCGGGCCTGTTGTCAACCATCCACTTCGAAGTGTATCGATGACCTCTTCGATCTCGGCCTCCGCAATTTGTGGCCGAAAGAACGGGACGACGGTGGTTGAAGCTGAATCGCCGATATGTTTCAAGGGCGAATCTATTACGTTTTGCATACGCGACGAAGGGTATGACATATTTTCAACTCTGAGGTCTTCGAGTCTTACCTGACGCAAAGGCTGAGCGGTCAACAGTTAGCTCATTTCCGACGAAAACCGCTCCGAAAAATGCGTTTTCGGGGATAGACATCCTCCAATTTGATTTCTAATATGATTAAGGGCTTTACATTAATAGCAAATCTGACCCACAGTAAAATCTAGCAGAGCAACAGTTTCACCTGGCACTTTTTGACTAGAGAACAGCCCCTACAATTGACCGCGTTTTCGATAGCAGAACGTTATCAATTTCCTTCTTTTCCCCCTCCAAAATCTTAATTTTCGGGAGAGTTTTTTCTAGCTTTACGATTAGGCTTTCAAATCACCTCAATTCGGCCTCTTAATTCGATTCTTCGGGATTTCTCGAGTAATCCCTTAATGCCGGAATTCTGGAAATGGGAGTGAATTACCCCTTTTCTTTAAATGTGGCAATGTCTATTCTTTTAGCCACATATTCCAGGATCGTTCCTGATCTGCATCGATAGCCTGAACTTAGGTCAATCCCCCGACCAGTACGAACGTTCGATTTCGTCTGCTGACGCTTAGCGTCTCCCGCCAAAAAACATATGCAACAACAACACCTATTCGTCTCAGCACAATTTCGTTTTAAGTTAATTGGCTTCCTGTTTGTTTTACTTTTCTCGTGGTCGATGATAAGTGCACAGCCGGGGTCAAGCCAGTCGGTCCAGCAGGTCAGCAATTCGTTCGATTTCGACGGCGACGGACGGGCGGATTACTCAGTCTTTCGACCTTCAAATGGCAATTGGTACATATCGCAAAGCTCAACCGGCGCAATGCAGACGATCGCCTTAGGCATCAGCACTGATGACCTTGCAAATGCAGACTACGACGGTGACGGCCGATCCGACATCAGTATCTATCGGGCTGGACAGTGGTGGAGATTCAACAGCTCTAACAATACGTATAATGTCTCGAACTTCGGCTTGAACGGGGATACGCCGATGCCCGCAGATTTCGACGGCGACGGAAAAGCGGATATTTCCGTTTACCGCCCGAGTACAGGCACCTGGTACGTACACAATTCAGGCAGCCAAGGTATTACTATCGTCAGATTCGGTTTGAGCAGTGATATACCTATCGCTGCCGACTACGACGGGGACGGTCGGGCAGACATCACAGTTTTCAGGCCATCCAATGGGATCTGGTATCGAGTCAACAGCTCTAACAATTCGATCTCATACGACCACTTCGGAATGAATGGTGACATCCCATTGATCGGTGACTTTAATGGTGATTCACGCGCTGATATATCAGTATGGCGTCCGTCAACCGCTGCCTGGTACCTCAAGAATGGTGGTTCCTTCTCAGCATTCATCTTCGGCATTCCTACTGATATTCCAGTACCAGCAGACTACAATGGAGACGGAAAGACTGACATTGCCGTTTTCCGCCCGTCGGATGGAAGCTGGTACAAACTCAATGACGCGCGAAGTGGTTACGAAGTGTTTCGATTCGGCCTAGCAAGCGACGACCCGCTCCCGCGGTCGAACCGACGCCGTGGTCAAGGCGGAACAGCTCCGACACCGACTCCAACACCCACCCCGACGGCAACGCCAGCGCCAACGGCGACCCCTGCTCCGACGGCGACGCCGACACCAGCACCTACAGCGACTCCAACTCCCAACCCCTCGCCAACGCCAGGACCTGGCGGATCATTTACATGCGATTACTACGCCTCGCCCGCCGGCACCTCCGCAGCTAACGGTTCCGTCGGGAGTCCGTGGGATCTATATTCCGCTTTGCAAAAGACGTCTCTAATAACTGCAGGGCGAACGCTGTGCCTTCGGGGTGGAACGTATGTTGGGAAGTTTCAATCGACCTTAAACGGCGGAACGGTGCGAAGTGCTCCTGGTGAATGGGCCGTGATCGACGGAAACGCGTACTCGACCCTAGTTTCGTCCATCGATGCCGATGACACCTCTTTAACAGTTCAGGACGGTCGCCATCTGTACGTTAACTTTGATGAGATCACGATCGATTCTGAAGTTATGAAGTTTGGAACAAAGGTTGGTAACACGATCTCGGGGTTCTCCCGGGCTACTTCCGGAACGATCGGTGGGGCCGCACCGCACGCCGCCGGATCTAAGGTCAGAGCGATCGGACATCAGCTATTGGTACTGGGAAGCAACGCAACCTATCGTGACTTCGAAGTTACTAATAGCTCCACTGACCGGAACGAACTTACACATCTTGAGCAGGGGAGAGGTAATGGTCTCGTGATAACCGGCTCAGGAAATTCGGTTATAAACCTCTACATCCACAATAATTCGCAGGGAATCTTCACTGGCGCAACCACCTCGAACACGCTGATTTACGGCAACATAATCCTGCACAATGGTGTATTGAGGAATGATGGACGAGGCAAAGGCCATGGACTTTATCTGCAGAGTGGCGGAGGATACTCTCGGATTCACGAGAATCTTGTCCTCAATAACTTCAATTTAAACATGCAAGGGTACGGGACAACCGGTTCGTACATCGGCGGACATCTGAGGGGAACCGTATTTGCGAACGCCGGTTCACCTACAATTGAAAGGAACCGTAACTTGATCTACGGGCCCGAGAACCTCTCCAGTCCTACGGCCTTGGTGGAAGAGTCCCATTTTTATCATCCGCCCGGAACCGGCGCGACGAATGTAACCTTTGGGTATGGAGCCGGGGTCGACTCCGCCACGGTCCGCAACAATTATTTCTCAGGAGGAGCGACCGCATTCGACGCATCGATCGACGTCGATCTTCTATCGTTCACAGGCAACCGATTCGATTCGGATGGGGTGAACGACAGGTACGTGATCCTCCGCAACGCGGGTTACACGGTGAATAGTAATACTTATTACAATACGAATTCACAGACACGCTTCCACCCTGGCGGAACCGGCTCATATTTGACATTTACTAATTGGAAACAAGCGTCCGGCTATGACTCCCAAAGCACGGCTATCGCCGGGCGATTACCGGATCAGGCCATTGTCAGACCAAACGAACATACTCCGGGACGGGCAAACATTATCATCTACGTGCGCAGCGGAGCGACGTCGATCAATATCGATCTTGGCCCTGCAGGTCTTACGGCCGGACAGTCGTATAGTATCCGCAATGCGTTCGATTATAATGGTCCAACAGTCCTTACAGGGGTGTATGACCCGAGTTCGCCGTCGATCGCAGTACAACTAGGCGGTACGGCCAGCCGCGTCGCAGCACCACTTGGTGCTTCGGGTACGCCCGCAACGACGTGCCCACGTTTCTGCAACCTAATAGTGGTTCCAAACTAGATCGTTCCAATGGGCGAAATGGTCTGACTCAAAACCGAAACGTCGATGCAATGTTCATTAACATGAACCTGGCATCGACGTTTCGGTTTATTATCTAAGATCTCCTCGCTGAAGGAATCGTCTGCAGTTCAAGCTTCCCTGGACCTTTTTCCATTTGTTCCAGAAACGTATCACACCCACAATGAAACCGCTCCCATAGCTGACGTGCAATATAACCACGCTCCACATAATGCCTGGAATGCCCGCCTTTCCGTCATGTGCAGCCCGCCATGCAGAAAGAAAGTTGGCGACAGAATAGACGGCGAGTGTGCACGCAAATGCGATAAGTATCAGATCTGAGATGACAGACCCGGCTGCGAGGACTAGCAATGAAATCACAAAGCCTGCGGGAACGAAATGCCGAAAACTCATCTGTCGCGGATGCATCTGGAGCACGCGGACCTTCCAGTATCCGTATTGGTAGTATTGTCGCCATAGTGAGCGAAACGTACCGCGGCTGTAGTATCGCGAGCGAATCCTTGGAGACAGCAAGATACGGCCGCCGGCTTTCCGGATCCTGAAATTATACTCATCGTCCTGATCTCTGATGAGTTCTTCGTTAAAGGGACCAACCCGTTCGATAACTTCCCTAGAGTAACCCGGAAAAGCGACAGTGTCCGTATACATCTCACGATCATTGGTGGTGCGGAATGCTGACCCGCCAACGCCAAATGTCGAACTCATCGCGATAGCGATAACACGAGCTCGCGCCGTCTCGCCTATCGTTTCAATTGGTCCGCCGACCCCCTCCGCCCGACCCGATTCAAGAAGCTTTACACATTCAGTAACATAATCGGGATCGACCTCACAGTGGCCATCAATGCGAATAACGATTTCACCGACGGAATGGGCAAGTGCACGATTCAGGCCAGCGGCTGCGGTCATCTCCTCGTTGTCGACGATTTGTACAGACATTCCTGATCCATCCGCGAGCTCCGTTATTAACCTTCGGGTCCTGTCAACTGACATCCCGTCGGCGATCACGATCTCCATGCGACGATGAGGGTAATTTTGGTTTAGCAACGACCGTAAACTACGAGCTATATGGTCCTCTTCGTTCCGTAAGGGCATTATTACCGAGACGAACGGGCGCTTCAAATTTCTTTTTTTATCGTTGTGCTCGATGACACCGTTGCTCATTTTTTTTTAGCTCCCTGCGTAATTCGAACGGAAGCTCACAAATAACGGCTCGGAATTTACCCCGGTCAGATCGGGGAATTCGAACCACTTTCTCAAACAGGATCTCTACGTCACCCATCCTTTCTCTTAAGCGGGAACTTAAAGACCTTAGGTCGCTCTCATCACAGCCTTCCGCTGGAACATAAAGGATCCTCACCTTTTTTAACCTGAGTTGAATGATCTGTGCTTCTTCTATCCTAGCACCGCTCTTAAACACTGGATCGAGCCTCCCGATACTTCGTCCATCGGCAGTGTAGAGCAGGTCATCACTTCTACCGTCGATATGTTCGAAAAGAGGCAAATACCGGCCGCATGAGCATTCATCGGGGGAAAAAGTGCCGCTGTCACCTACACGATAGCGTATCAGGGGCATATCAATGTTCAATATCCCGGTACAGATCAAATAACGGAGGTTCTCATTTTCGCCCGTGTCCTCAGTGATTCCCACCTCCGGCCACGCGTGAAGTCGTCCGTTTTCACAATCGCTTCCCGCAGTGACGATCTCAGCCATCCCATAGGTTTCACGAACAGGGCATCCGAACGCTTCGCGGATTGCGTGGCTCTGGTATTCGTACAGCGGCTCGGCATTGGTAATGACCGTTTCAATGCCGAATTCTTTGAGACCGAGTTTCGACGCGGACAATGCAAGTGCGTAGAGAGCCGAAGGATACCCCAACAAATATCGAACTCGATATTTAACAAGTGCCTTTAGGTAAAAAGGGATCAGTTCGGGTGATAGGTGATATGACGAGAGATAAAGCTGGTTCAAGCCGGCGTTCCATACCCAGAAAGGCGGTTTCGTCTGCGAGACCGGAGTGATCAGTTGCCCGCCGATCATGGCCCATCGATCGTGTCGCGTAAATCCATACCATCGGCGGCATCGAGCCTCGAAAAGAGCGTACCACTCGCGTACCGTCCGCAGTGAAAGCCATATATCTAGGGGCGTTCCGGTGGTTCCGCTAGTATGATCGTGAAACAAACGCGAAATATCGCAGTCGTCGGCAATGAGTGCGCGAGAATTAGACCGTACTACCTGCTTCTCTAACACCGGCCAGTTCTCAAGATACTCCCACGAACTTCTATCACCTCTCCGACGCCGTTGTGCCCACAGTTGTTGGTAGTACGGAACCCGTGTAGCCGCCCTATGGAGTACGTACGATAATCTTTCCTCCTGCCACTGAGTCCAGGCTTTCTTATCCCAAACGTCACGCTCTAACGCCTCTTCGACCAGGCGGTCAGTATCTTTCCCGTAGCGCCACCATTTAAGATAGTATCCGCGCATGCTCGCGGCGATGGATCGCGATGATGCGGGCAACCGGTTATACACTCCTAGTGCAATGCTCATGAAATAGCGTCTCGTTGCCTGCGATTCATTATCACACCTGGCCCATCCTGGGTACGCGGCATAACTGCTTCAAATACCTCAAACCACTGAACTCTTACGTTCTCCCACGAACTTTCCTCGGCTGTCCTTCTTCCATTCGAAGAGAGTCTCATAGCAAGTCCTGGGTCAGCCAGCAGCCTGCGTATGGCATTTACCATGGCATGAACGTCGCCATCCGGTACCAATAACCCATTATGTTCGTGGGCGATAAGATCTCGCATCCCTCCGACAGCAGTGGCGACGACGGGAAGGCCAAAGGAGCATGCTTCTAATACGCTAACCGGCATGTTGTCGATCCGATTCGTATTAAGATACACGTCAGCAGAGCTGAACTGCTGCACCTTTGCCTCATGATCGAGAAATCCTGGGAACTCTACGCTCGTCCTGATCCCCATTTCAGTTGCTTTATCTTTGACCGACGATAGCAACCCCTTATCAACCCCAGCCATTACCAACGATGCCTCCGGCCGGAACCTTAAGAGCTCGGCCAAGACATTCAGTGCCATTTCGGGCCGATAGATCGAATGGAAACTCCTCATCCAAATAAGTTTTGGTGTTAACCGGGTCCGCGGCTTATAGGGATATTCATCTATATTAAGCACATTGGGAATGATGCGCACGGAAAATCCTAAGTCAGATATTTCTCTCGCCAGATAGATAGAGGGGGCGATTATCGCACTCGCCCGACCCAAGACACGCGACACCCACTTCGGCATGCTCCGCGCGATCGCAGGGAGATTCCCGCCATGTAGTACGAGTATTGATGGGATACCAAAAAGTCGCGCTACAAAGCTGGTAACATCTGCAAACAGAAAGGAGCGGCCACTGTAGACCTCAATAATCGCAGTGTCGAATTTTTTCCGGTTACGAATTATGGTCCAGACTGCTTCGATCAATCGCATGACTCGATTCTTCCGCGATGAGGTTGCGAAAACGGCGTGTCCATCATTAACCAATAATTCCGCGAGGATCTGTCCTTGCGTTGTGACATTGCCCTTTCGGAACCCCAGAAGATTACCGACGATGCAAATGCGATACTTAGGATTTCTTTCCTTCGTTGCCATCTTCGTCTATTGTTTACGCATGTCGAAAGGCAACCGGCCTTCGACTTGCTCTTTCGATTCTCCGGCTCCGAGGTACCTCTCTTTTTTTTCGCGTAACCAATGATATTGTCAGGAAAGTCAGTCCCACCATGAACGCTGGGGCTGCTAGCCGCATTCCGGCATTCATCATTAAGAGCATTGCCCATGTCCCCGCACCCGCCACGATCGATCGACCGAGCGGTGTCGAGTTCCGACGTAGATTCGCAATCAAAGTACCCATCAGAATTAAACCGGCGATAATTCCGAAAATGCCGTGTTCGGAGATAAGGCGTGTCAATTCTGTATGGCTCATCGCCTTGTAATCGAGCAATCTTTCGCGATACGCGTACGCTTGACCGACGCCTACGCCGAGCACTGGGTTTTCCCAAAAAATCTCTAGATCGGAGGCCGCAATGTCTGCTCGTTTGGTCGTCCCTGTATCTTCGAAACGAGCTTGGAGATTACCTCCTGTATAGTTATTGAGGACGGGGAAAATGCCCAGAACGAATATCATAGCGATCGCCGCGAGCAACCCAGCGCGTTTGGCTGCTGTAACAAGGTCTTTTTGTCCAATAAGGATGACGACGCCTATTGCTCCCACCGCGTTGTACATTCCGCCTCGAGAAAAGGTCATTACACTTTGGGCAGCAAAGAACAGCGCGACTATGATGAAAAACGCTTTATACCCGTTAGAATTCTTGAAAATCAAGAGGGACACCAGCGCGGACAGAGCACCGAGGCCGAGTGCTGCGGATACTTGATTTGGCCCAAAGCCGCCGCTCGTGATCAGGTTACCTTCGGTCCCGAATAGGATCTCCTCGGCCGTTACCGTGTAAAAGACCGTAGCACTAGCTACACTAACCAAGGGAATCACCAACGCGCAGAAAATCTGCCTCGCTTGTGCCGCACTAACAGACACGTTCGAAAAATACCATGCTGCAACAGATATAAGCAGCGGTCCGGACATATGGGTACTAAAATCGGCCTGTGCGTTCGCCCAATCAGTTTTGCCCAAGGTTACGAAGCATGCAGGAACAAGAGCAACGAAATAGATCAGTGGCAATCTTGGTATAACCGTCCTACCCCGTCGTACAAGCGCGACTACACAAATTGCGACAGCCCCATACTTTCCAAACTCCCAAAAAACGGGAACCTGGGCCATTCTCCAGAGTACTTCGGCCCCTACTAGATAGCCGACTGCCAATGTTACACGATGCAGTTTCGCCTGCTTCTGTATCGCCCAGTACATGCCTACGGCGAACGCCCCAAGTGGGTGAATTATCGCTGCGGAACCTGCCTGATATAGAAGGATCCCAAGCGGAACGTGAAGCAGTGACAGAACAATCACAAAGCGGAAGTCACGTCGCAACTCAAAATGTATCGGCAAGGAAGGCCTAACCTCATTTAATCTTTTTGCATCTATCACGGTTGCCGTTTCCTATATCCATTTCGGTAGTCTTATTCACTCAGGAGCTTCCGGCGTCGGTGTAGCGCCCAACTTCAGATAGATCTCAGTGAGCCGTTTGTGAAGCTGGGAAATGCTATGGTTGTCAGCCACATACTGTCTGCCGCTGCTGATAAATCTCGAACGCAGTCGATCATCGTCAATTATCTGCTTTGCCGCACGAACCAACCCGTCGAGATCGTCCTTATCCACCGCGAGGCCCCTATCATCTCCTAAAAGCTCCGGGATACCGCCAACCTTAGTTGCGACTACAGGGAGCCCATTTGCCATCGCCTCAAGTACGACGTTCGGGGTTCCTTCGTGCGATGACGTCATTACTAATAGATCCGCGTCCGCGTAAACGGTCGACATATCCGCGACCTCGCCCAGCATAGAGAAGTGTTCGGTGAGCGAATACGCGCGGAGCTGAGTGGAGATCGTTTCGCTCAAAGGGCCGTCGCCAGCAATAACAAAATTTAGATCGCGATCCGGAAGCTCAGCCAGCAGCCGCGATGCTAGCTCCACGAAAAGGTCCGGACGTTTCACAGCAACAAGTCGGCCCGCAAAAAGTACGTTGAACGCGGACCGATCCGATCTTCCGCTCGAGCCATTAGCATCACCGACGACGTTAGCAATAAAATTAATACGCGACGGATCGACAGAATGATCTGTCACCGCAGTAGCTACCGCCGCCCTGGAATTCGCGATCAATGCTTTTGGCAGGCGCAAGTGCAACCGCCCAAAGGCCCCGTTCGACCGCACTTCGTTTGTGACGTTGCTCCTGATCGCCCCGACGCTCGGGATACCAAGGATTCTTCCGGCGGCGGCAGCGTAGAAATTTGTATAGAAATGCGAGCTCTGAATAACGTCTGGGCGATCCCCATTGAGACTCGCCACGATACGACCTAGCCTCGCAAATCGATTGCCTGACCGGCCAACCCACTCGATCGGGATCCCGAGGTCTTTTATCATAGCTTCATAGGCCTCGCCCTGTGTCAGTGACAATACTCGTGCATCGACACCGCCTTCTTTCAATGCCTGCATCATATAGAGCAGCTGCCGCTCGGCACCGCCGCGGCCCAAAGTCCCGACGATGAAGCATACCTTCATAGCGATGGGATCCTGATCGCATCGCTCTGTCGAAGCTCCCGTTCACCCCAGGCTTCCATCAGATGCTCCCGGATGGTCTCTCGCCACCGTTCAAGCGTGTATCCTTTTGCTCGGCCTATCGCCCCTGTACTTAAAAGCTCGTACTTGTCGCGATCACCGGCAACTGCTTTTACAGCTTCCGCGATCGATTCCGGCGACGTGTCGCGAATAATGATCCCGCAGCTTTCGTCAATGAGCATCGGAAGTACTGAAACGGGTGTGGTTATAACTGGCAGGCCGGCGGACAAAGCCTCGACCACTACTTTCGGGAAGCCTTCGGAAGCGCTCGTCGGGTAACAAAAGACATCGGCAGAACGGAGCAAGCCCAACACATCCGGGTGCCTAACCTTTCCATGAAAGGTCACGCGGTCCGCAACGCCCAAGTCCGCGGCCTGCTTCTTGAGAAATGGCATCATCGAGCCGTCGCCAACAACGTCTAAAGTTACTTTGGGAAAACTCGCTGCGATCTGAGGCAAGCTTTCGATCACCCGGTCGGTCCCTTTGTTAGGCTCCTGGCGGGAAACGGTTATCAATCTCAGAGAACCGTCGTCTGAAAGACTCCGGCTCGCTGTATTCGACATCTGAGCTTCTTTCAGCGATGTAGAAAAGATCCATTTTACGTTCGGGTTGCGCCGCGATGGCGGCTCCGCCGAACCGCCGGTCGCGAGCATCACATTTCGGCCGCCAGCGAAAAATTCCATGCCCCGTTTCCAGATCTTCTCGGCGATCGTCTTCGGAGCCATCCAGTTACCGCAGTGCCGAACAAACAGAGGCTTTCTCATTAATAGGGCGAATACGATCCCAATGGTACCGACATCTCCTGGAATTGGCGCATGCACCGCATCAGCACGAGCGATCGAGTCCCAGATCATCCTGCCGTTCCTCAGAAACCATACCGGGAACGATAGCTTTCTTGACCATCCTCGTCCCGTTAGCGGCTGTAACGGGATCATTTCCAGGTTGTCGTCGAGCGGTGTTACCCCCGAGACTCGCTCTTGAGCATCGCACGGCACCACTACCACGGTTGAATCAAAAATCTCGGCGAGCGTTTTGATCTGAAGCGGAAAGCCACCGTCGGTTACATACTGTGACGAAGGGGGGGCCGTTCTCCAACATTCCTTGTGGGACACTACTACCAACTTCATTTTATAGTTTCTGAATCTCGGCGGTCCCCGGTTTTGACTAGAAGTCCGATGAAGTGCGTGTTCAGTGTTCTGAGGCTGCTCAGGAACTCGGCAAGAACCCACGAACTTGGAGCTAAAAAGCGGGCGATCGGCGGGGCAAGTGTGACAGTCCGAAATGTGGAACAATACCCTTCAAACAGATCGAGGAGCACCCTCGGTTTAACTGGGAGCAGATTCACATTTTGTGGATTTCCAACGGCAGCATCATAGATCAGCAGAACGCCGTGACGCTTGAGCTCACGGTTGATCTCACTACATATTCGCCGTCGCATGCCCTCATCGTGAACCGAGGAGAGAACTGTCGAAAGGACAACGAGGTCAAATCGTTCGTCCTCCCAAGCCAAACACGATGCATCTCCAACTCGTAGATCCGCAGCCGGCAACGACCGCTTTGCTTTTTCAGCCCGCACCCCATCAAGTTCGATTCCAGCTAGGTCTGACGACGCAGCAAGTCCCCATGAGAGCATATCCGCCAGCCACCTAACTTCCCGTACCCCACTTCCAAACAACGGTTCCCCGGTCTCGGAAATCGATCCGCTTTTTGCAGCAGTTTCGCAGCGACCCTTTTTCGTTCAGCGGTCATAAACATCTCACCCGGGTTCCATGGAGCGTATCGGGATCCATTTGCGCCGGCTTCCCGACGACCGTATTCAGCAAGAATACGTCGTCTTTCGCTTTGTACTGCTCTTTCCTCCACTAGCGAATCCATTTCGTCGATTTCAACTCTGATGCGCTCTCACTACTTCCACCTCAACGCGCGGTTCGGTGCCATTCGCAGGAATACCTTTGATGGCATGCCAAGCTCCTTCAAGCCGCCCACCCAACTCCTCAACATCCGACCAGCGACGGCGACGAAAAGCGGAGATCGCAATTCGGAAGAAATCGAAGGCTTGGAACTGCCAGAACCGCAGCTTCTGTTTGCGATTTAGCGGGCCAGCGATCTCTCGAAACACGTAATAATAGTTGACAACACACTTGTAGCCCAACTTTCTCCGATTTGCTCTTCCATTCGGCGAATGAGCTTCCTCGCAGAGCGCGTCACCGGCCTGTACAAGACGCCATGTCCTACCTGCTCGTAGTGCAAAATGTGCATCCTCAAGCACGCCATAATCTGCAAAAAATGGATCGAATCGCAATCCAGAATCGAAAACTTCCCGACGCCAAACACTGCAAGCCGTCGTCATAAAGTCAACATGGCGAATGCCATCGAAGGGAGGCTGTAAGTTATTGTTGATCGGATAACCGGCGTGATAATCATAACGGCCGGGCTCAAATACGGTGAGCAGCCGTAAGCGCTTATACCATCTCCACCGTGACGATCCGGCGGCGGTGAAGTGTTGGTTTGCCCTATACCCAACCACCCCGCCGATCGCACGGTCCGGATCTGCTGAATAAATCTTTTCGATAGTTTGGAGAAAATCTGGGAAAAGTCGGACATCGTCGTCGATGAATGCCACGAGATCACCTTGGGCCATATCGATACCAACGTTTCGTTGAATCGCCGTACCACCACCGTGGCGAATATATCGGACCGCAAAAGGCATTTGCGGTGCGTACTGTTTTACGGCCACTTCAGTTGCCGTCTCGCTGGGCTCAGCCCCGTCTACGAGAATCACTTCGTCCGGGAGCAGTGATTGCTGGGCGAGGTTCTGCAGCAGGCCCTGAACTTCTTCCGGACGGCGAAATGTCGGGGTGACTACGGAGATCATCACTTATTTGTGTCTCTCTGCGCCAGATCAAGCAACACATCGGCGACCCGGTGCGCGGAACTTCCGTCAAGCGTAGCGCCGAACATATTACCTATTAGCTTTCTTCGATTCTCCGACGCCCGCGCTGGATCGATCAACGCCTGGCTGATCAGATCGTTCATTTCCCGCGCGCTGCGTGCGACCCTCACGGCACCGCTATCAACCACCGGTTTATAATGGTCATATTCGTAATACTCCGCGAACGAGAGCTCCGTTGCGGGTACCGACGGCGGATTGTAGCCGACGTTGATCACCGGCTTATCAAACATACATAGCTCGAGCGATATGGTCGAGGCGACATTTATCCCAACGGCACAGTGCCGAAGCGTGTTGACCAGGGCGTAAGAATCTTCTAATTTCGGAGTGAGCCATGCGGCCTCCCAGGCTACCTCGGGAAAAAGAATGTCGGTACGTCTGGCTTTCAGTTCATCAAAACGCCCCGTCTGATCCTTAGGATAGACGCGCACCAAAAGCTGCGGCCTTTCGGCTTCCGGGTATTCGTTGAGCATATCCGCTATCTCCTCAACGATCTGCGGCTCGCCCGGCATATGGTTAGCCATTCCTGTTGCATAGAAAACGATCGGCCGTGCCGGGTCGGCTCCAACGCTTCCGCAGAATTCCTCACGCGTGCAATAAAACTCAGGGCGAAAATGAAAATCGAATTGCGGCGTACCGGTCACGAATACGTTTTCGGGCTTGATCCACTCGTACATCTCAAGCAGCTGCCCTTTTAGCTCGTCGTTCCAAACCAAAAAGTAGTCGTACGGCAGTGTGATCCTACCCTGCGACGTCAGATTGTCCCAACTGAAAATAAACGTCGCCGTCGGTATCCCTAACCACTGCGCCGACTGCACCGCCTGTATAGCATTCCGGCTATGAATATGTGATCCGTTAAAGACAAGCGAAGGCTTCAACCGATTAAACAACTGCGTGTATTCGTCAGTTTTCTTCAAGTACTTGCTGCTTATTCGTTCCGCCTTCGACAATGCCCGCAAGCCTGCGGGATTCGCCAACGGCAATCCCAACGCCTTTTTAGACGCTCGCGATAGCTTTTGCTTCAGAGTGACCGCTTCAATATCCCGTAGCCGCCACCGTTCCTGTGCAGCACGGGACCACAACCATTTACCGTGGGCTACATCGAGCACTTCGCGTTGATACCGCACCAGCCAACGTTCGGGATGTTCGTTAAGGTCGAGAAGCCGACCGTACTTATTAGCTAGATCTTTGTCGATCGCACTGCCAGTAGTGATGCTGAGAAGCGAGAGTCCGGCTTTCGATCTAATTTGCTCAAAGACGCCCGAATATTCGAAGTTTCTTAGGACCTCTCCACGGGGAACGATCGCGCAAACCGTGCGCTGCCCGCGTAGATCGATCGATTCATTATTGCCAGACATCTGCGTCTATCACCCGTAAACGAAATGAGTGAGGTTCATGGCTCCGCAGAGGGCAAGCATTTTTTGACCGACCGAATGGTTGACCAGGACTGTTGCGAAAGAATTAACGTGCTCTTTCAGTTTCTCCTGATCTACGCCTTCCGAATATATTCGTCCAAACAATTCGACCGATGCGAGCTTCGCCGTGAAATATGGGTCTTGTTTGGCAATCAGGTCATCAAACGATCGGTCTGCCAAGCCAAGGGCATCTGACAGCCATCCTCCCTTGAAAAATCCCGGTTTCAATTTCAAAAACTTGTGTCCAAACATTGGGAACCCGTTCTTCTTCTTGTGGACGATCGCAGGGGGAAGCCATTTTTGCGCGTGCTCCCGCACGACCCATTTATCGATCAGAAACGGATGCTTATAGTTGTGAAATCGCTTTGAGCGACCGATCTTGAATTTGGACGGCAGATTGATCGCAAATTTTACCAGTGACTCATCAAGAAACGGGAAACGGGCCTCGATCGACGACATCATACCCATTCGATCGTTGCGATGAAGAAGAGCCACCAAACCATCGCGAATCATCTTCACGGTCATTAGTTGCTCGGTCCGGTTCTTTGGATCTAGCGAGCTGAAGGTCGAAAGTGCCTCATCCTCAAAACGTTCCTTTTCAAAGCCGTGAGAAAGCTGGTTGATGAACGCTAATGGGCTGGATGACAACTCCGGAAACAGATAATTGTGCAGCTTGGGTGAGAACCTATACAGACTCTTAATAGCATTGACCGGGAAAGCGGCGAGCCTCTTGTACCGATTCGTCAAAAGCGTCGGATAGCCGAGGAACAGTTCATCCGCCCCCTCGCCGGTAAGCACAGCCTTTACTCCGGAATCATGAGCAAGCCTGGCGACGTTCGATAGCGGGATCGCATTGACGTGCACTACTAAGGGGCTGTCGTAATGGTACGTTACGTCCACCCAATCCCTCAACATCATCTCGGGCTCGAACTTATAATCTAGGATCGGCGTGCCGATGTGTTTCGACAACGTCTGAACATCAGAAAATTCCGAGTACTTCCCGACTATATTTGCGGTGAACAATTTGAGGTTAGCGTCTTCATTCACAGCCGTCGCCGATATTAGGCTGGAATCTACTCCGCCGCTCACAAATGCGCCCATCGGAGCATCGCTGATCAGCATCTTTCGAACGCTTTCACCGAAATGCTCTTCGAACATTTCGATGATCCT
Organism: Acidobacteriota bacterium; assembly: GCA_023389035.1. Classification (GTDB taxonomy): domain Bacteria; phylum Acidobacteriota; class Blastocatellia; order Pyrinomonadales; family Pyrinomonadaceae; genus OLB17. The sequence goes on from JAEWFC010000031.1 coordinate 43,375, forward strand.
CGAAGAAGGCGCTCGATCCATTTCGTCATATAACGATTGGTCAAAGTCGTCTAATAGGTCGTAATACTGCGTCGATCGTATCTCTGATCCATTCTGAATCTGCAGGTACGAACCTGGCTTAACTCCAAAAACCGATTTGAACAGAGTAAATTCGACCGACCTTTCAGCGTTATTGTTAACAGCGAGTAACGTTCTGAACGGGTCCGGCGGTATGCCCAGCGTCTTCGCAAGTGCCTTGATCTCAGAGGCCCAATATAACGTCCCCGCATTCTGACAGTAATAGAGCGGCTTGATGCCCATCCGATCGCGGGCAAGGATTAGTCTGTCTTCGAGCGCGTCATAAAAAGCGAAGGCAAACATTCCCCTCAAGGAACGAAGGCAATGGTCTACTCCGTCCACTATCAGTGAGCGGAATAGAACTTCAGTGTCGGAGGTCGTGGTAAACGCGATTCCGTGATCCTTCTCGAGACGTGAGCGAATCTCTTTGAAGTTGTATATCTCGCCGTTGTAGACCAGCATGTAGCGGTCGTCTTTAAACGGTTGATTAGCAGCGTCCGACAGGTCAAGCAGGCTCAGTCGGTTGTGAGCCATAACGACATTCTTAAACTCCGCAAAGCCGAAATTATCAGGCCCGCGATGCAACATTAAATGCCCCATTGCTCGAACGGTCGCGCTGTCTGGTCTTCCCGTCTTTGTGTAACTACCTGCTATACCGCACATTTAACTCCAACTCCTGCAAAATTCACTGATAACTACGGCCATCCGCTCACCGCATTTTCCATCGGTAAAGCCGCACACGTATTCTACTATCCAGCGTCGCTTTTCTCGATGGAGCGATGGGTCTTCAAGATATGCCTTAACGGCGTTTTCCAGTTCATCGGGATCGTTTACCAGCCATACTCCGCCGGATTCCGCGATCGGTTTGAAATGGTTCCATTTGTGGTTAACGTCCTTGACAAGCTGCTGATCGGCTTGCCCGGGCTGCGGGTCGAAATCGAGATTGACGACAGGTTTATCAAAGATGGCTGCGTCCACCGTTACTGTGGATGAAAGATTTATCACTACATCAGCATGGCGAAAGGTATTTACCCATTCGACGATCTGTTCGCGGTCCTGCGTGCGATGCGTCAGGGCCTTTCCGGCATTCGGTGTTTCCTGGAGGCGAACGCTTGGCCCAAAGCCGTCAAAGAGCTCACGCATCTCAGCGTTATCGTGGATCGGATGGGGCCGTACGAGCATCTGCACGTCGCCGAGTTTGCCGGCTGCGACACGCTTTGCCATCTCGACCGCGCCGTGGTGCTCTTTCAGGAAATTTGGTGAACCGATGGCATAGACGATCAGCTTCTTTGCGGGATCAAGGGCTTGGCCGCGGCAAAATTCTACCCGATCAACATAAAACTTCTCGTTATAAAACACATCGAACTGCGGGGCTCCGACCACGTAAACGGGTGCTTGCCGGGTGTGAGGGTAAAACTCGTGCAGTTCCTGTTTCGCTCGCTCATTCCAGACGATGTAGCCGTCATAGCGGAAGACCATCCGGTTCTTGGTCGATATATTGTCCCACGACGGTATATAAGCAAGGGTCGGGATACCAAGCCGTTTGGCTGTTGAAAATATGCCGGGCTGCTCAAATTGAAACGGCCCGGTCGAAAGTAGTACATCGGGCCTATCGGCGACCAGCCTGTCTCTTGCCTCGTCGGATCGCGGGTAAGCGAGCAGGAGCTTTTCAAGATTTGCCTCGACCGCTCGCTCAGCGTGCAGATACGCGAGTGCTCGCGCCGGCGGCTTTAACGCCCGCAGCTTGAATGAAAGCTGTTTGTTGCGAACGTGTTCCATCATGCTCATCCGGCTGGGCAGCTGGTAACGGTAGTCCCAAATATATTCATTGAACCGCCGCAGAAAGTTATGCGGCATCTCACGAAACGATCTGACGGCCGGCAGCGATCGGACATCAGCATTTATATCGCGCCAGCTAGAACCCGCATCTGCATCGGCGAACGAAGATGCCCAGATAGAAACATCACCCATCTCCGCAAGCCGATCGACCAGGCCCGTGTACAGGTAGACGCGGTCAACGAGCAGCGAGGTTGAGAGCAGCAGATATTTATAACGGCTTCTAACTCCGACCGTTCCATTTCGCATTTAACGAATACTAAGGCTTGAAGATCTGTGCGAATCTGCCTGCGTGTACTCCTAGATCGAGGTTAGACAGCAGCCTTCTTCAGCTCCGACACAGTGAATTTCAACCGGCAACTATTAGGCCCCTTAAGAAAAAAGCAAAATTTTCCAAAAAAACTACTTAACTTCAGCCTAAAACTACTGATTTTAGGGTTAGAACTATTTAACTTTTTCCCGAAACTATTGATTTTTCTTGCAAAACTACTGATTTTAGGCTTAAAACTACTTAACTTTTTCCCGAAACTACTGATTCTTCTTGCAAAACTACTGATCTCTTTTGTACAAAAACGGAACTTTGACTCGAAAACCAGTATTTCGCTCAAGAAATTAGTTAATTTCCGCAGTATCTCAGTAGACCTGGTGCCTCAAACTTCCGGTATTACATTGGAACGATCAAGTCAGGTACACGATCGGCAAACGCGCTCTATGGCCTTCGCGATCCAAGGGCACGTTTTTGGAACTCGCTCAGATCCGCCAACCCTGGTCCCGGCCGGACGTGCAGAAGCTGTTTTGATTCCGATGCCGGTGAGGTGTACATACACGTATACATCAGCCGGTCTTTCGTCCGGGCTTCGCCTCCTTTGTGGTACCCGCGCGTATCGGCAAAGATGATCGAAAACTTCTTACCTGTCCCGATTCGCCATCGTTCCCGCGGATAAACGGCTGACATCTGCTCGTCGGTCGTGCGTCGTACACTGCCCTCGATCTCGAATTCGGGTTTGATCGAACGATGCGCACCGCGCCGATGTGTCCCCGGAGCATAGGTGAACGGGCCTGTTCCCTCGTCAACGTCGTCGAGATAGAAGAATGCCTTCAAGATATAGTTATCTTCGCGGTCAAAATGCCAGAGCTGCGATTCGCGAGGCCGACCTTTCGAAGCCGCCGTGATCCACACGTTGTAATACCGAAGCTTTGCGGTCATTCTCAGGTACGCGTTCGCGATCTGTAAAAATGGCTTGCTTAGCGCCACCCGTGCAAATGGACTTTCCGCGTCAAACAAAGGCTCGCTGCCGAGCAGCTCAATGTTAAATGTCTTTTGTCCGATCGACAGATCGCTGTCTACCGTTTCCTTCATCCGTCTGACATCATCTGCCCGTCGAACGAGCAGCTCGCCCGCCGCACTTTCCAGCTCACGCACGAGATCACTTTCCAAGAGCCGCTCAGCGGATGTAGATGCGACCCCGTTCTGATCAAGTTCGCCGACCACACGCCGAACCTCGTCATTCAGCCCTCGCTTTCCATCAGCAATATACCGAAGCGTCGGCCGCAAATTAGCACCGAACCGCCAATAGATACCGGATCTCTTGATCGAACGAGCTAGCGTCATTTAATGCTTAGTCTGTGCCTCGCGACCTCACCACCTATAGAACTTCGTTCGACAGACGGCCTTGGACTACGGCAGCCGAACCCACCAGGTCAGGCGTAACAATGTTCCATGTAATTTCAGGAAGCAATATCCCTCGATTTGACGCCTCAAATTCATCCGCCACCTCGAAAGTTATCCTTTCGGATTCAGAACGCCGCGACCTGCCCGGGTCGGCCACCAACATTTTGAAGTAAAGGGAGTAAACGCCGGGATTTAACCAAAGAGTTGGAACGTTTAGCCGCAGCTTTTGCGATCCTTCAAGCTTAGGTATTCCAATGTCAGCAAGATTTATCCGGTCGTGCACGATCTGCTGACCACCTGCATTATGGATCAGACAGATCAACGATACGTTTGAGTAACCACTTCCCGAGACATCGACTGAGATCTCAAAGCGTTCGTCTCGCTTTAGCCTTGCGGTGAGGACATTATTTATCCGTATGCCGCCGATCTCTGCAGGTCGATCGATCGCAGGCGAACCCTCGGGCACTTCAGCGTTACCAACGTGCAGACCGGCGTACCGAGCTATACAATCCACCACCGAGCCTTCGAACTTGATCTGCCCCGAATCGATCAAGATTCCCCGCTTGCACAAAGCGTGGACTGCGCTCATATTGTGACTGACGAATAGGACGGTTCGGCCTTCTTTGCGGCCGACCTCTTCCATTTTGCCCAGGCATTTCTTTTGAAACTCTGCGTCGCCGACGGCTAGGACCTCATCGACGATCAAGATCTCGCTTTCGAGGTGAGCGGCGACGGCGAATGCGAGGCGGACGGACATTCCTGAGGAATACCGTTTGACGGGCGTGTCGATATATCGTTCGACACCGCTGAAATCTACTATCTCATCAAGCTTGCGGTCGATCTCCTTTTTACGCATCCCCAGGATCGAGCCGTTCAGATATATATTCTCGCGGCCGGTCAATTCGGGATGAAAACCCGTCCCCACCTCAAGCAGGCTCGCAACACGGCCTTTTATTTTGATCCGGCCGGTCGTCGGTGCGGTGACGCGTGAAAGCAGCTTTAGCAGCGTGCTTTTCCCTGCACCATTTCGGCCAATAATGCCGACAGCGTCGCCCTGCTCGATCTCAAGATTGATGTCCTTTAGACTCCAGACGACGTTCGACTCGCTCTTGGTGGTGCGGTCATTCACCTCGCCCAGTTTTAAGAACGGATCTTCACGCCCCATCACGCGCGTCACGAACCAGCGTTCGATATCACGGCTGATGGTGCCCGTGCCGATCTGCCCGATCTGATAGGCTTTTGATAGGTCTTCTACACGTATGGCAACGCTCATACAGTATCTACGAAACTCTTCTCCGTCTTGTTAAAGATCATCATCCCAGCGAGCAGTATCGAGAATGTTGCGACGGCACTATAGCCGAGCGACCACGCGGTGAATTCACCCTGACCGAGAAAGCCATGCCTAAATGCCTCGATGATCGCGGTCATTGGGTTGAGCTCGATTATCCATCGATATTTGTCCGGTGCCGCGCTCAATGGATAGATCACGGTCGTCATATACATAAGCAGCTGCACGCCGAACTGCACGAGAAAGCTCAGGTCACGATATTTGGTGGTCATCGCCGTGATGATCAGCCCGATGCCCAAACCAAGCAAAGCCATCAGCACGATCAGCAGCGGGAACAAAAGAATCGCCCACGTCGGGCTAAAACTTGCTCCCGACACTGCGAAATAGATCATCATTCCCAGGAAAAGAAGCATCTGCACGCCGAATCGCACGAGGTTGCTCGCCACGATGCTGAGCGGCATTATCAATCGCGGGAAATAGACCTTACCGAATATGTTCGCGTTGTCTTTAAAGACGGTGCTCGTCTTTGTGATGCAGTCGCCGAAATAGTTCCAGGCCGTGATGCCGGCAAGATAAAACAGCGGCTGCGGCAAACCGTCAGTGCTTATTCCCGCAAGATTTCCGAAAATGAACGTAAAGATAATGGTCGTCGCAAGCGGCTGTATAAAGAACCATAGCGGACCGAGGACGGTCTGCTTATAGAACGCAACGAAATCGCGCTTGACGAACATTAGCAGCAGGTCACGATAGTGCCAGACCTCTCGCAGCTTTAGATCGATGAGCGAGCTACGCCCCTCGATTATCATGTCCCAATCAGTATTGTGCTCTGCTGCGTTCTGCATCTTTATTTAGCGGCGGTAGCGGCACGCTCGGCCAGGCCGACGCTTATCCATTGCCATACGTAAAAGCTATTGTCGCTCGCGCCGTTTCGATAGTCGGCCCACGCCTCGCGAACCTTGTCGGCATCAAGTAGACCCCCAATCGGTCCGCGTATCCCGGATTCGATCTTATCGTTCGCCCATTCTGCTAGCGGCCCTCGCAGCCATTCGCGCTGCGGCGTCTGCAAAGCACGTTTCGGAGCCTCGATCAGATCCTGCGGAAGATATCGCTTACTGATATCACGCAGCATCTTCTTTCCTGTGCCGCCAGCGATCTTGCGGTCAGCAGGCTGCCGCATCGCAAGCTCAAATAGCCTGTGATCGAGAAATGGTTCGCGAAGCTCGGTCGAGGATCGCATAGAGATACGGTCGTTAAACCTCATCGCACGCGGGATCTTTGTAAGCGTTGCGTCACGATACTGCAGGTTGCGCAAGGCATCCGGAAACGGGGCCGGTGTTGCGGGTTTCTCAGCCAGCGAGTGTACGTCGGCACTCAGGCAATCCGGACGTACCGGGCTACTGCTCGTGCCCTGCAGCAGCGAGTGCCTATTGCCATTTTGCGTCGAGCGATAATAATCGTAACCGGCCCATTGCTCGTCCATTCCGTTCCCGTCGAGCAAAACTGTTACGCCGCGGTCGCGTGCCGCTTCAAAGACCTTGGCATAAGCAAGCGTCGGAAGTCCGCCGAAAGGTTCATCTTGGTAGTAAGCAACATCAGCCGCGAGGGCAGGGACTTCCGCCACGTCGAGCCTGCATTCCACAAGTTCGTGTTTCGTCCGCTCAAGCATCTGCCTGACCCATGGCAGCTCGTCGTAATCGGCATCACCGGTCGTGAAGGTAAACGATTTGACGTCACTTTCAGATCCTTCGACCTCATGCACGAGACCGAGCAATATCGACGAATCGAGCCCGCCGCTGAGATTTATCCCCACCGGCACGTCGGCACGAAATCTAAGTTTGATCGAATCTTTTAGAAGCTCGAAATACTCGTCGGCCACAACCTGATCACTGCGAACGTCAGTTTCGTTGCCGATACGCTCAGCGAGGTCGTACCATTTCTTGATCCTTAGCTCGCCCGCCTTCCAGGACATCGAATGACCTGCCGGAAGCGCGCTTACGCCTTCAAAAAATGTCTCGTCTACATTGCCGTAGGTGCCGTAGGCAAGATAGCTCGCCCATGTGCGCATGTTCGGAGCAATCGCGACGCCGGCGGCGTGCAATGCCTTGATCTCACTAGCCGCGAGAACTGTGCCGTCGGATTTACGGCGGTAGTAAAGTGGCTTTACCCCGAAGCGGTCGCGTGCAATGAACGAGGTCTTCTCGCGCTCGTCCCAAATGATGAACGCGAACATGCCAAGAAGCCGATGTAGGCAGTCCTCACCCCATTTCGCGTAAGCTGCTAGCAGCACCTCGGTATCTGTCTGCGTTCGAAATGTGTAGCCGCTTTCAAGCTCACGACGCAGCTCGACGTAATTGTAGATCTCACCATTCAGCACGATGACGTAACGCCCGTCCGCGCTCTTCATCGGCTGGCGGCCGGCTTCAGAGAGATCAATAATGCTCAAACGATTATGTCCAAGCATGCACATCCCCGCAGGATCCGAATAAACACCCTCAGCATCCGGCCCCCGATGCCGCTGCGCACCGAGCATTGGATACAGGCCGTCCGGCATCATCCCAGTTCCTAAGATCGCACTAATTCCGCACATCTTGTTCTAGACGCCGACGATGCTAAGCGACTGCAACGGCAGCGCTTTCAACTTCCTTCACGTTCGCGCTGACCGCGGGGGCGACTGATAGAAAAGGTCGGTATTTCTCTGCTAGGTCCGAGGCGAATGGGTAGACCGTTAATGCACCGTGTTGACCCTTTACGTCGACGACTGTAATCTCACCGTTTACAAATTCCTTCCACCCGAGTTGCCGATCGACCTTTTGCGACGGTTGCTCAGAGGCCCGGAATATCAACAGATCGCCGTCAAATTTGCCAGGCATGTAGCTATCCATAGCTTTGCGAATGGCCGCATGATTTCGCATCATGTTTTGCGGCAGTTCACGGCCGGTCGCCTTGTTGTATTCGATCGCGAATTGATTCTTCGTCCAGGCGATCTTGCGTTTGATCTGCTTACGGACTTTTGAAGCCTTTGACCCGACAAAAGCTGCGCGCTGTTTCCAGCTGTCCATAGCGGATAACTGGTTTCGAATACCTTTCGCTCGAAAAACCAGTGACCCCAGTCGACCACCTCGATCGATGTCATCGGTGGGAACTACATACCCGGGTGCATAAGTATCGAAAACAGAGAGCGTGGCGACTGTAGCTTCGGCCTCCCGGAGCTGCCGGGCCGCTTCAAATGCAACAAGGCCCCCAAATGAAGCACCGCACAAATGATACGGTCCGTCTGGATGCATAGACTGGATCTCAGCGAGATAGTCCCGGGCCATCTCTTCGATATTGTCGTGCGCTGTTTCTGACTTATCCGCTACCCCGCGAGCCTGCACACCATAAAACGGCTGATCTTCACCAAGCTCGTTTGCTAGATCTCGGTAAAAAAGAACGTTGCCACCGGCCGCGTGCACACAGAAGACCGGGTCCTCACTGCCCTCAGACTGTAGTGGGACAATGTACTTCCACTGCACAGGTTCTTTTTGGCCCGAGATCTGTTCTGCAAGTTTTTCGATCGTCGGAGAGTTGATTAGTACAGAGAGCGGCAAGTCTATCCCGAATCGGCCTTCGATCTCGACGAACATCGTGACCGATACCAGGGAGTCCCCGCCTAGCGTGAAAAAGTTATCTCGAATGCCTATCGGACTTATCGAAAGCAGTCGTTCCCAAATTTCTACCAAGGCCCGCTCAATTTCAGTATTCGCCGCAACAAATTCCACTCCATCTCGGAGTGACGTATCTGACGGAACCGGTAGAGCGGTACGGTCTACCTTTCCGTTGGGAGTGATAGGCAAGGAATCGAGTTGCATGAAGACCGACGGCACCATATAGTCTGGCAGTCGTTCTTCTAGCGATCCGCGCAGCTTTTGAATATCGAGATCTTGTGCCCCAACGATGTATCCGACCAAGAACTTATGATCTGTTTTTTGGCTTGCTACCACCACCGCCTGACTAATGTCGGGGCAATCCAAAATGCTCTTTTCGATCTCGTTGAGTTCGATCCTGAATCCCCGTATTTTAACCTGATCATCAATTCGCCCAAGGAATCTGATCCTGCCGTCCGGTTGAAATTTAGCTCTATCCCCCGTTTTGTACAGCCTGATAGCTCCGCTTCCGAAGTCTTGTTGAACAAACTTCTCGGAAGTCTGTAGAGGATCGTTCCGATACCCGCGTGCCAACCCCGCACCTCCGATATGAACCTCGCCAGGCACGCCTTTCGGCACTGGTTGCAAGTTGCGGTCTAGAATGTAAACTTGGACATTTTGTATTGGTCGTCCTATTGTCGGGTCTTCTTTTTCACCGGGACTGACCGGGTCGCAGGTCGTGACCACAGAGTTCTCCGTCGGTCCATAATGGTTAATTAGCTCAAAGGGCATTTCGAGACCATGGACGCTGTGCAGTCTGTCCCCTCCTGTCAATAATCGCGAAATCTTTAAACCGGACGGTATAGGCAGGTCCAATATTGCCTCTGCCAACGGAGTCGGCAAGAAGCATATGGTGATTTCGCGATCAGCAAGCCATCGGAATAATTTCGGTGGAGACGACCGGGTTTCAACATCGGGAATATGAAGGCTTCCGCCGGCGGCAAGGTACGGCCAGATCTCCCAAACCGACGCATCGAAAGCCGGCCCTGCGATCCACGTTGCTCTTGTGGAATTTGAAATGCTGTATGTTCGATTATGCCAATCTATCAAATTCAATAAGCCTGCATGTTCGATCTCGACACCTTTGGGCCTTCCTGACGAACCCGATGTATAGATCACATAGGCAAGATTCCCAAGTGAGGCGTCGGACGGCGGGTTGTCCGTTGACTCGGAGACGATCGAAGTTGATTCATTGCCGTCGATGGAGATTACACGGCAGTCGCTCACCTGCAAGCCTTCTCGAAGTGTTTCTTGTGTCAGGACCACTCGAGCCGCTGAATCGCGGAGCATAAACTCAGTTCGTGCCACCGGATTGGCCGGATCCAGAGGGAGAAATGCTGCGCCTGCTTTCAGGATACCAAGCAAAGCGGTTACCGCTTGAGCGGATCGCTCCATGTAAACCGCAACCAAACTCTCCGTCACAACCCCCAGCGATCTCAACATGTGGGCGATCTGGTTGCTTTTCCGGTTCAATTCAGCATAGCTCAAGCTCCCGTTGCTATCAGTTATCGCTTCGGCGTTCGGCATCCGTGCCGCGCATTCGATAAATAACTCGTGGACACACTTCTGTCCGAGCAATGATCGGCCGGTCGAATTCCAGTCGATCACGATCTCCTTCCGTTCTTCGTTTGATAGAAGTGATAATTTAGCAACTTGCTTACTCGGTGCAGTCGCGATCTCAGATAAGAATGAGCTGAAGCTGTCACTCAGACTCTCAAGGATTTCGTTATTTACCTTGCTCGCATCAAAATGCCAAACACATTCCCATGAATTCTCAGTAAGAACGAAAATAAGATCGTTATCGAAATCCGCAAATGGCGGTTCGTTGCTCTTACGCCGGATAACCGAAATCGGCATTGCTGCGATTTTGCCTGCCTCGACGGTGCCGCGGATGGCCGGATATCGGGCCGCCGCGTCGATGGCGAAACTGCCGAAATTCGCTAACGCTCCCAGTTCACCTTCGAATGACGCAAAGTTGTCATTAAAGGAGAGGTTCGGATCTATGTCAAAGTGGGCAGGCACCTGACGAGCAAAAACTCCTTCAACAAAAGCAACCGGTCCATCTTTACGGCAATCTTCATAGCCCATATCGAATGTGTTTGTCCCGGTGATGCGAGCTAGGAAAATGCCCAAGGCGCCAAATATACGATCACCGGTGCTGGAGCTGGGGAAGCTGCGTGCAAAACGCAAAAAGACTTCCGGTATCCGGACGCTCGTGGACGAATATCTTGGAACGGAATATTCAAATCGAAATGGTCGGTTAAGAAACTCAAGGTCGATTCGCTCTACCTTTGACAACTTCTGAACCCAGAACGCTTCATGTCTGCTAGATCGTGCGTAGAGGTCTTCGATAATTATCGCGAGTTCGCTATCTATGATCGGTAGCTTTTGACCCACTTCCAGACTAAATTCGTTCTGGAGTTCTGTAATTGCGAGAAGCGGGCCGTCCAGTCTTGAAAAGTTTCTCAGCCGTATATCTTGTGATCCAGTTGCGATGTCAAGAAAATCGGGAGCGATGGTGAGTATAGTTCCCGGCTCCTTACCCGACGTCGACGGTAGCGGTTTAACGGCCGAGACACTTAGATACTGGTGGCCGCATCGGAACTTCGCAACGCCGAGGGGGTTTGGATGCGGGCCGAAGTCGAGGGCTCGGATCATTGCTGAGATCTCACTTGCAGGCGAATCCCAGCGGATCACTCCGCCATTTGGGGGGCGCTTGAACCGGGGAAAGAACGTTCTCTCGGTAAGATTCTGGGGCCGCGGCTTCGCATCGTCGGCTGCCAGCTCGTCGATCAGTTCGCCGAACGCTTCCATCGCGGCTTCGTAACATTTGGTATTTAGAGAGTGGGCCGTTTCAGTCTCATCGACGTCAACCGCTTTCTGCTTTAAGATGTCACCTGCATCGACGACGTCGGTAATCAGGTGCCATGTGATACCGTGAGAGCGCTCTTGGTTTATCAACGCCCAAGAAGTTGCGTGCGTGCCGGCATATCGCGGCAAAGGTCCATCGTGATAATTGATGGCAGCCTTTAACGGGAGCTTGATTACGGCCTCCGATAAGATCTGCTGGTTTACTATGCTGAATAGGTAGTCAATCGGCTGGCTGAACCCCGTCAGCAGCTCGTTCGCAGTTGGATAGGTCTGTATCCCACGTTCACGGCACCACTTTTTATTCTTGTCGTCACTGGTAACGAGCACGCAGAGTTCGTGCCCTTCGCCGATCAAAATTTCAGCACATTTCAGCGGAAGTGTGCCGTCACCTATGATCACGCAGCTCAGCTTGGATTTACTCTGATGTTTCGGCATCCTTGACGTTTTTCTCATGCCGCGCAGCTACGGCTAACAGGTGATGCGTTCCAATAGCCTGGTTATTAATGTTAGCGTCCGCAGATTGGAACGAATTGACGACGTTCCCCAGAGCACTCATTGCGGTCGCTATCGGAGCTCGAAGCTTCCAAGACCGCAGCCCGATCTTACGGAAGTAACCGCCGGCGATCGCATACTCGACCCTTACAGGGTTGAGGTGTCGCTCTAGTAGTGAGATAAGTTCTGCGCGCTTGTAGTGCCGCTTGTGGTCGGGATTGCGGTTCTCCACGAAATCGCCATTCGGTGTTGTCATGATAAAGCACCCGCCGGGTCGAAGAACGCGAGCGACGTTTTCGATAAATTTTTCGTCAAGCTCTACGTGCTCCAGTACTTCGACGGATACAACCATGTCAAAAGACTCTGAAGGCAGATCGCATTCCGTCATGTCCCCGAACACAAAAGCTGAGATGTTGCTCCGTTTGGATCTAAGATCACTAACGATAGTGTCGGTCAGACCGAGATTCAGAGCATGTTGTAGATCAGATGTTCGGGGGAGATCAAAGATCGTAACATCCGCATCCAGCCCGATCGTATACGGAGATTTTCGACCGCCGACGTCTAGGACTCGCGGTCGACCGGACATTTTACCTAATTCGCTCCTGATAGTGCGCCGAACGTGAGCATAAAGCGGTGGCAACACCGGCTCCAGACTTCGTCGGGCAATTTCATATATCTTCATACTCAAGCGATCGAAGCGTAGGTCTCCGACGGACCGCGATCTGCCAGCAAGCGTTCTGCTGCGACCCAGTCCCTTGTTGAATCGATATTCACGGATCGCTCGATTTCACTTTTGAACGCCGCAACCTTTTGGCCGTAAAGGGACCCATGCTCGTAAAGCTTTGCTGTGAGAACCACATATACCGACCCATCCCTATGGAATGCTTTGGGCAGGTCCTGGCGGCGGGCGATCGGTTGATTTTCGCCTGTTGCGAGTTTGAGTTCGCCGTTTGGGCCTTCGAGATAGACCCAATGGGGATTGTATTCTGCGGGAACGGGCAGAACGCTTATGACCGAATCGGCTCCGCTCGTCTCGAGAAGTTCAATGCAGGCGTCGATATCCGCCGCACTGCGTAGCGGGCTTGTTGGCTGAAGAAGACATACCGCGTCAAATTCTTCGCCGAGCTTTTTCATTTCATCCAGCGCATGAACAACGACGGGAAATGTCGGCGTGTCATCAGCAGCGAGTTCTTCGGGCCGGATGAACGGAACCTCGAGCCCAACTTCACGTCCGACGGAGGCGATCTCACTGTCATCGGTGCTCAATATCACCTTGGTCAAGCGTTTTGCGGCTAGTGCGGCCTCAGCGGTATACGCCAGCAGCGGCTTTCCGGCCAGCATCTTAATGTTCTTCCGAGGGACGCCCTTCGACCCGCCGCGTGCAGGTATTATGCCCAGGACCCTAAAGCTCATGTACTAGTAGGTCAGCCTCTTTTCGATCTCCAGCGGAGCGCCGGCAAGCACCTTGGATATCTGTCCGCCGGCGTTCCCATTCCCGTAGAGATGGTCACAGCCGTATCGACCATTGCTCAGCTGTTTCTCGATCGCCGAACGTATCTCGCGTTGCGAATAGCCGACGTCGATGACATTCGTCCCCCGTTCGCGTCCTTGCTGTCTGGTGCCGATGTTTACGACCGGAACGCCGAGGAAGGAGCATTCACGGATGCCGACGCTGGAATTACCCACCAGGCACCGACTGCTGTATAGCAACCGAAGAAAATCCGTAGGAGCCATGTTCTTGAAAAAGTGTATGTTCTCCGGTTTAAACTCTTCGCGGAATGAGCGGATACCATTCGACGTTCCGTCCGATCCGGCATCGACATTCGGCCAGAACCACAGCGTCGGCATATTGATCTCATATACTGCCCGCAACGTTTCCATCACATGCTGCCGCGCCTGCTCGTGTTCGGTGGTAACGGGGTGCTGCATTACTACAAGGTAGCCGTTGGTCAGTGCATGCAGTTCGCCCACGCCGCCGTATCTTTCGAAAGGATTGAAATTCAGCCCTGGATCGTCCGATATCTCGGCCGCAAGATCTATTGAGGGGCAGCCGGTCACAAAGACCTTCCGGCTTTCTTCGCCCATACGCTGGACGCGCTCACGAGCACCTTCGGTCGAGACGAGATGAATGTCTGCCAGCTTTGTTACTGCGTGGCGGACCTTTTCGTCTATGGAGCCAGTCACCTCGCCGCCCTGAATGTGGGCGACCGGAATGTTCATGTACGACGCGGCGACCGCGGTCGCAAGAGTTTCGAAACGGTCTGCAACGGTCACGACAATATCAGGTTTCAGGTTGTCGAAAACGGTCGCTAGCTCTAACATTCCGAGACCGGTGGTCTTCGCCATCGAAGCCGGATTCTCGCCTTCGAGCACCATGTAAACCCTGGCTGCGATCGGGAATCCGTCGCTCTCGATATAGTTGACAGCCGTGCCGTATCGGTCGAGCAAGGCCGAGGCTGCGACGACTAGCTGCAGCTCGAGATCGGGATGATCCATTATCGCCCGCAGAGCCGTCTTGATGCGGCTATAGCTCGGGCGAGCAGTAACGACTACACAGATCTTTCGTTTCATCTACTTAAGATCTCCGGAAGACAACATCTCATCGGCCGATATCTGCCGGGTTACAGTTCGTCCGATCAGCTCAAACATCCTCGAGGCTGGAATGCCTGTACCGGGTTTTTTTAACTTTAAGTGATCCGCGGTAAGAACGGATCCAGTATTGATGTCAGTCGCCGCTACCACGCTCTTACTAAAGATCTTTCGAAGATCGGCAAGCTCATCAGCGGCGGCCACTTTATCGATCGGAGCCGAGATCATCGTCTCGATGTTTCGGCTTCCCTCGACCAACTCACTCAATTCGTTCGGAGTTAGCGATGCGGCCACGTCAGGACCGAACATCTCTTTACTAAGCGCTACGTGAACCTCGAGAACCTCCGCACCGAGGGTGACAGCGGCGAGTCCCGCATAGATCTTTCCTGTATGATCCGAAAGTCCGACCGGCAAGCTATACCGATCGTGAATTTCATTCATCACATTTAGCCCGACCTTTTCCGGCGGGCAAGGGTATGCCGAGGTGCACTGAAGTACCGCAAGCGGGTTCCCGTTTTGACGCACGATCTCGACAGCCGCATCGAGTTCGTCCCAGTCGCTCATTCCCGAAGAGAGGATCATCGGATCGCCGTAGCCTGCGATCTTCTCGAGCATCGGCGTGTTGCCAACTTCGCCCGATGCGATCTTCCACACCTTCATTCCGATCCCGGCAAGCATCTCAACAGCCCGGTCTGAGAATGGTGTGCTTAGAAACAAAAGTCCGCGTTGATCCGCGTGATCCTTCAATCCCTGCCATTGGTCAGCGGTAAACTCCGTCCGCTTCCAATAGTCGTATCGCGTGGCGTCTTGCGGGCTAAACTTCACTCGCCATGGTTCGCCCGGCGTGCTTTCCTCTGCTGCGATGTGTGTCTGAAACTTAACGGCGTCTGCTCCGGCATTAGCGATCGCGTCAATAAACGAATGAGCCATTCCGAGACTCCCGTCATGCGACTGCGCCACCTCACCGATTATCAAGCACTGTTTGTCGCCTGCTTTGGACAATGGTCCTAAGCACGTTGAACGAAAATTCATTGATGGACGTTGGTGGATTTACAGCCCATCCCGGAGTGATCGGTAGATGGTCCGTTGGAGATCACAAGTGTAGTACGCTGGATGCTTCTTCACTAGCCTCTGCTTCAGCGAGTTGTTTATAGTAAAGGCTATCGCGGTACTGATAGTTGCTCATCGGCACATCGTTTACGACGATCCCCACCAGATTCGCTCGTACTTCTTGAAGTCTTTTCGTCGCTTTGGCCAAGACGCTGCGAGAACTGTAATTCGCACGTGCGATCAACACTACACCATCGACGCACGTCGACAAGATCACACTGTCTGCAAAATAGAGGACTGGCGGTGAATCGATCACGACATGCGAGTACGAGGTGCTGAGCTTTTTCATCAGCTCCTGCATCTCGACCGATCCGAAAAGATTTGCAGGATTCGGCACTGTGGGTCCGGATGGCAGCAGGTCGAGTCCCTCGGCGACGTCTTTTCTGATGACACCTTCGATCAAACGCTCAGACGCGTTCCGAGCCGTGAGCAAATTACTTAGTCCCTGAGCATTAGAGACGTTGGTGAGCAAGTGCATCTTCGGACATCGCAGATCCGCGTCGACGAGAAGAACCTTATGCCCAAGTTGTGCGAGGCTTTTCGCAAGGTTTAGAGATGTGAGTGTTTTGCCTTCGAACTGTTCTCCGGATGTTACAAGTAATGTCTCTGGCGCACCGCCAGCGGTCGAAAGAAGCAGAGAGGTCCTTAACTGATGAAAAGCCTCCGAGACAAGAGGTTTTTCAAAATTTTGAATATTGTATTCGTTCTTACCAATCCGAGCATGCCCATTGGTTCGCGGACCCAGTAATCGCTTCGCTAAACCAGTACTTGCACCGGGGATCATGCCGATAACCGGAGATCCCAAAAGCATCTCGAAATCGTCGGACGGCCTTATCGTATCGTCGAGCCAATTCAAGGCAAATACAAGGCCGATACCACCGAGAAGCGACACGAAAAACGCAAGGAAAACGTTCTTGGTCCGTTCAGGCCCTTCCGGTGAACGAGGAACTAAAGCGCGGTCGACTACATGGACATTATTCGGGGTACCGTTGAGAATAACCTCCGTCTCGCGAGACCTCTGGAGCAAGTTGTCCAGCAAGGACTTATTTGTATCGATCTCCTGCTGAATTATCCGATAGTTGATCGCGGCCTCATTCTGATTGAGTACCGTCGAACGTTGTCCCTCAAAGTTAGACCTTAGTTCCCGTTCTCGATTAAAGGCTTCTCGGTATGTTTGTTCAAGACTCGCTATCTGCGTATCTGTTGATCGTTTGCGGCTGGTCTGAAGCTCACGTTCGATAGCCGCGATCTGTTGCTTTACCTTGATGACATCCGGCCATTCATCTGTGTATTCAACTCTCAATTGCTCCAGCTGCTGCTTCAGCGTGGAAAGTTGAGTTTCTAACCCGGTCGTTCGAGCGTCACGGCTTTCGGCGGTCGCTCCGGCCATTGGGTTCTGCATCGCTGCACGCAGAGCAGCTTCGGCCGTTATCCTATCGCTTTCTGCCTGGCTCAACTTCGTATTTAGGTCCGAAAGCCGTTGGACCACGGTATTTTGAGATGAATCAAGGGTGAGAATCTGGTTGTTCTTAGCGTAGTTGATCAACCGTTCTTCACCCGAACGGATCTCTGATTGAAGCTCAGCCACACGTTTTTGAAGGAAATCGCTTGCGTTGGTATTTGATTCGACCTTACGCTCAAGGTTTTGAAGCACATAAGTGTCCCCGATAGCGTTGACGACCTTTGTCGCCGTCTGGGGATTGAAATGCGTAAACTTGATCTCGATCAGCCTTGTCTGCGGACTCGCAGTTCGGCGATCG
This sequence comes from Acidobacteriota bacterium, assembly GCA_023389035.1. GTDB lineage: Bacteria > Acidobacteriota > Blastocatellia > Pyrinomonadales > Pyrinomonadaceae > OLB17. The sequence continues at coordinate 60,733 of JAEWFC010000031.1, forward strand.
GTCACCGGTTGCACAGAGAGGCCGCTCTTCAGAAAATTCACGTACGGAGCGAGTTCCTCGGCTTGACTATCGAGATCGGTATTTGGAGCCACCTTGAGCTCCTTTTTCTCTTCGGATGTTTTCAGCTGGCCGACCGTTTCGTTAGCGGGTGCGGTGCCCAGCCCAAACATCCTGAGGACGTTTTGGCCCAATCCGGTCTGGGTAGAGCGATCCGGGCTGAAGAAGGTCGGATTGTTTTCCAGATCGAGTGTCTTCACCACCCGACGCAACATTCCCGAACCCTCTAAGATCTGTAATTGCGTAGTGAAATATGCCGGGTCACCACCTTGGTTAAGAACTATAGAACTTGCACCGCCGCCCGCCGCGGGATTCATTTCACTATTTACCTGGACGCGAGCGACCGCTGTGTAATAATCGGGCTTCCGAGCTTCGTAGACAATTACGATCGTGGTAACCAACACGACAAGTCCGACGATCAAATACCAGCGTTTTCGTAACAGCGACAGAAACTCACCGAGTTGCTGCTTTTCGTTTACCTGGCTCGCAGCGCCGTAATATGCGCCCGCGTACACGTCGTCCGTTTCCGCGAAATAGATCGAATCAGGATCCTGCTCCGGATTGCGTTTAACTAAAGAATTTCCGTTCTGCATACCTGAGTACCGGTCAAAGAGCTGATTTGAGTTTACGGGATCACTGAAACCGGAAACCGAGTTATCGAGGGCACGATAGCGCGGATAATGTCGCTGAAGATCTTCTTGCCGCCGCTCGGTCCGGGCACATCGATTATGTCGTTCGCGACGAGAAGGACGTCGTCCTGCTGCTGCTTCATGATCGCTTTCAGATTGACGATCATTTCTTCCCGATTGATCGAACCGGGTTTCTGACGGCGGATCTTTATTTTCTCGGTTTGCGCTCCTGCGGTAAGGCCGCCTGCCATCGCGATCGCTTGCGAAAGCGTCACTGGGTCTTTCAGGCTAATAGCAATGGTGTCTTTGACGTTGCCCTGAATATAGGCCGTAACTTGGCCAGCTTCCGTTAGCCGAACAATATCGCCCGCGAGTATGACCGGATTCGATATCTCAGCTCCTTTGAAAGCATCATCAAGCGAAACTGACAGAAGCTCATCTCCGCTCTGGTTAGGCACAATGAGTTCCCCGTCACGACAGAATGGCCTTCCGGAACTTCGAATTATTTCAACGGTATCGCCCGCCGCCGCACTCGGGCCATTAACGAATGTCATTAGCTCCGCGAGACGAACCGTCCTTTGCAATTGGAATCTTCCGGGAGAATTAACAGCACCGATCACAGCGACCGGATTCGAGTTAAACTCGCGTACCGCCACATTAATATACGGGCTGACAAGATACTTTCGATATAGTTCCTTTATCGAGTTCGCTAATTCACGCTCGTTCATGCAAGCGGCCTTAACGTCGTTATCTAACATCGGCAACTGTATCGTCCCTAGGTTGCTGACCCGCAGTCCGGAACGTGAAAGAGTATCGTTCTTGACCACCGTCACATCGAGGACGTCTCCTGGGCCGATAATGTAATTCTCCGAAGCAATACCCGCCGATGGCTGTGCTTTCGCAGAATTCTGTGTCTGTGCTTCTGCGATGACTGGAAGGAGAAGCGAGATTAGTAACGCTCCGGCGCAGATTCTTCTGATCAAGAACATGTTGTACACCCCTGATATTCCTTACCGCGGCTACCGGTAAGCTTTCCGACGGGAGATCATCGCTTCCCTCAAATGATTCGGACATCGAAGGTTGAGTATCGTGTTGCTGATGACGACGTTATACTCCTCATTCTGGCGAATGAATTGTCCTCGCAGAGGTCCATCGCTGATCTTCATAACAACACTTTCCCGTACCCACTGCCAAAACTGTGCCTGCGTGGTCCAGTATTCTTTACCGTCGTGGCACATTATCAGTGCGTTTCGCTTTGCCCTCTTTCGTTGGGCCTTCAACTGCTCTTTCTTTTCCTTCTTTTCGTCTTTCACTTAAAACACCTCTACTCATATGTCCAACAAGAACTTGGACATAGTTACCATTAAGGAAGCCTGGGATCAGGCACAAATTATTCCTGCACACGGTCATCGCCGTTCGGTTATGTTCACGTACTTCGCATCCTATTCTCGTTTTTTCTTCAAACTGCGGATTGTCCCGCTGCGTATCCGTGGCCATTGCCATTGCCATTTGTTAGCGCACTCGCAGCGGGTGATTTGACGAGACCGTGCTTGAACGCATATACGACCAGTTCGAGCCGGCTTGTAATTTCCAGCTTATTAAAGACTGAGGTAAGGTGGTGCCGGACAGTAGTCTCCGTGATAAACAGCTGCTCTGCGACGTTTCGATTTTTCAGGCCCTTGCAGATCAAGTCGACCACCTGCATTTCTCGATCGGTAAGAGAGTTTGTAATGTGAGCTTTCGGATGCTCGTTCATCATTTGTTGTTCGGTCACGAGCTGGCGTATCGTTGCGCCCATGATCGTGCGATCAAACCAGATCTCTCCATCGTGTATCCTTTCGATGGCCTTGAATAAAATGTCTGCCTTTTCTTCTTTCTGAATTAGTCCGCTGACTCCTAATCGCAGGCATTTCTGATACATTGCCGGATCGTGTTGACCTACCAGTATGAGAACGGGAGTTTTGATCGATTCGAAGAACTGAAACATCTCCTCCCCGCCAAGATCTGACATATCCACTAAGATCATGTCAGGAGTCTCATGCGTAAGTATCGCGGCTGCTGCATCTTTGTCACCCGCTTCCCCGACAACCCGCATACGGCGGTCGGTTTCGATCAGCATTCGGAGTGCGCTCCGGAATATTGGGTAGTCACCGATAAGCAGGACTTTAATAATGGCGTGTTCCATATATTTTGCTCCGTAAGACCAGACCGCACTGCAGCAAGTATTTTGCGAGTATTAATCGCTGATTCTTGTCTCGCTCGGCGAAAAAATGTGTGGGGATTAACTAATACGTCTGTTAATCGCCATATTCCACAAAAAAGCGGGCTCAGCATGACGACGTGGCCAAAACGCCGGCCACAAGTCATTGCCTTAGCTCCCCTCTAATTTAGAAGTCACCCAAAGCCGTCATTCAGTTATATAAAACCAATAGGGTAAAGGTCTGTGGGTATTAAACTACAGTAGCGGCAGCGCAATATGCATCGGTGCTAGCGATATTTCTTATACTATTTTTGTTGCATTGGGACGCATTTTGCTATACAACATTAGGCTAGGTTTCCATAGGATATATGGTCAACCGATTCACCCTATCTGGAATTGCACAATCAATCGGCGTTTGTCCTCAGTTATGGCCGCGAATACGGCTCGACTGGGGAATATGAAACATTCCCGGGATATTGTCATTGAGGACTGGGGTGGGAATTTCGATTTAACACTATCTAATAAACATTTTGAAAGGAACGGATCTTGGAAGAACATATTTACGCAAAAATCGCTTTGGTATTACGTATTCGTAAGGTGGGCTAAAACGCCCCCGAGTCTTTCCAGAACTGATGTAGGATAAAATGAGTAAACCCGCAATACCGGCTGCTAAGCGAATAGGGGTGTTGATATTCTCGAAATATCAGATCGCCCGTGAGAGCTTAAAGTGCTTGATTGACCTAAACCCCGATCTGTATGCCGTAGGGACTTACGACATTTCCGAAGAGATAGAGAATGTAAATTGTCAATCAGCTCACGTTGCGGTTATCGACCTTACACGAAGCGACCGCATCGAGATCTTAGAAGAACTGCAGGTTTCTTATCCGCAAATTAGGGTCGCAGTGATCGTTGATGCAGGGGACCTTGATTGTCAGGCGAGTGTCCTGAAACTAGGTGCGGTTGGGATCGTTCATCGGGATCAAAACCCAAAGCTGCTGCTAGAGGCGATACGCCAGATCTATCGAGGCGAAACGTGGCTAAACCAAGTGTTACTTAATAAGATCCTGAGCCTCGATAAACCACGAGCTTCAGGCGGGAATTTCGGCGGTTATCTTGATACCGATCTTTTGACGGCAAGGGAAAAGGAAGTGATCACGATGATCGGGGAAGGTTTGAAGAATAAGCAGATCGCCGAACGCATGTTCATTAGCGAGGCAACGGTTCGTCACCACCTGAGCTCCATCTATGGCAAGATCGGGGTCGAAGATCGACTCAACCTTGTTATCTACGCCTATGCCAATGGACTCGCAAAAATTCCGAACGCAGTGCACCTTACCAAGATATAAGCTGACCCTCACCTATTCCACTAAAAGAAAATAGTCTGGGGTATGCATCCCTCGCGAAAGCGACGGATCATTGATTATCTCTTCATACTTGGTCAACTCAAAAAACGGCCTGGGTACGGGCTCGTACGTGTCGGTCACGTCGTCACGGAAACCCTCGGTCGGCTCCGCTCCTCGCTCGAAGTCGTAAACGCTGGAATAGTCTGATTCGGCCATAGTTTTCATCGTAAAAAGTATGATTCTCGTACGTTCTCTAAAGTCTGGAAAAACTAGACGCAAGGGGTGTGCCGTGGGCAACTGTATTGTAACGCAATTTTGCAGAATCGCGAAGTCGTCTATTTAGGCGAGAAGAACGTCTTCCGCCAGAGTTGGAAAACGAGCAGGGTCCAAAGTTCTTTGTGGTGTGAGGCGGTGCCGGTTTCGTGTTCGCGGATTAGTTTTTGGACGTACGCCGGGTCAAAGAGGCCATCGGTCTTCAGACGTTCCGGTGAAAGCATTTCGTGCAGCAGCGGATTGAGACGGCCTTTTAGCCATTCGGCGATGGGAATCCCGAAGCCCTTTTTCGGACGATGGAGTATTTCATGCGGCAGCAGTCCTTTCATCGCCTCCTTTAGGATCACCTTCCCGCTTTTTCCCTGCAGCTTGTACTCAACTGGGATCGACGCCGCGAATTGCCCGACACGCGGATCCAGGAACGGTGCCCGCGTCTCAAGCGAGACCGCCATCGCCGACCGATCGACCTTTGTAAGGATATCTTCCGCCAGATAATAGTTGATATCGGCGTACTGCATCTGCTCGATCACGTTGCGGGCGCCGGATGCGGCCACAAGCTCTCGCACGCCGCGGTAGATATCGGCGTCGGTCTCAGCGAGAAATTCCTTTGAGAAAAGCCGGTCGTGCTGCTCGATCGAGAAAGACCCGAACCATGAATGATGCCGCGTTACGTCGTCGTATCGCGAGGCCCGCACGAATCGCTTCGCTTTGTAATCGAACGACATATTCTTCGTTGAAACCGGCAATGCGTTGATCACCGGTTCGATCAGCCCGGAACGCACGATTGACGGTATCGCGAGATACTTCGCCGAAAGGGTGTGAGCGTAATACATCGGATAGCCGGCAAAAAGCTCATCGCCGCCATCGCCGCCAAGCGCCACGGTCACATGTTGCCGAACGAATCTCGCGAGCAGATGCGTCGGTATGAGCGAGCCGTCGGACATCGGCTCGTCCAGCCAGGTACCGATCTCGCTGATCAGGTCGCCCGCGGTCGTCGCCGAGAGCTTGTCCTCGTAATGCTCGGTGTCCAAGTGCTTGGCCACTTGCCTGGCATATTTCGATTCGTCGAACGAATCTTCCTCAAAGCCTATCGAGAATGTCTTAACGCGCTCCGTAGCGTGTCGGACCGCAAACGCCGCGACGGACGATGAGTCGATCCCACCTGAAAGCAAAATTCCAAGCGGGACATCAGAGACGAGCCGCATTCTCACGGCGTCCGAGAGCAGCTCCTTCAATTCCTCAGCTTTGCCGCTTAGCGACTTTGCGTGAGATGTTCCGTTTGGCCCAGACGCTACAGTTCCCGGATCTGACCATGTCAAATCCCAATATCGCCGCGTCCGAACTTCGCCATTCTCGACCGTTAGCACATGCGCGGCGGGCAGCTTGTGAATGCCTTTGAAGATCGACATCGGTGCCGGAACATAATCGAAAGAAACGTAATGTCGAACCGCGTTCAGATCAAGTTCGGGCTTAACGGCAGGATGTGCAATGAGCGCCTTTAGCTCCGATGCCCAGATCAGCTTTCTGTCAAATACTCCGTAGTAGAGCGGCTTCTCGCCGAAACGGTCGCGGGCGATGATGAGCTTCTTCCTCTTCGAATCCCACAGCGAGAACGCATACATCCCGTTCACGTGCTCGAGAAGACCATCGCCGTATTCTTCGTAAAGATGCGGGAGTATTTCAGTGTCGGATTTGGTCTTGAACTTGTGTCCCTTTGCTTCGAGTTCGGCACGCACCTCGCGATAGTTGTACAGCTCGCCGTTCATCATCACGATGACCGAACGATCACAATTAAAAACCGGCTGGTCGCCGGTCTCCAGATCGATGATCGACAACCGCCGCATGCCAAGAGCGACCGTGTCGTCGAGCCACAGCCCTTCCGAATTCGGCCCGCGATGGACGATACGCTCACACATCGAGTGCAGCACCGGCTCGGCATCGTGATTCTTGTTAGATTGTCTCAGGTTTATCCAACCCGCAATTCCGCACATTAAACTGTTAACAACGGATTCGCACAAATAAACGCGGATCGAGAAGCACGAATCGGCGTGATTCTGCGTTAATCCGTTGTGTTGAATCCGATTCGTTCTCTAACCGCATAGATCGCCTTGTCCTGTGATTCGTGATACGTACGCACCAACAACTCAGCCAACAATCCCATCAGAAAAAACTGGACCGAGATAGCGAGCATTACGATGGCGATTATCGGCAGGGGCGTTAGGATGAAAGAAGTTCCATAGAACAGCTTCAGGATCACCGCCCACACACCGGCGATCATTGAGATCGCAAAGGCAAGCATCCCGAAACCGCCGAATACGTAGAGCGGCTTGGTGTGGTACTCGGCCATGAACTTGATCGTGATCAGGTCGAATATGACCTTTACCGTACGCGAGATCCCGTATTTCGATTTGCCCATCGTCCGTGCGTGGTGGTCGACCGGTATCTCAGTAACGCGTGCACCCGCCCACGAGGCATAGATCGGGATGAACCGGTGCATCTCGCCGTAAAGCTTTACATCTTTCAAAACGTCGCGGCGATATGCCTTCAGCGAACAGCCGTAATCATGCAGCGGCACGTCACCGATCCACGAGATGATCTTGTTCGCGATCATCGACGGTATCTTTCGTGAGACCATCTTGTCCTGGCGATTTCGCCGCCAGCCTGATACAACATCGTAACCTTCGTCCAGCTTTTCGAGCAGCCTGACGATATCTGCCGGATCGTTCTGCAGATCGGCGTCCATAGGTATTAATATCTCGCCCTTCGCCGCATCTATCCCCGCAGCCATCGCCGCGGTCTGGCCGTAATTACGACGGAGCGAGATAACGCGGACGCGATCGTCAGAATCGGCGACCTCACGCAGCACCGCAAGCGACCTGTCGGTCGAGCCGTCATCGACATAGATCACCTCTGCCGTTTTTCCGAGCGCGTCGAGAGCTGCACGGATCTTTTCGTGCATCGGGCGCAGATTGTCTTCCTCGTTCAGCACGGGCAAGAACAGCGAAAGCTCCGGAGCGGCAGCGGTTTTATTTGTCAGGTTTGAGTCCATTGCAATCACGCACGCAAACTTAATAATGTAGAACTTTCTCCCGCGAAAATACAGCGTTCGCCGCCCCGCAGGCGGTTAAGCGGACGGCGTCGGTCAAGCAATCCTGATCCGCCAGTGTGTTAAATTGTCTTAAATGAACATTTGGGAGATCATTGGGCGGCTTGTCCCATTCATCCGTCCTTACAAATGGCTCGTTCTCGCCTCGCTTATACTTACGCTTATCGGCGCAGTAGCGGCTCAGGTGAACCCGATCGTGCTCCGATACACGGTCGATTCCATCCAGCAGCTGCTCGATCAGGGCCGCACTGCCGAAGGCTCGTCGGCGTTGCTCATCTTTATCACCGCAGTACTGTTTGCAAAAGAGCTGGTAAACATCGCCGTCAAATACGGCCAGAGCATGCTCGGCGAACGCATCCGCATCAGCCTCTCAAGCCGCCTGTCGCAATACGCGGTCGAGCGTGTGCTCACCTATAAGTATGCGTTTTTTACCGATGATGAAAACGCGACCGGCAAACTGCAGACGCGTATGGACCGCGGAGCCGAAAGCCTGACACGCTTCGTGCAGCGGATATTCATCGACCTGCTGCCGCTGTTCGCTAATGCGGGCCTCGCCCTGGTCGTGATGTTCAACGCGAACTTTTACGTCGGCCTCGTCGCGGCGATCATCCTGCCGTTCTATTTTCTGCTTAGCTGGCGGCAGGCATCGCTGCTCAAGGGCGTTCGCCGCGGCCTGCGAAACTTACGCGAAACGCGGACCAACGGCCTGTTCAACATTATAGAATCGATCATCGTGATCAAATCGTTCGTACGTGAGGAATACGAACGCGAAAAACAAGCCGGCCTGCAACAAGACCTCATAACCGCACAGCTGAAACAGCGGAAGACAAACTACCTTTTCGACGCTCTCAAAACTTTTTCCGAGCAGGTCGGCATCACGCTGATCATAATCCTTACAGCCTGGCTCGTGCTCGATCAGCAGATGTCGATCGGCGCGATCATGTTCCACATCCTGCTTTTCAATAACGTCTCGGCACCGATCCGCCAGCTCCACCGTATTTACGACGAGATAAACGAGGCACTGACATACGCAGAAGGCTTCTTTGAGATTCTCGATGCAGACGATGCGATCGAGGACAGCGGCACGATCAAGGCGGATAGCCTCAAGGGCGAGTTTGAATTAAAGAATGTCAGCTTCACCTACCCGAACGGAACGCAGGCTCTATTTAATGTGAACATGAAAATTCCGGCGGGGGCGACCGTCGCCTTCGTCGGGCTGTCGGGTGCGGGGAAATCGACACTGCTCAATCTGCTGTGCAAATTCTACGCACCGACGTCGGGACAGATCTGTCTCGACGGGGAAGATATTCTCGATTACGACACGCGTCTGCTGCGGCGAAAGATCGGCCTTGTGCTGCAAAAGAACCACATCTTTCGCGGCACGATCGAAGAGAACATCCGTTATGGGGAAATGGATTCGAGTATCGAGGATGTAAAGGCCGCGGCGTGGAAGGCCTACCTTCACGACCAGGTCGAGAAACTGCCGGACGGCTACGACCACGAGGCTCAGCTGCTTTCCGGCGGCCAACAGCAGCGGATCGCCATCGCTCGCCTGTTCCTGAAAGATCCGCCGATCATCTTTCTCGATGAACCGACCGCGAGTCTCGATGCAGTCGCAACCGAGCAGATCAAGAACAGTCTCGATGCAATAAAAGAGAATCGGACGACGGTCGTCATCTCACACAGCATCTCGCAGATAATCGATTCCGACCTGATCTATGTCTTAAAGGAAGGCCGCGTCGTCGAGATCGGCACGCACGACGAACTCTACGAAAAAGCCGGCACCTACTTTGAAATATTCAACGCCTCAGCCCGAAGCTTAAATCTGGACAAGATCGCGAGGACGTTGGATGATGATCTATGATGATAACTCACTGTTAACCAGATAATTGCCGCTGCACCCATCATGAAAAATATTCTTCTTTCTATAACTCTGGTTGCTTTTTTCGCCTTTGTGATTGGAGGTGACGGAAACTCCGTTGCTTCGCGGCAAATTAAGAACTGTCCGCTAAGATCGGCGAACGAGAAGCTGACAAACTATTTCGAACTTCGCAAAATTGTACCGGCACATATTGTAAACAACTTAGACCAAGGTGAATGGAGGTCTCAGAGGGCCTTGATCTCGATCGGTCGACATAAGGTGGAATTCACGAACACGGTGAACCGATCCAACTCGACGTTTGATATCCGAGTTGACGCGAAACGTATTTCGCTCGATGGCTTAGAAAGTGCGAACTCAGCGGAGGGTGATAGTAAAATCTCGGCTAGTATGGTCGACGAGTGGCAACAGGTCAGACTTTATCAATTGGATGACCGATCACTGATCGGGATCACTCTACGACCGCGAACTTGCACCGGGCTCAGTTGCAGTGTAGCCGCGCAACTCTATTATGATCTAACGACAGGAAAGGCTACACTTTTCGGCACATTTCGAGCCGACGACGAAGCACAATTGTACAGATTAACGAATGATGTTGGTTACTATCACATGAGCAAGAGATTTGATGGCGATCCGCACGGAAATGCGGAATTCTCTCTTACTTATAACGCTTACGAGTTGAAAAAGAATGGAGATTTCGAGATCAGGAAAGGCAATTCGGGAAACCCTGTTTATCTAAAGCTCACCATGTTTCCAAACGCGATTGAACCCTATACTCTTCAAAAACTAAATGAGGGGAACGCTGACAAACTCGAGCAAGATTGGATCGAGCGGATCGATTAGTTCTCAGGAATGATCAGTTCAACGCCTCCGCCCGTAGCCTAAATCTGGACAAGATCGCAAGGACGTTGGATGAAGAAGCGTAGGTTGTATACACACTCATGATCAAACGTCAGGTCGGCCTTGCTCTGTTTGATCTGTTTCGTGTATTTCGTGGATATTTTTCTTCCACGAAAGACACGAAATAAGAAAATGAAGGAGACTAGGTCAATGATCCACCAACGGCTCCTGATCCTCTAATACAAAAGGTACGTTTCTCGTGCCCTTGCGAAATCTTTCAAACCTGACTCCCAAGAATCCTCGATTTCCTTAAGTGACGTGCCTGATTCGATCGCCTTACGTATCTTGTCAGTACCACAAACTACGTCCATCGGATTCTTGTCGAATTCATATTCGTAAGCGTTCTGGCGCCATTGAAATTGTTCGGGATACATGTCGTAAACGGTTTTGACCATTGCGACGCCCACGATCACCGGGCGAAAGATATCGCGGTTGAAGACGTGCATCTGAAGGCCGCCGCACGTTTCGCCGGCGAACTCGCAAAAGGTCGGCCGGAAGTACGCCTCGCGAAACGCAACGCCCGGAAATTCGAACTCATCGAGAGCGGCAACCCATTTCCTGGGATCGATGAACGGAGCGCCGTTCAGCTCAAATGGCTTGGTCGTCCCGCGGCCTTCGCTGAGCTCTGTTCCCTCAAGGTGAACTGTCGCCGGAAAGACCACACACGTATCAACGGTCGGAATATTCGGCGATGGCAGCACGAACGGCAGGCCGGTCTCCTCGAACCACATATTGCGGTTCCAGCCATGCATCTCGATAACTTCCAGATCGCAGCCGATGCCGAAATGTTCATTGAACATCTTCGCGAGTTCACCGATCGTCATTCCGTGCCGCGTCGGCAGCTCGAATTGTCCGACGAAGGACGTAAATTCACGCTCGGTGATGTTGCCCTCGATCTCGCGGCCGTTGATCGGGTTTGGCCGGTCGCAAACGACAACGCGTTTGCCGTATTTCTTAGCGGCTCGCATACAGTTCGCCATCGTGTAAACGAACGTATAAATGCGGCAGCCTACGTCCTGCAGATCGACGACGATCGTATCCACATCCGAAAGCATTTCTTCGGTCGGCTCGCGAGTCTCGCTATATAGCGAATAGACCATGATCCCGGTTCGCTCGTCTTCCGCATGCGGCGTCTCGATCATGTTGTACTGCACGTCTCCGCGAATGCCGTGCTGCGGGCCGAAGAGCGTGGTCAGATCGATCGACGGATGTTCAAAGAAGACATCCGCCGTGTGACTGAGGTCCGGCAGAACCGAAGCCTGATTACAAACCAACCCTATCCGCTGTCCGCTCAGCGCGTCCAGCTTTTCCGCGAGCAATACCTCGATACCCGTTCGTGTGCGTCCTGTCATTTCTTGTCCTACTTCCTGCAATCAAAAAGCCCAAGCTCTAGAAAGCTCGGGCCTGATCTAAATTTGTGCGAAGCTTCCCCGCTTACTTCGCGTCGGCGATCGCGGCTTCCGCGGCATTCTTTCCGACCGATGCGATGCCGTTCTCCATCGAACGCTTCGTTTTGTACATTTCGCTTTTGCCGATCGGCTCGCCATTTGCCGCCTTCAGCACGAAGTAGAACGAACCGTCCTTCGCCGTCTTTCTCTCAAAGCGGCCGTCGTTTCCCGCGTTCTTGCGAACCGACGCGATGCCGCCCTCGCATGCCTTACGCGTTTCGTATTTCTCGCTGGTCAATATCACCTGGCCGTTCATTGCCTTCAGGTTGAAATGTACCTTACCGTTCTTGCCGGTCTTTACTTCAAATTTTCCTGGCATTCTGTGATGCTCCTTTGGGGTTTATATGGAATAAGCAGAACTGCTACGCCGCAAAGAATATCATACGGCGAGGGCGAATAAAACCGCGTCGTCACTCGAGCGTGTCGCCGGCCGAAACCTCGTGCGGACGCAGCTTGTTCCTGTTGATTATCCGGGCACAGCTGTTCCAGCGAAGTATCGCATCGTCGTTACCGGCGGAACGGAGCTCAGCGGCTTTCTCAAATTTCTCCATCGCCTGGGTAAAGAGTTCATACGCCTGCAGTCCGCCTTTCGAGAGCGTTGCCTTTGCCCGCCGTTCGTACACAACGCCGGTGTAATACGCCCGTTGATATTCATCCGTGAGACGCGCGAGATAGGTGTTGATGTTCGTATCGCCGACGGCGTAGTCCTTTGCGAAGCGATCGCTCATCGCCAGTACCAAGTACTTGATCGCCTCCTGGTTTTCCGGGTCCACCGCCAAAATATCCAGGCAGATGCTTTCCGCAGCTCCGGGCTCATTCAGCAGGCGGTATCGGTTCGCTTTTTCGAGAGCGGCGGGTATTGCTTCCTGCGATAGAGGTTTTAGCTCGAACATCTTCACTTCCTCCTAAACAGCTTTACCAGTTTCTTAAGCGGATCGTAGTGCTCATCGACCACACGTTCTTTCAGCGGAATGATCGCGTTATCGGTGATCGTAATATGCTCGGGGCAGACCTTGGTGCAGCATTTTGTAATGTTGCAGTAGCCGATGCCGAACGCGTCTTTCAGTTCATCGACACGGTTTTCCGTATCGAGCGGATGCATCTCAAGCGCCGCCGTGTAAACCAGAAATCGCGGTCCGATAAATTCCGCATGCTTTTCATGGTCGCGAAGCACGTGGCAAACATCCTGACACAGGTAACACTCGATGCATTTGCGAAACTCCTGTACTCGGTCGATGTCGGATTGTTGCATCCGCCATGTGCCGTCCTCGGCGTCAGGAGCGCGCGGCTTGAACTTTTTGATCCGCTTCTTAACTTCGTAATTCCACGAGATATCCGCGATCAGGTCTTTGATCGGCGGGAACGCTCGCATCGGCTCGATGGTCACCGGCTGCGTGATGTCTATCGTGTCGAGCCGCGTCATGCACATCAGCTTCGGCTTGCCGTTGATCTCCGCAGAGCACGACCCGCACTTGCCCGCCTTGCAGTTCCAACGGCACGCCAGGTCCGGCGCCGATTCCGCCTGTATCTGGTGCACCGCATCAAGCACGACCATGCCCTCGGTCACCTTCGTGCTGTAGTCGACCATCTCACCGCCCTCGCGGCCGCCACGGCGAATTGTGAATGTTGCTTGAGCCATGCTTTTCGTTCAACGCAAAGTATGAGCGACGTGACGCTATAAATTACGAATTTGCGTCTTTGCACCTCGCGACTTTGCGTTAAGAATCCGTCAACCCATCTCTTCGATCACTGCCTTGAGTTCAGCCGGCATTTCCGGTATCGGCACACGCGAGATCTGCATTTGTCCGTCGCTGTCTCGTTTGACTGCGATGTTTATCTTTCCGAATTCCTCGACCTTTTCCGGATAGTCCTCACGAAACTGCCCGCCGCGGCTTTCCTTCCGCTCGATCGCCGAACGCGTTATCGCTTCCGAGACGGCGAGCAGGTTGTTCAGATCAAGTGCCGTGTGCCAGCCGGGATTGAAATCGATATTGCCCGTGACGCTTGCTGCAGCCGAACGCCGTTTCAGATCTTCAAGCCCATCGAGAGCCTCGAGCATCTCGTCCTCGAGCCTGACGATGCCGACCAGACGCTGCATCATGTCCTGCAGATCGTGCTGCACGTTAAAAGGGTTCTCGCCCGCTTCACGTTCGAATGGCTCAAGTGCGCGCTTGGCTTCGTGCTCGACCTGCGTCGGATCGATCGAACCATGGCCATTCTCTTTCGCAAACTGAGCCGCAAACTCACCCGCACGCTTTCCGAAAACGATCAGGTCAGAAAGCGAATTGCCGCCAAGCCTGTTCGCTCCATTGATTCCGGATGCACATTCACCCGCGGCATACAGCCCGGGCAGGGTCGATGCCTGTGTTTCCGCATCCACGCGGATCCCGCCCATGATGTAATGCGTCGTCGGCCCGACCTCCATCGGCATCGTCGTGATGTCCAAATTCGCGAGCTGCATGAACTGGTGATACATCGACGGCAGCTTTCGCTTAATGTGCTCGGCGGCATTCGGCAGTTTTTCCTTGATCCAGGCGATGTCCAGATAAACTCCGCCGTGCGGCGAACCGCGGCCTGCCTTCACTTCGCGGTTGATACAGCGTGCGACGTGGTCGCGCGTAAGTAGTTCCGGCGGCCGGTTTGCAGATTTATCGCCTTGCGTGTAACGCCAGCCTTCTTCAGGGTCGCGTGCGGTCTGGTCTTTATAGTTATCCGGAATATCGTCAAACATGAAGCGCTTGCCTTCGCTGTTCTTCAACACGCCACCCTCACCGCGAACGCCTTCGGTCACAAGGATGCCGCGAACGCTCGGCGGCCAGACCATGCCGGTCGGGTGGAACTGGATAAACTCCATATCGATCAGCTCGGCACCCGCGTAATACGCGAGGGCATGGCCGTCACCGGTTCCTTCCCAACTGTTCGAAGTGATCTTGTACGCTCTGCCGACACCACCGGTCGCGAGGATAACGGCCTTCGCCTTGAACACGCGAAACCGCCCGTGCTCCCGCTCGTATGCGAAAACGCCAACGACGCGGTCGCCGTCCTTCAGCAGCGAGATCACCGTCACTTCCATGTGGACATCGATGCCCTGATGGATTCCGTGGTCTTGCAGAGTTCTTATCAGTTCTAACCCTGTGCGATCTCCGACATGTGCCAGTCGCGGATATCTATGGCCGCCAAAGTTTCGCTGCAGTATCTTGCCGTCTTTCGTGCGGTCGAAAACGGCTCCCCAAGCCTCAAGCTCTCTTACGCGATCCGGAGCTTCCTTTGCGTGCAGCTCGGCCATTCGCCAATTGTTCACATACTGGCCGCCGCGCATCGTGTCAGAGAAATGCACCTTCCAATTGTCGCGGTCGTCCACGTTACCCATCGCCGCCGCCATTCCGCCCTCTGCCATCACTGTATGCGCCTTTCCAAGCAGCGACTTGCAGATCAGCCCGACGCTAACGCCCGCCGCCGACGCCTCGATAGCCGCACGCAGCCCGGCACCACCGGCACCGATGACAAGAACGTCGTGTTCGAATGTTGTGTATTCAACCATTAACTAAGCGGAGCGCGGACACTCTTGTCCGCATGAGCGTCGCTTCGACGCGAAAGCAATTCGCGTAATTCGCGGGCTAAAATAATCTGTAGTCGGACCAGATCCCCATCGAGACCATCCGAACATAAAAGTCCGAAAACCCGACCCAGAACAAACTCATCCACGCGAACAGCATATGCCGCCGGTTCAGCTTGCTGACCCAGCTCCACATTCCCTTACGCACTGGCTTGTTCGAAAGCACATCGCAGCCGCCGCCGACCAGGTGCCGCAAGCTATGGCAGCCGAAGGTATATCCGCCGAGTAGGACGACGTTCATCGCGAGCACCAGCGTTCCGACGCCGATACCGAAGCCGTCCGAAAATTGCGTTGCGACTATCGCGTCGTAGGTCAGAATGCAGATAAAGATCAGTGCGAGATAAAGAAAATATCTGTGAACGTTTTGAAGGATCAGCGGAAACTTTTTCTCGCCGCGGTATTCATGGCGAGGTTCGCCGACCGCACACGCAGGCGGATCTGCCCAAAATGCCTTGTAGTATGCACCGCGATAGTAGTAACAAGTGAACCGAAAACCGCCCGGAGCCCAAAGGATCAGGAACGCAGGAGTCAGCGGCAGGATTATATTCGGCATCCAGCTCGGCCACGCCCCGAACCACGAATGGGTCGACAGCGGCTGGCCCGCGGCTTCCCAGATCAGTGGCGAATACATCGGCGACAGATACGGCCCGTAGGTATAATGCTCGCCCTGAAGCGCTGCCCAAGTCGAATAGACGATGAACGCAGCGAAACCCAGGAAGGTGAATAGCGACTGCCACCACCATCCGTCCCGCCGCATCGTTTCGCCAAAGCCTCGACGCGTGATATGAACCAGATTTGATGCCATCGGACGGCCGGTCACCTCCTGACAGAAAATGTTTGTTCGAATCAAGGAGCCTTGGGAATGCTAAGGCGTTTTCCGGATCGATCTCATCCCGGCGATCACGGGCGAGCATCTTAGAGATAGATAGGATTTACACTTGGAAAACTAAGCTAAACTTTTAAGGCATAAGCCGTTAAAAGTCAAGGTTTTGGGCTGTGCCCGATTTGCCGATAAGATACCCGTATGAATTTTCCGCGTGCATCGGGACTGCTGCTTCATCCGACCAGCTTGCCGGGCGAATTTGGTATCGGCGACGTCGGGCCTGAGGCGTTCGCCTTCGTCGATCTGCTCGCCGCCGCCGGGCAAACATATTGGCAGATCCTGCCGCTCGGCCCGACCGGTTACGGCGATTCGCCCTATAACTGCTTTTCCGCCTTTGCCGGAAATCCTCTGCTGATCTCGCCCGAAGTGCTGGTGTCCGAAGTGTTGATCTCTGCCGAGCAAGCAGCGGATCACCCCGAATTCCCGGCCGACCGCGTCGATTACGGTGCTGTTTATGAATGGAAGAAAGGCCTGTTGCAGATCGCGCACAAAAATTTCGCTGACGCCAAGCCCGAGATCACTTCCCGATTCGACGTGTTCGAGAATGAAAACCAGTGGTGGCTAGACGATTACGCACTATATCGCGCCGTCAAAGATGATCAGGGCGGCCGTCCCTGGTACGAATGGCCTGATCCGCTGAAGCTTCGCGAGCCCGGCGCCGTCGCCGCGATCGCCACCCAACTCGCTGAAGCGATCCGGGCTGAAAAGGTGAAGCAGTTCCTGTTCTTTGATCAGTGGATGTCTCTTAAACGCTACGCTAATGAGCACGGCATTCAGATCATCGGCGACATCCCGATCTTTGTCGCGATGGATTCGGCCGATGTCTGGTGCAATCGCGATAAGTTTAAACTGAACGCCGACGGCTCGCCCCGTGTCGTCTCAGGAGTACCTCCGGATTATTTTTCATCAACGGGCCAGCTCTGGGGAAACCCGATCTACGATTGGCAAGCGATGCAGGCTGATGGTTTCGCATGGTGGACGGCACGCGTTGCGTCAGCTTTAAAACTTGCAGATATCGTGCGGGGCGATCATTTCGTCGCTTTCGCTGCCGCGTGGGAAGTTCCGGGTAAGGACAAGACTGCCGAAAATGGCGAATGGGTAAAGGTTCCCGGAAATGAACTCTTTGAAGCTCTGCAGAATGCCCTCGGCGAGCTGCCTCTGATCGCAGAGGACCTTGGCGTCGTTACAGATGAGGTGCGTGCTCTGCGCGACAGGTTCGGCATGGCCGGCATGCGTGTGCTGCAGTTCGCTTTCGGCGGCGACGCCAACGACCATCACTTGCCGCACAACTACACGCGCGGATCGGTCGTTTACACAGGAACGCACGATAACGATACGACCGTCGGCTGGTGGACATCTCTCAAGAAAGGAAAGGACATCCGCCCGGAACGTGAATACTGCAGCCGATATCTTGACACCGACGGAGCCGAGATCAGCTGGGATATGATGCGCGCCGCCTGGAGCTCCGTCGCCGATACGGCGATCGCACCCGTTCAGGATGTGCTCTCGCTGGGTAATGAGGCGAGGATGAATCTACCGGCGTCGAACAAAAATAACTGGTCATGGCGTATGTTGAAGAATTCGATCTCGCCCGAGATCCTCGAACGCCTGCGCTCGATGACGGAGACCTACGGCCGAATGACCGCCGCGCCCATTGCAGAAAACATAGAAGAGGTCTAACTTATCTTCATTCACGCAGGCACTTGAGATGAAAACTTTTGTTCTTCTTGCTGCGATAGCTCTCGCGGCTACTTGCGGCAACGAGACTTCACGACCTGATATACCAGCAGCGGCTTCCGAGACAAATGTCGCTTCATCTGAGCCCGTCTCAGGAGGCGGCGTGAACGTACCTCTGCACTCCACCCTGCCGCGAACCATTCGCGAACATTTCATGCAGCTGCCCGCGAAATACTTCACGCTCGAAGGCTGCGAACCCGCGACCGACAAAGGCTGTCAACGAGCTAAACTTGAATACCTGAAAACCTTTGCCGAGATCGAAGACACCAAGAACGGCTACCTAAAGGCCGGCTGCGACGGCGCCCAGGCATGTATCGAAATGGCGATCTTCAAGCGTCCTGACGGCTCTTACATCGCCGGGGTCGCGACGTTTGCTGAGATGATGAATGATTTTTACTTCCTTGACCCCGCGAACGACTGGGCGGATGTTTCGAAAGAGATCGTCGTCCGCTACCGAAAGTCCCAATGGTATGAGCTGCCCCGCATCGGCACGACAATGAAGGTTTATTCGAAAAAGGTCATTGAAAAGACCGATGAATTCGAGATCACCGAGAGGGGCGACCTACTTTATTCCCTCGATTGGAAAGACGGCAAGTTTCACCTGCAAAATTAATTCTCGCCCTTAGGCAAAAAAAATCTCCGCGAACGTCGTAATGTTTTCACCCTTTACGCATACATAGTTGGCGGAGGTTTCTTCTCCTGAACTCTCCGCCAGAGTGTCCACACTTATGGTGAACGATCGGGCTGAAGAGCCGTTCCCGTTCATTCGCACAAAAACTCGTGGGCTATTGCAACTGCTCTGGAACCGGCAGCTGTATCTAGCCATCGGGCGGCCATCGCAGAAATGGCCTGTGCGATGTGGTTCGGCTTAGCGGTCGACCGTTCACCGCCATTTCCCCTGGCCACTATCGGAGCGTCGCGCGACGCTCCTTTTTTTATCGATTAATTAGAGTTTTGAGTGAGGTTGCGAGTTCCAGCCGCGTGATCGGCCGATCCGGATTGAACTTTGTTCCATCCGGGCGGATAAACCCGTGTTCCAATGCCCGAGCGACGTGTCCGCGCCACTGGATCGGGATCGCGACTGAATCTGTCACCGACAGCGGCAGCACGGCTCCGGCGGTTGTCGATTCGAGACCCGCAGCCCGCACGTACGCGATCGCGGCGGCAAGCTTGGTCATTTGCGAATGCGGCTGAAAACGATCCCCGCTTCGGGCTTCCTGCATAAGCCGTCCGCCCGGCGCCCCCTGAACGCTCTCTACGGCATTGCGATACGCGAGGCTTCGCACGTCCGAATATAGCGGTGTACTGAAGAGGTACTGCGGAACCAGTCCCGAGCGGGCTATCGCTTCGGCAAATTCGATCCTTATTGCGGCGTCATTAGCCCCAAACCGTCGGCCCCGCGGCAGCAGAACATTTGCCAGCAGCACTGTTTCGACAGTACTTAATCCCTCCGAGCTGAGCCCTCCTAGGTCGATCAACTCCGGCATATCGACGCGGGTGATCTCGAGCGAGGCTTTATATTGCTGAGGAGTCCCGGTCAGCAGGCTGTGGTGAACCGCTGCTGAATAGGTGCCTGCCTGCGGACGTCTCAAAGTAACCGTTTCTTTCAGACCGCCGAAGACGGGCAAGTTCAAATAGTTCGATTCCCCGGCGACGCCCGCTGAATTGTGAACCCTAAGTCCAAGATCATTCGGACCGAGGCCCCAGGAGATCCGCGTAGTCGCACGGAGGGTGTTGTCCGCGATCGTGAATGACGACAAAGACGAACTTCCCGGAACTGCGAGAGATTCTGCGAGGGGTGATGTGGTTGTTACAAATCGTGTACGGTTGGCACCTGCTGCAGCTCGCAGCAGCCCCATTCGCCGCTCGGGAAACGCAGCCTCGAGCACCGCGGCATGCGTATTCAACATGCCCGTTCCTGCCTCGTGCGAAAAATATCTCGGCAGTGGTGTCGCGGTGCGGCTCAGTATCTCTTTTATCTCGGCAGGCGTAAGCTCCGGTCGTGCCTCGAGCATCAACGCGATCGCACCCGCGACCTGCGGTGCTGAAAATGACGTACCGCTCGCAGTCGTGTAAAACGGTAGTTCGGTTGCTGTGAGACGTGCGATATCTGCACCCGCCGCGCCGCCAACGCTGGATACCGTCACTGCGGATCGCAGGCTTGCGATACTCACTCCAGGAGCGACAAGGCTCGGACGCAGATCGCTTCCAAAACTTCCTCTTGACGAAAACTCGGCTAAAATGCCGTTTCGGTCGGTAGCTCCCACACCGATCACCCACGGCGCGGCCGCATAGGGATTCATCGTGCCGTCGCCGCTTCCTGAATTTCCCGCCGAGAACACAACGCTGACACCTGCGGAGGCCAGCATTTTCGTGGCGATGTTCACCGGATCATTCAGGTCAAAGGGAGCGTTGGCTGAAAAGCTGCAGTTGATCACGCGGGTATTTAGCTCCGCTCCGCGGTGCAGCACATGGTCAAATCCCGAGAGAACGTGCACCAGGCTAAGGTCACCGGCGCTGAGGCCCATCACTTTCGCACCAGTTGCAATACCTGCAAATTTGCCGTTCGAGGCCGTTCCTGAACCCGCGATTATTCCGGCGACGAACGTTCCGTGGCCGGCTACGGGGTCAGTATTCGAAAGCCCTTCGACCGGTGACGGATAAGTAAATCCGGCCGGAACGCTTTGCAGGTCCGCAAGCCTGATGTTGCGGACGACCTTTCCCGCAAGGTCCGGATGATTAGTGTTTATACCGGTGTCGAGAACCGCAACGGTTACACCACGTCCTGTTACGGCGAGTCCGGAGTTTTTCGAAGTGATCTCACTATCAGCAGCGACTCGCTCGGCTTGGGTCCGTTCAAAATACGGATCGCTGTCAAACGTCAGCGTCCGGTTGCCCCAAAGCGATCGTACCTCAGGCATTTGCGAGACCGCGATCAGCTGCTGCCGAGTCGCCGTGACATACACCATCGGCAGCATCCGGAATCGCGTACCGCCAATGATCCCGATCTGTTGGAGGCGTTGAATGTCAGCGTCAGTTATCGGCCGATGATAGACGATCACGGCGTTGATATTGCTGTCGTCCGTAGCATTGTTGAGCTCGATCGCCAGGCCGGGATCAATGCCCTGAAGGCCCGTTCCCTGATCATCTGCTCCGGTCAGCGTTATTCCGTCGGCACCGGTCAAGGTAATGCCGTCGGCACCAGTTAAAGTGATTCCGTCGGCGCCGGTCAGCGTAATTCCGTCGGCGCCGGTCAGCGTGATGCCCGCTGGAGCAACCTTTTCAAATACTACGCCGTTCGGCCCTATGCCGATCGCGGAATCTGCACCGGTCAGCGTGATTCCGTCAGCACCCGTTAACGTGATCCCGTCCGCACCTGTCAGGGCTATTCCATCTGCACCCGTTAACGTGATTCCGTTGACGCTGGTCCGCTCGACGCCGTCAGCTCCCGTCAGTGTGATCCCGTCCGCACCGGTCAGCGTGATGCCGTCGGCGCCTGTGAGCGTGATCCCGTCCGGCTGATTCAAGACGATCGTGTTTGCGGTATAAGTCTGGCCGTCGGCACCGGTTAATGTGATCCCGTCAGCTCCCGTCAGCGTTATGCCGTCGGCCCCGGTCAGAGTAATGCCGTCAGCTCCGGTCAGCGTTATCCCGTTTGTCCCGGTATAGGTCGCCGCGTCGGCACCGGTGAGCGTGATGCCATCCGCTCCCGTAAGCGTGATCCCGTCAGCTCCGGTCAGCGTTATGCCATTCGATCCGTAGTCAAGAACGCCATCTGCTCCAGTCAGCGTGATTCCTGACAGCCCAACGAACTGAATGCCGTCAGCACCCGTAAGCGTTATGCCACTCGAGCGCGTGACGGTCAGACCTGCAAGGATCGGCTGAAAAAGAAGCAGGAGAACTAGATGTAATGCGAACGCCCTTTTCATCCCGAAATAATCGCAAAGACAACTGCCCGTGTATCAGAATCGATACATCTAATGGAGCAAAACTGGACACATGCAGGTCGGGGGCGAAAAGATTTATGTGTCCGCCCCCGATCTAGCAAGATATATGCCGAACCGAATTGACCGTTTATCAACGAGCTGGAAAGCCTTGCTCGATTGATAATGTGACGTTAATAGGTCGGTATTGAGAAAAACTTGAGAAGCTTGATCGCTGTGTTAGCGATCGATCTCGACCGCTATCCGGTTCAAGTATTTCTCAAGGCTCTTGTCGGATTCTGACGATGCGATGATGAACTTCCACTATAAAGAGCTCGTCCACGGCAACGACGAGGCCAATATCGCGGCGATGTGGGGAACGCCGTCGGCTCCTGTAAAGCCCGGCCAAAGCCCGGTCATTGCGGAAAAACTTGCGGTGCCCGACGTTTCGGGAATGATCCCGCGTCCGCGGTTAATGGGGCTCTTAGAGGATTCGACATCGACCTTTGCGGCGACGCTGATCATGGGACGTGCAGGGACCGGTAAGACGGCCGCTGCCGCCGAATTCACCCACACTGTTCGGCGTGCAGCGTGGTATTCGCTCGGCCCCGGAGATGTAGATTGGCGGGTCTTTTCTGCACACTTCGCGGCCGCGGTCACAGGGCGTGAGCGCGTTTCAGGTGCGACAAGCGAACAAACGGCAAATGTGTCGCGCGCCGCGATCGAGAGGTTCATCGCCGGCCGGTTGAACGAAGGCTTGGCACCCGACATTCTCGTGATCGACGACATTCACCATATTTTCGACGCACCTTGGTTTGAGGACGCTCTGCTTTCTCTTATCAGCCTCGTTTCCCCTTCGATGCGTCTTGTGTTGACATGCCGCAGCCGTCCGCCGGCACCGCTTTGGCGGTCGCGTTCCAAACAGCTATTGAATGTTATCGACGAAAAACAGCTCGCTTTCGATCATAAGGAATGCACGGAGCTTTTCACCAAGCACGGCCTCTCCGCCGCCGCCGCAGCTGACGCTCACCGGCGAACCTACGGCCGTGCCGCACGGCTCGTCCAGGCCGTGAAAAGTCGATAGCTTGCTGCACCCGTTTCACCGTTGAACATCTTGCCGTATCATAGTAAAGCGCACGCTTCACAACGCTTCGCGCGCCCGATGGAGCCTTCGAACTTCTTTTTACGGACGAAGCTTTTGCCCCCGCGTTCGATACCGGGAGTACTCGAGCGCCCGCGCCTGATCGAACGTCTCAGCAACGGTGTTTCTTCGACGCTTACGCTGGTCGCCGCCGACGCCGGCTGCGGAAAGACAACACTAGTCGCAGATTTCGTCCGCAGTCAGCAGCGTCCGGTCGCGTGGTATCAGCTCGACCATACCGATGCGGATCCCGCCGTTTTCATGGGCTATTTAACGATGGCGGTCGCCGATATCGTTCCCGGATTCGGTGATGTCCTTATGCGTTACCTAGAAGGGGCGGGCAGCGAGCTGGCGCAATTTCCTGAGCGTTCCGTCGACCTCTTCATCAATGAGGTTATCGAACGCGTTGACCAGCCGTTCATCATCGTTCTGGACGATTATCACCACATCGGCACCGACACCGCCGTTCACCGTCTGGTCGATAGGCTTCTGCAATACGCGTCGGACCTGTTCCATGTCATCATCACGACACGCGACCTACCACCGCTAGCGATAATGCGTCGGCGAACACGGGCTGACGCCGCTATACTCCGCCGCGAGGACCTGCTGTTTACGGACGATGAGGTTAAAGAGCTTTTCCAAAGCACGCTCGACCTGACCCTGAAGGACGACGAGCTTGCGGCATATCGCGAACGCACGCACGGCTGGATCACGGCACTGCAGCTAATTCGTCAGGTGGCCGAACGCGAGATATATTCCGGCATCTCGCCCGCTCCGCTCGACCTGGTTGCCGTGCTGCAGCAGTCCGAAAAAGACGTCTTCGATTACTTTGCCGAGGAGGTCATCGCCCGCGAAACGCCCGACGTCGAGGACACCCTGCTGCGGCTTTCATTGCTCGAATCGCTTCCGCTCGAGCTTTGCAGCGGACTTTTTCCCGATCTTCGCTGCTCGAAAATGCTGCCCGAGCTTGCTCGCAAAAACGTCTTTCTCATCCCTGTCGGCGACGGTGCGGCGGTCGAGGAATATCGGTTTCATCCGTTGTTCCGCGATTTTCTCCGCCGCAGGTTCCGTTCAAAGTTCGGGACAGCGGCGGTCGCGACCGAACGCTTGAGGCTGGCCGAACATTTCCTTGACGACGGCAAATGGGACACCGCGTTGCCCTTCCTGATCGATGCCGGCGAGGTCGACCGCGCGGCAGCGATATTTGCCGAACGCGGCGGCGACCTTATCGCATTTGGGGCCTTTGTCACCGTTACGATGCTCGCCTCGCGCATACCGCAGGCGTCGCTCGAAGCTCATCCGCGCTCCCTGCTGCACCTTGCGGAAGTGTCGCGGCAGCAGGGCGATGTCGACCGATCCGAATCCGTACTTCGCCGTGCGGCGACGCTGCTCGAAGCCGCAGATGACTTGCCCGGATTTGCTGAGGCCCTGCATTCGCTTGCGAGCCTTGCCCGCCGACGCGGCGATCGCGATGCCGCACTGGAGCTGCTCGAGCGATCCGAATCACTCGCCGAACCGGGCTCGGAGACGCTGTTGAAATGTGCGAACACTCGCGGGCTGTGCCTGGTCGCCGCCGGCAGTTGGGCTGAGGCGGAACAGAATTTTCGCGTCGCTCTGAACCTCGCGGAACAGCTAGGCAGCGAGCATTACATTCGGCTAGTCGCACACAATCTCGCACTCGCACCCGGCTTCCGCGGTGATTTTGCCGAAGCTCTCCGCTGGTTTCGCCGCATCTTCCGCGAGGGCGAGCCGGACAGTCAGCTGCCGCAGGAAGCGATCGGCCATTTGAACGTCGCTCGCCTGCACATTTATCGCGGCGAATTCACCGAGGCCGAGACGCATCTCAACCGCTCTCAGGAACTTTGCAGCCTTTACAATTTGAGGTCTTTGAAGGGCGAGATACTCGAGGCGTTCGCAAACCTTTACCGAGATCGCGGCGAGCTGTCGCGGGCCGATGAATACTATCGCCGAGCGATTCACGCCTACGAGGACGCGAATATCGACATCCGCTCGCGCGAGCTGATCGAAGAACAGGCACGCTATTACAAGCTCTCGGGCGACCTGAAACGTTCGCGTTCGCTGCTTGAGAATCTTGCCGAAAGCCGCAAGGCTTCGGGTGTTGAAACGCCGACCGTCGAGCTAGCCTTGTGCGAGCTGGAACTCGCGGAGCGAAAACTCGATGGCCTTTCGGACCGCGTGGAAGCTATCAGGAACGGCTTTGCCGCCCGCGGCGATCACTATTACGAGCTGCTCGCCTCGATGCTGCTCGCCGAAACATATTTCGCAGACGGCCGCGAGCACCTAGCTGCTGAACCGACGCGTCGCGTACTAGATCTGGCAGCCCGTTTTGATTACGAATACTGGCTCAGGCAAAGGATTGGTCAGCGCCCCGAGATCTTCCGGCTCGAAGAGATCTATGAGAATTTGCCGCTCGACCTACGGGAGTGCGTTCAAGCCGCCGCATCGGCGCCCGTTCAAACGGCGAAAACTTCCGCCGACGCACCAAAAGAGATCACTGCCGAACCTGCCGACCTGACCGTTAACGTCCTCGGCCCGGTCGGTATTTTCCGCGATCCCGCACTCCCGCTCGCACCGGACGCGTGGACGACCCGCCGTGCTCGCGACATATTCTGCTTCATCGCGACCGCCCGGAATCGCCGCATCGCCAAGGATGTGCTGATCGACACCTTCTGGCCGGAAGATCCGCCCGAGGTCGTCGAAAAGAATTTCCACCCGACCATTTCGCACATTCGCAAGGCTCTTAACAGCCGCCAGGCGTTCAAGCAAAACTTTCTCGTCTTTCGCGATGGTGCCTACCAGCTCGATCCGAACCTGACCTATTCGATCGACACTGAGATCTTCGAGCAGGTTGTCGCCGATGCGGAAAAGTTCAAGCGTACGAAGGACTTTGCCGCGCTGCGTAACGCACTCGAGCAAGCCCGCACTCTCTACCGCGGCGACTTTATGGAAGGCGTTTACGATGACTGGGCCGAGGAACGCCGGCAGTTTTTTCAGGAGCAATACCTGCGTGTCATCGGGGCTCTCGCGAAGCTAGCTCTCGCTGAAAAGCGTTACGCGGAGACGCTCCGTCTCACCGAACAGATACTCGCGATCGACCCTTATCGTGAGGACGTTCACAGGTCTGCATTGAAAGCGATCGCGGGACAGGGAAAACCGGCCGCGCTCAAAAAGCACTACGATTCAATGGCCGACCTGCTAAAGAAAGACCTCGGCATCGAACCGTCCGCCGAAACCCGCAAGGTATATTCGTCGCTCACGAAATAGTCCGCCTCAAGTTTGCCTCAACCGCCCGCAAACCCCGCTCAAGTTTCTCTCAAACACCCTAATGTAATCTCGTCGCAAATGGACAGCCATATTTCATTTGAGAGGAGATCAACATCGTGAAACCAATAACTTGCCCCTTTATCGCACGCAGCATTCGGTCGCTGGCGATGATCGCCGCGGTCGCCGCTGTTCTGGTTGCCGGCACGAACGCCGCGTCTATCAGCCCGATGCTCAGCCGTCAGCTTTCAACGGTGGCCGACAATGTCGAGATCGGCATGGTCATCGTCGCCTTCAATACCGAGAACGGCCTGCAGAATTCGCACCTCGATATTCTGCGTGCAGTCGGCATTACCGGAGGCCACACGTATCCGACTCTGGGAATGGTCGCACAGCCGATGACGGCCGGACAGGTACGTGCACTTGCGGCAAACCCGGCCGTCCGCTCACTGTGGTCAAACGACAAGCTTTATTACTACATGCATCAGGCGCGCGTTCTCGGCGGTGTGCAAAAACTGCAGGCCGACGCGGCGATGACGCTTCGCAATAGCGGAATGCCTGTTTCAGGGGCTGGTGATTTCACGGTGATGGTGATCGATTCCGGTGTTGACGCGACGCACGGCGACCTGATGTTCGGCACCAAGGTCGTTCAGAACGTACAGACGCCGCTCGCATCCGGCACGCTTCCGGGTTTTACGCCGCACCTTTCCATTGAGAACGTTCCGAACACCGATCAAACGGTCGGCCACGGCACGCACTGTGCGGGCATCATCGGCGGCAACGGCCTTCGCTCCGGCGGTATGTACACGGGCGTCGCTCCGGGAGCAAAGCTCATCGGAGCAGGGCTCGGCGCGGGGCTTTTCGTCATCAATGGCCTCGCTGCCTGGGAATGGGCACTCACGAATCAATATCGCTACAACATCCGCGTGATCTCTAATTCTTACGGCGGCAGCGGTGCTTATGATCCGAGCGAACCGATCACGATCGCCTCGAAAATGGCCCACGACCGCAATATCGCTGTCGTCTTCGCAGCCGGTAACGACGGGCCGACCAAAGACACCTATAACGTTTACGCTAAGGCACCGTGGGTGATCGGCGTCGCCGCCGGCTCGAAAGAGGGCGACCTAGCCGACTTCTCGTCACGCGGCGTTCGTCGAGAGGAACGCCTTACAAACGCCGATCCGAATGACGATTTCAATGCTCCCACTATCACAGCTCCGGGAACAGGCCGCTATTTTGAGACGAATGCCGACAAGTTCACGTCAGCCATCGTCTCGACACGCTCGACCGTCAACATTACATCGAACGGCCTTGATGCCGACACCGAGCTTCCGCTTTCCGCCATCCCGTTCTACACGCAGATCTCCGGAACATCGATGGCGACGCCGTTCGTTTCGGGCGTGATCGCACTGATGCTCGATGCCGACCCGACGCTCTCGAGCGACGAGATCCGCGAGATCTTGACCTCGACCGCCAGCAAGATGCCCGGTCGCGAGGAATGGGAGGTCGGTGCAGGATTCGTCAATGCACACGCCGCCGTCGATAAGGTCTTTAACCGCACGAAGGCATATCGCAACATCCAGGACGTGAATTACAACGCCGAGTTTGGCGAAGAGCGGCCGGCCGTGCAGAACTTCCATATCGACTTCAGCCCTGAGGCATCAGGCACCGCTTCGACGAACGCGACCACATTCACGGTCGACGCCAACATCAACGTGCTCGACGTTTTTGCGACCGTTGATACAGCCGCGGGCGAAGGTACAGGCAATCTTGTCGGTATCCGCATCACCAGCCCGAGCGGCGTCGGCTACGCGACCGCTATCGACTTTCCCGTGATCGGCAGCGACAAACGCCAGATCGTAGTACCGAATCCCGAGCCGGGAACATGGACGCTCGAGGTTCGCGGTGCACGAGGCCTGACCGCAGCTCAGCAGGTCTCGTCACCAATACAGATCGCCGCTCCCGGCCCTGTCGACGGCACCGTTTCGCAGATTCGTTACATCCTGCCGACGATACCCGACATCAGCGGACATCCGCTTCAGGCAGAGATCGAATCGGCGCTCAAAAGCCGTCTGATCGATACATATCCTGACGGTTCTTTCAAACCTGGGCGCAATGTGTCCCGACTCGAGTTTGCAAGCGTTCTCGCTCTTAACACCAGCATGCGCCAAACGCTCGGCAATACCCAGCGATTTTCCGACATCCGCGGTGACCAGCGTCTGCTCGTCGAGTCGGCAGTAGCCAACGGATCCTCGAACCGCGACTTCGATTTCACGCCGACCGGAATGATCGCGGCGAGCGGACTCTCGTTTGATAAGAACGCTGCGATACGGCGGATCGATCTTGCCGTCGCACTGGTCAAAGCTCTGGGCCGCGATGCCGAAGCACGGGCACTTGCGAATACGAATGTGACCGTAAACGGCGTCGTGATAGCTGATAACGCTCTTATTCCGGCCTCACTTCGCGGTTACGTTCAACTTGCACTGGACAAGGGCATGTTAGCGACCGCACCGTCGTCAGCGGGCCAGCGTTTCGAGCCCGGCCTGGCCGTCACGCGTGCTGAGCTCGCGGCTACGCTCTTAGGGTATCGCGGTCAATTCACGACCGGCGGTTAACATTTGTTCTCGTTCCCCGCGGGGGCAGGGAACGGGAGGTCGCGGGGTCACGGGGGCTTCGGTCCTCGTTCCCGCGGATCCACTCTCGATCATCTCCCACATAAAAATGAGGCGCTCCCACGCCTCATTTCAATATTTCTCAAGAATTGCTCAAGTGCGGTCGGCTACCTTAAAAGCTGGCGGGCAAAAAGTATTGTCCTCACTCCTTTCGACACGTGTGTGGGCCCGGCCGGAGCACATGTCGAATATAGCCTTCTAAAGCTTTTTACCTCCGGGGGAGGATTTCGAGCGGTGAGCCTTTGGGTCTGCCGCTCATTTTTTTGTCTAGCTACGGTTGGCGAATGAAAAGCTCTTCTGAGTTCCACATCGAATAAGGCAGTATCGTGCTCGGCGTGTGATTTCCGATGCGGTTGTTGACGGCTGAAACGATGTGCCGCGACACGACCGGTATTATCGGCGATTCTTCCACGATGATTCTTTGGATGTCATAGACCAGCTGTTTTCGTTTCGCGACATCCATCTCGGCGGCCTGTTCTGCGAACAACTGGTCGATGCGTGCTTCCCACTCGGTCGCCGGCGTCTGCTGTTTCGGATGCCATTGATGGACCGACGCACTGCTTAAGAGAAACGTCCCGAAACCCGAAGGCTCGATGCCGCTGACCGCAAGGCCCAGCGAGATCGCGTCGTAGTCGTACGACTCCGACCATCGCTTCGTCAGCCCTGCGAAATCCAGCGGTGCGACCTGCATCTTGATCCCTAGCTTTGCCAGGTCCTGCTGGATCACCGCCGCGGCCAGCTTTCGCGGTTCATTTTCGGCACCTACGATCAGCGTGAACTCGACCGGATTGCCCTTACTGTCCGAAAGCAACGGAGCGTCTGCCGGCCCGCTTTGCGTAAAGCCTGCCTCTGTCAGCAAAGCCTTTGCACGTTCCAGATCATATGCGGTTTTCGGCAGTTGCGGATCGAGCCAAGCCTTGTTGCCCGCGGGCACGAAACCGTAAAGCGGCGTCGCGAGGCCCTGCAGCGTTGTGCGGGCTATTGACTCGCGATCGACCGCATGCGAGATCGCTTTCCTGAATCGTTTGTCCGCGAACCACGCGTATTTCGGTTTGTCGTCAAGCCGCTCGCCGGCCGCGGTCGCCTTATTCAAATTGAACCAAATATGGTCGTTCGCGAGTCCCGGCCCGAGATCTATCGCACGCACCGGGCCGGTCGAATCTTTCAGCGCCGCATAATCATTCGCACGCAACCGATCGAGCAC
The DNA here is from genome assembly GCA_023389035.1 of Acidobacteriota bacterium. GTDB lineage: Bacteria > Acidobacteriota > Blastocatellia > Pyrinomonadales > Pyrinomonadaceae > OLB17. The sequence continues at coordinate 91,026 of JAEWFC010000031.1, forward strand.
ATCGATCTCACCCTGTCCCAATCTTGCAAATGCGCTGTTCGCGTCAGCCACGACCTCAAGCACGATCTGATCGAGATACGGCAGCTGCGTGCCTTTTGCATCGGTTCGCCAGTAATGCGGATTTCGCTTCAGCACGACACGCTCGCCCGCGACCGCCGATTCGACCGTGAACGGCCCGCTGGTGACGATCGTCGCCGGATCGGCATCTATCTTCCACGCCTCGCTCAGCGTTCCGGCGTCGCGATCTTTTTGCAGAATGTGCTTCGGCAGCACGACCAGATTGTCGAAATAGTTCGCTAAGCCAGCAACCTTCTCCGGGAACACGAACTGCAGCTCGGTCGGGCTGGCCTTGGTGGCCTTGATCTCTTTCCCGCCCACTAGCATCGCGTCGCGAAATGCCGGCGACTTTGTCCGTTCGTCATAGATCGACTCAAGCGTAAAGATCACATCATCGGCAGTGAGCGGCTGCCCGTCGGAAAACTTCAGCCCGTCACGAAGCTTTGCGTTTACCGTCAGCCCGTCATCAGAGACCGTCCATGATTCCGCGAGTGCCGGTGCGAATTCCTGCGTCGAATGATCGAACGCCGCCAACCTGCTGCCGAGCAGATAAACCGTCGCGATCACCGATGCCTCGTCATCGGCCATCAGGTAATTGAACGATTTCGGCTGCGTTGTAATTCGATACACGAGCTTTCCGCCGCGACTGCCGTCGGTCCGCGCCGCGTTTGTGTTGGCGGTATTCTGTGGACCGCTGTCCGGCACAGGCCCACAGCCGATAGCGAACGCCGAGAGAAAAACAGCCGTTATGAACGAGCAGATCTTTTGCGTGATTTTCATTTGCTTTGCGGTCTCCGGAAATACGCGGGAGGGTAACGAACACTTCGGAGTTTATGAGCTTTTTCGTTGCAAATCAATCATCGATAATTGAGAATAGCGGCAGCTTACCGTGCTCGATCTTATAATTCGTAAATCTATTCAGGGCCTGCTGATGATGCTGATCGTCTCGGCGGTGACCTTTGCCCTGCTGTCGGCAGCGGGCGGCGACGCACTCACTTCGCTCCGCGACAACCCGCAAGTTTCCGAGGAGACTATCGCCGAACTTCGCCGCGTTTACGGCCTCGACCGGCCGCTTCCCGTCCGCTTCGGTGTCTGGCTCGGCGGCGTTGTTCGCGGTGATCTGGGCGAATCGATGTCGCTTCGCGTTTCGGTCGCGTCGCTCATCGCCGCGAAATTCTTGAACACCGCTTATCTCGCCATCGCTGCGATCGTGCTTGCGCTTTTCATTGCCGTCGTTCTCAGCTATCTATCAGTCCGACTCCGCCGCCGCACGCTTGACGCCGTGATTGAGGCGATCGTTCTCGTCACGGCCGCGACTCCGCGCATTGTTCTCGCTCTGGTCGTTCTGCTGATCTCGGCACTTCTAGCCGGAGCGGGAACGCGTATCACTTCCGGGTCGTGGGCGTCATTCGCACTCGCTGCAACCGTGATGGCGGCACCTCTCGTCGCAATCTTTCTCGCTCAGGCGGTCGAGCAGCTCCGCGACGCGATGCAGGAAGATTTCGTAAGCCTCGCCCGTGCGAAAGGGCTTCGCGAACGAACGCTGATCCTGCGTCACGCATCGCGTGCGGCGTTAAATCCGCTGCTGACACTGCTCGGACTTTCCTTTGGCGGATTGCTCGGCGGCTCCGTCATCGTCGAGACGATTCTCGGCTGGCCCGGACTCGGTGCCCTGACGGTGACCGCCGTCCGCGGCCGCGACGTTCCGCTCGTGATGGGTATCGTTCTGGTCTCGAGCCTCGCGGTCTGGTTGGGCAATACGGCCGCCGAATTTCTGCAGGCGGTCAACGACAAACGGCTGCGGTCATAACCCTTTTGTGAATACGTCTCTCCTCAAAAAGATCGGACGCAACAAACGCCTTTACGCGGGTGCGTGTCTGCTCGCGCTGTTCGCGATCACTGCCATTTTTGCTGACTTCATCGCACCTTACGATCCGAGCTATCAGACCCGAAACGAACCGCTCGCCCCGCGGACGACATTTCGGCATATCGACAATTACGGAGCATTTTCGCTTCGCCCTTTCTTTTATCGCGAAGAGCTGCAGGCGGCCCTGACCTATACATATCAGCAGGACCAGGCGGCAGTCGCCCATCTTCAGTTCTTTGCTCGCGGCGACAGATACAAATTCCTCGGGCTGTTCGAAAGCGACCTGCACCTCTTCGGAAGTTCCGATCCGGAAACTAGTGTCCGCCTGCTCGGGACCGATTCGCTCGGGCGCGACCAGTTCTCAAGGCTGATGATGGCGATAAGATTTTCCCTCGTCGTAAGTCTTCTGGGAACACTGCTGGCGTGTGCTCTGGGCGTGACGGTCGGTGTCATCAGCGGCTACGTCGGACGTAACCTTGATACCGTTCTAATGGGAACCGCCGACGCGATGCTTTCGCTGCCGACGCTTATCCTGATCCTCGCCGCGCGTGCCGCGTTCCCGCTTGAGCTTCCGGCGACGACGGCCGCTATGCTGCTGGTCTTGATATTTGCCTTAACAGGCTGGGCCGAAATGGCAAGGCTCACCCGCGGGCTGGTGACCGCGATGCGCGAACGCGAATTCGTTCTGGCGGCAAAGGCCACAGGCGTCACGCCCGCACGCATTCTGTTCCGTCACATTCTGCCAAACATCTCGCGGCCGCTTGTCACTCAAGCAACGCTTATAATGGCAGCCTTCCTTCTCTCGGAAGCCGCACTTTCATTTCTCGGCGTCGGACTGCAGGAACCCGAAGCGAGCCTCGGAAACATGCTCGCATTCGCAAGCGACGTGACCGTGCTGAAGCTTCGGACGCTTGAGATACTATCGCCCGCCATCGCGATCATGCTTTTCGTTCTCGCGACACGTCTCTTTTCCGACGGCCTGAAAGATAAACGCTAAATCTCCGGAAGCCAATATTCCCTATCGGCATGCACGACCCGTTTCAGCCCAAGGTCGGGAAGTTCGCTTTCATCGGCTCCCAAAAACGTGAAATGCGGCAGATCGGAAACCACCGTCTGAAACCAGCCGTTCGCGTTCATTATTCTTCGAACAAGTTCATCGCCATGCTCCGCGATATCGATCGCTAGAAGCGACAGATGCTGCGACGCTCCCGGCGGCGCTACGGAATAAATTATCGATTTCGACAAGTCCTTGGCGAACCACAGCCCGCGGCTCTCGAGCTCGAATATCACCGCGACCTGTTCAAACGGTTCAAGGCCGCGAACGCGTTCGGCTTCCTCCGCCGCGAGCTTTCCCTTGGCCGCCCAATGACGCAATCCCGGCTCGACCCGGCTCGCCCAAAGGTCGACCGTGTCTTGATAACTTCTGCCAGCCGCATCCGTACCGCGAGGCGTGATCGCAAGCCCGGCTCGCCCTGCCTCATCAGCCGCGTTCGTCAACGCCGTCATTGCAGCACGCTGCAGCGTGAGCTTTATTCCGGCCATTACAGCTTCCGCTGTTTCGACACCATCCTGAAATCGCTTAACCTCGGCATCGTCTCGGTAGATCACCGCAGCCGGGGCTGTCGCCTTCGTCACAAAAGCTGCACCGTACTCGGCAAGCAGGCGCATCGCAACCGCATCCTCGGAATCCGCAAAACCCTCAGGTAAATTCTTAAGAAATCTTTTCGCGCGTTCGGTCGTCTCCGTCATTAACCTAAGTGTGTCATTTTGTCCCGTCGGCATGCTCGAGAAAATTATAAAATCTGTGTCATTCTGACACAGGTCGACAAAAATGTAGCAAAGCGCTCAATGCTATTTTTCGGTTTTCAGTATTTTGGTGACGCGGCACCGCAAAAAAGGCGCCTTGGCACCATTCGGCATTCGCGATGCTCCGGGTTTGGCGACCGACGGGGTGTATCGAACGGTGCCGGGGAGAGTGCGAGGCCGAGCCCGGCATCGGGCCGAGCGTCGAGCCTCGCGTCGAAGTTTACGAATCCATCAGAGGAGCCGGATAGCCCTTACCTTTAAGCTCCGCCAGTTCAAAGACGACCTCTTTTTTGCCCTTTATATTTCGGGTCACTTTGTCGCTCTGATTTTTTTTGTTAGCGTTCGACGTATTGGTATTTGTGTTCCCGTTCGCTTCAACAGGCTTGCCCAATGCATCCACCGCCATCGATTCCAGACCGTCAAGGATCTTTTCCCGATCGGCCAGGCTGTCTAGCGTAACACCGTATGTTTCCAGCACTTTACGCAGATTCTCTTCCGTGTTTGTGCCGCGTTCATACACGTCGCGATAGATCTTAAGCTTGCCGTCCTCGACCACAATGGTCTCATATCTCAGTTCCACCGGGATCGGTGTTGCCAGCTCATGATCGGTTGTTTTCTTTGAGTCTTTTTCAAACCCTTTGATCTGGTCGAGCGTCAGCGGCTGCTGTCCTAATGACGATAATTGCAGGGCGAAATCCTGTATTTGCCTGTCGGTCAAACCTACACAACCGTGCGATGCGAACGTCCCCAGGCGGCTTTCGGCTTTTCCGCCATGCACTAACGAAGGCAGCCCGATAGGTATCTTTATCGGCCCGAGCGGATTTAGCTTGCTGCCGGCTTCGACCGTCTTACCAGGCTGGACCTTGCCCTCTACCCAAGGCTCGTCGGGCGGTGTCCATGTCGGGTTAAATATAATGGTTTCAGCCTTTCTGAGTCCGACCGGTAGTGGAAACTCAGGATAACCGATGCCGACCTTATAGGATTTCTTAAGGTGCCCATTCTCGAAAACGTCCATTCGGTAGGCCGGCGCGTTCACCACGACCCGCGTGTCGGTAGGAACCGCATTTGGCTTTGCATTCGCCAACATCTCCCCGCCTTGTCCGGCCCATTCGCGCTGGGCGAGAGCTATAAGACGGTTCCCTTTTTCCGCTCCTAATGCCTCGCGGACCTTTGTTTTAGCGGCTTCTAAGGCGGATCGCGTCGATCGGTCGTCATCGCTGATCTCCTGTTGGCCAAGCTGCAGCACCGCATCTCTGGCCGCCTCGCGGACCTTTGCCAGCTCTTCATCGGTAAGGCCCAGCTCCGACTTCGCCTTCTCTGCAAAGGCCTCATCTGTAAGCAACGCATCCAAAACAGGCAGCGTTATCGGCACGTTGGCGGCCTCAGCCTCGCTCATTACCGGCGCAGTATTCGTGTTGGTCGCGGCGGTATTAGTAACCGTGGTGTTGCTTTGTGCCGGCCCGTCCGCCGGTGGAGCACACCCCGTAATAAGCAATATGACCCCAAGAAAAAATAACGATGGAGACATTTTTCGATTCCTGTAAACTAATGACATTGTTTGACTTATACCTCAGCTAGTATGCTATCCATACAGTAGAGGGAATAAGATGCAAACTTTGTTCCTAGCGGTCTTCTGTGGCGATTGCTCGCCCGGTCAAGAGCGGATAAGGGTTGATGTTAGCGCCTTCCCAATAGCGATTCGGGTCCGTTACGACCGATACCGAAAAATGCAGATGAAAGTTCCCGGTGCCGGCGTTTCCCGTATCGCCGACGTAACCGATCACGCGGCCGCGGGTCACCCGATCGCCGGGCTGGATATCGTCCGCGCGTCGCTGTAAATGTGCGTAATAAAGCACTAACCGGCGATCATCGGTAATCTGGTAGATCGTGATGCCGCCCGCCTCGCTGTCAAAGAACCGGACGATCTCTCCATCGGTCGCTGCCAATACAGGCGTTCCTGAAGGGGCCATTATGTCTATTGCGCCATGCGATCTCTCTTCTCCGCGTGCATCGCCAAAAGTATCCAATAGATCTTTAGCTTGCACACCCGCGACGGGTATGGTCAGTATCGCTCCCGGTGCGGTAAAAACAGGGCCGGACGCAGCTTCCGCCGGAGTTGGCGTCGTGAGGCTCGGGTCAAGATATGGAGTTTCCTGGGGTTGCGGTGTCGGTATCGCGCCGCCTGCATTGGGTCCCGGGATCGCTGCGGTCTCGATCGCCGGCAGGCCAACATAATTTTTGATCAGCGACTCACTGATGAAATAGATCGCGACGCCATGGAGCACGATCAGATAGACCACAAATACTCCGCGGAGGGCCGACTTTGCCACGTTATTCACTGCTGAGAATTGTACTGTGCGACCGTGACGCTAACAAGCAATTGTTTATCGCGAAGATCGACGAAAATATTTTGACTTTAGGCGGAAATCACCTAAAATGTCGGTGCCTATTGAGTATTACTCATAAATCTGAATTCAGACTAATGGCCGTTTCCGCATCCGTTGTGCTCGACCTATAGGACACACCCCGCCGGTTTTGCGTATTCTTCCACATTAAATGTCGCAGCCCGCAACGTCACCTCTTGATCACTTGCTCGCGTTTCTCGATAGCGACCAAACGATCGCGGCTGAAAAATATGAGGAACTGCGGTCCCGCATCGGTCAATTGCTAATCTGGCGTGGAGTTGAAAGTGCTGACGCTGACTCGCTAGCTGACATCGTACTTGATCGGATCGCGTTAAAGCTCAGAGCTGGCGAAGTCATTGAGAACATTAACAGTTACGCAGCCGCCGTCGGTAGATTCGTTGCCCTCGAGCATAAAAGGAAAAAGCGGGAAACGGCCGTTGGTGAACTCCCTGAACGGCCCGCTCCGAATACTCTCGACTTCACTGATGATACCGATCAGCGACTCGCGTTGCTCCGCCGGTGCCTGATGGAAATTCCTGAGGAATCAGACCGCAGGCTGATCCTGTTCTATTATGACACTGAGGCAAATGAAAAGACCAAATACGCTCGGAAGGCCTTGGCAACCGACCTTCAGATGTCGGCAAACGCCCTAAAGGTAAAGGCTTGCCGCCTCCGGCTGAAGCTCGAGAGGTGTATCAACAAACACGTTGCAGAAACCAAATCGCCTGCAGGCGCCACTTATGATCGTGAGGGTTCAAAATGAAGTCGCTCCCCGATGATCAAATAACTCGATACCTTTTAAGGACACTTCCGGATCCTGAGGCGGAAGCCTTTGAAGCGCGGTTGGTGGAAGAAAGTGAGCTCTTTACCGACACCCAAGATCGTGAAAATGATCTCGTAGATCTTTATGTTTCAGGACGTTTGAGCGGTGATACGCTTGCAGCTTTCAAGAGATCGCTCATCGACCAGCCATCCCGCCAACAAAAGGTCGCAAACGCCAGGGCGTTAGCCGAACATATTGAAACTACACGCTTTACAGCATCGGAAGCTGTTACTAACAAAAAGGAAAGAGCCGGTTTTTTTGGGTGGTTCAACGCTCCTCGATTGGCTTTTGGCAGCCTGCTGATCATTCTCGCGGCTATCAGTACAATGCTGTTCCTGGAAAATCGCCGCGTCTCTGATGAGATCGCAAGGCTCGAGGCGGTTAACGCCGATCGTCCCGAGCAATCCATCCCAGACATCCAGCAAACGATCGATGCTGAGAGATCTGTAACTGCAGAGCTGACCCGCGACCTGGATCGCGAACGTGAACGTTCCGCACGGCTCGAGCAGGAGATAACGTCAATGCGATCAACAAATACAAGGCCGCCAACGGTCGAGCCACGGCAGGAGATCATTCGGTCGGTAACATTGCGGCCGGAACGCACCGAACGACAGATCACCTCCACCTCGACCGCAACCGGCCCAAAACGCACCTCGGTACTCATTGCTCTTCCGGCAAACACTGCGGCCGACGTACGAGTTTCGATCCGGCTGAACGGCCGCACGATCAAGGAGAACGTTGGCGTGGTCGCTGATCCCGCAGGGACGGCTGCCGTATCTGCAACTATTGCAGACACTGAGCTTTCACCCGGCGAAAACGTCTTGACGGTCCACGCAGAGGGCGGCGATCAGATCGCAAGATACGTGTTAAAAGTTTCTCCCTGATGCCGGTGTAACCTTTTTCTCGATTTCGGCACATGTAGCTGTAAGGGCGGAAAAACGCCAATAAACGAAGGAGAAAAAACGTGTCAATAACGAGAAAGGGATTACTAACGGCGACGCTCATTTTCGCGATCGCATCGACAGCACTCGCGGAAAGCTCAGGCAGAAGGCTCTTTCAACCGCATCTTTCAAACGCTGGATCAGTTCTTCGGATGTCTGCCGCTGAACGGGCTAGCTTTTTAACCGGTAAAGAATTCGTCGTCGCTGAGATGAGCGCTCGTTACGCGGGCAAGGATTCTGATTCCTACAACTCTGCTGCAGTTGACCTCATGATGCTGATCGAAAAGACAGACGGTGAAAGCGAGAACGCCGAGCTTCGGGAACTGCTCTCAGCGATGCTCCGACGATCAATAAATTCCGCGTCTTTAAGTGCAGGGATCAGGTCAATTATGGCAAAATATGCCGAGCGGCAACCCGCGGATCATAAATGGCACGTACTTACCGGTGCAGCGGCGACTAACGCTGTGTACAGCGCATTTTATTCCGACGCGGCATCTCTCAGCCGTCACCTCTCTGAAATAAAAGCTTACGCTCGCATGCGTCCGGGATCGCTCGATCCCGTGCTCGTTCAGGCCCTGAACGGCCTGGCAATGTGTGCAAGTGACGAGGGGTTCTCGCATTCTGAAATGGAAGCGATAAAAGAACGGGGACTAAAATTATTCGAATTGGTTGAGGCATAAGCCTCACAGAGATCACGTAAGAGCGTTCAGTATAAAGACCTTAGGAGAAACCGATGAAGTTCAAACTGTCCACACTACTTTCCCGACGAGGTTCGTCATTCCTTGCAGCGTCGGCACTTGCTGCCGTCGTAACCGCTGCCTTTCCGATCGCGGCCGTAAATGCCGAACCGAGCATCAACCACCTGTTGCCGATCGTCGACGAGATCGAGACGCTCGACACCAAGCCCACCGACAAACGGTCGAAAATGTCCTTCGCGTCATATTCGGACTTTCAGGCAAACAAACGAACCCTCGCGGAGCGCGATGGAAAACTGCAGGCGTCGCCAGAGGCGGGCCGTCAATTCGACGTGTTGAACGTGGAATTTAAGACCGTAGCTGCCCGGCGTGCAGTTTTCACTGATCTGAAGAGGTCTAACCTACAGGACACTTACGTTCTTTCCGCTACGGACCGCTTTGCCGATATCTTTTCGGCCGGCGACGAACCTTGGGACGCACTCGTTGCCAATCCCAATGTGGTTCGAGTTGAATATGACACGGGCGTGACGACACCGCCGCCGCCCAAGGTTAACCCCGCTCCGACGGAAACGCTTGGCGAGCCCGAGAGCATTGTCCGGGGTGGCCATATGGGGCTGACCGGTAAAGGCGTGACCATCGCGATCCTCGATACCGGCGTTGATTTCCGTCACCCGGACTTCATTACCTATGACGCACAGGGACGCCCGACCTCGCGGATCAAGTATATTTGGGATACTTCGACACCATACGTCGAGGGCCGCGGTATGAAATCGCCCGTACTTTTTCCAAATGGTTCGTCTATAGGGACACTTTATACGCAGGCACATCTGACTGCTGAGTTGCGAGCGGCGCGGCAGACCATTCCGCCCACTGATCTAGATGGCCACGGAACCGCGTGTGCGAGCATCGCCGCCGGAAACGGTAACGCTGATAAACAGCCGAAGGGCCTGAAACGCGGCGATGTCGTCGGTGTGGCTCCTGAGGCCGACATCATAGGCGTGCGGTTTGGCTACGACGGCGGTTTCGAGAACGTTTTCACGCTGACAGCAGCAGCCGAGTGGCTCGACAAGATAGCCGGTGCGTCACCGTTGATCCTTTCAGGCAGCTTCGGCGGCCAGTACACGGGACACGACGGGCAAACGATCCGTGAACGACATCTGAACGCCCGCTTTCCGTTGACGAAGCCCGGCCGAGCGATCGTCTTTGCCGCAGGAAATGACGGCGATTCAAACATGCACGCCACCGTAAAATTCGACGCCGAGGCTAAAGCAATACGCTGGAACGCTGTTGGCCCTGCAAGACTCCACTTTTTCTTCGACAGTGCCGATGCGATCGACGTGATCGGCTCCGCCACCACGCCGATCACAGGCAAGATCTCTAATGAGGTCAACCCGATCACGGGTCAACGGCAGGCGATACTAAACGTAAACTCGGGCCCGGGCAGTATTCAGTTCAAGAATCCCGCCGGCAAAGTTACCGAGGTGCACGCGTACATGCTCGGCTTCAGGTCCGGAGGCAATACATTCCTCGCACCTGAGCGGACGTATAGCCACCTCGTGGGATCGCCGGGTGCCATGGAAAATGCCATCACGGTGGGCAGCTACGACTGGAATGACGACTTTGCGTCAGGGCCGCTCCCGCAGCTCGCACCGTGCCTTGGTACCGACGGCAAACAGCTGAATGTCCGCATCGGATGGCTGTCGTGCTATTCCAGCCCCGGGCCGAACCGTTCCGTGAAGGGCAAGGCCGTCACAAAACCAGAGATCGTCGCTCCGGGTCAATATTATGCCTCCGCTAATGCCAGAGACCTGCAGGGCGGAACCCCGAATGAATACGCCGAGGTTGACCCGACCGGCATGTATCGTCTAATGAACGGCACCAGTGCGGCGACGCCTTATACATCAGGCGTGATCGCGTTAATGCTGCAGAAACGGCCGCGTTTGACGCTCGGTCAGATCAAGACACAGCTAGTTTCGCGTGCTAACAAGACCGGTCTGAACCCGTTCGTCAACGCGTTGCCGAACAAGGACTGGGGCTACGGAAAGCTGAATCTTGCGTCTGTGGATGCGATCCTTAAAGGGATCTAGCCGAATTTCCGGCCGCTGCAGCCTACGAGCGGCGGCCGGTCTCTCCCCTATTTCTTCGCTAAAATGAGATCGGAACCAACACAATTCAGGGCCATCATCGCCGCAATGATCGTTGTGGTGTCGATGGTCGCAATCGATCTTCGCGATGCGCGAAGCATCATCGCGGCGGCGAGCATCGACGAGCCGCGACCGATGTACGCTTTGCTGGTGGGGATCTCAGATTACAAAGATGGTAGGCCGCAGAGCATCGCCGGGTGTGTTAACAACGTCGATCTGCTTAGATCTTCCCTGATCGAGTGGGGTTTTCCTGACGACAACCGCAACATTCTAACGCTGAAGAATGAACAGGCCACTTATAAAGGCGTCACGGACGCTTTTCGAAAGCACTTAACAGCTAACGCATCCCGTGAAAAGGCCAACGGCCGCGAAGCTGTAGTGGTCTATTACTTCTGCGGGCACGGTTCGCAGTACCCAAATGCGGCCAACGACGACGAAGAGACCGACGGGCTAGACGAGACATTTGTTGCGTGGGACAGCCGTGCACCGGGCGTTTTCGATATTCTCGATGACGAGATCGCCGATCTGCGTTACGAACTCTCTCAGCACACATCGAAAACGACCCTGATCTTTGAAAGCTGTCACTCCGGAACGGGTTCGCGAAACCCATCGGTAAAGGGTGCCGACATAATGCGGACCGCTGCGGATGAGCGATCAAGAAAGCCCTATGTCCGGCGCTTTCCGCAAAGCAAACTGCCCCCCGACCCAACTACATATGTCGAGATCTCGGCGGCCCACAGCGCTCTTGAAGCCTTGTCAGAATCAGCCGCTTTGGCGGCACCGGACAAACCATACGGACTTATGACCAAATCCCTGGTCAAGGCGCTCAGGGCGGCGAACACGTCCGGGTCGGTGCCGACATATCGCGAGCTTATGCGTGATATCCGGCAGTTTATCGTCTCGGGTCCGGTCCGTTCGGATCAGTCACCTCAGATCGAGGGCGACCTTGACGCACCACTTTTCGGCATCGCCGGTGCCCGACGAGCGTTTATTGAAGTGATCGATACCGATTCCAACGCACGTATCGCTACGATCAAAGCGGGGACAATTCACGGGATTGCTCCGGGCTCACAGATCGCATTCTACCGCAAAGGATCGAGCGGATCGGGAGCCAACGGGTGGATCGCAAATGGTACCGTAACATCGGTCGGAAGTTTTGAGAGCACGGTTAATGTTGGTGCGGAGCGTGGATCGCCGTTTCCCATCGACCGATCGTCAAACGCCGTGATAGCAGCTGCCAACCCGGCCGACCCGATATTCCTGGACCTCAATAGCCCGACGGCTCTTTCTGATGCAGTTCACAAAGAGATCTTGTCTGAAGTTCGGGCGACCTTAGCGAAGGAGGGGCTTTTTGAGAATGGAACGTTTCGGGAGGCTTCAGCCGAAACGCGATCGGGGCCAAATGTGCCGGCGCTATCGATCGTCAGGTCAAAGCTTTCAGAGGTGTTCGGTTCGCAAAAAACTGCTGACCACGAACTGCTCGCACCGGTCGGGCCTGAATACAGGTGTAGCGGGGATTCGCTCGTTACTGTTGAGAGAACAGCTCGGTTTCCGCGTGCGGACGAGGTTGTCTATTACGTCATCGAGGGCGAGCCAGGCAGCCCCCCGCTTTATGGAAAGACGTTCCGCTCCGGTGATCCGGATATCGCGGCTGGCGTTGCAGACGTAATTCGCGGACGGGCGTACCAACAGCGACTCTCGCGGATCGAATTCCGCAATTCGGACCTAAGGAAGTATGCGGACCTTAAGGTCGAAGTGTTTCCAACCGGTTCTCTCGTACCTTTTTGTCGCGGAGGCCAACTGGTGCACCGTCGGCCTGCCGCACAAACCGTCTTGACCGACGTGACTGCACGGGCTGAGGTCAAAGCAGGCAGCCACATCAAGCTGACGCTTAGGAATCGCTCAGGTGACGTCAATCGTAAGGAAACAGGGGACCCGTATGCCAGCGGTCTTCCGCTGCATTTCGCATTGATCGAAATGACTAATGATGGGCAGGTTCGAAGCCTATACGGCTCGACCGGTGCCGACGAACCGCTTGAGGATGGCGCGACCATCACTCGGACCATAAAGATCGACAGGCCGGCTACGTCGAGCAAATACGCCGTATTTGTATCGCGGCAGTACGTTGATTTCAGTTTTCTCGAGCTTCGGGGTACCAAGCGTGACTCCGGGCCGGCGCTGGGTGAGCTTTTTTCTGACGGAGCGAGATCAGGTCAAGCGGTGTTCTCGTCGCCGGGTGATTGGGGCGTTCTTCATTACGAGCTAAAGATCAGGCCGTGAGGCGGCATAATATGCGATCTCATTTCCGACACTACTCTTATCAGTTCTCGATCGCCGTCGTCGCGATTGCTCTGTCTGCAGTAGCATTTGTCGCTACTGCCGCTGCACAGGACGATAAAGCTTCTTTGAAGGCAAGGGGCGAGGCTGAATACGCTGCAGCTCGCGAACTGCTCGAATCGGAGACTACTGAAGGTGCCGCCGCGGCTTTACCAAAGTTTCTTGCGGCCGCTGAGTTGTTTAAACAAGCCGACGCTGTACCCGAACAAGCAGAATCGCTTTTATTAGCGGGCCGAAGCGCCGAGAACATGGGCGACCCCGACCGCGCGATCGAGCTTTATAACTCATCTCTTCCTGTATACAGGTCTGCGCAAGGTTATGAGGGTGAGGCGTTCGCATTGAACAATATCGCGACTATTCACTTCACACGCGGCGAGATCGCCCTCGCCGGGCCTATCTATGAGCAAGCGGAAAAGATAGTAACGGAGCATTCCGTCGCGACAGTCGAGGCCATGGTTACAGGCAACCTGGGTGCTTATTACGACGCGATCGGAGAAAAAGAAAAGGCAGTTAAGATGTACCGGCGTTCCACCGACGCCGCGAGGGCTATCGGTGACCGCAATGCTGAAGCGTACGGGCTCAACTATCTCGGCAAAGTGCAAAACGATCTTGGGGCTCGCCGCAGTGCCATCGAGTTTTACGAAGCTGCACTAGATATCGCTCGCGAACTGGAGATAGTCGATCTCGAGCTAAATGTACTGAACAACATCGGGACGGTCTGGCATTATCTCGGGGATAACGTTAAGGCCCTCGAATATTACCGCCAATCGCTCAAAAAGATAGAGGAATCGGGCTTGGATCGCCAACTTTCTCTGGTCCTCAATAACATCGGAAAATCGCACGACGCGCTCGGGAACAAACAGGAAGCCTTGGAGCATTTTGCGAAAGCGTTTCCGTTGGCGGTGAAGAACAACGATCGAGGCTTACAAGCGGTAATTCTGATCAACAACGGAAACGTTTTCTTTTCCTTGAAAGAGATCGAACGCGCAAAGACGGACTACGACAAAGCTCTATCGCTTGCCCGTTCCGTGGGTGATCGCGGGCGAGAGGCGATAATACTCCTAGCCATTGGTAATGTTCATCAGGAACGAGAAGACTATGAGCAGGCGATCAAGTCCTTCCTAGCCGCCTTAGAGCTCGCCGAGATCACTCTGGATGTAACACTCGGTGCAACCATCCTGAATAATCTGGGCCTTATTTATATCGACGCGGGCGATACGAAGAGTGCACGCGAGATCTTTGACAAGGCTCTTCCGATCACGCGTGAAACCGGAAATCGCGAGCTTGAAGCACGCGTTCTGAACAACATCGGCCAGGCGTACGCTCATGACGGTGACGCCCGGAAAGCAGTGGAGTTTTACGTTAATTCACTTGCGGTCTCCCGCAGCATTTCAGACAACAGCGGCGAAGCGGGCAGCCTCGCAAACCTCATGTACAGCTGGGATAGCCTCAAAAACCGCAACGTCGCTATTTTCTTTGGAAAGCAGTCGGTCAATGTTTACCAGTCGCAGCGCGGCAGGATAACAGGTCTCGATACCGCGGTACAGCGGTCTTATCTCGATTCAGTCGCACCGACATATCGTAAGCTTGCAGCATTGCTGATCGCCGCCGGCCGAATTGCCGAGGCTGAGCAGATCCTGACAATGCTCAAAAAAGAGGAGTTGATCGATTTTTCGACCCGCGACGACCGCGTCTCACGCGATCTGCTCGGTTCTGTCGCTCTTTCCGCTGACGAAAAAGCCGCCATCGGGCGCTACAGTGCCCTGGCTGACAAAATGACATCGATCGGTGCCGAGTTTGCCGCCTTAGACGAAGAGCGACGCAGCGTACCCGCAAGCGAATTCTCAAAAAAGGCACGCTATGACGAGCTTCGCACTCAGCTTTCTGACGCCACGGCAGCGTTCGAAAAGTTCCTGGAAGACCTAAAGATCCGATACGGCCAGCGTGACGCACGCGTCGTGCAGGCTGACAGCGGCCTGCAGCGTACGCTCGACCGTTTAAAAGCGCATCGCACAGCCGCCGTCACGACGATACTTGGCGAAAAGGGCATTCATCTCATCGTCACCACGAGCAAGACGCAGCGGGCACACTATATCGAGATCGAAGAGGAAAAGGTAGGAAAGCTGATCGCTGATCTCCGCGCGGTGCTGACCAGTCCGCGGTTCGACCCGCGACCTGCGTCGAGTGCGGTTTATGACCTTCTGGTCAAACCGATCGAAGGCGATCTCGCCGGGATCCGTGCTGATACCATCGTTTGGAGCCTGGACGGAGCACTTCGATACATTCCCCCTGCGGTGTTGTGGACCAAAGAAAAGGGCTATTTAGCCGAACGTTTTGCCAACGTTGTCGTGAGTCTCGCGAGCCGCGAAACGCTGGCTTTACCGGCCGGTGCGGGCAAAGACTGGTCTGTCCTGGGCGTTGGTGTTTCAAAAGCCACAGAAGGATTTGACCCGCTTTTTGCGGTTCCCGACGAACTCGGTTGCATTGTCGCCGATCCGGCTACGCGAACGGCCAGCAAGCAGTGTCCGACAGGGGTCTTGCCCGGTAAGCAACTGCTCGATGAGACGTTTACCCTAGCTGGTTTCGAGTCAGAGCTCGGCCGCTATCCGGTGGTACATATTGCCAGCCATTTTCAGCTCACACCCGGCGATGACAAGAATTCGTTTCTTTTGTTAGGAGGCGGGAGCGATCGCAAATTTACGATCGACCGGCTGCGGAACCAGTCTTTGACCGATGTCGACCTGATCGTGCTTTCAGCCTGTAATACCGCGACGCCCGGCGGAGCTCGGTCGAACGGCATCGAGATAGAAGGATTTGGTTCGATCGCCCATGAGGCTGGTGCAAAGTCGGTCATAGCAACGCTGTGGTCCGTGTTCGACACGTCAACAAAAGACGTTATGGTCGAATTTTATAGGATCTATGGTGAAGGAAAGGTCACCAAGGCTGAGGCTCTGCGACGCGCTCAGATAACTGTTATGAACGGGAAATATGCTCCTTCAGAAGGGGCGGCAAAGCGAAGCTCTGACATTATCGTGTTCGAAGACGATGAAAATGAGAGATCGCCATTCACACCTGATCCAAAGGCTCCGTTCGCTCATCCATATTACTGGTCACCGTTCCTGCTGATGGGGAATTGGCGGTAGAACGGCCCGGTAAACCGATAAAGTCAAAAATTACTTCGAAAATGCTTGGATTTTCTGTTGTCACCGCAGTTTAAATTGTATGATTCTCGTGAATGGCCGTTTGAAAGTTTCCTTCGCGTTTTGGGGGACAATCGTCGAACGGCCGTCACTACAATACAGACGGCTGAGGCAACCCATTGAAACCTACCGACATTAGCGATCCGGAATATTTCCACAAAGTCGTTGACTGCCAATATGCATGCCCGGCACATACCCCTGTGCCCGAGTATATTCGCCTGATAGCTGAGGGCAGGTATACCGAGGCGTACATGATCAACTGGGATTCGAACGTGTTCCCGGGGATATTAGGACGCACCTGCGACCGACCGTGCGAACCGGCTTGCCGACGCGGGCGTTTGGCGGAAGAGGAGCCCGTCGCGATCTGTCGACTAAAGCGCGTGGCTGCAGACAATAAGGGCGAGGTAAAAGAACTGATGCCCCGCGGGCCATTCCCGTCAAATGGCAAGAAGATCGCCTTGATAGGTGCCGGTCCCGCGTCGCTGACCGTCGCCCGTGACCTTGCTCCTTTGGGTTACGAGCTGCATCTTTTCGACGAGCAAATAAAGGCAGGCGGCTTTATGCGTTCGCAGATACCGGCATTCAGGCTCCCGGAGACCGTGCTCGAAGAAGAGGTCGATTACATCCTCGATCTTGGCATCCATTCCCATTTCAAACATTACGTCTCGAGCCTGCGTGAGGTACTGGAACAGGATTACGATGCGGTTTTCGTAGGAACGGGAGCACCTCGCGGCCGCGATCTGCCCAAATTGCCGGGCCGGCAGGAGGGTGACGCAAATATTCACATCGGTATCAATTGGCTCGGCAGCGTCGCTTTTGAGCACACGCATTCGATCGGCAAACGCGTTATCGTGCTTGGCGGCGGGAACACCGCGATGGACTGCTGCCGCACGGCTCGGCGTCTGGGCGGTGAGGACGTGAAGGTCATTGTCCGCTCACCATTCGCCACGATGAAGGCCAGTCCTTGGGAAAAGGAAGACGCGATGCACGAGGACATCCCGATCATCGACAACCACGTGCCCAAGTCCTTTGTGATCGAAAACGGGAAGCTCGCCGGTATGACCTTCGAAAAGGTCGAGGCCGTTTATGATGACAATGGCAAGCGTTCACTCGTCCCCACAGGCGAACCCGATGTGTTTTATCCGGCTGACGACGTTCTGATCGCGGTCGGTCAAGAGAATGCGTTCCCATGGATCGAGCGGGACTTGGGGCTTGAATTCGATGAATGGGAAATGCCTGTCGTCGATAAGGTTACGTTCAGATCGACGCATCCGAAGGTATTTTTCGGCGGTGACGCGGCTTTCGGGCCGGAGAATGTCATCACGGCGGTCGCCCATGGCCATCAGGCGGCCGTCTCGATAGACCTTGTGTGCAAAGGCGAAGAGATCACTAAGCGCCTGCCGCCGTTCGTCAATCTTGTCTCGCAAAAGATGGGCATCCACGAATGGGCGTACGATAGCGAGGTCGACCATGATCCGCGATACGTCGTGCCCCAGGCACCGAAATCCCTCACGCTCAAAGATCGCAAAAAGGAGGTCGAGCTCGGTTTCGACCGGCTGACCGGTTACGAAGAGGCACAGCGATGTCTCAACTGCGACGTGCAGACCGTCTTTGACGCACCCAAGTGCATCGAGTGCGACGCGTGCGTCGACATCTGCCCGACCAGCTGCATCACATTCACAGAGAACGGCGAAGAAACCGACCTAAGGCAGCGGACAAAGGTTCCCGCTCTCAACCTAACGCAGGAGCTTTACGTCTCGGGCCCGGTTCCGCAAACCGCCCGCATAATGGCAAAGGACGAGGACGTCTGCCTTCACTGTGGCCTATGTGCCGAACGCTGCCCGACCGCCGCCTGGGACATGCAGGCCTTCTGGTACAACGTCACCAAAGCCGGGAACAAAAAGTACGGCCCTACCGTCATCGGCAGCCTAGTCCAGATCGAAAGGAATGGAAATGGTGCAGGATAGTTTGCATGATTGATCAACCGGGATGAAACGGCATTTACACATCCTCGGACCATACATTACTGCGGTCGCACTCGCGCACCTATGTCTGTATATCCTCTTAAGGGGGTATCGGGACGAAGCCGGGTGGCTATTTTATTTCGATACCCGGATCGGATTCTTCTTTATTGAAACTCTGTTCCAACATTCGGAAGGTAAGCCACCGGCTCTAACCGCATGGTTGTCTGAACTTTACGGCCTTATACTTGGCGTCTCAATACTCTTAGGTCGAAATCTAGTGAAGGTTTATGCCGTTGTCGAATCCCTTCTATCGATCCCATATGTACTTTTCTTTGTGTTGGTTATTGCAGTCGGAATGAGCGCCAATCATGGTTTCTCGCCCGAAGAACTTATCGTGCCGACACTGACGGTCGTTTTTGCTCGCGTGGTTCCACTCGGCTACGCGTATTGGATTTTATTCCGGTCAGGAAAAGAGAGTGAACTTTCTATCGCATAGCGGAATTATTCGGTGGCAAGTCAAGGATTCACCACAAACTCGGGAAATGTCCGGTTATCGAATAACCATTGCACCAAATAAGGATTTTGGACTAATACCCGATGCCAAACGATAGAGTTTTCAACATGAGTTTCGCTGGTGTTTATCCGCATTATGTGGCGAAGGCGGAAAAGAAGGGGCGGACGAAGGGCGAGGTCGATGAGTGTATTCGTTGGCTGACGGGTTACACGCAGAAGGGGCTCGAGAAGGTGATCGAGAAGAAGATCAGCTTTCGTGAATTCTTTGATAAGGCTCCGAAGTTGAACCCGAATGCCTCGATGATCAAAGGAGTCGTTTGCGGCATCCGCGTCGAAGACATCGAAGACCCGCTAATGCAAAAGATCCGCTGGCTCGACAAGCTCATTGACGAGCTCGCAAAAGGCAAGAAGATGGAAAAGATACTGCGTACGCCGGAATGATCACGGTGACAGCTGTCAAAAAGCGTTGCCACTGCGGGGAACGGGCTGAGCGCCGGCGGCGGTACGCTCGACGATCACGGAACGGCGTCCGGTTTCGCGGGTCGGTTCGAGCCGCAGCACCACTTCGCGATTTTCACGTATCCAGTTATCGACCCACCGGATGCTTAAAGCGGGCGAAAGTGTTGGGTTCGTCTCACGAATAAGTTTGATCGCATGTTCGCGTTCCGTCGGATCGGTGACCTGCTTCGCGATGCCCTGGACGATAACGCTTTGCCAGTCCGTCTTGTCCTTGACGATCTCGACCTGCAGGCAAATATTCGGGTTCTGTTCGATTATCTCCACCTTTTTGCCGAGGGTGGTATAGATATAGATCACGTCATTATCAACGACGTAGTTGACCGGTATCACATAAGGGATATTTGACTCGGCGCAGCCAAGATGGCCGTACCCGACATGCTGCAGCAGATCGGCCATCTCGCGAGCGTCCATATCATCGACTTGGATCATGGTTTGCCGCCTCACAGATAATAGCAACGGAACGTGTAAGTAAATTATACGGCAACTCGAACTATGTTGCATTCGGTGGTACTCAGGACAATAATTAGCTATCGCTCTTCGTGGGCGTGACTGTCGTCAGAGCGTCAAGGGAGCTCGCGGCGTAACTAGTATGAAGATCAACGATTTTGTGGTTCGATTCGCGAACGTCAATGGGACCGGCTCCGCGTCGGCAAATGCCCTTTTTACAAAGGCGGTTTTCCGTATGGGTGTGCCGGTTACGCCGAAGAACATCTTTCCGTCAAACATTCAGGGGCTGCCGACGTGGTACGAGGTGCGTGTCTCTGAAAAGGGCTACCTCGGTCGCCGCGAGGGCCTGGACCTGATGGTCTCGGTGAATCCTCAGTCGATGAAAAAAGACTACGCGGATGTGCGTGAGGGCGGCTACTTTGTCTACGACAATACCAAGCCCCTGCCGCCGGGCTACGATCGCACCGATATCACACATCTTGGCATTCCGATGACCGCCCTGTGTAATGCGGAGTATACGGATGCCCGTCAGCGGCAGCTATTCAAGAACATTGTTTATATCGGTGCTCTCGCGACGCTTTTCGATATCGAATTCTCTGTGCTTGAATCCCTGATCGGTGAGCAATTCAAAGGCAAAGAAAAGCTGATCGCACCGAACATCAAAGCCCTGAACCTTGGCGTAACCTACGTTAAGGAGAACTTTGAAGCTCCGTTCGACCTGCGTGTCGAACGCCGCGATCTGCTCGGGGATAAGATCTTGTACAGCGGAAACTCCGCCTGCGGCCTCGGGGCGATCTATGCCGGTGCGACCGTCGCCGCATGGTATCCGATCACGCCTTCGACATCGGTAGTCGACGCGTTCGCTAAGTATGCCTTCAAATACCGCGTGGACGCAGAAACCGGCAAGAACAACTATGCGATCGTGCAGGCCGAGGACGAACTGGCTGCGATAGGCATGGTCATGGGTGCCTGTTGGAACGGCGCGCGGGCATTTACGGCGACCAGCGGCCCGGGCGTTTCGTTGATGAATGAGTTCCTCGGCTTGGGTTATTTTGCTGAGGTTCCGACAGTACTGATCGACGTTCAACGCACCGGCCCTTCGACAGGAATGCCCACGCGAACGCAGCAATCGGACCTATTGTTGGCAGCATATGCATCGCACGGTGATACAAAGCATCCGCTGCTCTTTCCCGCATCACCGAAAGAATGCTTTGAGATGACCGCGGACGCCTTTGACCTGACGGAGCGCCTGCAGACACCTGTCATCGTGATGACCGACCTTGACCTCGGCATGAACGACCACGTGACCGACCCGCTGACCTGGGACGATGCCCGCGAGTACGATCGCGGTAAGATCTTGACGGCAGAACAGTTGGACTTTCTGACCAAGTCTATCGATCGAATGCAGGCAGCCGTCGACGAGCACCAACCGGTGACGAACGGGAACGGAGATGGCAGCGGTGATCTTGGCTCGACACTTTCTGAACTGGACGCTCAGCCACACGGCGATCATTCGATGACGCAGCCGCTTGAGCAGTTCAAGGGTAAATGGGGCCGCTACCTCGACGTCGACGATGACGGAATTCCCTATCGCACGATCGCTGGAACGCACGCTACCAAGGGTGCTTTCGTCACCCGAGGGTCGTCGCGGGACGAATACGGCGTTTATACCGAAGACGGCGAGGCCTACAAGCGAAACGTTGACCGTCTTGCGAAAAAGTGGGAAACGGCGAAAGAACTGGTGCCGCAGCCCGAATTTATTGCCGCGGGAGAGCGCCTCGGGAGCCCAAACGTATGTAAGAAATCAACACAGGGCGTGATCTTTTTCGGGACCTCGACCTATGCAGCCGAAGAAGCCACTGAGCTTTTGGCGGCCGAGGGCATCGAGCTTGACGCGATGCGGGTCAGAGCCTTTCCGTTCGGAAAAGCGTTTAGCGAGTTCATCGATTCGCACGAGCGTATTTTCGTGATCGAACAAAATCGCGATGCACAATTCCGCAGCCTGATGATGATCGAACTTGGCGTGAACCCCGCGAAGCTCGTTTCAGTACTGAACTATGACGGCATGCCGATCACGGCTGATAATATTTACCGGCAAATAAGGGCTTCGCTCGAAGGGTGATCATTTCTCCGAAAACGTGAGTTAGTGAGTTTTTGTTATGAGTTACATTAGATCCATTTTCCGCCATCCGGCACTTCCGACGAACGACCTTGGCTACTCGGTCGATTATTATGAGGGTTCGCTATCGACGCTATGTGCGGGCTGCGGGCATGATTCGATCAGTGCCGCGATCGCACAGGCGTGCTTCGAGATAAACATCGAACCGCACCGCGTCGCAAAGCTTTCGGGTATCGGATGCTCGTCAAAGACGCCCGCCTATTTCCTTTCGAATTCACACGGCTTTAACTCGGTGCACGGACGCATGCCGTCGGTAGCGACCGGCGCTAATTTGGCGAACCGTGACCTGATATACTTCGGCGTCTCGGGCGACGGCGATACGGCGTCTATCGGGATGGGCCAGTTCGTTCACGTGATACGTCGAAATCTGAAGATGGTTTACCTGGTCATGAATAACGGCTGCTACGGCCTGACCAAGGGCCAGGATTCGGCGACGGCTGACGCAGGCTCAAAGAGCAAGGCGGGCTCGGTAAACTTGTTCGACGCGATCGATCTTGCAAGCCTTGCGATCGAGTTGGGTGCGACATTCGTTGCCCAAAGCTTTTCAGGCGACAAGGAACAGCTGACACCGCTGCTTAAAGCCGCAATGCATCATAATGGCTTTGCCTTTCTGAACGTCATCAGCCCTTGCGTGACATTTAACAACAATGCCGGTTCGACGAAGTCATATGATTACGTCCGCGAGCATATGGAAGCGACGGCGACGATGGATTTCGTTCCGATGATGCGTGAGATAACTACGAATTACGAAGCAGGATCGATCCAGGACCTGCTGATGCACGATGGCTCCACGATCCGGCTTAACAAGCTTGCAAAGGATTGGGACCCGAACGACCGCTTGTCAGCTACGAACGCCGTCCGTTACGCAAAACGCCGCGGCGAGATCCTGACCGGGCTTCTATATGTGAATGAGAATTCTGAGGACCTGCACTCGATGCTAAAAACAAGCGATACGCCGCTGAACGCGATCCCGCGGTCGGGGCTTTGTCCGGGTTCATCGGCACTCGAAAAGCTAAATGCTTCGCTCCGCTAGGTTGACTTGGGGCGGTGGGTTCGCCGCCAAATGGAGTCGTGCATTTCCTTCGCCCAGCTCCACAGACGGCCCTTCTTTAGGCGATAAAGTTCATCGTCCCAAATGCCGTAGTGTAGGTAGATCGAATCCGAACCGCCCGCATCGATAACTGTCGCTATCTCGTGATAATACTCGGCGGCGGGCTCTTCGCCGTTGATCTCGGCGGCAACGTTGTCCGCAGCGGTGGTAGCCTGTCGAACGGCCATGTGTGCAAACTTCGGTCCGGAAAAGGCTACTACGTCACCTACGGCATAGGCACGTTCCATATTGTGGATCCGCATTCCGCCATCGACCCGAACGAAATCCTGCTCGTCGGTAACCCCGATATCATGAAGTAAGGCCTGGCCGCGGAACGGCGGCACCAGCATCAACAGATCATGCTGAATGCGGTGTCCGGCCGAGGAAACAATGTCATTGGCGTTTATATCCACGATCGGAACGTCGTAGAGAACATTAATGCCATGCTTCGCAAATGCGGCCTCGAGCGCTTTGTGTAGCGAAGCCCCGCCAAACGCCTCTGAAAGCGATCCGGGAAATACGACCTTGATCTTTACGGTTCCCGTGCTGATCTGCGGTTCGAATTTGCGAGCAAGCGCGAAGGCCGTCTCGCAGACCGGAACCGGCAAACGCGCCTCAGGACACAATCCAACGATGATCGTTCCCTCGCGAAAAGCGTTTACCGCCGTGCCAAACTTTATCGACGGGCTGATCCCCAGCAAATGATGTGAGTTCTCGAAAAAACCCGGGACCTTTTCCGTGGCGAGGCGGCGTCCGGTCGCGATCACAAGGTAGTCGTAGAACAGGTCGCCGCGAAAGTCCGGTCCGGCCAATTCGACCGTGCGCAGCCGCGGGTTGATCCGAATCATCTCACCTTGGATGAATCGCACACCCTTTTCAGTCGCCCTCGCCCGCAGGTCAAAGGTGATGTCATCCGCACTGCACTCACCAAATGCGAGCTGAACCAGGCCGGGATAGAACGTGAAACGGGGACCGGGCGCGACGAGTGTGATTTGATTCGCTCCATGATCCAGGAGTTCCTGCAGGCGTTCAGCGGTAACGAGCCCGCCGAATCCGCCTCCGATAATTACGATTTTGGCCATCTTGGGTCCTCCGAACTTCAGCCGCTTTAATTAGGCGACGTTAACTGAAAGGGGCGCAAGCATTCAACATACCCATACCAAGCAACCCTTGTTCCGCTCGATTCGTATTCGTGTGCCGGCGTTTCTGTTGAGTTCTATCCGGCTTTATGCGAAAAAGCTCACGTCCTTTGTCGAAAAAACGCTCACTCTTTCGTGCCGGATTCCGCGATTACGCCCGCGACCGTCGTTAGAAGTGTCTCAGCCGTGAAGGGTTTAGACAGCAGATCCCGCACGCCTAGAGCTTCGAGCTGCGAGGCTTGCTCGGCGTTCATTAGACCGCTCATCGCCACGATCTTCATATTCTTATCGATCGCTCTGATCGCTCGTATAGTCGCCAGTCCGTCCATATTCGGCATGGCCATGTCCGTGATAACGGCCGCGATCCGGCCAATGCTATTACTTACAAGACCGACCGCTTCAGCGCCGCTTGCGGCTGTCGTCACCTGATACCCAAAGCGTTCCAGGGCAGCGGCAGTGATCGCCACAATGTTAGGCTCATCGTCGATAACCAGGATCATTTCGCCCGCACCCGCAGTGTAGTCTGCAGTCGACTCGCTCCTTTGGGCGTCAGTCGTCACATCCGCGGGTAGGTAGATCGAAAACTTCGTGCCCTTACCCGGTTCGCTATACACATTGATGAAACCGCCGTGACCTTTCACGATCGCCATCGACGTAGCAAGTCCCAATCCTGTACCGTGACCGATAGCTTTCGTCGTAAAAAATGGATCGAAGATACGGGCCACTGTCTCGGCGTCCATTCCCACACCTGCGTCGGAGATCGTCACCAGTAGGTAGGGCCCCGGACGCGCGTCTAAGTTCAACCGCGAGTAATTCTCATCGATCTGGTAGTTCCGGGCAGTAATGCTTAGTTCGCCGCCGTCAGGCATCGCGTCACGGGCGTTGATACAAACATTCATGATTACCTGATGGATCTGCGTAGGATCAGCTGCGATGGTCCACAGTTCGGGCTCGATCTCTTGTTTGAGCTTGATCGTCTTAGGGAGGGTTTCGGTTAGAACGCTGATGATGTCCTTAACAACATGCTTGACCTGCACCGGGATCTTTTCGCCTTCCATCCCTCTCGCAAACGTTAGCACCTGCTTGACCAGGTCCGCTCCACGCTGGGCATTCTCTCCGATGATAGACAGCCAACGTTCCGTAGCGGCGTCCGGATGGTTCAGCCGCATCATATCCACACCCATCAGTATTGGCGACAGAATATTATTTAGATCGTGAGCAATGCCGCCGGCGAGCGTACCGATCGACTCCATCCGTTGGGCACGGAACAGATGCTGCTCGGTTCGTCGCTGTTCTGAGACGTCGGTATTAATGATCAAAATATAATCGGGTTGGCCGTACTGATTCTCGACCAGCGTCCATCGCGATTCAACGATGATCTCGGTACCCTGTTTTGTCTGTTGACGTTCCTCGGCCTTCCATTTTCCGGTAGATTCAAGAGATGTTTCTATCTCGTAGATGCGGCCAGGGCCTTTTGACCTCAGGACGTCGGTCACTTTGCGCCCTGAGGCCTCGTCGGCAGCCCAGCCGTACATTCGCTCCGCACCCTTGTTCCAATATAGGATCTGATATTTCAGATCGCACACGAGGATCGCGTCCTGTGCGTTATCGAGCAATGAGGCCTGCTGGCGAATACGTTCCTCGGCAAGCTTTCGCTCGGTAATATCAAATCGGATCGCGATGTATTGAAAAGGCTTGCCGTTGTCGTCCATGAAGGGGACGATCGTCGTGTCGACCCAATAGATCGAACCGTCCTTCGCGCGATTCCGAAGTTCGCCATGCCATGTGTTCCCCTTTGCGATCGTCGTCCAAATTGACCGGATGAAGTCTTTGGGGTGGAAGCCGGAGTTGATGATCCGGTGGTCCTCGCCGATAAGCTCCTCGCGGGTATATTTCGAGATCTCGCAAAACTTATCGTTAACGTACGTGATCACGCCGCGCTGGTCGGTGGTCGCGACGATCGCCGCTTCATCCAGAGCACGTTTGAGTTCAGACAGCTCCTTGACGTGTGCTTCAAGCGGGATTTTTTCGATAGGTTCGGGAGTGGCCATATGAAGGGTCAGACGGCTGCCTCGTCGATGTGCGCCGGAAGATCGCCCGACTTTCTTAATTTATAACGAAGTTGGTCGCGTGAGATATCCAGAAGTTTTGCAGCCTGGGTGAGGTTGCCATGCGTCCGAGCGTATGCCTGTCGGGCAAGTTCAGCCTCAACGGTCTCGAGCGGGATCCCGTTAGGCGGTAAGACAACACGGCCCATCGGAGCAGTACCTTCCGTGCGGTCTCCGATCATGTCTGCCGGCAGATGCGTCGCTGTCACATATTCCGAATCTTCCAGGATCGAAGCACGTTCGATCACGTTCCTGAGTTCGCGAACGTTCCCGCTCCATCCATAGTTTGCGAAGATCTGCTCCACCTCAGCTGACAGCCCAAGTAGAGGGACGCCTCGACGCTTAGCGTTCGCCATTTTGATGTAATGTTCCGCGAGCTGGAAAACGTCGGCATCGCGATCGCGCAGCGGCGGAATGTCAACCTGAATGACCGAGAGTCGAAAATATAGGTCGAGCCGGAAAGTTCCTTGTTCCGCAGCTTTCTTAAGATTCTGGTTCGAGGCCGCGATGATCCGGACATTGAGCTTTAGGTCCTTTAGCCCGCCGACGCGTCGGAACGTCCCCTCCTCGAGCACACGGAGAAGTTTTGCCTGCAGGCTTAATTCCATCTCACCGATCTCATCCAAAAAGATCGTGCCGCCCTGTGCCTGCTCGAAAAGACCTTCCTTTTTCTGTTTGGCGTCGGTGAACGCACCCTTTTCATAGCCGAATAGCTCGGATTCGATAAGAGTTGCCGGCAGGGCCGCGCAATTGATCGCGAGGTAGGGAAACTTAGCACGGTCAGACGCTCCGTGTATTGCCTTTGCAAAAAGATCCTTTCCCGTACCGGTCTCGCCCTGAAGGAGTATTGCGGCGACATCCGATTCGGCCACACGCTGTGCGAGATCCCTGGCTTTCGCCATTGCTGGCGAATCGCCGATGATGCGTTCAAAACTGTGATCGTGCGAGCGTTCTCGGCGGAGAAATCCAACCTCCCTGCGAAGGTCGTGGACCTCGAAGGCGTTTCGCAGCGTTATACGGAGTTCTTCCAGGTTTACGGGCTTTCCTATGAAATCATGTGCACCGCCACGCAGAGCGGTAAGTACGTTTGGCAGGTTCACATTTCCGGTGACCATTATAGAGAGCGTGTCGGGCGCTTGTTCGCGAATATGCTGCAGAATGTCCAAACCAGAACCATCCGGAAGATCAATGTCCAATAAAGCGACAGAAGGCTGTTCGTCACCGAAGATCTGGATCGCGTCTCTGACCGTAGCTGCCTCAACCGATTCGAAACCCCACGCCCTAAGCGCCTCGCTAAGTGCGAATCGGATCGACGATTCGTCATCTACGATCAGTACTTTTGCGACAGGCGTGTTCATCTTCCTTTCGGACGGTTTCGGGTGCAAGAACAAATATGTGGGTGACGGCTCGAATATATCGGATAAACACCGACCACGCAATCGTTATTCCGGTGGCGAAATGAGATTCGCTCGAGGAAAAAGGGTTTTCGAGTATCGCTGAAACTTTATGATCTTCGTTCCCTTGGCAATTTACGCGCTATCGCGAGAAATTCCACACACCTGGTTGGCCTAACGGTCTAAGAACAAAGAGTTTTTGACGGCACGGACGTTGCACCTAAGGCTGCAGGATGACGCCGCAACCTTCAACTGTCACCAACTCGCAGATCGGACGAATACTTTCCCCTTCTGACCTTTCGCCGAGGTCGCGGCGTGTAATTGAGATGTCGGCACAGATCGCTGCAAGGCTCGGTGCTGCACTTACGGCGTGCCACTGCGTTCCTGCAAAATGGTTCACCACGGAAAATCTGCTGCCGGAGGATGAGCTGGAGGTAATTCGCAGAGGTCTTACAGATTCATTTGAGCCGCACCGACCCGGAGATGAACGTAGATGGCAGGCCGCGGTGATCCAGAATAGTTTCGATCCGGCACACGATATCGTCGCGTTGGCGAAAGAGTTGTCGGCTGAGATGATCGTCCTAAACGCCCGGCCCGGCCACTGGTCTGCGTTTCGCTATGGTTCGCTTGTCGAACGGATCGTCCTTGACGCCCATTGCCCGGTGTTGCTGTTCCCGGCAAAGTATCTAGACGCTCGCTTCGATGATCGAGATACACCGTCGTTCGATCGTATCCTTTTTGATTTTGACTTTTCGGCATCACCAGGACCGTTCTTCCATGTTGCGAATACGTTCGCAAAAAAGTTTGGCTCCGACCTTCATATGCTGTCGGTCTTCGAACCATCAGCCGGCGGGCGGATCGAATTTACGCAAAGCCGCCGAATGGTCAAAGAAGCCGCGATCGAGCGGATGAATGATGCAGCGTCACTCGAGATCGACGGTTCTCAGGCGATCGTTCCCGCCATCGAATGGGGACGCCACGCCGAGAGCGTCATCAGATACTCGGATGATCACTCTATTGACTTGATATTCACCAGCCTGCCGAGGCCGCATTACTATTTCGATAAACTCTACAGTGCCTATCTCGGCGATCTACTAGCGGCGGCCCGGTGCCCTGTTATGGTCATGACCGCGAAAGGACGGGCCAATTGAATACTGTAAATTACTTGATTGTTTACTCGACCTCTGGTATCTATAATTCCAAAGTCGTCTCGGATAGCGGTCACGCCTTGGTGGCGAAAGCGGCCTTCGAAGCCGAGCTTTCGTCCCAAGATTCTCCCGCGATCCTGATCCATCGTCGCTTGGCCATTCCGGCCTACGAAAGCCCAGCGGAGGCAAAATGAACGTTCAATCGAGACCCCAACTCGCGATCGAGTGCAGCGGCTGCGCTCAACGCAGCAGCGAGTATTTTTGCGATCTGCCGGACGAAGCAAGCGCCATATTCCGAAAAGTAAAGATCGCTCACTCCTACCCGCGCGGAACGACGCTATTTGCTGAGGGCCAGCCCGCAAATGGCGTTTACACACTTTGCAGCGGCCGCGTCAAGCTTTCGACATACTCTGAAGACGGCAAAGCTATAATCGTTCGAGTGGTCGAAGCCGGTGGGGTTCTCGGTTTAAGTGCCTGTATCGCAGGCCTTAATCACGAAGCGACCGCACAGGTATTGGAAAATTGCCAGGTGCATTTCGTTCGACGCGAAGAGTTTTTCGATCTTATCGAGCAAAGCCCTGCGGCCGCGATCAAAGCGATGGAGGAGCTTAGTCGAAATTACTATCACGCACACTCTCAGATCTGCTCTCTCGGCCTTTCCGCATCTGCTGGAGATAAGCTCGCAAAACTCTTTTTGGAATGGTTCGATCATACCGCAGACGAGCCTGACGCCTGCGGTCGTCACATCCCGATCAGCTATACGCATGAAGAGATGGCAGAGATGATCGGGGCAAGCCGTGAAACTGTCACACGGCTTTTGAAGAGCTTTTCCAACCGGGGCCTGATCACGCTTCGCCGAAACGATCTATACATCCCTGACCGTCAAAAACTCGCTTCTGCTATTGGTTGCCGCCACTCTGCTATGTGACGGCGGTCACGCACTGACGTGACACCTATCCTTGTCCACGTCTGCGATGCCGATCTATAAAGGCAAAGGTCTTACGGTCTCGACGCGTTGCGTGTATGGCGAGCACCAGCTACCCCTTTACGCCTATTCATCTCACGCCGGTCACTTGCGGCGAGTACCTTGCCGTTTCGACATTCCAAACCGGTTCAGTTAAAAGCTCGCTGATCAGATTTACTAAGGGACAGACGATCGTCCGCTCGAAGATCTCGGCATCATCCATCTGGATCCTAGTTTCAGGAGCAGCGACCGTTAGTTTTTCCACTAGTTCCGGTCAGCGGATCGCCCGTCCCGCTTATTTGAATGAGGTGTTCGGACTTACGGAAATGCTTGCACGAGTTCCGTTTTCCGTAACGGTCACGGCCGGCGATGGTTGCCGATTTCGCAAGCTATCAGAATCAGCGTTTATATGCGGCCTCATTTCAGAAGCTGCGATTCGCGACCGCCTGCTTCGCGATCTCTCCACACGCTACCTCGCTGTCCACAAACTGCTCTCTCAAAAGATCTTGTTGTGATACTCATCACAGACGCTCAAATCGCTTTAACCGTACGCTAAGTTGGTTTGAATTCTCCCAGCACGGGTTCTTATCAATGCGCTATTTCTAGCGGAGGCTATTATGACGTTTTCGGCAAAACGGGTTAAATTGGGCTTGCTCGCGGCTACGATGGGCGTTTTCGCGCTATGGATGGTACTGGGCGCGGTGGCAAAGACATCGGGCAGCACGGCGATCGTCGTCCAGGATGGAATTCCACTGGGCGATGACCGGTATGTCGGCAGCGAAACTTGCGCGGCCTGCCATGATACCCAATCAAAGCATTTCAACGACACCAAGCACGGCAAGCTGCAGAACATTTCCGACTGGAAGGATAAGGTGGTCGGCTGCGAGTCGTGCCATGGCCCCGGAAAAGAACACGTTGAGGGCGGCGGCGACGTGACAAAGATCATCTCGTTCAAGCGACTCGATGCAAAGACGGCGTCAGAAACGTGTCTTGCGTGCCACGCCGGTAAAGAAAACCACAACAACTTTCGACGCGGCGATCATTTTCGCAATAACGTCGGCTGTAACGAGTGCCACACCGCACACGGCCCTGAGCCCGCGAACTTTCGTCCCGGTTCGGGCACGTTCGTCGGCGACATAGCTGCACAAAAGCCCGGCCAGGCAACGAAAGCAATGCTTCGCTCAAATGAGCCGCAGCTTTGCATCGCATGTCATACCGAGACAAAGGCACAGTTCAGCAAACCGTTCCGCCATCGCGTGCTTGAGGGCTCGATGACCTGCAGCGACTGTCATAATCCGCATGGCGGCTTTGAGCAGCGACAGACAAAGCTTTCAGTTGGTGCTGACGCCTCATGCATTAAATGTCATACGAACAAGCAAGGCCCGTTCGTTTACGAACATGCTCCGCTAAAGCTTGAGGGCTGTGCATCGTGCCACACGCCTCACGGATCTTCGAATCCAAAGATGCTGAAACGGAGCTCTGTCCGCCAGCTTTGTCTCGAATGCCACAGCAGCATCACCGAGCAACTCGCCCCGGATACACCGTCGTTCCATAACCAGGCGGTGCTCCGTTACCAGAACTGCACAACGTGCCATGTCACCATTCACGGATCGAACACAAGTTCCGCGTTCTTCAGATAGAACGGAGGGTTTATGAGTTTCCATATTCTTAAGGATCGCTCGATACTGTCTTTGCTCGGACTCGTTCTCGCTGCCGGTGTTTCGGTCTCGGCTCAAACACCTACGCCGACACCATCTGACGATACGGACGAGGGATACAAGGTCACGTCGACGATCGAACTCGGCGTCCGCGGCATGTCAGTAAATGGTGCGGATAACAAGTACCGCAGCGACCTGAATTACCGGCCGGGATTCCGCGTTTTCGATTCAAGCTTTCTCGTCGAGAATAAAGAAGGAAAGATCTTTGATTCGGCATTGATCACCTCTACCGGCTGGGGCGGCGATCCTTCGGGGATGTTCCGGTTCAATATGGAAAAGACAGGTATATACCGGTTCGATTCCAATCTTCGCCGGGTAAAGTACTTCAATTCGCTGAACAATCACGCCTTGGGCCAGCATGGGGCCAACACCGACCACAACTTCGGCGACCTAGACGTAACGATATTCCCCGAACGCGATCTTCGTTTCCGGTTTGGCTACTCATTTAACCGAACTGACGGCCCTGCCGGCTTCACTACTCGAGCCTACAGCGACGAGTTCGGCGTCCAATCGGATGTTGATAACGGTTCCGACGATCTTCGCTTGGGTGCGGATGCAAAGCTGTGGGGATTCAATCTCGGCTTCACATACGGCCATCGGAAATTCAGCGAGCGTACACGCTACTTCATCGACGGGCTGAACTTAGGAAACAACCCCACTAACAATCCACGGCTTTTCACCTTCGAACGGCTATACCCGATCGACGGACGCACCGATTTTGGGCAGTTCCATGTTCAGCGTACGTTTGCTGAAAAAGTCGATTTCACGGCACGTTTCCTTTATTCGGTCACATCGTCAGACTTCAGCGTCGACGAGAGAATGACCGGCCGCGACAACTCTAACAATACGGTCGATCTCGATCAGTTCACGATCTTTGGCGACACAAAGCGGCCGCAGGCACGCGGCGATCTGGGTTTGACCTATCGCGTGACCAGTAAGTTCCGCATCGGAAATACATTCACGTACGACCAGTTCAGTATCAATGGCGGGAATGATTTTTTTGAGGAACTTCGCCGCCGCAACGCTGCCGGTACGGTACTTCCGACCGTCTTTACGAGCACCTTCGCACACCGCGTCACAGGTTATAAGCGTGCGACCAATCTGCTCGAAGGCGATTATCAGGTCAACCGAAGATTTGGATTCAATATCGGCTACAGGTACACGCACCGAAGTGTTGATCTGGATGGACGAGACATTAATCGCATCAACAACTCGCTTACCGGGTTTACCGATACGTTCAAGAACTCGACCCACGGCGTGATCGCGGGCTTTACCGCTAAGCCGCTTAACAATTGGACCGTTTACGGCGACATCGAGCGCGGAAAGGCCGACAACGTCTTCACACGACTGGCCAATTACGACTTTACCAACTTCCGGCTGCGGACACGTGCGAGCTTTGACAAGGTAGGCTTTAGTGCCTCGTTCATCAGCAGAAGTAATGACAATCCTTCACGATCGATCGAGATACCGCCCCGTGATTTCACCGCAGAGACACGAAGCAAGACGTTCACAACGAGCGTAGATTGGGCGCCGATCCCTGAACTTTCGCTTGCGACCGGATACACCTATCAGCACCTGACAGCGGAAACTAACATAATCGTTCCCGTAGCAGGACAACGACGGGAGGGTATCAGCGAATTCTACATTCGCGACAGCTATTTCTTTTTCGACGTGCACGCAACGCCGATAAAGCGTGTCTCGTTATTTGCCAGCTATCGAATAAACGACGACCGCGGCCAGGGCGATCGAGTCTCACTGCTGCCTGAGAACATAATCACCTCGTACCCGATGCAGATGCAGTCGCCTGAGGTACGGCTTGCGATAAGGCTTCATCGAATGGTCGACTGGAACTTGGGCTATCAGTACTACAACTACAAAGAACGCTTTGTGAACGCTCAGAACTACAACGCCCATCTGCCTTACACTTCGCTACGGTTCTATTTTGGCCGCTCCGCAGACCGCTAAATAGATCACCGAAAGTGAAATTAAACGGGCTGTTCGGATATGATCCGGACAGCCCTTCTCTTTCGAATTTATCTTCCTTCACACCCCACCGGTTCCCGTTTACCTCTCAGGCGGAAACCCGACCGGTAGGGAGGGTGTTCTTGATTCCCGTACAAAAGGCACCATTGACTTCCACCGGTTCCTGCCTACCGCTCAGACGGAAACCCGACCTGTAGGGAGGGTGTGCTTAGCAGCTCGTCAGATCAATCTAAAAGGTCTACCGCCCACCAACACCCTTGCTACCGCGCGGGTTTCAGCCTGCGTTTGCCGCGGCCGCGAAACCGCACAACGCCTCCCACATCCCCGAGTAGAACTCAGGCGCAACAAGCCGTAAACCGAACCTTTTTTGCGTGAAAAGAGAGAAATGTCACGTAACAAAAGAGAAATGTCACGCGACAAAAGACAAAAGTCTCGTGACAAAAGACAAAAGTCTCATGACAAAAGACAAAAGTCTCGTGACAAAAGACAAAAGTCTCGTGGCAAAAGACAAAAGTCTCGTGACAAAAGAGAAAAGTCTCGTGACAAAAGAGAAAAGTCTCGTAACAAAAGAGCTATGTCACGCAACAAAAGAGCAAAGTCACGCAACAAAACCAAGAGTTTTTCGAGCCTTTTACCCAATTCTCACATCCGGATGGGTCGGTCAGGCAAACGAAAGGCCGCCCGATCGGACGGCCTAAATGCTTTATCCATTAAAGTTACTGAGACACGGGCATTTTGAACCGGACCCTGTCATAACCGCCGGTATGGCAATCGGCGCACTGGAATTTCGAGATGTCTCCGAGATTTAGCGGATGTGTAAAGGATCGATCGCCCTTATGGCAGGCCGCGCACTGCCAGGTGTTCTTGTCACCCAGGTTGACCGGATGCTGAAACGTGCCGCCCTCAGGCGTGAATGTGCGTCCACCAAAGGTCTGATCAAGCGTTGTATGGCAGATCGCGCAATCATTTCGGATCACCTGTCCATCGCGGCTGAAATGCTGGCCATCGTGACAGCGGAAACACCCCTGCGCATTGAAATGCCCGATGTTATCAATATGCGACGTCCAGTTAGTTTTCATTTCGGGGAAGAAATTCATTTGATAAAGCTGCTGGACCTCAGTGATAGCAGCCCGAACGACGTCGCCGCGTGAACTGTAAACGTCCGGGTACGTCGTACGGTAATATTCATCCAGACGGCTGCCGATCGCCGCAACAGCTTCATCATTGGTAGAGTATTCGGCCGAAAGTACTTCGACGGCTTTTGCCTTGATATACGGCAGCGTCGGGTCTATGCGTCCTGCCGTGAGAGCTGTGTCAACCGCCCGGCTGGGTGAACGATATATGTGGGCAGGGCGATTATGGCAGTCGATGCAGTCCATCGTGCGCTGCGGCAATTGCCCGATCTGTTCAGCTGATAGAGCAGTGTCTTTCGCAACGTACTCGACGACCTTTCCGCTGCGGTCGCGGAATCGCACCCACGGAATGTCCTGGCGTTTCTCGTCCGTGTAGGCGTAGGTGATCTCATTGGCGACATTCATATGCCAGTGGATACCGCCGGTCTCGCCCGATTCGGCACTGCCGCCTCCTGTCTTTAGCAGCAAGCGCGTCTGATTGAGCGAATTGCCCTCGTCAAAGCCGAAGTGGTTAAACACCTTGAGCTGCTCGCCGTGAAACTTCTCCGGCCAGTGGCACTTGGCACAGGTATCATTCGCCGGCCGCATGTTGTGCAGCGGTGTTTTGATAGGACGCTCGAACGTGTTGAATGTTACAGCGTAGAGTTGGTGCATCCCGTTCAGCTTGGAACGGACATACCATTCAGCTCCGCCTCCGACGTGGCATTCCACACATTTGACCTTGGCATGCGGAGAGTTGTTATACGCGATAAACTCCGGCTTCATCACCACATGGCACTGCTGCCCGCAAAAGGCGGTAGATTCTGTGTATTCGAAAGCCCGGTAGCTTCCAAACGCACTGATGAACAAGAAAATGAACGAGAGAGCTAGGAAGACGATGGCGGTCCGGCGCTTTGACGGATCGTTCAGATCGAGAATGGGATAATCAGGGATCGCAGCGTCCGGATTTTTGCGTCGGCGGCGGCGTTCGATCAGCATTCCCGCGATGATCAGAAAGATACCGAAAACCAGTACGCTGGGCAGCAGAATATACGTCACCAGCACGGTGTAAGGATTCTCGTCGTGCGACGAGAGTTCGATCATTACAAGCAGAGCAATGCTGGTAAGGCTGGCGGCCGCTATCGCTATGCCTATAAAACTGAGGTAGTTGCGGATCAGGCTTGGGAAACGGCGCGGTTCGGTGGTCGTTGGCTCCTTCGGCAGTTCCGGAGCTTTCTCGGGGCCGTTTGACGCTACTTTTTCTTCTTCGCTCATAATGTCTCCATCGGCGGCCGGATTTCTGACATCTTTGAGCGGCGGAAATGCGATCAGCACCGCGTTCCATTTAGCAAAGCTCGAGTCGGTCTACAACCGTCTAATTGCCTTGCCGCGAGAGAACGCGGTGCTGACGCACTGCCTGAGCAGGTGTCAGATCATCACTGTGCCGGCTTTCTCAGTGCCAGCATATATTCGGCCAACGCTTTGGCTTCCTCAGCCGTCATGCCCTTCGGTTCGAATGCGGGCATGTGGGGGGGCTTCTCCGATTTTTTCCCCTTCAAGATCGCTTCGACTTGCTCTTCAAGCGGCATTTCGGGGTTGTAGGCTTTCTCTGCTTTCGGGCTGTGGCACATTGCGCACTTTGTTTTGTATGCGGCTGCAGGATCGTCCATAACTGGCGTAACCGCAGCGGCCGGTTCAGCACGGAAAACGGCAAAAAATACGAACGGCGAAACCAAAGCGATGGTTGCGAATAATTTAACTCGGTTGAGCGTCATAATTTACCTCTGACAGCCGAGCAAGGAGGGCTCGTGAAGATCTGTCACCGCCCTTATGTGCAACCGCCGTTCCGTAAGCATTTTATGCGACATGCTAAAAATGCTTAATAATTCTGCCCCCATCGGTATCGTTGCCACGCTACAGCGCGGGGTTTTCATCATGATGCGAAAATTTTCGCAGTGTTCGGTGCTCAAAACCTGAACGACGCTCCCTCATGACACTTTCTGCAGTTCGAGAAATTCTGGTCCCCAAACGCGCGACGTTCGTTATGACAGGTCGCACAGCTTGAGGTACGGGCCGGTGCAAAATGCATAGACGGCTGTGGCGAAGTCACTTGCTGCCCGCGAACACGCCCCGGACGCACCGTATGACATTCGGCACAAGACAGGTTCTTGCGAGTATGTTCCGCATGGCTGAAATTCATCTGAAATGATCGTGCGTTGGTCGACGTTCGCACAAGGCGGCCCGGTTGATGGCATGTCGAACACGAACCGATGTTCTTTCCGCCCGAGGTTGCGTTTGGCGTGTGGCACTGAAAACAAGTCGTATGTGCACTAAGCCTCGCCGGGATAGACAAAGCTACTCCGCGTGAAGCAGGTCGGTGGCACGTCGCACAGTTCGTTTGTCGCGTGTGCTTGGAATGGTCGAAAACTGCGTTAAAGCTCCGCAAACCGGGAAACGGCTTAAGACTCGTCGCCGTGTGACAAATAGTGCACATCTGTGCAGTGTTTCCTGAGAATTCCTGCACATGGCATGAGGAGCACGGCACATGTCCCGGCAGCTTCGGGGTCGCACGATTATCACTGCGAACATGGCATACGAGACAGGGCATTCGCCGATGCTGTACCGTCTGGTGGTTGAACCGCGAACCCTGAACCGCGACGGAGCTTGGTCCGCCGGCCTCTTTCTCAAAGTCGGTGTCGCCGAAACCCGCTTCCAGCTGATCGAGTGTAACGTTCGGTGTGTATGCAGGGTCAGGAACTAACATTTGCGGCTCACGCGCATAGCCAAAGATCATTAGACAAGCGAAAAGCGGTACACATGCAACGAGCATGGTCGTCTTGATCCGCCGGACCAGTGCAGATCGCCTGACGTCTGATTGTGTGTTGCGATGACGCATCTATGGTGTTCCGCCTGCCTCAATGATCGCTTTCAAGTGAGATTCGGGGATCGGACGTGTGCCGAAGGACACATGGCACTTTGTGCAGCGGAATGACGCATTCTCCTTTCTCGCCGCCACTTCAAAGTTCAACACTCCGCCATCATCGACGGTGGCCGTTGCATGGCACATCGTGCATGATGCGAGGCCAACCTTGGTTGTTGCTCGATCGGTCGTCTTCATCGCCTCGACGTTATGGCACGTTGAGCAGCTTAACTCAGAGTGACTGAACCATTCATGTCGAAATGTTCCCGACGAGTCTCGTCGCTTCCACAGGTCGAGCGTTACGCGGTCGGTCACATTCATCTTAAGGGCAAGGGCCGCATCAAAGTCCGCCGCCGGCAGCGTCGCTTTTGGTTTATGGCAGGCGGCGCAGTCTTGCGGTGCAGGCAGCAGGCCCGAGTCCTGAGAATGACAGGTGAAACAGGTAGTATGCCCGGTCGGTACGGCTTTGAATGTGCCTTTCTTGAGCCAAAACCCATCGCCGATATCCGCAGGCGGCTTTGTCAGATACTCGCTATCCGATTCCCCCTGCGGGTTCATCGTAGCATGGCAAACGGCACAGCTTGTTTCCGTCTGGCGCCTTACAGCGAATGAAGCGAGGCGAAACGTCTGCTGCTCCGACCGGTTCGACGAGACGATCTCTATGTGCTTGTCGTGCGGAAACTCGACTGCAAAATCGCTGGCTGCGGTCTTTCCCTTTTCCGAAGCGTCGAAGATCTCTCTCGGATTGGGGAATGGATGCCGTCTGCTATCGCGTGGCGATGGGTTGACATGACAGATCGAACAGATGGTCGGCCGTGCACCGCGAAAAAACTGTTGCCTGTGGCAGTTAATGCACGACTCATGCTTCGGGTATTCGGTCACATCAGGAAATGCTCCGTCGCCAGTCCGAACCTTGTTCCAGTTATCACTGGGAAACGTGTGGCAGGTTGAACAGTTCGCGTTGTGGCCCTTTATATCGTGCGGAAACTGCGAATACTTTGGTGGTGCAGGTGTAGGCCTCGGCGTTGCAGCAGCAGGACGTGCCGGCCGGCGTATCTGCGAACTTACGGTAACAGCAGCGTCGCTGACCGCGATGAGATAGACCGCAGCAAAGCTCGCAAAGAGCATTGTTACTGCCAGACGAATTCGCGATGGGGTGTCTCGTGAGTATCTGGACATTATAAGCAATGTGGAGCCGCAGCGTAGATCATTTGATATTACGCCGGAGATCGCCGGACGGGCTGTGACAGCCGTCACAGCCCTGTTCTTAAGCGACCTGATAACGTGTTCATGATCCGCACAAATCGGAGTGTCTGCAGTAATTAAGATCCATACTATCGTTACGCTTTCGACGTTTGTAGGCCGTCAAGTTGCTTCGCGTGTGAACCGTGCGCTTAGCCTCAGGTACTGAGCAATAATGTCAACGATCGAAGAAAATGTGTTGGCCGCAGCGAGCGTACCTCCGAAGGCGAAAGCTGCGTCCGGCCCCTCTCTTTTCACTCGCATCCTCAAACTCGCATGCTCGGTAAAGCTTGGCGTCACTCTGCTTTGCCTGCTCGGACTTGCCTGTCTGATCGGGATGCTCGTAATGCAGCAGAACGTTGACGGTTTTGAGAATTACTACGCCGCACTCACGCCCGCACAAAAGTACCTGTACGGAAAGCTTGGCTTTTTCAATATCTATTACGTTTGGTACTTTAACGCGCTGCTTTGCCTGGTCTCGCTGAATATAGTTCTTGCGTCGATCGACCGCTTTCCTAAGAGCTGGATCTTCGTCAGCAAGCCGCAGGTCACGGTGCCCGTACGATGGCTGCGTGATCAGCCGGTTAGATCTGAGTTAGAGATCGCCGGCACGCCTGCCGACATTGCCCCGCACGTCGAAGCGAGGATGAAGGCCAGCGGCTGGCGACGGACCTCCACCGCCGAAAAAAACGGCAGGACATATGTTTTCGGTGATTCGGGTGCCTGGAACAGGCTCGGTGCCTATCCCGTACACGTCGCGCTTTTGACGATCTTTTTTGGCGGGTTCCTGACAGCACAGATGGGCACGACGGGTGACCTGCCGCTAGCACCGGGCGAATCTTCGAATTTAATGTACGAGACGGTCGTCGACCTGGCTAACGTCAAACAGATCACAAAACAACTCCCTTTCGAGGTCACATTCACCGACATCGAGCAAAAGCTTATTCGAAAAGAGGGTTCGCTCGGTGCGGGCAACACTATCGACTGGATCACTCGATTCACGATCAGAGACGAAGGGCAGGACTATGAGGGCATGGTCCAAATGAACAAACCGCTAGACTACCGCGGGTACCGGTTTTTCCAGGCGAGTTTTACATCCATCGGGCGAGCGAGGAATATAACGCTCGACGTGACGCCGGAGAGCGGTGGAGCTCCGCAGCAGATAACAATACCGCGGAACGGCACGGCCGAGTTGGCGGACGGTACGAAGATCCGATTTGCCGAATTTCGCGGAAGTTTCCGAATGGGAATGGAAGACCCGAACGAGGACACCAGCAGCTACCAGAACCCGGCGGCGGTACTGCAGGTCGTTCCGTCAGGCGGAACGATGCAGACGGCATATGCGTTTGGCCCGCAGGCCGGAAATATACCGATCGCTTCAAAGCCCATAGGCGGATACACCTTTCGCCTTGCGGATTTCGAAAAGGTCGCCGACCGACACATTCTTTCTGTGCAGCGGGACCCGGGAGCATCGGTAGTATATGTCGGTTTCGCACTTTTATTCATTACACTGTCCGCAGTTTTCTTTTTCTCTCATCAACGCGTCTGGGTCGCCATTGAACCAGGTGCGGACGGCACATCAAAGCTGATCGCAGCCGGAAACACTAACCGGAACGAGACCAGTTTAGAAGAACGATTTCAACGCTTTGTCGAGGCACTCGGCTCGACGAGACCGGAGAAATAATGAATCAGGAAGTACTGAACACACCGATCGTCGCATCCGAAGCCGCAGCGTACAATTGGACGACTGGAATCCGAGCTTACGCACCGGCCATCGGCTCGACTGCGGCAGCAATCGTATTGGTCGTCGCAAGACTGGCGTTTGGCGGTGAGAACTTTATCAGCGACGGAGCTCTGATGATGCTTGCCCTGGCGGCATATCTCATCGCGGCGGTCTTTTACTTGACCAATTTCTATGCCCCGTTTCGTTTCGCCGAGGCCCTGGGGATGTGGGCTGCGACATTGGGCGTCTTCTTTAACCTTTCAAGCTGGCTGGTCCGATGGGTGGCCGCACATGACCGCGAACTGCAGATCTTTATCGATCAGGGCCGTACGGCCGCCGACATGCCGTGGGCGTTCCGCTACGTTCCGTTCGCAAACCTCTATGACCTTAGCCTTGCGTTCGCGTTCGGTGCCGGGATCACAACTTTGCTTGTGATGCGGCGGCCCCAGTTTCATCTGGTTGCCGCGCTTTCGCTTCCACTGGCCGCGATCATCCTCGTTCTTGCCCGCTTTATCGGAAACGAGATACTCGATCTGCCGCCTGTACTCGATTCCTACTGGCGCCCGATCCATGTAGGCATTGCTTCGATCAGCTATGGCGTGGCACTGGTTTGTTTTGCGGTCGCCGTCCTTTATCTGTTGAAGTCTGGCCTTAAGGTCGAAAAGATGGCGATCTGGACAAACGTCTTCGCCCTATCGGTCTTCGTGACGATCAGCAAATTCAGTATTTTCGCACCTGCGACCTTTGGCACGTACACGGCATCGACCTTTGTCGGCCCATCGCGGCTTTCGCTCGGACTTCGAGCCGATATTCCTTATGTCGGGTGGATAATAGTCGCGGCCGCAGCGTTGCTGCTCGTCTCAATGGCTCTATTCGCCAAGGACATTCAGTCCGGCGACACCAAGGCTCGTCGGATCGGCCACTGGCTGCTTAGGGGGTCGTTGGTAGTCCAAGCCGCCGCTATCGGCCTTCTTGTTTACCAGATCAAAACGATCCAGAACGTACTCGGCCAGATCGATCCGGCCCAGTATGAGCGGTTTGCAGTGTGGATGCTGCAACAGGAAAACGTCGCACAAGCACAGATCAACCAGATACCATCCGCACAACTTGTCGCGATGTCCACCGAGTGGATCCGCCAGAACGGCTCACAGCTTCACCTTAGCCTGAATGCTAACCCTGTCGAGCTCGCCGCCCTGATCACCGCTTTCACCGGAACGCTTTTTGTCGTGATCTTCAGTTTTAAGACTGATCGCCTGCGCGAAGCCCTACCAGCAGCCGAGCGACTTGATGGTTTAATGTACAAGCTTGCAGGCGTAGCATTCGCCGGGCTCGCCCTGCTCTTAATGACGGGAGCTGTCTGGGCGAACGAATCGTGGGGCCGTTATTGGGGATGGGATGCAAAGGAGGTCGGGGCTCTGGTCGCCTGGCTTACCTATGCGGGCTTCCTGCATTCACGGATCGCATACGGTTGGCGTGGCCATCGTTCCGCCTACTTTGCCATCGTCGCTTTTTTGTTTGTAATATTCACATACCTCGGGGTTAGTTATCTGTTGCCCGGGCTCCACTCATACGCATAGTTATATGACTAAAGAAAATATTCTCTTCGTCGTTATCGGGATCCTTGCTGGGTTCATCGGCGGGTTCTTTTTCGCCAATTCTATAAACCAGAGTGCCGGGCTTTCTGCAGCCGCACCGGCAGCTGCTCCCGGTGCAGCATTACCGTCCGGGCACCCTGCCGTTCCCGGAACCGGCGGCTCGATCCCTGAGGTCCAGGCAGCAATAGATAAGGCAAAGGCTAACCCGAATGATTTCGACGCCCAAATGAAAGCCGCGGAGCTTTACTATCAGATCCAGCGGTTTGACGGGGCGATCGAATTTCTCAAGAAGGCCAGCGAGCTTCAGCCTGACAATCAGGATGTTCTTGTTAATCTCGGCAACGCCAATTTCGACGCGGGGCGATATGAGGAGGCTGAAAAGGTTTACACGAAGGTACTCGCCAAGAAGCCCGAAGATGCCGATATTCGTGCTGATCTGGCATTGAGCTTCGTCTTCCGTGATAAACCCGACTACGATCGGGCGATCAAGGAATTCAACACAGTGCTCGAGTCGAATCCGTCACACGTACTGGCTCTTCAGAATCTGACCGTTGCGTATACGAAGAAGTCTGACGTGGCCGCCGCAAACGCTACGCTTGCCAAACTCGAGCAGATCGAT
This sequence comes from Acidobacteriota bacterium, assembly GCA_023389035.1. GTDB lineage: Bacteria > Acidobacteriota > Blastocatellia > Pyrinomonadales > Pyrinomonadaceae > OLB17. The sequence continues at coordinate 133,678 of JAEWFC010000031.1, forward strand.
TCTGCAAATACATCGATCGCAAAACTTCGCGAAGAGATACAAAAGATCGAGACAAAATAAAAGGGATATACAAAAAGAACCGCGTTGCCGGGGCGATGGGAGGAGATGACCCAATACCGGTAACGCGGTTTCTTTTTCCGACGAGCTGAAACAAGCTGCCGGTCTTTTTCAAGCTGATTTCAACACACCGAATGCGGGTGCCGTTTGCGGCGCCTCGACCGGTTTTAGCGGTTCCACATGATGAGCTTCGATCTCATGCTCATGATCCACATGAGCCATGATCGGAAGCACACAGATCATTCCGGCAAAGACCAGCCCGAAAGCTAGAAAACCATAAACCACCACCGTGACCGGACCGAAAAGGCCCAAAGCAAAAAGCACGAATGCACTCGCTAGAAATAAAGTCCAGATTGACCAATACGCTTTAACCATTTCCCTCACTCCTTCGATCCGAATGCGGTGGACTGACCCACCAATACCGGTCACCATCGCAAAACCTGTACCAGTGAAAGACAGCGGATTTTATTAGCTTCCTGAGCAGCTGGCTGCGGATAAATCCACAGCATCTACCGCTGCTCCGCGAACTTTTCCGGTTCGCACGCGTTCTACTGCCCACTGAATATTTGCTGCTCCGGTTCGTCCTTTATCAACCCGTATCTTTCGCGAAGGCGTTTCGCCAATCCGAAGAATACTCCTTCATCGAAATCAGCGAGGGTGTTATCCCAGAACCCGTAATGGAAATAAACTGGATCGGTGTACTTCTCGCCGATCGCCCATGCGATGTCGTGGCGGTATTCCTCGCTCGGGAGATCGCCATTTAGTTCAGATATTAGATTCGCGGCCGCAACACGCCCTTGCCGGATAGCCATATAGCCGAAGCGGGGACCCGGAAGAGTGATCGCATCTCCGGCCGCGTAGATACCGTCGCAGCCGTCGACCTGCATCCGGCTATTGACCTTTACAAACCCCGCTTCATCAGAGAATGGTGCCAGATGCAGTAAAGAACGCTGCCCCTTGAAAGGCGGGAATAAGATCAAAAGATCGTGGTTTAGGGCGCGTCCGTCGGCGGTAAAAACACTCTTTGCATCGACCCTTTCGATCGGGAATTCCGATACTAGACGAATGCCCTTACTATCGAACTCACGTTCAATGTCTCTGAAGAGGGTTGATCCCGCAAACGCAGAGTCCACCGTCGAAGGGAAGACGGTGGTGACGGAAACGGTTCCATCAGCGATCTGCTTGCGGAAGCGTTTCGCTAATCCAAGTGACAATTCACAAACGGGAACCGGGAGTGAAGATTCCGGAGCAAGAGCTACTACGATCGATCCTTTTTCAAAATTATCGATCGAGGATCTAAGCCGTAACGCCTCGTTAAGATTGAGCAAGTGGTGTGAGTGCTCGGCAGAGCCGGGCACGGCGCCCATTGCCAGCCGACGGCCCACGCAGAACAGCATATGATCATAATGAAGAGATTCAGTTGCACCACCAGCCGCGACAACGACGGTCTTTGAGACCGTGCCGATTCCGGTAACGCGCCCTTCAACGAAGCGAATATTGAATGGCCGGAGAGCGCTTTCGAGATCGAACTCGATCTCTTCAAGCCGAAAGTCCCCGAATACGAACGGCACCAAAGCAGGATAAAAAAGAAAACGCGGGTTCTGGGAGATCAGCGTTATCTCGTGTCTGTCACCTACCAGCCTGCCGAGCTTTTCCGCAGCGGTAACCGCCGCAAATCCGCCGCCTAATATCAGTATTTTTCCCATTTGGATGTTGCTCTAAGTTCCCGCTGAGACATTACTGCGGACAACCAACACAGAACACGGGGCATGGTGGACGACCGTGTCAGAAACTGAACCCAACGTAAGCCGCCCCCAGAATCCGCGACCGTGCGAACCTACGATGACCAGGTCGCAGCCCATCTTCTCAGCCTCGTCAACGATCACTTGGGCAGCACGACCTAGCTGGACGGACGTTCGAAGCTCGGGGCCTTCGGGAAAGCTAGACCTTACGGCATCTGCGGCGTTGTCGATGGCTTCAAGCGCCCGAGCCTCAGCGAGATCGTCGAGCTTTCGGTAATACTCGGCCGATATCGCGAAAGGCTCAGCCGGCATGGGAAGCTGAGGCTCATACACGGATAGGATCTCGAGTTCTTTGACGTCGCCAAGCTTGATCAGCTCAAGACAGGCATCAACCGCGGCCCGGCTGAATTCCGAACCATCTGTAGCTAAAAGCACTTTCACGGTACGACCTCCGAAAGAATGAACATTTCGAATCGCTGTTATGTAGTGCAAGCCGTGTTCCGTCGATCATCCAAAGCTATATTCCCGATTTGTTCGGAAACTCGGGTTTCGTCCGGAATATAACTGCCAGCCACCGCGAATTTTTACGCGCCTAGATTAGTGTCCAACTGTGGAGAGCACATCGCCGACATCGAATATTGATGTCCGTTGGCGGGAGCATCGAGTTTCGAGTATCATTTTCACATTATGAAAACTCTCTACCCTGAGATCGAACCGTTCGATTCCGGCATGCTAAAGGTCTCTGATCTCCACGAGATCTATTACGAACGTGTCGGTAATCCAGACGGCATTCCCGTGGTCTTTCTCCACGGCGGCCCCGGTGGTGGTTTGATCCCGATGTATCGTCAGTTTTTCGATCCGACGGCATATCACGTAATCTTGTTCGATCAGCGGGGCTCTGGTCGATCGGTCCCGCACGCCGAACTTAACGAGAACACGACGTGGGACCTGATCAACGACATCGAGGCGCTTCGAGAGAAGTTTTCGGTCGAGAAATGGTTTGTTTTTGGGGGATCTTGGGGCAGCACGCTGAGTTTGGCTTACGGTATCACGCATCCCGACCGATGCTTGGGCCTTGTACTGCGTGGAATATTTCTTACGAGGAAGAAAGAACTACAATGGTTTTACCAGTACGGTGCCTCAGAGATATTTCCGGATTTCTGGGAACGATATCGCGACGAGATCCCTGAGGACGAACGGGGCGACTTTATGACCGCTTATCACAAACGCCTAACCAGCGATGATGAGGCGACGCGTCTTTCGGCCGCTCGGGCATGGAGCACATGGGAAGGGGCAACATCAAAACTCTTTCCTGACCAAGACCTTATGGATCATTGGGAAGGCGAGCACGAGGCACTTTCGCTTGCACGGATCGAGTGTCATTACTTTATGAACGGATCATTTTTCCCCAGTGACAATTATTTGTTAGAGAATATCGATAAGATCCGCGATATACCGACCGTCATTGTTCAGGGCCGATACGATGTCGTATGTCCGATGACCTCGGCGTGGGACCTGCATCGTGCTCTACCAGAAGCAGAGTTTATTGTCGTTCCTGATTCAGGGCACTCGGTCTCAGAAAAAGGTATCACCGCGGCACTGGTCAACGCGATGGATCAATTCCGTGACAAGAAATCTCGCTGATCGAAAACCACGGATTTTTTCGGATGAAACTTCGCTAAAATAGGGTTATGATGAACCTCGAGCAAGGCGGTTCCGGCATATCGCCAGATTGAGGCTCACATAAGAGTGAACATTATGTTAATGATCGGTTTAGGAACACCGGAGATCATCGGCATCGTTATAGTGCTTTTTCTCCTTTTCGGGGCTTCCCGCTTGCCGCAGCTCGCTAAGTCGCTCGGTCAATCGCGAAAAGCGTTCAAGGAAGGGATGAGAGAGGCGGAGCTCGACGAAGCTGATGAAAAGCAGTTGCGATCTGTCGATGCCCCAAAGGTTTCGGAGATGACCGATGCTGACTTGGCCGACGAAATGCGGCGCAGATCAGCTGCAGACCGAAGCTGATCTGCAGGCGTTAGGCTTTTTCCCCCGTTAGTATCGTTGCCTTGACGGTAAAACGGAATGTAAGATCACCATCTTCGGCCTCGATCAACCGGGCAAGTTCTGTTGAGACTTGCTCCTTTTCATTTTCGTCAAGAGCGTCTAACCATTTCGGCAGTAGAAAATCTGCAACGAGCGGTGAATTTAGAAAGACTTCGCCGTTTTCGTACTCGAATACTTCGATCGCAGATTCGGTCTTGATCTTTACCAAGCCAGCATCCGAGGCGATCGCCTCGATCTGTGAGAGCGTAGGCGCCTCGGAAACCATTCGCTCGACCGATGAGCCGTGATCGTCGAGATCGGTGTTGATAAACCCTTCCCAAAGCAACGAGTATATCTCCCCGAATGTTCCTGCTGAGGGTATCATTACGGCGACGCGCCCGCCGCTTTTCGCGACCCGAACGGTATCGTTAATGAGTTCTGTCAATTGCGTAGCAGGAGTAAAGCTGGCGTCGGCGATAACGACGTCGAAGGCGTCAGAATCGAAAGCGATCATTGAGAAGTCGACATCTGCCCGAGCAGCGATAGCCTTGTCACGGGCGATGTTGAGCATATCCTCATTCTCGCAAGCTGCGAATATGGCGAGGTCATCATCTGCCCTTTGGCGTAACTCGATACAGTGGTTCCCGGTACCGCTATTTATATAAAGCAAGTTTTCGGCGTCGCGAAGATCTATATGCTTATCGGCAAGCTCCGTGAATCGCCGCGTCCATTCGTCATCGACAAAAAGATCGCGGATGAACGCGAGTTCCTTCTGAGTTTTTTGCATTAGTTTCATTTAACCTTACCCAAGGCGTCAGGTAAAGACGGCGCACAATAACGATGTCGAAGAATATAAAAGCGTTATTTGACCTCACCGGCCGTGTGGCGATCGTAACGGGCGGCTCGCGTGGGATCGGAAAGGAAATGGCTGAGGCGCTTGCCGAGGCCGGGGCAAGCCTGATGCTGTGTGCAAGGCGTGAGGAAGGGCTCTCCGCCATAACGGCGGAATTGCGGTCTAAAGGCTATGCGGTAGAAAGCATGATCTGTGATGTCTCAGATCCCGCTCAGGTGGAACGATTGGTCGCCACTACGATCGAGCGGCTTCAGCGTCTCGATATCCTGATCAATAACGCCGGTGTCTCTTGGGGAGCGATGCCCGAGGAAATGCCTCTCGATAAGTGGCAAAAGGTGATAGACGTGAACCTGACCGGATGCTTTCTAATGGCCCAGGCTGCCGGTCGGGAGATGCTTAAGAACAACAGCGGTTCTATAATCAACATCGCGTCGATCGCCGGAATTACTTCTTCAGCGAACGGGCCATTTTATGCGGGCTATGTAGCGAGCAAGGCCGGGCTGATCGGATTGACGCGCGAACTGGCGGCAAGTTGGGGCCGCCGCGGCATTCGGGTAAACGCTATCGCGCCCGGATTTTTCCACTCACGGCTTGCCGACGCTGTGATCGATATTTATGAACGTTCGATACAGGAGAATAATGTTATCCCGAGGGTCGGTAATGAAGGTGAACTCAAGGGTGTTACAGTATTCCTTGCATCAGACGCCTCGAGTTATGTGACCGGCCAAACGATCGTCGTCGATGGCGGTATGACAGTTTAGGCATTTAATTATGGAGATCACCGCAAACTCTTCCGTCTTTGCGATCCTTGCGATCGGATTCGTGATCGGTCTTTATCATGCCGTCGAAGCCGATCATCTGGCTGCCGTGTCGGCGATCGTCAGCGAACGCAAAAGCGCTATCGCGTCGTCGCTCATCGGGGGGCTTTGGGGGCTCGGTCATACCATCTCACTGTTTGTTGTTGGAGCTCTCGTTATCTTTCTAAAGCTTCAGATCTCGGAAAGTTTGGAGGCAAAGCTCGAGGCTGTGGTTGGCGTGATGCTTGTAGCATTAGGTGCTAACGCGATTCGAAAACTCTTCACGTCGGAAAAGATCCATCTTCATGAGCACGAACACGGCGGTAACCACCATGTGCATCTGCATGCCCACAGCGATGAAGCCGGAGAGATCTCACACCACGGCGTAAGTCCTCGATCGGTCCTGGTTGGTATGGTGCATGGACTCGCGGGCAGTGCCGGACTGATGCTTGTCGTGGTGCCGACTATCGAATCGCCAATGCTTGCACTTGCCTACATTCTGATCTTCGGTGTCGGTTCCATCGCGGGCATGATGCTGATGAGTATGCTAATGAGCGTACCGCTTGTTCTAACTGCGAACAGATTCACGATATTGAACAAAGGCATCAGAGTTCTCGCCGGGCTTTTTAGCCTGATATGGGGTGTGCTGTTGATCAACGAGAAACTGTTGCAGAGCTAACTATTGCGGTTAACGAAATGGAATTCACCGAATGCCGCCGGAACGTGAAAGCGGGGCCGTTCCGTCATTGTCGGTGACCACGCTAGCATTCCTCGATCCGGACCCTTTCCTACGCATCGATAGAAATTGCCTAACCAAACTTCGCCCTGTTCCGGCCGTTTGCCAAATGCGCGGAATGGTATCGCCATCGCCATCAGTACGCGATCCCCATCGATCCTCGCATCTACGCGCAATCCCGTATCGTATTTCCAATCCTTAACGAAAGACCCGCTGGTCGCATCTACGGCAAGGTCAAGCCATTCGCCCGTAGGGGCCACTTCGAATTCGAGATATTTTCGAGGCTCACTCTTATCGCATGCAATGAACGCCTCGCAAACATCGCGTTCCCACAGCTGCGGCGATTTGATCTCGGTGACGGGTTGTTCAGCAATGACCAACGGCTCTGTCTGCCGGCAATCGAACCGGATGTAAAGTTCCTCATCCGACCACAACGCTGCGACATCAAAAGACCGCCCATAACCTGCGGCGTCGCCTGACCAAAGCGTTTCCACGGTAACGGGGAGTGCGGTTTCCCATGCGGGATCATCTAGGAGCCCAACGATCCCGGCTTCGACAAAGTGAAAATCAAGTGTGTGCATTCGATCCTGTCGACCTTGCGAATTGGCCTCGGACGGTCTCTATCTCTTGCTTCACAGCACGCAAGATTCCAAGCCCTAGAGTACGGAACGGACGGTTTTCCGTAAAAGCGGCAGCGATCGCAAGCATCGTTCCTCGCGTAAACGTTGGCTGATTCGAGATAGCGTAGACCGGCTCCCATTCCGCCGGCATCAACTTCGATTTGAAATAGTCCAGGCCCTCAAAATTATAGAACCGGGTACCATGCCGACGCATCCACCCAAGAACAACACGAAGCCACAGCGGATTATCAAATGGTTCGATCTTTGCACGGCGCGACAGAGGTGAAAGCCCGAGCGTTACATACTTTCCTCCCTCAGATGCGATCTTTCGCACGGCAGAATCGATCATCAGTTCCACCGTGCCATTCGGTGCCCCGGGTCTATGAGGGAACTGCTCGGTCAACCAACCCTCGCGCGTCGGGATGGGAGAAAGCACGAGAAATGCCTGCACCCGTCCATGACATGTCGCTACAAATACGCGACGGTTATCGAGTCGCCCGAGCGTGTCGGGCTCCACAACGAAATGCAGCGGCGGTAAGCCTTTTAATGAGAGCCACGAGTTCAGGCACTCTTGCAGATCGAGGTTTCGGCTTGCCCGTTCCGTTGTCCATTCGGATACTTGAACACCTTTGTTGCGAGCCCGAGCGAGCTGCGCTCGGATACTCTTTCTCTGCTCAGTGTTTATGATCCACTGCTTTGGGTGCCAAACCGGCTGGGCTCCCAGTAAAACGCGTGAATGTTGGGGTGACCCCTTGTAGACTCCTCCGAGTCTAGCCTCAGCTCCGAAGTAGCAGACAGTCTTGCCGTCCCGACCACACCACTGCTCAAATTCACCTGCGACGTCGGGCAATTTCTTCTCCGTACAGACAGGTGCACCCGCAACGACCCTCGTCGAACCAGATGTTACGTAACCAACTACCGACTCACCATCCGAGCCGAACCAGTGCTGCATTCCCGGATTGACTATTTGGAAACACGTTGTGTTCCATCCGTACTTTAAGACTAGATCCCGGGCACGTACGAAATCCTCAACGCTCGTGTCACGATAATTCACTTGTTAGAGCCGGAAACCGCGTCCCATCTATCTGCTTGTGTTCAAAACCGTCTTCATCGCCATCTTTGCGAGCTTCCAAGTGCGGTCCCAGTCGATCTTTCCGCCTTCCTCGTCACGACCCATCAGTTTATTGACGAACATCTTGCGGAAATCGGCACCTTCACGCTTAAGCATAAACTCTTTTGCGTAGGGCTTTGCGGTCTCAAAGAAATTGAATTCCGGGTCCGTGACCATTCCAATGCCCTCGAGCGTCATCAGAGCACGCATTATATAAGTGAAGTTCGACGGAAGCCGGAACGGATAGTCATACATCACGTCCGCAAGGTCGTAGGTTAGTTCCTTGAAATTGACGTCTTTGAGTTTCAGGTTCAGATGAAACTGAAACATCTTCTCGACAACGGGCCTGACGACATTTGCGTTCGCTCCGGGCTTCAGGAAGTCGAGATCGATCAGGTCCTGAGCGATGCCTGCAGGATCTTTGCTTACGACATGGAAGAACGCGTCGATCATCTTCGACTGAAGCTCGGGCGGTATTCGCCCGACCATGCCGAAGTCGAAGAACGCAAGACGCCCATCGGCCATTACCAACAGATTTCCTGGATGAGGGTCCGCGTGAAAGAACCCGTCCTCAAGCAGCTGTTTGAGATATGTACGGATCAGCAGGCGATTGACCTTTTCCGGAGCGATACTAGCCGCACGCAGCTCATCCAGATCCGTAACCTTAGTGCCGTGGATGTACTCCATGGTCAGCACCTTTGACGTCGTCGCGTTCCAATAGATCTTTGGAACGTGGACGTTTTGCCACGATTGAAAGCTCTCGCGAAAACGCTCTGCATTGCGTCCTTCGGCGGAGTAATCCATCTCTTCGTGGATGGTCTCGTTAAACTCGCGCAGCATTCCGGCCCAATCAGCGTTCTCGTTCAACTGCGGGAAGCGTTCGGCAAAGTTCGCGACCTTTTTCAGGATCTCAAGATCACCTTTTATCGTTGCCTCGAGGTTAGGACGCTGCACCTTGACGGCAACCTCTTCGCCGGAATGAAGGCGCGCGCGATATACCTGGCCGAGCGATGCGGCCGCTACCGGCGTGACCTCAAATTCTTTGTAAACCTCGTTGATCTTAAGGCCGAGCTCTTTCTCGATGCGGGCAAATGCGACCTCGTTATCAAAAGGCGGGACGTTATCCTGCAGCTCGCCGAGTGCGATAACAAAGGGAAGCGGCATCAGATCGGGACGCGTGCCCATCGATTGGCCGATCTTAATGAATGTCGGGCCAAGCTCGATCAGCTTTTCCTTAAGCCACACCGCCTGCTTCTCTTGATTTACTTCTCGATTCAGCTCGCTCCCCAGAAAGAACGAACGAAGCAGCAGCATCAGCCGATGAAAGAACCACAGACGAACACCGTACAGCTTTTCTCCGATAACGGCCGCCCGGGTTAACCGCTCAGCCGTCCTCATTCGTTCGCGCGCGTATCGCTGCTGCCCTTTATGATGCGTTTCGTACTGATCTAAATAAAGATAGAGAGCCAGCTTGCCGATAACAGCTGATACGTGAAGTATTCGAAAATAACCGCGTATGCCGGTGTACCGACGTCCGACCTCGGTTTCCTTAGCGGCAAGAAATCTTTCTTCCGCGATCAATTGATCGTTGGTAACGTATTTCGCGATCGGCAGATCGGCGGTCTGCACGACAGGACCGTGAACACGGCCGTTCCCATTGACAGGCGTTATTCGGCCCGGCTCCAATTCCGCCGTCGCATTTCCGTTGGTTTTTGCTAGTTCATTCATCCGCAAAGCGTATTCGTCGTTCAAGCTCGTTTCGATGCGATGCCGCCTATCTTCTTTGCATCACAATATTTCGAGCATATTCCTTACGCCCTGATGCCGGAAATAGTTCAGCGCACGAGTCGAGTCCCGCTCGATCTGGGCCTTCAGCTCGTCAATGCCGTTAAACTTTCTCTCGTCCCGAATTCGGTGCAGAAATCGCACTCTCAGAACATCTCCGTAGAGGTCACCCTCGAAATCAAATAGATACGTCTCTATCGAAGGTTCGGCATCGTTCTCAAACGTCGGACGCACGCCGATATTTGTAATGCTCCGCCGCCACGTCCCTTCAACAAGCGTTGCGGTCGCATATACGCCATACTTCGGGATCACTCGGTTATGCGGTTTGAGATTTGCCGTGGGAAAACCTATCGTGTGGCCGCGGCGGGCACCGCGTTCGATCACTCCTTCGACGCCGTATGGCCTGCCGAGCATCCGGCGGGTTATATTAACACGCCCTTCGGCGAGCATCTTTCTTATGTGGGATGAACTGATACGCTTTCCGCGAAGCCGGACCTCCGGAACCTCGTCCGCGATGAACCCGAGAGCGTCGCCCATCTTTCGAAGAAGCTCGATATTGCCTGCACGGCCACGTCCGAAAGCGAAATCTTTCCCGAGATGGACTTCTTTAGCGTGCAGGCGGTCGTGCAATATCGCTGAAATGAAATCTTCGGCAGGCTGCGACGCAAAATCCTTATCGAACACGACAACGATAGCCTGCTCGATACCGAGCACCTCAAAATTCGCTAGACGCTGATCCAGCGTTTGCAGCAGGGGCGGCGCCGTTTCGGGATGAAGAACTGCTCTCGGATGCGGATCGAATGTGATCGCTGTCGGAACGGCGTCGACCGCCCGCGAACGCTCGGCGACCGTTCGCATTATTTGTTGATGGCCGAGATGAAGGCCGTCAAAAACTCCGAGAGTCAAGACGGTCGGTTTCAGGATATTCGCGTTTTCGGTGCCGTGAAATATCTTCATATCAATCCCCGAGATGTTTCCCGGGAACTAGATAGTTTCGCACATAATCTGCGACGGCTGTATCGAGCGGAGTTGTGTCGCCGGTGTAACCCGCCTCGCGGATCCGGGTCAGATCGGCCTGCGTGCGGTATTGATATCGATCGCGTAGATGAAGCGGCATATCGATGAATTCGACATTCCTCGGCAGGTCAAGGGCCTTAAAGATGGAATCGGCCAGGCCGTTCCAAGTATTCACCTGCCCCGAACCAACATTAAAAAGCCCGCCGCTGATCTCAGAACCCGGGGCAGCAGCGAGCGGTTCAAAGAAATGCAGCGTCATATCGACCGCGTCTTTCACATAAACAAAATCGCGGCCAAATTCGCCGTCGGCATAGTCAGGGTGATGACTGCGGAAAAGCTGCAGCTTTCCGGTTTCGTTTATCTGGCCGAACGCCTTATTCACAAGCGAACGCATATCGCCTTTGTGATCTTCGTTCGGCCCGAACACATTGAAATATTTTAGCCCGACGATACTTTCGAACATTCCATTTCGTGCGGCCCATTGATCGAAGATATGTTTCGAGTATCCGTAAACGTTCAGCGGCCGGAGTTCGTCGAGATGTTCGAATCCGTCTTCCATACCGGCTGAGCCGTCACCATACGTCGCTGCCGACGACGCGTATATAAAACGCAGGTCGTTTTCGACCGCCCACAGAGCAAGCAGCTTCGTATACTCGAAATTGTTGCGGAACATGTAATCGGAATTGGTCTCGGTCGTAGATGAACAAGCCCCTAGATGAAAGACGCACTCGGTCTCGTCATGCAGATCGAGCTCGTCCGCAAAATCGTCAGCATCGACGTAATCGGCAAACTTCAGGGCCGCCAGATTTTTCCACTTGTCCGTGTCGTCCAGCCGATCGACGATCAAAATATGGTCAATTCCCAGCTGATTCAGCCGCCAAACGACCGCACTCCCGATAAACCCGGCACCGCCGGTAACGACGATTCGCATATAGACCGATGATATAGCTTAAAGGCGTTTGAGCCGAATGAAGACCGATGCAGGCAGCGCAGAAATGCCCGACTCATCTCACGATAATTACGCCTTTTATATCGAAAAAGGTCTTTTGTCACGTAACATTTCTAATTTGTCACGAGACTTTAGACGTTTGTCACGAGACTTTTTTATTTTGTCACGAGACTTTTTAAATTTGTCACGTGACTTTGGACCTTTGTTACGTAACATTTTTGATTTGTTACGTGACATTTTTGATTTGTTACGTGACATTTTTAATTTGTCACGTGACTTTTCCCCCTTGCGTGGTGCGATCTATTTTAATTTCAGGCACTTAGCGAGTTTTCCACATTTCCACAGGTTGTAAACGGTATTACGACCGGAGCACAGCACGATTCTTACCGGCGGGGCGGTCACTCGGCGATCAGATCTTGTGCTGCCGGACCGTAAACTAGTTTGCCGTCAACGATGCTGGCCGCTGAAGTGAACGGGTGAATGGCGTTCTTTCCGTCCATTATGTGCTCTACGGTTAGGCCGGCTGCTTTAAGGTGGTCCGCTATCATCGAGCGATGGCAGCGCCACCACACTGCCTCAGAGCACATTATGGCCGTTCTCGATCGGCGAACGATCTCGAGCAAGTCTGCGATCCCTGACTTAAACTCCGGCGAGTCCATATAGTCCGCGTAGCCGCGAAACGCAGGATTGCGCCATACTGTGTGCGGCGAACCCGGCCGGACCTTCCTACGGCCGCCAAGCTGTTTCATCGGGATGTACGAGATGCCATTCCCGGGAAGTGTCGTGCTGAGCGACTCGGCATTATACTGAGGAAACTTGCGTGAACCCGGGAAACTGCGAACGTCGGCTATCGTCTCCACACCATTCGCTCTGAGCAGCTCAACAAACTCATCAAACGACCGCGTCGAATGCCCGATCGTCCATATATGCTTTATCTGCTCTGACTTGCCGGTGCTAGCCATCTATCATCAAAAAAAAGACGCCGATCACCCATGAAGCGGCAAGTATTCGCACGGATCACCAACCCAAAATATAAGCGAACATTAGCGGTGCGACGATCGAGGCGTCCGATTCGACTATATATTTAGGCGTCGAGGCTTCGAGTTTGCCCCAGGTTATCTTTTCGTTCGGGACGGCGCCGGAGTATGAGCCGTACGAAGTGGTGGAATCGGAGATCTGGCAAAAATAGCCCCAAACGGGGATGTTGTCGCGCTGCAGGTCCTGGTGAAGCATTGGCACGACGCAGATTGGAAAATCGCCTGCGATGCCGCCGCCGATCTGGAAAAAGCCGACGCGTGAATCGTCGGTGGCGTTGTTCGTGTACCAATCGGCGAGCATCGTCATATACTCGATGCCGGTGCGGACGGTGTGAACATTCTCGACGTCGCCGGTAATTACGTGGCCGGCGAACATATTTCCCATCGTCGAATCTTCCCAACCGGGCACGACCATCGGCAGGTTCTTTTCCATCGCGGCATACATCCAGCTGTCTTTCACATCGATCTGGTAATACTCCTCGAGCGATCCATTCTTCAGCACCTGATACATGAACTCGTGCGGAAAGTAGCGTTTGCCCTCCGCCTCGGCACGCGTCCACACCTCGACCATTGCTTTTTCGAGCCGGCGCATCGCCTCATGTTCCGGAATGCAGGTATCGGTGACGCGGTTCATGTGGCGGTCGAGCAGATCCTGCTCGTCTTCGGGTGTCAGGTCGCGGTAGTGAGGCACACGTTCATAGAAATCATGCGCGACGAGGTTAAATAGATCTTCTTCAAGGTTTGCACCCGTGCAAGAAATTATCTGCACCTTGTCCTGCCGGATCATCTCGGCAAGGCTCAACCCCAATTCCGCGGTCGACATCGCACCCGCAAGCGTGATCATCATCTTCCCGCCGCCGTCGAGATGCTTTACATATCCCTCAGCAGCGTCGATCAGCGCTGCCGCGTTGAAATGCCTGTAATGGTGCTTGATAAATTCGGTTATCTGTCCGTTCATGATTCTCTAATGATAGAATTTGGGCGAACGCGGCGCAAAGCTCGGTAGAATCGGGGCTGCACGGTGAGGAGATCGGCAAGTATGACAAGTATGAAATGTGCTGTATGCGAAGGTCCTTCGATAAGCGAATTGTGCGACTATGCGTCTTTCGAAACGCACATCCGGTTTAAGAATGACGCCGGAGGCTGGTTTAAGCGAGATACAACCCTGAAGCCCAATAAAGCAAGGGTATGCAGAGACTGCGGCTATATAATGCTGTTCGTGAGCAGCAGTGAACTCTCGCGCCTGGGCGGCTCGACAGGGGACTGACTTGTGGGAAAGCTCTAATCCTTCCCACGCGACTTCTCGACGTTATCGGCCGCCGGTTGATTCGGTGAAAGCGATACGGTCGTTATACGGTTTCCCTGCAGACCGGAGATAGTTAGCTTTCGATCGCCGGCGACGATCGTGGAATTCATTTCCGGCTCATTGCCCATTACGGATTTGAACATTTGCTCAAGCGTCTGCTTTGGATCACCGCCTAGCGAGATGCCGTAAGAGTTCAGTACATCTTCGGCCTTAGTGCTGCCTTTCAGGTGCAATTCCCTGTCAAGAGCCTCACACGCTTCATCTCCGGCCTCAGAAAAAACGCAATCAAGGAACGGGCTCAGCTCTGGGCGTATTACGACGAACATATGGTCGCCCGGGTAAAGCCGGGTCGAACCGCGAGGCGGAATAACATCGTTTCCGCGACTGACCATCGCAACTACCGCGCTGTTCGGCAATGCGAGTTGAGCAAGCGTCCTGCCGGCCGCACGCGGATTTTCACCGAGCGTATACTCAACGATCTCTGCATCGACGTCACCGAGGGCAGTGATCTCCAGCGTAGCCGGAGGCGTCGCGGGCGGCTTCTCGATAAGCCCGAGCTTCCGTGCCACAAAGGACAGCGTCGAACCTTGAAGGGTCGCCGAGATCAGCACGATGAAAAACACCACATTGAAGATCAAATAGGCATTCGGCAACCCAAAGACTAATGGAAAGATGGCGAGGATGATCGGGACCGAACCGCGCAGGCCCACCCACGATACCAGTGTGATCTCACGAAAGTTGAACCCAAAGATCTTGAGGACTGGGACAACCGCGACCGGGCGTGCAACAAAGACCAGAACTAACGCGATCAATAACCCCTCTAACCATACATCGAGCAGCGAGCTCACGTTTACCAATAGGCCCAAGACGACGAACATCGTGATCTGGCTGACCCATGCCAGGCCATCGTGAAAAAGGAACGTAGTTCGCTGGAAGGCGAATCGCGCATCGCCGATGATCACGCCTGCTATGAATATGGCGAGAAAGCCGCTTCCGCCGAAATTCGCGGCGACCCCGAATGCTAAAAGACCGAAGGACGTCACCATCACAGGGTAAAGACCGGACGCCGTTAAACGGATCTTACCTATGACCTTGATCGTGCCCCAACCGACCGCCAAGCCAACGATCGTACCGATGCCCATTTGCATGGCGAAAAGTTTTACTAGTCCCACGCCCGGCTCCATTCCGTTAACCAGGATCTCTAAAAGGCCAACGGTCAAAAAGATCGCCATCGGGTCGTTTGACGCGCTTTCTATCTCGAGAATGGACTTGAGTCTAGAATTGAGATGTATCCCGGCATTTCGAAGCAGAGAGAATACTGCTGCCGCGTCCGTCGATCCGACGATCGCACCGAGTAACAGCCCTTGGAGCGGCGGTACGCCAAGGAAGTATGCGGCCGCCATGCCTGTAACGCCTGCCGTGACCGCAACACCGATCGTCGCAAGCACAGAGGCGGGCTTCCAAACTTGTCTGATGGATGACATGGGCGTTTGCAGCCCGCCATCAAATAGGATGAGTGCAAGAGCTATCGAACCGAGAGCATGGGCCGCTAGTGCGTTATCGAACGCAATGCCACCGATCCCGCCCTCGCCCGCTAGCATGCCAATAAGCAGGAACAACACAAGCACCGGCAGCCCCAGCCGCGCAGACACCTTGCTTGAAACGATACCGACCAGTAAGAGGATGGCCGCAAGCAGGATTATTTTGTCGATCAGAAACATTATTTTCTTCGGAAACCTTTCCTCTGCGTACCTATCGCCCGCGTGTTAGCATTCACGCTAATCGCTGCCACCAGAAGCTTTTTATGAGATAAATGGACGGCCTAACGAATATTTTACGGAAAAACCACTTTCTTGAGAAACGGATGATTCAAATTACAAAGGCCCTGAGCGAACTCAGAGCCTACAGTGTTGTATTCCGTTACGCCGACAATTAGAAGGCTTCGCTGAAGCTGACCTCGCCTGCTACAGAAACCTGATATGCGGACACGCGGCGTTCAAAGAAGTTGGTGAGCTCCTGAACATCCTGCAGGTCCATGAACGCGAACGGATTCTTTGCCTTGTAAACCTTCGGTATGCCGAGCATCGCTAGCCGCTGATCTGCGATGAACTCAAGGTACTGTTTCATGTCGGCTACCGAAAGGCCGGCGACGCCGCCGGAAAGAATGTCCTCGGCAAACTGCATCTCGCAATCGACCGCCTCATCAAGCATGACGGCGATCTGCCGTTCCATCTCAGCGTCGAAAAGGTCGGGTTCTTCGGTCCGCACTTTCTTGACCACTTCAAACGCGAAGTTCATATGGCAAGACTCGTCGCGGAAGACCCAGTTCGTGCCCGATGCCAGACCGTGAAGCAGGCCCTTCGAGCGTAGAAAGTAAACGTACGCAAACGCGGCGAAGAAGAACAATCCTTCGATACATGCCGCGAAACAGATCAGATTAAGCAGGAATCTGCGCCGATCTTCCTTGGTTTCCAATGTCTGCAGATCATTGATGGAATCGATCCATTTCAGACAAAACTCTCCCTTTTTGCGGATCGACGGAATGTTCTCGATCGCGGCAAACGCAGCTTCGCGTTCCTTGTGCTCAGGGATATATGTATCCAGCAGTGTTAGATAAAACTGCACGTGCAGCGCCTCTTCGTAAAGCTGCCGCGACAGATACATCCGTGCTTCCGGTGCGTTGATGTGCTTATACAGATTCAGCACCAAATTGTTCGCGACGATCGAGTCACCCGTGGCAAAGAACGCCACAAGACGATTGATCAAGTGCCTCTCCGCCGGCGTCATCTTTGCACGCAGATCGGTAACGTCCATCGAGAAATCCACTTCCTCGACGGTCCACGTGTTCTTGATCGCGTTCCGGTACATCTCATAGAAGTCCGGGTATTGCATAGGCCGAAGTGTAAGGTTAAATCCAGGATCTAGAAGCATAATTTTGAATGTCGAATTCCGAATATCGAATGAGGATATTGGACTCCTCATGATTTTGTCTTTGCCGTTTTGACCGATGAGACAAAAATGGCGATCAATTGTTCCGTTTCGTCCCGAAGAGGTTGAAGCTTGTCTTCCTCTACGAATCCGCCGTCGATGAGCAGCTCCAACCAATATGCAGTTTCATCGAGCTCTTGAAGGCTACTCGTCATCTTGCTGACAAATTCCGAGGTTGATCGCGAGCGACAGGCTTCGCGATATTGGGCCCCGACACTTGTTCCGCTTCTTAAGATCTGCTTCCCGATCACCTGGGAATCTGCAGTCCGCGGTAACGATCGAAACAACTTAATTATCCTAAGCGCGTACAACTTAGTGCGCTCCTTCAGGTCGAATTCCTTCATTCGGTATTGAATATTCGAAATTCGTTATTCCCTATTGGCACGCCTCACAGGCTTCCGGATTCTCAAGCGAGCAGATCAGTGCCTCTTCGTCGGTATAAACCTTTTTTGGTTCTCCGGGAATGAGGTCGGCGACCTTATAGTCGGCCGTTACCTGATTGATCTTCGTCGCAGGCCGTGAACGCAGGTAATACGTCGTCTTTAGGCCTTTCTGCCAGCAGTACATGTACATCGATGAAAGCTTGCCGATCGACGGGCTTTCCATAAAGAGGTTTAGCGAGGCCGACTGATCGATAAACGCACCGCGGTCTGCGGCCATATCGATAAGCGAACGCATTGGTACTTCCCACGCGGTCCGGTAGATCTCGCGAAGCTCTGACGGGATCTCTTCGATATCCTGGATCGAGCCCTCAGCGAGCTTGATCTTGTTCCTGATCTCGCTGTTCCATAGGCCGATCTTCTTCAGCTCTTTGACCAGATACTTATTGATCTGGATGAAATCGCCTGAAAGCGTTTCGCGTTTGAACAGATTCGACACCTGCGGCTCGATACATTCATAGCTGCCTGCGATAGCGGCGATCGTCGCCGTCGGTGCAATGGCGATCATTAGGCTGTTCCGCAAACCATTAGCTTTTATCTTTTCACGCAGGGCATCCCATCGTTGAGTGTCAACAGGCACTACGCCCCACAGGTCAAACTGCAGTTGGCCGTCGGCCGCACGCGTTTCGGGGAATGCGGGATGTGCCCCCTTCGCGATCGCGAGCTCGCATGATGCATCG
Source organism: Acidobacteriota bacterium (assembly GCA_023389035.1). GTDB lineage: Bacteria > Acidobacteriota > Blastocatellia > Pyrinomonadales > Pyrinomonadaceae > OLB17. Next base: position 151,836 of record JAEWFC010000031.1, read on the forward strand.
AGAGCCGCGAAGTAGATCTCCTCCTGGACCTTCGCCGAGATCTTTCGGGCCTCAGGCGAATCGAAAGGCAGCGACATCTGGAAAAACACGTCCTGCAGCCCCATCACCCCTAGGCCTATATTTCTCCAGCGCTGATTCGATACCGTAGTACTCGGGATCGCGTAGAAGTTCAGGTCGATCACGCGGTCGAGCTGCCTCACGGCGAGCTTTACATTTTCACGCAGTTTATCGAAATCAAAACCTTTCTCGCTGGCGTAGCGGGCAAGGTTGATCGAGCCTAAATTACACACGGCCGTTTCACTCTCGTTCGTGACCTCGACGATCTCGGTGCAAAGATTTGAGAGATGTATAACGTTGTCGGGCCGGCCTGTCTGATTTGATTTGCGATTGCAGGCGTCCTTGAAGGTCATCCAGCCGTTGCCGGTCTGTGCCAATGTCCGCATCATCTTGGCGTAAAGGTCGCGTGCTTTTACCTGCTTGACGAACTGCCCGGCCTCCTCAGCCTTGAGATATTCAGACTCAAACTCTTCGCCATACGTGTCCGGAAAATGCGGCACTATTTTCGGATCAAATAGCGACCACATCTCGTCCGCCTCGACACGCCGCATAAATATGTCCGGGATCCAGTTCGCCGTGTTCAGGTTATAAGTACGGCGGGCGTCGTCGCCTGTATTATCGCGAAGCTCAAGAAAGTCTTCGATGTCGGCATGCCAGGTCTCAAGATAAACGCAAGCAGCTCCTTTACGCTTCCCGCCCTGGTTCACCGCAGCGACGCTCGAATCTAGAGTTTTGAGCCACGGCACGATGCCGTTTGAATGACCGTTAGTTCCGCGGATCAAGGAACCCTGCGAACGCACACGATGGTAAGCGATGCCGATACCACCCGAAAACTTCGAAAGCATCGCAACATCGGAATACTTCTTGTAAATGCTCTCGAGGCTATCCTGCGGACTGTCGAGTAGGAAGCAACTCGAAAGCTGTTCGTGTTTTGTTCCGGAATTGAAAAGCGTCGGGGTCGACGGCACATATTCCAACGAAGAGAAAAGGTTGTAAAACTCGATCGCCTCTTGAGGCGTTTCGGAGAGGCCGCAAGCCACACGCATCCAGAAGAACTGCGGGGTCTCGATAACGTCACGCGTCACCGGATTTTTCAATAGGTAACGGTCGTAGAGTGTGCGTAGGCCAAAAAATTCGAATAAGTCGTTGCGGGTCTGGTCTATCGCGTCGTTCAGCTTGCGGCTGTTCTCCGAAACGAATTTGACGACGCGGGGTGCGATGAGGCCCTCGCGAACGCCAAATGCGATCGATTGTGAAAATGAATAGATCTCTTGATTGCGGACCTCCTTCTCAACGTATTGATTCAAGAGGCGTGCGGCGAGCCGCGAATATTCCGGCTCTTCGAATATCAGGCTCGCGGCCGTCTGGATCGAAAGCTTGTCCAGCTCTTTCGTTGTCGCACCATCGTACAGTCCGCTTATCGTCTTAGTGGCGATGCGCATGCTGTCGACGTTCGGAAGTCCCGGGCAGCATCGCGAGATAGCTCGTACGATCTTATTGATGTCTACCGGCTCGCCGGAGCCGTTGCGCTTTGTGACGCGCATCTGGGTCTGTGCTGTTTCTTCTTGTCGGGCGGCGGCGGTTGATGTTGTTCCGGTGGCGATTTCCATATCAGACAATTTTTTCCTTGGGTAGAACCCGGATTTTTGAGCCAGCGATTCCCTGATGGTGATTTATGTCCGGTTTTTCGGGGCGAGTTTCGCCTACCGGTTACAGTTCACCCGAACCGCAACTCTTCGTTGCACTGCTGTGGATTCTCGTTGGTGTATTAGGGCCTTGAGTTAAGGCTGATCCTACCGGCTCCGCATACAGATGTCTGCGATCGTGAGCTTTCGTTCCCCATTAGTTCCTGTCGGGGCGAGATCTGCGGCGTGGGCCGCGTTCAAGTTTTCAACTACAAATCCTGAGAGCGTTCCTTCAGTGGATATAGACTATATTGTGTGAGAGAGCGTTTGTCAACACAAAATCTAGTGGTTTTAAACTTAGTGTATAAACTACGTGAATGTAACACTTAGCGCGCCTAGCCTGATGTATCGCGTTAAAACTTTCAGTGCGAGACGTTAAGTTTTGTGAACACAATATGTTGTGGTCATGTCGAACAGCAGAAACGTCGTCAGCCGACTGTGACGGAAAGTGTATCAAAAGAAAATTCGACGTTGTCGGGCAGCAATCTAGAATCGCGCTCGTGCAGGATGTCGTGGTTCAAATGGGTCAAGAACGCTCGCTTAGGTTTGAGCTCTTCGATGATCGAGAGAGCCTCATCGAGATGCAGATGTGTAGAATGCGGCTTTATCCGGACACAGTCGAGTACAAGTACCTCCAGATCCCGTAGGCCGTCCATTGAATCGGGTGGGATCGTCTTTAGATCCGTCGCGTACGCGAGATCGTTGAAACGATATGCAACTACAGGGAGCTTGCCGTGGATCACCTCGAGCGGTGTCACCTCGATATCAGGCCCGATCGAGAATGGAGCATTGTGAACCACCGTATGGGGGATAAGCTGCGGCAATCCGCCGCCCGTGTGCGTCGGCTGAAAGATATATTGAAATATCCGCCGAAGATCGATCCATGCGATCTCGTTAGCAAATATCGGCATCGCGCCATAGCGGAAATTCAGCGGCCTGATGTCGTCAAGACCGAAAACATGATCTACGTGGCAATGCGTGATCAGGACCGCATCGAGCCTTCTGATATTTGCTCTTAATGCTTGCTGACGAAAGTCACTCGAGGTATCCACGAGAATGGTCTTCCCGGCGTGCTCGATGAGGATCGAGACCCGAAGCCGTTTATCACGCGGGTCGTCGGAAAGGCACGTTTCGCAGTCGCACGCTATCGAAGGCACGCCCGTGGAGGTTCCGGTTCCGAGGAAGGTTAATTTCATCAAAGTCTAGACAGCCGCGACAGTCCAGGAAGCCCCACGGGACTGCCCAAACTTCCTAGACTACTTCTTGCCCAATATATCCGCCGCTCCGAACTTTTGCGCCGCCTGAGCTTTTAATTTTTCTTCCGTTGCCCGCACCATCGTAACGTATTGCATACGCAGGTCGGCGAGCAGGCCTTCGAGCAATCGGCTCTCTTGTTCATGAAGGTTACCCTTCGTCTTTTCGCGGACCATCGCGAGCACATCCAGCCAATACTTTCCGCTGTCTAGATCGAGCGACCGTTTGCCCGTAGCGGGATGAGGCACCGCACCCAATGCTGCGGCCGCATTAGTGGCAAGCGTGGAAAGAAAATTGACAAAGCTTGCCGGATCATCCGCTCCCGGAAGATCCTCCTCGCCTATCTCACCGTCATCAAAGCTTTGGCCAAGATCGCCAGCCGCCGCGGTCGGCGTTGTGGGTTCGACAGCGGTAGCATCCGGTTGATCAGCTTTTGCGACAGGCTGCGTAGCCGCTTTTCGTTCCGGTTCCGGCTCGAGCGTCACACCGTCCTTGACCGAGCCGTCCGGGTTGAACTTGCGGCGGTCAACGACCTTTAATACGACATCTTCCTCGCGTTCTTCGTGTTCTACCATAATCTGTTGCCCTTGAAGAACGATATTACCATTTGAGCCGAGACGGTTGGAAGTCTCGACTTTTCGCATCGGGCTTTGTCCATTAGACTTACCTTCAGATGAGCAAAAGTTTTGACGAACTGGTGGGGGTAATGGCACGGCTGCGTGCTCCCGGCGGCTGTCCATGGGATGCCGAGCAAACATACAGCTCGCTATCACAGTATCTCCTGGAAGAGGCGTACGAGACCTTTGACGCTATACAGGAAGCGGAATCGACCGGTGACATCAGCAATCTTAAAGAGGAGCTCGGCGATCTGCTGCTCCAGGTCGTCTTCCATTCGACCATCGGAGCGGAACGCGGCGAGTTTACTATCGACGATGTTGCGGCCGGGGTTACACAAAAGCTCGTGCTGCGCCACCCGCATGTCTTTGGTGACGCTAAGCTCGAGAAAGCGAGCGATGTGCTTGATAACTGGGACGCGCTTAAGGCAAACGAGCGGAAGGCATCAGGCAAAGTGGAAAAGAACGGAGGCTCGATACTTGATGACGTCCCCATCCACTTCCCCGGATTGCTCGAAGCTCTCAAACTAACTAAGAAGGCAGCGAAGGTCGGTTTTGACTGGACGGAGACTCAGCAGATCCTCGATAAGGCGGACGAAGAGATCACCGAACTGCGGACGGCTCTCGACAACGAGGATCGGGATAACATCGAAGAGGAGATCGGTGATCTGCTCTTTGTATTAGTTAATCTTGCACGCCGTCTAGACGTAGAACCCGAGACGGCCCTGAAACGAACAAACCGAAAGTTCAGGGAGCGTTTCCGCTATATTGAAGAACAGCTGAACGAGCGCGACGTTACTCTGGAAGAGACCTCACTCGATCAAATGGACACCTTGTGGAACGAATCAAAGTCTGCGAGCTAGGGTTGCGTTTGTCGTAAATCCATACATCACTGCCCAATAAATATGTACGCCTGGTTTGACCGGGCGTTTTCTTTTGCGTGCGAAACCACCAGTTTGAAGCTATTAGGGCTGCGGTACGGCGCTTGCAGTTATTGCATTCTGGACTCCGTTAATACGGGAAAGGAAGTAAAGAAAAAGGGGATTTAAGACTATGAACAATTCAGGTAATGACCAACGCGATCATAAATTTCAAGGCGGCAGCAGCTCGACAAATCAGACAAATCAGACCGACCTGAGCTCCAACAAAAGCGCTGCGAGCTCCGGATCGAACTCAGGCTCTGCCAGCGGGGCGGCCACTTCGAGAGCAATGAGCTCAACTGGTACTGAGAGATCGAGCAACGATACTCAAGGCATTGTTGCCCAGGTTAAAGAAACAGCAGGAAGCGCATACCAAACAGCGGCAGAGAAAGCTACAGGTGTGCTCGATGAAAAGAGATCGACCTTATCTTCGGGCCTGACTAGCGTCGCCGACAGTGTTAGAAAGCTAGGCGAGAACGTATCGGGTACAGGACAGCCTGACGGTGTTGCAAAGTTTACGGCCGACTACAGCAGCACAGCTGCGCAAAAGATCGAGCAGGTAGCTAATTACTTCGAAATGAAGGATGTAAAAGCGATGTACCGGGACGCAGACGCATTTGCGCGGCAGAACCCGCTTGCTGTGATCGGCGGAGCTTTCGTCGTCGGGCTGCTTGCGGCAAGATTTTTGAAGAGTTCGTCGCAGGGTAATTTTGGCGGCAGCAGCTCATCTACGCCTCTGAACCGTTCAAACGTGCGCGAGCTTGGCTCATTCGGAGGATTCGATCTGGGCACTGCTGAGCGTTCTTCGGGAACGAGCGGAGCAACTGGCCGATCGAGTTCTGATATTAACAGCAAGCCGGGGCGTTCGGTCTAGCACTTGGAGGTGAGAATGATGGCACAGCAACAAATGGCCAAGCATCAGGAACAGGAAAGCCTCGGGGATCTTTTCAGCGAACTAGCCGCCCAAACAGGTGAGCTGGTCCGCCAGGAGGTCGCCTTGGCGCAGACCGAGATCACCAATAAGGCTTCTAAGGCAGGTAAGCAGATCGGCTTTCTGGTGGTTGGCGGTGCCATCGGCTACGCGGCTCTGTTAACCATTATCGCTGCCGTGGTGATCGGTCTTTCAACTTTTATACCTCTGACGCTTTCAGCGTTACTCGTTGGAGCCGGTGTGGCAGTGGTCGGTTACTTTATGGTCTCGTCGGCGATCGAGAAATTGAAAGGCGCTGACCTAACCCCGCGTAAAGCCGTGGGATCTATCAAGGAGGATGCAGAATGGCTCAAGAATCAGATAAGTTAGCGAAAGAGTTGGAGGTCACAGATAACGAGTCAGCGTTTAGTGATCACGAAACTGAGACCGACACGGCACAGATAAAGGCTCAGATCGTGGAAACCCGAAATAACATGGGTGAGACGATCGATGCCATTCAGGAGCGACTAAGTTATTCAAACATCTCGGAACAGGTCTCCGAGCACGTTAACAATGCGATCGAGACTGCAAAAGACACAGTCTACGACGCAACTATTGGCAAGGCGGTGAATTTTATGAAAACGACAGGTAATGATATAGCAGCGACCGGAGCGGTTCGATCGATCAAGGATAATCCGCTTCCGTATGCGTTGATCGGGTTGGGCGCGGGTTTGCTCATTTATAACAATATGGGCAGCAAGAAGCGTTCAGCCGGATTTGATACCCGTGCACTAACGAATCGAACCGGCTACGCGGACGGTGCTTATAACGCCGTCTCGAATAAGCTGGGCGGGGCCGTCGACACGGTCTCATCTACAGCAGGAAAAGCTGTGGATACGGTCTCTTCAGCGGCGGGCACAGCTCTCGACACGGTTACTGGTGCAGCAACAACGACGTATAGCGGTGCACGCGACCTTGCGGCTCGGGCCTACGACCGAGCAGGTGAATTGGGTCACACCGCACACGAGAAGTACGACCATTATATTGAAGAGAATCCTCTCGCCGTCGGTGCGGTTGCACTGGCGGTCGGAGCTGCTGTCGGCTTCGCGATCCCGTCCACACGCTATGAAGGCCAGCTTGTCGGTGAAACGCGCGACAATCTTCTGCACAAAGCGGAATCAGTAGCAACGGATTTCGTCGGAACGGCAAAAGAAAAGGTCCGTGAGGTTGCGGCGGGTGCAGGCTCGGCCATTACTAAGGAAGTCGAGAAAGTCACTTCGGAATTGTCTGACGGATCGACGACTGAAACTAGTGGGAAATCTGGCTCAGGGAAGTTTGGAACATCCGGCAGCCGGTAAAATAAGCGCAGCCGATCTCCTGTGGGGGTTCGCCGAAAGGCGGGCCCTTTTTATTATGCGACGAACATTTCCTGAAGACGTTCAAGAGCAGCATTCGACGCCTTTTTCCCGATCTCTCCGATCTTTTTGACCAACCTTTCCTTGTCCACGGTACGTATCTGATCAAGTATCAAGAACCGTTCAGCGTTTAGAAATTCAGCCGGCACTCGAGTAGGATATCTCGCGTTTGTTGATGCGAGCGGAGCAATTATAACGTGGCCTAAATTGCGGTTCATTTCGTCAGGTGAAATGACTACGGCGGGACGCGTGTTCTTTGGGTCGTCACCGGGTTCGTCGTCCAAATTTATCAAATAGACCTCGAAACGCTTTACCATTGCCACTCCTTGCGTTCGAAGTCGCCGGACGCTGCGTGGTCTATCGGTTGATCATCGTCAGACTCTGCGATCCTGCTGAAGATAGCGTCCCAATCGCCGCGCGGTTTCTTAGATTTCTGAATGAGAATCCCGTCGGATGTCGTCCGCAGTTCCACCTCGCCCGAAATCCCCGTTTCCTCGAGCATCATCTTGGGAATGCGGATTCCCTGCGAATTACCGATCTGGATGATTTGTGCCTTCATTTGGCTACGTCCACGGATACAATGTAATTACATTTCTCGGCGGCGTCAACCGATCTGCTCTAGTCCGCCCATATACGGCTGAAGTACAGACGGCACACGAATGGTACCGTCTTTCTGCTGATAGTTCTCGATCACCGCGATCCAGGTCCGGCCGACAGCAAGGCCGCTTCCATTAAGGGTGTGCGGGTACTCAGGTCTCGCCCCGCCCGCCCGGCGAAATCTCATGTTCATACGCCGAGCCTGGAAATCGCCGCAATTCGAGCAGCTCGATATTTCGCGATAAGTTTGCTGTGACGGGACCCAGACCTCAATATCGTAGGTCTTTCGAGCCCCGAAACCCATATCACCGGTCGATAAGACCACGGTCCGGTACGGGAGCTCCAGCATCTGCAAGATACGTTCGGCGTGAGCCGTAAGTCTTTCGTGCTCTTCTTCTGAATTCTCGGGAAGGCACACCTTCACCAGCTCGACCTTTTCGAACTGGTGCTGCCGTATCAGGCCGCGAGTATCGCGCCCATAGCTGCCGGCCTCCGAGCGAAAGCACGGTGTGTACGCGGTGTAATTCTTTGGTAGTTCGGCCGCTTCGAGGATCTCTTGAGAATGGTAGTTCGTAACCGGAACCTCGGCGGTCGGGATAAGTGCGAACTGCCGTTCGTCCTTGATATGGAAGAGGTCCTCCTCAAATTTCGGCAGTTGATTCGTTCCGAACAAGGCGGTCCTGTTTACAAGGTATGGAGGTATCGTCTCAGTATACCCGTGCTCCTCCGTGTGAACGCTGAGCATAAAACTCACCAGTGCTCGCGACAGTTTTGCTCCCTGACCGTTCAAAATTGCAAAACGCGACCCGGCTATCTTGGTAGCTCGTTCAAAGTCCAGAATGCCCAGAGCTTCGCCTAGATCGACGTGGTCCTTAACCTCGAAGTCGAATTCTTTTATCTCACCCCATTTCCTTATTTCCACATTTGCTGATTCGTCCGTGCCCACTGGAACGTCAGCAGCAGGCAGATTCGGTAAGCCCGCCAGCAGATCCTTCATTGCAAGCTCAGCACGGTCGCGGGCCGTGTCGAGTTCAGTTTGCCGGTCTTTGAGCCCGACGACCTCAGCCTTCTTCGATTCTGCGAGCTCCTTTTGCCCGCTTTTCATCAGCTCGCCGATCTCCTTGCTCGCGGCGTTACGCAGCTGGTTAATAGAATCAGACTCGCTTATCAGGCGACGCCGTTCGGTGTCGAGGTCTACGAAAGCATCGAGGGTATCTGACGGGAAGTTGCGAGAGGAAAGGGCCTCGCGAACCTTATCTAGATTTTCGCGTACAAAGTTTAGATCGAGCATAAATATCAGTTCAGCATTTCGTTGAGTCCAGCTGAAATATAACGTAAACTTAAGGTTTCGCGATTATAAAAGAGATCCGTCCGTATTGTTCGGCACAACGGGATCGGCATGATGAATTCATAATTTAGCAATCTTATATGGTTCAAACAATTCGTAAAGCAGTTTTTCCCGCGGCCGGTCTCGGCACCCGTTTTCTCCCTGCGACGAAAGCTTCGCCTAAGGAGATGCTGCCGCTCGTCGACAAACCGCTGATCCAGTATTCGGTGGAAGAAGCGGTCGCGTCCGGTTGTGACTCGATCCTGATAATCACAGGCCGCGACAAGACAGCGATCGAGAATCATTTCGATATCTCATTTGAGCTGGAACAACTGCTGCTTGAAAAAGGAAAGAAAGAGATGTTCGAGATGGTAAGGGCCATTTCAGACATTGCGAAAGTTACGTACACCCGTCAGAAACAGGCACTTGGCCTGGGTCACGCGATCTATCAGGCAAAGGAGTTTGCGGCCGGCGAGCCATTTGCTGCACTTCTTGCAGACGATGTCGTCGATGCCGAAAGGCCGGCACTGCGGCAGATGATGGATGTCTACGAGAAATACAACGCCCCTGTTATAGCCACGATGCAGGTCGGTGGTGAGGCGATATCAAGATTCGGCGTGATCGACGCCGATGAGGTAGATCCTGGCGTATTCAAAATAAAGGATATGGTCGAAAAGCCGCCGTTTGCTGAGGCACCGTCGGACCTCGCGATAATCGGCCGCTACATTTTCACGCCTGACATATTCGATGCGATCGATCGCACCGAACCGGGAGCGGGCGGCGAGATCCAGATCACCGATGCAATGCGGATCTTATTGAAGGAAAGGCCATTTTACGCGGTAAAACTAGATGGCATCCGGCACGACGCAGGTGATAAGCTTGGATTTCTGATCGCGACGGTGGAATTCGCTTTGAAACGCGAAGATCTGGCTGCTGATCTGAAAAAATATCTCAGAACGTTGGACCTATCGTAATTACAGTGTAGTTACCGTCCGCGAGAACGTATTGCGATAACGCCGTTTTCTTTGGCTATTTCCGTGATTCGATAGTAAACGGCTGTGTATTTAGCTAGAATCTACCTTCAACAAACTTATTCCGCCGGGCCGGGCCCCAAGAACACGTAATGTCACTAGCCAGCATCGAAGCCGCCGCACAGGACATCCGCGACGGCAGGATGGTCATCATCGTCGACGACGAGGACCGTGAAAATGAAGGGGATCTGGTTTGTGCTGCGGAACTGGTAACTCCGGAGATAGTCAATTTCATGGCCCGCCACGGCCGCGGCCTGATCTGCATGCCGATGACCGAGGATCGATGCGACGAGCTGAACCTGCACCCGCAAACCAGCGACAACACCTCGAGCATGGGGACCGCATTCACTATATCGATCGAGGCGCGAGAAGGCGTAACGACCGGCATTTCAGCGGCGGACCGCGCACATACCATTCTGACCGCTGTTAATCCGCAGACGCGACCGTCTGATCTTGCGCGTCCCGGGCATGTCTTTCCGCTACGTGCAAAACGCGGTGGCGTGCTCGTCCGCGTAGGCCAGACCGAGGCCAGCGTGGACCTTGCACGCATTGCCGGTTTAACCCCTGCCGCCGTTATATGCGAGATAATGAATGAAGACGGGACGATGGCCCGAATGCCCGAGCTCGAGGCATTCGCAGCGGCACACGAGCTAAAGATCATCTCAGTCGCCGACCTGGTCCGCTACCGGGTTGAGAAAGAAACTCTTGTTCGCCGTGTAGTCGAAACCACTCTTCCGACCGAATACGGAGACTTCCGGACGGTGATCTACGAAAATGAGGTCAATGGTGAAACCCATCTGGCGCTTGTTATGGGTAATGTTTCAGGGACAACTGAACCGCTGCTCGTTCGCGTCCAAACCGAGAACGTTACATTTGCAATGTTCGGGGCCGCGATCGGCGAAGCAGCACCGTCCATTCGTTCCTCTCTCCAGCAGATATCCCGTGAAAAACGGGGCGTTATCCTTTACCTCAGACAGCGTGATAATAATCTCGATCTGGTCAATCAGCTCCGGACGTACGCCGTTATGAGGGAAAAGGGTATTGATTTTCAAGAGGCAAAACGCGAAACTGGTTACGGTAATGTCCACGATCACGGTATCGGCGCTCAGATCCTGAAGGACCTGGGTATAAAGCGGATACGCCTTTTGTCCAACCATCCCCCCAAGATAAATGCGTTGGAAGCTTTCGACCTGGAGATCGTCGAGACGGTTCCGCTTTAACTGGCCCTGCACCGGTTTGAGAATTTAAGATGTCCGAAAACGAACCGGAAATCCCGGACGGGAGAGAAGAGTCGGAGGCAACCTCACCGTCGCAGCCGCGACAGTTTTTCACGCGCCGCAACGGGATGATCACGGCCGGCATCGCCGGTATTGTCATCGTTTTACTCGCACTCTTCGGGACCGTAGGTTATCGCTACGGTGTTTTCGATACCTATATAAAGAATCAGTTTGTGGCAAAGATGCACGCGATCGGCATCGACTTTAGTGCCGACGTGTTCAGGGTCACGGTCAATCCACTCGAACTAGAGCTACGCAACGCTACCTTTAACGACCGCCTCACGGGCGAAAAACTCTTTTTCATTCGGGACGCCCGGATCGGGCTCAGCATCGAAAATCTCTACGCCTGGCAGTTGAGCCGGGATATCAAAGTTGATTCTACGGAGATCACCGGTGCTGAGGTTTGGGTGCGTTTTGATGAAGAAGGCCGTTCGAATTTTTCAAACCTGGTCTTTGAGGATACAGGCGACTCCCGTCTGAACTTTAAGTATCGCTCGATGCGCTTCGCTTTACGTGACAGCGTGGTCCACTTTAACGACCTTTCACGACGGATCACGGCGGATGCCAACAACGTGCAGCTTTCGCTCGAGGCCGAGAACTACGACGTACCGGACGATGAGAAACGATACGTCGTTGACCTAACCACTAACGACTCGCGATTCACCTATGAGGACGGAGTGCTCGAGGACATATCTCTTCGTGCACGCGGAATCGTAAATTCTGCGGGTGCCGACATTACCGAACTCCGCATCGAGACGCCGATCGGGACATCATACCTCAGCGGCAAGGTCTCTGACTGGGCAAATTTCACATATAACTTCGCTATCGAATCCACTGTCGATCTTACCCAGACCTCCAATATCTTTCCGATCGGAGCCTCGCTCGGCGGGGTCGGTAACTTCAAGGGAACCGTAAGCGGCAGCGGTGAGTCGTATAAGGTCAACGGCACCGTCGACTCCCAAGCCTTAACGGCCGAGGGCGTTTACCTTCGTGCGTTGAACGTCACGGGTACCGTGGCCGGAACGAACTCCAATTACGAAGCCAATGGCACTGCCGTAGCTGAGCTGATGACGTTCGAGGACTTTCGCGTCGATTTCCCTCGCATAGCCGGGAACGTTCGGGGCACAGGCACGGATTTTCGCTGGGTTGGCGAGCTTCAGGCAGTCGCTGCCAGCTCCGACGCTCTTTCGGTTGGCGGCCTTTACCTTTCCGATGCGGTAGCTGAACTTAAGGACCGTGAGCTAACCGCGACTGCGGGAAACGGCCGAGCTCAAAAGTTCTCGATCACCGATACGGAGTTTGACCAGCTCCAGGCCCGAAACCTGAGATTTAGTCTGCGAAACGGGCGCGTTGAGCTTTCAGCACCGGGAGCAACCGCGCGGACATTTCGCACGAACGACTACTCGCTGAGCGGCGTCGAAGGCCGCGATATCAGTGTTACTGACGAAAATCGGCGTACAGATGTGAAGATCAGCGGCTTGACCGCACGCGAAGCGGATGTAAAGGGCAATAAGCTGCGCAACCTCAGGGCTGACGATTTCAATCTCGTCGACCTTCCGAATTCAACGGATCTCACAGCCCGAAACTTACGCGCCGACTCGCTAAACGCCGACGGCGCACGCATCGACGGCATCGAAGCTCCTTCTGTAACGTTGCGTGACACAGCCGCCGAGACGGTCGTTTACTCCGATACGCTTCGAGTAGCCAAGATCGATGCCGGAAGCGCGTTGCTGGGCAGTTTGAATATCGCCGGTGTGCGATTGACCATCCGACAGGGTCGCGTGCAGGCGACGTCGAACAACTTCAACGCGGGAACTGTCACCCTTCGCCCCAGCGACGCGGTGCCTCAGGGCGGGACGCTTGAAAATGTCGAGGTCGCGAGGCCTGTGTACGTTCTCGAACCTTCTGGCCGTTATCGTGCGAGCGCGGATATGAGTCTCGGTGGTGGAATTATCGGGACTGTGCCGCTCGGAGCAGCCACCGCACAAGTAGAAGCAAGCAATGATCGCGTTCTTTTAAGCAACATGAACGCGAGCGTAATGGATGGCCGTGTGGCGGGAAATGCCTCGATTGCACTAAGGACCTCGGGTGAATCTGCGATAACAGGAACTTTCGCGGGCCTCGATCTATCAAAGCTCGCTGCATTGCAGGCCGGCCGGGTGATCCAACTAGAGGGGCAGACGGACGGCGAACTTGATCTGAGACTTCGCGGAACTGACCTCGCGACGACCAGTGGAACGATCAGGGCCCGCATTCAAGCGGCGACCGGCGACACCGGATCTGGACGTATCCCGGTTAATGGCAATGTCGATCTTTCCGCGACAAATGGGCTTTTCAATATCGATGATGCTCGATTGTTTACGGACAAGAGCACTTTGACCGCAACGGGCCGTTTCGATCTTCGCAATACGGATTCAGATCTGAACTTCGATCTCGCATCGAGCGACTCGAACGAGATCGACCGTATGTTCCGATCGCTCGGGGTCGCACCCGATGTAGAACAGCAGCTTGATGATCTTCGTGTACAGATCGCCGGCGGAATGAACCTCAAAGGGCGCGTCACCGGCAACCTCAGCGATCCATTTGTCGAAGGTAATGCCTCAGTTGCATCTGTCTCGCTTCGCGGGCGAGAGATAGGCTCGATCAGCTCGGCGATCAACGTGTCGCCTGATGGATTCACATTGACCGACGGCCGTTTGGTCGAACCGGGGGGCGGAGGAGCAGTTGATTTTCGGGTGAGCATTCCTCGCGGTTCGGTCAATGCCACAACGGTCTTCGCTGAACTCAAGAATGTCGACGCGGGTAACCTGCTCGCCGCACTTCCGATCGACCTGCCAGCCCGGCTGAACGATATGACCGGCAAGGCTTCCGGCACGGTCGATCTGCAAGGACTGCCGAACAATGCACGCGGAAGTATCGACATAGCGGCCGCTAATGGCACGATCGCAGGGGAAAGCTACGACGGTCTGACCGCACGAGCAATATTCACCGGAACACGAATCGATATTGAACGCGCCGAGATACGCGTCGGTCAGGGATCAGCGTCCGCAAGCGGATTTTACGATCGGGCGTCAACACAATTCGATCTCAACCTGCGAGGGGAAGCAATTCCGCTTGCTCTCGCCGTATCATTCTTGCCTCCCAGCACGAGCCTTCCAAGTTTCTCGGGATCGACCGATATCACCGCAAACGCGAAAGGCATATACGATCAGCCTTCGACCTTTGACGTTACGTTTAACGGCACCGCACGCAATGTTGTCGTCAGTGAGAACAGTTTTGGCGACGTCGTTTTCCGCGGCAATACGGTCGACCAGGAACTGCGGGCCGAGCTCGTTGCTACGCTTGAGGGGCAGCCGCAAGTTGTTAATGCCAAAGTCGATTTTGGCAACCGCGACCTACCCTTTGAGGTCGAGCATGTACTCAAGGACAGTCCCCTGGGGCCGTTCTTCGCTTTGGTCCCACAGCTCCGCGGCATCGCGGTTGGCGGTACCGGAACCGGTCGTGTCGTCTTCGGCGGGAATCTCGCATCTTTCGATGCGGACGGAGTGCGAACCATTTCCGCCGCGAATCTGTCAGGCTCTGCGAATTTTGCTCAGTTGTCGCTTCGGATACAGGATACACCGCTTGCAGCGGTTGAACCTGTCATCGTGCGGTTCTCATCATCTGCGATCACGTTCGAACAGGCTCGTTTTGCGGGTGGCGGCTCTAATGTGGTCATCGCAGGGACCAAAGCTCTTACGGACGACGGCATTAATGATCTTACGATCGACGGCCGTGTAAACCTTGCACTCCTAAATGTGATCCCTGCTGTCGGAGCGACCGATACTTTCTTCGGCGGCTTTGCGACGGTAGCAATGCGGATCTCAGGCGTGAATCGAACTGCCCGCCTTTCAGGCACCGCCGATGTCGAAAACGCGACCATTGCTGCCTTCATCGGTTCGGATAGATTGTCGTTCGATCGGGTCAAGGCACGGATCCTCTTTACGTCGAATCAGGCCCAGATCGAGAGTGCCGAAGGCTATCTTGGGGGCGGACGGTTTATTGCGAATGGAGGCGTGCTGTTAGGCGATAACCTTGAGATCGATTCTTATCGCGTTGGCGTTAACGGTACCAACGTCACCGTTCCGCTTCCGGACGATTTTATAACCACCGGTGACGTACGGCTTGAGATCTCAGGTCGTCGATTAGCGGGCGGGCTGACGTCGCTGATCTCGGGATCTATCCTCGCACGTCGAAGCCTTTACACTACCGATATCGATCTTGCGAATGTCGTCGGTTCGCGTCGTGAAGGCTCGCTCTCGGGCGGCGGTTCATCGAGTGTTTTCCCAACACGTTTCGACCTGACGATCGACGGACGTAACGCGCTGGTGGTCAGGAACAACATTGCTGACCTTACGGCTTCAGTTTCTCTCAGGCTCACAGGAACCTCATCGAGTCCGCAGATATCAGGCCGCATCGTTGCGACCGAGGGAACGGTCTTTTTCCGAAACGACCGCTATGACGTTCAGCGTGCAGTGCTCGATTTTCCGCCGAATACTATGATCGACCCGATCATAAACCTGCAGGCCGAGACTGAGATAAACGGCTACCAGGTCTTCGTGAATCTTTCAGGTGCCCTCACCGATACCGAGCAGCTTAATGCTTCGGTCAGGTCGAGCCCGGCACTGCCGCAGGCTGACGTGATCTCGCTTATCACGACCGGAAATCTGTCGAATACTGAATCGGGCATTCCAACACTCGCTTCGACGGGCATAAATACTGCCGCTGAGGTGCTTACAGATGCGATCATCAATAACCCGGCACGCAGGGCGACCGATAAGCTCTTCGGTTTGAACGTCTTTGAGATCGATCCGATAATTTCCGGCGAGCGTGTCAACCCGACCGCACGGCTCACAGTTGGACGTCAGATCAATAACAACCTTCGGGTAACCTATTCGACAAACCTTTCTCAGGACCAGAATCAGGTTCTCGCTTTAGAGTATCGGGTATCTAACAAACTTTCATTCGTCGCCCAGTACGAACAGCGATCTTTGAGTAACGTGACGAACAACCGCGATAATTTTAGTTTTGAGGTCAGGTTCAGACGCAGGTTCTGAGCCGACCGGTTTGGCCGCTAGCCGGCTTTATGCAATTGGCACTTAGTCCATTTTCGGGATCATCTTTCGGCTCGGGCGTTCGCAACAGCCGCGTTATAGCTTGGTTTTGTCATGCCGTCGCTTTTGTTGTGGCGCTCGTGGCGTTCGGGGCGGTAAACGTGACGGCCCAGGAGAGTCTTGAGGGTAAACGCATCGCTGGCATCGAGCTGATCGATGCTACCGGGCTCTCTTCCAACCTAAATAGTTATCGAGATCAGATCAACGCCGAGATCGGTGAGCGCTATGCCGCTGTCGATGTCCGCGAAGCCATCCAGGCTGTCTACGACACGAAGCGGATCGCCTCGGTCATAGTAGAAGCACGCGACGAAGGCACTGATGCTGTTCGCTTGATCTTTATCGTTCGGCCGGTCTCGATCGTCCGTCGTGTTTCGGTCGAGATCATAGGTGACGATGCTGTTTCCGAGCAAGATATATTACTGCGTACCAGTCTGATCCAACCGGGTTCACCGGCTTCTGAAGCAGTACTCAGGGCAAATGCAGAAACGGTTGCCGAATATCTCCGCGACCGGGGCTATTATCGGTCGGAAGTGTTATTCGCACGAGAACCGGTTGCCGGAACTGCCGATACCAACATCGTCTTTCGCGTGAATACGGGTGAACAAGCGGTCGTTCGCACATTCAACGTGGCGATCGCCGGGGTGAACACCGCGCCGGTGGTTCCCAAACTGAAACTAAAGCCCGGCGAACCCTTTACCCGCGATCAACTGCTTGCCGACGTAACTCGGATACGCGAATTCCTGCGAGACCAGGATCTGTTGGCGCCCTTCCTGGATGAGCCTCGGTACACCTTCGATAGCGAAACCAACCGGATCGATATAACGCTTGCCGGCGAGGCCGGGCCGACCGTTGAGGTAGAGGTGGCCGCGGAGGAATCGCGCGTCGGCGAAGGGACGCAAAGACGGCTCTTGCCTGTAAAGCGCGACGGTACGCTCGATTACGCAAGTATCATTGAAGGCGAACGGCGTCTGGAAAACTACTATCAGGAACAAGGGTATTTCTTTGCCGATGTGACCGCCACATGCTCGGTCGAACCGCCACTGATGAGCGACGACACGACGCCGCTGCCGAACGATACTTCATTCATTTGCTCTACACTGAATTCGGCGGAGCTGACCGGGATGACCGTGCGTGTAAAGTACGATGTGAATCTCGACCGCCGCCTACGCCTTGTCGACATTCGTATCGAAGGCACTGACCAGTTCACCGCGGACGAGATCTCCGCCGTACTTGATTCGCAGGAGGCGAACATATTCGGGATAATTCCGCTCTTCGGCTATGGTCGCGGTTACACCTCAGACCGCATACTCGCCGAAGACGCCTCGACCATCCGGTCACTCCTTCGGGAGCTCGGGTATCGGGATGCGGTTGTTCGCGCCAATCAAGGTGTATCGGTTGACGGCGAAAGCTTGATCATCACCTTCGTCGTAGACCAGGGCGAGGCGACGAAGGTCTCGACCGTCGAGATCGCAGGCAACAACGCTTTTGACGATGCTGAGCTTCGTACGGTATTGCCTGAGCTTGAAGGAAACAACCTGTCGATCGCCCGTGTACGAAACGGACAGCGCAAGCTGACGGAGTTTTACTCGAATCGGGGCTATTACAACGCATCCGTAAACTATTCCGTAGACCGCATCTCGATCGACCCAACGACAAATGAGCCTCAATTTCGGGTCGTGTATACAATTCAGAACGAAGGCGTGCCGGTATACGTCGATCGGATCCTCGTAAGTGGAAATGAAGATACGAAAACCGGAGCGATCCTTAAGGCCTTAGCTTTCAAACCCGGTGAACTTCTAAAAGCGACTGATATCTACACAAGCGAACAGAACCTTTACGGGAGCGACGTCTTTGAGCGAGTCTCGATCGTTCCGCAACCTCAAACCGATCGTGCGGACGGAGGCCGATCGACCGACGTTATCGTCGACGTTACGGAGCAGGCACCGCGACTTTTGACATACGGCGGCGGCTTTTCCACCGATCTCGGCTTAAGCGGTTTTGTGGATATTCGGCACTTTAATCTGCTGGGAAATCTTTGGCAAGGCGGAGCCCGGATACGATTGAGCCAGCGGCAGCAGCTTGCGCAGATCGATTTCGTCAACCCGCGATTCCTTGCCGATGGCGATAAACGTTACGCTCCCCTGACGATCACAGCCCAGTATCAGCGCGATTCGACCGTGACGAGATTCTTTCGTTCGGCGTTCGATCAGGGCACCTTCGGCATCGTGCAGCGGGTCGATGAGGACGGCAATCCGATCGATGAATTTGGAGTAAACACGGGCAGCCCGACGCTTCACCGATTTACTTTATCTGCTGAAACCAATCGTACCCTGAGCCGCAAGAACCGAAGCATCGTCTTCTTCCGGTATCGATTCGAGGACGTTCGGCTATATAATATCGAGAGCCTGCTGATCAAGGATCTTTTGATCCCGGATTCGCGCGTTCGGATCTCAGGATTTGGGGCAACGTTTGTCCGCGACACCCGTAAGAATTGTTCGATCGAGTATTCGATACTCGAGATCATCGCTCGTGGCGAGCCCGGCGAGCCTTGCCGGTACAGTGCGGGCGATCCGACTGATGGCGATTATCTGACCGCGGAGTACAACTTCTCAGCCCCGCAGCTCGGCGGCAATATCGGTTTCAACAAGTTTCAGGCGTCTTACAATTTTTATCGTCGGTTCGATTTCGTCCCGGGCCTTCGCGATGCGGTCTTTGCCGCTCGGGCTTTGATCGGTGTTGCCAGCGTATTTTCCCGGAGCGGCGGTTTTGACCCTAAACTTTATCCTGATCTTGAGGGTATGCTGCCGATCAGTGAGCGCTTCTTTGCCGGCGGATCGAACACCCTTCGCGGCTTCAGTTTTGAGTCTGCCGGACCGCGGGTTGTGATCGTCCCTGAGGGCGTGTTCCGTGATCGCGATGGCGAACCTATATTCTTGAATCCGTTCACGGTGCCATTCGGCGGAAATGCTCTTGCGGTAGTTAATCTTGAGACACGTATCCCGATCACGAAGTCGATCAGGGCGGTCCCGTTCTACGACGGCGGCAACGTTTTTCTCAAACCAGGCGATATCTTCAAACGCCCCGACCCCGAGGAGACCAATGCCTTCCGGCGTAACCTGCGTGCAGAATGGACGCACACAGTAGGATTGGGATTTCGAATAAAGACACCTATCGGCGGTGAGTTCGGCGTTGATTACGGCTTTCTCCTGAATCCACCGCGTTTCCTTATCCCGCAGACGAATGGGCCCGATGCGATCTACCAACTGCCTAGAGGCCAGCTGCATTTCCGCTTCTCGCAGGCGTTCTGATTCAGTTAACAGCTTTCGAATTTAATATGTGGCGGTCGTCGAGTTCCAACAAGAGTCCTTCATCGTCGCCTTCAGCGGGTCGACGTACAGGAATTCGAAACTCCCGTACGGTATCGGGATTCTCAAGCCCCATTATCGCGTTCCGGATGCCGCTGTCGACCGTGTCGTGGCGCGCTCGCTGACGATGGATGGCCTTGGTGATGTACATCGCTTTATCCGCTGCGATCACAACCTGATCGAACGTCTCACCCTGAGCGGGGTAACTCGCAGATCCGATACTCACACCGACACCGACCGTTACACCGTGCCCGAGAGCCAGCCGATAATCGCATACTGCTCGTTCGATCCGGCGTGAAAGTTCGAGGACGTCGATCGTCTCGGTATCAGGAATTATCGCGACAAACTCATCCCCGCCGTAGCGTGCTAGAAAATCGTAATCCCGGAGCTGTTCCCCGATCACCTCGGCAACTTCGCGGAGCATCGTGTCGCCTACCTTGTGGCCGTGCGTATCGTTTACGGCCTTGAAGCCATCGAGATCCAGGACAAGGACCTGAAAGGTCGAACCGTTTCGGTCGGCACGCTTTGATTCCTTTTCGAACTGGTTTTGAAGTCCTCGCGAATTCGGCAATCCGGTCATCGGATCAGTCAGGGCGTGACTTTCTGCCTCAGCCAGCTGTTTTGCTCGGACGATCGAATCAGCAGCAATTCGTGAGACTGTTTCGAGCAGCCTTATATGCTCGTCCGCGTAGCACGCTATCGTCCGCGAATAAAGGGAAACCGCTCCGACCAATGCATCGTTCGAGATCAAGGGAAGCGACGCCATGGCGGTGTAATCTCTGCTGAAGTTCGAATCGGAGAAAGCGAAGTCGAGAGCAGGATCAACGTTCTGCACAGCCTGCCGCGATTCGAGCACATACCCCGTCGCTCCATCACCTGGGGCGATCGTTTTGGAGAGCAGTTCCTCCTGGTTCGCACCGTCCACATGCACAGCGACCGCCTGGCCGCCGCCCTTCTCCATCAGGTAAACAACACAGGTATCGTAAGGGGCAAGGTCGTGTATCTTGGCGGTGAATAGCCGCAGTGTCTCATCGATATCGACAGCTGCACCAAATTCTTTCGCGAGGGAATAAAGGGTAAACACCTCTCGATTCGCTCGCTTGATCTGCTGCACGAAGTGCGGGCTTACACTATCGTCGGTCGAATGCACGTTTCCGCCCGTGTCTGCAGTGGATTCGTAGTCCAACCCCTCCGCCTCGATCTCGCGATGGAATAATGCAAGATTGTCGATCAACGTCTGAACGATGAATGGATCGAACCGAGTTCCCGCATTAGACCGAAGTATTTGTACGGCACGATCTGAAGCGACAGCCTCGCGGTATGGCCTTGCTCCGCGCAGTGTGTCATAGACGTCGGCCACCGCCAGGATCCGCGCTGTTATCGGTATTTGCTTGCCTCTTAGAGCTTCGGGATAGCCCGTCCCATCCCAGCATTCGTGGTGATATTTGACTGTCGGCACAACCGGATACGGGAATCCCACGTTCGCCAGGATCGATGCTCCAACCGATGAATGGATCTTTGTCTTCTCGAGTTCAGCGGAGGTGAGACGGCCGGGTTTATTCAGTATGTGATCGGGCACCGCCAGTTTACCGATGTCGTGCAATAATGCGGCGGCTCGCAGTGCGTGCAGTTCGTCCTCGCTCAGGCCGAGAGCCTTTCCGATACCGAGAGCATATATCTGCGTACGTCGAACGTGTCCCATACCGACCTGGTCGCGCGCGTCTATTGCCGTCGCCAATGCCTCGACGGTCGCGAGGTGAAGCCGGCTTGCCTCAGTGATCTCACGCGTCTTCGCCTCAAGCGTTCCGGTGTGCATCTTGTGAGCAAGATGGCCCGTGATAACCAGCGGCAGCAGCAGGAGGCCGATCTCGACGCCGAAATGGCTGAACAGCGAATAAAGTACTAGCGTTGAAAAAAGATGAAGCGAATAGGAAGCTGCAACGGATACAACCGAATCGGTAAATGGCCGTTCCTTCACCTCCGTTGATCTGCCCTGCAGCACCGATGAGATGCCAAACCGCGTCACAAAATGCGTAACGCCCATTGCGGCAGCACCAACGAGCACTTCGCTCGAGATCAGCGTCGAGACCGAGTTGCCGCCTATCGCAAACTGCTTGATCGTATTGCTGACTACGAAGAAGACGGCGGCCGAGGCGAGACAGGAAACCACATCGATCGACACGTTTAGCAACTTCTCAGCCCGGCTCACCGTCTTGTTATTCTCCCCGGCGAACGATGCGGTCAGACTGATAAGTATTCCGCTCGGAATTCCGAGCCAGATCACAGCCCAAAAGGTGATGAGGTCCTTCGGCCTGAAACGAATGTCGGTCTTTGGGATGCTGGTCTCGTAGCGGCCGCCGAGCCAGGCGACGACACCTGAAACACCGAGCACGAGCAGCGTAGCGATCGATAGCTCGACAGCCTGGATTACTGCAAAGATGACCGCGCACGCCGCAGCAAATACAATAAAGTATCCGGCTGCAAACCTGCCGTCAAAAGTGCTGATGTGGTCGTCCTCAGTCATTGCTATAACGTGATGCTTGTCGGAGGTCGAGTCCCTGGGAGACGCTCGAGCGGAGTTAATGGGTCGCGGCCGTAAGCACTGCACACCGCGGGGTGGCAAGGGATCAGATACAAGCGACGTGCCACAAAGGGTGTCGGCCTCAAACCGTTATATTGTTTGAGGTTGCGAGGAAATTCCCCGGTCCCGCCTATGAAATTCGGTCAATTTGACGTGCTCAATATGACTGATGAATGTAGAACTGAACGAGTTGGCGTGACGATAAACGGCAGATGTAAGAGAAAAGGCCGAGGCTATTGCCCCGGCCTCGGTGACCTGTGCAGATAGTCAGAACCTAATACGCGTCATCGTACCCATAGCCATCGGGATCGTCCTTGTCGATCTCGTCGTCAGTCTCCTCGCGGACGTCCAGCTCCAACGGGTCAAGGCCAACGACGACCAGATCCGTTCCGCATTCGTCGCATGATACGCGGTCTCCCTGTTCGGAGTCAGCGTCTACATAAACTTCTTCATCGCATTCCGGACAAATCGATGTCGGCATTTTCTCTTTTCTCCCGAATCTAATAAATTACAGATTCTAGCAAAATTGCTCGTGTAAGAATTAATAAATGAGCAATTACAAATCTAACTTGTGCACTGCTCAAGTGCAAGGAATTCTGATCGAAATGCCGAGACGGCCGTGATCGACGCCTGACGGGCAAAACAAATGCATTTTCCATTAAAGATCCGCGACGACGCACGCTTTGATGTCGTCGGTTTTGGCACGAACGCCGTAGACTTTTTGATCCGCGTTCCAAATTATCCGGAGTTTAATTCTAAGGTCGAGATCGACGAGTACATTCAGGCTGCGGGCGGCGAGGTTGCGAGCACTATGGCCGGACTCAGTCGGCTAGGGCTTCGAACTGCATATGCCGGGCGGTTCGGCTCTGATGCGGCCGGTCAATTTGGAATGGAGAGCCTCGCCGATGACGGTGTCGACGTCAGCTTTGCCGAACGCATTGACGGAGCCCGAACTCAGATCGCATTCATTGTAATAGATGTGCGGAGCGGAGAACGGACCGTGCTTTGGCAACGCGACAGAAAGCTTTCTTATGCGTCAGACGAAGCTCCGCTAGATGCGGCTCGCTTGGGAAAGGTGCTGCACCTGACGCCGCACGACGCATTTGCCTGCATCGAAATGGCCAAGGCTGCTCGGGATGCCGGAACAATAATCTCCACCGATGTCGACAACGTCTTTGACGGAATGGAGGATCTGCTTCCGCTTGTTGACGTTCTTATCACGTCACACGATGTTCCCGAACGGCTCACCGGGATCAGCGAGCTCCGACCCGCAATGAAGCAAATGCAGCAGAGTTATGGTTGTCCGGTGGTCGGCGTCACGCTCGGAGATGCAGGATCGATCATGCTTTCCGGCGGCGAATTTTGTGAAACGTCGGGCTTTGCGGTGCCCGGAGGATGTCAGGATACGACCGGAGCCGGAGACGCTTTTCGTGTGGGGTTGATCTACGGAATGTTGACCGGCCAAAGCATCGCTGAGAGCTCGCGTGCGGCAAATGCGGTTGCCGCACTCAAATGCAGGGCGATCGGTGCACGTACCGCGCTACCTGACGACTCAGAACTTAGATCGTTTCTAAAACAGTGATTACAGGTGCTCATTGAAGAACGCGAGCGCGTTAGCCCAAGCATCCCTCGCGGCGTTAGCGTCATATACTTCCGGCCGCGTGTTATTAAAGAATGCGTGGTCCGCCTCATACTTCAACGTACGCACGGGAAGCTCGTATCGCTCGGCAGCGTCTTCGAGCGATGCGACCTTTTCAGGGTTGATCCAAGCATCCTTTGTCCCTGAGATGAACAAGGTCGGCACGCGAAGCTTTTTCAAGATATCTTCTTCAGGGATATCTCCATAGAAAGGCACAGCCGCTGACAACCCCTCGAGCGTACACGCCGCCCTCAGTGCGAACGTCCCGCCCATGCAGTAGCCGGTTATCCCGAGGTGAGAGAAACCGTGCTCGTTCACTGCCGCCTTGATGCACGCATCGATCGTAGCAAGCCCGTCTTCGCTCGAGAGAGCACCCATCATCTTTGACGCTTCGTCCGGGTCCTTCGCGAGCTTCCCGCGATATAGGTCGGGAGCGAATGCGGTGTAGCCCTCATCGGCGTATCGCCCCGTGATGTCCTTTACGTGATCGTTCAGTCCCCACCATTCCTGCACGACGATCACTGCCTTCCCGTTGCTGTTGTCAGGGAATGCTGCAAATGTCGTGGTGTCGCCGCTGAACGTTTCGAGCTTAATGGTCTCAGTTCTCATAGAAAATGTTCCTCTTGCTCACCGATTATATTCGCCATTCACCGATAAGCGAAAACAAAAAAGGACGACGTATTAACGCCGTCCATTGCGATTATTTACACGAGACCTAAAATACTCTGATCGTGTAGCCAAAACGGATCCCTCGTCCGATCTCCGGCATCAGGTCCTTAATGAAATTGACGTGATTGCGATAAAGCTTGTTCGTCAGGTTATACGCATTGAACGTAAATATGTGTGCGTAATGTTGGCTTGCGATCGTGTACGATCCGCTGACGTTGAGCAGCCCATAACCGGCGGTTCTCGTCTCCAGCGGAAATATCTTATCCTGCGCGGCGGCAAAGACAGCCTCAGGCCGCAGTGATAAGGAACGATACCGCAGGTCCAATCCAACCCGGCCGCGTGCCGGCGGAATCCTCGGAACGTTCAGTCCGCTATCGGTAAGCCGGGCTCGCACGTAATCAAAGCTCGCGAAACCGCCGATGTTATCGTTGAATCGAGCTTCTGCATTCAGTTCGACGCCGAGATATTTTGCGTCTTCCTGCTCAAATCTCGCTACAGGCAGGCCGTCCTCGATGTCTACGTCGCCGTCACCGTCTTCATCCTGCGGCGCGAGATACACGTAGTCTTTCAGGCCGTAATAATAAACGTCACCAAAGAAGCTGAAACGACGCGATTGATGACGCAGCGAAAGATCAACACCGTTCGCGGTCTCACGCCGCAGGTTGGGGTTACCGATCTCGAAAGTTACGTTACCGATATGCGGCCCGTAATTGTAAAGCTCCTCGAGCGCCGGCGCCCGATTCGCATGTGTGTAGTTAGCGACAAATGCACCGCCTTCCCAAAGTCCGACGTTAATGCCCGCGCCGCCCGAAAAAGCGGTAAAGCTCCGGTCGATCAGTTCCGGATTCTCCGGACGATATCGGTTGTTCTCGATCCGGCCGCCAAATTGGAATTTGAATCTGCCAAAGTCCAGTTCTTCAAGGGCGAATGCGGAGAATGCATTATGGTCGACCTGCCCGTCGATAAGCTGTTCCTCGCCCTCAACCTGATACTGTCGATTAAGGCCCTCAAACCCAAAGCGGCCTGTCAATTTGCCATACCTTTGCTGCTCAAATACTGAGCGGTACGAAAGAGTCTTGTTATCAAAGATCGTTCCAATTTCGTCGATCCCGTCCTCGATCTCGATCTCTTTGTGCCGATAATTAGTGTAATCAAGACTGTAGTTTACGCCGCTTAGAAAAGGGTTGGTCAGCTCTCGGAAACCGCCGGTAAACCTTAAATTGTGCCGCCGAAGCCGCAGGTCGACCTCCACCTCTTCTTCGTGTGGTTCCTCGCCCTCTTTGTGATGGTGCTCGTGAAATTCACCTGCGAACGGAACGCCGTATCGGCGGATGTCGAGCGAATAGCTGCCGCTAAAAAACGCCTTGTCCGCGTAATAGCCCGCACCGAAGGATCCCGTGTTCGAGCGCGTAGCCGAGTTCTCGATACGTCCGATCGGTGTGCTGTAGTCGCCGGTCCGCTGTGCGCTCAGATTCCCACGAAACATCCAGTTCTTGATCCCGTATTCAAGACCGCCCGCGGCTCCGGCTTGTTGGTCAGCGGTTCCGCCCACGCCCGTAAAAAAGCCGCGGAATCCGTCATGAAATCGATTATCGTGATGGCTGATGACATTGACGACACCGCCGATCGCATTGCTGCCGTACAGTAGTGTCGCCGGGCCTTTTACGACCTCGATCCTTTCCGCAGAAAGCGGATCGGTGGACTCGCCATGGTCACCTGACTGCGAACCGATAGAACCATTGCGAACGCCATCCTGCAGAACCAGAACCCGGTCGCCGTCGAAGCCGCGGATAACCGGCCTCGAAGAACCGGGGCCGAAGCTTCGTTTTGCTACGCCAACCTCGTGTTCGAGAACCTCGCCGAGCGAGCTCGACGCCTTTTCTGTGATGCAGGTCGAGCCGACAGATGTTACGGTCTGAAACGAATCGAAGACCGACTGATCTTCACCGGTTAGCGTCACCGTCACTGCTTCCCTGACGGCGACGATCTCAAGCTGAAAGTTGACCGTTTGCGCAGCGCCGGCGGCTACAGTGATCGGCAGTGTCCTGTCGACGAAACCGTCAAGATGGACCAGCAGCGAGTAGCGCCCGGCGGGAACGTCGGTGAACGAATAGTTACCGTCAGCGTCTGTGCGGGTTGCGCGGTTGAGTTGAAGGATCTGTACGCTCGCGTCATGAAGCGGCGTGTCAGTGCCAAAGGTGACCTTACCGCCAACGCTCGCACCCTGTGCGAACGCGGCAGCGGAGCCGGCGATCATCAATACGAATATCTGCAGAAGTTTCATCGTGATACTGAACTAAGACGGAATATTTCGGTCGATTGTTCAGGATAGCGAGGAATTCTGCCTGAGCGGCGGATTTTCAACGAACTGCCCGAAACGGGCGATGGATGGTTTTGACGCTACATTTTCAGTAGCTTTTCACGAAGGATCCGTGACTGGTGGCGGCTGGACGGAATCTGTTGGCCGTTAGTAAGCCGGACCTCATACGTGCCGCCGGGCAGCGGGACAAAGCTATCGACGTGGTCCATATTGACCAAAGCTCCACGCGAAACACGCACGAACGTGGTCTCATCGAGTCTCTGCTCCAGGTCTTTTAGCCGAAAATTTATCGTGTATCGTTGGTCGCCCTCAGCGAGATGGATCCGCAGCAACTCGCCGTCAGCGATCACCGAAGCGATGTCTTCCACGGAGACAAGCCGGATCTCGTCGCGCACACGGATCGGTATGCGACTTAATGGCTGGACCTTACTGTCTGCTGCGTACGTCTCGGCTGCGGATCGAAGCTTAGCGTTTTGGTCTGCCCGAGCGCCCTCGGCCTTTAGCCTTTCGGCGGCGCGATTAAGTGTCTCAGTCAGGCGCTCTTGCTCGACCGGTTTGAGCAGATAATCGACCGCGTTAAGCTCGAACGCTTTCACAGCAAACTCATCGAAAGCGGTCACAAACGCAACCAGCGGCAGTTCGTCGTTTGAAAGCTGCCGTACGGCATCCATGCCGTTCATCTGCGGCATTTGAAGATCGAGCAACGCAAGGTCCGGTTTGACGGTCCGGATCAGCTCAACAGCGTCAGCCCCGTTCTCCGCCTCGCCGACCAGCTCGGCCATGCCGGTCGCGAGCAGCACTTTCTTTAAGAACTCCCGTGCCGGCCGCTCGTCATCAGCGACGATCACTCTAAGTTTGGTCATCGGCCGATCGCCTCGCTATGAGCAGTCTCTACGTCCGCATCATTCCCCACCAGATCGCCTGATGCTCTGATAGGAAGCCTGACCCTCGAAGTGCTTCCATTCGTATCGATCGACAGCTCAAAAGACGCTCGGCCGCCATAGTAGCGCTCAAGCCGCTCGATTATGTTTTTTGTTCCGATCCCGCTGACGCCATGGGGCGTGTTAGTAGAACGTCCGCTGCCCGTATCTGTGACATACAGCAAAAGTTCGCCGTCCTCGGCACTCGCCCCGATCGTGACCTTGCCGCCGGCACGATTCTCGGCGATCCCGTGCTTTATCGCATTTTCGACAAGAGGCTGCAGTATAAGTGCCGGCACACGGATCCCTTCGAGGTTGTTATCAATATCGATCGAGACCTCGAGCTTCTCCTCGAACCTTGCACGCTCGATATCCAAATAACTGCGGATCAAGTTCAGCTCACTGCCGAGCGTCGTAAATTCGGCGGTCGAGCTAAGCACGCCGCGGAGCAGCTTGGTCAGGTGGATGAGCGTTTCAAATGCTTTATCGGGTGAAGTTTGAATTAGGTAGCCGATCGTGGTCAGCGCGTTGAATAGGAAATGCGGGTTGATCTGAGCGCGCAATGCCGTGAGCTGTGCCTCGGTCGCGAGCTTAGCTATCTCGTTCTCTCGCAATTCGCGGTCGCAGCGCTCATGCGTCACCCGCAGCCCGTCGATCTTTCTCGCGGCGATCAGCGAGACACTCTCCAGAACGGTGACCTCATCTGACAACAGCCGCCTGCCGCCCTCGAACTTACCTAGCCTGATCGAATAGAACGGCCCTTCGTGCGTCGGAACCTGAATGATCGCGCCGTCGCGTTCGACACTGACCGAAATGGCATTTGTCGCGACGAGTTCGCGAGCCGAGGTCGTGTCACGTTCGGACGCGGTCAACGCATTGCCAAGTTCACCGGCGACAATATCCAATACAGCCTGGATCGACTCAGCTTCATCAATTCGTTCGCTGATCTTCGCCTGGAGTTCGTTATAATCCGGCCTTTTGAGCAGAGCACGGTCAACCAGCATGACGGCGAATCGATATATCGACGGATAAGCAAGTGCTGTCGCGATCCACAATGCAAGCATTACCGCTGTCGCCTGCACATCGGTCGCGCCGTGATCCTCATGCAGCCGCGACATCGGCACACCGATGAAGGCATAGAGAGCTATAGCCACGCCCGCAAGCAGGATCACCGAAACGGCGCGCTTCAGGAATAGGTCAGCGAATGCAAAGCGGTAATTTTGATAGAGAATAACGAGAGCAAGCGGCAGCGACGATTGGTGTGCCAGCAGTTCGACCGGCCAGGATTTCTCATCGCCCGGAAAACTCAAATGCAGAGCTCCCGCAGCGAAAATAAGCAGGGCCGTTCCCCAGGTCGCCTTACGCTCCAAAGCTTCGCGATAGTTCAAGACCAGCAGCACTGCCGCGAGCACGACCGCCCCCATCGTCAGTATCTGCAGCGCAAGAGCGGACGGCGCAGCGCCCGAAGCCAAAGCATTGAAAAAGTGAAGTATCGTCGCGGTCGCGCTCAACGTGTAAGCAAGGCCGATCGGCCACATCCGCAGCCGCGGCGTCAATGCGGAATGTACGACGACCGACGGAAGAAATCCGAGCGCCGAATACGCGGCAGCTGCAAGCAGCGGAGAAACGCTCCAGCCGATATCCTTTTGCACTATCACGGCGAGTTCGCCCGCATTCCAGATAAGCCCTAGTGCCGCCGTCGCACCAAGCAGTACACGAACACTTCCGCGACCGGCGCGCGCCACCATCACCGCCAACATCGCGTAAAGAGCGATACCGACCGTGAAGCCGATCACGTTGACCAACGATGCTGCGCTCGAGCTATCCATTCACCACGATAGAACCTTATACCACGTGTCGTTTTGCGATAACTTATTCTAACAAATTGTAATAACCGGCGAACGAACTGTAGAATTTACTCTGCAAGCCGAAGAGTCCCGCTAACCATTAAACGTAAGCACGAGGTTCCAACTAGTGAAACGACTATTCATATTGCGTCACGCCAAGTCTTCATGGAACGACGCATCTCTTTCGGATTTCGAACGCCCGCTTAATGACCGCGGTCGGAGGGTCGCTCCATTCATGGGTGAGCTGATGGCAAAGCGCGGCTGGGTGCCGGACGTATTTTTCAGTTCGCCCGCCGAGCGCGCCATGCAGACCGCTCAATTGGTCAAGGACAGCTCTGGGTTCAGCTCACCGCTGATCCTCGACGACCGCATTTACGAAGCAAGTCCACAGACATTAAAGCTTGTTGTATCGGGCTTCAGTCAAGACCTTTCGTCCGCCGCCGTCGTCGGACACAATCCGGGTATCGAGGGATTTATTCGTCTTGCCACGGGCCGCGACGAACGGATCCCGACCGCCACATTGTCCATTATTGACCTCGACGTCACAGACTGGAGCGACATCATCGATACGCCCGGCACGCTCGTAGAGATCATTCGGCCTAAAGAAGAGATGGCCCGCCTGTCGGACCAGAACGAGGCCGGACGCTACGCCAGGTAATTAACATTCCCGTAACATTCCGTTCACACGCCCTTAAGCCGCGGAGCATAAACTGTCGCTAATCTGAGTTGAATTCCTTACAATTTCAGATGCGGGACAATGTATGCTCCAGAGTATCTTGATCATCGAGGACGACGCGGACATCGCCGAAAGTCTTCACTACAATTTCAAACGCGAGGGTTACCGTGCGACCGTCGCTGAGTCCGGCGAGAAAGGCCTGCGGATCGCGCTCGATGAAAAGACCGCGCCGTCGCTGATCGTGCTCGATTTAATGCTTCCCGGAATGAGCGGAATGGAATTGTGCCGCCGCCTGCGCCGCGAACCTGCCACCGAGCACACGCCGATCATCATGCTTACCGCAAAGGCCGGCGAGGGCGACAAGATAGCCGGTCTCGATTCCGGAGCCGACGATTACATCGTCAAACCATTTTCGGTCAAAGAGGTCGTCGCGCGTGTCCGTGCCGTGCTAAGGCGATCCGAAAAAGAAGGCTCGCCGCGATACGAAGACCCGCAGCTTACAGTCGATTTCGACGATATGCGTGTCCTTTGCAAGGGCGACGATGTTAAGCTGACGCGTAAGGAATTTGCACTGCTTTCGCATCTTATCCAGAATTCCGGCCGCGTCGCGACACGCCAGCAGCTGCTCGATAACGTGTGGGGCTACAGCTATTTCGGCGATACGCGAACGCTCGATGTCCACATTCGCAGGCTGCGTCAAAAAATGGGCGATTGCGGCGCCTGCATCGAAACGGTCGTCGGCGTAGGCTATAGATTTCTTGGTGCGAAATGAGGTTTGGTGAGCGGGTCGCGAGTTCGGTTCGAATTGCCGAGCGGCCGGTCGAGACATTGTCAGCAAGCGAGATAATACTTGAGAGCTTTTTGAATGCGGCCCGCGGCGGCGTGATCGTCGTCGATGGGTCGCTACGCGTCGTTGCTGCAAATCTGCCTGCCCGCCAAGCCTTTACCCGCGAGGGCACGCGGCTCGATGGCAGCCGCATCAGCGAGATATTCCGTGATCTAAAACTGCATGACGCCTTTCGCCGGGCAGTTGTCGATGGAAAACAGACCGATCTCAAGCTGGAGCTGGGTTTTCGGTCGCCGCGTGTTTACGACATTCATACGTCGCCGATATCACACGCGGCGTCTCGCCACGCCATCGGTTTTTTTCAGGACGTAACGCAGGTCGAGCGGCTGGAAAGGGTTCGCCAGGAATTTCTCTCGAATATCTCGCATGAGCTGCGAACACCGCTCACATCGATCATGGCATTCGTCGAAACGCTCGAGGACGGTGCGATCGACGATCGCGAAAATAACCGTCGCTTCCTATCGGTCATCCGCCGCAACGCCGAGCGAATGAACTGCCTCATCTCTGATATTTCCGAGCTTTCGATGATCGAGTCCGGCAACGTCACGATAGAAAAAGGCCTGGTTCGCATCTCAAATATCGTTGAGGATATTTTTGCAAGCCTTTCCGCCCGTGCGGCCGATCGCGACATCGAGCTGGTAAACGCTATTCCCGGCGACGCTCGTGTTTTCGCCGACCCCTCGCGCATCGAGCAGATGCTCACGAATCTGATCGATAACGCCATTAAGTTCAACATCGACCATGGCCGCGTCAGCGTCGAACTGAACGAGGATGCCGGCAACTCGCTGATCTCGGTCACTGATACAGGCGAAGGCCTAAGACCCGACCAGCTCGGCCGCATCTTTGAACGTTTTTATCGCGTTGACCGCGGACGAACCCGCGAGGTAGGCGGCACCGGGCTCGGCCTCGCGATCGTAAAACATCTCGCCCGTTTACACGGCGGCGAGGTGCTCGTTACATCCTCGCTTGGCCGCGGAACCACCTTCGTGATCAAGCTTCCTTTCGGACACGCATCGGCTCCGGCTTCGGGCCGGGATTAAAAATCTTCCAAAAATCGAGGTTTCGTGCTATAATTCGGACAACCAAGCAAATTGAAAAGTTTGTTTTTTTCGTTTTCCGGGCGGGAAGTGATCGGGCCTAGTCAGCAATTGGTGAGGCGTTCATGCAACTCGATATCGGACAAAAAGTATGTTATCCCAGCCAGGGCGTATGCGTGGTTGAGGGTATTGAAGACAAAACTATCGGCGGCGACGTGATGAGCTGCTATCTGCTAAGGGTTCTCAGCGATAACTCCACTATCCTCGTGCCCGCCGCAAACGCCGAAAATGTCGGCATCCGACCTATAATCAGCTCAATACAGTGCAAGAAACTGATCAGCAGGTTATCTGCTGATTTTGAACCCGTGTCCGGCGAGTGGAAGACGCGGTCAAAGCAGTTTGGCGAGCAGCTTCGTTCGGGGGATGTTTTTGAGGCGGCCGACGTGCTGAAGAAACTGACCTTCCTTAGCCGTGAGAAAAAGCTTTCGTTCCGCGAGCAGACGCTGCTCGACAAATCGAAGTTCCTCATAATTTCCGAGATCACGAACGCGAACGCGGCGGATGAAGAGATCCTGAGTGCGGAGATCGACCGCCTGGTTGAGAACGCGTGCCAGAAACACACAGTGACGCAGCCGTCAGTGATGACGGCCGCAACCGCTCACTAGTTTCCGTCTTGGCGCGTATAGCTTGCCCGCACGACCGTTTTTATATTCCCGCGTACGTGAAAATCTCCTTCGATCTCGACTCGCATCGGGTCGCAAGCCTTAACAAAATCTTCCAGGATTATATTTATCACGTGCTCGTGAAACACCTTGATATCCCGAAACGAGTTGATGTACATCTTCAGGCTCTTCAGCTCGATGCACCGCTCGTTGGGGACATACTTTAGGCGGATAACCGCAAAATCGGGGAAATTGGAGAACGGGCATATCGCGGTAAATTCCGGTATCTCAAATTCGATCCAAATCTCGCGGCCCGCAAATTCATACTTGAACGTGTCGAGCTCGACCAGGTTCATCTCTTCGCGAGGCGTCGACCTTATCGGCAGTTCCTGCAGGTTCTCAGGCTTCAGTTGAATATCGTCTAACATGCTGTTTTTCTTAACTTCCTCAGGCTGAACCGTCGGGCCGAACCAAGATCGTTTACGCCCCGTTCGTTCAGGTCGGTCAGCAAATTCAAAAATATCTGTGCGGTCGCATAAGCGTCGTCGCTCGCCCGGTGATGGTTTATCAGGTCGATCGAAAAATGACGTGCGACAGTGTTCAATTTGTGGTTCTCGATCGCCGGCAGCAGGTTGCGTGAAAGCTGTACGGTGCACAGCGACGGATTAGCGAGCCTGTAATTTTCGTACACGCGTCCGATCTCGTAATTGAGAAAACCCATGTCGAATCGTGCGTTATGCGCGACGACCACGCAGTCGCCGATGAACTCCAGAAGATCGGCGACCACCGCGTTGAATTTCGGAGCACCTTTGACCATCTCGTTTGAGATCCCGGTCAACGAAGATATGAATGGCGGGATCGGCGTCTCCGGATCGACCAGCGTGTGAAACTTATCGACGATCTGATTATCGCGGACGCGGAAAGCGCCGATCTCTGTAATTCGGCACGGCGGAGCTTTTGCGCCTGTCGTTTCAAGATCGAGCACAACGAAACCCGCGTCAGCAAGTGCGAGCGATTCGTGGTCGCATGCGGTGTACTCGACAAAGTCGCCATCCATCCGGAGCCGCGAATCGCGCTCGGCAAGGTCCGATACCAGCAGCCGTGCAAGGCCCGGATCAGGACGCTGTATCTTCATCACGCGGTCCACGACCCTGACGGCCGACGCCCTGCAGCTTGGTATCGTCTTGAGATAGTCTATGGTCGCGTTGATCAGAAGCGATTCACAGATGAGATTCGGTGAGGGCAACATACTACTATTCCAATTCTAGCTGAATCTCGTGCACCGGAAAAACTCACGTAAGCAGTAGCTTTTGGCGGGAAGCCGATGCTTTGGCATAATTCACTCTTTGGCCGCAAGTTTCGCTCGGACGAAAATCATGGAACAGGAACAACTACTGCAGCATTTCCGCGATACTGACGCCCTTTTGGACGGGCATTTCTTGCTTTCGAGCGGCCTTCACAGTCGTTCCTATTTGCAATGTGCATTGGCTTTGCAGTATCCGGCCGACGCATTGAAATTCGGACGCCTCATTGCGGAACACTACGAGGGCAAACAGATTCAAACCGTTGCCTCACCCGCGATCGGTGGGCTCGTCATCGGTTTCGCGGTGGCCGCTGCGATGAATGTCCGGTTTATATGGACCGAACGGCAAAACGGCGAAATGGTCGTACGTCGCGGGTTCACGCTGCAGCCGGATGAACGCGTTCTAGTGGTGGAAGACGTGATAACGACCGGTGGTTCGACACGTGAGTGCATCGCAGCTCTCGAATTAAATGGCGGGAAGGTCGTTGCAGCAGCATCGATAGTCGACCGCTCCGGCGGGAAGGCGGATGTCGGTGTTCAGCGTATCTCGCTAGTCAGTATGGACGTCCCCGCCTATGATTCGGCCGACTGCCCGATGTGTGCCGAAGGCAGCGAGCCGTACAAACCCGGCAGCCGCTCGAAATGAACCGCCGCTGCTGCTTTCTTTCAATGGACAGCCTCGCGGGCTACGTCAGCGACGATGAGCTGGCGATACCTGCCCTCCAAGAGCTCGGTTGGAACGTTGAAACTCTCTCATGGAGCGACCCTGCTGCCGACTGGAACATCTACGACGCGGCGATCATCCGCACCACGTGGGATTATCAGAAGTGGCCGGAACGCTATCTCGAAGTGCTGGCCGATATCGAACGCTCGCGTGCCCGGCTGCTGAACCCGCTCACCATAGTCGAATGGAATCTCGATAAACGTTACCTTCGCGAGCTGGAAAACTCCGGCGTTCCGATCGTTCCAACTATCTGGAAAGATGGCGGAATATCGGCAGGGGAGTTCAGCGAATGGCAGTCCGCACTCGGAAGCGAACTCATAATTAAGCCGACCGTTTCTGCAACAGCGCACGATACCTTTAGGCTGGTGTCGTTCGATTCGTCTCTGGAAGCTACCTTCGCTTCGCGCAGCTTTATGGTCCAGCCTTTCGTTCCAGCTATCGTGGACGAGGGCGAATATTCGCTCTTTTACTTCGGCGGAGAATACAGCCACACGATCTTGAAATCGGCCGTACCCGGTGATTTTCGCGTGCAGGAAGAGTACGGCGGCATTATAACTGCCGTCGAACCCGAAGCGGGGTTGATCGAAAGTGCGCAGAATGTGCTCCGCCTCATCCGCGACGAACTGCTTTACGCACGCATCGATCTGGTTCGCGATACCAGCGGAGGTTTTATGCTGATGGAGCTCGAATTGATCGAACCCGCGTTATACTTTCGAATGGACCCGGATTCACCGGCAAGGTTCGCCAGTGCCTTCGACCGAATGATGAATGAACTATAAACTGCTCATCCAGTACGACGGCACTGACTTCCACGGATGGCAGGTGCAGGAAAACGACCGCACGATCCAGGGCGAGCTTGAACGTGTGATCGGGACGCTCGAGAGCGCAAAGGTCCACGTCGCAGGCTCCGGCCGCACTGACGCCGGAGTGCATGCAGAAGGCCAGGTCGCAAACGTTATCATCGGACGCTCATTTACGCCCGAGCGGTTTCGTCTCGCGATAAACGGGAATCTGTGGCGTGATATCAGGATAATGTCCGTCGAGACTGTCCCAGACGAATTTCACGCACGTTTCTCAGCCGTCGGAAAAACTTACGTCTACCGCGTCGTAAATGCACCGGTGATGTCGCCATTTTGGCGGCGCTACGCTCATCACGAATCGCGTCCGCTGAATATCGCCACCATGATCGATGCGGGACGGCTGATGCTCGGCGAACACGACTGGACCGCCTTTTCCTCGGCGCAGGCCGACGGTGATAACCGCGTGCGCACGGTTCACGAGCTTACGATCGACAGCGTCTGGGATGCGCGTGCCGGCGCATCGATCATCGAGTTCCGAATTTCCGCAAACGGTTTCCTTAGATATATGGTCCGCTCGATCATCGGCACGCTGCTTGAGGTCGGGCGGGGCGAAAAAGATTCTGATACAATTCAGACGGCAATTGTCACAGGCGACCGCAGTCTCGCCGGGCCGACGGCTCCGGCGCACGGGCTGACCCTTTTAAAGGTCGATTATTGAACATGTTGATCTATCACATCACCACGAACGAAAACTGGGAAAAATATCGCACGCGGCCCTCGTATCAGACCGAGAGCCTCGCTACCGAAGGCTTTATCCATTGCAGCTATGAGAACCAGCTCGAGGGCGTGCTAAAGCGTTACTACAGCGGCCAAAAAAGCGTGCTGATCCTGACCATCGACACCGACAAGCTCCGGTCGAAATTGGTCGAAGAACCCTCGACCGGCGGCGAGATCTATCCTCATCTCTACGGCCGGCTGAACCACAACGCCGTCGTTAAGATCGAAGAGCGAAACCTGAACGCCGCGACCGCAAGCGGCCGCTGATCGGTTCGAACTGCCCATAATGCACCCGAATTTCGTCGATGTACTAAAACCCGGAACGTCCGAATCGGACGCGCTCGCAGCCATCGATCTCGGTCGCTTGCCGCGGCACATCGCCGTGATCATGGACGGCAACGGCCGTTGGGCTAAGCAGCGGGGCAAACCGCGCATATTCGGCCATCGGGC
The DNA here is from genome assembly GCA_023389035.1 of Acidobacteriota bacterium. Taxonomy (GTDB): domain Bacteria; phylum Acidobacteriota; class Blastocatellia; order Pyrinomonadales; family Pyrinomonadaceae; genus OLB17. The sequence continues at coordinate 188,693 of JAEWFC010000031.1, forward strand.
CGGTGCGGAATCCGTGCGTTCGATTCTGGACACCTGTACGCGTCTGATGATCCCGGCCGTAACGCTCTATGCATTCTCGACCGAAAATTGGAAACGTCCGAAGGCTGAGGTCACCGGCCTGATGTCGATGCTCAAGCGCTACATTCGCAGTGAGATGCGTGAGGTGAAGGCAAACAACATTCGCTTTCAGGCGATCGGCGACATACAGGGCCTTGCTCCCGACGTGCAAAAAGAGATCGAATGGGCGACGCGTGAGACCGCAGCGAATTCCGGCACGATCTTAAGCGTTGCCCTCAACTACGGCGGCCGTCAGGAATTGGTCGAAGCCGCCCGTCGTGCGGCGGCCGAGCTCGTGGCTTCGGGCCGCGATCTCGCTGACCTTAGCGAGGCTGACATCGACGATCATTTGTACACAAAAGGCCTGCCGGACGTCGACCTGCTTATCCGCACCAGCGGCGAGATGCGGATCTCAAACTTCCTGCTGTGGCAGATCGCCTATGCCGAGATCTATGTGACGCCGACGCTCTTTCCCGATTTTCGCCGGCCCGAGATATTTGACGCCATCATCGAATACCAAAAACGCGACCGCCGTTTCGGTGCCATTACCGCATCCGCCTGATAAGATGAAAACCCGTTTGCTGACCGCCGCCGTCGCCCTTCCGATACTGCTCGCATCGATCATACTGCCGCTTTGGATACCCGAAACGGTATGGATCTTTGTCGTGATCGCCGTGCTCGCGATGGCCGCTGGGCTGTTTGAATTTTTCTCACTCACCAAAAAACTCGAGCTGAAAGCTGACGCCGGGATCGCATATCTCGGAGCGGCGGCTCTCGTGGTCGCGTTCATCTTCGACGCTCCTGCGAAAGCTCCTGACCTGCTGCTCCTGACGCTCGCTCTCTTCGTTGCAGCCGTGCTGATCACGCAAACGTTCCGCTTTCAGAAAGACTTTTCGAAGATGCTCGGTGGTGTCGGCGTAACCATCCTCGGGGTACTGTACGTTGTATTTCTCGGCGGATTTCTGATCGCGACCCGCGTCGGATTTGAAAATGTTCCCGGACTTTCGACCAAGCTCCTTCTTTTCTTTTTAGTGGTCCTTTTCGGGTCGGATGCCGGCGCCTATTTCGCCGGGCGTGCTATGGGCAAACACAAGCTGGCACCGGCTATCTCACCGGGTAAGACGGTCGAAGGGCTTATCGGCGGGCTCATCGCCGCGGGTGCGTTCGCCGCTCTGTGTACATGGCTTTTCTTTCCCGAGCTTCCTTACAAATGGGCTGTTCCGCTAGCGGTCGTAATGGCAGCCGTGGGTGTTCTCGGCGATCTCACCGAAAGCGCGATGAAACGCGGTTCAAAAACAAAGGACGCCGCATCCATATTGCCCGGACACGGCGGCCTTCTTGATCGTCTTGACAGCCTCTTGCTCAACGCACCGATACTGTACTATTTCGCGCGATTCTATTTCGGGAACTGATCGCAGTTTAATTCAGCTCATCCAACAGCTCATCCAGAGCCTGATCGATGGCCGATCGGATCGCATCTTTTAGCGGGCCGTCGAATTTTGACTTCACCTTAACGTTCCCGCTCGAACCGCCCGAAAGCGTCGCGGTCATATCGATATCGACTTTGCCGACCTTAGTGTCGATGCCGGTGACCTTCCCAAAAATTCCGCCGACCTTTCCGGCCGCAGATTCCTTGATCTGTTTGAAATCGACGTTGAGCGTGTACGCTCCCGAGCCTGTAGATGGAGTGAACCCTCGCTCGGCGACCTTCGCCCGCACGTACTGTTCGATCTCGGCACGGTCAACACTCGTATTGCTTCCGAAGTTAACGTTGACCGCAACCGCCCGAGCGGCTGCTATAGGTCCCGCGCTGGGTTGTCCGGTCGGCCGCCCGGTATTCGCTCGCCCGATGTTTGCCATGTCGCTCATCGATACGGCATACAGGTCCTGCATTTTATCGGCCAGCTTATAGCTTGCAGGAACTTCGAAAAGCGCCTGATCAAGCGGCGCTCGTGAAAGCTCGAGCGTCTCGGTCGTCTGCGTCATCTGCACCTGGCCGTCCGCCCCATACATCTTCATCGTGCCCTCGAGTAAGAAGCCCATTTTCGCCGTACCGCCGCCTTTCATCACCACGCGGTCCATACACTCGGGCTTGCTGGGATTTCGCGGCACCTCGAACGACGGCCTTTCGGTCGGGCAGTTAAAATCAGCCGAAAAATCGACGTACCATCCGTCGAATTCCATCTTTGTTTTGCTTGGCCCGCTGCAGGAATCGGCCGAGCTCTCCATCTCGTTCGTGATTATCAGACGCCTCGCCTGCATCCCGAACATCGTCTTACGCTCTCCCGTATCCCGCATCGAATAGGTGATCGTGACCGTACCGCCCTGCCGCGTAACGGTATTTCGTGGCGTGTCGGAAGTCGGCCTTGCAGTCGCAGGTGCCGACAGGTCGAACGGTTCGACGAAGTACATCTGCTTCCGGTCGTTGATCTTCACCGTCCGTTTGAGATCACACTGCGTGATGGTGACGATCTGCGGCATAAAAGCGGCCGCATCCGGATCGCCCATCCCGATCTTTTGCTCTGAGCGTTCGCGGGCACCTTTGATCTGCCGCGAGGTCTCGATCGTTTGGCCGCCGACGGTCATCCGCTGTTTGACGGTGACGTCTGCCAGCGACACGCTGGTGAGGGATAGCATCAGACACATGCCTGTTGCGAATAAAAATATCTTACGCATTTGTATGGCTCCTGAATTTTGGTCGAACTCTTGTTTTAGTCTACGCCTATTCCCTCTATCCGCGTCAAGCAATTTGGACACGGCGTGAGTTTGTTCTCGTTCATTCAACCTTTACCACACCAGTACGCGATCAAACCCGACACACCGGCTCATGGAGTTTCATTTATACGATCACGCTATTCCTTAGCGAAGGTCATTTCCGGACCGGGTTGCCAACCGCAGCTTGCTCTTGTATCATCGCTCTTGCTTTATGAACGCAGTTCGGTTCGACGACAATAATACGTAGGCGCGAACGTTATCTCATGACGTTCCGCCTTTCGTGTGTCGCACCGAAAGGCGTTTTTTATTTTTAATTCGTTATCGCGGGCAAACGATTTAACCTAACTATGCTAGATGTACTTGGAACTTTAGAGCGGACGCACACATGCGGTGAGCTTCGCGAGAGCAGTGTGGGCGAGCACGTCGTGCTGATGGGCTGGGTGGCAAAGAAGCGCGATTTCGGCGTCTTTACGTTTATCGACCTCCGCGATCGCGAAGGCATCACACAGGTCGTGGTGAGCGAAGAGGACTCGGCCGCGGCCCACGCCAAGGCAAAGAACATCCGCGGCGAATTCGTCATCGCCGTCAAGGGCGAGGTCGTCTCGCGGTCCGAAGGCACTCACAATAAAAAGCTCGCGACCGGCGATATCGAGGTCAAGGTCACCGAACTTCTGATCTTGAACGACGCCAACGTTCCGCCATTTCAGCTTGAGGTCGCCGGTTCCGAGAATCTCGCGGCCGAGGATACGCGTCTCAAGTACCGATACCTCGACCTCCGCCGTCCGCAGCTGCAGAACAACATCCGCATGCGTTCCAGGGCGGTTCGTGCTATTCGCGAATACTTCGACAACCGCGGTTTTATTGAGATCGAAACCCCGATCCTGCTGAAATCGACACCTGAGGGTGCACGCGATTTCATCGTCCCTTCGCGCATTCACACTGGCAAGTTTTTCGCCCTGCCGCAGTCACCGCAGATCCTGAAGCAGATCACGATGATCGCGGGCTTCGACAAGTATTATCAGATCGCCCGCTGCTTTCGCGACGAAGATCTGCGGGCAGACCGCCAGCCCGAATTCACCCAGCTTGATATGGAGATGTCGTTCGTGAATCGCGAATCCGTCTATCGCGAGATGGAAGGCATGTTCAACCACGTGCTGCGGCTTATAGACGTTGAGCTGCCCACAGAATGGCCGCGGATGACCTACGCCGAAGCGATGCGCCGTTACGGCAGTGACAAGCCCGACCTGCGTTTCCCGATGGAGCTCAAGGACCTAACGCCGATCCTCAAAGACACCGACTTTGCTCCCTTTGCCGACACGATCGCGGCCGGCGGCGAGATAAAATGCATTGTCGTAAAGGGCAAAGCGGATTATTCGCGTAAACAGACCGACGAGCTGCAGGAATTTGTAAAACGCTACGGCGCCGGCGCAATGGCATGGATCAAGCTCGGAGATGAGACGACGTCGTCCCTGCTAAAGGTGCTGGGAGAAGCAAAGATCGGCGAACTCGCATCCTCAGCGGGCGCAGAAAACGGCGATGCTGTACTCATCGTCGCCGGCAAACGCTCGATCGTCGCCGCAGCTCTGGGAGCACTGCGGTCCGAGGTCGCGCGTCGCGAGAATCTGATCGATCGCAGTAAATACGAGTGCCTGATCGTCACCGAGTTCCCAATGTTCGAGCACGACGACGACACCGATACATATGTGGCGGCCCATCATCCGTTCACATCGCCGATGGACGAGGACCTCGAGCTTTTCAAGCAGGCTGTTGAGAACCCTGCTGATCATCACCTGCTCGGACAGGTCCGCGCAAAGGCTTACGACGCCGTAATAAACGGTTACGAATGTGCTGGCGGCTCGATCCGCATCCACCAAAAGGACGTCCAAGCCCTGAATTTCAAGGCTTTGGGGATGTCGCACGAGGAAGCCCGTTCGCAATTCGGATTCTTCCTTGACGCACTCGAATTTGGCACGCCGCCCCACGGAGGATTTGCCGCCGGTATCGAACGCACCTGCATGATCCTCTGCGGTACCGAAAACATCCGCGACGTGATGGCGTTCCCAAAGACCGCATCAGCCCAAGACCTGATGATGGACGCCCCAGGCATAGTCGCCCCGGCGCAACTTACAGAACTAGGCATCGACGTCGTATCAAACGAAGAACCAAAACCGTAAGGCAGCGACCAGACACCTTCCTCAGGCGGCGGAGCCGTCTCGCCGACGAAGTCGGCGATTAGCCACGTCCTTTAGGGCGTGGTTACGGCCGCACAATTCCTAGGGCGTTTTAGCGTCCTTCCTGCACTCCGGCTTCAGCCATCAGATCGCCTCAACTCCGCCTCTCAGGCCAAGCCCTTGCTCAGGCGCTTCTGCATCCGCGAGCCCTACTTTGCGAACTTGGCGTCTTAGCGTGAAATGGTGTTACAGGGTCTCCAAGCCCTTGCTCACGCGCGGGCTTCGGCATCCGGCCTTGCATATCATGCAAATCGCGCATATCGCGCAATCTACCATCGGGATCGGCACGTCAAAGATCCATAATCTACCGGGACCACCAACAGCCCCGGCTCTGTGATAACTCGATCACCAACCCCGCGGCACCAAAATGCGTCACCAAAACGTGTTCACCGCGGCACCAAAGTGCGTCAACACTGTTACTGGTGACGCGGCATGACAGCAGCGGCTTTGCCGCTTTGGTGTGCGGAAAGGCTGTGCCTTTCCGTCAGGCTCTTAAAGATCCTGAGGCTACGCCTCCAATTGGCATAAAGACTGGGCGGAGCTCTAAAATCTTTCGTAGTTTCAG
>JAEWFC010000033.1 GCA_023389035.1 Acidobacteriota bacterium
CCTTCAATATCCCTAAAACCTGCCTCTCACTGAACTTACTTCGCTTCATCCTCAGCCTCCTATTGAATCTTATCTCAAAGGCCGAATTCTCCACTTACCAGTGGTAACATTCTAGGGGATGCTTACAGTTGAGCGCCCGATTCTTCAGCAGAATCCTGACGTGTTTATTCATATGCGAAGGGTAACAAGTGTACCGATGCCACGATAGAGATATGTTTAGGTTTTTTAAGTATATCAAGAGCCAAATCCTGCTTAACAAGCGTCTTGCGGACGAAGAGAGTCAGCAACGCAAAGAGGGCTACGCTATAAAGTTTGAGCAATACGGCCCTGCCCGGTGTATTACTTACGTCGAGGGCGATCGAGAAGTGGGGATCGAAGTAGATTTTACCGTGCTTAATGACGTCCGGATATTCACGGGCTCTTTCAAGAAATGGAATAAACCCTCTGGAGAGGTCTTGACACCATTCGATTTTCAGAAAGTGCTCAATCGACTAGTTCGGTATTTTTCATGTTGGGGCGGTGAAGTAGTTCTCGATGACTCACCGATTCCAGATTCCGAGCAGTTGAAAGAATCATTGCGAAACGCAGGGATGCCTTTTGAAGAACTTGACGGAGGTGTTATTCGCTACGAGTTTAATGTTGATGAAGAAAGAACTCGGAACGGCGGGATTCTTAAAAAAAAAATGATTTGGGCCTGAAGTTACCCCAACGGGGTTTGATCTACGATCGAGCAGCCAATTCTACAACGTGACGAAGCAGACGATCACGGTCCCGACAGTTGGAGCGAGCACCGGCTTCACGGCAGTGCAGAACTACACGTACGACAGTTTGAATCGTTTGAAATCCGCGGAAGAAACGATTTCCAGCCAGACGAGCTGGAAGCAGACCTTTACGTTCGACCGCTACGGAAATCGGAACTTCGACGAGGCCAATACGACCTTTGCTGGCTTTGATAAGCTCTGTAACGGGAACACCGGACTCTGCTCAGAACTTCGCAAACGGCTTAACCCTTCGATCAATACCTCGAACAACAGATTGAACACGAGCGAGGACTATGCCTTCGACTCTTCGGGTAACACGACAGGCGATCCGGATGATCGAACGTTCATCTACGACGCCGAGAACAAACAGGTTGAAGTAAAGGATTCACTGAACGCCACCATCGGGCAGTACCACTATTCATGGATGAATGCCCACACTCGGAGTTTCCTTCAAGTAAGGGTCTTCCGCTACACGAAATCGCGTAAACCCTAATGCTATTGGGAGTTTGAGGATACCTGTGCTTCCTGGGCGATCTTTACGCCGACGCTGGCACCGATGCGGGTTGCACCTGCCTGAAACATCGCTCGTGCGTCTTCGATCCCTTTGACACCGCCTGAAGCCTTTACGCCAAGAGCCGAGCCTACGGTTCGACGCATCAGGCTTACATCATGAACGGTCGCTCCGCCGGTTGAAAATCCGGTAGATGTTTTCACAAAATCCGCACCCGCATTTCGCGAGGCGAGACACGCCCGGACCTTTTCCTCATCGGTGAGCAGGGCGGTCTCAATGATCACCTTTACCAAGACGCCGTTCTCATGTGCGGCTTCGGTCACAGCGCGAATATCCTCTTCGACAAGGCAATCATCGCCCGATCGCAGGGCACCGATATTGATCACCATATCTACCTCGCGAGCACCGTTGAATATCGCCCGGCGAGCTTCGTAAGCCTTGACGTCAGGCAGCGTTGCCCCAAGCGGAAAGCCGATAACGGTGCACACCGGAACGCGGGTCCCGCGAAGAAACTCAGCGGCTTTCCGTACCCACGACGGATTGACACAGACCGATGCAAAGCCAAACTTTGCAGCCTCGTCGCACAAGGTTTTGATGTCTGATTCGCGTGCCTCCGGCTTTAGCAAGGTGTGATCGATCAGGCTTGCCCAGTCACCGGGCGTCGCCTGCTGTCCGAGAACGACGCCGATACGTTCCGCACCCGCATCCACGATACGCTGAACGTCCGCATCGCAAAAGCTCGGGCAGCTATCCTCGTCGCGCCCAAGCTGTGCCAGCACCAGATCGGTTATCTGTTCGACCAGTTGATCGTATTGTCCGTTAATAGCCATTTTGGTCCGTAGTCAGCGTGAATATTCCCTTTCGATCGAGATGATCTTCCCTACCCTGCGTTTGTGGCGCTCCTCGGTGATCTTGGTGGTCACGAACGCACGGATTATCTCCTGAGCATTTGCGAGACCGACTTGGCCGCTGCCGAGAGTTATCACGTTGGCTCCGTTATGCTCGCGGGCGTTTCGCGCAAGTTCGGGTGAATAGCACGCGGCTGCCAGAACGCCGCTCACTTTGTTCGCAGCCATCGCGCTGCCGATCCCGGCACCATCTATAATTATACCGATATCGGCATTCTTGCCCGCGACGGCCCGCCCGACAGCGAGAGCAAGATCGGGATAGTCCACAGCATGAGTAGAACTAGTTCCGAAATCGCGGACCTGCAGGCCGAGTTCGGCGAGAAACGGCTTGAGCTCTTCCTTTAGTTCGAATCCGCCATGGTCTGCACCTATCGCAGCGGTGCGAACAACGACATTCGCAACACGGTCCTCTTTATAAACGAGCTTAATACCGCGTTCGCCGACGAGATCTGCCGCAAGCGGTGTAAATTTTGCCTCGCGAGCAACACGCAGCCGCGATCCGGGCTCGAGGCCGCGAAGTTCGTCTTCAGTAATAAGCGAGCGGGCAGATTCGTCGCGGTCGAAATCACGTGAATGCTGCTCCTTCAGCGAATTTACGACGACGTGCTGCGGCTCGTACGACACGGCCTTTGTTTCGTTTTCCGGAAACCGGCTAAGGATCTCGCGAACGAGATGTTGGACTCGCTGACGCTTGTCAGCTTGATCGCTCGACATATATTGCTTGCTGCAGCTCCTGGCTGTTTACGGCTTGTAAATTATAGCTTGATTGAATAGTATTTCTAAAAATCAAAGCCCGAAAATTCACAAAAATGACAGCACAACAAAGCCTTTCGGAAGTGACCGAGTTTTCAAATCCGAATCTCGAGATACTATTCTCAGCCGAAGCGATCTCTGAGCGGATCAGGGAGCTGGGCGAGCAGCTTTCAGAAGATTATCACGGGAAAGAGGTCGTGCTCGTCGGAGTTCTAAAAGGTTCGTGCGTTTTTCTTGCGGACCTGATGCGGGCAATGGACCTACCGCTTTCGATCGATTTCATGGCCGTGTCAAGCTACAAGGACGGAACGACATCGACAGGTGATGTAGAGATACTCAAAGATTTGAGCAACCCGATCCGTGACAAACACGTGCTGGTCGTGGAAGACATCGTCGATACCGGGCTTACACTGTCGCGGCTGCTGGAGATCTTGGGATCACGCGGGGCTGCCTCTATTAAGCTAGTCAGTTTTCTCGACAAGCCGGAGCCGCGGATCAAGAAGGACCTGAAGATCGACTACACGGGGTTCGTTGTGCCGAATAAATTTGTCGTCGGCTACGGCCTCGATGCCGCGGGCAGGTATCGAAACCTGCCCTTTGTCGGCGTGGTGCGTGATCCGGCGAAAGCTTAGATGGTCGTCGCGTTCTCACGGAGATGACGGCTGGCGAGCAGTCCGCGGATCAGAAAATACAATCCAAGCAGGTGAAAACCAAACCCGAAGAAATCTCGCATTCCGATGATAAGCATCGCATCGATCACGTAAAGAAAGATGCCGACAACAAAAGCTGTATCGCTGCCGCGGCTCGCGAGATGTCCAAAACCCGCAAATCCTAACGCGATCAGGATATTGCCGGCGAGTGCAAGAGGCTCCATCGGCGGAACCACACCCTGGGCGGTCAAGGCTCCGGCCGTCCCGTCGATCCAACGCGTTACTCCGAAGGCGACCATTGAATTCGGCGTGTGAAAAAAGAACACGACCAGAGAATTTATGATCGAGGCCGCCGCAAGCCAATAAAACCAATGGGCGCCGCTGTTTTTTGCCTCGCGTGGTGAATACTGGATGGTCTGCTGTTCGATGTTTTGCATAGAGAAATCGGCCTCCTTAGGTGGTTTTACAAATGGCGTGGGGAAAGCGCCACGATAATATCACAGAATGCGGGTCCTGGAGCCGGAAAATGGGTGCCGCGGTCCGGTTTGGTGAATTCTGTAAAAGTGTCACTTCATATAGGCCGTTTGACATTGACGAAACGTTCCGTTTTCGCTAGAATTTAGGTTTTTCGGCTGCGACTAGTTTCATGCCGCCGGCCTGTTGGAGAAAATAACAACATGAGTTACGCAATTATAAGAACGGGCGGCAAACAGTTCCCCGTCGAAGAAGGCCAGACACTGCGTGTTCCGACCATTGCCGGCGAAGAAGGCAGCAAGGTCGATATCGAGGCGTTGGTGCTTGGTGAGGGAGCAAAAGCAAAGCTCGGCGGTGCTACGGTTTCGGCTACGGTCGTCGGCCATGGCAAGGGCGATAAGGTGATCGTCTTTAAGAAGAAACGCCGCAAGCAGTACAAACGCAAGCAAGGCCACCGTCAAGGTTTTACCGAGATCAAGATCGAGAAGATCTAGTTGGAGAAAGGCGGGCCGGTCTTAGGTAATACAGGACTGGGAAAGCCGGAATTACGTTATGGCACATAAGAAAGGTGTAGGTTCATCACGAAACGGCCGCGATTCAAATGCTCAGCGGCTCGGGCTTAAGAAATTCGGCGGCGAGAAAGTGCTCGGCGGCAACATCCTTGCACGTCAACGCGGCACCAAATGGAAGCCGGGCAACAACGTCGGAAAGGGCAAGGACGATACGCTCTTCGCTCTGATCGAAGGCTTTGTAAAATTCGAGGACAAAGGCCGTAAGGGCAAGTTCATCAGCGTTTATGCCGAAGGTGCAGCAGAGCTCGCACCGAAGGCCGCTGCTTAGTTTTCAAAAGAAATCAAAATAAAAGCACACGTCTTGCGAGGCGTGTGCTTTTTTGTTTTTGCAGGCGAATTGGCATCAGCCGGCCTTTGAACTCGCTGAGACGGTGTGAGGTGCACCTTGCGAGACCGTCTTCTTCAAAGGCACGACCATCGGCACGGATCGCTGGTACTCGAGATAACGATCTCCATGCTCTCGTACGAGGTCGCGTTCTTCGAATCGTATCGCCAGGAGAATATAAGCTGTCGTAGCTAAGGCAAACAGCAAGTGAGCTGCGGTCATTACCGGCGTCATCCAGAACGCGAAGAACCAACCCACGTAAAGCGGATGCCGTACAAGGCGATAAGGACCGGGAGTAACAAACCGCAGCGGCGGCATCGGTTTGTTTTGCAGGTAATACCACACCTGTCTTAACCCGAATAGGTCGAAATGATTGATCAGGAACGTGGTAACAAGCACGAGGCCGAACCCAAATCCAAAAAGAGCCCGCAAAACGATCACACCGACCGGATTCTCTACTTCCCAAATGACGCCGCCAAGCGGCTGCCATAGCCAGAACATAAGTATCAGAGCAATGCTCGAAAATAAGACATACGTCGAACGTTCTAATGGCTTTGGAACTACTTTGGTCCACGCATCCTTGAACCACTTGCGGGCCATTACGCTGTGCTGAACCGCAAAAAGCGTTAGTAATCCAGTATTGATCAACAGGCCAAGCCAAAGCGGCCCTGTTGCGGGTCCGTCGAGCGTTGTGGGTACGCCGAAATTTCCAATAAAGCCGATCGCGTAAAGAAAGGTCGCAAAAAATACCAGGTAACTGAAGACTCCGTATGCGAAAAATAGAATTCGTTTTAACATATGCCGCTCTCCTAGGTTTCTTGAGATAGAATGACGTTTTCGTCTGTGCGTTTGAATAGGTATTTCGTCCCGGTCTCGTGTTGTCTGGGAACATTTATCGGGACATATGCCCCATACGCCGGGGTTAAACGGTTTCGTGATGAAAGCGGTCAATCAGCGGATCAAATATGTGCGTGCCAGAGATGGCTGCCAACTTGCATGGGCCGATTCCGGCAGCGGTCCGGCATTGGTCAAAGCGGCCAACTGGATGACCCATCTTGAATACGAATGGGAAAGCCCGGTCTGGCGCCACTGGATGCAGTTCTTTGCCCGACATTTTCGCTATATCCGTCATGACGAACGCGGCTGCGGAATGACGGACCGAACTGTGGGAGATCTTTCAGTCGAAAGCTGGACCGACGATCTGGAAACGGTGATCGACGCAGCGAAACCTGCGGAACCTTTCGGATTGTTGGGCATCTCACAGGGCGGAGCGGCATCGATCGCGTACGCAGTACGTCATCCGGAAAAGGTGTCGCGGCTTATCCTCTATGGGAGTTATGCTCGCGGGCCGGCTCGCCGGGGTGACGCGGACGGTGAAAAGATGTACCGGGCGATGATCGACCTGGTCAGGCTCGGCTGGGGCAGCGATAACCCGACGTTTCGCCAGGTGTTTACCTCCAGATTCGTTCCGGGTGCGAGTGATGAGCAGCTCAACTGGTTTAATGACCTGTGTGCCCGGACAACGACGGGCGAGATCGCCGCAGAGCTTTTAGAGGCACGTGCGCAGATCGACATCGTCGGCCTGCTCTCACAGGTTAAGGTGCCTACGCTTGTGATCCACTCACGCGGTGATGCTGTAGTACCGATCGCCGAAGGCAGACTGATCGCCGGCAGTATCACATCTGCTGAATTCGTCGAGCTGGACTCACAAAATCACGTACTTCTCGAACACGAACCGGCATGGCAGCGGTTCTGTGACGAAGTGCTTCGATTCTTTGGGATGACGGCCCCTGAACGCGATCCTGCATTTGATGAACTGACCGCTCGCGAAAGCCAGATCCTTGAATTGATCTCTGAAGGGCTTGGGAATGCCGAAATAGCCGAGCAATTGTTAGTGAGCGAGAAAACCGTTCGAAACCATATAACAAATCTGTTCGACAAGCTCGGCGTCTGGTCGCGTGCGCAGGCGATCGTATTTGCCCGTGATCGCGGATTCAAGGGAAGGTAACAGGAGAAAGAAAGAAATTTCTGGAGCTGATAATTTTTCTTTTCCACAGCAGCGAACTCGAATATTCGGCAACGCGCATTTTCTAGTAGCATATAGTAGCTGGGCATTATCTTTTTTCCACAAATTTATCCACAGCCCCTATTGGAAGTTATTCACAACCGCAGCGACGTCGACACGGCGACAGCTGGAATAGTTAAAGTGTTTTCTACTTGACTCCCCGAAATTCGGGTGTAAGATAGCTTCACAGTCGGAAATGCTTACGGGCTTTCTGACCGGCACCGAGAGGTGGAACGGTTGCGGTGACGCATCAGTTCGAGAGCAGCAGACGCGGAAAATCCGCTGCTTGGTACGCTCGGAGTCGAAGCCGAAAGGCTTAGCCGGAGATCTTCGGATCTTCAGGTCATTCGGATAAAAACGAATGACGCCCTCGAGACTTGATCAGCTCGTGTGGTGCCTAGCCGCTCACTTATCGCTCGCGTTTTCGGACGCTGAGCATTAGTTGAGCCTCGTTGCCGGGAACGTAACCGGCGGTGGAGGAAAAGCCACCAAACAAAAAACCTAACGGTATCAAGCGTTAGATCGCGACGAACGGCTTCGGCCTTTCGGATACTGACCGGAGAATGGTCTCCCCGCAGAGACGCTTCGGGATACAAATCAGCGGTTCGAACGTGTACATGCGAGAACCGCAAAACCTTATCGAGCACTTCGGTGTTCAATTTGGAATCAAAGGCGTCGTTTCGAGTGATCGGAACGGCGTCTTTGCTTTTTAACCCCTTGCGACATCGGCCGCTGTTTGCTAATGCAGGCTCCTGAATCTAGAATCAAGGCTAATAAATGTTTTTGGACCGCGTAAAAATTCGGGTGAAAGCAGGCGACGGCGGAAACGGCGTTACTGCATTTCGACGCGAAAAATTTGTTCCGCGCGGCGGGCCGTCGGGAGGTGACGGCGGAGTTGGCGGCGACGTTTGGCTTGAGTCTGATGAAGGTCTCAATACCCTTCTGCACCTTCGCTACAACCCTGAACACAAAGCCGAACGCGGAAAACATGGCGAGGGCTCGAATCGCTACGGCCGCGATGGCGAGTCGATCACTGTTCGGCTGCCGGTCGGTACACAAGTGTTCGATGCGGACAGCGGCGAACTGCTTTTTGATTTTACTGAGGCAGGCCAGCGCTATCTCGCGGCGAAGGGCGGAAAAGGCGGTTGGGGAAACGCTCACTTTGCAACTCCGACGCGGCGGGCTCCAAAATTTCATTACACCGGGCGTCCGGGACAAGAGAAACAGCTGCAGCTTGAGCTGAAACTGATCGCTGATGTCGGCCTGGTAGGATTCCCAAATGCAGGAAAATCAACGCTCATCAGCGTCATCTCCGCTGCAAAGCCAAAGATCGCGGATTATCCTTTTACGACGCTAGAGCCGAACCTGGGCGTCGTCGACATGGGCGATTTCAAGACATTCGTCGTCGCTGACATTCCGGGCCTGATCGAAGGAGCATCCGAAGGAGCGGGACTCGGAGATAGGTTTCTCCGTCACGTCGAACGAACAAAGCTGATCCTGCATCTCGTCGATGTTTCCTCATCATCCGGCCGCGAACCTGTCGAGGATTACGAGATCATCAACCGCGAGCTGGCGAATTACAACGAGGACCTGGCCGACCGTCCGCAGATCGTCGTCGCGACGAAGATCGATGCTCTCGACGACCCTGAAAGACTTGAGGCGATTAGAACCCGGGCCAAGAAGGATCGGAAGCAATTCTTTTCGATATCGGCAGTTGCGGGCACCGGTGTCAAAGACCTTGTAGATGCGGTCGCGAAAGCACTCGGCGAACTTTCACGCGAAGAGGAAGAGCGTGCGTCCGCGGTAGAGAGATCCAACGTCGCCTGATCGGCTATGAAACGCATCGCATATTTTGGCGGGACGTTTGACCCGGTGCACAATGGGCATCTCGAAGTAGGACGGTCGCTGCTGGAACAATTTCAGCTCGATGAATTCGTTTTCCTGCCCGCGTATCATGCCCCGCACAAGCCGGATCGCATCCCAACCTCGGCATATCATCGCTTCACAATGCTCGCTCTTGCTACGCAGAATGATCGAGATCTCACGGTCTCTATGCTCGAGCTTGATAAACGGGAAAAGCGTTACACGATCGACACTCTCCAAGAACTCCATGACGTCCATCCTGATGATAAGGTCTTTTTTGTCATGGGCGCGGATTCATGGGCGGACATCCGCACGTGGCGTGATTGGCAGGATGTACTGCTCGGGGCTGATCATATTGTGGTCACGCGGCCGGGGAACGAGATGAGCTTTGAACATGTGACCAGTGCAGTTTGCCAACGGATCATCGATCTCCGCGGAAGCGAGACGTTAATCGAAGACACCGACGCCTCCGACTATCGCATCTATATCACCGACGCTGTAAACTACAATATTTCTGCGTCAGAATTGAGGAGAGACCTTTCTGACGGTGAACTCGAGCGGACCAGCGATGTCCCTGCCGAGGTTGCAAAATATATCGAAAAATACGAACTTTATAGCTAATGGAAGAACTTCAGGAAAAAACTCTGCAGCGTGAGCAGATAAAGATCGAGATCCCCGACGTGCGCACGTCATTCGACGAGATCGACGAGGACGTGCGTCTCGCGGTGCAGTGTGCGTCGGAAAAGAAAGCCGTCAATATGGTCGCTCTGGACCTGCGTGAGATCGCAAGTTTTACGGAATATTTTATTATCGCATCGGGTACCAACCAGCGACAGGTTCAGGCGATCGCGGACGAGATCAACGAACAGTTAAAGAAACAGCTTAACCGACGTCCCGTGCGAATCGAGGGGTATAGCTCCGCTGAATGGGTGCTGCTCGACTACGGCGATTTTGTCGTTCATTTGTTCGATAAGGAGGCTCGGGATTTTTACGACCTTGAACGTCTCTGGCGTGATGCACGACGTGTCGATCTTCCGGAAAATGTGTAACGCGAACTGATATGAAATTTCGATTCGTCTGGATCGGCAAAACTCGTGAAGAGAATTGGCGGGCGCTTCAGGAAGAATACCTGAAGCGTCTTTCGCATTTCGTTCGCTGTGAAATAAACGAGATCAAGGATCCTGCCAGGCACGAAGGTCCGGAAATAGAAGGCAAACGAATCCTAGAATTACTGAATCCAAAGAACTTCGTCGTACTGCTCGACGTTGCCGGAAAACCCATCTCATCACATGATCTCGCCGCGACGGTAGAGAAATGGCAGATGGAAAGCCGAAAAGAGATCGTTTTTCTGATCGGCGGGGCGAATGGTGTGTCCGGCGAAGTTGCTCTAAGGGCTGATATTAGTTTATCCTTATCGTTTCTAACTTTTACGCATGAAATGGCACGCGTACTTTTGTTAGAGCAGCTCTACAGAGCTTTCTCGATTATAAAGGGACTCCCTTATCAAAAATGACTGCTGCGAACCTGAAAAAGATACGTGAAAAGCTGATCGCCGAGCGAGAGCTTTTGATCGAAAAACTGAATGGCAATGACCTGTCGATCGACGATTCGGAAACACCGGATCCTGTCGACCTGGCGGTCCGCAATTATTCCAAGAACGTAATGCTTGCGGTATCTGAAAACGAGAGCCGCCAGCTGACGCTGATCGATGAAGCGCTTCGCCGCATCGATGGCGACGAGTACGGCGAGTGTCAAAACTGCGAGAATCCTATTCAGGCGAAACGACTCGCGGCAATTCCTTGGGCGCGATATTGCCTGGCCTGCCAGGAACTTATCGAACAAGGTGAGCTCGACGACGAATAAACATCCATCTATCCCTTTCTAATGAATGGCAGCGGTGCCGGATCAACAACCCGCAGGCATCTTCCAATGGCCGCACCGCGCCATTGATCCTCTTTTCAACTTATTCTTTCCTAAGTACTGCCTCGTATGCAAAGGCCTCGTCGAACAGCGCCGATTCGGCGGCTGCTGTGCACGTTGCTGGCAGGATACAGAATTTTTCACATCCGATAGTGCTCTTTGTTTTAAGTGCGGCCTCCCGGCACTAGGTTCCAAGAAAACCAAGGCGACCGTGGATTGCGGACAATGCCGCGATCACCATTATTCAAAAGCGTTAGCCTTGGGACCTTACGCGGATGCCCTGCGTGCGACCGTGATCGAAATGAAGACGACGGCTCGATTGCCGGCGATTTTGATGGGCCGTATCGCAGAACAGCTCGACGGCGTGCCCGATCTTATAATTCCCGTTCCGCTTTCGCGAAAGCGACGCTTCGAACGTGGTTTCAATCAGGCCGAGGTGATCGCTGCGGCATTATCAAAGCTGCACGCTGTTCCGGTCGATCAAAAGAGCCTCGCCCGCACGGTCCACACCGTTTTGCACCGTGCGGGGATGGACCGAAAAAAGCGGGCACAGACCGTAGCCAAAGCCTTTGCCGTTGTAAGAAAGGCTCCCATCCGCGGGAAGCGGATCCTGCTTGTGGACGATGTATTAACCTCAGGTGCGACAGCTTCGGCGTGTGCCGAGCATCTGCTATTGGGCGGAGCTGAAAGTGTGCGCGTTTTCACACTCGCACGTGCGATCGTTCGAAAATAAAGAAAGCCGCCCGAGCAGTCGGACGGCTTTTCGATTAAGTGCTCCCTTTTATACGCTAAGGCTTGTCGTGGTTCGGGATCGGAAGATCGCCGTTTAGCCCAAATTGAGCCGCCTGCAGCTGACCGTTCGAACTTCGCAAGACGTACCAGATACCTGTCGAAGGCCGGAAGACGGCTATATCGTCGCGTCCATCACCATCGTATTCACCAACAACGGGAATATCGCCATTTAGGCCCCAGTTCGTGATCTGAACGGTCTGAGTCAGGCTGCGGTTGATATACCACGTTCCATTAGCCGGGCGAAAGACCGCGATATCGCTTTTCGTATCACCATCGAAATCGCCCTGGGCCGGAATGTCGCCGTTCTGTCCGAAAGGCGTGAAGACGGTAAAGGTTGGGTTCGTACTGTTCAGCCGATACCACGTGCCGTTCGACGGGCGAAAGACGGATATGTCATATCTCCCGTCCCCGTCATAATCTCCCGGCGTAGGCTGATCTCCATTGATACCAAAGGTTATCTCCTCGTAACCAAAATCGCTCGACCGCAGCTTATACCAAACTCCTGTCGAAGGCCGATAAACAACGAAATCAGACTTCCCGTCGCCATCGTAATCGCCCGCGGCAGGAATGTCGCCGTCGAGACCGAACGGTATCGCAAAGAAGGTTGAATCGGTGCTCCGCAAAACGTACCATGTGCCGTTCGAAGGCCTAAATACTGCCGTATCCGCTATATTATCGCCATCATAGTCCTTTGCGACAGGAACGTCACCGCTAAGGCCGAACGTCGTGTAGCTCACACTGCCGTTGCGGCTGTTCAGGACGTACCAAACGCCGTTTGACGGACGAAAGACGCTGATATCAGTGCGAAGGTCGCCGTCGAAATCTGCTGAACTCTTGTTACCGAGGATCTTGTCGATCGTGCCGCCAAGACCGACGACATAAAGCTCGCCATCCTCGTCTTCACCGAACGAAGAAATGCTGCGCGTGGTGTCGAGCAGCATTAGCTGCTGACTGTTTACCCATGTGAGGATCTCGCCAGAGCAGTAATCGGCGTACATATACTCGCCCTGCAGGCGTGCGTGCTGTTTACCGCGATAAACGTAACCGCCCGTAACGGCACATCGGGGCGATGACCGCGGATAATCAAAGATCGGCGGCGTGTGGTTGATCGGCGTCGCACCGGTCGAACAGAGTTGCGGATCTAAACCGGTGCAATTAAAGCCCTCATAAACTCGCCATCCCATGTTCCCGCCGCGATGCACGATACTCACCTCTTCACGTGCGCCTTGGCCGACATCGCCTGCGTAGAGATGACGTGAACCTCCGCGGTCAAAAGACCAGCGCCACGGATTCCTGAGACCGATCGCATATATCTCATCGGCTCCATTCACACCGACATACGGGTTATCAGAGGGGTTGGTATATGGGGGATTGCTGTTGTTCCCCGAAACATCAGGGGTTATCCGAAGAAACTTTCCAAGGAGCTCGTTTATGTTCTGCGATCTCGCTCCCGGATCATTAGCGGACCCGCCGTCACCCATTCCGATATAGAGATTGCCGTCAGGCCCGAACTCGATCATTCCGCCGTTGTGATTTGAGAACGGCTGCGGTATCTCAAGGAGTATGCGTTCACTGTTCGGGTCTCCGATCGTATTGTTGTTGATCGCTGAGAAACGCGAGATGACTGTCGCACCGCCCGGATCGCGTGTGTAGTTAACGAAGAAGTATCCGTTGTTCTCGAAGTTCGGATGAAAGGCGAGTCCGAGCAGGCCGCGTTCTCCACCGGAAAGCACACGCGGATCGATGTTCATAAAGTCGGTCGGCGTGGTTGAGCCGGGCTGAACGACCTTTATTATGCCGTTCTGCTGGACGATGAACTTTCGCCGCGTGCCGTCGCCCGCATGCGTCAAGAGCACCGGTGATGTAAGCCCGCTGATATAGCTCTGCAAAATGCGTAGCGGCGGGAGATTGATCTGGGCCGCAACGCTTGCGGCTGCGGCGAGAAATGAGACGGTAACTACCAGAGCGAATGCAGTTTTTTTCATAAGAGTCGGCCTATACAAGTTCCCGGGGAAAAACTCACGTGATGGCAAGTTCCGGGCGATCGCGAATTGTGACGATAACAACGCTGATCCGGCGAGAAAGGCCAGTCAGGCCGTTCGCAAGAGATCACGGAAATAGCCGGTAAAAGTCGTGGGCCGGCCGCAGTTAATTTGAACTAGCTAGATTGTAGCCTCTTGCCGCGGCGGCGTGCAACGAAATCACACGCGGTATCGCACCTTTCTGCCCGGTTCGGCGCTCTCGATGCTGTGATTCTGAAGCCTCAGTGTCACATCGGCGGTCATTCGCAGATCCGATCGCTCGCCCCGCTGGAGATGAAAGTGCCCTGCTGCGGCGATCATCGCGGCGTTGTCGGTGGATAGATGTTTCGACGGAAAATACGCCGGAACGCCGACCCGTTCGGCAGCCTTTGATACCGCGGCTTGAAGGGCGAGGTTGCAGGCGACGCCGCCTGCCACGATAAGGGTTTTCGGCTGAAGCTGAACGGCTAGTTTTTCCAGTGTCGAACTCAGTGCGTGGACGACGGAAGCTTGAAAACTCGCGGCCACATCCATGATCTGCTGCGAGGGCTCGCTTCCCTCTCTGACCGGTTCGATCGAATTCTCACGAAGATGTTTGGACACCGCTGTTTTTAGGCCGCTGAAGCTAAGATCCGGCTTTCCGTCGGATATCTTTGCCTTTACAAAGCGGACGGATCTTGGGTCACCCGACGCCGCGATCTTTTCGATTATCGGCCCGCCCGGATAACCTAGGCCGAGCATCTTGGCGACCTTGTCAAAAGCCTCGCCAGCGGCATCGTCCCGCGTTCGCGAAACGATCTCGTACTTCCCCGGTTCGGGCAAGTGAAAGATATTCGTATGACCGCCCGAAACGATGAGCGCGAGTGCGGGAAACTGAACCTCCGGATTTTCAAAGGCGACCGAGAAGACGTGCCCCTCGATATGATTCACTCCGACGATTGGAAGGCCGCGTGCCCATGCAAGCGATTTCGCATACGAAACGCCGACCAGCAATGCTCCGATCAATCCGGGCCCCTGTGTTACGGCAATACCATCTATATCGTCGAGCGTTACGTTGGAGTCATTGAGAGCCTTTTCCACGACGTGGTCGATCTTTTCCAAATGCTCGCGGGATGCCAGCTCCGGGACCACACCTCCGTATGGGCGGTGCAGTTCGATCTGCGAAGAAATGACGGACGAGAGTATCTCGCAGCCGTCGCGAACAACCGCAGCCGCTGTTTCATCACAGGAAGTTTCAATACCGAGCACGAGCATTAATTCAGATTAACCGTGACAACTAGAACTAGCAAAGCAAGGGCGTTCGGGAAATTATACTTGACAATTGTAACTGCCTTTGTTACAGTTTCTTTAATGATGTGAACCGACAAATTGTTCGGGTTTGCGCAATATTATCGCTAAGTTATAATTTAGCAATCATATAGGAGAAACCAATGGGAACTTTTGCAAAAGACGTTAAGGATACGAGTTTTGAGACAGACGTATTAGGATCTGACAAGCCGGTTTTGGTTGATTTTTGGGCCGAATGGTGCGGTCCGTGCCGCATGATCGCTCCGTCGGTCGAAGCCGTCGCTGAAGAATACGATGGCAAGGCGGGATTCTTTAAGATGAATGTTGATGAGAATCCGGACGTTCCGCAGCGATACGGTATTCGCGGCATACCGACCCTGATCCTCTTCAAGGGCGGTCAGGAACAGGAACGGATCGTCGGCGCGGTCTCACGTGATGCGATCGCAAAGGTTGTCGGAAAATACGTTTAAGCACAGAAGGGCTGTTCGGAGGTCGATCCGGGCAGCCTTTTTTCGCGCCTTGCTAAATCGGCCACGACTCCGCACCGCGCGAACAGTCGATTCGTTACATTTTTGGTCGAACCAGACAGCGTCGCCGCTGAAATGAAGACCTAAGTTACTTAAAAAAAGAGAAAAGTTAAGTAACAAAACACAATTGTCACGTGACAAAAGACAAAAGTCAGCTAACAAAATACAAAAGTCTCGTGACAAAAGACAAAAGTCTGCTAACAAAAGACAAAAGTCTGCTAACAAAAGACAAAAGTCTGCTAACAAAAGACAATTGTTACGTAACAAATTAAGAAAATCAGCTGCCGAATAGGCTGGATCTTCGGTAACCGACAGAGAGAAACACAGTGTAATGCCGCCTTTTCAGAAGGCTTCTTTTTTTCTTGACAATATAACTACATAAGCATATAGTAATACATGTATGGAACAAGAAATGTCACCTGAGGCTCTGGTCCTCGTCGCGGAACGGTTCAAGGTCCTCGCTGAGCCGATCAGGCTGAAGCTGATCAATCTGCTTCGTGACGGCGAACTGACGGTAAATGAACTAACCGCCAGATGCAGCACGAGCCAACCCAACATCAGCAAGCACCTGAAGGTGCTGACGGAAGCAGGTGTTCTGCAGCGTGATCAGCGCGGGAACACGGTATTTTATTCGATCGCCGACCAGGGCATCTTCGAGCTCTGCGATCTGGTCTGTGATTCATTAAATGAACGGCTAAAGGCGCAGGCCAAGATATTCGCCTACAACTAAGAAGGAGCACCAAAAATAATGAGTGAGTGTACGGTAATTGGATTAAAGGAACGGTTGGAAAATGGTGAGATACACCTCGTCGATGTTCGCGAAGAGGTCGAATTTGCGGGCGGCCGCGTATCCGGGGCGAGTTTGCTCCCGCTTGGCGAGCTCGAGGAGCGACATCAGGAGTTGGACCATTCGAAACCGATCTACGTTATGTGCAGGACGGGGCGCCGCTCCGCCGAAGCACAACAGAAGCTGCGGGCGATGGGCTTTACGAACGTAGTGAACGTGTCGGGCGGCCTTGAAGAGTGGAAAAAGCAGGACCTTCCGGTCGAACGTGATGAACACGCTCCGTGGTCCATCGAACGCCAGGTGCGTTTCACCGCGGGATTGATCGTGCTCACGGGCGTACTGCTCAGCCTTTTTGTTCACCCGTACTTTATCGCACTGTCGGGATTCGTCGGATTCGGACTTACGTTCACGGCCGCCATCGATTGGTGCGGCATGGGCCTATTGATCGCGAAAATGCCGTGGAACAGGCGTACAGCATAACCCTTATAACAGTAAATTCAGAGAGGAAACGCAATGAAATTCAAACAATTCTATTTAGGATGTCTGGCACACGCCTCGTATTACATCGGATCGGGTGACCAAGCGGCGATCATTGATCCGCAACGCGACGTTCAACAATATATCGACGAGGCTGAGGCCAACGGACAAAAGATCAAATACGTTATCGAGACGCACTCGCACGCGGATTTCGTCAGCGGGCATATCGAGCTCTCGGAAAAGACCGGTGCGGAGATCATTTACGGCCAGCGAGCCAACACCGAGTTCCCCACACTGAAAGTAAAGGACGGCGATAAATTGGATCTCGGCGCAATTGAACTAACGTTTCTCGAAACACCGGGCCACACGCCGGAAGGTATCACTATACTCGCAAAGAATACGGAAGCACCTGACGAACCCCTTAAGATGTTTACCGGTGACACGCTATTCATCGGCGACGTCGGCCGGCCGGACCTGGTCGGCTCCAAGGGATTTACCGCCGAGGAGATGGGAGCGATGCTTTATGATTCGCTTCAGGAAAAGATACTGCCGCTGCCGGATGAAACTGAAGTCTATCCTGCACACGGTGCGGGATCGCTCTGCGGAAAATCGCTTTCAAAGGAGACATGGTCAACGCTTGGTGAACAACGCAAGGTTAACTACGCGCTCAAACCAATGTCGAAGGAAGAGTTCATCAAGGTCGTGGCCTCTGATCAGCCCGAAGTTCCTGCTTACTTCCCTGTCAGTGCTGCGCAGAACTTAAAGGGATCGGCGTCCTTAGATGACCTTCCGAAACCCGTCGAGCTGACATCGGAGGAGATAGACGATTTTGACGGGGTGGTCGTCGATATCCGGCAAAATGTCGACTACGGTGCAGGCCACGTACCTAATTCGATAAACATCGGTCTGGGCGGGCAGTTCGCATCGTGGGCAGGAACACTGATCACGGTAGGAACGCCTGTAGCACTAGTAGCCGATACTAGGGAAGATATCGACGAGGCATTCATGCGGTTGGCCCGCGTAGGCATCGAAACGACTAAGGGATATCTGCTGATAGGAAATTACGACGGCGAGAAAAAGGGCGTCGAGCAGGTCTCGGTCGATGATGCGAGGAACGCGACCGCATCCGGTGATGTACAGTTTGTCGACGTACGCCGGCCCGCAGAACACGCGAACGGCCACGCAAAAGGCACCGTTAACCTGCCGCTCGATCGTCTTACCCGAGAACTCGATACGTTGAACCCGGAGGTCCCGACCTACGTGATCTGCCAGAGCGGTTACCGTTCGAGCCTGGGCACGAGCGTTCTCGAGAACGCGGGGTTCAAAACGATCTACAACGTCACCGGCGGTACGAAAGCGTGGATGGACGCTGAGCTCGAAACCGACGTTTCAGCAACCGCGTGTGCTGTTGGTTAATTGGTACAGGGCCGGTAGTCGGCCCTCGTGAGATCCCAAGGAAATAAAATGGAGTATCTGGCGTACGTTTTCGCTGCAGCTATAGGTGTGTCTCTTGGTTTGATCGGTGCAGGCGGCAGCATTCTGACGGTTCCCGTGCTGGTTTATCTGGCAAGAGTCGACCCCATTCTTGCAACAGCATATTCACTGTTCGTTGTGGGCTCGACCGCTTTGGTCGGCGGGATCCAGAACTCCTTCCGAGGCCTGGTAGATTTTAAGACGGGGTTGATATTTGGAGTGCCGTCGATCGCGGCAGTTTATGTCACACGCGCATGGGTGATGCCCGCGATACCAGGAGACCTCGGGTTCGCAGGGTTCGCCCTTTCAAAAGGTACTGCGATCCTGCTGTTGTTCGCCGTCTTGATGGTTGCGACGTCCGTCTCAATGATCCGCAGCAAGCGAACGGCGATCGAGCTTTCCGAAGTAGGTAAAAAGGTTCACACCCACCATTTTGGACTTGTGCTGCTTGAGGGCATCGCGGTTGGCGGACTCACCGGATTAGTAGGTGCCGGTGGCGGTTTCCTGATCATTCCCGCACTTGTTCTGCTTGCAGGGCTGGAAATGAAAGTAGCCGTGGGCACATCGCTTTTCATCATAGCTATGAAGTCGCTGTTGGGGTTTACCGGAGACATTCAGATCGGAACTGCGATAGATTGGCCGTTTCTGCTCGGGTTCACTGCAGCATCCGTTTCGGGAATCTTTTTGGGATCATGGCTCACCAAGTTCGTTGACGGCCATCGATTAAAAAAGGGCTTCGGCTGGTTTGTGTTGGTAATGGGAATTTACATGATAGTCCGTGAGACGGTCTTTGCGTGAAATATGGAAGGTTTGATTATAGTTATTGGATTTGTCGGACTCTGGCTTCTCATGCAGCTTGTGATACTTCCGAAGCTCGGTGTTCCAACCTGAATGAGGGGAGCATGCGACGCCGGGTCTCGGCGTCAGAAAAACGATGAAAACGATTCGTCGTAGTAAAGAAAGCCCCGGCATGTTAAAGACCTGCCGGGGCTTGTTTCGCGTCTCGCGATCTTTAGAAGGTGTTATAGTTTGCGACTGGATCATCCCCGTTCTGTCCCCAGGTAAAAGCTCTTGTGCCAGAAGTCGAACCGGAGAACCAGAAAGCAGATACGCCCGGCGTGCCGCTCGGACGCCATACAGCCGGATCGGTCTTTCCATCTCCATCGTAGTCTCCCTGTACGGGAAAGTCGGTGGCCGACGCACCGAACACGGCATAAGGACCTCCGCTTACTACTCCGGTCGAACTCGGTCTGACATACCAGTTTATCTGGCCCGCGCTTCCGCGAACCACTGCAAGGTCGGATTTTCCGTCACCGTCATAATCACCAGGGACGATCACGTCTGTCGGCGTGCCGAACACAACCGATGTCACGCCATCCGTCGAAAGGTTCATCCAAAAACGTGCCTGTCCATTGCCGTTGTTACGCTGGACAACAAAATCATTTTTCCCGTCGCCATCATAATCGCCTGGGGCAGGAAAATCGCCGTTGAGTCCCCAGGGAACGAATGTGACACTGTCGCCGGGATTGTTAAGCGAACCGCGGTAATACCACACCGACTGGTCGCCGGATGCTGCACCAGAACGATAGACCGCCGGGTCCGCCTTGCCATCGCCGTCGTAATCGGCTGCGACACGCGGATTGTCACTGGTCTGTCCGAATTGCTCAAAGCGAAATGTGCTGTCTGCGCTCTGCAGAATGTAATACCCGGCTGTCCCGGCTGCTCCCGCACGCCATATCGCGACGTCCGTCTTGTTATCCCCATCGAAGTCAACAGGAACGAAGACGTCCGTACTGATGCCCCACTCAGGAGCTGTGAAGTTCGAAGTGCCGTTATAGTTTATAAACCAAGTTACCTGGCCACCGGCTCCACCACCCGTATTTCGGACCACAGCGAAATCAGTCTTACCGTCGCCGTTAAAATCGACCACGTTCTGGACGTTCGCCGGGCCCGACCCGGCCGTAACGCTCGCCCAGCCGGTACCGACACGAATGCCGTCAGCAACCAGTGTCGGCGACGTCGCCGCGGTGCCCTGGCGAAGCGAAACGGTGCCGGGGCTAATATCGGTCGCGCTCGTGTCAATAGCGGTTAGCGTCGGAGTTCCGGGCTCGGTTGCCGGCACGGTCGAACTAACATACATCGTGACGATATCATTGGTAGCACCGTCTACGATCTGATATTTGACCACTATCAGGTAAGTAGTGTTGAGCGAGTAACTAAATGGGGTATAGGCAACCGTTGCCTCACTGGTTCCCGCCTTTGAGAGGCCGAACGCAACGTTGTTCGAGCCATCCTTCTTTGCAAAAACACGTCCTCGGAAGGTGGTGCTTACCGGATCCGGTCCAAGGTGAAAGAAATAACCCCCGACGACATCAGTCGAGGCTTCAGACAGGTTAACCATGAAAGCCGCGTAAACTGTTCCGGTAGATTGGATCGCGAAGGGCCTATTCACGTCTTCTCCCGAAACGGTCAGGCCGGCAGCATTACCGACTCCGGAACCCGGATATCCGGATAGCGTCAGACCTGGTGAAACAGCTGCGATCGAATTCGTACCGCCTCCGCTGTGTGCGGTCCAACCGTTGTCGGTAAGAAGTGCGCCCGGTGCGTAATTGAAATCTTCAACAAGCAGCGGCGTTTGAGCAGCTGTGGTGCTCGCGGCCGCAAAAATAGCTAGCGTCAGCACAATAAGCGACGACGCTCTAAAAATTCTCAACATAGTTCTCTCCTGCGAATATTAATATTAAGTGGACATGCATCCGTCCGAATGAGGCCGGAGACCATGTGCGGGTAAGCATGGACCGGGAACAGGATGCCAAATCATTCATTAGTCTGAATTCCCATCTACTTTGCAACGAAACCAGATATAAATCAATCCAACCAGACTAGCCGGTAATAAAAAGTTAACGTAGCCCGGAATTTTGTTAAACTCGCGGAAACGATGCGGTTTCTTTATTGTCCAGCAGGTATAGGTCGGTTTGGTGTCATAGCGGCTCTTTGGGCTGTGTTTTCCACAGCGGGCATCAGTCAGGTGCCGACACCTACCACGCGGGTAGTCGAAGAAGCCGGTGTCATAACGGTCGACACCGAGTTGATAGACGTTCCGGTCGTCGTAACTGATAAGGCAGGTAAGCCGATCCTCGATCTGAAACGGTCGAACTTCACTATTTTTGAAGACAACAAGCTGCAGGAAATAGCTGACTTCTCCACCACGACCACGCCTTTTGAGGTCGCACTATTGCTAGACACCTCGGGATCGACGCGATCAGATATCGATCTCATCAAACGCTCCGCACAGGTATTCATTGATTCACTGCGACCCGGCGATAAGGTCGCTCTAATTTCATTCGGTTCTACTGATGATGGTTCGGGCCAATCGGTCCCGCGTATCATTTCCCAAATGACCGGCGACCGATCTGAACTGCGTGCTGCACTACAGCGAGTTACGTCTAGTAACGGCACGCCATATTATGACGGCCTAGTGGAAACGGTCGAGAAGATCTTTGCCGGGTTGTCCTCTGATAAAACCGTGAACCGCCGCGCGATCGTAGCACTGACGGACGGCGTAGATTCGACGAGTTCTGCTGATTTTGGCGAGGCTCGCGAACTCTTGGACCGCGAAGGGATCGTAAGCTATTTCATTCGTGTCGACACGCGCGAATTCTTTGAATCAGACCTTCTCGGCGATTGTCAGAGTGCGATCAGATTCTCGCAGGCGCAAATACGGCGTTACTATCGGCTGGTAGGATCTCGCAATATCGAGCGTGCAGCGAATTTTTGCCAGCTCGGTGATTTCGAGAGGCTCGCGGTAAGTAAGGCACTATATGAGTTGGCCGATGCTCAGATGTACGAACTCGCAAAGGTTTCAGGAGGAAAGGTGTTTCCGGTCGGTGACCTGTCCGATGCACGCAACGCCTTTCGAAACGTGGCTGCCGAGATCGGAACGAACTACAGCCTCGGGTATTACTCATCGAACGAAAAGCAATACGGAACGTATCGGAAGATCCGAGTCCAATTGAAGAACTTGCCACCCGGAGCTTCTGTCCGGGCCCGCGAAGGATACACAGCTACGAAAAAGTAAGAGAATTTTTCATAAATCCGCAATATATACCCTTTGGGTGGTTACATTACCCCAATACCTAGTGTAGAATGGTCAAAATGTCGTTTGGTTTTAACCGTGTTTGTCTTGTCGTCCTCGACTCCGCAGGAATTGGCGAAATGCCTGATGCGGCGGCCTGGGGCGATGCGGGCGCGGACACGCTGGGCAACGTCTTCAGATCACGGCATCTTCACGTCCCTAATCTCCGATCGCTCGGGTTAGGAAATATCCGCCGACTCGAAGGAGTCGCCCCGGTCGAAGCACCAATCGGCTCCTACGGCAAATGTGCTCTGCGATCGAACGGTAAAGACACGACGACAGGCCACTGGGAAATGGCAGGGATAATTCTAGACAAAGCGTTTCCGACCTATCCGAATGGCTTCCCGACAGACGTCGTCGATCGTTTTGTGAAAGAATCTGGGGTTCCGGGAATTCTGGGCAACGTTCCCGCAAGTGGCACCGAAATTATTAAACAGCTTGGAGAACAGCACGTTGCGACGGGCAAACCGATCGTCTATACCTCGGCAGATTCTGTCTTTCAGATCGCCGCACATGAAGAGGTAGTTCCAATCGACCGCCTGTATGAGATGTGCGAGATCGCGAGACGGATCCTTGATGGCGAGCATCAAGTCGGCCGCGTTATCGCCCGCCCGTTCATCGGAAGTTCAGCCGAGACTTTTTCCCGAACTGAGAACCGGCATGATTACGCCGTACCGCCGCCGACCGACAATCTATTGACCCTGCTGAAATCTAATGGCCTTGATGTCGTGTGCATAGGTAAAATAGCTTCGATCTACGATTCAGTCGGAGTGACACAAGACATCGCGGCAAAAAATAACGATCAAACCGTCAAACAAACGGTAGCTGCGTTAAATTCGGACTCGCGGGGACTGATCTTCAGCAACCTTGTGGATTTCGACATGCTTTATGGACACCGCCGTGATACGGAAGGCTACGCTGCTGCGCTTGAAACATTTGATGCACAGCTTCCGCAGATCTTTGCGGCAATGAAAGACGATGATCTGCTAATACTTACGGCGGATCACGGAAACGATCCGACGTTTCCCGGGACCGACCATACGCGGGAATTTGCTCCCTTGCTCGTTTATGGAAAGAGTGCTGTTTCCGGAATCGATCTTGGCACCCGCGGATCGCTCTCCGATATCGGACAGACAATCGCTGAGTGTTTTGGCTTGCAACTTGCTGAGGGAAAGAGTTTTATGCATGAAATTGCACCAAATTCGGTCAGCGGTCGAGGTTGATCTGCTAAATGAGTGCGTAAAAGTTATCTGATAGACTTATAGAGTCGCTTTCATAATGGGCGTCCAAGACGACGCTGCTGCAGCCAAGGCTGGTTTTTCACTACTTTAAAGGCTTTTTGCCATAGAATTTATATGAATTTCCCGTTCCCCCCAAACGAGACGAAGCGACTGGAAGTATTGCAGGAATTTAGAGATCTAGATACGGGTGATGAACGCGAATACAGCGATATTGCCCGCATAGCCTCGCAGATCTGTAAAACGCCATACGCCGCCGTTTCTTTTATAGGTGAGACCCACCAATGGTTTCGCTATACGCTTGGGTTTGAATCGGGCGAGATCCCGAGAAAAGATTCCTTTTGCTCGTCCGGGATCTCAGAACCGGAAAAGGTAACTAAGATCGGTGACCTCACCGGCGACGCACGTTTTGTGGACAACCCCTTAATACGAGACCTGAACGTCAAGTTCTTTGCCGCCGCACCGCTCGTTACCCGAGATGGCTATGTTCTTGGCTCGCTTTGCGTATTCGATTCAAAACCGCGAGAACTCTCACCTGAGCAGGAGGCGGCACTACTTGCAGCAGCCAGACAGTTCACGATCCGCCTTGAGCTGCGACGAACCACGCACCTTCTCCGCGAGGCCAATGAAGAACTTCGTAGTCTATCTTTACGCGATGAGCTGACCGGGCTTTATAACTATCGCGGCTTCGTCACACACGCGGTCCAGTATTTGAAACTCTTTCGTTCGCGCCGAACACCGGGGAGTATGTGGATGATGTTCGCCGATATGGACGGACTTAAGGACATCAATGATCGATTTGGACACACCGAAGGCTCATTGGCGATCCAGACCACGGCTGACCTGATCGTGAAGACTATTCGTGAAGCGGACATCGTCGCACGCCTCGGTGGTGACGAATTCACCGCGATGCTGCTTAATACGCTCGATACCGTTGCCGAAAAGATCCCGCACCGTATTCAACAATCGTTCGAGCATTACAACCGCATGAGCGGAAAACCGTACGATCTTGCCTTGAGCGTTGGACTCGTACGGATCGAACAAGATAGCGATCTCACGGTCGAGGAGCTGCTTAAACAAGCGGACGATGATATGTACCGAGAAAAAAGCCGCCGTAAACGCTTTGCAGCGTAGAACGTTCTACCCTACTTAAACCCGTCAGTTGCGTGCTATTATTCGTTCAGACTTCACTCAGATCTGTCCGTACATTTCACCAAATGAATAAGGCACTACTCGCATTCGCATCGATCGCTTTCTTGGCGTTCGGAAGCAACACCTACAGTCAGACGGTCGGAAACGGCGTTCCCGGGTTTGCCGAAAGCCCATCTCGTCTTCGTGCTCTGATCGAGCATTTCGAGCAGGACCGCGGTGCTTATGGTCGGCTTTATTCTGCCGAGACTTCCGCCAACAGGCGAGAGCGTTTTAGAAAGCTCTATACAGACCGCCTCGCACAGCTTACCGCGATGGATTTTGCAAAGCTCGAGCACCAGGAACAGATTGATCATATTCTCTTCGCGAACCACCTTCGGCGGGAACTAAATGAGCTTGATCGGTACGCTCGGCAGCTGGAGGAGATGGCCGCGATCGTACCCTTTGCCCCGGTCATCAGCGACCTCGAAGACCAACGCCGCAGGCTTGAAACGATCGATGCCGCGAAAACTGCCGCGTTACTGGACTCGCTGACAAGGCAGATCGGCGATGTGCAAAAGGCTCTCGAGAATTCGACAACAAAACCAAAGCGGACCGTCGCATATCGTGCTGTCAGGACACTCGGCTCACTCCGAGCGACACTGCGGAATTGGTACAACTTTCACAATGCGTACGACCCGGGCTTCTCATGGTGGAACAAAAAGCCGTACGAGGCTGTCGACGAGGCACTTGTGAAGTACTCAGGGTATGTTTCGGGCAAGCTCGTGGGCATAGCTCCTGACGACAAGACCACCATAATCGGAGACCCGATCGGACGCGAGGCTTTGATCAGCGAGCTTCAGTTCGAAATGATCCCGTACAGTCCAGAAGAACTGGTCGAGATCGCTAATAGAGAATTTGAATGGTGCGTCGCCGAGCTCAAGAAAGCCTCGCGCGAAATGGGGTTTGGCGACGACTATATGAAGGCGGTCGAGGCCGTTAAAGAGAAATACGTCGAACCCGGAAAACAGCCGGAACTGATCCGTGATTTCGCGCTTGAGGCCATCAACTATGTCAAAAAGAACGATCTCCTGACGGTTCCCCGGGAGGCGGAAGAGACCTGGCGAATGGAGATGATGTCTCCCGAGCGCCAGTTGATCGCCCCGTTCTTTCTTGGGGGCGAGACTATTCTCGTTGCGTATCCGACAGATACGATGACGCACGAGCAAAAAATGATGTCGCTACGGGGAAACAACCCGCACTTTGCGCGTGCTGTTACGCATCACGAGCTCATCCCCGGCCATCACATGCAACAGTTTATGAACCGCCGGTACAGAACGTATCGGTCGCCGTTCCGCACTCCATTTTGGGGGGAAGGATGGGCTTTATACTGGGAGTTCCTTTTGTGGGATCGCGGATTCGCGCAAACGCCTGAGGACAAGATCGGGGCTCTTTTCTGGCGATCTCACCGT
This sequence comes from Acidobacteriota bacterium, assembly GCA_023389035.1. GTDB lineage: Bacteria > Acidobacteriota > Blastocatellia > Pyrinomonadales > Pyrinomonadaceae > OLB17. Next base: position 26,140 of record JAEWFC010000033.1, read on the forward strand.
GCGGCTCGTATCATCTTTTCGCTGAATTTCCATCTTGAGAAAATGACGCCTCAAGAGGCCGTCGACCTGCTTGTCGATCGTGTCGGCCACGAGCGAGAAAACGCTCTTGCGGAGGTCAGGCGTTCTTTCGCCGGCGACTACGGGCCTCTTTACCAAATGGCATATATGATGGGCGGGCTCCAGTTCTATGCGCTGCATCGCGACCTTGTCGTCTCGGGTAAGATGAGCAATAAACAGTTTCACGATGCGATATTGAAGGAAGGTTCGATACCGGTCGAGATGGTCCGGGCGATACTGACGAAACAACCGCTCTCACGAGACCACAAACCGTCGTGGAAGTTTTATCCTGCCCTGAATAAGTAAAGTCATCAGCCTCCATCGATGAACAAAAAGCTTCTGTACGTACCGATCGTTCTGTTGTTCGCGTTTTCGGCGTCCGCGCTGGTCGCTCATTACGCGCGTATTTCGCAAGTGGACAGCAAGGCCTCGCGGGAAGCGGCACTTCCCTTCGGCTACAACAACGGACGCGTTCTCTCGGTAAACGACGCAGAGGCGGCTGCCGGAATTCGCGCGGGCGACACGATCGAGTCCGTTAACGGCGTCAATGTCCGCGCCAGTGAAGAAGCATTCGATCGCGAAATGAACAAGCTCCGCGGAGGCGAGCCGATCGATCTCGGTATGTCCCGGCCTGCGGCCGACGGCGAACGCGAGCAGTTCACCGCGACGATCGTACCGACACGCGTAGAACGAAACCTGGCGTTTTACAGCAAGTATGTGACGGGCTTTCTGTTCATGTATGGGTTGCCGACGGTGTCTATCTTGCTGGGTTTTTGGGTCCTGTTTGTCAGGCCGACAGATCCGCTTGCGTGGATCCTCCTTTTCGTACTGCAGGGCGTAAGTTCGCTAAGTCTCGAAATGTATTGGGACATCGGCACGCTGCTCGGTGCGTACCAGAAGTTCTATTTTAGTGCGTGGGCTTTAGCAATGCTGCTTTTCGGGATCTACTTCCCGGAACGCTGGACGGTTGACGAGCGAGTTCCGTGGCTCAAGTGGTTTTTCATCATACCGCTTTCTTTTCAAGTCGTCTTGATCCTGCTTTCGATACTTCAGGCATTCACCGCCGTTAGTCTCTTTTGGCTATTTGGGCCGCTGCCGCAGTGGTATGCAAGCTTCGGTTTTTTCGTGAACATGCTTGCGATCGGGGCTTTCTTCGCAGCGATCGCTCACAAGGCGTTCACGACAACGAACCCCGATGCTCGGCGTCGTCTTCATGTTATGCTCTTTGGAACGCAGCTGGCTATTACGCCCTCGTTCATTCTCGTGCTTTACAAAGTGTTGTCGCAGAAGCAGGGATCGTTCCTCGAGATCGTTCCCTTTTGGGTGGGTCTGTTCGCGATCGGAGCAACGCTTTTATTCCCACTGACCATGGCATACGTGATCGTCGTGCAGCGAGCGATGGATGTGCGCGTTGTGATCAGGCAGGGGCTGCAGTACGGACTTGCCAAGGGCGGTGTTCGAGTTTTGCAGATGCTCCTTCTGTTCGCTATCGGAATGGGGGTTTACTGGTCGATAAACAGATATGGATCCAATTTCTCCACGCAATTAGCTTTCATCGTTGGTGGCGTCGCTCTTGTACCGCTGATCGATCTGGTCGCAAAACCTCTCCGTGTGGCGATCGATCGACGATTCTTTCGCGACGCATACGATGCCGAGCAGATCTTAACTGAGTTGAGCGAGGACGTCCGAACGATGGTCGAGACCCGGCCGCTGCTTGAAACCGTAAGCACAAAGATTAGTCAATCTCTGCATGTCCCACAGGTCGCAATATTGCTGAAAGACGGTGAGAATTTTTCCCCTTCATACACATTAGGGTTTGACACCCCGCCGGCCGTATCGCTCGGACAAGGTTCACTCGCACTTCGAAAGCTCCGGACGCATCGTCATATAGCTCTTTACGACGACATGAATGAGGTCACGTCAACGCCGACCGTCTCACTGGACGAACGCGAACAGTTTCGCGAGTTGAATACTCAGATCCTGATGCCCTTGGCCGTAAAAAATGAACTTACCGGGATTATCAGTCTGAGTCCGAAACGTTCGGAGGAGCCTTACTCAGCCAGTGACCTTCGGCTGTTGCGATCCGTAGCCACACAGACTGGCCTTGCTCTCGAAAATTCGCGATTGACAGAAGCTTTCGCAAAAGAGGCGGCGCAGAAGGAGAGACTTAACGCCGAGCTCGAGATCGCCCGTGAGGTTCAGGAACGTCTCTTTCCGCAGGAATTACCAGCGATCGCAGGCGTCGATTATTTTGGAGCGTGTCGGCCGGCTTTAGGTGTAGGTGGCGACTATTATGATTTCCTTGAGTTGCCGGACGGCAAGTTTGGCATTGCGATCGGCGATGTTTCGGGTAAAGGTATTGGAGCTTCCCTGATGATGGCAAGCCTGCAGGCATCGCTTCGAGGGCAAGCCATTCATTCGGGTGATGACCTCGCGATGTTGATGACCCGCGTAAATCGACTGGTCTACGAGGCATCTACGACCAATCGCTACGCGACATTCTTCTACGGGCAGTTCGACCCTCAAAGCCGGACTCTTTCTTACGTCAACGCCGGCCACAACCCTCCATTCTTGATCCGTGCCGACAATTCAGTGGAGACCCTTGATACCGGGGGACCGGTGATAGGCATGCTACCGCCAATGATCGTGAGTTACGAAATGGGAACGGTCGAGATGCGTAGGGGCGACGTCCTTGTGGGGTTCACCGACGGCATTTCAGAGGCGATGAATCCTGCCGATGAAGAATGGGGCGAAGAAGCAATGCTTACGGAACTAAAGACGATCACCGGCGAACCGGCACGCGAGATCCTCGAAGCTATTGTGAGATCCGCTGATCGGTTCGCAAACGGAGCCAAGCAGCACGATGATATGACGATGATCGTCGTCCGACTAGTCGACGAGGAGTAGAGCCGAGCTATCGACTCAGGGGCTCAGCCGAACGATGGCCCAAAAGCGTGAACGGGATAAAACAGAACAAACCTATAACGATCACCCATAACGGGTGAGGGATCACTGCGACGTTCGCGATCCATCCGATCGTACCCAGCACGCCGATCACGACAGGAATGACCAGCGAGTCCCACCGCGATATGACTCTGGCGACAAATCCCCCTGCGTAGGACCCGACAATGTAACCGGCGAGCAAAACGATGAAGGCCCCGACGGGCAGTCCGGCAACGTAGCTAGCCATCGCACCGAGGTCTGTCATGGTCTCCGGCGGAGGCGCTCCGTACAAGAGACCGTTTACAGTCTGTATTATCGATGCAAGGACAAAGAATGTCACCAAACCAACTAATCCGCCGATTATCTTTCGAACCATGGCTATCTCTCCTTTTTATAAGCTCAGATGTTATAACAGATGGTGAATTGCACAACAACTACCCTGCGTTGAACTTATTTCCGGTTCTGCGTAATCTTGCAATATGAAATACTTTGCCGTCGCTGCCCTTGCGTTTTCGATCATTGCTTGCCAGCAGCCGTCTAGTGGCCCTGACACACCAGACTCTGCGGTTGATCACAGTCAAACGGACCATAGCCAGATGGACCATGGCGACCACGGTGCGATGGATCACTCGTCTATGGCGTCTTCCCCCGGAGCTGCTCAGGCACCCCTCGAACTGCAGTTCATTGACACGATGATCGCCCACCACCAGGGTGCTGTCGATATGGCAAAACTGGTTGATGGCCGAACCGACAATCGGCAGCTGCAGACATTTGCTGATGGTATCATCAATGCTCAAGAACGTGAGATAGCGGAAATGACCCGAATGCGTTCGAAGCGATTTGCCGAGAGCCCGCCCGCTCTAAATATGGACTTTCCGGGCATGCGTGAGGGCATGGGCGGTATGGACATGAAGAAGCTTGAGAAGCTTTTCGGCACAGAATTCGACGTCGAGTTCGCATCCCAGATGATCCCGCATCACAAAGGCGCGATCGCTATGTCCGACGCTGTTCGGGCCGGAACGCAGGATCCGGATCTGAAGAAGCTTGCCGAGACGATCATTAAGGACCAAACAACTGAGATCGATCAAATGCAGAAATGGATAACCGAATGGCGAAAATCGTCTAATTAGCTAGCAGCCATTTTTCGGCTTCGCGCGGGTCGTCAAATACCTGCATTATCACGTTGCGGTTGCGCGCAAGTTTCTTGCCTAGTTCGTTGATCGCGTCATGACCGTGACGGTCATGAAAGGCGATCTTATAGCCCGGCAAGACAGCGCCAAGATGTTCCGCCATTTCGATCATATCTCTCGGTCCGACGGATCTGGGGAAGTCCTTTTCGATAAGGATCTTTCGGCAATCCCGCCCGCGACACCAATCCGCGATCTCATTCCAGTACGATCTCGATATTCCGGATGAAAGCTCCGGGCCGCTGGTCAATACCCAAACGTATTCCGTGCGGTCTTCGATCTCGATCTCGTAGCCTTGGCCCATGATCGGATGATATCAGAAATTAACTAACGGGTCGACAAGTTGTGTATGCATTTACTACACGCGGAACGGTCGTTTAGTAGATTTTTCCCGCTATTCCTTGAGATTCTGGCAAGAGGACGCATGGCATACGGGTTGCAATCATGCAATTTCGACCAAGAGTCAAAGAAGGAGGACAGATGTCAAAAGAAGTTATTTCAGTTGACGGTCAGGAAAAGGTGGTAAGGGAAGATACTGCGAAAGCCTATCGCGGCGTCAACTGGGCGTTGATCAGCGTGGCTGCGTTCGTACTGATTGCCGCATTCTTATTATTCTCAGGCGTGTTATCGGGGGTTCTTTTCGACCCTCAGCCAGGAAGTGCCCCGGCTGAGAGTCATACTGGCCCATAAGTTTTTCCCGGAATGCATCTGGGTTGGATGAGGGTACGCGCAATACCCTCTTCATGCGTTACGGAGAAATTGCGTAACTTCTAAGGCGTTCCTCACGGGACGCCTATTTTTATCACAGATCTTCAAAGTATCAAAGAATTTTATGCTCCGGCCCCGAGACCCAGTTTCGGATAATCCAGGTAACCCTTTATCCCGCCCGAATAGAAAGTCGAAGCATCCGGCTCATTAAGCCTTGCCCCATTACTAAATCGGTTCGGGAGGTCCGGATTCGCAATGAACTTCGCACCGTAGGCGATCGCGTCCGCCTTACCGCTAGAGATGTATTCTTGACCGGATTCCAGTGAAAAGCCGGAACCCGCAAAGTAAGTCCCGTTGTAGTGTGCCCGGAATAGCGTGTGCCATTTCCCGCCGGCTCCATCCGCAACATGCACGTATGCAATATCTTTGTCGTTCAATTCGTCCGCTATGTATGCATATACATCGTCCGCATCAGGCTCTTGAATATCATTAAACGGTAGAGCGGGCGAGAATTTAACCCCAACACGGCGCGAGCCGATCTCAGCCGAAACCGCGTCAGTAATTTCGAAGAGAAACCGCGCGCGGTTCGGGATCGAACCGCCGTATTCGTCACTACGTTGATTGACCGGCTTCATCAGGAACTGCTGTATAAGGTAGCCGCTCGCAGAATGAATCTCAACACCGTCGAAACCTGCATCAATTGCGTTCCTAGCAGCGGCGGCAAAGTCTTGAACCGTTTCTTTGATCTCATCCACCGTCATAGCGCGAGGCTCGACGAGATCTTTCATGCCCTCGTCCGTGTAGTTCTGGCCGCTTGCCTTAACGGCAGACGGGGCAACCGGAAATTGGTTTCCGGGCAGAAAGTCGGGCAGAGCGATGCGCCCGGTGTGAAAAAGCTGCATAAAGATCTTCCCGCCCTGTTCATGGACCGCTCTAGCAACAGGACGCCACGATTCGATCTGTTCCGGTGAATAAATGCCTGGCGTTCGCACGTACCCTTTTGCCATCGGCGAGACGTTCACAGCCTCAGAAATTATCAACCCTGCGGACGCCCGCTGTGCGTAATAGTCTGCAACATAATCGGGCTGAACGCCGGCATCGTCAGCACGGCTCCGCGTCATCGGAGCCATCACGATCCTGTTTTTCAACGTAAGGTCTCCGACCTTAAGACTTGCGAATAATGTACTCATCTATTTCCCCCTTTGCTCGTTTTTGTATGAAGCGGCTTAGCCGAGCCTTATGACTATCTTTCCAAAATGCGAACCACTTTCCATATATCGAAAAGCGTCGCGCGCCTCTTCGAACTCAAAGACCTTGTCAACAACGGGCCGAAGCTTATTCACCGACACGGCACGCAACATATCCGAGAACATCGCTCGCGAGCCGACGAAGATCCCCTGAAGCTTAAGAGACTTCATAAACGCTGCAACCGGATCGAACGTCGCGGCACCCGTAAGTGCACCGACCAACGCTATATGACCGCCGATCCGAGTCGATTTGATCGATCTCGGGAGCGTCCCCGCTCCGCCGACTTCGACCGTATGATCCACTCCAACGCCGCCGGTTAGATCGAGCACAGCCTTGTCCCAATCTTCAGCCGCACGATAGTTTATCGTCTCGTGCGAACCCAGAGAACGCATTTTCTCAAGCTTTTCATCGCTGGATGAGGTTGATATAACCCTTGCTCCGGCTAGACTTGCAAACTGCGCCGCAAACACCGATACGCCGCCGGTTCCTAAAGTAAGTACCGTTTGGCCCGGCGTAAGTCGGCCGGAGATGACCAGTGCGTGCCATGCCGTCAATGCCGCACACGGAAGTGTGGCCGCCTCTTCGTAACTAAGGTGGTCCGGTATCGAAAGAATGGATTCTTCGTTGAAGTTGCCGCTTTCTCGTAACACTCCGTCCCACTGAGGTCCTGCTCCCAAAGAGGTCCGCCGTTTCTCCTCGCTGGAATCCCCGTCAAACCATCGCTGTGCAAAGATCGGCATCACACGGTCACCGACGCTCCACCTGGTTACATCGCTGCCAACCGCTGTGACTTCGCCGGCTCCATCCGAAAGAGGTACGGCGGGCAATTTCATCCGCGGGTTGTACGTGCCCGTGGCTACCATCACATCTCGAAAGTTTAGCGATGCCGCTCTGAAGCGCACCGTGACCTCATTCGCGGCTGGTTCTGATTCGGAACGATCCACGCGAGTGAGATTATCGATGCCGAATTCCTGTATTTCGTATGCTTTCATAACGATCGATACCGCGGACCGCTCACCCTGCCGAATAGAAGACAGAAGACACGCGGCGGGTCATATAGGCCCGCGGTAAGCAGTTTATTTCCTTGGGGTCTTTAACTCGAGCTTCATTACGACGCCGTCTCGGATGAGGTCGTTTGCCATGCCAGCATAGTTGATCTCGAAATCTTTACGATTTATCGAGAAATCAGCGTTCACCGTTACGTCAGCATCACTGACCTTGATCGTCGCCGGAAAGGAAACCGACTTGGTCACGCCGTGCAGCGTAAGATCCCCGGTCACGTTATAAACATCCGCACCCTTTGCGGGGTCGGCCACGATCTTGCTCGATCGAAAACTCGCTTTGGGGAATTTCTCAACGTCAAAGAAATCCGCACTCTTGAGATGTTCCGTCAGATCTGCATTGTCTGAATATATAGACGTGGTATCGATCTCCACCGATACAGCGCTTTCTTCGGCCCTCGCGTTCACCAGGTCAATGGTTCCCGAGAACTGGCGGAAACCGCCATCATGCTTGCCGGTAACCTTCGAACCGATCCATTCGATCTTGGAATTTTCCGGTGTGATCGCCAGTGGGTCGCCTTTTGCAGGTGCGACTGATCGGGTGTTCGAGTTGGCCTCAGCCTTGGTACTACCAACACTTGTGGCAACGGCAGTGTTAGAAACGGTCGCTTGTGCACGATTCACCGAGGGGTCTTCGCATCCCGTTAAAAAAAGCGAAAACGCTAAAACTGATAAAGAAAGAACCTTCATTTACGATCTCCTCAAATAATGAAATTGATAAAACGTTCGAACGGCGTATCTTTCCGTATCTTTCACTGAACCAAGCGGTTCAGCCACATGCTCAATTTTAGAAACGCCGGATAATACCGCATCAGACCCGACGATAGGTTCAGAAGAACCGTCGTCGGCCCCTGCGGTTGTGCAATGCACTCTTTATATGTCTTGCACATAATTCCTTCCCCTTGCTCGATAAAAGCCTTCCCCTGTTCGTTAAACCAACCGGCCAAATCTGTAACCTTCATTGCTACAATTAGGCTCAAAAAAATTTACACTTTCTGCTCGACCATTTCGAAGATATTTTGCAGCGTATAACCCGCAAGTCGCTGCTCTACTCCCCTCTCGATATCTTTCTGCAGGTTGCACAGCACAGCCTCGATATTCCGTCCGACAGGACAGTCTTTGTTTGGACCATTTGGGTGAAGTGCAAAAACTTCACCACAGGAAACAGCCTTATAGATATCTGAAAGGTTGATCTCGTTTGGACACCGCGCAAGCCGCGTCCCGCCATGCGAACCGGTCTGGGAGACGACCAAATTTGCTTGACTCAACTGACTCAGTAAACGGCGGATAACTACGGGATTCGTGTTAACACTTGCCGCGATGCAATCAGACTTCACATTCTCGTCGCGAGAACCCGCGAGCATCGCAAGTACGTGAATCGCCATTGAAAATTGACTATTAGCCGCCATCTGTAACGAGTATAGTTACAGACTAGAAAGCTGTCAAGTTCGGTTAGCCTTTGAATATGTCGAGTGTGTTCCTGATCTCTGCGATGGAGTCGTCCGCGATCAGCGGGAACACCGAGACTCGAGAGTGTGAATGCAGGGAGTCGGCTGTAACGCGATCGCAGATCACAGTGGAAACGCGGTTCGCAGACTCGATCCATTCCGGCTCGTTAGTTGAACGAACGACAATATTTCCGGGTTCGATCCGCGCCGCTGCGAGAATTACGCGTGCGAACGCTAGGAATCCGTCCCAACCGGAAAATACGCCTATCAATTCATTATCGGCAGGCCTCACCGCGTCGGACAGAGCCCCTGCTACAGAGCGTCCGCGCAGATAGATGCAGTGGTCATCAGTAGAAAGCAGCGGGTCGATCTTTGGCTTCTCATCACTGAATGCCGCGATAAGTGCCGAGCGCGGAGCGGGCTCGGCTGCAAACTCTTCGAAAGTGATAGCTGAAATATTCGCGTCCATTGCGGATGAGAGCTCGTACAAAATGATCTCGCAGAGTCCGGGGTCAGACTCGACCACGAGAATGCGCTTCCCTGTGCGAACTCGCGACCGCATTTCTATCATCGATTCTAATTCTGACATTGAAAGGCCGCGGTTTGTGGCTTGGGCGAGAAGAAGGTCGATCAGAGATTCAAGCTCAGTGGTTGAAGACGGTCGACCATTTGTTGGCTCTGCAACGAAATACCCGCTGCCCCGGCGAAGTTCGATCGCGTTTCGCTCTACAAGGGTTCTATACGCTGCTGCGACAGTATTTGGATGGATCCCATACCGCCTAGCTATCGAGCGTGTACTCGGTAGGCGTCCTCCGGGAGCCAGGTCGCCACTCGCGATCGCAAGCATAACCTGCGTGACTAGCTGCTCGCGTACAGGAACGTCAAAATTCTTTGAAATCCAAAAACGCATTGAAAAAAATTGCCGGACCTGCATAACAGACCCGGCAATTATCGGAGGATATATTCCAACTACTTAGCCGGCGGTGCCGGAATCTTGATCTCTCGGCCGGAGCCGAGGACCGAGTTCACCAACAAACCATTGTATTTCGCTACCTCGACCGGGTCGACACCTTCACGTTGGGCAAGCTTGGTCACAGTGTCACCTGCGACAGCTTTAACCAACCGCACGTTCGACGGTAACGAAGCGGAGGCAGTCGGACGCGAATATGACGTCGCCGTAACACGATTGCCCGGTATCTGATTCACCGGCACGAACACCTTGCCGGTCGGCTGCTTCATCCCCGGATTAGCGGCCATCAAGTCGGCAATGCTCACGCCAGTGCGGTTTGAGATGGTTTGCCACGTCTCGCCTTGAACGGACTTTGCTAGATTCGTGTTATTGATCTTTGTCGCCGGAATGCGGCGAAATACCGCGACAACGTCGTCCGACTTCCCTGCCGGAACGTTTACGATGTAAGGCTCAGGAGGCGTCATATTCGACCGTAGATGCGGATTCAAATAACGAATGTACTGAACGGTCGTGTCCGAAGCCTGTGCGATCAACGTCAAATTCGTCGAAGCCGGAACGCGGATACGGTCATAACGCAGCGGCGGAGCCGGACGTACGTGACCGAATCCGTACTGTGACGGATTATTTGCTATGAGGATCGTAGCGAGGATATTCGGCACGTAATTGCGGGTCTCCTTCGGGAGATACGGATACGCTGCCCAGAAATTCTTGGCACCGGCACGCCGTATCGCCTTGTCAACGTTACCTTCTCCGCAATTGTAACCCGCCATGGCTAGCTCCCAGTTTCCGTAGCGATTGAAGAGGAACTTGAGATAGCGAGCTGATGCACGCGTAGCTTCTTCAAAGCTGTTCCGCTCATCAACGTATGCGGTCCGGCGAAGCCCGTATCGGGCTCCGGTTCCCGGAATGAACTGCCAAAGGCCTGAAGCAGCAGCCCACGACATCGCTGTCGGCTTCCAAGCACTTTCAACCTGGCCAAGCCAGGCTACATTTTCAGGGATCCCTTCTTCTCGGAACACCCGGCGGGCCATCGACATGAACATCCCGGAACGGTACAGTCCAACTTCCATCGTTTTCCGGCCGCGGCCACGATAGTAATTAATGTACTGCTGGATCATCGGGTGAACCTGGAATGAGAATCCAAGCGACCTATTGGCGACGGCGTACTGAATATACTGATACTGCTCTTGGGCGATAGGGTCGCTCTCGACAGCTTGTTCGTCGGCGGTAAGCTCCAGCCTTGAAAGCTCATCTAGCGGCGATGCCTCAAACGCCTGAGAATCAAACCCTGCAAACAGTTCGGCAGCGGGCTCGGTCGAGCCAAGTGCACCTGCGGTCGCGCCGGTTGACACAGGCTTTGCGGCCGGGGCCAGCACCATTGCTACAACCTTGTCAGCAGCAGCAAAATCAACGTCGCTCCACGCCCATCCGCAAGCGGCCGAAAGTTGACGAAGCTGCGGCGGCTGATTTCCGGCAGGAAATTCAAGCCGATACACCGTCTCGATCAACTGCGTATAGCACGTTTGGAGCTGCTGATTGCTTTGCGTATTTAGGGTCGAAGAAAGAAATACCTCCACCGCCTTGTCGAACTTCTCTCCAGATTCCGAGCGGCGCGACTGCGTAAACGCGTTCATCCCGTCGCGAAAATGCTTTGAAGATTCGTCAAGTACCTTGTTGACCTGAGCCTGTGCGTTCAACACTTCGGCGGTCTGGGCCGCAGTAGAGATGGAGAATACAAGAACAATAATTGCAGGCAGTGAAAAGTACCTGTGGATAAATGTTTTCATTAATTTTCGTCTATACACCTACGTCCGTAGCTCTCGGGTTAGGGCGAACTGTTTTGAAAACCCTGGAAAACCAACGCATCTTTTAAACGCCTATCGTATGCTGTAAGTTCCATTAATGGGTAAACATACAATAGACAAACATCCCTAAAATTAACACATCACCGCATTAGGGTCAACGAAATGGATAGCTCGACCGTATGAAAAGAATGCAGTCTAGTCTATGATGAACCGACATCCTCATCGGTTTGTCGCTTTCTTCCCGCGAGTGCGAAAAAGCCTTTAGGCTTTCGCCGTGCGCACCTTGATCGGAGCTTTCAGCGCATGTTCGAACACTTCTTGAACATGCTCAACAAATATGAATTTCAGATCTCGAGCGACCTCTTTAGGCAGATCTTCGAGGTCACGACTGTTAAGCCTGGGTAATATCACGGTCTTCAGCTTGGCGCGCCGCGCAGCCAAAAGCTTTTCTTTTACGCCGCCGATCGGCAATACATTGCCCCGAAGCGTGATCTCACCCGTCATTGCTACGTCCTTCCGTACCGGACGCTGGGCGAGAACCGAAACAAGTGCTGTTGCCATTGTGATTCCGGCGCTCGGCCCGTCTTTAGGTATCGCCCCTTCGGGAATGTGAATGTGAATATCGTAATTGTCCCAGATATCGTCAGCTATTCCGAGGTCAGCAGAACGCGCTTTCGCATATGAGTATGCAGCCTGTGCCGATTCCTGCATCACTTCGCCAAGCTGACCGGTCAGCTGAAGTTTGCCTTTGCCGCGGGTCTTGATCGCCTCGATAAACAGAATGTCACCACCAACAGCGGTCCAGGCAAGCCCGGTCACTGTGCCTATCTGGTCCTTCTTCAAAGCTCCTTCGTTGAAGATCTTTGGCGCTCGCAGGAATTCCTTAACGTTTTCAACGGTGACGCGGACCGGTTTAAATTCGTCGTCGGACTCCGCTTTAATACGGGCGACCTTTCGCGCGATCTTTCCTATCTCGCGCTCTAAATGTCGCAGCCCCGCCTCCTGGGTGTATTCGGAAACGATCAACGCGATGGCCTTTTTATCAAATTTGACGTCGTTCTTTTCTAGCCCATTCTCGCCGATCTGTTTCGGGATCAAGTGGCGGCGAGCGATCTCGATCTTTTCCTCTTCCGTATATCCTGTCAGCGAGATTATCTCCATACGATCACGAAGAGCCGGCTGGATCGTGTCGAGCATATTCGCCGTCGTCATGAACATAACGTTGGAAAGATCGAATGTGATGCCGAGATAATTGTCGCGAAAGGTCGAGTTTTGTTCAGGATCGAGCACTTCGAGCAGTGCCGAACTTGGGTCGCCGCGGAAATCCGCACCCACCTTGTCGATCTCGTCGAGCATCATCAGCGGATTATTGGTGCCCGCCTGCTGTATCCCCTGAATTATACGACCAGGCATTGCTCCGACGTATGTTCGCCGATGCCCGCGGATCTCGGCTTCGTCATGCAAACCGCCAAGACTTAATCGGACAAACTTACGATTCAAGGCCCTTGCGACCGAACGCCCGAGCGACGTCTTCCCGACTCCCGGTGGCCCGACCAGACATAGGATCGAGCCCTTGGGCTTTTCCATTAACTTGCGGACAGCAAGAGCCTCCACGATCCGTTCTTTCACACGCTCCAGGCCGTAATGATCCTCGTCGAGTATCTTCTCTGCTTTCTTCAGATTGAGGTTGTCTTTCGATTCTTTCGACCACGGCAGCTCGGTCATAATATCGAGCCAGTTCCGAAGCGTTGCGGTCTCCGCAGTATCCGGGTGCATTCTCTCAAGCTTTTTCAACTGCCGAAGGGCCTCCTCCTCCGCACTTTCAGGCATTTTCGCTTTGAGGATCTTGTCGCGATACAGCTCGATCTCTTCGTAAAGCTCATTTCCCTCTCCCAATTCGCTCTGAATTGCCTTAAGCTGCTGCCGCAAAAAGTACTCCCGCTGCGAGCGGTCAATGTCGGCACGAGCTTGAGTGTTGATCTCCTGTTGAACCGTTAGTACGTCGATCTCTTTACTGAGGAGCTCATTCACACGACGCAGCCGAGTAACCGGGTCGACGATATCGAGCACACTCTGAGCATCCTCTACTTTCAACTCGAGATTCGAGGCCGATAGGTCTGCAAGCCGGCCGGCGTCGTCAAGGTTCGCGATGATCGCGAGCACTTCCGGCGAGATGTTCTTGCCCATGCTTGCGGCTCGTTCCATCGAACCTCGAACATTGCGGACCAGCGCCTCTACTTCTAGTGAATTCTCAGGGGCGAGAGGCTCTGATACGGGCGTAATGTTCGCCGTAACATGATCACCCGACGAATCGACCGAATCCACCGCAGTACGCGATAGCCCCTGAATAAGGATACGAATGCGTCCATCGGGAAGCTTGAGCATTCGCATGATGATGGCAACGGTTCCCGTATCGTAAAGATCGTCGCGAGCAGGGTCTTCCTTATTGACGTCCTTCTGTGAAACGAGGACGATCATTCTATTGTCTTTCAACGCTTCTTCAACGGCTTTGATCGATTTATCCCTCGAAACAAAGAGCGGCACTATCATGAAAGGGTAGATTACGATGTCGCGAAGAGGGAGTGCAGGCAGAACCGCTGGGATCTGCATCATCGGCTCGACGATCTCGCCTTCGGAGAGAGAGATCGGGAATTCTTGGATATCAGCCATAAACTTTGAGTTTATTCTTAAGCAGGACCGCAAGCAAGGAAGCCGCGGAATTCACGTTCGAAGCGATGGAAGTCGTTAGAAAGGTGCCAGGGGCTATTTTTTGCCCTTTTTCGGCTTTTTGGCGGGAACTTGCGTTTCGCGGGCACGAACAAGATCTTTGAGTTCGTTCATGAACTCCGAAACGTCTTCAAACTCGAGGTAAACTGATGCAAAGCGAACGTATGCGACCTTATCCAGCGACTTCAACCGCCGCATAATGATCTTTCCGATCTCACTCGTTGCGAGCTCGCGATCGGCAGAGTCCTGCACCACCTTCTCGACCTGATCGGCGATCGTTTCAAGCTGTGTTGTTGATATAGGCCGTTTTTCACACGCACGGAGTAGGCCGGCGAGTATCTTATTGCGTTCAAAAGATTCCCGCTTCCCGTCCTTCTTGACGACCATGTACGGGATCTCGTCGATCCTTTCGTAGGAGGTGAATCGGCGGCCGCAATCGAGACATTCCCGACGTCGGCGGATGGAATCGCCGTCTTTTGATTCGCGCGAATCGACGACCTTATCTTCGATATGTGAGCAAAAGGGGCAACGCATAGGCTGTGATCAATGCTCGGTTGTAAGTTTTCCGTTGTTGTTCGGGGCTTCGGACTCGATCTCTTCGGCGGCGTGCTCGCTTGAGAGCAGGCTGCGGAAACGTTCAATACTTATATCGCCATGCAGGAAATAATACAAACCGAACACCAGTGCAGGAGCGAAGTATACGAGGTGCATCACGATCGTTGCTGCTGCGGCATCCTCTGTTCGAATGTCAGGCCGAAGGAAGATCAGGCTAGCCGCGGTCGCCGTGTGGAACGCGCCTGCAGCACCGCCGGGCGTCGGCACGACCGAACTAACCACGGCAAACCCCATTATGAAGAGCGAATCGCTGAAGGTTAGAGGAAGGTCAAAGGCCACCAGGACAAGCCATGTTGGCACTGAAATCGAAAGCCAGAGCGCGATGGACCAGAAGGACACCGTCAGCAGCTCACGCCAGTCCCGAAGAATACTCAGTGCAGCTGCGAGTTGCCGGAACAAACTCAAAATGATCTTGCGAATCCGCGTTGGGATGAATCTGCGGTCCGTTACACGTTCGACCCAACCGATCACACGCGGCGATATTCGCTGAAAGATCACCAGCATCACAAAGCCGACGACAACCGCAGCCAACATCAGGTAACCCGCACGTTGGACGAGAAGGAACTCCGATTCCCTGCCCGCGGGCGGCGTGAAGAACAAAAGGTTAACTGAAAAGAAACAGACGATGGCTGCAAGATCAAAGATACGTTCGACGCCCAGCGTAACTAGTGCGGCGGACGGCCGAACGCGTTTGTCCCGCATTGGCAACCACATGGGCCGCACTATCTCGCCCGCGCGGCCGATAAGGAACACCGCAGCAAACCCGACAGTAGTGGTCGCAAATAGTTCTTTCAGGCTCGTCTTGGTGATAGGTTCGAGCAAGACCTGCCAGCGTATCGCTCTCAGCAAATATCCGATACAAATTATAGCTATCGCCGTCGCGATATAAACATAATTAGCTCGAGCGACGCTTTGGCGCACCTCTTGCCAGTCCAGGTCTTTGCCGAAAAACCAAAGAATGAAAGCTGCAAACAGAAACAGCAAGGTGAATTTAACGTATCTCTTCAAGGCAGAAGCTACCGGGTCCTTTGAGAGTTCGGTCAGCGAGACTGTCCCCGCCGCGTGGTCAAACTCTTGACAATACCGTAAATCCGCAATAAACGCGAATTCAGCGCGCGCCGTAAAAAACGATTCGATATCGGTAACTAAAAAAGCTATTATCCTTGCGACGATCTCACAACCCAAAGTAACAGGAGCACGAAAGATGAACCACATTGATCGACGGACAATGCTAAAGGCTACAGCACTCGCCGGAGCATCAGCCACGGTCGGTTTTGCGGGCGTACCGACAACTGACGATGGCTATAAAGCGGAGCGTGAACGGATGATGTCGCTCGGATTTACGGAGGGCGAGGCCGAATGCTGGGAAATGGCAGCGCGCGCCGCTGCCGCGTTTTTTAAGCTCCCCGAACTTCACCCTATGGACAAGCAGGAGGTTGCGACGGCGATCCACGTTTTGCAGAATAAACTCCTAGGGCGTCCGACCTATCGAAAATATTTGGAGTCGGCTAAAGCAGCTGCTGAAAAGAAAGGCTGATGGTGCCGCATCACCCACATCATCGCTCATAAGCCCGAATTTATTGAAATATAAGAAATTTAACGGGAACTTTCACCGTGTCAGCGGCGTATTTTTGTGTTGGCAAGAAGAGATTTCACAGCTTGCTGAGGTTTGTCGGGCAAGGACCTTACGGAGATAGATAACTTGGAAGCTTTGAAAGCGGTTCCAGAATTGAACGGTGCAGAACTTGTGCGAAGGGCACGGGCAGGCGACGGCGTTGCTTGGGAAGAGATAGTCACAACGTTTTCACGCCGTATTTTCAATCTGGCTTATCGCTTTACGTCGAATCCGGATGCCGCTGAAGACCTGACCCAAGAGGTTTTCATTCGCATCTACCGCACTCTGGATCAATATGACCCCAAACAGGGCGATCTGGCGAATTGGCTGATGCGGCTGGCGAGGAATTTGATAATTGATGATTACCGGCATCGGCAGCGGAACCCGCAAAATACAATGGCGGACACCGTTGACGACCATCAATACCATCTGAGAGCGGTCGGCACGTCGGCACAAAAGGAGATGGAACGCCGCGAATTGGCGTCACAAGTACAGGAAGGGATCGATAAATTGCCCGCAGACCTCAAGACTTGCGTCATTCTGCGGGATATTGAGGAATTGAGTTATCAGGAGATCGTGGATGTACTGCAGATCCCGGAAGGCACGGTCAAATCGCGGATTAATCGCGGCCGTATCGAGCTTGCAAAGATTCTAAGGCGGATGAGGGTCGTAACCGTTTAAGGAAAATATTAAAGGCGGCAAATGTCAGGCTAGGCGCCGTCAATAGGTTAGGAAAAAGATCAAGGTGTAATTAAGGTCGTTATGTCAGTAGGAGCAAAGAAATTGATGGACTGCACGGAGTTTGAGGATCGGATGTCCGATTACCTCGAACGCAGTCTTGACGCCGTCACACACAAGGCTGCGGCCGCTCACGTACTCAAATGCCCCATCTGTCACGCACTCGTAAATGATGTAAAGCAGTCACTTGCCGTTTGCCGACAGATGGCGGAGCCGAGAACGCCGCTGACACGTCTCGAGGCGAAGATCATATCTAGTACGGTTCCAGATGTTTCACTGCATTGCACTGAGTTTGAAGAACATTTGACGGACTACCTCGATGGATTCCTTCCCGCCCAGACCTTTCATCGCTGGGAAAGGCATGCAGTCATTTGTGATGACTGCACTGACCTGCCGGGCGAGGTCGTCCGGTCACTTGCTGCGATAGTTGCTTATAAGACAGATGAACTGCCGATACCGTTTGGGATGAACGAGCGGATCTTGCAGCAAACGCTCGGGACCGTTCAGGCGGCCGAGGCAAAGGCATCGTGGTCATCGCGTTTCGAAGAATGGATCCGCGGTATACGTATCCCGATCTCGGTACCGCAGCTGGCACCGGTTGCGATGATGCTAATGTTCGCGTTTCTATTCGTTAGTCAGACCGTCTCCGCCGATGGATCTTTGAGCGATGTTTATAGCAAAAGCGTGCAGCTTGCAGAACAGACATATCGGCAAGGGACCGAAGCCTGGCAGGGCCGTCCGAGCGAATTGCCGTCAGCGCCGGTGAACGAGAACGAGGGTGGTAATTAATTTATGAACTGTGCGTACCACGTACAAAATGTTGCGGTCGTGCAGTGCAACAGCTGCGGGAAGCCGCTTTGCCCGACGTGTGATCACCGTATCAAGGGTTTTCCATATTGCCAGGACTGTATTGTCATGGGCGTCGACCTGCTAAGGCAGCATGGCCAGACGAATTACATGCCTTTCGTGAAGAAACGCACTTCCCCCATCGTCGCTACGCTGCTATCGTTTGTATGCCCGGGACTCGGGGCCGCATACAATGGACAGACGATAAAAGCTTTGGTTTATTTTGCGGTGTTTGTCGGACTGTTCCAGATGGCGGTGCTTTCGGGTTTCGCTCTGTTTTTCTTTGGCTTCATCGGAATGTGGTTCTTTGCGGCCCTTGATGCATGGCGAACCGCACAAATGATCCGATCCGGTCTGACGCCCGATGTGGCGGAGGATATATTCGTCAAGCGTTTTTCCGGCAACCCAAAGCTATGGGGGATCGTTCTAAGTATCTTGGGCGCCGCGTTCTTGCTGCAAAGCTTCTTTAATATTCGCGGAATGATGAGGGCTCTTTTGCCCGCATTGCTCATAGGACTGGGCTTGTACATTCTGCGCGGATATATCTTTAAGCCGCGGGCTGAGGAAGCCCCGTTTAGGGATTTTGACAGTGTAAGGCCGGCTCCGATATTCTCGGCTGCCACGGGCGAACACCGTTACGGAACAGGCGATCTGGGATCGCATTCGGGAGATGTTAAGGATCAGCGATACGGACGATGGAACGCGTAACGTTTCATCATGTTCCTACAGTGGTTTAGAATACGTTCTAAGGAGTGGTTTTATATGCCTATGTGGTTAAGAGCGGCGGGAGTGGGAAGTAGTCTGATAGTGCTGATCGCACTGATGATCGCCTTCTTCAAGCAGATCATTACGTTCATCGCGTTCCTAACCGGAGCGATCAAGCTTTTGATCGTTTTGGTCTTCGTCGCTTTGATAATCGGTATCGGCTATATGGTCCTCAAGGGCTGGAACGAAAGCCGCAAGGCCAAGGGCTAGCATTTGTCAGTTAAACCATGTTATACTGAGTCGTTCGTTAGAGCAGGTTCCCCACTTGCCATGCGTCCGGCCAATGTTTATCATTGACCTTCATTTAACTACGAACAAGCTGGGTATAGTTTTCTAATTATTTTCAATTTGTTTGGTCTCGCGTTAGTCGCTCGCGGCTTGCCCCACGTGATTCCGTGTGCTGGGACGAAAGTTACCCGGTACGAAATCAATCAAGGAGCTTAAAAGCATAATGCAGAAAGACGCAAGGTTCTTTTCGTTTCTATTTTCACATTCAACAAAAAATAGAATTTATATTCGCCGCGTTTCGGTCTCAAAAAAGATCGTTCAAAACGGCTTACTATCTATTGCATTAATACTAGGTATTTCGACACTTGGATTTGGCGTCGCCGGAGTTTTGAATCTCTCGGTCCTCAGTTCAACCGAACTCGCGGCTGCGGTATCACCAGCGACGACCGCTCAGGCACAGGTTCCCGTTACAGCTAAGAACATCGATTATTCGCGTCCCGGAGCCTCTGACGAGCTCGCCCTCAATAGCGGCGGCCCTTATTCGGCGGAGCAGTTGGTTGGCGAAGACCCCGAGGTCGAAAGCCAATTGAAACTGATCCAAACCACAAGCGACGTAGCGAACCTTCCTTCGATCTGGGCCCATTCAGGCAAGATCAACAACGAATTTGGTTTTCGACGCAATCCATTCGGTGGACGTACCTATGAGTTTCACAACGGTATGGATATCGACGGCGAACGCGGTGACGCTATAGTTGCACCCGCGGGTGGCAAAGTAACGAAGGCTGGTTGGCAGGGCGGTTATGGGAATATGGTCGAGATCGATCACGGCAACGGGCTGATCACTCGCTACGGCCATATGTCCAAGGTCGAGGTTGCGGAAGGTGACGGCGTTTCACGCGGAGTGCTTATAGGATATGTAGGCTCGACCGGCCGTTCGACAGGTCCGCATCTTCACTTTGAGCTTCGGTTGGGTGACCGACCGATAAATCCGCGTCGATTCCTTCCGCAGCAGCCGATGGACATGCGGCGTGCTTCAAGATAACCTTTTCCAACAACCATTTGCTCAAAAAGCGAGTCGAATATTCGGCTCGCTTTTTGTTTCGGTCCGATCACCCTCGTTCGAAACTACAGGCTGCAGCTTGGAGGTCTCCGGCCGCCGTCGGTGGATCAGCGACTGGATGGAATTAAGTGGAGAAAGCCGATATACTTTTCTGTTCTCGTTTCGAGTTCGCACCTATCAGATTCAGAAGGAAAATTACATTCTATGACTTCGATTAAACGCTCACTATTTACATCTGTGCTGACGATGGCTGTCGCGATGTCGACGGTCTCGTTCGCTGTCGCCCGTGATGAGGGGATGTACACCCCGGATCGCATCGCAAGCCTCAACCTTAAGAATCGCGGCCTGAAGATCAAACCGATCGATATCTACAATCCTGCAGGCGGCGGGCTGACCGATGCGGTTATTCGACTCAGTATTGGATGCACCGCAGAGTTTGTCTCGCCCGAGGGCCTGATCCTTACAAATCATCACTGTGCGTTCGACGCTCTCGTGACCGCGTCCGAACCGGGCAAGGATCTGGTCGAAACCGGATTCAAGGCTGATAATCGCTCGGGCGAGATACCTGCGAAAGGATATTCGATCTTCATTACGCAGCGTGTCGAAGACGTGACCTCAAAGATACGCCAGGGAACCGAAAACCTCTCAGGTGAGGCACTCGCTGCGGCGATCAAAAAGAATACTGACGATTTGACGGCGGCTGAACAGGCCAAGGTGCCGGCCGGCACGACGATTCGCATTCAATCGCTGAACAACGGATATTTCCATTATCTGCAGCAGATCCAGCAGATCAAGGATATCCGCGTGGTATACGCTCCGCCTCGAAATATCGGCGTTTTCGGTGGTGATCCGGACAATTTCGAATGGACACGTCACACAGGTGATTTCACATTCCTTAGAGCCTATACGGCACCGGACGGAACGGCCGCCGAATACTCAGCTAATAATATCCCCTACAAGTCCAAGACATTTTTGAAAATGGACATCCGTGGCCTTAAGGAAAACGATTTCGTTTTTGTGCTCGGTTATCCCGGCGGAACGACCCGTTATCGCGAATCGCAGTCGATCGAGTACGCTCGCGACTCAAATTTCCCTTTCCTTTCATCATGGCTGGACGCTCGGTCGGCGGCTTTACGACTTATCGGGGAAAGCGACGAGACAAAACGGCTCGCATTCCAGTCTGATATCGCCAGTTTTGACAATGCACGGAAGGTCTACCAGGGCGGCGAACTCAGGCTGCGTCGGGCGAATGTAGTTGACCAACGCAGAGCTGAGGAGGCCCGTTTCGCGACCTGGGTTGCGGCCGACCCCGCTAGACAAGCGAAATACGGCACTGTGCTTTCAGAGCTCGCGTCGGTTTCAGCGGAATCTAATAAGGCCGCTAAACGGGACATACTTGTTCGCCGAATGCCTGATGCGACAATGCCGATGTTCCGAGCGATCTTCCAGGCCGTAAGTGAAGGCAAAATGCTCAGTGAGGCCGAGCGTGAGACCAAGCTCGCTGAGATCCGAAAGGCACTCGAGGGCCGCGAACCTATCTACGAACGGGAAATGATCAAATATTTCCTGAAAGCGTTTGATGAGCTTCCGGCTGATCAGAAATTCGACGGTGCGGAAAAACTGTTCGGCCAATTCGAAGGCAGCGGTCGTCGAGCTGCGGAAGCTGCGTTCGCGGAGAACATCGCAGAGGGCGATTACTGGACGGCTGAGACAGTAGCTGCTCTTTACGGCCCGCAGACTATGGATTTCCGTCCGGAACGCGACCATCCTCGAGCTTTCGCGACAGCATTAAAGGCAGCACGTGATGAAGCCAACGCCCGTGCTCAGGTTTTCGCATCGAAGATCGACCGTCTCCGTCTGCTTTATCAACAGGGCCTGGCCGAAATGCGAGGTATCACGCCTTATCCTGACGCGAATTCAACCCTTCGTTTCTCTTACGGCAACATCAAAGGCTTCAGCCCTCGTGAGGCCGAATATCGTACGCCGTTCACCACGATCAAGGGTATGATCGAAAAGGACACCGGTGTTAACCCGTTCGACATGCCTCAGAAGCTAAAAGACCTGCAGGCGGCACGTGACTTTGGTCGCTTTGGCCAAGGCGACAGCGTCGTGGTCAATTTCCTTTCCACCAACGACATCATCGGCGGCAACTCCGGAAGCCCTGTACTCAACGGCGAGGGCAATCAGGTTGGACTTGTATTCGACGGCAATTACGAAGGCTTGGGTAATGACTTCTATTACGACCCCGATTACAACCGTTCGATCTCGGTCGACATCCGCTTCGTGTTATTCGTGACGGAGAAGTTTGGCAATGCCGGATGGATCCTTAACGAAATGACTATCGTCGGCAGGAAGTGATCTGTTAATGTGCGAAAACCCAAAAGGGCTGTCGAGGATCGGCGGCCCTTTTCTCATGCTCCCGCTTCCTCGCTGTCGTCTCTATAACGAAAAAAGAGCCAAAGTCCGATGAGGTTGTTAACGGTCAAAGCGGCGTTAGTGAATGTGAAAACCCAATTCCCCGTCATAACGCTGTAGATCGTAAAGCCTACAGAGGCGGCAAGCTGCCCCACGAACAACCATTGCGAGATCCCCTCGCTTGTCCTTTCAGTCCATTGTTTGTAAACCTGTCTAACGAGCGTTGCAAGCAGGATCAGTGAGCTGCCCCAGCCAAGTATCTCGATCATAGAATCAGTATCCATTAGTTAAAAAGCCACAAAAAAGCGGCCCGATCCATCAAGCCGCCATCCTCAGTGTGTTTACAGTTTTCTTACTTCTTATGACACTGCGTGCATTGCATATTTGTAGGAGCCTTAATGTTTTTCCGCTCCTTGGCGATCTCTGTGTGGCAACCCGCACAGTTTCTATGCAGCGCCTGCTGATTATTCAGTGAGATCATCGCGGCACTCGTTGCGTGTTTGATCTCCGGGATCGCGTCCATTAGCTTCGGTTTTGTTCCCGCAGGTGCATGGCAATCGCGGCAAGAAACCACGCCGGCCGCCGCAGGGTCTTTCATATACAGTTCGGCGGTAAGTGTCGTCGTTCTGTCTGCCGGCCAAGCTGTTTTCAGCGGCGGATGCTTTGCTAGTTCCGAAGCCGGCTGTGCCGTGTGATGACACTCCGTACACCCGATCGGATTCGTTCCGTCAATGCTGTATTTACCGCCGTTATGACTGACATGGCTAAAGGTCACCGAGCCGAGCTTTGCATCCTTGCCGAGCACGATCACCTCAGGGATCTTCGTGTCTTGCGTCTGTGCCATGCTGCGGGTCGCCGAAAGATCCAGCGAAAAAGCAACAGCCCCAACGCCGACTACCAGCATAGCCGTAACGAACATCAGATATCTTTTCATCGGTATTCCTCCTCGATCAATTGCGGCACTGGTGGGCAAAACCGCGTAACTTCTTTGATTGCAATTAGAATAGCATGGCTGTCAAACCCGTTGATGTCACCGTGGGCGAGGCAGGAGAGTTAATAACGAAGCTGTACACCGTTCATATACCTCAACAGAACACGTTGACGGCGAACTACACGTTTCCGATTCTTATCAGGATTGAAGACATTCAGCGGGCTGGGGATCATCGCCGCAAGAAAAGCAGCTTCTTCGCGTGTCAGGTTCGACGCGCTTTTCCTAAAGTAATAACGCGAGGCCGCCTCAGCACCGTAGATGCCGTCGCCCCATTCGATCACGTTCAGGTAGATCTCGAGTATTCGTTTTTTCGATAGGTTGCGTTCGAGGAAGTACGTGTAGACCGCTTCCCTGCCCTTTCTAAGAAAATTGCGGTCCTCAGAGAGATAGAGATTCTTTGCTAATTGCTGTGTTACGGTCGAGGCCCCGCGTTTAAAGCTCGGCATCGGCGGGATCCATGCCTCAGGGTCGTATTCACCGTCGGCTTTAGCTTGTTTCTCTCCTTCGGCGACAGCTTCGTCCCACGCTTTCTGGATCGACTCCCAGTCAAAACCGTCATGATCAAAGAATCGCGAGTCTTCCCCCGCAAGCACGGCCCTATGCAGGTGCGGTGAGATCTGTTCTATCGGCATCCAGATCATCGCCTTCCGGGGTTCGCGGCCTTCCGCACGAGCTTCTGACAGACGATATTCGATCATCGATGTCGTCTGAGGGTTTTCCGTACGAAGCTTTGAGATGCTCGGAAAGGTCAAGAGCTCGTAGATCAGCCATACGCCGAGCGAGCCGACCAGGATCAGAAATAAAACTTTGGTCCAGTACCACATTATTTGGTTTCCTGACTTCGATATTATATCAAACGTCAGCGATCACACTTGCGTCGCTCGAAACGTTTCAAAAAAGGGTATTTACGGTTTGCTACCGTCCAATCTACAATATCGCTATGGCTCTGAATGATAATGTCCTGGCGGTCATCCTCGGCGGCGGTGCGGGCTCGCGTTTATTTCCGTTGACGCAGGAACGATCAAAACCTGCGGTTCCGCTCGGTGCCAAATATCGCCTCATTGACGTTCCCGTTTCGAACTGCATCAATTCCAGCATCACGCACATTTTCGTTCTTACGCAGTACAACTCGGCTTCGCTTAACCGCCACATTTCGCAGACGTACAGATTCTCAAATTTCTCAACCGGCTTTGTCGAGATCCTCGCTGCCGAACAGCGTAATGACAGCCCCGGATGGTTTCAGGGAACCGCTGACGCCGTCAGACAGATCATGCCGCACTTACGCGACTGGCGGGTTAAAACGCTTTTGATCCTTTCCGGTGATCATCTCTATCGGATGGATTACCGAAAATTCTTAGAGCGGCATTACGAAACGAATGCGGACGTAACGATATCGGTGATCCCGGCCAACCCACATGATGCCGAAGGTTTCGGACTGCTCAAGACCGATGCCGACGGCAGGATAGTTGAGTTCAAGGAAAAGCCGAAAGGTGAAGCACTCGAATCGATGCGAGTCGACACCACCGCGTTCGGCCTGTCTGATGAAGAAGCAGAAACGCGTCCGTTCCTGGCGTCCATGGGCATCTACGTTTTCAATTACGAGAAACTGGTCGAGATGCTCAACGAAGACCCGTCTCGTGTCGACTTTGGAGGCGAGATCATCCCTGCAGCGATCGAGCACGGGAACGTGTGGGCACACGTATTTAACGACTATTGGGAAGATATCGGTACTATACGTGCATTTTACGAAGCCAATCTCGATCTGGCCGCTCCGCTCCCGAAGTTCAACTTTTTCAACACCGCGGCCCCCATTTACTCTCGCAGCCGCTACCTGCCTCCGTCGAAGCTACACGGCTGCGACATTGACCAATCGCTCGTCAGCGAGGGCTGCATTCTTTACGGAGTTTACGCCCGGAATTCCATCATCGGGCTTCGAAGCCGTATCGATTCGGGTGTACGGATCGAGAACTCTATATTGATGGGTAGCGATCATTTCGAACCTATTGAAGAGATCCAGGCGAACGTCGACAGCGGCACGCCAAATCTGGGCATCGGCCGCAACACGATCATTCACAAAGCGATAATCGATAAGAATGTTCGGATCGGGCGGGATGTAAAGCTGGTCAATTCCAGAGGGGTCGATTTCGAGGACGGCCCGAACGGATCGTACTACATCCGCGAAGGGATAATCATTGTTCCAAAAGGAGCGTTGATACCTGACGGCTCGGTGGTTTAGGTCACTTCTTGCCTGCCCGCTGATCCGCAACAACATAACTGCCGCGCGTCTTTACCGCTACATTCTCGCGGTCCAGACGGACCTTAATCCGTCGCGTCTCACCCGGGTTCGCTTCATCCGTAGGATAATAGCCAATGCTGTAAAACTCACGCAGTTCGCTTGCGATGGTCTTGAAAGCACTGTTCAAATTTCCGACCGTGCTGGCCAAGAATATTCGTCCGCCAGTCCTGTCAGCAAGCTGTGTCAGGTATTCTTCAGCCCGGGTGTATTCTTCCGCGGTGGTTCCTTTTGAATCAGGGGTCATTACGATCGGTCCCGGGATCGGAAAGGGCAGCCCCTTTTTTTCGGTCGGCCCGATCGGCGGCGTTGTTTTCCGGCTGTTATCGGGCATGTTGATGATCGGCTTGTTCTTCATCGCTTGAACGTCCGCGAATGTATCGTAGCGGATCGGATAGATCATCAGATCGATCTCCATCGCGTCGCGAAGGTTATCGAGGTCGTGCGATTCCCTGCTCGTCGTATCAACACCGTCTGTGAATAGCACGATCGCTTTACGTCCCTCAATGTTACGGAGCCTATCATTCATCGTGGTGTCCACCGCTTCATATAGACTTGTGCCGGTCGAAATTTTGGTTTGCATTATCGAACGATAGATCTCTTTCCGGTCGCTGGTCGGGTCGCAATGAATATTGACGTTCTGGTCGAACGATACGACCATCACTTTATCATCCGGTCGAAGCTGTTCGATGAAGGCGATCGCTGCCGACTGTATCTCCTCGATCTTGAAAACGGTCGAGTAGCTCATATCGAGCACCAGCGCAACCGTGAACGGTTGAGACTCATTCTGAAAATGTTCGATCTGCTGCGGCGTGTTGTTCTCGAGTACCGAGAAATTCTCCTTCGTCAGACCGCCAACGAATCTTCCCTTTCGATCGAGCACGCGAACGGGCATCGTGACCAGACGCGTTGCGACCTTGATCACATCGCTTTCCTCTTCTGCTCCGGGATCGTCGGTTGCTTCCTCCTCGGCGGGTAACGGATCTGGAGTCGGTGTCGGGGCCGGCCGCTGATTCACGCGTCCGCCGCCGGGCGGTTGAGTTCGACGCGACTGAGCTGCGACGTCGTAGGTACAGAAAATAAACAGTAAAGTGAGCGTTGCAGCGACGATCTTCGGCATATGGGGCAATTCTCTTCTCAGGCCAGTTTGATGCTAGCGTCGGTTTAAATGATGCATCGGGAGGCCTTCCTAAAAAGCCTCCCGATGATATCAACTCGAATTAGCGTTTGCTAACTATCGGCCTGCAAATCGGTCGCCCGTTTGCCCGACGATATAACTCGTCTTGGCTCGAACCACTAAGTTCGGCTGCATTACGCGGATCCGGATCTGCCGACGTTCGCCCGCCTGTCCGACGTTATCAGGATAATATCCGATCGAATACTGCCGGCGGAGTTCCTCAGCGATACCTGCGAATGCCGCATCCAGATTCTTGGTCGTATCAGCTTCAAACTTACGGCCGCCGCTGTTTCGTGCGAGTTCCTCGAGGTATCGGTTCCCGGTCTCATATTCCTGCGGAGAAGATCCCGCCGGATGCTGCATCGTCGGAAAACCGCCCCCGCCGAGAATTATGCCCGCGATCCCGCCCCAACCCGATTGCCGACGTCCGCCCCAACCGCCGCCGCCGCGATTGCCGTACTGGCTCTGCGTGTTATAGCGAATGGGGTAGATCAAAACGTTTGTCTCTTCCGCATCCGCGATCGTGCTTTGGTATGAAGCCCGTCGGGAAGTGGTGTCAACGCCGTCCGTGAACAGCACAACAGCCTTTCGGCCGTCCACGCGAGCGAGTTCGCGTGAGACGACCTGATCGACCGCTTCATAAAGCCCCGTTCCGTCGCCGAACTGCGCCTGCTGGATCGCCCAGCGAAGCTCGTTACGATTGCTTGTTGCCGGACTCAGAACTCTCACACGATCGTCAAAAGCGATAACGATCACGCGGTCGTTCGGCCTGAGCTTATCGACGAACGATATAGCTGCCTGATGGATCTCGTCCATCCTGAACGCGGTCGACGGGCTGACATCGATCATCAACGCAACCGTGAACGGCTGCTCGACTGACTGAAAATACTCGACCTGCTGTTCTTTGCCGTTCTCAAAGATCTTGAAATCGCGCTGCGTAAGTCCCGAAATAAAACGGCCGTCGCGGTCCAAGACCGACACGGGCATGGTTACAAGATTTGTTTCGATGCGTACGATCTCGTCCTCGCCCTGGTGGGCTCCGGGTGTAGGCGTCGGCATCGGCATTCGCCGTCCGCCTTGCAGGACCGGCCGCCCATCATTGGACTGGGAACGATCGATCTGCGGATCCAGCTGCGGATCGTAAACCTGTGGTGTCGGTGTCGCGGCGACTCGCGGCCGCGTTGTACGGGTCGTTTGAGCAGCGATGGATAAACCCAGCATCCCCAAACAGATAAGCGTTACCGCTATTCTTTTCATAGCTATATACTCCGGCCAGATGCACTTTGGGGAAAGCATCAGCTATGACGGTATTGAAATAAGCTTCGTTGCTATCTTTTTTCTTCGAGCTGCTCGATCGCGAGGTCGTGAAATCTGCGGCGAACGCCGTTTATGTTGATGAACGGAAGCGAATGGTTATGCGTGCGGTTGGTAAGCAGTATAAAGATCCGGTCCTTGATAGGGTCGACCCATAATGATGTGCCTGTAAACCCAAGATGCCCAAAGCTTTCGGGTGACATCAGGTTTCCGGCGGTCGAATCTTTTGTCGATGCGAGCTGAAATGCGAACGAGCGGTCTTCATTCAACCCTTCCGTGAAGTTCGTTCGGAATAGTTTGCATGTTTCGGGCTTCAAGAGCTTCGAGTATGTGGGCAAGAATTGCAGTGCGATCTTAAAGACCTCTTCCGCTGTGCCAAACAGTCCGGCGTGCCCGCCGACGCCGCCCATAAAATATGCATTCCCGTCGTGGACATCGCCCCAGATAATGTCTTTCCGAAGTATCTCCGAAACTTTGCCGCGGTCGTCGCCGGTCAAAAACCCTCGCTCGATGCAGGTCTGCCTTTCATATTCGTTACCGCGTTCGCTAGCGGCAATTTGAGAGCGTTCGGCGTTGTGCGAAAGTGGATTGAAAAACGTCGTCGAAAGTTCAAGCACCTGTGCGACACGAACATCGAACTCAGTATCCGGGCGAAACGCACCGATCGCACCCACGAGTGCGATAAAGTTCAGATCGCTATATTCAACCATATCGCCACGCTTTTCGATGGCCTGGCGACCGATCACATGGTGAATATCTTTAGGGGAAGACGAATCAGCAAGAAGATAAAATGGCAGCCACGCGGGAAGGCCGGATACGTGCGTCGCAAGTTCCTGCACCGTTAATTCGCCGATAAGTCCATTCGACCCGAACGACGACAATCGGCCGATCTTTGTCCGAAGGCTTAGATTACCTTGGTCGATCTTCAGAGCTGCCAGCAGGCCTGTTACCAATGGCTTCGTCAGGCTGGCGAGATCATAGATCGTATCAAGCTTCGCGGGTATACGTTCCGGCTCGACAACCGCAAACCCGAGCGCGTCTTGGTAAACGATCTCGCCTTTTTCCGCGACCAAATAGACCGCCGAAGGAAAGTCTCCTGCGTCGATCCGAGTTTGCAAATAGGCTGAGATGGCGTCGTTCATTTCTTACGACAATCCTAACTCCTAGACCGCATTATTGACACCTGATGATGGCAGGAATAGACTGCAGTTCAATACCTACATTTCAAAGGAGCACGTTTTATGAGCAAAGTTGAATCAGGCGATCTTATATTGAAACTCTACGACCTTCGCCGTGAGGCGACCATGCGAAAGGCACGCGACTGGATGTTTGCCTTCAATCCGACCAGCGCACAGGACTATATGCAGACGATGATGGACCCGGAAGTCGGGGGCTATCTGCGTATGGTCACGTCCTATTGGGATATGGCGGCATCATTCGTTAATCACGGAGCGATCGACGGTGAAATGTTCGCTGACACGAATGGCGAACACATGATCGTTTTCGCAAAGATCGAGCCGATCCTCGCGGAACTACGCGAAATGTTCCAGGAACCGAAGGCGTTTTATCATCTTGAAAAGGTGATAATGGATCAGCCGAACGGTGCCGAGAAACTTAAAAAGACCCAGGAATGGATGCGCTCACTTGCCGAACAAATGGCCGGCACGCAATCCAGCGAAGCCGCAGCTTGATCCATCATTAAAAGTTAACGGCCGGCTATGCGAATGGAGTCGCATGCCGGCCGCTTTGCATTTGCCTGAAAGAGAAAGAGGTCGGCGGTCGATTCAACTGCACATTCTGACTGCCTCTTGCTCTGCCCTTCCTAGTTCAGCGTTGATATTGCGTAATCCTGCTCTTGTTTTGCATAATTCTGCTCTTGTTTTGCGTAATTCTGCTCTTTTTTTGCGTAACTTTGCTCTTTTTTTGCGTAACTTTGCTCTTGTATTGCATAATTCTGCTTCTTTTTTGCGCAATTCTGCTCTTGTTTTAGATAACTTTTCTCTTTTGTCGCGTGACTTTTCTCTTTTGTCGCGTAGCAAAAGCCTCTTCTTACGGCACCGGATCCGTCTGCTCACGAACTAACTTTCACGATATCTGCATTTAGCTCTTCAGCTAAAGAATGAAAAAGGCTGCCCGGATCAAGTCCGAACAGCCTTCCATGCACTGGTGAGTTCCCGCACCCACCATGCATTGTGAGGATCCGGAAGCTCCCACAACTCCCGGACCGCCGCATATTCTAGCCGAGACGTTTTATTTTTTCAAACGCCCGGGCACATGGTAAATCGCCGCTAAATGACTTGAAAATCACATCACACGCGGTAAGCTGTTGGTTATGAGTGAATCTCAATCCCTGCCGATGAATTTCGGCGGAATCGAAGAAGCGGAGTTCTCGACTTTCGACGCGTCAACCGTCGTTGTTTGGCCCGTGTCATATGAGGGAACGGTCTCCTATGGAACAGGTACCGGAGCGGGTGCAATGGCGATCGTCAACGCATCGCGCAATATGGAGCTTTATGACGATGAGACCGACACCGAGCCCTACCGCGTCGGCATCCACACGCTCGAAGAGCTCACACCGCGGGAATCACCTGAAGCAATGATGAACGGGCTCTACGAAAAGACCGTCGACCTGCTGAAATACGATAAATTCGTCTGTATGCTCGGCGGCGAACATTCCGTATCGGCACCGGTCATCAAGGCCCATGCGGAAAAGTTTCACAATATGAGCGTGCTGCAGATAGATGCACACGCCGACCTGCGTGATACTTACGACGGCACACCTCACTCGCATGCATCTATAATGGCTCGTGTGGTAAAGGACCTGCGGATACCGTCGGTCCAGGTCGGCATCAGGTCGATCTCGTCCGACGAGGCGCGTTTGATCCAGACCGGCATTCCGACAAAGATCTATTGGGCACGCGACATCGTTGGAAAAACCGACTGGATCGATGAAGCGGTCGATTCGCTCACTGAGAACGTCTATTTGACTATCGACATCGACGGACTGGACCCGAGCATCGTTCCCACGACCGGAACACCTGAACCTGGCGGTCTCGGATGGTACGAAACGCTGACGCTTATCAGAAAGCTTGCTGAGAAGAGGCGGATAGTCGGCATGGATCTGGTCGAATACTCTTACTTTGAGAATTACGATTCGCCCGCGTTCCTATGTGCAAAGCTGGTGTATAAATCGCTTTCGTATATATTCTCAAACGGGCTGCCAAAGGTCGCAGGATCGTGATAATAAGGCCTGACATTGAACATCATGCCGGGAAAAAGCGTATTCTTTTACGGTCGTTTATAACGCATCTATATTTTAGAGTTAACGCATCTATAGTTAACGGAGTAGAAACAATAATGTTAGGAAAAAGGCTTTTATTGGTAACCGTGCTAGTTTCGGTCGCGGCCGCTTCGGCCTGCAGCTCGGGCATATTTGGAACTGATTCTGTTCCTCCGATCCCCGATCAGCCGCCCGCTCCGCAGGCACCGCTTGTAGTTGATGGCGTTCGCACCTCGTATGCAGATGTCGTCGAACGTACCGCTGCGGCCGTTGTCCGGATCGAGGCGGAATCGCGATCGCGGCCGGCGGCCAGACAGCCGCAGGGACAAAATCCGCTCGAAGATTTCTTTCGCCAGTTCCCGCAGCAGCCGGGCCAGCGTTCACCTGTTGAACGCGGAATGGGTTCCGGCGTGATCGTAAGTGCTGACGGCACTATCCTGACGAACGCACACGTGATCGAGGGAGCGGACCGCATCACCGTGCTTCTTAACGATAACAAGTCGTTTGAGGCAAAAGTGGTCGGCACAGACAAACCTAGCGATCTTGCGGTACTAAAGATCGACGCCCAGAATATGCCGTTCTTGACGCTCGGCAATTCCGATACAGTACGAGTCGGCGACATCGTTCTTGCGATCGGTAACCCGCTGGGGATCGGTCAAACCGTCACAGCAGGCATAATCTCGGCCAAAGGGCGCAGAACGGGCCTGAGCGACGGCAGCTTTGAAGATTTCCTCCAGACCGACGCCCCGATAAACCGCGGCAACTCAGGCGGTGCGCTCGTTAACCTTAGCGCCGAGCTCATCGGGATCAACTCGCAGATACTTTCAACCTCGGGCGGCAACATCGGTATCGGATTTTCGATCCCGTCCAACATGGCAAAATCCGTCATGGACCAGCTGCTCGCGAATGGCCGCGTACGCCGCGGAATGCTCGGCGTAAACATACAGAACATTACAGAGGACACTGCCACTGCTCTGAACCTGCAGGAGCGTGCCGGCGTACTTGTCAGCAACGTCCGGGCGGGTAGTGCCGCCGAAAAGGCGGGCGTTAAACGCGGCGACATTATCACAGCGATCAATGGCGAGAAGATCGACGACGGCAACGTGCTGCGAAACAAGGTCGCGGGGACTTTGCCCGGCACTGAGATCCGCTTAACTGTTATCCGCGATGGAGGTTCCGTCGATCTGACAGCTACGCTTGATGAGTTTGACACTGAGACTTCTGAGTCGTCACAAACACCGGGAACCGGTCCGGAAGAAGCAAAGCCTGCGGGCGGTAGGCTTGGTCTTACGCTGCAGCCGGTCACTCCGCAGGTAGCTAAGGAGCTTGGACTGAATGAGAACGAGGGTGCCGTAGTTACGGCGGTCGATGAAGGCGGAGCCGGAGCCGAGGCGGGCATTTCGCGAGGCGACGTGATCCTGGAGGTAAACCGCAGGTCTGTGAACTCCGCAGAAAGGGTTCAGCAGGCATTGGAAGGTGCAGGCGGCCGGCCGGTCCTACTGCTGGTCGCCAGACGCGGTCAGACGGTCTATATCACCGTTCGTCCACGGTAAATAAGTCAGCGTTCTTAAATCCACCGGCGGGCCGTTACGGTTCGCCGGTGTTTTCGTTTGAGCGGCATTTATGTTACAACCGTGCCAATGTGGACTAAAGTATATGTGGGTACGCTTGCTGTCTTCGCGCTGTTTCTCGGAGTTGTCGTTTATTACGCATCCAGTTGGCTTGGCAGCATCACGGCACCTGTCGACGCATTCGCGGGCTACGAATATAACCGCAGCCTGTCGTGGTGGATACTCTGGATATCGACGGCTGTCCTTGTAATTCTCGCGAACATCCTGCTCGCTAATACGGGAAAAGCGTGGGCACTATGGGCGACATTCGGATACACGTGTTTCTTCGTAATGATCATCGGTTTCCTGCTGCCGCTATCAGCCATAGGATTTCTGCGCGAACATAATTTCGCACCCGAGCTCTCGCAATATCTCTCGCCATTCCTCGCAGTTGGCATATGCCTCGGCTTCGGCGTGTTCACATACGCCAATCAGTTGATCGCCACGAAAATGCGTCGCGGCGTTGTCGAAAGTGAGCTTGAAGCCGGATCGTACGAAGATGAACAACCGCCCGAACCAGATATTGACGCGGATGCAGGTGACGGCGCCGGCGACGGCGATGGTGGAGGAGACTAAACTAAAAACGGCAGCCATCTAGGCCGCCGTTATTTTAATTGGTCGGGACGGCGAGATTTGAACTCACGACCTCTCGCACCCCAACCAACCCGGAGAGAGATCACAAGTTCTCAAAATCGTTAATAATGCTTTAGAAATCAGGCTTTCGCCGACAACTGAGAGCTTTTGAACCAGTCTTAATCGGCAGAATTGCAACCATTTTGCCACCATCCTACCGATTCAAACTATGCGAGCTAACCCGTAGATTTCGCGCGGAAATCGCCGTCACAGATAACCTACAATATCACACTTGGCTGTGTAGGCAATCGAGCTAGAGGGCGACTAGCTCGGCGATCTTGGCCGCTACGTCTGCCATCGGATCTTCGGCAGTGTCTAGGCCGGTTCGTGAGGCGAGCAATGGGCTCACGTCGCGGAGAGCTTCATACGTCGTCTCGTGCACGATTGGAACGAGTCGGTTACCCGCAAGGAGTGCCGAAAGCTCTTTGTCGGCGATGGTCTCTTTAGGTAGGGTGCCCAGCAGCGCGGGAGTCACGAGCACGATCCCAATTCGCGAGTTCGCCAAGCCCTTGTCGATAGCGCGGAGCAAGGGTACGCCGAGGCCGACGTCCTTCTCGCTGAACCAGACCCGGACACCAAGTGACTCGAGCAGATCGTGCAGCTCCTTGGCGGCCCCCTTCCGGTCGTCCCACGCATGGCAGAGGAAGACGTCCCTAAGGTCGGGCTGCTTCGCGAGGTCCTCGACGCTCTCGCGGACTGGGGTGAGATTCTGCACCTGGGCAGGCGTGTACGACACGGAGGAACCGGCTCGCGACCAGCGCGGCCTTGAGCTGCTGCCGGACCCTCCACCGCTGCTCCGGGGGACCCCACTGCTCCCCGATGGGTAGTAGGACGGAGACGAGTACGAACTGTAGCCGCCGTAGCCGTAGCCTCTATAGCGGCCACCGCATGCAGGGCAGGCCGCCGCTCCGCTCGATGTGCGATGCCCCCGATATGGTGCTGTGCATCTAGCCATAAATTCCTCCTGTCCAATATCGCAGGTCTATTATTTGGTCACCTTCGCCATGAGCTTCTTAACATCTAAGTCCGAGTTCGCCATGTCTTATTATTCCTCCTCTTGTTCTGAAGGATACGGCTCCGTCGGGGCTGCGGACCAACCCGAGCGGGCGGGCGGGTTGCAGCTCGTACAGTGCGTCGTACCTTCCGTAGTGAAAACTTTCGCACCGCGATGTATCAGAGCACGGACGACAGCCTTTCGCGGATGGTGAGTGTCGGCCTTTGCCGAACTAATGATCGCACTAAAGGTTCCGGTGCTTTCGCTCTCTGAAGCCTTTTTCGGGCCGAGCCAGGTATCTAACGTGGCCGAATCGACATTCCGCCTGGATCCGTGATGTGGAACTTGAAATCGATCAATCCCCGGCAACAGAAGACCCGCCTGCGGAGCGAATTGCGCGGCTTCGTCCAGAGCCTGTCGGCCAGCGTCCGCAGTTAGCAGAATTCGGTTGTCGCAAATTCGAGCGAACTGGATAACGCTCATCTCGTTCTCAGCACTTGTGCCTTGGACGGCAAAAACCTCCTCGCCCCACAATGCCCTGACGAAATTTGTTGCTGTCGCTACGGCCGTTGCCACCGCCGCCCCAACTGCGCTGCCGAAAGACGCCACCGATCCGCGTTGAGCCTCTTCAGAGGATTCGGGCGTTCTATCAGACTCGACAATAAGATCAAGGTAGCGGCTCTTACTCGGAGCCAGCACCGTAAACTCGCCGATCTTAGCGCCTTGAAATGGATTGAATATCGGGATGCCTTGCTCGATCGCTATATCTTCAAGAGCGGCAAGATTTGGATAAAGGCTCCTCAGCCTTGTCCGCAGACGATCGACAGACGTCAGCCCTTCGAATCTATCGATCAGTTCGTCGGAATAGAGCCACGGCCGTAGCATCCACAGCTCGCCGACGCTCATAGTTTCTAGTACCGTCCTTAGACCGCCCGCATGGTCCCCGTCCGGATGGCTAACAATAACTCGGTCGACGTGACTTGCCCCGCCGTAGTAATCATTGATGTGCTTTGTAAGGCTCGGCCCGGTGGCTTGAAAGCCGCCGTCAACGACGTGGATAACCTGTTGGCCGCCGACGCGATAGCGCATCGCTATAGCGTCGCCGCTTTTATTGGTTTCTACGTCAAGAAAATCTATTTCAAAAAAATCAATCATCTTAATAACTCCTATGGTTCGGCACTCTTTCGGGCAAGCACGGTTGTGACGAACCGATTTCCGTGGACGCGGGCTGCTCGAACTACTAGCACGACCTGAACAATGAGAAAGCCCGAGTAACTTAGGGCCATAGTGAGAGAAGGAAACTGTTTGAAGCCCAGCGGTGCGAGCACAAGGCAAAAGAGGAGGGCGAACATAGCATAGTCGCGCGTGAGCAGAAAGTTCTTGTGCGCATCGCGGACCTCTGGGGCGTCTTCCATTGTCTTGTACAACGAGTACCACTTAGCATTTTGCCTACTAGGTGACTTTGGGAATGCACCAATTTTGGCCTTGAGCTTAACGACATCGACACGGCTATCAACCTTTGCAAAATACGAAAACGCACGGCCCGCGGGAAGCGGATCATGCCAACGAAGAAATACAAATCGAGCCTTGGCGTGCGCCGAGAAAAAAGCGTTGAGGACACCGACCGCGACCATAAGAGCCGTGGCCGGTATCAACGTCCGCCAGTGCGGAAGATCTGTAACGAGGTTTGCGGAACTAACGACCTCTCCATAAAGAAGGCCCAGATACACTGCGAGATTTGCGGCGATAATGGCGAGAAGGGCAAGGTTGTTCGAGCTCTTTAATGACGTACGGCTTCTCTATCCTCCTTAGTCTTGTCTGGATTTGGAAACCACATCAGCACCCGGCCTTGAATTGCAAAATCTTCGTAGAAGATCATTGGCTGGTGCTCTGGCTCATAAGAATCCGGCGTCAAGACGACATAACCTTGATGCCGTTTAAAGCGTTTCACCGTGGACGCTCCGTTTACTAAAGCGACGACGATCTCGTTATTGTCGGCGGTCGGTTGCTGACGAATGAGCATGAGATCGCCGGAGCAGATGCCCGCTGCATTCATCGAATTTCCTTTGGCCTCAAGGATGTAGTAATTGTGGCCCGGCCTTACGACCTCACTTGAGACCGGTATCGAGCCTTTGCGGGCCTCGATAGCTTCCTCAAACGCACCACACGGCACTTGAGCGAGTATTGGGACCTCTACGGTGCGGTCATTGACGATCGGGGTTGTCTTGTCGACGAGATCCATTACGCGATTAGTATAAGTAATTCTTCCAGCATCGACGAGGCGTTTCAAAAGTAGCTGTACGGACCGCATCGAGCTATAGTCCATTTCGTCGGCAATATCTTTGAATGACGGCTGTTTACCGTGTTGTCGTAGATGATTTGCGATGAAGAGAAACGCTTTGTGGTCGTCCTTCGGCTTACGTCCCATAGAAAAAGTATCGGTTGCAGAGATACTTTTGTCAAACTCAATGTTATATTGGTATCACCGTTGAAGGAGGAACGGAACTATGAAGAAAGGAACAGGCAGAACAGCCGCTCGGGCGGCTGCTAAGGTGCTACGGACATCGACGAGCAAAACTGTAAGAAAGGCAGCGGGTAGTGCTCTGACGCAGAGCAAGGCTCCAAGGGAGCGAACATCTGCGCCCGCGGCAAAGGCTGCGTCGAAAGTGTTGCGAGATGGCCGCACAAGTAAAGCGGCCAAGACAGCGGCCGCGAGCACGTTGGCGCAGCGACAGAAATGAACGCCAGCAACTTGAGCTACTTACGCGCCCGATGAATGAGGGGCCGCGCGCTGTTACCGCTCGCAGGTTAAGCAAATAACGTCTGAGCTTGTTCGGCGGTGTGCGTTCATTTACGGCGCGATTTTATTCGCGCCCATACTTTGTCTACATGTCGCTTTATCTTGCGCCCATGAGGCCCAGCAACGTTCTCGCCATTCTCCTTTGCCCAGGTGATCGTTGCTGACAGGACCTCAGCCTTTCGTAATCCGTCGTCGATCAGATCAACAATCCTCCGTCCTCTGGCTGAACGAGGTTCACCCGGAGCACCTCGGCCTCTTCCACTAGAAGGTTTCTTCTTCTTTGGCGCTCTCGGGACTACTTTCGCCGCCTCAGAACCTAGGATTTCTCGAACTTTCTTAAGATTCTTGTTTTCATCCCGCAAGATCGTCGCGGCCGCGCTAGCGTGGTATGGGACATTGCCGGGATCATCATGCCGTAACGTCGTCATCGCAGTCGTTCGGCCGCCACGGCTGTGAATGTGAAGTTGCTCCTTTGGAGTGAACGCGATATGCAATCCGCCGGTTCCCTGAAGGAAATCCAATCCCGTAACCTCAAGCCAATCATCTTCGCCCCATTCCCGGTAAACACGACCCTTATTGTCTTGGTAGACATAGCCAAGGTCGACCGGGCGAAGGCCACGCGGCTTTCGTTTCTTCCGCGGCTCAAAACATTTCTCCGAGCAGACATGCTCTTGTTCCTCCGTTATCACCTTGACAGTTTTAAGCTGTTCGTCTCTAGATCCAGATTTCGGCTTGAACATACAGACCTCTCGCTATTCTCCACAAAGCGATTATCTCACTTTGAATGTACATCAACTTGGCGAAGTTAGGGCCAGGCGCTATGTTTCAATCATGGCAACTCGTTTGCTCGAATTCATTTCCGAAAGCTTTTTGTTCGACGATTCCGTTCTGAGGAACCGGTACGCTAGCTTCGGCGAAGTTGAACTCCTTAAGGAACTCGAAAACTATCGCGCGCTGCAACTATCCGACGTGGCTGCGAATGAAAAAGCTGTCCGAGCTAACACATCAAATCTAAAGCTATTCAACGGCTCAACACATCCAATCTTTTCTTTACTCAAACAATCTGCGCTCTACCTCGACGAAGTTGTGATCGCAGATCCGGTCTTTCCGCATACCCATAAATGGTCTCAGAATGCGAAGACGATGAACGACTTTGTGGGGGTGCCCGGCAGCGGAGGTATCAATCGGGAAAGGCTTGTAGAATCTGCTCACTATCTCAAGCAGTTAGCGCCTATGATTCAGGCAGCGTTCGTTTGTGTCCTGCCGATAACCGCCTTGTTCGAGCCGCCAGAGGTCATTCCGTACAGAGCTTCATTGAACGGCTTTTCGGACGTTTTACCCGAACCACTTCTGGATTTTTATCGTGAACGTGCGATCGTGGAAGCCGTTAAGAAAACGGATCACGGAATGATAATCGATGGATCCAACGAGATCGGAAGAGCCATCCACATTCGTTTTCAAGATCACCTAGGTGAAGACGCGCGCGGATATCTCTTGATGGAACAAATTGTTAAATCAGTTGATGAGAAAACCAGACAGATCGAAACTGTCCAATACATGCCTGAGTCATCTCCCGACAAGGCAAGATACGACGCTTGGGTCTATCAATCGATAAATCAAACAGCCGAACATTCATACAAGCGATTGCTTTTGGAAAACACGCTTGCAGCGGGTTTCGGTGCCAGCTATCTTTGTACGACCCCGTTTACTTTTGAATTGTTGGAGCAGTTTTTTCCGGACGAACAAACAATTGCGGAAAACACCGTCAATTCACTACTGAGGTTCGATCTGCCCGGCATAGAACAGATCGACGTCGGCACGTTGATGCGAATCAGGCTTGAGGACGGTGAGGCCTTTTACAATTTTCGAAATGAACTAGATCGACTCTTTCGAGAATTGAGACTAGTCACTGATCCTAAGGAACTGAAGATGAAAACCGAGAACGCCTGGCACGAAATTTCGAACATACAAGTTACGAATATCAACCAGAAAGTCAGGCACTTAGAGTCGCAGTTAAAGCTGAGCATTGCTATCGGTGCGGCCGGTTTATTCGGGGCGGTTCAGACCGGTGGGTTTAGTTTGATAGCCACGGCAATTGCCATGGCACAGGGTTACAAGTCTTACAAAGAGTATCAGTTTCAGCAACACCAAAATCCATCCTTCTTTTTATGGAAGGCCCTTCGAAAATAGGCTATCGACAGTTTAGTTTCAATTTTCTAGAAGGAGGGTACTTATGGTACCGAAATAAGAAGAAATATAAACTTTTTCTTGTTGGAGGTTTATATTTTTGTCTATAATGGGACTATGAGTACCAATACTCGAAGCAAAATAAACCGATTACTTACTTCACAACCAAGTGGAGTTGTGTTCCAGTCCCGTTGGCTCACGACCCAGGGCTACACACCGGATCTTCAAAAGAAATACAGGCGGAGCGGGTGGCTGGACTCCATAGGTGTCGGAGCCATGATCCGGACTGGAGATCAGGTCGGATACGAAGGCGCCATCTATGCTCTCCAAAAGCAGACAAATTCGACGGTCCACCCCGGCGGAAGAACGGCCCTAATCCTTTTAGGGAAAG
The DNA here is from genome assembly GCA_023389035.1 of Acidobacteriota bacterium. Lineage (GTDB taxonomy): Bacteria > Acidobacteriota > Blastocatellia > Pyrinomonadales > Pyrinomonadaceae > OLB17. The sequence goes on from JAEWFC010000033.1 coordinate 66,246, forward strand.
CTCATTATCTGGAAATGTCCGCGAAAAGTGTCGTCGTTTTCGGTGGCAAAGGTGAATCCTTGCCTGAGTGGTTCCGAGAACATGATTGGGGCTTAGCAGTGGACTTTTATTGCACCTCATTCCTGCCGTCTGATCTAGGATTGACCGAGCTCGAATTCAAGACTTTTTCAATAGGTGTCTCGGGCGCGGTCCGGGCGATGATGGAATGCCTTTACCTTACCCCTCGGAAACAGGATCTTGTCGAGTGTTACCAATTCATGGAGGGGCTCAACAACCTTCGTCCCGATCAGGTGCAAATGATGTTGGAAAAATGCAGCTCCATAAAGGTAAAACGCCTATTCCTCTACATGGCCAAAAAGTCTGGACACGCATGGTTCGATCATCTGGATCTTCGAAATGTGGATCTGGGTCGAGGTAAACGTCTTATAGCGAGAAACGGTGTCTACATCGACGAGTTCCGAATAACCGTCCCGCGGGAACTGGAGGCACATGGAAGCAGCGACTTATAAGAAACAAGTTGAGCTTCTGTTGAAGGTGCTTCCGGAAGTTGCTAAAGAATCTTGCTTTGCGTTGCACGGCGGAACAGCTATTAACCTATTTATCAGGGATATGCCGAGGCTGTCGGTCGACATAGACCTAACATATGTGCCGATAGAGGATCGCTCGACGTCGCTCGACAAGATCGAGGCAGCTCTGCGAAGGATAAAGGAAAGAACTGTACTTGTAGTTGCCAAAGCTCGCGTGACGGCACCGAGCGAGAAAGGCAAATTGTATATCTCTTCGCAAGGGGTCGCCATCAAGCTGGAAGTTAATTTGGTCGGGCGAGGGACGATAGTTGATCCGGTGAGGCTGCCGTTGTGTCAGAAAGCGCAGGAAGAGTTTGATGTATTTACCGACATTCCAGTAATTCCGATGGGTCAACTCTACGGCGGCAAGATATGTGCGGCGCTCGACCGTCAACATCCACGGGATCTGTTTGATGTTCGTTACCTCTTGGCTAACGAGGGGTTTTCGAACGAAGTAAAGGCTGGGTTTCTATTAGCCCTCATTTCCCACGATCGACCGATACGAGAGTTGCTCCAGCCGAATTTTCAGGATCAGCGTTCGGCCTTGCGGAATCAATTCGGCGGCATGACTGACGAAGAGTTCACCTATGAGGCATATGAGGAGACTCGGATGACCTTGGTTGAAACGATTCGCGGTGGACTCTCGAAGGAGGACATAGATTTTCTCTTATCGGTGAAGAATCTTGCACCGAAGTGGAGCTCATACGACTTCGAACGGTTCCCCGCCGTAAGATGGAAACTGAAGAACCTACAGGATCTCAAAGAGAACAACCCTAAGAAGTTTCGCGAGCTATACGAATCGCTTGCGAGCCTTCTGGAACGATAAACTAAGAAGGATGTCAAAACTCCCTACAGCAACCGTCGCGTGCAGCGCGCAGTAACTTCCACGAATCGAGAAAACGCTTATCGTTCGCATTTTACGTCTGTATCGAGTCAGTTAAACAGAATTCGATACCGGAAATAGCAGATCCAAGATCCCATTGAGTGAGGCCGTTATCCGCATTAATAATACTCTCGATCTCTACACGTTGGAAAAGTCCATCCAAACCCGGATGCAGAAGCACGATCTGGATGATTTGTTGAGTGCGTTCCGGACCGTGGCCAAGGATGAAAAAATTCGTGCTTTTATGATCGCCGGTGCGGCCCTTTTCGCTCTTCGGTTCGCTCGGCCACCAGTTCATCTCAAGAAAACAAATTGATCCAGTTGCCGTTGATGAACTGATGTCAATTTTGGGTCTCGTGAATACTTACCTGCTAACCGATCCGGTCGGCTTCGATCCCCCGGCGTTTGATGAATATCACGGTTCAACCTTATTACCTGTAATGTTGAGAACCGTAGCCAGCCAATTTTCTTATGAAGACAACTTCTGGGGACAATACGGGCGATTGTAAACCTCCCCGAGTTGTTGCCAATCTAAACTGGAGTTTTCGGGTCTTGGAGAACTGGTCCGCATGAGGAGCGAGGAGGCTTGCCTCCGAGCGAGTCATGCGGACGGCGGCGGTTGTAGAAGTCGATCCACCGGGACGTCAGTTCTC
>JAEWFC010000030.1 GCA_023389035.1 Acidobacteriota bacterium
CGGCTACATTCACCGGGTCGCTACGCGACCGAAGAGCGATCGGCCGCGGATATCATCGCGATGCACGAGACGGGATTTACAGGGCATTTCACGTCGCATAGCGACGCCTCATTGTAGCCGTGGGTGACAACCCACGGTAGGCACGGACGATGTTCGCGTCGCGTAGCGACGATTGAGGATTGTGCTTGGGATGAACCGTCGCTGACGCGACGGCGGACGTATTTGCGCCTCGTCCGTGGGTGATAACCCTTGTTAGGCACGGACGATGTTCGCGTCGCGTAGCGACGACTCACATGCTAACCAAAAAGATACCTTTCGTCGTAATCGAGCCCGTGTTTTCGGAGCATGGCGACATACTCTTCTTCAAATGACAACCTCGTGTGATGTACGCGCTGGGTCCTTATATAATCCGCGACCTCGGTGAGGCCGGAGCGCGATACGGAAAACACGCCGTAACCGTCCTGCCAACCGAAATGGGCCATTCCGGGAAACTCGCGGCGGATGCCGTATGACGAATCGCCCTTCAACGCCTTGGCGATCTCGCTTGGCGTTTTGGTCGTCGGCGAGCTAACCAGCGAGTGAACATGCGTCTCGATCCCTCCGATCTGTATCGGTGTGATGCCATGACGTTTCGCAACGCCCGCGATGTATCCCCAAATCCGTGCTTCAATTTCCGGTCGGATCAGCGGCTCGCGATTCTTCGTACTGAAAACAAAATGTAGGTATATCTGTGAGAATGTGTTGGCCATACTTGAGGGCGAGGCGAAGGCAACATTTTACGCACCTTTCCCACGGGTTGTCACCCACGGCTACATTGACGGCGTCGCTACGCGACGAAAGCAAATTTGCATCGACGACGCGGTTTGTCACCTCGACCGCGTGGAATCGTCGCTAACGCGACGTGAACGCGTTTGCCTAGTTCCGTGGGTTATCACCCACGGCTACAATGAGGCGTCGCTACGCGACGTGAATCGGCGTTCCGACATTCCGTGGGTTGTCCCCGTTCCGTGGGTTGTCACCCACGTCTACATTGACGGCGTCGCTACGCGACGAGATCGGCGTTCCGACATTCCGTGGGTTATCACCCGTTCCGTGGGTTGTCACCCACGGCTACATTGACGGCGTCGCTACGCGACCGAGGCGAGGTTGATGAATCGGCGTGAGCGAGAGGATGTTTCGGGCGGGTTTTTGCCGTTCTTGGCGGGGTGTGAGAAAATGTGGCTTTTCAATTAACACTAATATTTTCAACAGGAAGGTTTAAGAATGGCTGGAAGACATAAGATCACTGTGGTCGGTGCCGGGAATGTGGGTGCGACGGCTGCGCATTGGATCGCGAGCAAGGAGCTGGCGGACGTGGTTTTGGTGGACATCGTCGAGGGCACGCCGCAGGGCAAGTCGCTGGACCTGGCTCAGGCGGCGCCGATCGACGGGTTTGACGTTAAGCTCGTGGGTGCGAATTCGTACGAGGAAACGGCCGGTTCAGACGTGGTGATCATCACGGCCGGCCTGCCGCGAAAGCCCGGTATGAGCCGCGACGATCTGCTGAAGACGAATTCGGACATCGTCGGGCAGGTGACCGAGCATGTCGCGAAGTATTCGCCCGAGGCGTTTATCATCGTCGTCTCGAATCCGCTGGATGCGATGACGCAGGTGGCGTTTCGGCGTTCGGGATTCCCGAAGAACCGCGTGATGGGCATGGCGGGCGTGCTGGATTCGGCACGCATGCGGTGCTTCCTGGCTGAGGCACTGAACGTCTCGGTCGAGAACGTGACGGCGTTCGTGCTGGGCGGCCACGGCGACACGATGGTTCCGCTGCCGCGATATTCGACTTGCGCCGGCATACCGGTGACCGAGCTGCTGGACAAGGCCACGCTCGACGCGATCATCGACCGCACCGCGAACGGCGGCGCCGAGATAGTCGGGCTGCTGAAGACGGGTTCGGCGTACTACGCGCCAAGCTTGGGAGCGGTGGAAATGGCCGAGGCGATCCTGAAGGACAAGAAAAAGATCCTGCCGTGCGCGGTATTCCTCCAGGGCGAATACGGCATCAGCAATCTGTTTGTCGGCGTGCCGGTCAAGCTCGGCAAGAACGGAGTCGAACAGATAATCGAGATCTCGCTCACCAGCGACGAACGCGCCGCACTGCAAAAGAGCGCCGCTGCTGTGCAGGAACTGGTCGATATTCTGGAGATCTGATCTGTCGGTCATGAGTTTGGTTAAATTAAAGGGGGAACTGCTGACGCGGTTCCCTTTTTTCATTCATTCTGACCGAATCGGTCAATCAGCCTGACAGAAGTCGCGGTCAGCATCCCGCCCGGAAATCCCCTAACCCCTTTATTTTCAACGTTACATAGATTGGCACATCGCTTGTAATAGAGTGATCGCCGGCGAATGCCCGGCATGCTCTTCCACAAAGGAGCAATACGATGAACACGATGATGTCGCTAAATAATATGTTTTCCCCCAAGAAATTGACGAGCCTGGTGCTGCTGTTGGCACTGACCGTTACTAACTTTACGGCGGTCGCCGCGATCGGTAACGACAATGCCGTTATCGCCACGACCGACCTGACGAAGCTTAGCCGCGAAGGCAAGATCCGCGAGGTCGCGAGCATGGACGCACAGGTCACGGGCCTGAGCCGTGCTCTGCTGGCCGACGACGGACGCCACCCGCTGGTCGTCGATGCCAAAGGCGAGGCCGCGGAAATGCTGGTCGAGCACCTTGCACTCGCGATCGCGAACGGCTCGGCAGATCAGGCACTTGCGAACCGTAAGATCGTAAAGATCGAAACGACCGCGATCTTTTCGCGAGCGAGCTCGGAGAAGGCAGCTCTCGAAACGATAAACGCCGCGTTTGAAGCGGAAAAGAGCGACTCGACGGTATTTTTCATCGATGGCATCGCCGAGCTGTTTGCTTCGGACGCAGCCGCCTCAATGCTCGCGACGCGTCTTGCCGATCCGGCCGTTAAGGTCATCGGCGGCGCAGGTTCGCAGTCATACGCGACCCGCATCGCCGCAAACCCGGTGATCTCAAAATTATTTAACGCAATATCCGCTGCCGATAAGGACACGGCGGCAAATTCGGATCCCGGCAGCGGCCAGGACAGCGATTCGGACGGATTTCGAGGCGACAATGTGTCCCCCGATCTGCGTGAAATGATCGCCCGGGATCCGGCAGGCTCTACACGTGTCGATGTGATCGTTCAGGCGAAGGACGCCGACAACGCCGCACTTCGCGAGATGCTTCGCAACGGCACTGCACGTGCTGCGAACCGCATCGGACAGTCACAGACGCTGGTCGTCAATCTTCCGCTTTCAGCCGTCTCGGCTCTTTCGGCAAGCGGACTCATCAACTACATCTCGCCCGATCGCGAAATGCTCTCGAGCGGCCACGTTGAAACGACGACAGGCACCGCTCTCGCACGCCAGATGGCCGGCACGGGCACGTCGCTCGACGGTTCAGGGATCGGCGTCGCGATCGTTGATTCAGGTATTTTTGCGGGACACTCAGGCTTTAGAAATGCTGACGGCACCAGCCGTATTCGTGCGAGCGTTGACTTTACGGGTTCGGGTTCGGGCGACGGTTACGGCCACGGAACGCACGTGGCGGGCCTCGCGGTCGGCAGCTCAGCAAAGAACAACGGCGCGTATCGCGGCATCGCTCCCGGCGCGAACATCATCAGCGTTAAAGTTTTGAACAACACCGGCATCGGGCAGACCTCATGGTTGCTGAACGGGCTTGACTGGATCCTGGCGAACCGTGCCGCTCACAACATCCGCGTTGTGAATCTCAGCCTCGGAACGCTCGCACGCGACAGCTACACGAACGATCCGCTTTGCCGCAAGGTCAAAGAATTGACCGAGGCCGGCATCGTCGTGATCGCAGCAGCCGGCAACCTCGGCCGCGGATCGAACAACGGCAAGTATTACGGAATGATCCACTCGCCCGGCAATAGCCCGCACGCGATCACCGTTGGTGCGACCAATTCATTCGGGACCGACACACGTGCTGACGACGTCGTTACGACGTACAGCTCGCGCGGCCCGACACGCAGCTACTACACGACCTGGTACGGAACGAAGGTTTACGACAACGTCGTGAAACCGGACCTAGTCGCTCCGGGTAATTCGATAATCTCCCACGCTTCGCCCTCGAGCCGCATCGCGAGCGAAAACACGCAGCTGATGCTGCCGCTCGCCGCGAACGAAACCGACGCCGATTCAGTGATGTATCAGAGCGGTTCGTCGATGTCGGCACCGATGGTGGCCGGAGCTGCAGCTCTCTTGCTGCAGGCGAATCCGAAATTGACGCCGGGAATGGTTCGGGCACTGCTGCAGTACACGGCACAGCCGATCGCAGGCGCCGATATGTTTGAGCAGGGTGCGGGACAGGTGAACGTCGAGGGTGCGGTCCGACTGACGGAAACACTTCGTACCGACGTCGACTTCAATAGCCTTGCGAAAGGCACGCTTACTGTTTCGACAGGCTGGGTGATGCCTACGCCGTCGACCTCGATCGCAGGCCATTCGTTCCCATGGGCGCAGATCCTGCTCGCAAACCACACATATATGTCAGGCCAGAGCCTGATCACGAAGTTCCAGCCGATCTACCGCCGAACGAGCACGGCAAACGATGCGGTCGTCCGGCAGTGGGGCAGCTTCACTTTCAACAGCAATGTCACGTCAGGACTATCGTTACATCTGGACCTTTCACTCAGTGACGGCGGGTCGCTCGGCTCAGGACTGTTAAGGCTTGGGGCCGGAGTTCTGGTTGGCGACGGCGTTCTGATCGGTGACGGCGTTCTGATCGGTGACGGCGTTCTGATCGGCGACGGCGTTCTGATCGGCGACGGAGTTCTGATCGGCGATGGTGTGCTCATCGGTGACAGCGTTCTGTTCGGTGATCCGAGCTCGCAAATGCAGTAGGGTCAGGTTCCTTGTACAACTGAATACGCATGTTTGATCGCCCAACTCCCCCGAGCGGTCTGGTCGCAAAGCTTTCGTATGGAAGCTTTGCGACCGATTCGATTGAAAAAAGTGTAGACAGACGCGGGCGGCTCGTCCATAATAACTATCGCGGCTTTTTAAGCTGCATTCGTTACTCCCGCGTCTTATCTACAGATCTGGCCTTACGGTTTCTCATCCGCCCCCATGCGCGATCGATCAGGCTTTCGGTGTTTCCTCCAATCTATGTCAACCCGATCGAGTGCCCTGCGTGTTGATCCCAAGCTGGCTACAGGATATATGGTCCTGATAATCAGCATGGGCGTTGCTGCGCTTGCGACGGCCCTTTATTTTCTGCCGGTCGCACGGCTCGACTTTAACTTCGTAGTGCTTGCGGTATGCACGCTCGCATTGGGCTCACGCATTCTGGTCAAGATCCCGCGGCTGAACTCGCACATCGCCGTATCCGATACCTTTATCTTTCTCACATTGCTCCTATACGGCGGCGAGGCGGCCATCCTGCTGGCGGCCGCTGAGGCATATTCGACCGCTCACCGGTTCTGTAATAAGTGGTCAACCGTCGCTTTTAATTCGGCCACCATGGCGGTCGCAACTGCGAGCGTCGTGATCGCACTCGATGTTTTCGGCCTTCGCAGCGAAACGCAGGCGCACGTGCATACCGGGCATTATGGCGATTTCGTTCTGGCCGTCGCTCTAATCGCACTCGTACAGTTCTTCGTCAACACGCTGATCGCGGCCGGCTACGAGACGATGACCAAGTCGGCTCCTTTCGTCGAAACCTGGACCAGCAAATACATCTGGACGTTCTTTACTTACCTGACCGGTGCGATAGGTGCGGGTATCATCGCCTTTTTTGTTGCGATGGCCGGATTCGGCGTGGTGTTCATAGCCCTGCCAATAATTCTCCTTGTTTTTCTTGCTTACCGAATGTACCTGACGAACGTCGAGATGTCGGTCACACAGGCTGAGCAGGCGGAGCGATACGCTCTCGACCTAAAGGCTCGCTCGGTCGCACTGCGTGAATCAGAAGAAAGATTCCGAAGCGCGTTCAACTATGCTCCTATCGGCATCGCTCTCGTTGGGACCGACGGCCGCTGCTTGCGTGTAAACCACGCGATGTGCGGAATTCTCGGCTATACCAATACCGAATTTCTCGACCTGGATTTTCACTCGCTTATCTTCCCTGACGACCTCACGGCGGCGATGCGGCAGATCGCGGTGATAGCCGAGGGCAAACAGCCCAGCTGCCAGATCGAGCAAAGATTCGTTCACAAGGACGGCCATATCGTTTGGGCATCATGGAGCCTTTCCGCTGCCGGTGATTCAAACGACGGTTCGAACCTGATCTTTCAGCTGCAGGACATAACGGCTCGGAAATACGCCGAAGAAAAGCTGCAGCACGACGCGACGCACGACGCACTTACGGGCCTGCCGAACCGAATGTACTTTATGCAGCGGCTTTCGGCAGCTCTCGAGAAAAAACGCAGCGAGCCGAAATATCACGTCAGCGTTCTGTTCATCGACCTCGATCGCTTCAAGTATGTTAACGACAGCTTGGGCCACCTTGTCGGTGACGAACTTCTGATCGCTATCTCCGAGAGGCTTCGCGAATCTATGCGTCCGCCGGACATCGTCGCACGTCTTGGCGGTGACGAATTCGTCATTCTCGTCGAAGGCCGTTATTACAATGAGAAAGTAACGAGCATCGCTGACCGTATTCAGAAACAGTTTCGACAGCCGTTCGACTTGAGCGGCCGCGAGGTTTACAGCTCGGCGAGTATCGGTATTCTGCACGCTTCGGAAAAGCACCTCACGTCAGAGGACATAATGCGCGATGCCGACACGGCAATGTATCAGGCGAAGCACAGCGGCAAGGCGCGGCACGAAGTGTTTGACGAGTCGATGCGGACCGTTGTGAAAGAGACGCTGCAGCTTGAGACCGACCTGCGTAAAGCGATAGACAATGACGAGCTTGAGGTAGATTACCAGCCGATCTTTTCGCTGAGCACCGGCGAGATCTCCGGCGTAGAGGCTCTGGCTCGATGGAATCATCCGGAACTGGGCGAAGTCTCGCCGGGCCGTTTTGTCGCTCTTGCAGAAGAGATCGGATGGATCGACGCTCTCAGCGATCAGATACTGCGACGCGTGATGGGCGAGGTCGCTCCGATCCTGCGTGAGGTCCCGATGGACCGAGATTTTCGCGTCGGGATAAATCTCTCAAGCCGGCAGTTCGCGAACGAGGATCTCGTTTCACAGATCCGCTCGATCATTCACGAGACCAACTTTCCGCCGGACAACCTTAAGCTCGAGATCACGGAGTCAGTCATCTTTGAATATCAGGACAAGGCGATAGAAATGCTGCACCAGCTGCGTGAGCTTGGGATCGGCATCGACATCGACGATTTCGGAACCGGCTATTCGAACCTAAGCTACTTGGCACGAATGCCGATCTCGACACTGAAGATCGACCGGTCGTTCGTAAGCCCGATCTCCGACGAGGACGCGAATGCGGAGATCGTAAGAACGATCATCTCGATGGCGAGAAATCTTGGATTAGGCGTGATCGCCGAAGGCATCGAATCGCACGATCAGCTGGAGATGCTGATAGGGTTGGGCTGCGAATACGGCCAAGGCTACCTGCTGTCGCGGCCGCTGTCTCGCGAAGGTATCCGGCGGTGCATGAAAGAAAACGCCCGCGTGACGATACCGCCGCGGACGTTTGAAGACATACCTCTAGTTACCGCACTGCAATAGTGCCTACTTTCTAAGCCAACCGAAAAGAGCATTAACGGTGATATCACGATTGGTCTCGTAGATCGCACGCGTCAGCGGGATCGACATCGGACAGACCTGAACACAGTTTTGCGCGTTGCCGCAATTCGTTATCCCGTCGTCGCCCATCAGCCCATTCAGCCGTTCGTCAATATCCATCTTGCCCGTCGGATGCATGTTGAAAAGCCTTGCCTGTGCGATCGCCTGCGGGCCGATGTAATTATCGTCACCGTACTGCGGGCACGCCTCGAGACAGCAGCCGCAGGTCATACACCGGGAATAGGCGTAGCGTTCCTGCGCGATCTCATTTGAGATCTGCGGGCCCGGGCCGAGGTTGTAACTTCCGTCCAGCTCGACCCATGCCTTTACCTGTTTTAGATGGTCGAACATTTTCGTCCGATCGACCTTGAGGTCGCGGACGTTCGGGAATTTCGACATCGGTTCGAGCGTGATAGTGTCGGTCCCGGATGCGAGCAGGAGATCATCAATAAGTGCGGAGCACGATTGCCGAACGCGTCCATCGATCACCATTGTGCAGATGCCGCAAACTTGCTCGAGGCAGCTCATGTCCCACACCGGCGGCGTGGTTGCCTTACCGTCAACGGTCACCGGATCTTTACGCACTTCCATCAGTGCGGAGATCACGTTCAGGTTTCGGCGGTACGGCAGCTCAAAAGTTTCCCAGGTCGCGGCCGCGCCCTCGTTCTCTCGCCGCTGGATCTTCAGCTTGAATTTTGCGGGAGGCTTTTCAAGCCTTTTCTTCTCGATATGTCCGTTGCTTTCGCTCATGATCTGTTGATAACTTTATCGCGGGCCTACTGCTCCTTTGCTTCCTCAAACTCCTCTTTATTCTTAGGATCGAGCGGCATCGTCTCCTGGCGGTTTTTCGGCCGCTGTTCGCTGCCCGCGCCGACCGCTGCCTTTTTGCCGGATGAATAGTCGCGCTTACGCGGTTCCACGAGCGAGACGTCGACGGCCTCGTAACTGAAGACGGGAGCCTCCGCCGAGTATTCGGCGATTGTCGTCTTCAGCCATTCCTCGTCGTTTCGGTCAGGAAATTCAGGCTTGTAGTGAGCACCGCGAGACTCGTTGCGATTGAGAGCTCCGAGCGTGATAACACGTGCCAGCTCAAGCATGTTCTTAAGCTGCCGGGCATGCGGCACGGCCTGCGTCGCCCATAGGTTGGAATCGTTGATCGAAATTTTGCCGAGACGTTCCTGCAGTTCGAGCAGCTTGTCGTCGGTAGCCTTGAGCTTTTCGTTGTAACGGACGACGGTTACGTTGTCGGTCATCCATTTGCCCATCTCGTCGTGAAGCTTGTACTGATTCTCGCCGCCGGTGCTCTTGATGATGCCGTCGTTGATCTCCTGCTGGCGACGCAGTTCGTCTTCGTAGATACGCTCGCCGTCGGCCCCGCCACGCTCGACATTCTTTGCGTAGTCGATCGCTGACGGTGCGGCGACGAAGCCGCCGTAAACGCACGAAACAAGCGAGTTGGCCCCAAGGCGATTCGCACCGTGGATAGAGTAGTCGCACTCGCCGGCCGCAAAGAGCCCCGGAATATTTGTCCGCTGCTCAGAGTCGACCCATAGGCCGCCCATCGAATAGTGCACGCCCGGGAAAATACGCATCGGAACGTGACGCGGATCGTCGCCGACGAACATCTCGTAGATCTCAAGGATCGCACCAAGCTTTCGCGTAAGCGTCTCGGCCGGGATGTGCGTGAGGTCGAGATAGACCTGATTTTCGCCGCCAACGCCGTGGCCATCGATGCAGACCTGAAAGATCTCGCGAGTAGCGATATCGCGCGGGACGAGGTTGCCGTAGGCAGGATATTTTTCTTCGAGAAAGTACCAGCGTTCGGCATCCGGAATGTCCTTAGGATTTCGTGTGTCGCCGTCGGTGCGAGGCACCCAGACGCGTCCGCCTTCGCCGCGGGCGGATTCAGACATCAGCCGTAGCTTGTCCTCGCCCGGGATCGAGGTTGGATGAACCTGGATAAATTCGCCGTTCGCGTAGCGGGCTCCTTGCTGATAACAAGCTGAAACTGCAGAGCCCGTGCAGGTCATCGAGTTCGTCGATTTACCGAAGATCAACCCCGGACCGCCCGTCGCCATTATCACTGCGTCGGCCTTGAAAGCTTTCAGCTCAAGAGTCTGCAGGTTCATCGCGATCAGTCCGCGGCAGACCTGATGATCGTCGAGGACGAGCGAGAGCATTTCCCAGCCTTCGTACTTGTTTACGGTTCCGGCAACCTCGAACTTTCGCACTTGCTCGTCGAGCGCGTAGAGAAGCTGCTGGCCGGTCGAAGCCCCCGCAAACGCCGTCCGGTGATGCAGAGTTCCGCCGAAACGGCGAAAATCCAGCAGGCCTTCTTTCGTTCGCGAGAACGGCACGCCCATTCGATCGAAAAGGTAAATGATCTCGGGTGCCATGTCGGTCATTCGCTTGACCGGCTGCTGGTTGGCAAGGAAATCGCCGCCGTAAACGGTGTCGTCGAGGTGCTTTGCGGGCGAATCGCCCTCGCCCTTGGTATTGACCGCACCGTTGATGCCGCCCTGTGCACAGACCGAGTGCGAACGCTTTACGGGCACGACCGAGATCAGGTCGATGTCGTGGCCGGCCTCTGCGATCTTCATCGCGGCGGCAAGACCCGCAAGACCTCCGCCGACGATCGCAAATTTCATCTTAGTAGACGCCATATATTTCTAAACTCTTTTCGGAACCACAGACGCCGTCGCCGACGGCTCGCACAATGACTGAGGCAACAAGCCGCAAGGCCGGACAAAGGCAAACGCCGCATTCGCGCCAACCGCAAACAGCCCGAATGCCAAAGCTACACAGCCGTAAAGGGCATATTTTTGAGCCTTTTCTCCGATCACGATGCCCCAATCGACAGCGAAAAGCCAGAATCCGTACGCCAGATGCCAGGCCGTCGCCGCGATGCCGAGCAGGTACACGATCATTACCCACGGGATCGCGAATTCTGCCGAGACGATGTCGAACGCTCGGTCAGCATTGCCCGCAACCGGTGTCAGATTGAGCCCCGGTATCAGGCCGAAACGCAGGTTGATCACGTGGAACAGAATGAAGATGAACAGGAAAATGCCTGTCGCCCGCTGGAAGAAGTAAAACCAGTTGCGGCCGTAATTGTAGGTGCCGACGTTCTGCCGGGCCTCGGCCGAAATTATCACGCCGTAGATCGAATGAAACAGCAGCGGGATAAAGATGCCGAAGATCTCAAGAAAAAGCAGAAAGGGCAGGTCGTGGATGTCTTTGACCGCTTTTTCAAAGCTCGCTTCGCCATTCATCGCCTTGGCATTCGTGAACATGTGCACGAAGAAAAATATCCCAAGCGGAACGATGCCGGTGATCTGGTGGAGCTTGCGCAGCAGGAACGTGTAGCTGTAGTTGATCGCCATTAATTGATGTATCTAGAGCCTAAACGGCTGTGGTTTCGAATCTTCGAATTCTATTACCTTTCTCGCTATTCGGCAATTCTCGCATTTTAGACTTAATTCTGAGCGATATTTCTTATAAGATAAAATGAATTCTATTGCCGGGAAAGTTAAGTGAAACTCATTTTAAGTCTTATTCGAATATTTAGTCAGGATGCATATCGAAACCCTCAAAGTATTTTGCGACCTTGTCGACCTGCAGAGTTTTTCGCTCGCGGCGGAGCGCAATTTCATCACGCAGTCAGCCGTCAGCCAGCAGATAAGGACGCTGGAAGAAAAGTTCAAACGCCGCCTGCTCGAACGCGTCCGCGGCCGTCGTGAAGTAAAGCTGACGCCTGCGGGCGAGGTCTTTTATCGCGAAGCAAAGAACGTTCTAGGGGCATACGATCAGCTGAATGAGAATCTGCGCGGGCTCGTCGGGAAGATCGGCGGATCGGTAAAGGTATCGACGACCTACAGCGTCGGGCTGCACGAGCTGCCTGCAAAGGTCGGTGAGTTTCTGTCGAAATTCCCCGCCGCGAAGATCGATCTGGAGTATGCACGAACGACCAAGGTGGTGCGAGACGTTACCACAGGCTCAGCCGAGCTCGGCGTGCTGGCGTTTCCTGAAGCGAGGCGTGGCCTTAACATCGAGTTTCTGCCCGAACATCGGATGGTGCTAGTATGCCAGCCGGATCATAAATTCGCATCGCGCAAGCAGATCCGGACAAGTGATCTCAGCGGCCTCGGCTTCGTGCACTTCGAGCGCGACACGCCGACGCGCAAAGCGATCGACCGGCTGTTAAAAGCAAAAGGCGTTGAGGTCAACAAGGTCGCGGAGTTCGATAATATCGAGACGATAAAGCGAGCGGTCGAGGTCGGCTTTGGGCTTGCGATCCTGCCCTTGCCGTCGGTCCTCGACGAGCAGAGAACGGGGCGGCTGGCGGTTGTGCAGATGGCCGAAAAGGAGTGGGTGCGGCCGGTCGGCGTGATATACCGGAGTGACCGCACTCTGTCGCTTGCGGCGAAAAAGCTGGTAGGAATTCTGACCGAAAAGAGTGAGTAATTATGGAAGCCGATATCCGGGTATTGTTTCAGGTGATCGTCAGCTGTGTTCTGGCGGGCTTTCTCGGTTGGGAACGCGAGCACGCGGGTAAGGCTGCGGGCCTGCGAACGCATATTCTCGTGGGCGTTGCGGCGACGCTCTTTATTATTTTGGGCGAGAGCATGGCACAAAGCTTTCGGGCGTACGGTGATCACGTGCGATTCGACGCCGCGAACCTGATCGGCGCCATTGTAACGGGTATCAGTTTCCTTGGCGCCGGGATGATCTTCTTTAAGAAGGACAAAACGGACATCACCGGACTGACGACTGCCGCGGGTATTCTGACCACGTCTGCGATAGGTATGCTCGTCGGGCTGGAGAAGTATTTCCTCGCGGTCAGCAGTACGGTTATTGTATTCGTGGTGCTGCGTTTCGTGTCCCTTGTTGAATTAAACCGACGGGGCAAAGGGGCTGCCGCCGCTGATGCAGACGTTGATCCCGTTTAGATTTTCCTAGCCATCCGTCCTGCGTTTGTATATAGTATCTTCCCAAACTATATCGGCTGACCATTTGGAGCGCCGGCAGGCGCACGCAAACCTGCAAGGAGACCTATGAAACGATCTGCATCTATATTGTTGTTCGTGTCCTTTGCCGTTTTTTCCCTTTCCGAAAGCTCGATCCGCAACGTTAGTTCGACTGAAAGAACTACCGAGTTCACACTCGAAAATTTCGATATTCGCACTGACTCCGGACAGCCCGGGAATAAGCGGCTAAGCGAACACCGGCAACAAACCGCAGATTCGTTCCTTGCACGATATCCCGATGCAAAGTTGGAACCTCATCCGGCCCTCGACACATTCGAAGTGATCTCCACCGCACCCGGGGCAGGCCGATATCTCACGTCGCCGAGCAGCACTGATCGAGTCGCGATCCTCCGCCAGTTTGTCGCTGATCACCGCGATGTTTTCGGTCTCGCGGACGACGGCATGTCCGGCTTACAGGTCACCGCCGACTACAGCAATCCGAACGGGGCCTTATCGTTCGTGCATCTTGAGCAGACGATCGCCGCCGTGCCCGTCTTTCAGGGTGAGATCAAAGCTGCTTTTACCCGACGGAACGAGATCGTGCGGATAATCAACGGGTTGACGCCTGTGAGCGAAACTCGCCAAACATTCGGAAAAGCATCCGACGCCGTTATTCATGCTGCCCGTCATTTGCATGTCGAAATGCCGTCAGAAACGTTGTTTGGTCGAATAATAGCCGAATCACCCAACCGTGTGACATTCGAACGCGGACCCTTTGAGGACGAGGTCGTCGCCGAGCGATTCTACTTCCCAGTCTCCACGACCGATCTGCGTGCTGCATGGCGCGTTCTGATCTGGACGGACGCCGTCGGCTATTACGTGGTAGTTGATGCAGGCAGCGGTGAGCTCCTGTGGCGAAAGCGTATTACCGAGTTCCAAACCCAACCCGCTACATATAACGTTTACGGCGGAACGGGAATGATGAAGTCCGGCGACAGTCCGACCCCGGGAACGCCAGGATGCTCGAATCCGGGAACATGTGTCGAACCGCCGATCGTCGCACGGCAATCGTTCACGCTCATTGGAAATGAGGCACCGTACAGCTTTAATAACCTCGGCTGGATCACGGACGGTGAGAATCGTACCTTTGGAAACAACGCCGAGGTCGGTATCGATCGAGACGGTACACAGGGCATCGACCCTAACGGGTGGGCGACCGGAGTTCCCGCTAGGAACTTTGTTTATAACTACAACCCATCGCCAGGCTCACCGCCGCCGGGCGAATCTCCGACCCCCGCGCCGCCGCAGCCGTATCCGCCGACCGCGTTCCAGCAAGGCTCTGTCACGAATGCGTTCTATGTTGCCAACCGATGGCATGACGAACTCTATCGTCTCGGATTTACCGAACAGGCAAGGAACTACCAGAACGACAACTTTGGGCGAGGCGGCACGGGTTCGGATCCGGTCATGGTCGAGGTGCAGGAAGGCATCGGCACTAACGGTGCAAACTTCTCGACGCCAGCCGACGGCGGTCGCCCTCGTGCCCAAATGTTTGTATGGACCGGCACAAATCCGTCCCGTGACGGGGCACTCGATAGCCAAATAGTTGTGCACGAACTAACGCACGGCCTCTCAAGCAGACTGGTCGGAAATGCAACCGGCCTGACGGCAAACATGGCGCGAAGCATGGGTGAAGGGTGGTCGGATTTCTTTGCTCTGGCGATGCTGTCCGAACCAGAAGATGATCCTTACGGGATCTATTCGATCAGCTCTTATGTCGCGCAGGGTATAATTCCCGGGTCAAATGCGACTCAGTATTATGGTATCCGGCGATTCCCCATCGCTCGAAAGGCATCGGTCGGGCCGAACGGACTTCCGCACAACCCGCTTACTTTCCGATATTTGAACTCAGATTGCGCCGGCCTGATCGGCACGCCGAGTTCGAATCCGCCGCCGAACAGCGCATATCCACGAGGTCCGTTCGGGACGGGAAACTGTGATCAGGTCCTGAACGCCGGTGAGATATGGGCGAGCGCGCTTTGGGAGGTGCGGGGCCAATTGATGGACCTGCACGGAGCGGAAGAAGGTAATCGGCGAGCGCTGCAGTACGCCGTCGACGGAATGAAGCTGGTGCCGCTAAACCCGACCATGCTGAACGGACGCGATGCTTATCTGGCTGCGGCCCAGGTGACGGATGCTGCTGACGTCTGTTTTGTCTGGCGCGGGTTCGCGATGCGCGGGCTCGGCTTTTCCGCATCGATCCAGAACGCCGGCAGCGGCACCAATAACACTTCCGTGACCGAGGCTTTCAATGTTCCGGCCCAGTGCCTCATTCCTCCCGTCGCAGATTTCGACGGAGACGGAAAATCCGATGTCTCGGTGTTCCGGCCGTCAGAGGGCAATTGGTATCTGAACCGTTCCGCGACAGGCTTCACCGCCGTCAACTGGGGGATCGCCAGCGACATCATTGCTGCTGCCAACTACGACGGCGATGATAAGACGGACGTAGCGGTCTATCGCTTGAACGATTCGGGGCAGCCCGACCTATATGTGTTGAATAGTTCTGACGGAACCGTCTCGTATCGGTTCTGGGGCTCGGCAGGCGACGTTCCGGTAACGGGCGATTTCGACGGCGACGGCAAAGATGACTCCGCGATATTCAGACCATCAACCGGAGTTTTTTGGGTAACGCAAAGTTCAGGTGGCGGCGTTCTGACGTCGCGTCCATTCCCTGCGGGCCGGCCCATCAGCGGTGATTTTGACGGAGATGGACGGGCGGACATGGGAACGATGTCGAACGGGCAGTGGCACATTTCATCATCAACGCGTGACCACAGTTCAGGTGTCATCCATAACTGGGGACTTGCCGGTGATGTTCCTGTGCATTCCGATTATGACGGCGATGGCCGGCTCGATCTCGCGGTCTATCGACCATCAAACGGCAACTGGTATATCCAGAAGAGTTCCGGAGGCATAGCCATTTATCATTTCGGCCTGGCGACAGATGTACCCGTTCCCGGAGACTACGACGGCGATGGGATCGCGGACATCGCGGTGTATCGCGATGGGCTGTGGTATATCAATCGGAGCACGAGCGGCTTGGCAGTAGTGTGGTTCGGTCTCGCATCAGATCGGCCCGTCCCCGCAGGCATGACGCCGTGATCAGTCGAGCGACATCAGGACGACGGGCTTTGTGGGCGACAGCTCATTTAGCCCGGACTTGAGGGTTGCGAAGAGGTTCTCTGTCTCCATATATTCGCGGCCGAGCAGCTTGCGGTATTTCTTTTCCTTTGCATCGCCCGAGAGTTCTTTAAGCAGCGAACGATAGAGTGCTGCAACTATCTCCGGTGCGAACTGCTTTCCCGCGTTTCGCTGCAGGTCCTCGAACACTTCGTTTGCCGGCCTGCGACGCTTGTACGGACGGTCGGTCGTCATTGCGTCGAATGAATCGGCGAGATTTACGATCTTTGCTATGTACGGTATCTCGCGATCATAAAGCCCGTCAGGATAACCGCGTCCGTCCAGCCGTTCGTGATGATATTTTGCGGCGAGCGGCACGTCAGCGTACGGATGATTGATCGGCATCAGAATGTCGAAGCCGGCGTGCGGATGACGGTTAAGCTCCGATGATTCCTTCGCGTTAATACGGTAAGGCGCGTTGATGATCTTTCGTTCGACGGTGATCTTGCCCACGTCGTGAAGGTAACCCGCGACAGCCGCTCCCTCGACCTCCTCCTCGTTCCAGCCGAGCTCAGCGGCTATCAGTTCAGAGTATTTCCCAACCCGGACCGAGTGGCCCTCGGTGTACTTGTCCTTGCGGTCGATCGCTGCCGCGAACGCCCGGACGGTATCGCGATAGGTAGTTCGCAGTTCGTCGTAGAGCCGGCGATTTTCCTCCGCCTTTCGTTCGAGCTCGACGAGCATTCCGCGATGGGCAATAGCGACACCGATGTGCCGGGCCATCGCACAAATTATCTCGTGATCGTAACTGGTGAATGGCTCGCCCGTCGCCTTGCGGCCAAGGAATACCGCACCGACATTCTCACCGCGAATGACCAGCGGAACGAAAAGCTCAAGGTTCGAACGCTCGAAACTCTGATCAAAGACCTGAAAGAAAGGCAGTGCCTTTGCCTGTGCGATCTCTATCGGGTAAAGGCCGTTCGCGAGAAACTGACGCTCGTCTTCCGGACATAATTCCAGTGAGATCGGAAAAGCATCGCCAAGGCCTCGTCCGGCAAGCATCGTCAGTTCATGATCGAACCGCGAGTATCGAGCCACGCCGCCGCGCATTATCGCCAGCGAACCGAGCATCAGGTGAAGCGATGTGCGGATCGTTTCCTGGAAATTCCGTGTGTTCGATACCTCTTGACCGAGCTCTGCAAGCGCACCGAAAGTATGGATCAGGCGGTGGCGTTCCTCCGCGATCTTCTTAAAATTCGATGTCTTTATGTCTTGGATCTTCAATTGATAGCAGCGGCTCCGTGGGCAAAGCTTACATGCCGGGTCACACCAAGCATATCAAATAGCTCGACGGTGTCCTCATTCACGTCAGAAAAAACGATGCTGGCGCCGTAGATCTTCGCCGAATCGATCATACCGAGCAGGATCGAGACGCCGATCGAGTTGACCATCTCTGTACGAGAAAAATTCACAACTATCTGCTTGCATCCGCTGGCGAGCTTATTGCGGCATTCGCGCTCAATGGTCTCGCCTGTGAGCTTGTTTAAGTAATCACCTGCGAAAACGACAGCCGTCTCACCTTCAGAACGAACCACTCCCGGAGTTTCGGGCAAGTTCATAGATTAACTTTTCCTTGTTTTTACTTGATCTACTTGGGAGGTAAATGTACCGATGTTTTTAACACAGATGCCCGAATATGACAACAAGAAAATTTCGCAGTTCGGTAAAGAATGTAGCGGGATTCGGCATTCGATGCAGCAAATGGAACGGCAGTTGCACACAACGAGATTGAATCAGACATTCGTATCAAAGGAGAACACTTATGAACAAGGGCAGATTCTTAATGTCGTGCTGTATCACACTCGCAGCATTCCTCACGGCTACGGTTAGCGCAGACGCACAGTCCCGTACTTATGGCGGTCGAGCGGCCGGAGTCATATCTTACGGATCGCCGATCACGATGGCGGGTGACACCGGGGAGCTTTCGATCTATGGCGGTGCGATCACGCACACAACACCGCGTTCTGCGATGACCGGAATCGCGACGGGCACGATCGTTTCGTCGACCTCAGGTGCAGGCGATGCGAGCCAGTCATCATCGACCGTCAGCAACACGCGGATCGTATCGGGCGGCTATACAATTACGGCGATCTCCGTCTCGGCAAATTCCCAGTGTATTTGCTGTCCCGGAGCGGCAGAACCCGGCTGTACCGGTAACGCTACGGCGTCCGGCGTAGCCGTAACGGACCCATCGGGAGCGACGACGGTACTTACCCCGAACGGTTCTGTGAACCAGGTCGTTCAGCTTCCCGGCGGCGGCGGCACGATCACGTTCAATGAACAGGTCGCAGGTAACAACCAGCTGACAGTCACCGGAATGCGGGTCAGGATCGGTGCTTTCGATGCAGCTATCGCATACGCACGCTCATTGATAATCTGCGGCGGGCTTGGGCCGTCACCTGCTGAGGTAAATGTATCGGGCCGGGTCGTGACGGCAACCGGTGTTGGGATCGCGAACGCTCGGGTCATACTTACCAGCCCGACCGGAACGCAGCACCAGGCGACGTCGAACCATACAGGTGCATTCACCGTCACGGGTATTACCGCCGGACATTCATACTCGGTCGAAGCTTCAGCGAAGTCGTACAGCTTCCCCGGACAGATAATCGAGGTAATGGACGAGATCGATGACCTTGAGATACGGGCTAACCCGTAGGCTCGCGAGATCAACGTAACCGAGAGAGCGGCCAGACATCGGCCGCTCTTTCCCTTTCTCTTGGAGGAGATATGCGGATCCTCAACGTACCGCGGAATGCAGTTACCGCACAAAAACCGATCAGGAAGCGGTTCGTGATCCATGAGCACCACGCAACGCGACTGCATTTTGATCTGCGGCTCGAGATGGGCGGCACCGGAAAGTCATGGGCTGTGCCGAAAGGGCCTTCGATGGATCCGGATGATAAACGTCTCGCTGTCGCAGTTCCCGATCACAGTCTCAGCTATTTCAAGTTTGAGGGCACGCTATCCGAAGGAACATATGGAGCCGGCGAGGTTAGGATCTGGGACAGCGGAAAATACGAGACGCTGGTCGATCCGATGCTGCAGTACGAAGCCGGCAAGATCGTATTTTCATTTCTCGGGAAAAAGGTTCGAGGTGAGTTTATCCTAACGCGGATGTCGCGGCAGCCGACCAACTGGCTGCTGATCAAACGCGACGATAATTACGCGGACATCGACTGGCGGCTGAAGACGATCATTCCTGTCGATTAAGCAGGCTGCAGCCGCTTCATCATCGATATACTGGTGCCGTCGTCGGTGTGTGCGATCACGACGTCGTCCATCAGCTTCTCGATCAGCTTCAACCCCCAGCCACGGCGAGTCGAATCGATCGGTGCCGGGGGAGCATCAACGAGGCGCACGCCTCGGTTCGTTATCGTGATGGTGATGTTGTCACGGCCGACGCTGAACTTTTGATGGATCCGCTGATCCGGGCTGTGGCTGTGCTCGGCCGCGTTAATGCACGCCTCGACCAACGCAGTCTTTATCTGATTTATATCACGTGACCTAAAGCCGTGACGTTTGGCGATCTCTTCTAGAGTGTGAGCCGCGATCAGCTCGGTCTCGGTGCCCATCGGTATCACGATCTCGTAATTCGAGACCTCGTCCTGCGGTTCCGGGATGTCCGCGGGAACCGGGTTTGATAGAAACTGTTTTAACATCTCAACTTGTTTTCTGCTCGAGCCAAATGCACCGTGTTCTGTTAGGAACGCGTCGGCGTCATCGTCGAAACCTTCCGGTGCGATGAGCCAAATGCGGCAGTCCTTTAATCCACCTGCCTGTGCGGAACCCTGCAGGCGCGCATACCATTCCTCAGCGATCGCGCGGTTCGCGGCGAGCTTTGAATTTACCTCTGCCGCGATCCAGCAGACGCGGTCTTCCTGGTGATATGTACCTGCGGCAAAGCCCGTGGCAAACGCCGCCCGTCGGCCGCCGGCTGCCTTTGCGATCTGCGGGTCGATCGATTCAACATCTGCTGAAAAGACCACGAACGGCAGCTTTAAGCGATCGTTGTCTGCCGACAGCTTACCGAACATCTCCGCGTCGCTCAGGCCTTTGTACTCTTCATTAAAGATTCGCGAGCTAAACAAAGCTGCAGGAACCTCGCTGCCGTTCAGGTCCATTAGCAACTCGCGAAGACCAAGCGCCGACCCTGAACGATAGCCATCGGCCATCATTTTCGGCGAACTGACGAGCATCGAACTCATGGAGGAAGCGATCACGGACGCACGCCGTTCGCCTAGTTTTTCCAGGCGGTGGCGGCCGCTGAGATAGTCGGCCAGCGCGTTGTCCTCTCGCATCGGCTCGATACGGCCTGACGTCACCCGAACGATCTCGCTTACATTCAGACGCTCTATCACCGGTGCGAATACATCCCCGGTAAGGCCTGCGGCGTGCCGAAACGCCTGGATCGGAATCAGTCCGCGGTCGGCGGAAATATGTTCCGCGAGTGCAGAAACGAGGCGCTCCGCGTTCTCGGCCGGCAGACCAGAGGCGATCTCTCGATCAAAGGTCCGTCCGACCTCGTCGCCAAAAAGAGCGTCCGCATAGGCACGCACGACGCTTCGAAAATCGCCGAGCCCGATGCCCTCGGCTGCCGCACATCGGATGACGGATTCGATCAAGCCCGGCCTGCAGCCGACCCGTTTGATCAAAAGATCAGCTGACGCCGGCTCTACCTCGATCCCGTACATCGAGGCGGATTGCTCGACGAACGTACTTGATTCTGACGGCGTTGGATCCGCGATATTCACTCGAGCGAACGGGCCGAGATTCGACACAAACCGACGCCGTCCCGCAAACACGTATGGAAAATCGAAGACGGCAGCAACGTGCAGCAGCGAGGCTATCAGTTCATCGCCGTCCGTGAAGTGTAGAGCGTTATGTAGCCCGTCAAAGATGATGAATGGTCGGACTCCGGCCGCCGCGGCCAGCATCGGCGTGGCGAAAATGAGGTCGGCGGAATCAGGCGACTGTTCTAAACGATGTGCGGCGCGCTGCACCCAGTTATGGTCTTCTGGTGTCGCAATGTCGACGGCCTCGGCTAGGGTTATGCCGGCTCCGTCATCGGCCGCTGTTCGCCTCGCGGTAACGGTTTGCGAGATAAAAGATCGGGCAAATCGTTCGGCAGCCGCGATCGCAGTCTTATCTCTTCGGTCTAATTCAAAGTAGATCGGAAGCGTTCCGGGTTCCTTATCCCGAAGTTCGGCGACGAGACGACGCAGCAATTCGCTGGTTCCAGTGTGCGGAGCTCCGGCGACCACTATCGGGCCCGTGCCTCCCGCAGCATGCCGACGCAGACGCTCGACGACCGCTGATCGGCCTGGAAAGACCGGGCGATCGCTGTTCGTGGTCTTGCCTATCAAAGACGCCACTTAGTTGATCCTCCCTTTGAAGGATCGGCCCAGCATCTCGTAAACCTGCACGTTGTTTCGGCCAAGGTGCTTTGCTTCGTAGAGCGCCATGTCGGCGGCGGTGATCCAGTCTTTCGGGGTCTCGAATTCTGCAGATTGTCCCGCGATGCCGATGCTTATCGTGATCTGGCGATTCGGGAATCGAGTGTGCTCGACCCGCAGCCTTATACGTTCGGCGATCGAGGCGGCTTCTTCGATGTTCGTCCTCGGCAGCAGAATGGCGAACTCTTCTCCGCCAAACCTCGCCGCGACGTCGTCAGCTCGCAGCGTGTCCTTCATCGCCGCGGCGACCATCGTCAGGGCTACGTCACCAGCGGTGTGACCAAAGCTGTCGTTGTACGACTTGAAATTGTCCACGTCGATCATCATCAGCGACATTTCGGTGTGATGCCGGCGTGCACGCGTCAATTCCTCATCCAGACGCTCGTCGAGATACCGGCGATTGAGCAGCCCCGTCAAAGCATCGGTCACGGAAAGCTGTTCAAACTCGCCTGCGCGGTCCTTTAGCTCGGTGCGGTCGATCGCGACAGCGATCTGTGGAGCGATGGTCTGCAGCAGCTCGATATCCCTTTCGCTGAACGCCTCTCCGCCGGCCCGGTCGGTGAAGTTCATCACCGCGATCCGGCGATCACCGATAAGTATGGGAAAGCTGATGAACGACTGCGTCTTGTAACGCCAATCGCTCGGGGCGATCTGCAGCCCCGCCGCTGCCATATCGCTTACGATCACAGGGTCGCCTTGGTCCAGCGTATGTCGGGCAATGCGCGAGCCGATATTTGTTGTTTTCTTGAGGTCGGTCGATGTTCCGATGGAGGCCTTTGCATAAAGGCTGTCCGACTTTCCGCTGCGAACCAGCAGCGAGGCGCGCTCTGCCTGGAGCAGTTCGGCTGACACTTGCGTAAGGTGCATCCAGAAATCGTCGGTGTCGATCCGCTTGAGGCTGTCGCTGAACCGACGCACGCCTTGCGAGACCCAGTCGCGCCGCGACACTTCATCGCGAAGCCTCAAGATCTCGATCTGCGGGCCGACCGCTTTGCCAAATCGCGTAAGCTGCTGGATCGTCGCGTGGTCGACGGTGTAAGGCTCGACGGCGAAACCGCTTCGAACCTCGCTGCCGACCGTTACCGGAAATAGTGCGAGCCCGCGGCCTGCCTCGCCTAGCACGGGGCGCACGTCAGGGCGTCGTTCACGCAGTATCAGCGGTCGTTCGTTCTTTAGGGCATCTGCGAGCCGCTTGCTGTTTACAGGAACACTGAGCCGCACGGATTTTTCTCCGAGAGCTCCGACCGCGATCACAGGCACGAGCAGATTCTGACGGCGGTCGAGCCACACTATCGAATCAAATCCATAAAGGTCCGTAAGATAATCCAGTATCGCCCGGCATGCGGCCCGATATTCCAGCTTCATCAGCGAACCAAAAAGCGAACGCCAGGCCGATGCCTCCGCAGCCGTTTCTCGAGCGGGGACACTGGCCGCGATAGCGACTGGCTTTGGCTGAACGATCGGACGCCGTACCGGTTCAGGCTCGGGTCTGGCCGGTTTAGCATCGGGAACCTGCGAGGGTTTTGAAACGGGAGCGTGTTCTCCGTCCTTGACCTGCTCGGGTACGGGCTCGACCGTTATGGGTTTTTCGGCCGGTGGTATAGATTTCGTCGGTTCGGCTTTTGGTGCGGCGTCCAGTTCCAAAACGTCTTCGCTTTTCGGTGCGATGAATCGGGCGAGTGCCTTGATCGCGCTGCGGATCCCGACATCGCTTCCCGCCATCAGGATATTCTCGAAGAACTCGGTCGGCCTGAATTTCTTTAGATTGCCGGTTATCGCACGCTCGGTTATCGCACGGTAATTCTTGGATTCCAAGAACGTTCGCCCCACGATCGCGACGAAAGGCGTGCCTTTGTCGGCGACCGCTACCGCCTCGCACGTGAGGCCTGCGTGGCAAACATATCGGCTTTCTTCGGATGACGAGTGGGCCCGCTCAAATGCACGACCGCAAAACTTCTCGCATTCCGGACGGTAGTCGGTCGAGTTCCACAGTGTTCGGCAGATGGAATTGTTATTAGACGCTGAACGCTCGCGGCCTTCGCGGTCTAATATGACGATCGCGACGCCGTTATCGTCAGCGACGCGCTCGAGGAACCTAGGTTTCGTGGGCTTTGGGGTCATCAATATTCGACACACAAACAACCGGCGGAAGGGGAACTTTCCGCCTTGTCGAGGCGTTCGGTGTTCGCTCTACTGCAAGATATGGCGAATGATCGTTGAATTTCAACAAATCCTACGCAAGCATTTCTTTTTCATGGATTATCGCATAATTCGTTACAAATAGGCGGTAGAGTATGGTATTCATCGGTCATTTTGATGGAACCGCAGACTGACCCGATTCAATGCGCGACTGCCTGGTCATGTCCTAATAGGGTTCGACCTATATCTCTAATATCGCGATTTTCCAAAGAAAATCCTCTGGCACGCGCTTTGTATGAGTATGCGTGCAGTCATAAATGACGATTTTTTTTCGACGGAGGAAATATGATTAACGAAAACACGGGAAGTTTTGGCGGAAATGGTGAAAGCGTAGACAACGATACGGTGATCTCGGCCCTTAACGGTCTGATCGAAACCTGTCGTGATGGGCAGGAAGGGTTCAAGCAGGCGGCCGAAGGTGTCGAACGCTCGGACATCAAGACCCTTTTCCACGAATTTTCACAGCAAAGAGCGAAGTTCGTTGGTGAACTTCAGGACGCTGTTAGAACGCTCGGCGGCGATCCGGAAAATACGGGAAGCCTCGCAGGAAGCCTGCACCGCGGCTGGATCAACATCAAATCTGCCGTAACAGGCAAGGACGAAGGAGCGATCCTTAATGAATGTGAACGCGGCGAGGATTCAGCTAAGAACGCTTACAAGGAAGCACTTGAAACGGCACTTCCGGCGTATGTGATGCAGGTCGTTCAGGACCAGTACTCTTCAGTTCAATCCGCACATGACCGCGTGAAAGCGCTTCGTGACGGTTTCAATGAGCAGGCAAGTTCGGCTCGGACAGGCGCATAATGCTCCTTCTTTTATAGGTAGCCTGTTCGAACCAGGGAAAGGCTCGCGGCAACGCGGGCCTTTTTTTGTTTTAAACTCCGATCGCTCCCAAACCCTCGGTTGCGTTCGCCTCAATATTCGGACGATCTTTGGAAATGCGGATACAGGCTGCGTGATGTCCGGGCTTGATCTCGACCAACTTTGGCTCGATGCGTTTGCAATCTTCGATCGCGTACGGACAACGTGTGTGGAAATGGCAACCCGAAGGCGGGTTGATCGGCGAGGGCACATCGCCCTGCAAGATGATCCGCTCGCGCTTTGCTTCGATCTCGGGATCCGGAACGGGCACTGCCGAGATCAACGCCTTTGTATACGGCATCAGCGGGTCAGCGTAAACATCGGCTCCGGGAGCAAGCTCTACGATCTTCCCGAGATACATCACAGCAACGCGGTCGGAGAGATGGCGCACGGCACGCAGATCGTGCGAGATGAAGAGATACGTCAGGCCCTTATCTGCCTGCAGCCGCTCCATCAGGTTCATTATCTGCGCCTGGATCGAAACGTCGAGAGCTGAGATCGGTTCGTCTGCAACGATGAACTGCGGATCGACCGCAAGCGCACGGGCGATGCCGATACGCTGCCGCTGGCCGCCGGAAAATTCGTGCGGATAACGCCGCGTGAACCGACGGCTCAGGCCGACAGTCTCCATCAGCTCTTCAACTCTGGCATCCGCCGCCGCACCGTTTGCGATGCCGAAGGTCTTGATCGGTTCGCCGATGATATCCCCCACGTTCATTCGCGGATTGAGCGACGCGTACGGGTCCTGGAAGATCATCTGCAGGTGCTTGCGCTGCTCGCGCATTTCCCGCTGCGGTAGGCTCGCAAGGTCTTTGCCGTCGTAAAAGACCCGGCCGCCTGTCGGTTCCGTAAGCCGAAGTATCGCCTTTCCGAGCGTGCTCTTGCCGCAGCCGGATTCGCCGACAAGCCCCAGCGTCTCGCCGCGTTTAATGTCGAGCGTCACGCCGTCAACCGCCTTCACGACCTTTTCCTCGCTAAACATCCCGCCGCCGATGTGGTAATAGACGTGCAGGTCGTCGAGCGATATCAAATTGTTTCCGTTGTTATCCATTAAAACCTTATTGTTTCGGATATCGCGCTC
This sequence comes from Acidobacteriota bacterium, assembly GCA_023389035.1. GTDB lineage: Bacteria > Acidobacteriota > Blastocatellia > Pyrinomonadales > Pyrinomonadaceae > OLB17. Next base: position 25,577 of record JAEWFC010000030.1, read on the forward strand.
ACGCTCCCGCGACATTCTCCTGAACCGATTCCTCGTACACCTCGCGGGCGAAGTGACAGAGCGAGAAGTGCCCCGCATTTATCTGCACGAACGGCGGATACTCGACCCGGCAGATATCCTGCACGCGATCGCATCGCTCAGCGAAAGGGCATCCCGGCGGAAGCCGTGCAACGTCCGGCGGCAAACCCGGGATCTGATACAGCTCTTTACCCTGCTCATGAGCCGGGTCGGGCACGCTCCGCAGCAGCCCTTTCGTGTACGGGTTTGCCGGTGTCGAGAAAAGTTCTCGGGTCGGGGCCTGTTCAAACACCTTCCCAGCGTACATCACGATGATCTTGTCGGTCATACCCGCGACCACACCGAGATCGTGCGTGATCAGTATGACGCTCGTTCCCATACGGGATTTCAGGTCTTTGATGAGCTCAAGGATCTGCGCCTGGATCGTCACATCGAGTGCGGTCGTCGGCTCATCGGCGATCAATAGTTCGGGGTCGCACGAAAGCGCCATCGCGATCATCACACGCTGGCGCATACCGCCCGACAGCTCATGCGGGTAACCGTCAAGGCGAGATTCCGGGTCCGGGATGCCGACCATATCCAGCATCTTAACGGCGTGCTCGCGGGCCTGCTGTTTTGTGTGTCCGAGATGCAGCTGAGTTACTTCCATCAGCTGCGTCGAGATCTTGAGGAACGGATTGAGCGACGTCATCGGGTCCTGAAAGATCATCGCAATGCGTTTGCCGCGGATCTTTCGTACCTCGTCGATCGATAGTGCACGAACGTCGATCCCGTCGAATACGATCTCGCCGCCGACTATCCTTCCGGGCGGCTCAGGGATCAGACGCATCACAGAGAGATTGGTCACCGACTTACCCGAACCCGATTCGCCCACGATGCCGAGCGTCTCGCCCTTTTCAAGCGTGAACGTGATGCCATCGACCGCCTTGACGATGCCGTCCTCGGTTTGGAAGAAGGTCTGCAGGTCTTTGACCGAAAGTATCTTGCCGTTTGTACTCATCCGTTAATTAGAATTTACGCGTCTGCGGGTCGAGCGCATCACGAAGCCCGTCACCCAAAAAGTTTAGCGAGAAAAGCGTCAGCGCCATCGTCACGCCCGGAAAGATCAGCTGCCAGGGGAATATCTGTATGTTCTTGATGCCGTCCGATGCGAGGCTGCCCCACGAGGCATACGGAGCCTGTACGCCAAGCCCGAGAAACGACAGAAATGCCTCCGTAAGCATCACGCTCGGCACCGTCAGCGTCGCATAAACGATCACCGGCCCGAGAGCGTTCGGGACCAGGTGGCGAAAGATTATGCCGAACGTCGAAACACCGGTAGCACGAGCTGCGAGGACGAACTCCTGATTCTTTAAGCTCAGGATCTGCCCGCGGACGACGCGTGCCATCGTCAGCCAAGAGACGAGTCCGAGAGCAAAGAACAATAGAAATATCTGTGCAAGCCCCTGACCGGCCGCGGCCATGAAGCCCTCGGCCATCTTGACCCCGAGGCCGCCGAGGAAAAGGTTATTTAGCCACAAATTGAACAGAATGGCCTCACCGATCACCGCGATCACGAAGATACCGAACAGCACCAAGAGGATCCTCATCAGCATCGGACTGATCCGGTCTGTGTAGGTTTCGATAATCCGTCGGTAGAGTTTCGAAGCAAGCCATGCGATCAGCAGCAGCGTTATCAGGATCGTGATGCCGACCGGTATCAGGCCGATAAGAACGTTCGTATTGGGGCCGCCAAATACTGACAAAAGAACGATCACGACCAGGATGTACGGGATCGAATAGATGATGTCGACGATACGCATCATTATGTTGTCGATGCGGCCGCCAAGAAAGCCTGCAACGGCGCCCCACGACACGCCGACTATCAGCGAAACGATCGTTGAAATGATGCCGACCATCAGCGAGATGCGGCCGCCCTGCAGCACGCGAGCAAGCAGGTCGCGTCCCTGATCGTCCGTCCCAAAGGGATGCATCAGCGACGGTGCGAATGAACGCACGCGTGCCCCGCCGTCTATCGCTGATGGAATATAGTCAGGCGTAAAGCCGTTAAGCCAATAGACCAGCGTCGGCCCGACCGCGACCAGCAGGACCATCAGCCAGACGGTCGCCAGGCCGAAGACCGCGAGCTTGTTCTTGAGCAGCCGCTTCCATGCGTCGGCCCACAGCGAGTTTCCGGTGCTTGTGCGGACCAGCCAGATCGCATACGCGGTCACTGCGAAGAACAGCACTAGAAATACGATCAGCCCGACCTCGGCGAAATAATCCGCACGCCAGCTCCAGTGCAGAACGATCAGCGAGACCGCTACCAGCAGCAAGAAACCGAGACCGATCGACCCCTTTTTATAAAGGTCTTCCGTTTCGACGAGGTTGTCACCCTCAATGAATCCCATGCATTATCCTCATCTAACAGGTTTATTCGTAACGGATACGCGGATCTAAAAATCCGTACGAGATGTCGACCAACAGGTTAAAAACCATTATCAGTATCGACAGAAAGGCTACAATGCCCAGCGTCAGCGGCTCATCGCGATTGAGAACCGACTGAATAAAGATGTTTCCAAGGCCCGGTATCGCAAAGACCTTTTCGACCACGACGGTTCCGGCGAGCAGTCCGGCGAGAGCAGGACCTGTGAACGAGATCACGGGAATGATGCCGCCGCGGAGCCCGTGTTTCAGCAGTACGGTCTTTTCATCGAGCCCTTTTGCTCGAGCGGTGCGAATGTAATCAGAACGCATCACCTCGAGCATTCCGGCACGTGTCAGGCGGGCGATATAAGCCATGTAGATCGCAGCCAGCGTGATGACCGGCAATATCAAATTAGATATTCCGCCCCAGCGAGCCGGCGGTAACAGGAAGAGCCACAGCGAAAAGACGATCACCAGAACCGGGCCGAGCACAAAGTTCGGCACCGAGAGCCCGAGCATGGCGGCAGTCATTGAGCCGTAATCCCATGGAGAATTTTGTTTGAGCGCGGCGATGTTTCCCGCGATCAGTCCAATTCCGAGAGCAAGAATGTATGCAAGGAAGCCGATAGTTGCGGAGTACGGCAGATGTGTAAAGATGATCTCGTTGACCGACTTGCCCAGATATTTAAGCGAGTCGCCGAAATCAAAACACTTGAAGTTCTGGTCGAATAAAATGAACCGCACGCCGGTCGTCGATGGGTTATCAGCCCCCACGGGCCGGCACGTCACGTTGCCGAGCATGATGAAATATTGCTCGTACCACGGCCGGTCGAGACCGTATTTCCGCTTTATGTTTTCCTCGATCGCGGGCGGCAGTGTCTTTTCATCCGAATAGAAATTGCCGGGCGCCACGCGGATCAGTCCCCACGTCAGCGACACCACCAGCAACGCCATCGGGATGATTATCAGCAGCCTTCTTAATATAAAACTCAGCATCGTTTAGTTTAGTTAGCGGCCCCTGATGTGTTCCCTGTCGTGGCTGCAGGTGCTGCCGCAGCGGCTTTCTTCGATTCCTGAAACGCCTTTTGCGTGGCGGTCAGCCGGTCGATCTGCGAATACACCCATTCGTCGCGATTCTTCATTATGTTGTCGACATCGACGTCCCATTTCGACTGGTCCTGCTCGATGTAAACAAATTTCCACGCGTGCAGCGTGCCTGGATTCGGGTATAGACCTTTCACGTACGGCTTCTTGATCCAATTGGTGGCCTGCGTTTGCAGCGGTATCACCGGCTGGTCCTGGATCATCATAAACTCGGCGCGTGCAAGCAGCTCGAACCGCTTCATTTCGTCGAGTTCCTTGTTAGCCTGATCCATGATCTTATCGAATTCCGGATTATGCCAGCCCGTCGAGCTGTCGTTGTTCTTCGAGTAAAAGAGATTAAGGAACGTGTACGGGTCCATATAATCGCCGACCCAGCCTGCACGGCCTAGCCCATTGTAGTCAAGCTCTTTGCGGACGTTCAGAAACGTCTTCCATTCCATGTTCTTGAGCTGAACCGTTACGCCCAAGTTCTGCTTCCACTGCGCCTGAATGAATTCCGCGACAGCTTTATTACTTTCAGATGTGTTGTACAGCAGTTCGACATCCGCGATCGGGAAGCTCGGCACACGCCAACCGTCGCCGTCCTTCTGCACCGGGAATCCTGCCTCGGTCAAAAGCTGGCGTGCCTTTTCAGGGTCAAATTTTCGCGCTTTCCATTTCTCAAGCGAGCTTCCCTGTTTTGCGAGCAATTCGGTGTAGACCTTGGTCCTCGCTTCCTCGTACTGCGGGAAAATGCCTTCAGGCGTGAAATCGACCAAGGGCTGCGTCGTCTTTCTAAACGTCGCCAATGCGTCGCGGTCGATCGCGAGAGCAAATGCCTGCCGCACCTTTAGGTTATCCATCGGCGGCTTGGTGACGTTGACAGTGTAGTATTCGATCGCGACCTCGGGATGATTAAGGTATTCATCCTTGTACTGCCGGATCATATCGTTCCAAGCGGCGGGCGGCGTGTGGTTGTAGATCGCATCGACCGAACCCGCTTTGTACAGGTTCATCATCGTCGTCGCTTCTTCCAGCGGGTAAAACTCGATCCGGTCGAGCTTGACCATTTCAGCGTCCCAATAGTTCGGGTCTTTCTCGACTATTATCCGGTCGTACGGGCGATGCTCGATCAGCTTGAACGGGCCGCTGGTAACGATGTTCGCGGGTTTGGTCCAATCCTTCCCAAACTTCTCGACGGTGCCCTGATGAACCACGCGGAAAAACTGGTGGCCCAAAAGTCCGATAAAGAACGGTGCCGGTTGGATCAGCTTTATCCGGAGCGTGCGGTCATCAATGGCCTCGACGCCGAGATCTTCGGCACGAACGGGGACAAACTCCGCTCCTTCAGCCATCGCCTTCAGCTTTGGGTTCGATTCCAAGAGTTCGTTGCGTCCCTTTTCATCGCCCGGAACGGTCAGTCTTTCCGGCTCATCAAGAAACCTGTGAAACTCGCTATCGGGCCCGAACGCATCACCGGCGGCAGCATCTTCGGCGGGCGGAGTCTCTTCAAGGTCCCGTTTGGCTATAAACTTACCGTCCTTTTTCTTTACGAACGACTTCGCCGCATTAAAGCCTTCGGCATACTTGATGTAATAAGCGAGATAGGCGTTCTTTGCCGCGAGGTTCGGGTCCAATGCCCGTCGGAATGTATATACAAAATCTTTTGCTTTGATCGTCTCGCCGTTGGAGAATGTCGCGTCGGGCCGCAGCCTGAAAATATATTCGGTCGCCCCTGCTCCGATGTCCCAACTCTCCGCGATGCCGGGCATTGATTCCATCGTCTTCGGGTGGTATTCGACCAAACCGTCGTGGATCGCCATCAAAACACGTGCCTCAGGCTGTCCGGTCGGGATGGCAGGGTCGAGCGATTCCGGCTCGGAACCGGATATATATCTTAATGTATTGTCGTCCGGAGCGACCGTTTTACCGTAAAAACGGCTTGAGGCTTGAGTAGAGCAGCCTATGAAAAAGCTTGATAAGAGAACAACTGCGAGAAAAGTGCCGGCTTTTGATAAACCTAATGTTTTCATAGTAATGCTCCGTCTTGACCGCATACTTCGGGTCTAACGCTTAACTAAAGGAGAGAAACCCTTTTAGGCCGGCATGGGGCGTGGGCCGATCAATAAGGGGCTTGACTACGATTCAGCCCGGGGCTGTTTCGGTTGCCAACTGTTGTCAATACGAACGTTGCGAAGCAGCGGTGCATCAAGCACGTTCATATCGAAACCGATTATGTACGGTTTGACCAATGAGTATGAGGTCGGGAAATAAAGCGGTATTCCCTCAAGCTCAAATATCGCGATCTCTTCTGTCAGCGTTTCCGGTACACCGGTTGATTCGGGTGTTTCCGTCGCAGTGTTGGTATTCGCTATGCCCGTGTTGACTGCGTCCGGCGGGATGACGCCCGGCTTTGGCTCGGTCTGCCGATCGCCGAAAAGAGCTGTCATTCCGGTTGCCTCATCCGCCGTCGGCAATACCACACCGCGCCGGATCAGATCGTAATCGCCTGAAACGTTTGCTTCCTCTAATTCCTGTTGGTCTTTTACGATGATCTCGGTCTCAAGGTTTAGATTCTGCTTCCACATCCGTGCAACCGACCGCGCGACACGCTGCTGCGTATCATTTCGATTTACCACTAGACGGATCGTCGGAAATTCTTCACCTTCAGGGAATCCTGCATCATCAAGCAGATCAAGCGCCTGCTGGCGGTCCTGTGCGAGCTTCGTCTGCGACCCGGTCGAGAAAGGCAGGAAAGACATTGCCGGACGCGTCGTCCCGGCTAGATCGCCTTCCGTAAGACGCTCGCGATCGATGGCGATCGCCAGCGCACGCCGGACTCGGCGGTCGTCAAACGGAGCATTCTTAGTGTTCACCTTATAAAAGTTCAACGCCGCAAAGGTGCCCTTGCGAAAATCCTCGTATGGCTCCAAAAGCTTCAACGCGAGCGGTTCAAAATTGGCGTTGGTTATCGCGTCGAGTTCACCGTTTCGATACGCGATCAGTGCATCCTCGGCCCTTGCTGCCGGTTTGAAAATAACTCGATCGAGCGCTACCGCTTCGCGGTTCCAATAGGTCTCGGACCGCTCAAGCGTTAGCGATGTCTCATCGGCGGCAGTAAGTTTGAACGCTCCGTTCGAAACAATGCCTGGCCCGAATTTGGTCGAAGCGAGTTCCTTTTCAGTCGACCTGACCGGGAGAAAGATCGGATTCGCAACAAGCCGCGGTAGGTCCTTGTCCGGCTTTATCAGTTCGACAACGAGCGTGCGATCGTCCTCGGCCCTAAAGCCCTTGCGCTCGGACGGCTTCCTGTCGGTAGCGGCTGCGGTATTAGTGTTGGGATCCTGCCCCGTTACGGTTGCCTGTGGTTGAACAGCCACGGGATCAGCCGCATCCTGCTGGTACGCTTCCGCGGCGAAATCCGTTTCGGGTGGTGCGGCTGTCGAACCAGTTCCCTTCGAGGCGGGCTGCTTAGCTCCGACAATGTTTGCCGTTAGCTGTGTGTTCGCGGCCCGCTCCCCGAGCGTTGCCCAGCGTGACCACGCATTCACAAAATCCTGTGCCGTAACCCGGCGGCCGTCGCTCCATACCGCATTCTCGCGGATAATGAACGTCCACGTGCGCAGATCGTCTGACGATTCCCACTTCTCCGCTACACCGGGTACCGCCTGCAGCGTTTGCGGATCTAGCTCCGTTAAACCTTCATACATCGCCCGCACGATGTCGGTCTCAGGTGCCGCAGCCGCGCGTGCCGGGTCTAGGTGCAGCGGCATTCGGCCATTGCTCCATCGGAATTCTTGTTTTGGCGGAGGCGGTGTTACGGCAAAGAATGTATTTGAAGCGGGAGAAGTTATCTGTGAGCACGCCGCGGTCAGTGCTATTAGCAGTATCAATGCGAAATGGCGAAACGCTGACGTCTTAGCCGTTCGTTTCTCACTGATCGCGATCTTTACCATGCGCTGCGTCAATAGGGTCGAGGTTCTTCAGTTCGTCAAATATCTGCAGCACCTGTTGTCGGGTCGCCGCGATGTCATCCGACGTATCTATCAGAAAGTCCGCGTATCTTTTCTTCTCGTCCTGCGGCATCTGTGAGGCAATGCGTCGTCCGGCTTCATCTCGTGAAAATCCGTCCCTCCGCATCAGTCTCGATAGTTGGATGTCTGCATTACACCACACAACGATCAATTTGTTAAATCTCTTGTAACCCCCTGACTCGATCATTAGGGCCGCGTCGATGATCGCGATGCCATCCGGGTCGCTCTCTTCGACGTTGTCGAGCCATTCATTCTGTCGTGCGATGACACGCGGATGAACTATGGAATTCAAAAGCTGCCGCTTCGTCTCATCGGCAAAGACGACCGCACCCAGAGCCGATCGGTCGAGAGAACCATCGGGCAAAACAACCTCGCTGCCGAAAGCCTCCACAATATCCTGAAAGGCGTTGGTTCCGGGCTCAACGACCTCACGCGCCGTCTTGTCCGCGTCGAGAACGTGGCATCCCAGTTCGCGGAAAATCCCGCAAACGGTCGACTTACCGACGGCGATCGAACCTGTCAGGCCAACCTTCAGCATAGGCCCGGTTCAACGGCTGTGTCGCTTTGCCAGTTTGTCTACGTTGTATTCGGCGATCTCTTCGAGCGTGATCTCAAGCTCATCGGCACAAGCGGAGATGTACCAGAGCACGTCGCCGAGTTCATCCAGCAGCTTCGCTCTGACGTCGTCATTCAAAACGCCGCCGTGATCACGCTGGATCTTTTTGACGATATTCGCAACCTCGCCTGCCTCACCTGCAAGGCCGAGCGTCGGGTATTCGAGATTGCTCAAGCGGCGGGGATAGAGAGCCGTCTGGCTCGCTGCTTCCTGATATTCTTTGAAGTTCATAAATGAAAATTGATCAGATCTCTCGGCGTGCCTTCGCCGCGTCGACCGTGTTTCGCATCAGCATCGCGATCGTCAGCAGTCCGACGCCGCCCGGAACAGGCGTGAACGCCCCGGCCTTTTCCTGTGCGTCACGCGGATTCACATCGCCGACCAGCGTAAAGCCGCGTTTCTCGATGGCCGCGAGTCGCTTCGGCAGCTCTTCTTCTGAAAAAAGCCCTCTCGCCTCTTCCGGGTCCGACACATTATTAATACCTACATCGATAACCGTCGCTCCCTCTCGAATGTGTTCGCCGCGGATAAAGCCCGTCCGGCCGATCGCGGCGACGAGTATGTCTGCCTGGTTCGTGATGAACGCGAGGTCACGGGTTCTCGAATGGCAGATCGTAACGGTCGCATTTTCTTTCAGAAGCAAAGCGGCCATCGGTTTTCCGACGATATTGCTTCGGCCTACGACGACGGCATGCCGGCCAGCGATCTCGATGCCCGAACGTTTTAAGATCTCGATCACTCCCGCCGGCGTACACGGAGCAAGCGTCCGCTGTCCCTGCGAAAGCCGTCCGACATTTATAGGGTGAAATCCGTCAACGTCCTTTTGCGGATCGATCGCTTCTAATATTTTCGTCTCGTCTATATGCTTGGGCAGCGGCAGCTGGACGAGAATGCCATCAACCTTCTCATCAGCGTTCAATTCGCGTACGACCGCCAACAGTTCGTCCTCTGTGGTCGATTCGCTCAGATGGCGGTGTTCGGAGATCAGGCCCAGCTCTTCAGAGGTCTTGACCTTGTTCCCGACATAAACGGCCGACGCGGGATCTTCGCCGACACGCACTGCGGCCAGGCACGGCGAAAAACCGTGGACCTCGCGAAGGTCGGCGACCTCAGCCGCGATCTCGGCCTTGATCGTTGCCGCGATCTCGCGGCCGTTCAGTATCTTTGCTGGCATAAGAAATGAGATTTTACAGGAAGTTCGCCCGGATTGTCAGTTTGGTAGTGGCAAGAACGCAGAAGACAGCAAAAAACCGGTGGCACATACGTCATCATTTTGATCAAAACGCCCATGTTTACTCACTCACATCGCAACATCGATCCTCGCCGCAACACGTCGAACGCACGCCGTGCAGTCGTGATGATGATCGCAGTATCGATCGTCATCGCATTCCTCGGCACAATGGTTTACGGAACGCCGCAGGATCTTTCGGTCTATCGCCCTGAGACATCCGTTTGGTACAAGCAAGGCCAAAATGATGCTGGCGGATTTTCAGCGATCAAGTGGGGACTGGATTCTGACATCCCGACGCCCGGCGATTTCGACGGCGACGGCATCGAAGACGCTGCGGTCTGGCGGCCGGCCGACGGTACCTGGTACATCCTGCGAAGCTCAAACGGCCTGCCGCTTTACATCAAGTGGGGGATGACAACCGTCCATCCGACCGGCGGCCTGCCCGACGTTCCCGTTGCGACCGATTTTGATGGTGATGGCACGACGGACATCGCGGTCTGGCGTCCCGATAATGGCTTTTGGTATGTGCTTCGATCTTCAGCAGGGTTCGATCAGCAGCAGGCAATGAGCTTTTGCTGGGGACGGCTCGGCGACGTGCCCGTTCCCGCCGATTACGACGGCGACGGCCGCTCGGACTTCGCGATCTTCCGCTCGTGGGAGAACCGCTGGTACATCTTCGAAACCGAAAGCGGCAACTGGAGCACTCATCATTTTGGCCGGGCAGGCGAAGACCTGCTTGTTCCTGCCGATTACACCGGCGACGGTAAGGCCGACATCGCGATCTATCGCAGCGGCACCTGGTGGGTTCGCAGCAGCGAGACCGGGGAAGCAGAAGTTTTCGAGATGGGATTTGCCGACAGCCTGCCGGTTCCGGCGGATTACGACGGCGACGGCCAGACCGATTTCGCCGTGTGGCGTGACGGCACCTGGTACATATATGACAGCGGCGAGCCGCGGCTCCGTTCGCTCAGGTTCGGCAGGGCGGGCGACGTTCCGACAAATTCACTCAGAGCGAAGCAAAGTATCGTAGCAGTTCCCTAAGTGTTCCCCCGAAATGGCCATTACGGCGATCGAGGAAGCTTTTCGAAGCTTCCTTTTTTGTTTGGCCGGAAGCGTCAGTTAGAATCTGCTTATGTCCCGCCGTTTTATTTGGCTCGCTCTGTTCATTGCGATTTTTGTCGGCGGCATGAACACCACCGCTTCCGCTTTCACGGAAGCAGAACACGAGCGGATCAAGGCACTCTACGCCGATAGAAATTACTCAGCGGCCGCTTCAGAGCTTGAGAAACTCCGGTCGGCCGATACGGTTCGTTTCGAGCTCAACAATTACGACTATCTACTCGCACGTGCTCTTCATAAGGACGGCCAACTCGGTCGTGCATTGCCGGTCTACCAGCGGGTCGTGTCTAGTGATTCCGTCCTTCGCGGCTACGCACTATGGCATCTCGCTGAGATCGCTCGTGCATACGGCAATCCTTTGTTGGAGCGCATTTACTTGAGCGAATCCCGTCTCGCCGGCGGGCTTGTGAGATACGCAGCCGCTCATCGAATTGCCCGCAGCCATCTGTCGGCAGGTGACTTTGCACGAGCAAGCTACGAACTGAATTCCCTGCTGCGAGGCACATCATCTGACGCCGGGAATACCTATCGCCTTGCGCGCGAAGGCCTCGTCGTGCTTGCTGAAAGCTACGTCGGGCTAAATGATCGGCAGGCGGCACGCGACGCCTACGGGCGGCTACTAAACGAAACGCCCGATGCGAGCCAGCCCGATGATCATGCGCTTGCGGGTGCCCGCGGACTGGACCTGCTCGACGCCACGGAGCCTACGACGCCGACGCTGTCACCCGACGATCATCAACTCCGCGGTTGGGCGTACCAATTCAACCGCGAATTTGAGAACGCACGACGCCACTACATCGCCATCGTCAACGAGCATCCTCCGGGTCTCCTCACGGCCAACGCCGTGTTTCAGATCGGCCGCGGTTACGCACAGTCAAATGATTTCACCGAGGCCGTTCGTTGGTATGAACGCTTGCTCGAGCAGTTCCCCGAAAGCGAACTAGCACCCGATGCGCTGCTGCAGGCCGCATCAGGCTACGCACGGCTTGGCAAGTACAAGGAATCTGCCTCGCGATATGAGACGTTCATCGAACGCTTCCCGGCAGACGCTCGTTTAGATCGTGCTTATCTGAACATGATCGACATCGCCCGCGATCAAGGCGAAGAGGTTGCTGCCCTCCGGCGGGCCGAGAATGCTGCCGCGGCATTTGCCGGCAAGGCTGGCGAGGCACAGGCGCGATTTGCAGAGGCACGCATCTACATCGCCCGCGAAGAATGGCAGCCCGCGGCCGAAACGCTTGCGCGGGTCGAAACTCTCAGTGATCTCGGCGGGGTTCGTGTTCCCGGCGGGACGTCTGTTTCCGAGGTCAGATTCCTCCGCGGCGTCGTCGCGGAAAAGTTGCTTGAGTGGAACGCGGCGATCGATATTTACCTGTCGATCCCGGATGGCCGTAACGAATATTACGGCTCGCTAGCGACCGAACGGCTGCAGGCTCTCTCGTCAGCCGACGACACGCGAGCAATGATCGATGCTCTGCGAAACGCCGCCCGTGCCTCCGGTTCATCAGGCGACGCCGCTGCACGGAAGCAGGCGATACATCGTGAGCTTCGGCTAACGACCGACGAAAATGCCCGACGTGAGCTGCTCGAAAGGCTTCGCGCGGTTTACGCAGAGCTTCCGGAATATTCCGCTTTCGAGTCGCCAGGCGAGATCGCTGTCGGACGGAAAGAGGTCCTCGATGCAGAGGCGCCGCGACAGAAAACTGCGCCGACCATCGCCGGCGACCTCGCTTTCCTCGGGCTCTGGGACGAGGCGGCTCCCGAGATCGAATCGGCCGGCCTTGAAAAAGATCCCGCGAAGCTCGCCAGGATCTATCTCGCGGGTGATCATGCCGACCGGGCGATCGCTTACGCCGAGCCTCGCTTCAAATTGCCGACCGATATTCGTGTCGAACTGCTGCCTGCAACTGTCACGGAGCTGCTCTATCCGGTGCCTTTCGCACGCGACCTGGTCCGGTACGCTTCAGAGCGCTCGGTCGATCCGCGTTTCCTGCTTGCGATAATGCGGCAGGAATCGCGATACCGCTCGACCGCAAAGTCGAACGCCGCCGCTCGGGGGCTGATGCAGTTCATCCCGACGACGTCGTCCCGAATCGCAGGACAGCTTCAGCTCGCACAATTCCGCCAGGACGATCTATACGATCCTTCGATAGCGACACTCTTCGGGGCTCAATACGTTTCAAACATCTTCACCCTTTACCCAAATCAGCGTGCGGCGGTCGCGGCTAGCTACAATGCCGGCGAGGACAACATGAAACGCTGGCTGGGCCGCTCGCGATCGAGCGAACCCGGACGCTACGTCCCCGAAATAATGTATTCGCAGACGAAGGACTACGTCTTCAAGGTCATGTCCAACTACCGCATCTACACCGAGCTCTATAACGAATCACTTCAGCGAAAGTAAGCTTTACTGATATTCGCCAATTTGTCGTTCCCGTGATTTTGGCGGAAAATATTGCTTCATTCGACCGACATTATTCCGACACATATATGTATCGCTATCTTGCTCTTCTCGTTTTTGTTTTTGCGTTTGCCGCGGCTTGCGGCACTAATGAGCCTGCGGCCGCTCCTTCGCCTGATGCGGCCCGCTATGACCTTCGCGGCAAGGTGATCTCGGTCGATCGTGCGAACAAGACCGCTGATATCGATCATGAAGAGATCCCCGGATTTATGCCGCGCATGACGATGACCTTCAAGATAAATGAGGATTGGGTCTGGGACGACCTCGTCGCGGGATCTGACATCCGCGCAACTCTCGTTTACGACAAGAATGCCAGAGATCCGATGACGCTTGAACGCATCGGTATCGTCGCGACCGGTAACGAAGGCCAGCCCGCACCCGAAGTGAAAACGCCGGAACAGATAGGGAAAGAGGTTCCTGAGATCCCGCTGACCGACCAGGACGGCCGGCGGTTTACGTTCAAAGATTATCGCGGCAAGTCTGTCGCCTTGACCTTTATCTACCGCGAATGCCCGCTGCCCGAGTTTTGCATCAAGATGTCGCGAAATTTTTCCGACGCCGCTATACGCCTTAACGAAAACCCCGAATACCGGGAAAACTTTCGTCTCGTTAGCATCTCATTCGACCCAACTCGCGATACGCCGGCAAAGCTTCGCGAATACGGCATCGGCTATCTCGGCAATCCGGAAAAGCCGGACTTTACCGTCTGGCAGCTCGCCGTTGGTGCTGAAAAGGACATCCGCACGCTGGCTGATTTCTTCGGTTTGAAATACGAGATCGACCCCGAGGACAAGGCCCAGTTCAACCATTCGCTCGTAACAGCGATAGTCGCTCCGGACGGAAAGATCGCAAAGATCCTGCCCGGCAACCGCTGGAGCTCCGACGACCTGATCAACGAATTAACGCTCGCCGCGAAAACAACTGCTCCGTAGGAGCTCCGTTCACCGAGTCACGAGCTCACCGTTTACGAACGTCTTCACCACATCGCGTCCGTTCGATGAAAACACCAGCGTGGCTTCGATGTCATTTATCGGCTGCTGGGCAGATGCCGATAGGCCGATGACCGCAAGATCGGCAAACTTGCCCGGCTCCAGCGAACCGATCTCATTTCCCGATCCCAAACCTTCCGCTCCGCCGAGCGTTGCGGCACGCAGCACCTCGCGTGCGGTCACGAACCGTTCGCTTCCCGCTCGATTTCTTGCGGCCAGCGCGGCAAACCTCGCTTCCTCAAGCGGGTCGCAGACGTTGTTGCTTGCCACCGAGTCACTGCCGAGCCCGACCGTCACACCGGCATCTAGCAGCTGCTCCAGCGGTGCGTAACCGTGGCCGAATTTCGCGTTCGATTTAGGACAATGTGCGACGCTCGCACCGTTCGATCCGATCCGCCGGATATCGGTTTCTGATGCGTGAACGCAGTGCGCGAGCAGCGGCCTAGCAGACAATACTCCCAACCGTTCGAGATACTCGATCGGCGTGCACATCGGACTTTGCCACTCCACATCGAAGCGCTCGTAAACCTCTGTGAAAAATCCGGTCCCGCGTGTCATCAGTTCCATCTCGTTCGCGGATTCTGCAGCGTGGATCGTAAGCGGAACGCGGTTGATGATCGCGTACTGAGCGATCAACTCAAAGAGCTGTGATCCGACCGTATACGGCGAATGCGGCGAAAGCCCGACCTTCACTAACTCGGTCGATTCGGCGTGCAGCTTTTCAAATTTTTCCGCGAGAGCTTTGAAATCGTCGTCCGCGGTTCGATTATCAGGCGAGAATTCCGTCTCCTGAAAAACCACGCCGCGAAGCCCGGCCCGCTTTAGAGCCTTTACTCCCGCGAACCCTAACCTGCCGACATCGCCAAAACACGTAACTCCCGCGGCAGCTCCCTCACGGGCACCGAGAAACGCAGATTCCTCAACGTCCTCGTCCGTCATCGCGGCGCGCTTGTCATTGAGCGTCAGCAACCACGAACGAAAATCGTGCTCGACCGCGTCGAGAGCTCCACGCATCGCTGTGAGTTCCAAGTGCGAGTGGCAATTCACAAAACCCGGAAGCAAAGCGGCCGTGCCGAGATCTTCCACCTCGGCATCAGCGAATTGTGAGATCACATCGGCCGCTTTTCCGACCGCGGCGATTCGCTTGCCTTCGATCGCGACAGCACCGTCTTCTATCGGCTCCGACGAGATCGGCAGCACATAAGCAGCTTTTAGGATCTTCATCTTGTTGAGCGTGACGACTGCGGGACGGCCCGATATCTGGCAAGGATCGATGTAACGTAAGCCCGCGTCGAAGCGATACCGATACGCTCGACGAACTCGTTCTCGGTCATCGTCGCGGCATCTTCTCCGCGAACCCATTCCTCGACGCGACTCGGCCCTGCGTTGTAGGCGGCGAGCATCATCGCCGTTTCCGCCGGGCGGTTGCGGTAGCGCTCGCGGACCTTTTCCAGATACCAGCAGCCGACCTGAATATTCCTTTCCGGGTCGCTCAAAAACTTCTGCACATCGGCCTCGATCTCGCGCTCGAAATGCGTAAGCCCCGTCGCCTTTGCCCAATCGCGGGCAACGAGCGGCGTGACCTGCATCAACCCGACCTCGTCCGCGTCACCAACGGAGCCCGGTCGAAACCAGGTCTCTTCATAGATCACGCTCCAGACAAGTCGGTCGTCAAGATTGTAAATTCGTGCGTGCCGCTCTATCAGGTCATCAAAGCGATGTTCCCAATAGTCGCGAAAAAAATAAGCTCCCGAAGCCGTAACTACGGCCGCGATGAACAAGCACGAAAGCAGATATCTGATCATTTGCTATGGGCGTTGGATGTGTTAACGCGTTCGCGTTCGCTTTCGCTCGCTTTCGACGGCTTCTTCAGCACGCGTCCCGAGCGGATGCGGTCGCGGCTCAGCGGGCTTTCGCCCCGTCCGGACCATTTCAGCGAAAAGGTCCGTGTCGAAATCGGCTTCCCTTGCCATCTCCTGGCGGATCTCGATCAGGACCTCGAGAAATTTTGAACGGCGATACACACTGTTAGTTTAAACCGCCGGCAGAGTTATTGCGAACTACTCGTGTACGAGAAATTCCGGCGTGATGATCGCGGGAGAAAAGAATCCGGCGGCGGTATTGAACATCCGTATCCGGGCCTGCTTACGGACATTCGCAAGGTGGCCGAAGTTCCACGTGACGAAATAATCGATCTTGTGGATAGAGGCGAGAGCGACGTGCATCGCGTCCGCCAAAAACTTTCGGTGAAAGATCCCGCGTGAGATGTATCCCTCGGCGAGTATCGATACTTCCTCGGTCAGCTCAAGATCGCGAAAGGGCCTTATCAATTTCAGATAGCCCGTGCGATGCGGTTCATCTACGCGCTCAAGCTCGCGCTGAACGATGATCGATGTAAAGGCGTCGTATTCCTGCAGTTCACGCTCGAACCAGCGGATCGTCAGGTCGCGGCGAAACGCGTCTCCGTTGTCCAGATACGCGCCGACGACCGAGGTCTCGAGATAGACGGTTAACTTCATTTGGAAAAACTTACTCGAGCGGTGTAACGACCTCTTGCGGCCGTTCTTCCACTGGGTCAAAGGTAACCCGCGAGTTCTTGAAATCAAAGGTAAGCCGATAGCTCCTGAGGAAATTGCCACCGAGAATGCCGCCCTGTTCGAACCCTGACGCTTCATTTATAAGGTCGAGGTCGAGCGCGACGGCAGTGATCTTTGACCGGGCATTGTCGCCGATTGCAACGCGCGGCAGCAGGTACGACCTCACGTTCTCTGTAACGCCCGCCGCACCGATCACACGCATCCGCTCGCCGGTCTCAGCCGCACTGATCGCCTCGACCGCGGCGAGATCGTTAGAGATCACCGAAACGCTGGCACCTGTGTCGACGATAAAGTTCACGCCGTCCGGCAGCCCGTCGAGCCTGACCTCGCCGGACAAAAACCCGCTCGACGTCAGCCGCAGCGGCAGCGAACGCTTATCAAGAGCCGTGATCGGCGGCGTGTCTTCCTTGCGGTCAAGCGAAAAAGTAAGCTCGCCGTAATCGACCGTCGTCAGGAATTTCGATATCAGCGAAAGCCCGATATATCCGTCGACGCGATAGTTCTCCGAGTGGAACTTTCGGATGTAAACGGGCACATTCTTGACCCTGACATCGCCAAGCTCGATCTCGCGCAGGAATCCGTAAACGATCTCAAACTTTCCGTCACCGCCGATGCCGCGAGCGTAACCGCCGCGTGTCACAGGCTTGATCCGCAGCCGGTCAGCCGTTTCCTGCGACAGGACCGTGATCCCCGAACCCGTGTCGAGAATAAAGTTGAGCACTTCCTTTCGGCCGTTGACGCGGACCTTTAGCACCGGACGATTGCCGACCAGGTCAAAGGCGACCTTTGTGGTTTCTTTGCCGGCCGAGTTATAGAGCGAGGCCCTGTTGCCCAGGAATCGCAAAAAGCTGATCAGGCCCTTGATCCTCGCCCGCCGTTCGTCGTCCGGCTCTCGCGAGAGCGATAGAAAACGGTCGTAAGCGTCGGCCGCCTCCTTGTAATATTCAGCCCGTGCCGCTATCTGTGCTAATGCAAAAACATGATCGGAGTGCGTCGGTTCGTGATGAACGGCCTCGCGCAGATTGAGCACCGCTTCCTCGACGCGGTTCTCGTAATAGTCGATCATCCCGATACCTGCCCACGCCAACGCCTCGCGTTTGTTAAGCTGGATCGCACGATAGAACAATGGCCGAGCCTCGGCAAAATTGCCCGCTGATAGCAGCGCCGTCCCGACGACCGACAACGCGTAAGTGTTCTTTGGATCTGCCGATGCGATGTCAAAGCTCGTGCGATAGCCCTCGAGCAGCTGCCGCCGTTTTATCTGAAGATGCGCGATACGCAGCTTCGCATCGATATTGTCCGGCTCCGCCGCGATCACATCTCGCAGCACCTTTTCGGCCTCGGCAAAGCTTGCCTGCCGAAACAATTTATCCGCTGTCTTGATGAGCTTTTCCGGTGAAGGGTCTGAAGATTGTGCCGGTACGGCGAGAGCATTGATCGTGAATACTAGAGCGAGCAGGACCGGCAAGCTAAAACGCAGTCCTCTCCAATGAACCCCAAATTCTGGCGTCCGCTGAGCCGTGCGTGTTCTCATTGCCGCGCCTCCGAACAGTTTTGCCGTAGCCGAGGGAGTTTATTTCAGGATCTCGCCGGTCTTCATTGACCAGAGCACGAGGTCCATCTCGTCAAAATCGATGCCCGCTTGTTGTGAGAATTCTTTCAGCTTTTCCTCGATGCTTAGATACTTCGAACGTGTATTTGGTGGCTTTGGTTCCGGAATTATTTTCAGCTCCGCGAGGCAATTCAGAACATGCTTATCGAGGATCGCATAGCCCAGAAAACCGATGTTTCGCAGAAAATGGCTTGCCTCTTTATAGCCCAAGCCCTTGATGCCCTTTTCCCGGACCAGCCAATCACGCCGCTCGTGCATGCAGTCAAATGCCGCAAGCCTTTCCCGGAGCCGCATTCCGCAATCGGCAAACAGAAAATTTCTCGATTCAAAGACGTACCGCGACCTGGCATTTGGATAGCGGTGAACGCCCGTCAATGCACCGGCCATATCCGCCTGCTCGCCATCCATTAGCAAATGGCGAATTGCCTCGATCGACCGCATTCCCATTTTTGCCGAGCATCCGCCGGTGAAAAAGCAAAAGACCATCTCTTCCCAGATGTCGCGGTCAGTGCCCGTTTGCCAGATCGCCGCGAATTCGCCAAGGCGATCGCGTATTTCCACGCGCCTTTGGGCGTGTGTGGCTTTAATTCGCTCGACGGACACAGGTTCGCTGATCTTCTTCCCCATCACTTTCAATATATTTCGTGCCGCTCGATGTGCCAACTTCTTATGGCACATCCGGAACTAAACACCCGCTTGCATCGTTTGATATAATGCATAAGCGTTCCGCATAGGAACCATAAGCAGGTGTTAAATTTTCCGGCATCGTTAACGCCGGGTTTTTCATCAGAAATTAGATTCGGCAGAAGCTGTTCACCTGACGAATTTTACAGATTGAACCGGTAAGGGGTAGTTGTGTTATAATCTCGGTTGGCCGCTATGCAACGCATTTCCGCTTGGCCTCCATCCGAAGCAGTACAAGAATAAGAATGAGCATTAAAGGGTTTAGAAATTATATTTGGTTTGGTGTCGCCGTCTTCGTTTTTGGTGCTGTTGGAGCTAACGCCCAGCCCGAAAGCAAACCAAGACCGCTGCTCCAACCGATCACCGTTCACAAAGAAGAACCCGTAAACTCATCCGCATCTTCGTCCGAGTCCTTAGTCAGAAAAACATCCAGTTCCGCATCGACCGCTGTTTTGGCGGGTTCGAGCGGTGTAAAGACCTCGATCTCATCGCTTCGTGCGATCGATATTCCCGGGAATTCCGGCGTGCTTATCGAATCGCTTGACGGCAAGATCGTTGTCGAAAGCAGCTCCGATATTCCGCTGAATCCGGCCTCGAATGTAAAGGTTGCGACGACCTACGCGATATTAAAGACCTTCGGCCCGGACTACCGCTTCCCGACCACCATCTGGACAGACGGCGCGTACGACGAGGGAAATAAAAAGATCATCGGCAATCTCTACATCTCCGGCCGCGATCCTGTGTTCATGAACGAGCACGCCGTGATCCTTGCTCAGGAGCTGAACCGGATGGGCGTCCGCACCATCGAAGGCGACGTCATCGTGACCGACAATTTCACGATGAACTATGGCTCGACAGCCACGGCCGCTGCCAAGATGATCATCAACTCGCTCGACGTCGCCAAGCGGTCTGCCGCCACGTCGCGTGCTTATTCAAACTATCTGATCCACTCGGGCAAGCTAAAGCCGGATGCCAGCATTCCGAGCGTTACCGTCACCGGCAACCCGTACGTTCACGCTCTGCCGAGCAACGCCAAAAGCCTATTCACCCACGAATCTGCACCGATGCGTGAGATCATCAAGGCGATGATGAGCTATTCGAATAATGAGCTCTCACACCGTCTTGGCGATATGGTCGGCGGCCCCTTCGGCGTCGCAAATATCGTTCGGCAAAACACCGGAACGACAGCTCAGGAATTTCATATCGTCACTACCAGCGGGCTCGGCGTTAACCGCGTCACCGCAAGCGCGATGATGAAGCTGCTCCGCGTGCTTCGCACCGAACTTACGAAATCAAAGATGACCTTTGCTGACGTGATGCCGGTCGCGGGCCTCGATCCGGGCACGTTGGAATCACGTTTTGCCACCGATTTCTCACGCGGCAGCGTCATAGGAAAGACCGGCACGTTAGGTAATACCGATGGCGGTGCCAGCGCACTTGCCGGCGAGATCAACACTCGGAACGGCCAGTACCTTTTCGTGATCTTTAACCAGCGCGGCAGCGTCGCCCGTTTCCGAACATTCCAGAACTACTATGTCTCGGCAGTACAGGGAGCATTGGGCGGCCCTTCGCCGATCACGTACAGCGGCACCTCGCTGGATGCACGCCTCGCGAAGTCGCGTATCACCTATCCCGAAACGCGTGCACGCGGCAACTGATCCGGCGGAAAATTAATTTCAAGAAGAAGGAAGCGTCACTGACGCTTCCTTTTTTCGTCTGCGGTTGTTAGCTTGAGCAAAATGTCGCAAACTTCATTCTTTAGTTGAGCCGCTCCAGATGAACGAACTCGAAAAGGAACCGCCCGAGACCGAAGAACCCGAAGAACTCGCCGACCCCGTCAGCGAAGCCGGAGCGGTCGAGGCCGAAACTCCCGCTCCAAAACAGCAGAGCGTTGCCCGATCAGCCGGCATCGTCTCGATCGCCGTGATGTTCTCCCGCGTGCTCGGACTTGTCCGCGAGACGATCTTTGCAAGGCTATTTGGTGCGGGATTTCTCTACGACGCGTTCGTCGTCGCGTTTAAGATACCGAACATTCTCCGCGACCTCTTTGCCGAGGGAGCACTCTCGGCGGCGTTTGTAAAGGTTTTCACCGATTACCAGATCAAAAGGACCGAGATCGAAGCGTGGCGGCTCGCCGCACTCGTCTTTAACGTGCTCGCTGTCGTGATGAGCATTATCACGGTCATCGGTATTCTTGCTGCACCGTACATTGTCCCGCTTCTGGCTCGCGGGTTCGAGCCTGAAAAGGCCGCTCTCGCCGTTACGCTTACACAAATAATGTTCCCGTTCATCCTGCTTGTAGCGCTGGCCGCACTCGCGATGGGCGTCTTGAACACAAAGGGCAAGTTCGGCGTACCGGCGTCCGCATCCACAGCTTTCAACATCTTTTCGATCATCGCCGGCGTAAGCCTCGCCTACTGGCTCAGCGGCGGCACTTGGGAAGCATCGGCGGACAAAAGCGCCGTCGCAAGCGATGCGGCACAATGGGCGATCATCGGCATGGCTATCGGCACGCTGATCGGTGGTGCCGCACAGCTGCTGATCCAGGTGCCGTCGCTTTTGCGTGTCGGCTTTCGGTTCTCGCCGATCCTCAGCTTTACCGATCCGGGCGTGAGGCGCGTGATGCGGCTGATGGGGCCGGCGATAATCGGAACGTCCGCCGTTCAGATCAAGGTACTGGTCGATGTCTTCGTCGTCTCGGGCATCGAAGGCGGGCAATCCTGGCTCAGCTATTCATTTCGCTTAATGCAGTTCCCGATCGGGCTTTTCGGCGTCGCTATCGGAACTGCTGCGATCCCGGCACTCTCGCGTCTGGCATCGCAGCACGACACGCCGGCCTTTCGCTCGACGCTGACCGACGCGATGAAGCTCGTATTCCTCATGACTATCCCGGCGGCGTGCGGTCTCGTCGTACTTGGCGAGCCCATCATCAGATTGATCTACCAGGGCGGTCGCTTCACCGCGAACGACACGAACATGGTCGCTTGGGCACTCGCGGCGTATTCGGTCGGGCTCGCGGGCTATGCCGCGATCAAGGTTCTGTCGCCTTCATTCTACGCGCTCGACGACGCCAAGACGCCGATGTACGTCAGTCTCGTTTCGATCGCACTCCATGCTCCGACCAGCTTCGGCCTGATGTATCTGCTATCGGGCGTCGGGGTATCGCCTGAGCGTCCGAACGGGTTTGGCCACGTAGGCGTTGCTCTGGCGACCTCGGTTGTCGCCTTGTTCAACTTCTTTGCCCTGACGCTGCTGATGCGCAAACGGATCGGTCGCCTGAACGGCCGCGAGCTGTTCGCCGCGTTTCTCAAGATCGCCGTCGCGTCGGCCGCTATGTCCGCCGTCTGTTTTTTCTCATATCAGTTCCTCAGTGGCCAATTCATCGACAAGACCCTGATCGTCCGTCTGGTCGAGGCCTTTGTCCCCATCGCCCTCGGCGGCATCACGTTCATCATCGCCGCAAAGCTGCTGCGTATCTCTGAGATCGAGACAGTGTTCGGTATCGTCCGCCGCAAGTTGTTGCGTAGTTAGCTATGCCCTCTATCGGCCGAAAGTATGGTAATTTTGAGGATGCTATGAAAGAAAATATGCTAGACCGGATAACGATCGATCCCGACATTTGTTTCGGCAAGCCCACGATACGAGGCCTACGTTATCCCGTCGAGATGATACTCGACCTGCTAAGTTCCGGGATGACAAATGCGCAGATACTTCAAGATTATCCCGACCTCGAAGAGGATGATATCAAGGCCGCACTGCAGTTCGCTGCAAAGCTCGCAAAGGTCGATAGTCTGAATTCTGTCCTCGCAGCATAATGAGATTTCTCGTCGACGCCCAGCTTCCCCCCAGACTGAAAGATTGGCTGGAAGTGAGCGGCTTCGACGCTATTCACACATACGAACTCCCCAAAAAGAACAGAACACCGGATATAGAAATAGCAGGCACCGCGGACGAGATGGGCCGTATATTGATCACCAAGGATTCAGATTTTCTGACATTAAAGATATTGAAGAACAAGCCTAAATATATCCTTAACGTGACGACTGGGAATATCGATAATGACACTTTGATCAGACTGTTCCAGGCAAATCTCAAGACGATCGAGACTTTATTCGAGTCTTTCGAGATCGTCGAACTCGGTAATAGTTTTGTTGTAGGTAAGAACCTGTAGATGATCCACTCGTTCTTGAATAGTTCTCCTCGCATTCACGAAACGGCGTTTGTAACCGACGATGCGATCGTCATCGGCGACGTGGAGATCGGCGAGGACGCGAGCATTTGGTTCGGATCGATCGTTCGCGGTGACGTGAATTTCATTCGCATAGGTGCACGGACGAATATTCAGGACGGCACCGTCATTCACGTCAGCTCGAAAACGCATTCGACGATACTCGAGCATGAGATAACGGTCGGCCATCGTGTCACCCTGCACGGCTGCTACGTCGAGACCGGCTGCCTCATCGGTATCGGGGCGATCCTGCTCGACGGCGTTCGCGTTGGTGCGAATTCATTGGTCGCCGCCGGCAGTCTGCTGACGCCCGGCACCCAGATACCTCCAGGTTCACTGGTGATGGGTTCGCCAGCCAAGGTCAAACGCCCGCTGACGGACGAAGAGCTCGCCGACCTGCCGCGATTTTGGAAAAACTACGTCGAGCTAAAAGAACATTACCGCTCGCGTAACGGCACGGATCTTCAGAGCTGATTCACCGATCTGATCCGCGTCCATCCGCTCTTAAATTTCTCTTTCGGCCGATCAAAATAATCGTCCGCCATCCGTGTCCATCGCCGGTCATCTGTGGTTAAATTTTCCTCAGTTATGTCAAAGACAAATCCGGCCCGCGGCATGCGGGATTTTCTGCCCGCCGACGTCCGCAAACGCGAATACGTGATCGGCATTATCAAAGAGGTTTACGAAAGCTACGGCTTCGAACCGCTAGAAACTCCGGCGGTCGAAAACCTCGAAACCCTGATGGGCAAATACGGCGAGGAAGGCAACCAGCTCGTATTCAAGATCCTGAAACGCGGCGATAAACTCGAGCAGAGTCTAGACGGTCGGGACTCGCTCGCCGATCTTGCTCTTCGCTACGACCTGACCGTTCCGCTGGCCCGCGTCGTCGCACATCACCGAAACGACCTTCCAAAGTTTTTCAAACGCTACCAGATACAGCCGGTCTGGCGTGCGGACCGGCCGGCTCGCGGACGCTTTCGAGAGTTCTACCAGTGCGACGTCGATGCGATAGGATCGAGCTCGATGGTGGTCGAAGCCGAACAGATCTCAGCCGTCACCGAGATCCTAACGCGGCTGGGCTTTGCAGATTTTACGATCCGCCTAAACCATCGCGAGATACTCGCCGACATTCTGGATACCGCCGGCGTAGCATCTGAACTGCAGACGGACGCACTCGTCGCGATAGACAAGCTGGATAAGATCGGGCCGGAAGGCGTGCAGGCAGAGCTCGCAAGCCGCGGCATCCCCGACACAGCAGCGCAGATGCTGCTGGAGATCTTCGAACAGACCCGACAGATCATCGAGGACGGCAAGGACGTGAACCGCACGATCATGAGCAACATGATCAATATCGTCAGCCCTGAGGTTCTCGGGGATGTCGGCCGCATTCTGCAGCTCGCGGCAAAAGCACCGTTGCAGCTCGACCCGTCGCTCGCCCGCGGGCTTTCGTATTACACAGGAGCCATATTCGAGATCACCGTCCCGGACCTCGCCGGCTCGCTCGGCGGCGGCGGACGATACGACTGCCTGATCGGAATGTTCGGCAAAGAGCAGATCCCGGCCTGCGGCTTCTCGCTCGGGCTTGAACGCATCCTGGTCGTGATGGACGAACGCGAAATGTTCCCGCCCGAGATCGCCGCTTCCGCTGCGGCTGATGTTATGGTGACGGTCTGGAGCGAAGAAACGCTCGGGGAAACTCTAAAGCTCGCGGCCGAACTTCGACGAAGTGGCATTAGGA
Organism: Acidobacteriota bacterium; assembly: GCA_023389035.1. GTDB lineage: Bacteria > Acidobacteriota > Blastocatellia > Pyrinomonadales > Pyrinomonadaceae > OLB17. The sequence goes on from JAEWFC010000030.1 coordinate 50,393, forward strand.
CAACGGTATATCCTGAAGCTGACAAGTTCGGAAAACAGATGAAATACGCGGACACCATCCGGGTGCCGTATGTCTGCGTGTTTGGCGAGAGCGAGATCGCTGCGGGCACGGTTACGATCAAGAATATGAGATCCGGAGAGCAGGAAACGATCCCGATCAAAGACGCGGCTTCAAGACTGGCCAAATAGTTCGATGCACCGAAAGCTTGAACCTAAACTACTCTCCGTCCTGAAGGAAGGCTACACGTTCAAGCAGTTTCAGGGCGACCTGATGGGCGGGCTTACCGTCGGCGTCGTCGCACTTCCTCTCGCTATCGCTCTTGCGATAGCGTCAGGAGTCAAACCCGAACAAGGTCTCTACACCGCGATAGTCGCGGGCTTCGTCATCGCCATCCTCGGCGGGTCGCGAACGCAGATCAGCGGGCCGACCGGGGCCTTCGTCGTTATCGTCTATGGCATCGTACAGAAATATGGTTATGACGGTCTCGTCGTAGCGACTCTGATCGCCGGTGTGATGCTCATTATCATGGGCCTCGCGCGGATGGGAGCTCTTCTTAAATTCGTACCCTATCCAGTGATCGTCGGCTTTACCTCCGGCATCGCCGTCATAATATTCTCGTCTCAGGTCAATGAATTCCTCGGCCTCGGCATCGAGACGTTGCCCGCTGATTTTGTTGAGAAGTGGATCGCGTACGTGCTGCACATCGGCAACTTCGATCCTTATACGGTTACTGTCGGGGTCGTGTCGCTTTTGATCATTATTGCCTGGCCTAAGGTAACCCACCGTGTACCCGGTCAACTGATCGCGATACTCGCGGTCACGTTTGCGGTTCAGTATTTTCAGATACCCGTTGCGACGATCGAAACGCGATTCGGCGGAATGCCCACCGGCCTGCCCTCACCCCAATTGCCGACCGTGACCTGGGCGGTATTTCAGGAACTGTTCACGCCTGCTCTGACGATCGCGATCCTTGCCGCACTCGAATCGCTTCTTTCATCGGTCGTGGCTGACGGTATGACCGGAACCCGGCACCGTTCGAATATGGAGCTAATTGGTCAAGGAGCGGGCAACATCGCTTCGGCGGTCTTCGGCGGGATTCCGGCGACCGGGGCTATCGCCAGAACCGCGACCAATATCAAGAGCGGCGGACAAACACCGATAGCCGGCGTTATCCACGCTATCTTTCTATTGCTTGTACTGCTCTTTATCGGGAAATGGGCCGCGATGATCCCAATGGCGACCCTCGCAGCGGTCCTTATTGTCGTTGCATACAACATGAGCGAATGGCGAGAGTTTAGGCATTTGCTCAAAAGCCCGCGGGGCGATGTTGCCGTTTTGCTTGCGACCTTTCTACTTACCGTTTTCATCGAGCTTACGGTCGCGATACAGGTCGGGATCTTGCTCGCGGCATTTCTCTTTCTTCAAAAGATGTCAAATGAGTCGCAAGTTCAAGCGATCACGGACACGCTCGATGAGGACGAGGAATTGAACACGCGTGATATGTCAAAGATCGCGATACCCAAGGGCATCGAGGTCTTTGAGGTTTATGGCTCGTTATTCTTTGGCGCGGTAAGCCAATTTAAGGAATCTATTCGCATCGTTACGAATAAACCCAAGGTCATAATTCTGAGAATGCGGCAGGTGCCGATCATCGACGCGAGCGGCATCCATATCCTTGAGGAGCTCGTCAACGAGTCTCACGCACAGGGTCGCGTCGTCGTCTTTTCAGCGGTCTCCCGGTCGGTATATAGAGTGATGCGGACAACGGGGTTCATCGATCTGGTAGATAAAAGGAATTTTGCTTCTGACATTTTTGAAGCTCTTGAGATCGCGCGATCACACATCGAGGCGGGCGGAGTTGTCGATCCAGGTCTTCAAAATTGAAAATTTCCCGGGACCTGCACTTCCGGCGCCGACGGGTATCGATCCGGTGAGATAGTTAAAGTGTTTTGTGAAGTGTGAGAGAAAATGTCGTGGAATTACCGATTACAAGACGGTGCTAATAACTTTCCCGTTGGGTAATTAGCTATTATACTTTCGAAGTGTGTCATCTCGACACACAGGTGAATTTGATGGGTCAAACTGACACGCTGATATCCGTCACCGAAAATGTCCTTGGCGACGCAGCCGTCTCGTTTAAAAGTTACAAAGCTCTCGCCGAGCGCGCCCTCGATCAGGTCACTGATGACGAGTTTTTCCACACGCTCGACCCCGAATCTAACTCGTTGGCGGTCATGGTCAAGCACATCGCCGGGAATTTGCGGTCCCGCTGGACAGACTTCCTGACGACCGACGGCGAAAAGCCGGATCGGGCTCGCGATACCGAGTTCGAGATGATGAACGAGAGCCGCCAAACCCTTATGAATGCTTGGGATAGCGGCTGGCAGACGCTTTTTGACACGCTGGATTCACTGCGTCCTGATGACCTCGCACGCAGCGTCACCATACGTTCGCAACCGCACACGGTCGTCGAAGCGATCAACCGCCAGCTGACTCATTACGCTTATCACGTCGGCCAGATCGTCTTTCTTTGCAAGCATTTACGGGCCTCCGACTGGAAGACGCTGAGTGTTCCGAGAAATCGTTCGGCCGAATTCAACAAATACCTTGCGGAAAAGATTGGCGCCGGCGAAGAGCCCGAGCGGGGCGTGGGCAGCACAAAGGGGTTTGAGGCAAAATAAAAAGGTGCGGGCCGAAGCTGCGCACCTGTCCTAAATTATAGATAGGCTTAACTTTATCGAATGCGAACGCGTCTGATGACCTGTGTCCGGATACGGCCGTTCGGGAGATAGGCGACCCGGATGGTCTCACGGTATCGACGGTATCCGACTCGTACGATCCGAGTCCTCGTAACAGTTCTGGGCCGCCTGTTATATCGGCGTGTGCGGTAGGTTTGCCCACTCCAGAGCTGTCCGGCCTCGGCAGCAGGTGCACTTGATGTGCGAGCCTGAACACCTGGTGCGAAAATGCCTACCGTGGCCACAATTAATCCAATGATTAGTACCTTTTTCATGATTTTTTCCTCCGATTTTATGATCTTTTCAGCCGCACGTTTTGGTTCACGTTCACGTCATAAATAGACCAAAACGAATCTGAGACGGCCGTTAAGTCGAAACACTGTAACTGTAAATGCAGTGTTATCATACACTTCCTTGGAGAGCAGAGTTTATGGGTGCAACGGCCGTGCCGTACCTGTAACTGCTGTGCTAACCTTAGCCGTAGTAACGTTTTATGAAATCGATCGCAATCCTTGGCTCGACTGGATCAATCGGCTGCAATACGCTCGAGGTCGTGCGGCACCTCGGGAATATTCGGGTCGTTGCGATGGCCGCCGGGCGAAATATGGCGAAATTTGCTCAGCAGGTCGCAGCTTTCTCGCCGGAACTTGTATCCTGTGACACACAAGAGTGTGCCGAGACTCTCGAACGTGAGCTGCGCCATATCCAGTCACCTGCGAAACCTCGCATCCTATTGAACTCAGAAGGGCTTACGGCCGTTGCTACGCACGAAGAAGCGGAGACTCTGGTGTCGGCGACGGTCGGAGCCGTTGGCTTTGTCCCGACGCTTCGTGCGATCGAGGCCGGAAAACGGATCGCTCTAGCGAACAAGGAAACCCTGGTGATGGCCGGCGAGCTTATGACCAGAGCTGCCGAACACTCAGGTGCCGAGATAATTCCTGTAGATAGTGAACATAACGCTATCCATCAGTGCTTGCGAGGTGAGAGCACTCACGAGGTCAAAAGGCTGATTCTAACCGCATCAGGTGGTCCGTTCCGCACCAAGAGCGCACAAGAAATTGACGATGCGACCGTCGAACAAGCGCTTGCTCATCCAAACTGGAAGATGGGTGAAAAGATTTCGATAGATTCCGCAACCCTTATGAATAAAGGGCTTGAGGTGATCGAGGCGCGATGGCTATTCGGGTTCGATGCGGATCAGATCTCGGTGATCGTACACCCGCAGTCGGTCGTACATTCGATGGTGGAAATGATCGACGGATCGGTGATCGCTCAGCTCGGTGCCACCGATATGAAGCACCCGATCCAGTACGCTTTAACCTATCCCGACCGCGAACCCGGCTGCGTCGAAGCGCTTGATTTTAAGCGACTTACGGAACTTACATTTGAGGCTCCGGACCTTGATCGATTTCCTTGTCTGGGACTAGCGTACACAGCACTGAGCAAAGGCGGCACCATGCCTGCAGTTCTGAACGCCGCGAACGAGGTGACGGTCCAAGCGTTTCTCGACGGAAAGGTACGGCTCAGCGACATTCCCCGTATCAACCGCATCGTGATGGACCTGCACGAACCGGGGCCGGCCGATACGATCGATCAGGTGCTCGATGCCGATAGCTGGGCCCGAGAACGCGCTATAATGCATTTAGAGAGGTCTGTACCCGCGAATTGATTACAACGCGGACGTGTCAAGATACACTCTAAATACGGGAGTTTACCCCAGTAATTCATAATTATGCCCGAGATCTTACTTGTTATCCTTGCCGTAGTTTTTGTACTGGGCGTCGCCATTAATATCCATGAATTCGGCCATTTTATTGTGGCCAAAATGTTCGGCATGCGTGTAGAGGCGTACTCGTTTTTCGGTCTTGGGCCGAGGATCTGGGGCTTCAAACGCGGACACACTGATTACCGCATCTCAGCGATTCCGCTGGGCGCTTATGTAAAACTTTACGGCGACGAGGCCACCGCACCGCTTGAGGGCGGCGAATCCGATGGAGAAAAGGTCCCGGATTCAGAGCTTTACGAGCTTCGCCCGCGGTGGCAGAAGTTCCTTGTGATGGTCGGCGGCCCGGTGATGAACATTCTTCTCGCCCTGGCTATCCCATTCGGTGCTGCAATGATCTACGGCGTGCCGTCGATGCCCGCACCGATCGTCGGGCTGGTATCGCCCGGCAGCGCCGCAGAACAGGCCGGAATAAAGGTTGGTGACCGTATCGTCTCGTTCGACGGGACCGAGAATCCGACATGGGGCGAGGTCAGCAACGACGTGCTTGTCTCTCCTGAAAAGCCGATCCCAGTGATCGTAGAGCGCGGCGGAGAGCGTTTATCCATAACTCTCACACCGGCGGCGGTGGATCGCGACGGCACAAAGATCGGTGACATCGGCGTACGCGCCGAGACGGGTGCGGAACCTGTGGTTGTCGGTGCCGTTCAAGAAGATATGCCTGCTGCTGCCGCTGGGCTTCTGGCAGGCGACAAGGCTCTGGCGGTCAATGGTCAGACGATCAAGAACTCTAACGAGCTGATCAACGCCATCCGCGAAAATAAAGAGAACCCCGTAAATTTGGTGGTTGAGCGGAACGGCGAAAGGAAAGACATCGCCATCACGCCGAAGCAGTCAGAAGATGGAGTTTATCGGGTCGGAGCCGTATTTAGCAGCGGTGCCGTAACGGCTCGCGAGGCCGTAGGTCTGGGCGGAGCAGCTGCGTACGCATATAACGTAAACATGGAGATCATTCGCCTAACGGGCAAGGTCTTCGGCCAGCTCTTCTCTGGCCAGCGCAGCGTTAAGGACGCAGGGCTCGCCGGTCCGGTCGGCATTGTCGGTGTCATCTCGAACGCCGTGAGTCAGGCAGGCATTGGAGGCGTGATGTTCGTTCTGGGCATTATCAGCCTTAATCTGGGTGTTTTCAACCTACTTCCGATCCCGCTGCTTGATGGCGGCCAGATCATGGTTTTGGGCATTGAGAAGGTAATGTCCTGGTTTGGTGCCACGCTCTCGATGGCGATCAAAGAGAAGATCCAGCTCGCAGGGCTCGGGATCATTCTTTTGCTGATGGTCTTTACGCTGTTCCTGGATATTTCACGCTTCTTTTAACTTGACGGCTGGACGGATCGGCCGAGTTCATCTATGAAACGAGTTTCCCGAGCGGTTATGATCCGCGACATTCAGGTCGGTGGCGGTGCCCCTGTAGCGGTGCAGTCAATGACGAAGACCGATACGACAGATGTCGACGGAACGATCCGTCAGGTCGAGCAGATGGTGGAGGCCGGCTGCGAGATAGTAAGGATTGCCGTCCCTGATGATGAAGCAGCGGCCGCCCTCTACGAGATCCGTAAGCGTACGAACGCACCGCTTGTTGCAGACATCCATTTCCATTACAAACTTGCCCTAAAGGCCCTCGACGCGGGCATTGATAAGCTGAGGATCAACCCCGGAAATATCGGCTCGATCGACCGTGTTCGCGAGGTCGTGCGGGCCGCTGAGGCTCAGAATGTGCCTATCAGGATAGGTGTCAACGGCGGTTCGCTTGAGAAGGACCTGCTAAAGAAATATGGGCATGCGACACCTGAAGCGATGGTGGAATCGGGACTTCGCCATGTGCGGATTTTAGAAGATCTGGGGTTCGGGAACACGATCATTTCGCTCAAGGCCTCGGACGTAAATCGAATGGTTGCAGCATATCGCCTGATGGCTGAAAAGGTCGACTATCCGCTGCATCTTGGAGTAACTGAAGCCGGAACACCTTTTGGCGGGACGATAAAATCGGCCATCGGTCTGGGCATTTTACTGCATGAAGGCATCGGCGATACGATCAGAGTTTCGCTCGCGGCCGAGCCTCACGAAGAAGTTCGCGTTGGTTGGGAAATACTCAAATCGCTGGAACTTAGAAAACGCGGTGTCACCGTCGTAGCGTGTCCGACCTGTGGCCGCCTTGATATCGATAACTTCGTGGAGATAGTAACCGAGGTCGAGCGCCGTCTAGCACATGTCGAGGAGCCTTTGCACTTGTCGATAATGGGGTGTGCGGTGAATGGACCCGGCGAAGCTCACGATTCTCAACTCGGCATCACTTTCGGCCGAAATGTGGGCATGATCTTCAAGGATGGCGTTCCGATGCGGCGGGTTTCAGGCGAGGATATCGTTGAAGAATTCGTAAAAGAGGTCGAAATGCTTCGCAAAGAAGGTGCTGCCGCGTCACCGTTGACCGCCGAGAAGCCGCTTGTTCAGATCACTTAGGGGAACAGCAGCGTAAACGGATAGAAAGGCAGATTCCGAACCACACCAAAGATCAGGAGCACGCCGAGCATTCCGTAAAGAACCGGCAAAGAAACCGACCACTTTGGAAAGCCCTTGCCCCGAACCGCCAACCACAGCATCGACAGGTAGAAGAAGCCGAAGATCGCTACGAAGAGCGGTATTAGTGCATTGTAGCCGAGAGCTGCAGCGATATCGCCATGGAACAAGGCGTGAAATCCGCGTGTCAACCCGCACCCCGGACAGGCAAATCCCGTCATTGTAAATAAAGCACATGCCGGAAACAGCCCGGATTTCGCGGGCTCAAAATACCAAACCACCGCCGCACCAGCCGACATGACGCCCACACCCGCACCCGCGAGAGCTCGCTCGAGCGTTGACGAGCGTTTTTCACTCGGAGCCGTTCTATTTAGGGTTGCCGGTTCGGCTGTCAGTTCCACGATGTAATTATAAAGCTAAGCTGTCGTAACCGAAAGCGAAAAGTCGATCAAGCGGCCATCTTTAGGAATAGATCGTCGGTCGCGATCTTTTTGTTTACGTTGACCTTAAGATTTTCTCGGAGCGTTTCTATTTCAGCCAACCAGCCGGCTACGCGTCCCGGAGCCATACCGTTTGCGATATTCCGTATATCATCAGCAATATCCACATTTGCGATCGCGTCATCTCCAGCCCCCGCCGCCAGTAGCCAAATGTCGTGAGCGAGCGATTCTACGATGGCCAGGTTCGACTCAAAATCGTCCTTATTCGCCGCAGTGTTCAGTTGTTCGGCGATCTGTAAAACCTCGGCCAGGCCGCGTCTACGGGCAGAATTTGCCAGGGCTTTAAGCAGGTGATCCCGCATCTGCTTGAACTTCGCAAGGTCTATCCCGACGGCCTTCCCGATGCATCCGCTACAGAGCTTCGACGCGAGGCGAGCATCGGCGGCAGAAAACCCGTGTGATCGTGAAAGCAGGGCCTCTATTGCGTCCGGCTGAACCGGTGTGAACCGGATGACCTGACTCCGGGAACGGATCGTCGGAAGCAAACTGTCCGGCCGGGAAGTGATGAGGACCAGGTGAGTGGTATCCGCTGGTTCTTCCAGCGTTTTAAGCAGGGCATTAGCCGACGCATCGTTCATCTTTTCTGCGTCATTTATGATGAAAAGGCGTATGGGTGCTTCGTATGGCCGAAACTGTGCCTCGCGTTCCAGAGCCCGGATCGAGCCCACTCTCAGCGTTCGTTTATATGGAACAACAAGCCCGACATCTGTATGATTGCCAAAGAAAACGCGGTCATATTCCTCCCCTTTTTCGGCGGGAGGCGCGATTATTTCGGTAATTCGTGCGCAGATGGAACATCCTCCGCAGCCCTCCCCGTCGTCAACGGCCGAGCACATCAGCGCTTTTGCTAATCCAAACGCAAAGAGCCGTTTTCCCACACCCTCCGGACCTGCGAACAATAGCGATCGCGGAACGCGGCCGGCCGCTATAAGCCGCTTTAACCGCTCTTTTGCCTGATCATTTCCTGTAAGGCTTGAAAACATTACCTTTCGCCAAAGAATTCCGAGACCACCTTTGCTACAGAACTTCGCGTCTCTTCGATCGAACCGTTCGCGTCGATCACCTTAAATCGGGCAGGATCACGTTCGCCAATGTCTAAATACGCCCGCCGAACGCGTTCGTAAAAATCCGCGGTTTCCATATCCATCCGGTTCCGCTTTTCCGCGGATTCATCGCGTGAACTCGTTCGCCGTATCGCGTTCTCGACCGTAACGTCAAAGAAAAGCGTGAGATCCGGCATCAGTCCGCCCGTAGCTAAATCGATTATGCGGCTAACGGTGGATGAGTCAAAACCCCTGCCGGATCCCTGATATGCCATCGTAGCATCGGCATACCGATCTGAGATTACGGTACGCCCGGCATCGATCGAGGGTTTAATTAGGAATTCCACGTGCTGCGCTCGATCTGCAGCAAAAAGCAGCAGTTCCGCCATCGGAGCGACAGTTTCTTCCGTTTCAAGGAAAGCCTCGCGAAGCCTTCGGCCGAGCGGGGTTCCGCCCGGTTCACGGGTAGAGACCACCTCCATGCCTTTCGAACGCAGTTCACCTACAAGCATTCGGTGCTGTGTGGATTTACCGCTGCCGTCGATCCCCTCGAACGTTATAAATTTACCCTGCAATTCGAATTAGTGCTGTTCGTGAGATTTTTTGTCTTGAGAGATAGTCGAGATCGCGTGCTTGAAAACGAGGAAGTCTTGCCCGCTGACATCAAGCAGAACCGAGAATTTATCGAAGCTTTTTATCCTGCCCGCTAAGGTCGCCCCTTGAAGGAGATGAACGACCACATTTATGCGTTCGCGACGGGCCGAATTCAAAAATGCATCTTGAATGTTCTGGGCAGCTGGTTTTTCCATAACATTTTCTCGTTTGTTTACTTGAATTTACAATTGTAGCAGATTATACCAGATTTGATCACACCAGCTTAAAACATTTGGTTTTTACCCATTCGGCGAGGAAGTCAGACCGGATTGGTCGTCGTGAATGTGCTCCAAAAGCTGCTTCCAGACGTCCTCTGATTCCCCAAATCCATTCAGCCAGATAGCGTCAGATTCCTTTCGGAACCAGGTCAGCTGCCGTTTTGCATAATTGCGGACATCCTGCTGGGTCTTTTCGATCGCGGAATCCATATCCCGTTCACCACGCAAGTATTCACAGACGCGTCCATAACCGTGGGCACCAAGCGCGTTTCCCGATTCTCTTACGCCGCTGGCAAGAAGTTGTTTCACCTCGTCCACTAAACCGCCCTTAAAATGGCTGCGAGCTCGGTCGTTGATTCGCTGATAAAGGAGTTCTCGCGGCGGGTTGAGAACAAAAAGTCTGATACGGCTTGCGAACTCGGGCGTCTCAGATCGCTTCGGCTGGAGCTCCGAAAGCCTTTCCCCTGTCTGAAAATAAACCTCCAACGCCCGAATAACACGGACACTGTCGTTCGGAAACAGTTTGTCCGCTGCGGCCGGGTCGATTCGCTGAAGCAGGCGAAAAAGGTGATGATTTCCCTTCTCAGCTCGCAGCTCATTCAAACGTCCACGAAGCCGTTGATCGGTTGGCGGGCCTTCAAACAAGGGTTTTCGCAGTGATCGCAGGTAGAAGCCGGTCCCGCCGACAAGGATCACCGTGCGGCCGCGGCGTTCTATGCTCCGGATCACGTCTTTGGCGTCCGAGACCCAGTTCGCAGCCGTATAGTCACTGTTCGGATCGACGTAATCGATGAGATGATGTGGGATTCGCTGCTTTTCTTCGTCGCTCGGCTTTGCCGTCGCGACGCTGATCCCCTGATAGATCTGGACCGAATCGAAGTTAACGACCTCGCCATTCACCAGCTTGGCAAGACGAACCGCTAAAGCCGTCTTTCCAGAGGCGGTTGGGCCCGCGATGGCAAACACTGGTTTATCCGTCAAGGCTGTCACTGTCAGGACGCTGTTGTTTTCGAGGAATCGAGGGCGGTGCGTACTTCCCGTCCGAGTCTGTCGAGTGTATAGGGCTTTTGGATAACCTTGGTCCCACTGATGTCTGAAACGGTGCCATCTTGTGATCCTTCGAGGATCTCAGAGCTGTATCCAGTCATGAAGACCAGTGGCGTCGAGCCGCCGCCTAAATCGCGGATCTTTCGGAACGCTTCAGGGCCGCCCATCCCTGGCATTACGACGTCGAACAGCAGAAGTTCGATCTTGTTACCGTACTCCTTGTAGAGTTCTACTGCCTCCTCTCCGTTAGAGGCTGAAATGACGTTGTAACCAAGCGCAGATAGCACATCGTTCGAGAGCACCCGTAACGCCTCTTCATCTTCGGCAACAAGAATGGTTTCCTGGCCGCCACGAAGTTCAGCAAGCTCGTCACCATCCATATTCTCGATCGCCGAATCGACTATCGGCAAAAACAGCTTGAACGTCGTGCCGCGCGTCGGCTCACTGTAAACGTTGATGATCCCGCCATGTTGTCGAATTATGCCGTAAACGGTCGACAATCCCAGGCCAGTGCCTTTGTTAACCTCTTTTGTCGTAAAAAATGGGTCGAATATCCGCTCGACGGTCTCAGATGACATACCTACACCCGTATCGCTAACCAAGATCTGAGCATACCTACCGGGCGTGCAGTTCGGGTATCGGCGGCAATAGTACTCATCTAGTTCAATATTGCTAGTCTCGATCGCTAACTTCCCGCCGGACGGCATAGCGTCTCGAGCATTTACGCTAAGGTTCATTATTACCTGCTCTATCTGGACCGGGTCCGCATAGACCGCCTTTAGATCATTCGCCGGCTTAAAGGTCACACGGATATCGGCACCGATCACACGCTCTAGAAGATTTAGGATCTCGGATATGGATTCATTGAGGTCTATGACCCGCCGTTCGAGTTTCTGTCTTCGGCTGAAAGCGAGCAGCTTTTTAGTCAATTCCGCCGCCCGCGTGGCTGCTTTCTCGATGTTGATGAGATAATCCTGCGAGGGGTGGCCAGCCTCGAGACGCCGGGATGCAAGCTCGCGGTATCCAAGGATCGCCGTGAGCAGATTATTGAAATCATGGGCGACGCCGCCCGTCATCGTTCCCACCGCTTCAAGCTTCTGCGACTGCCGCAGCCGGCCTTCGGTCTCGGCCAGTGCCTGCTCGGCCTTTCGTCGTTCGGAGACATCCTGGAATACAACAACCGCACCTTTGAACGCGCCAGTCTCATCAAGGATAGGAGCTCCGCTATCAAGTATCGGAATGAGCTTTCCGTCACGATCGATCACCGCTATATCCTGGTTAAATAGGATCGCATCACGTTTCTCTTGAACGGTTGAAAAGATATCGCGAACCGGCTCTTTTGTGTGTTCGTCCACGACCCGATAGACCTCGTCGAGACGCTTCTGCTGAGCATCATGGGCACGCCAACCTGTAAGCCTTTCTGCTGTCGGATTTATGAACGAGATCTTTCCGTGCGAATCTGTAGCGATCACCGCATCACCGATGCTCGATAGAGTTATTCGGAAGAGTTCCCCTTGGTCACGCAAACGCTGTTCGACTGACTTTCGGCTGCTCACGAGCACAACCATGAAGATTAGCAGCGCAAAGACGCTGAAATGGCCGAATAGAGCCCGTGGGAGTGATCCGTCAGTAGGGAGCGGCTGCAATACTAAGACCACGACCTGAACGAGCACAGCCAGCAAAATTCCCGGTCCGCGACCCGCAAACCACGTCACAACCACTAACCCAAGGAACACAAGGAGCGTGAGGTTTAAGCGTACCTCGTACCGCTGCAGGAGAAGCGAGACCCCGAGCATTACGCCGACCGCCAGGACTGCAAGGCCATAGCGGAAAATTATTGACCTCGGTTGGCCCGATCGTTTCATTTGAAGTTGGATAACCCGAAAGACGCAGACCTAAGTATACACGAACGGTAATTCGGCTGATCCTACCAAGCGACCACACCGAGATAACGAAGCCCGGCGAACGCCACGATCATGATCGCAAGTATCAATGAACCGATCACTTGACTCTTAGAAAGCTTCATTACATCTCTGATCTAGTCAGTTATTACCCGGCGGGAACGCCCGTTTTTGCGATGAATTCGCCGATCCCGTTAAGCAGCATTTGGACCGCGACCGTGATCAGCAGCATACCCATTAAACGCTCTACCGCTACGAGCCCCTTCTCGCCCAGGAAACGCGCGAAGTAACTTGAGAAGTAGATGATCACCGCCGATGCGAGCCATGCAATAAATACTGCGAGGAGCCATTCCGGCCACCGGGCAGGCTCGCGACTCATCAACAGCAACGCCGTCGCCATCGCCGACGGGCCAGCAACGTAAGGGATCGCAAGCGGCACAATAAAGGGCTCGCCCTCAACGTCTTCCTCGAGAGAACTGTCACGTCGCGGAAATATCATCTTAAGTGCGATGATCATTAGGATTATCCCGCCGGCAGTGGTTAGCGCAGTCTCGGACAGGTGAAGAACTTGCAGCAGATACTGACCGAGAAAAAGAAATCCGACCAAGAATCCAAGAGCGATCAGTAATTCACGAACAACGACAAAACGCTGTCTGTTTGCTTCGACCTTCTTAAGGGTAGTCAAGAAAAGCGGGATATTTCCCAGGGGATCCATCACCAGAAACAGCAATAAGGCTGCAGATAGGGTTGTCATCTCTTTGATAGGTAACTATTTACAGCCGAAGATCGCTCGCCGCGCCATTGTCGGTTAGTACGCTTTTACAACGTCCACACCGGTGTAGTAGTGCTTCACGATCTGATCGAATTTTACACCCATTTTGGCAAGTCCGTACGCCCCGTATTGACACATACCTACGCCGTGGCCCCAGCCTCGGCCGGTGAACGTGTAGCTCGCAACGCGATCACCTACGTATTTCTTGTCGATCACGAAAAGCTGTTCCCTAAGCCGAAACGCGGAGCGGATCTTTCCTCCTTTCAGCGTCTTGACGCCATTCGACCCGATTATCTCGATCTCAGCGGCCCTTCGAGAGTAGCCTTTTTGCTTGATGTTCACATCGTAAAGCGTCCCAATGCCGCGAACATAACGCGACAGCCGCTGCTGAACGGCTCCGGCAGAAAGTGTTTCTCGCCAGTTCGTGAAAGGCGACATATTCTCAGCTACAGTAGGCGTCACGGTCGGCACGATCTCCAGGTAAAACACCGCTCCGCTCGGGTCTGTTTGATATCGAACTTCCTCCCCACCGAGCAACGCCGCCTCGGCGATCTGATACATATCGTCGCCAAACTGACGGAAAAGAAACACATCAGGCCTTACTGCCAGCGGCCGATCGGTCTTGCCCACGCGAAGCACGAGCTTTCCGTCAACCGACGGCCTCGCGGACGCAGTTTGCAGTGCGGGCATCCACTTTCGTTTTTCGTAGATCTGGCGGATAAGACGGATCATCTCGCTGCGGGTAAACGGCCGATTTGGCTGCAGAGTGAGGTCCGGGCGAAGCCTGAAAAGGCCGTCGCGTATCAGCATCGCGAGTTCGGCGCGACGATCGCGGGGCACCGCTGCTGCGTCATCGAACGCTAGATGGTAATCGATATCTGAGTTTGAAAGGAGCGTATCGGCCTCACCAGGCGTATAGGCAAAACTTGCCAGAACGCGTGCGAACTCTAGCGGCTTCGCAGTCTCCTTTGTCACATTCGGAAACGTCTTGCCGAATCGGCCGGCGATCTGATTCAGCCAATTCGAGATCTCACCGACCGAGGGCTCGTCTTCCAGCCATTCGTCGGTGATCTCGTTCGTAGTCAGTGAAAACCCGTTTACTGCCAGCATCGACATCACGCGGGCGACCTCCAGGTGTCCGCCGTCACGCAGTTTTGCGGGTTTTCGCACGGTCTTGATGAAAAACGGTTCGAAGTGGTTTCGCCCTTCCAGCGAGCATTCGACGCCGCGAAGATACGGCTCGGCGTGATCAAATACATTCTCGGAGTTTTCAGTTCTGCCGCCGCAGGTCGAGGTGAAATATGCCATTATCGGCTTTCCGCCGTGCATCGCCACCATTCCCGCTGTCTCGCGAACCGCCCGCGTACCCATTGCGGATTCGATCGAGACGCCCTTGTAAACCTGCGACCAGACAGTGGGGACCATATCAAATCCTTTGGTGCGATGCTGGCCGATGTTTGCGATCGCATAAGTGCGTGCGGCGACTGCTTGTGCTTTTTGAGCTTCGAGCTGTGGAAGCGAGAGTTCAGCGGGGACGACGCCGAGCAGATAATCCTCAAGCGGGACGATGTTTACGACCGTCAGCGACCCACGGGCATTTACAAAAACCTCGATCTTGCCTCGATATTCCTTGCCGTTTAGCTTCACCGGGACCGCTCGCTCGTTAAACGAACCGAACGAAAGCGCCTTTAGCGAAGAATATTTTGCGGCAGCACTCGCTCCATTGACCATCACCTCACGCAGTCCCGACGCGACCACGTCCGGTCCTACCGGATCCGAGTATGCCGTCGACCTGATGATGCTGCGGACCTCAGACCTTCCGGCGGTTCTCAGCTGACGCGAAAGGGCTACAGCATCTTCGGAATGTACGGTTCGTTTCTCGCTGAGTACGACCACGTCGTCGAAACCCTTGTTGGCAAGAGCGACTTTAAACTCATCGGCCTCCTCCCGCGAAAGTTTTGGCTCGCCGATCCAGATCCGCCACGTATTCTTTGATGGATCGATACTTACCAACGCGGTCTCACCGGTTTCGGCCCTGACCTCAGCCGCGATCTCGTTCGCTTCGGCCGCTGTCGAAAGATTCTGTATTTCAAAGATAAACTGTTCGACCACGCCGGGTTGGTACGCTCTGGCTGATACTGTCACACGATTCGTCGCGAGATGACGGCCACTTTCCTCCGGCGCGTATGCTACGAGCTGTGAATCTCCGGTGGTTATAGTGACGGCTGTGGAATTTGTTAACAGCCCGATGCGGATAAGGGGTTCGCGGTCCAACTTGAATATATTTTCGGTCAGGTTCGCGGCGGCGGTCGTTGGAAGGAAAAGTAGTACAAAGGCGAGAAAGAATCTCATGACGCAATGATATTGTGAAATACCCTTTGGTGTAAATGATTTGACGAACCGCGCGAATGGTTCAGACGACCGCTCAAAAGACTTTAGGGCCATTCTTATTGGAGCGCGTTAAAGATAAACGGGAAAGTGCCCCACGTTTGCCCGCGATGCTGAGGCCGGAAGGCGAAGAGTACGATCTTGCCTTTGCCGTACGTCGTCTCGACTAGGGCGGCCTTACCTCGCATCTTGTCGGTTCCAAGCATCCAGCCCGACATCAGCGTGTCGTCCCAAGCGTACTTCGCGATGATGTTCATCCTATCTTCGTCGATCACATCGAACGCGGAACTATTAATAAAATATGCCGGAACTGCCGCACCCAAGCCTCTTGCGAGGCGCTCAGAAGTGTCGACGGTCAGCTTTACGATAGATCCCGGATTGTAAAACTCGCTCCGGGGAAGGCCGTCGAGAACGTTCTTCATGGGCAAAGCGAATCGCTTGATGACAAACCCGCATGAATCGTCGAAACACACGAGCGTGCCGCCGTTTTCAACAAATTTCTTTAGGTTTTCAGCCCCGGCCTCGCCAATCCCGCCGGAGAATTCGTCCGGATAGCGGTTCGCGGACAGCCCGTTCATTATCTGATTCTCGCCATCTGCCGGCAGGATGATCACGTCATGGGCGAGACGGTTCTGCCGGAAGTCTTCATTCGTAACCGCAGAGTATTTGATCTGATGATTATCGAATACAAGCCGCGTCCAGCCCTCATCCATCGACGAAAAGAAAGGCTTGTAGAGGCCGATCCGGCGGTTGGCCGTGAGCGGGTTAGCGACCTTCGGGAATGGTTCGTTCGCGGGTTTAAGATTCAGTACGCTGCGAACGCGGTTCATTTCCGCAACGGGTTTTATCGTCGCCTCGTGTTTCTCGCGGTCGCGAAAATCGGTTATCGGATATGTTTCGACACCCATCTGCAGCGGCAGCGTCCAGCCGGCAACGTCGTACGGCGGATCGGGCTGGCCGTTCGGGTTTACGCGGTTCGGGTAAACCTGACGTTCAAAAAGGCTGAGCACATTATTCTTTTGGGGCTGGTCGGTGAAGACTAGAAAGCTGCCAAGCGGTATTTCGTGAAAATCTTCGCGCGGGCTGTGTTTCACCCACAGCTCATGGGTCATCTCGTGAACCTCGACGCCCTGCCATCTCAGCACTTCGATAAAACGTGCGACGGCTTCTGCATTCGGCTGGCCAGCCATGATCACAAACGCCTTCGGCACACTGGCGTCCAGCGCTAGATTACGCTTTCCGAGCTCGAGGAAATTCCGAAGGTAATGAGGCCTGAACTTCGACGCCATCTGCAGCAGCGAACGCGATGCCGTGATCTCGATCTGATTGATGTCACGCGGACTCCATACCCCGCCTTCCCAAGGGTCCGGGTGCGATGTAACTGCCTCGAGGGGCGATGCAAGACCGCGCGCCGGACGGTTCTTCTGAAGCTGCTCACGAGTGATAGTGACGGGCGACATCAGATCGGCACTCGCGGCCTCGGAGAGAATTCCGATCGAGTTGTGATAGTAAGGCGACGAGCGAAATCCACCGTGCCACCAAGTGTCAAAAGTCGTATTGGTCGCGATCCCTTTTATATTTTCTGACTGCAGATCCGCTGCCATCTTGTAGCCGATCAGGCCTACTTCGCGTAGGATCGACGGTGCGATACGCGGATTCGGCGGGTCGTAGAACGGCGGGATCACGAACCTCGCCCCGGTCTGGCCCATCTGATGAACGTCGTAGACGATCTGAGGAAACCATTCCTGCCAATAGAGTTTTGTGATCGCCTGCGTTTCTTTGAGGTTCAGCATGAACCAATCACGGTTGTTATCGTGTCCCGCATAGTGATGGTAAAGTTCGGGCGGCGCTGATCCCTCGCTCTTTGTCCCGAGCGTCTTTCGGTACCAGTCCGCAACGATGTCAATACCGTCCGGATTCGATGACGGGATCAGCAGCAGGATCGTGTTATCCAGGATCTCAAGCGTTTCTTTGTCCGTCGCGGCCGCCAGTTCGTACGCGAGGTTCATCGACATCTGCGACCCGACGATCTCGGTCGAATGTATCGAGCAGGATATAGACACTATCGTCTTGCCTTGTTCGATCAATGAGATCTCTTCATCACCGTTCGCACTACGAGCTATCTTCCGCGGATCTGCGAGCTTTTGGTTGATCTCGCGATAACGATCGAGGTCTTTTAAGTTCGATTCGGACGAGATGAATGCGACGATCATCGGCTTGCCCAAGGTCGTTGTGCCGAATTCGCGAACCGTGACCTTGCCGCTTGCCGCGTCTAGTTTGTTGAAATATTCGCGGATCTGTCCCCAATCGGCGATCGTCCGGTCGTCAGCAGGCGTAAATCCGAGCACGGAACGAGGGCTTGGCGGTTGTGCGACAATTGCGGCCGAAAACAGTAAAATCAGCAGGACGCAAGCGAGCAACGGAGCCGATCGGGTAAACGCCGGTAAATGAAAGAGACGAAGAGCATTCATAACGATTCACTCACGCAAGCGGCCGTGCTGCCGCCGTATTCTGTCGATGAAGTGGCTTTAAAGGAAAACAAGACGCTGAAGTTTCTTGTAAGAGAGTCTAGCAAATCAAGGGTTGGGGGCAAACTTCGCTACTGGTTCAGCTGGTTTCTGGCAGGTTCGATGCTGCTGGTGATCGGTCTTCCCACATTGATCATACTCGGGTTGATCAATAAGAAAATGTGGTTGCATCCCATCGCAGGATTCGGTGCGGATCTCTGGCTCAAAGCATGCGGTGCAAAGATCGAGGTCACCGGCGATGAGTATCTTTCTCAGAATGAATCTTACGTTTTCGTATCGAACCACCGCTCATATCTCGACACTGCGACGCTCTTCTTTCATACCGGCCACAAAATGGGTTTGGTCGCGAAGAAAGAGCTGCTGAAGGTCCCGGTCTTCGGGCAAGGAATGCATTACGTGAAGATCTTCGCGATCGACCGGACCAATCCTGAGCGTGCACGCCGTTCGATGGAAAAAGCACGAAAGGTGATGGAAGAAGGTTACTCATTTGGTGTATTCGCCGAGGGAACACGTGCGATGCCAGGGGAACTGCTGCCATTCAAAAAAGGTGCATTTCATCTAGCAATTCAGACGAACGCCCGAATAGTCCCGGTCGCTATTAGGAACACCGACGTGATGATGGGCAAACGCACCGGTGTAGCCTATCCCGGCATTGTAGAGATGGTCCTACTACCGCCGGTTGACCCGGCCGGGCGAGAGATGTCTGAATTGATCGCCGAGGTCCGCGGTGCGATCGCCGCTGAGCTTGCGAAAGCCTAAGCACGCGTTGTTCAAAATAAAAGATGCCTAATTCCGTACCCAAGATCGACAATGGCACGGGTGCCCGACCGCTTGTCGCTCTGTTCAAATGGGAAAATCGCGGCCTGCTGCTGGATATCACCGTGTTTCTAGCTAACGTACTGCTGATGTGGCTGCTTACGCCGATGTTTCTTTTGGTGCTTAGGCGGGCAGGTGACGAGGATCCGGTAGCGTTGATCGTCACGTTCCTGGCGCTTGCAGGGATCTTCGTCTTCCCGCCGGCAGCGGCGATCCTAACCCGACACCGATATCACAGAAAAAAACGCGGCGACGCTGAAACGCTGATCGGCTGCCTCTGCAACCCGATCATGTATTTCTGCCTGCAGGTAGTGATCATCTCGGCCCTGCAGGCGTTCATAATTAACTATGTATTTGGAATATCTCAGCCCGAAGCCGGCCTCTTCCTCGGATCGCTGTTTTTGCTGTTAGTTCTAGCGATACTGAATACCTATTTCGTGTTTCGCTATTTTACGCCGCCGAAAAGCGAACCGAAGAATCGTTTTCTAAGAAGTCATAATGCCGAACTGATAGGCGACGCATGCATTTTTGCGAACATGCTCATCTATCAGTTGGGATGGAATCTTATGACCGCGGGTGAGATATTCGGGCCGGTGTCCGGTTTTGGCGACTTTTTCGGAAGACTTTTCTTCCTCTCGTTCCTGGCCTTCTTGATCTATTTCCCGCCACGCATCTTTTATCTGGCAGAAGATATCGACAAGCCGCGAGTGTGGCTCACAATGTTCGCGGCAAATGCGCCTGTAATTTTCCGGGTAGTACTCGGGATCGACCCGGGATTTCCATTTAGCTAAGGTTTCGGGGTCGGTGACGGCTCGGGCTCATTGGGGACGTCTTCTTCCCCGATCACGCGAACGTCAGACCGTCCGACTCGATAGTTGTCATATTTTACCCGCATTTTGATCCTTACGACCTGTCCGCTGTCGAACACGATCTCGTCATCAGCGAGTGAAAGTACCGGAAAATAGTACTTTCCATCAATACTGTCACGCCAGGTTTCGACGACGGGAAACTTATTCTTCTTTGTTTCCGGCACGCCTTTTCCCTTGGTTTTGACGATCATCAGATCGCGGTCATCCACCCAGACACGTCCGGTGAAGAGTCGAACACCTTTCTTCGGATCAGGCATTACCTTAGGTTCTACTTCGAACACGTAGAGGTCCAGCTCGTCGATCTTCTCTTTTCCGAGAAAGGTAAAGTTGTAAAGCGGTATGTTTCGCGGCTCGAGAGCAAACGGGTTCACGCCGCCGAGGTCCTCGAGGTCCTCAGGCGTCATCGATATCTCTGTCAGAGTTGATACGGGAGCAAAAACAATACGTTCAAAACGCCGGCCGTCCTGCGTGAACGTCATGAAGGAATCACGCCTGTAAACTCCGGTGATCTGGCCTCCCATTCCGATCGTGCTAACCGTTGCTGAACGGTCGAAGGCGTAAGTCGAAGCAAGAGCGTCACGAAACTGGCCCTCGTTATCAGAAAAAGCCTTAACGATGCGGTCGATCTCTGCCGGCGACATCTCGACTTTTGTTATCGTCGATGTCGATTGGGCAAAAGCAGTAGCTGCAAATGCGAGTGCAGCGGCGACGGTCGCAAGAAATTTGATCATAAGCTAAAGCGTTTCCTTTGAATGAGCAGCTTTTATGATGCGGGCGCGGGGTTGAAAGTTTACAGCGTGAAAATGATGTTAATTGAAAAGCCCCGGCGATGCGGGGCTTTCGGTCAATCAACGAATTCGATGTCAACTTCGTGGGGGATGATCCCGGCATCGACGCCTTCCTTCAAAAGCCGCCGAACACCCTCGCGACCGCGTTCTCCATAATCGAGCGTAAGGTCGTTCACCCACATAGCGACGAAGCGATCGGCGAGCTCGGGCGCCATATCTCGAGCGAACTGCATCGCATAAGCGAGAGCGTCCTCTCGATTCTCCATCGAATACATTATGCTGCGATGAAGATGTTTCGACACCTGTTTCATTAGGTCAGGCCCGAGGTCGCGGCGTATCACATTTCCGCCCATCGGCAGTGGCAATCCGGTCTTTTCGAACCACCATTCGCCCAAGTCCAAAACCTTATCCAGCCCCATTTGCTTATAGAAAAGCTGGCCTTCGTGGATGAGCAGACCGGCGTCGACGTCGCCCTTTTGTACGGCATCGATGATCTTATCGAACGGAACGACCTTGTACTGGAAGTCGGCGTTATAGATGCGAAGTGCCAGAAAAGCACTTGTCAGCTCGCCGGGGATCGCGATCGTCATCTGCCCAATGTCTTCAGGCTTTCGCGGATCTTTTGCGACCACGATCGGGCCGTATTTGTCGCCGATGCTCGCACCATGCGGCAGCAGGGCATATTTATCCGACACATAGGCGTAAGCATGAAACGAGATCGCGGTCACATCATAAACGCCGTTCTTCGCGTCCTCGTTAAGCGTCTGGATATCCTTGAGCGTGTGCTCAAACTTCAGGCCCTCGGTCTCGAGCTTGTTCGTAGCGAGTCCGTAGAACATAAAAGCGTCGTCAGAATCGGGGGAATGTGCGACCGAGATCGTTCTGAACTGAGGGGATACTTCGGGTTTCGTTGTCATAAATTACAGCTGACAGTAAAAGATATTGGTGTCGTAGAAAACCTTTATTCTACCGCTTTCGGAGTGTTTGGCAAATAGGCTTGCAAGCTCTTCTACCAACGGTTCAAAACGCTCGTCACCCTCAGCCGGCATGTACGACGACGAGAGCATTCGGCCTTTTATGCCGTCGAGGTCAAAGTCCTGAAAATTGGGAAAGGATTCGTGCTCAAATGGCACTTGGAAGAACGCGGAAAGCACCTCCTGATTGACCTTTTCGTGACGCACCTCTCGATAGTCCGTCGCGTACTTCAAAAGCAGCTGCTCATATTCACGGAGAAACGGGGTGCTATCCAACTGTCGTTCGTTCCAGAT
Source organism: Acidobacteriota bacterium (assembly GCA_023389035.1). GTDB lineage: Bacteria > Acidobacteriota > Blastocatellia > Pyrinomonadales > Pyrinomonadaceae > OLB17. The sequence continues at coordinate 72,220 of JAEWFC010000030.1, forward strand.
AAGGCAAACGTAGCCGCCGGGCTTCAAAATCCGTTTGAACTCACTCCTGGTCTCGTCCGGCTCAAACCAGTGAAATGCTTGTGCGGCCACAACAAAGTCGACCGAGTGGTCTGACAATGTCGTCGCGGTAGATGTTCCATCGACGCTTCGGAAATTCGTGTGTTCCGCGAGAAGATCTTCGGCGGCGGAACGCATGGCGGCATTCGGCTCTACGCCGAACACGACGTTTCCATTCTTCAGGAAAGGCAAGGCAGAGAGTCCCGTGCCTGAGCCGATGTCCGCGATGATCGCTTGTTGCGTGAGCCCAAGTTTCTCCGCAAAAAACCGGATGACCTCCGGCGGATAACTGGGGCGGTACTTTACGTAATTTGCGACGCGGTTTGAGAACCTTTCGATCGTATCTGACATTAGTCTCCCGCGATGAAATACGTCATTTTCCAAGCGCCACGCTGCTTTTCAAAACCCGCACGGTAATCAATAGGACTGCGTATAAATTCCGCTTTTACCCATCCTTTCTTTCCGCCCAACGTCTCGATGCGGTACCAATCGGCCTGCTCCTTTCCTTTGATCAGCTTATTATCCGTGATCTTGACGACGTTATATGAAAGCTTTGTAATCACTTTGCCGTCCAGCGATGGTGTCTCTCTAAGATTCACGTTCTCGCCGAAGACAAGCATATAATCAAAAGCATCAAGATCTTCCGGCCAGTTGCTAAATGAATAGGGCGCGATAAACATCTCCCCTGATTCACCGTCAGCCGGTTCGTATTTTCCGCCGTTCTTGATCACCGGCAGAAACTCTGACCAGAACTCGTCCTTGTTGGTCCACAGTTCATGAAAGCCCTTCACGCCTGAGTGGCCTCCGAAGCTCAGCGAAATGTCCGGATCCATGATGGAAATAACAGATTTCAGGTCCTTCCGTTCTGCGGCAGCGATGAGTTTCGTCCTAAAAGCGAGGAACGACGGGTCTTTGCCGGCCTCATCAACAGGTTTAACGAACCTTTCCTGGGCCGGTGCGGCAATGACAGCAAAAAGAACCGCAATACATAGGCTTATCGCAATTTTCCACATAGGCATTCGCTCCAGTTCTGACTATTCAACAACTTCCTCGCCCGTCCACTGCGAGCGTTTTGAATGCGGAATGTCGAACTGATCCAGAATTCGGAAGCACAGATGCTCGACGAGATCCTCGATACTTTGTGGACGGTGATAGAAGCCCGGACTTGCGGCAAGGATCTGGGCACCGGCACGTGAAAGCCGCAGCATATTCTCTAGATGTATCGCATTATACGGGGTTTCGCGTGGCACCACCACGAGTTTGCGGCCTTCTTTCAAGCAAACGTCAGCGGCACGGTGGATCAGGTTCGTCCCGGCACCGCTAGCTATCGCGCCGAGCGTTCCCATTGAGCATGGAACGATGATCATTCCCGTTTGCTTATTTGACCCTGAAGACGGTTTTGCTGCCAGGTTGTCAAGCCTCCACAGGCGGATGAGCCGCGATTCCTGCTCAAGCCCCAGCCATTCGTTTATTTGATACGGCGCGGGGTCTTTGAGGTTTACGCCCATTTCGACCTGAGCCACGGTGGCGGCAGTACCGGACATTATCATGTTTATCGTATCCACAACGCCGCTTGCAGCCAGAAGCTGCAGCGTACGGAAAGCGTAGATGGTGCCGGAGGCTCCGGTTATCGCGACAGTTAATTCCATTGGTTTTCTCCCGATTCTATCACTAATATTCGTGAGCAGTGCTTGCCGCGATTCGCTTTTTTACGTTTGGCAAAGGTATTGTTTAGCCAAGGAAAATGAAGATCGAAGACATCGAAACCATACTCGCCGCCTTTCGTGCAGGAACGCTCGAAAGCAGCGAAGCCGCACATGAGATCAAGAAACTCGGCTATGAGGACTTAGGCTTTGCTCGCGTCGATCACGCCAGGGCTCACAGGCAGGGTTTTCCTGAAGTGATATTCGGCGAAGGAAAAACCTCGGCCCAGATATGCGGCATCTTCGAACGGCTGATCGAGCGTTCGCCGAACGTCTTGATAACACGTACGAATTCAGCAGTTTACGGCGACATCCGAAACATCCACACCGACGCCGAATGGCACGAATCGGCGAGGCTTATCCGCGTTTTCCGCGACCGAACGGAAACCGGACTTGGCGAGATAACGGTCGCTACCGCCGGAACGAGCGATATACCCGTAGCAGAAGAAGCAGCCCTCACAGCCGAGACAATGGGAAATCGCGTGCAGCGCATATGGGACGCGGGTGTAGCCGGCGTTCACAGAATACTAGCTGAGCGCGAACGCCTACAAAACTCGAGCGTGGTGATCGTCGTCGCCGGAATGGAAGGAGCCTTACCGTCGGTGGTTGGCGGCCTGGTCTCAGTTCCGGTAATTGGGGTGCCGACAAGCATCGGTTACGGGGCGGCCTTTGGCGGCATCGCAGCACTCCTTGGAATGCTTAATTCCTGCTCGTCGAATGTAACTGTCGTGAATATCGACAACGGCTTTGGGGCCGGTTTTACGGCAAGTCTGATCAACCGCAAACGTCCTTGACCAACCGTATTATTCCGGCCGTCTCAAACCAGAATTTTCTTGTTTTCCAGCAACGTTCCCTGAGATAATAGATTCGACCGATTCTCCGGTTTATCCCGCATTCCAACAAAATGAATATCAAGCTAATAAGGACCTATGCGTTCATTCTTGCCGCTATATGCTTTACCGCGACTGCGGCCATGTCTCAGACGCTGCCGGTAAAATTCTTCAATGAAAGATTCGTCATCAGGGATATGGACAGGCTTCATCAGGCACAGGTTACATTTGCGGCGACAACCGGCAAAGGAGAGTATGGTTCGCTGACGCAGCTTAGAGGTGCGGGATTGATCGATGATGCGATGGCCGGCGGGCTTAAATACGGATATGTGTTTGCGGTCTCTGTGCAAGAAGATGGGTATAAAGCAACCGCCTTGCCGTCCTTGTATCGAAAAACAGGGCTTCGATCCTACTACATCGATGAAGAGGGCATTTTGCTAGGGAACGATAGGCAGGGCAATCCTGTCGACCGCTCAAACGGTGTTTATATTGACACTTGTGCAATGTTCGGGATCGAGGATAACGAACGCTGCGCGATTGGGGCAATGCAAACGCTGTTTGCGGCGGAGTTGACCTACGCGGCGACCGTTGGCAATGGCCAATACGCCTATCCCTTCATTCTTCATAAAGCAGGTCTTGTAGATGTTATGCTGGGAATCGGAGCAAAACACGGATACACATATACGGTCATACTTGGCCCTTCAACCTTTGTGATATTTGGGAATCCGGACCGGTACGGCGAGACAGGCGTGCGTTCGTTCTTCATTGACCAGACCGGGATATTACGAGGCTCCGACCGCAACGGAGGAAACTCGGGCCCAGACGATCCGCCGATAAATAAAGACTAAGGATTGAGTAATACTAAAAGGCGGTCGGCCCAGTCCGAACGCGAGCTTTTGAGTATCTCGTATTGGACCTGCGCCATTTCGCGGCTGCCGGTCTTGAGATACGCACGGCCCAGATTGTAACGGGCCTGGTCAAGATTTGGATCGTAGCCGAGAGCGTTGTTGAAGGCTGTTAGAGCGTCGTCAGCCCGATCGAGTTCAAGGTAGGATTCACCCAGCGAATTATAGGTCTTAGCATCGGGGCGATAGGTCTTTAACTGCTCAAGCACTGCTGCCGCGTCGGCCCATCGCTTTTGACTAAAGAATGCTTGAGCCAGCTTTTCGAGGGCTCCGGCGTGGTCCGGTTTTAATGCCACTGCCCTCCGATATGCCAGGATCTCTTCATCCTTGCGGTTTAGCTTGTTAAGAGTAAGCCCGTATGAATATTGAAGATCCGGATCGTCCTCGTTGATACGCAGCGCCTGGCGGTAAGCCTCTTCGGCCTCGCGAAACTGTCCGAGAGCAAAGCTGGAAGCACCGATGTTCACGTGGGTCGCGGCCCATTCCGGACGAAGTCTTGCGGCTGTCCTCGAAGCCGTGAGAGCCTCGCTGTGACGGCCCAGAATCCCGTACGAAAATCCTGCCTGATACCACGCTTCCGGGTAGTTCGGGTCCATCTCCGCAGCCTTTTCGAAATAAGGCAGCGCGCGTGCGTAATCGTCACGCGACAGCTGTGCAACGCCCTGAGAATAAAGACGTTCCGCCGCAGCCCGTTTGTTCTTTTGAGATTCCTCGGTGAGCGATGAGATGGACTTGGCATCGCCGACGCGAAGCTGCAGAATGCGTTCCGCAGGAACCGCGAAATTCAGGCTTTGGCCTTCCGCGGCTTGCAATGTTGCAACGCCGATGACCTGTCCGTACATGTTGACTACCGGCGATCCCGAAGAACCAGGCGAGATCGGTGCAGTTATCTGGATGATCCGGCCGTAGCCCGCGATGTCTCGAACAGCGGAAACGATCCCATTAGAAACGCTGCCTTCCAGACCGAACGGATTTCCGATAACTACAATAGATTCACCCTCTTGCGGTACGCTGCGGACGATCGGTAAAGGCCTTGCGAACTGCGCCGGCACATCGACCTGCAGCAGGGCAAGATCGCCCTCGCCATCCACGGCTAACACCCCTTTTACCGGATATTTACGGCCGTCCATGAGGTGAATTTCCACGCGTGCAGAGCGTTCGATCACATGGCGGTTGGTGATAACCCGGTCAGCAGCGATAAAGAAGCCGCTGCCGCGGGACACAGAACCGCCGCGAGCATCGTAGGTCTCGATGGCGACAGCCGAAGGCTTAACGCGGCGGACGAGCTCGGGCAGTTGATCCTGTGCGAACGCAGATTGAGCGAAGAACGCCGCAGAGGCCAATAAAAACAAGCTGATAGCGGCTGATCTCATAAAATGGAGGATTAGGTCGACACCGTGATTATAAGGTTTTGATGCACGGCAAACAAATTTTCTTTTTGTGACCGCTGATGATATAAGGGTTTACATCATGGTAAAACGAATCGCTCTAGGTGCGGACCACGCCGGATTTGAGTCTAAAGAAAACATCAAGAAGACATTAGATGAGCTTGGTATCGAGTACGACGACCTTGGAACAAGTTCATCTGACTCAGTAGATTACCCCGATTTTGCGGCCCGCGTGGCAGGAAAGGTCGGAAGCGGTGAATATGAGCAGGGATTGCTTGTTTGCGGCTCGGGCACTGGAATGGCAATAGCTGCAAATAAGGTCAAAGGCGTGAGAGCGGCTGTGGCGTGGAGCCCGGATATTGCGAGACTTGCACGCGAGCACAATAACGCTAATGTGTTGGCCGTGCCCGGACGCTTTACCTCGGAATCGGAAGCCGCAGAAATAGTAAAGGCCTTCTTTAATGCGAACTTCGAAGGCGGCCGGCACGAGAAACGCGTCGAAAAGATCACAGAGCTCGAGAACCGATAAAACTGAAAGTTGTCTTGGCTTTTCGTCGCCGAACTCGTTCCTTACGCCGATGCCGGGCTCGTCGCCAGCCTCGGCTTTTTGCTTCTTCGTTCACCGCTGACGTCCCCAAAGCCGTCCCCAAAATGCGCATTTCATGTATGCCGCATGTCCCCCAAGCGGAAATTTGCGTCACCAAAATCAAAATGCGTCACCAAGGACCTTTCATTCCGTGCATATCGCGCAATATCATCTTTTTCATGCAGATCGCGCAAAACGGGACGTTTTGCGCAGTTTGCCCTTACCGGTAGATCGAAGCAGTGGTCTAATCGTCCTTGAGAAAAATTATTTGGGCTCGCAGGCCCGAGTTCCGGTAATGGTAAGGATTGTTTTGAGCAGAGTGCTCGCGTAATATTATATCGATCCTTTAAGAAAAATAGGCAAAATCGAAGCGTGAGGCTTAAAAACGGTCTAACATGCCGAATGTAGCGGCCGCGACATCCGCAGACTAAGACGACCATGACCACTTTCCCCGAGATCCCTTTCGCCGATTGGCGACCGACGAAGGAAACGCTGCACCTATATTGTCAGATCGTCGGCAAGATCCGCCTGTCGATGCATCCGCACCTTAACCACTGGTGGCACGTTCCGCTTTACGTTTCGCCCCGCGGCCTTTCGACCCATGCGATACCCTATCGAGACGGCAGCTTTGAGATAGAGTTCGACTTCAAGAAACACGAGCTGCAGATCCGCATCAGCGACGGACGCTGGGAAGATTTCTCGCTTTTCGATGGGCTTTCAGTCGCGGATTTTTACAGCAGCATAATGGCAAATCTTGCGAAGCTCGGCGTCGAGCCTGCTATCAAGCCGATTCCTTACGAAGCTCCGTCGACAACGCCCTTCGCCGAAGACACCGAGCACGCTTCGTACGACAAGGCCGCGGTCGAACGCTGCCATCAAACTTTGATCGCGATCGACTCAGTGCTTGAGGAATTTCGCGGCCGCTTCGTCGGAAAATCGACGCCGGTGCATATGTTCTGGCACAGCTTTGACCTGGCATTGACGAGGTTTTCGGGCAAGCGTGTACCGGTTCGCGAGGGAGCGAACCGCGTCGAACGCGAAGCGTATTCGCACGAAGTGATCAGCTTTGGGTTTTGGTTCGGTGATGACAATGTTCCGGCACCGGCGTTGTATTCCTACACGGCACCTGAGCCGGCGGGCCTCGCGGACGAGCCGCTATCTCCCGCGACAGCAAAGTGGCAGGAATCGAACGGAGCGCATCTAGCGTTGCTGATGTACGACGATATGCGTGCGGCCAATGATCCGCGCGCGACCGCACTCGAGTTTCTTGAATCTGCATATCAGGCGGGTGCGAAAAAAGCGGGTTGGGACATCAACGAATTTTCCGCCGCGGCGTAAGCCGGACGGGATGTTATTCGCCTTCGGGCGTTCATACAATGATTAAGGGAGGTTTTGATCAGATGAAGTTCATCAATCTTTTTGCAGTCGTCATCTCGCTCGCAGCGATCGGTTACGCTCAAGGACAGCCGCAAGGACCAAGTCTTAAGGTGCCGGTACTCAGTCCGCTTTCCGAGGTCGCGCAGGAAGTTGCGTTGACTGAAGTAAAGCTAAGCTACGCACGCCCGAGTGCAAAGGGCCGCAAGATCTTCGGTGAGCTTGTGCCGTTTGGTGAGATCTGGCGAACCGGTGCCAACGCATCGACCAAGCTGACATTTACTGAAGATGTGAAGATCGAGGGGAATGCCCTTAAAGCGGGAACATACGCACTATATTCGATACCCGGCGAGAAAGAATGGACTATGATCATTCACTCGAACCTGCGTCACCGCTCGCTCGCGGGCAACGTGTATAAAGCTGAAGAAGATGTCTTCCGGTTTAAGGCGACACCAAGCAGGACCGCGAATTTTGTCGAGACCTTCACCATCGGCTTCACCGATATCACGACCAACACTGCGAAGCTTGCACTTGCTTGGGAAAATACCGAGGTGAAGTTTCTCATCGAGTTCGACGTTGACACTAGGATCAATGACCAGATCGCCGAAATGATCAAAGCACCCGGCGGGATGAGCGCGATGAACTATTTCCTGGCGGCGGAATACAATTTTCACAACGATAAAGACCTGGCGAAGGCCGACGAGTGGATACTTGCCGCTCTTGAGAAAAGCCAAAAGAACCCCCGATTCGGATTAATGCGCGCACGGATACTTCATAAAGCCGGCAAACGCGACGAGGCCTTGAAAGTGATCGCAGAATCGAACGCCTGGGCCAAGGAATCGAACAACGCAAACTACGTAGAACAGACACAGCTTTTCTGGGATTCGATAAAACAGCCTGAATGATAGACCTCAGAAGCGATACGGTAACAAAGCCGACCGAGGCAATGCGGAAAGCAATGGCCGCAGCCGAGGTCGGCGACGATGTTTACGGAGAAGATCCCACGGTCAACCGCTTGCAGGAGCGGGCCGCCGAGATCTTTGGGAAAGAGGCCGCACTATTTGTTCCGACGGGTTCGATGGGAAACCAGATCGCGGTAAAGCTTCATACCGAACCGGGCTGTGAAGTGATCATCGAGGAGCGCGGCCACATCTTCAACTACGAACTCGGCACACCGGCTGCGGTTGCGGGCGTTATGATGAGGCCGGTAAAAAGCGGTGACGGCAGTGGTCATCTGAAATGGGAGGAAATAGCCGGAGCTCTTCGCCTGAACGAGCCCTATTATTCCTCGCCCACCAGGCTTATCTGTCTCGAGAACACGCATAACTTTGCCGGCGGCAGTGTGATGTCACCAGAGCATTGTGGCGAGATATGTGAGCGGGCTCACGACCTCGGCCTCGCTGTTCATATGGACGGGGCTCGCATCTTCAACGCGGCGACTGCGTTGGGCACCACGGTGGCGGATCTGACGCGGCACTGCGATTCCGTGCAGTTTTGTCTATCAAAAGCACTCGGTGCACCGGTCGGTTCGGTGCTGGTCGGAAAGCGCGACTTTGTTGCCGAAGCACGCATATGGCGAAAGCGGCTAGGCGGCGGAATGCGGCAGGTCGGTGTTCTGGCGGCCGCCGGTTTGATCGCACTGGAAGAGTCACCAAAACACCTTGCCGAAGATCACGCGAATGCCAAACGGCTGGCCGAGGGACTTGCGGATATCAAAGGCATCCGGATCGATCCCGCATCGGTCGCGACGAATATAGTTATCTTTGACATTGCCGGAACGCAGAAGAGCTCGAGCGAGATCTGCTCTGAATTGAAAGAACGCGGCGTACTGGCCATCGGTTTTGGTACCGCGATAAGAATGGTGACGCATTACGATGTTTCGGCCGCAGATATCGATTCGGCGTTGAGTGAACTGCGGACGATCTTGCAATAAGCCGATGGATACTGAACAGCTCAGGAAATTTTGCTTGGAGCTTCCGCACGTGACCGAAGACGTGAAGTGGGGCAACGACCTGTGCTTTTGCGTGGGTGAGAAGATGTTCTGTGTGACGGGACTCGACCGGGCGAATGGCCAGGTCTCGTTCAAGTGCACACCGGAGAGATTTGCAGAGCTGGTGGAACGCGACGGGATCGTAGCCGCACCGTACGTCGCACGCTATCACTGGGTCGCGGTACAGAATGGTGACACGCTAGCCGATGCCGAGTTAAAAGAGTTGATCAAAAAGTCCTACACAATGGTTTTTGATAAACTACCCCCAAAAGTTAAACGCACACTGATTTGAAGACGATGATCATAGCTATCGACGGGCCGTCGGGTGCCGGAAAATCGACACTGGGCAAGTTGCTCGCGAAGAAACTGGGACTGCTCTATTTGGATACGGGAGCTATGTATCGCGCGGCAGCGATCGCGGCGATGCGTTCCGGTGTGTCGCTTGGCGATCAGCCGGCCGTCGCAAAGATAGTCGAGGGATCGAGAATTGAACTCGCCGGCGAGCCCGACGACCTCAAGGTTCTGCTGAACGGCGAGAACGTGTCCGGGCTGATCCGGACCCTGGATGTCGCCCAGGCGGCCTCGATCGTTTCCACGAACTCAGCAGTACGAAGGCGAATGGTAGAACTCCAGCGGGAACTGGGTGAAAATTCGCCGAAAGGCTGCGTGCTCGAGGGAAGAGACATCGGAAGCGTGGTATTTCCAAACGCCGATATAAAGTTTTTCTTGACCGCGAAGCCTGAAGCTCGTGCACGCCGCCGGTTTGAAGAGGACGAGGCCAAAGGACGGATCTCAACCTACGAGCAGACGCTTGCCGAGATAAACGAGCGCGACGAACGCGACGTCTCACGCGACGATTCGCCGCTCACGATCTCGGCGGACGCAGTCGTCATCGACACAAGCGACCTAGACCTGACCGAGGTCTTTGATCAAATGATCGGAAGAATAGACGAGGTCAAAAGTGCTGCGGCATAAGGATCTAGCGCTCGATATTTAACCGCGGGACCACACATGCCAGATCTAGCAAGTGCAGTCGCCGCGGTATTGGTTGGATTACCGAATACTAACGCTTGATCTGCGACACGGTCTTCGACGATGAAAGTATAAGTGACTTTGATTCTTGCGCGGTAAACGTCAAGTCAGAGATATCGTCATTAACTGTGACGGATTGCGGTTCAAAAACGTAACGTTTTGCAGAGATGCTCACAACGTAGGTCTGCCCCGCCTCGATCTCCCCGATGCGAAATGCTCCAAACATATTCGTACGTCCCGTTCGCGAGTTGCCCTCTGAATCCGATACCTGCACGATCGCACCCATTAGTGGATATCCGCTTGGATCAAAGACACGCCCAGAGATCGTGACATTCGCTGCGAGGGGAACCAAGTTGCCGGTCCATACGATGCCGATCGGACATGCGACGTCGGGCAACGTACTGGTAACTCCAACGAACGCACCTGCAGATGTCCATTCGGCGATCCTGCTATTGAAACAGTCCGCCGCATATACGTTGCCGTTCGGCCCACGAGTAACACCCCAGAGATTGCCGCCACCGCCAGCGAAAGCCCTTACGAAGGTGCCGTTGGTCTGACGTTCAAAAACCGCTTGGGATGTGAAGTCGGAAATCAACACAGTGTCGGTCGCCGAGCTATAGAACATTCCCTGTGCATTGACCTGACCGTTATCGAAAGGAATGGATCCCAACGAAGCTCCGGTTGCCGCATTAAAAACGTCAATCTGGCTGGAGTTGCCGGCAGCCCAAAGTATCCCACCTGGAAGTAATGCTACGCTAAAGTACGAACTTGTACCTCCAATGTTTGTGAATCCCGTACCATCGAGGTTGTATCGTGCGACACCAAGGGCTCCTCCATTTGTGCCGGCGAATAGGTTCGCACCCTGTGCCTTGATCTCGTATGGGGAGCCGATCTCGGTGTTTGGCGGGGTGAAACTATCAAGTAAAGCTCCCCCAAAATCATAGCGTCGAACTCGATCAGGAACCAGATCGTCCCTGTTTACAGCGATAAGGTTGCCGTTTGAAAGAAGATCGAGCCCTGAGGGGCAGCCTGTCCAGCCGGTCACCAGATTGTTTTGGAATACAAGAGCAGGTGAATAGACGGCAACATTGTCTGTGTCACAGCCTGAGATCAAAAAGTTGGTCAGACCATACTGGGCCGGGGTATTCAGGGCAAACTGGGATAATGCAATGCAAAAACCCACTGCAATCGACAACTTTTTCACGGTATTACCTCACTTCGCAGGTTAGAAAAACAAGGACGGTCGGTTATTGATTGTGGTTGTTCCGACCGTGTAAGCGTTACCAATTAAACAATGAGATTAAGATTCTGTAAAGAGTTTTCTTTGCATAAGGTTAAGATTGGGTCATTTGTCGTAGGCGTAAACGACTAAGTTGACTTAGGGCCGCTCTTACATTTATGATTTTTGTTTGTATTTGTATGCTCCCGTAGCTCAGCCGGATAGAGCAACAGCCTTCTAAGCTGTGGGTCGCACGTTCGAGTCGTGCCGGGGGCGAGGATCGATATGGAATGGGATTCGAGTTCGCGGCGAGATCCCTTCCACAAATGGTCCGGCAATTTCGCATGGCGGCTATAGTTCAGTGGTTAGAGCGCCTGATTGTGGTTCAGGATGTCGAGGGTTCGAATCCCTCTAGCCGCCCCACTTTTCCTCACCGTAATTCCTTGTAGTTTGTTTTAGCCCCACCTATACTTGGACCGACTCCACTTATCCGTCAGCCTATGTTTAAGAGCTTCGTTTTAATGTTTGCATCGCTCTTGATGGTGCAAGGTTTGTCGGCCCAACAGGCGAACGAGAGTTTCGTTAAAGACGAGGTACTGGTCAAGCTTGTCGCGGGCTCTTCGAGTTCAGCCATACGTTCCTTAGAGACCGCTCGTTTCCAACACCGGGCGGCACTTGGATCGACGGGATGGCATCGTGTCGCTTTGACATCGGGCCAGAGCGTGAATGACGCGATCCGCACTATCTCAAAGCTGCCGTATGTCGCAGCAGTTCAGCCGAATTTTTACTACACGCTTCAAGCTGTCCCAAATGACCCGCAGTGGGGAGCGACCGGGACCTACGGCCTGCCGGCGATATCGGCTCCATCCGCATGGGACCTGACGACCGGTAGCTCGGACGTTGTTGTCGCGAACATCGATACTGGAATGCGGCTAACGCACGAAGATCTCGCTGCGAATATCTGGATAAACCCGGGCGAGATCGCGGGCAATGGTGTCGATGACGACGGTAATGGGTTCATCGACGACGTGAACGGCTGGGATTTTCGATTCGACGACAGCGATCCGTCAGATCAGCACGGCCACGGTACGCATACAGGCGGCACGATCGGTGCGGTCGGGAACAATATGCTCGGCGTGACCGGAGTAAATTGGAACGTCCGGATAATGGTCATAAAGATCTACAGTCAGGCCGCAAATGACACTACATCCGCAATGCTGATCGCGGCATATGATTACGTACGGGTGATGAAGGCACGAGGAATTAACATTCGCGTCACGAACAATTCCTATGGCGGTTGTGCCGAGGCTTGCAGCTACGATCAGGCGACGAAAGATGCTATCGATGCTCTAGGTGCAGCAGGTGTTTTGAACGTTTTCTCTGCGGGGAACGCCGGACAGAACACTGAGGTCACGCCTTTCTATCCGGGCAGTTATAACTCGCCGAGCATTCTGAATGTCGCGGCGTCAAACTCGCTTGATAACCGTGCGAGCTTTTCTAATTACGGTTCCGTATCGGTCGACTTGGCTGCTCCGGGCGCAGGCATCCTGAGCACGACGAACGGCTCGAATTCTTCCTATGGCGGAATGAGCGGTACTTCGATGGCAGCCCCGCATGTTTCGGGAGTCGCGGCTTTGCTCGCCGCTCATAACCCGTCGTTATCGGCACAATCTCTCAAAGCGACGTTAATGAATACTGTAGATCCGCTGAGTCAGTGGACAGGAATCGTGAAGACCGGCGGCCGGCTGAACGCGTTTGCCGCACTTCAAAACCAGACGATCTGCAATATTGTTCCGTCAGTTTCGGAGATAACTGTCCCGACAAAGGGCGGATATGTAGAGATCGCGGTTTCGGCCGCCGCCAACTGTGATTACTTGATCAGTAGCCCGGTGAACTGGATATCTGTAAGTGGTACGAGCAGCAAGAGCGGTTCCTCGACGGTCGGGCTATTTGTAAGGGTCAACCCCGTTATCTCCAGGCAAGCCTCGGTGACGATCGGCGGCGGCACGGTCAATATCCGGCAAGCACGTGGAAAAAACTGACGAATATCACTGGGCTATTCCAACTATTGCAGAATCCGGCGCGTCTAAAGCCAAAACTCAAGGCGGCCCGGTCGGTTTTTAGGGCCGCGATTCGGAAATATATTGTTGCATTGAGGGCGTTCCGAGTAGTATATTTATAGTTCGCCCGTCGTATCGGGCACATTCACCTGCCGAACCGCAGGCCATTCTAGAAAGGATCTTAATGAACAGAAAATTTATTACTGCTAACTGCAGATTTTCCGTGATCGCTGCGTTCGTTGCGTTGTTCAGCGTCGTTGCTTCGGCTCAACCGTCGCTTCGCAAAGCGATGGACGTTGATGGAGACGGTAAAGCGGACTACACGGTATTCCGGCCTGCAAATAACGTTTGGTACACCTCGACGGCGACCGGCGGCTTTTCGATCCAGGCTTTTGGCCTCGCGAACGAAGATTTCATGACGCCGGGCGATTACGACGGCGATGGCAAGGGGGACGTTTCGGTTTGGCGTGATACTACCGGTATTCATTACCGAATGAACAGCTCTACCAACACGTTTGGAGCTGTGCAGTTCGGGCTCACGGGCGACGAGCCGGCTTCGCGTGACTACGACGGCGACGGCAAGACCGACGTTGGAGTGGTCCGCCGCACGAACGGCAACATGATCTGGTATTGGCTGAGAAGCAGCGACGGTGGTTTTGCTGCTGTGCAGTGGGGACTTGCAACCGACTTCATCGCACCCGGAGATTACGACGGCGACGGTAAGTTTGATATTGCCGTTCAGCGTCCCGGCGCGACCGCAAACGGTCAGGGCGTGTTCTACATATACCGAAGCTCCGATGCGACCGCCAGCGTTGTCGCATGGGGCCTGAGCAATGATCTGGTTGTGCCTGGTGACTATGACGGCGATGGCAAGACCGATATCGCGGTCGTTCGTGAAGGAACCACTCCGACGGCACCGCTTATCTGGTACATCCTCCGCAGCACCGATGGCGGTCTCACGGCTGTACCTTTTGGCGATACGGGTACCGATATCACAGCACAGAACGACTACGACGGCGACGGCAAAGCGGATCTTGCGATCTGGCGAAACTCGACCGGAACGTTCTGGGTACTGCAGAGCACCACCGGTGCTTACACGGCCTTCCAGTGGGGCCTGCCGAACGACTTCCCTGTTGCCGGCTACGACACACACTGATCTTGCGAAAAATTTACAAGCGAAAGGTTGGAGACGAGCGATTGTCTTCAACCTTTTTGTTTAATATGCTGATGTCGACGGCGTTCGATCCGCTATCACAATGAATTCCAGCGTAACATCACGATTCAAGGGCAAGCACATCGTCATAGTCGGGGATGTAGTGGCCGATCAATTTGTAAGCGGAACGATAACACGCGTGTCGCGTGAGGCACCGGTGTTCATAATGCGGCACGACGAGACCGAGACGCGTCCGGGCGGGGCAGCGAATGCGGCCGCGAATGTCGCGTCACTTGGTGGAAAGGTCACGCTCGTCGGCCTGATGGGAACGGACCCTGACTCCGAATTGCTTTCTGCCGAACTCGAACGTTCCGGCGTTTCTTCAGCCTCGATAGTCCGCCATCCGTCGATCCGCACCACTACCAAGGTTCGTGTACTTGCCGGGCAACAATACGCACCGCGGCATCAGGTTATCCGTATCGACCACGAGAATACAGCAGTTATCACGGATGAACTTCGACGATCGATCTCCGAGAAACTAGCTGCGGCTGCTGCCACCCCAGATGCGATCGTCGTGTCGGATTATAACTACGGCGTGGCGGACCCGGTCATTTTCAAGCAGGCACGCGATGTGGCACAGGAACTCGGTATACCGCTGCTGATCGACTCGCGATTTCGGCTTTCAAGCTTTCCGAATGCAAACTCAGCCACGCCTAATCAGGAAGAGGTCGAGCAGATGCTCGGCGGCCCGATGACAGACGAAGGTTGTGAAAAGCTGCGGAGCGATCTCGGTCTGACCGCACTATTGGTCACGTGCGGCGGCAAAGGTATGCGGCTCTATGAATCTGAGGTTGCAGCGAAAGAGATCACCGCAGTCGGGTCAGCAGACGCCGTCGATGTCACTGGTGCGGGAGACACCGTCATCGCAGCGTACGCTTTGGGGCTTGCTGCCGGGATGAGTTACGCAGATGCCGCAATGGTAGCGAATCATGCGGGCGGGATAGTGGTTATGAAAAAAGGTACGGCTACCGCGAGTTCCGCAGAACTCGCCGCATCTATAGCCTCACACTCCGCCGGCATTGCTAAAGCATTATGACGCTTAGAACGGCACCGATCTTAGATCGCGACGAGCTCAGCCTTCTGGTCGCGGAGCGTCGCGCCGCAGGCGACCGGATCATCCTTACAAATGGCTGTTTCGATTTATTTCATGTAGGCCACATACGGTATCTCGCCGGAGCTAAAGAGCTCGGCGGGTTTTTGATCACGGCGATAAATTCCGATAAGCAGGTCAGTTCGCTGAAAGGCGAGGGGCGGCCATTTATGCCCGAACGCGAGCGAGCCGAGATCGTTGCGGCTCTGCGATCGGTCGATGCGGTCACCATCTTTGACGAACCAACGGTAACTGAACTGCTGCAGGCGTTGCGGCCTGATGTTCATGCTAAGGGAACGGACTACACGGTCGACACTGTCCCGGAACGGGAGATCGTGCGTTCCTACGGCGGCGAGGTGGCGATAGTTGGCGATCCTAAGGACCATTCGTCGACCGAGTTGATCGCATCCGTTAGCAAGACGCGGTGATGTACACCTCGCGAAACAAGACAGATCTGATCATCGAAGTTTGGGAAAGGCTGGACTGTGAGAGTATCGGTGCGGCCGAACTGACCGCGATCGAGGGCGCCGTCCGAGATCGATTCGGCGACGCGGCCGTCGAATCGCCGATGGTGCTCGCCAGGCTGCTCGCCGACGAGGGAGCACAGCTTCGTCATTCCGAGATCATGAAGCTTTTTGTTGATCGGAACGGCGAGACGTTTCATGATGTCGCATTGAGGAATATCGTCGACATCAGCAGCTTGGATTCCGCCCGTCGATCGATAAGGCAGATGGAAAATCTGCGGCTGAAGCTGAGCGGCGCGCAAGACAACGAAGGCCTTCGCCTGCTTCGGGAAAAAGCCTTGAAGTTCAAAACGACC
This sequence comes from Acidobacteriota bacterium, assembly GCA_023389035.1. Classification (GTDB taxonomy): domain Bacteria; phylum Acidobacteriota; class Blastocatellia; order Pyrinomonadales; family Pyrinomonadaceae; genus OLB17. The sequence continues at coordinate 88,487 of JAEWFC010000030.1, forward strand.
GCTCTCGACCTTTCGCTGAAAAGTTCGCTCGGCCGCACCGACCGGCTGATGAATGCCGAGATCGCGGAATGGCTTACGATCTGGCTGCGGACTCCGGAGATGTTTGAAACTTGGCTCTCTCTCCGCAAGCGCTCAGCAGAGTTCAATGAATGGTTCGGCGGAGACGATTGACCCTATGCACCGATTCTTTGCACCACCCGAAAACTTCCGGTCCGTGTCGGTTACGCTTGGCGAGACCGAGACGCGGCACCTGCGAGATGTCTTGCGGCTAGGGGCGGGTGAATCGGTGCGGGTGTTTGACGGCGAAGGCCGCGAGTTTGAGTGTGAGATCCGTGGTATCGAAAAGCGATCGGCCGAGCTTTCGATCGCGCGAGAGATCACCGCATCCGCACCGGAATCGCCGTTAAAACTCACGATCGCTGCTGCGATAACTCCGGCTGAGAAGTTTGACCTTGTCGTTCAGAAATCGGTCGAGCTGGGCGTGGTGCATTTCGTTCCGCTTATCACCGCTCGTTGCGAGGTCAAGGTCAAGAATGGTGGAAAGCGTCTGGACCGCTTGCGGCGGATCGCATTCGAGGCGGCGAAACAATGCGGCCGGGCGAAGCTGATGACGATCGGCGAGGTGACCGGCTTTTCCGAGTTTGTTCGCGAAGCACACGATCCGCTTGTTATCTTTAGCGAACGTGACGGAAGCGGATTTGATGCTATTGAGATCGATCGTGCGCTCACTGCAGTTTACGGGCCGAAGGGCGGCTGGGATGATCGTGAATTGGAAACGGCCAGGGACGCAGGTGCCGTCGTTGTTACGTTCGGCGGCCGCATTTTACGCGCAGAAACGGCCGCGATCGGGATCACGGCCATTCTGCAGCATCGCTTTGGAGATATGCGTTAAATTTCGCGGCCCGGTTTCGGCCGATAGTAAGCGTCGCCGCGCTGGGTCATACCCGCCTTTGTACCTATCGCCCTGATCACTGCGTCAAGCAGTTCTTTGCTCGAGATCTTGAAATTCACAGCTCCCGACACATCGACATCCGGGTCCTGAAAACTTATCACCATGTAGCGCCACTTTTCTTTGATCAGGCCGCCGAGAAAGCTGCCCGGCAGCGGGATGTGGCGAACTACGTTACCCGTATTTGACGTGACCTTTCGCGATTGCGGAAAGACCACCTGCATCGACGCGTATGGCAGGGCGAATTTTTCCTTGCCGTCCTTACCGTAAAAGACAATGCGTTCGTTGATATCGTCGATCTGCAGCCGGCCGGTCTGCTTTTCGCTGTAACCGAACATTCCGCCTTCATATTTTGCTTCAAACGTTTCCGGTGCAGCAGGAACATTGACCGGTGCGGAACGGTCGATTGGGCGGACCTGCGAATAAGCGAGACTCGTGGACAGCAGGCACAAGGCCATGATCAGGATCGTTCTATTCATATAAATATCTCGGGAGAGATCCCTTTGTCGAAATGCGCAAACAAACTTTATTCTAACTGACCAATAGACGTCAATGAAATAGTTTTGGTTGTAACTAAGCGGCAGAAATTTCGCCGGTAAGGTATGGTGCTAGTCGGCGACGTGCGAGATCTGTGTATTCGGCCGATATTTCGGATCCGAACCATCTTCGTCCAAGAATAGCGGCGGCCTTCGCGGTGGTGCCGCTGCCCATAAAGCAATCGTAGACGAGATCACCGGGGTCGGTCCATGTACTTATCTGGTCCTTGGCGAGCTGCTCAGGGAAGATCGCCGGATGCTCGAACGCGATCTTGTCACGCGAGCTGGATGTTCCGACGTTATAGAAGAAGATGTTGTTGAGCTTTCGCTCTTTTGGCGCCACATGGTCGTGGGCAAGATCGTTGCGGCCGACCTTCGTTATCCGAAAAGATTTGAATGCCTTCTCCTGCTTTATTGGCTGCGTGATCGGGTTAAACGTTTTCGGCTGCCCCTTTGCAAAGCAGAACATATACTCAAAACACTGCCGATATCGCTTGCCGCAATCGGAGGGGATCGGGTTATTTTTGGCGTAGATCATCGTATCGTGAACACGGAAACCCGCTTCTTTGAATGCGAATGCGTGCTTAAAGCTCGACAGCGTCTCATCGCCATTCACGGTGCGATCGCCGACCACCCAGATCACGACACCGCCCGGCTTCGTCTTTGCGAAGAGGCCTTGGGAAATCTCTTCGACCGGGAAATGGTAGCCGTTATAATCACGCAGATCGTCGTACGGCGGACTGGTGATCGTCATGTCGATCATCTCATCCGGCATTCTGCTGAAAGTCTCAAGACAGTTTTCCGTGTAGATGGTGCTGAGTTCGATCATGGTCAGGCTAAAAGCGGCTTTCGCCGAAGGCGTGCTTCCATGCGAGCGCCTCAGACATCACCGCGAGTCTGCGGCGTTCATTGTCGGGGAAATGTGTACCGACCTGCTCTATTATGTAGTTTGCAAGCGGAGTCGCCAGCGAACCGGTCTGCGTGATCAGGTTCGGAAGATAGTGCATCTGCACCGATCCGTCACGAGCAGTGTGAAATTTGCGGACCGCGTCGGCGTCCATCGAGACGACCTCAGTTCCCGCCGGCAGCATGTTCCGCGGAACCTGATGCGAGACGTTGCCGCCCGAGATCGAGCCCAATAGCAGGATCGCGATCAAAGCTTTATTCTCATCAATTTGATCGCGTTTGAGCTCGGAAAGTGCATTTGCCTGTCCAAGCCGTGGTGACGAGGCAGCGTATTCGGGATTGACGAGCCGTGAGTCACAGATCACACCAACGGTCGCTTCATCGCCGGAAGTCATCGAGACGAAAGCACCAAAACCCCGTGCGCCGTCACCGCTCGCTTCCCCGTCGGCGAGCATTCGCGCGATATACGTCACGTGAGAAGTTGACCCGACTATCTTTGCAAAACTCATCGGTTAACGATCAAGGGTTGGGATGTGATAGAGCAGCCACCAAAGTACGAGTTGTGCCGCAAAGACAACGAATGCCATGACGACAGCAAGAATGCGGCTGCGAACCGCATGTGAGTTCGCGGCAGAACGTGCACTCAGCAGTTCACGAATCCCGAGAACGACAGCCGGCAGCGTAAAAAGTATGCCGACAAAGGGGACAAGTGAATAGACGACACACGCCCATGCCGTGCTCTGTTCGAAAGGTTCGCTTTCTTCAAATAATCCGGCATGCTCGTTTCGGCCATTCACATCCACAAGTTAGAGTTTTTCATGAATTGCGCGCGTGTGCAATGGCTAGCGCGCCTAGATGGTTTCCCAGCGTTCCAGAAAGCGACGGATGTGCTGGGCGGTTTCAGCCTGTGCGGCGTTTTCGAGAAAGGCGCGAAAGTCTTCCTGCTCGGTGAAATACTCTTCTTCTGAGATCTTGCCGCAGAAGTTCATCACACGGAGCCAGATGAGGTACGTATTTAGCGTATCGATCTGGTTATATTCTACTATCTTGCCTATGTCGCCCGCGAGCCACATATCCACGACCTGGTCGCCGGCGAGGTCGATCTTACCCGGAAAACCGCAAAGTTTGGCGAGGTCATTCAGACGCGGCGCCATCGCTCCACGCGAGAATTTTTGGATCAGATCGATATGGGCTTCGCTGTTTCGCGAGTCGAAATAATCACGGCCCTCCCAAGGTTTATTCGGCCGCGAACAGAACGTTTCCGCACGCACCTCGTTGACGATCCCTCGCTGCACCAGCACCTGTAGATCTGATTCCGTCGAGTTGAAGCCGACAAGCTGCGGATCGCGGACACCGACCCAGTGAAGGAACTTTCCGATGATCTCTCCCTCGTCGACCGTGTCCTCAACGAAAGGCAGTTTTGGCAGTGAGTTGATCGCGAACTCAGCGTGGCGTTCGCCGTCGACAAAGCTGATCCTGCGCGACAGAAAAGCGATCGAGACCACGCGTGAAAAGAGATATTTTACGAATGGGCGTGGACATTCGGCGGGATCGTAACCCTTCGTTTCCCTCCATATGTGCTCCATTGCCTCGAGTTCTGTGGTCTCGGGCGGCAGTCCGTAAAGGCGCATCGCACCCGCCGCGTCCGGAACCCATTCGAGGTCAAAAAACCAGACGGGATCGTGAATATCGTACTTGATCATTTTGGCGAAAGTTTAGCACATCGATATTACGACATAGAAGGTGCCCGGCTTTCATCAAAGCCTGCGCTTTTTCACTATTGAACCGTGCACCATAAGGAGAGATATCGGCCGAAATAGTATTTACCCGGGCTCATCTTTATAGCATTCGAACGACTAAGCCTAACAGACACAACAATAACTTCGTATGGCACACCCTTTGCAATATATCAAGGCACGGAGGACGCGATCCTCGATAAACGAGCAAGGGAGATATAAGCAATGAAAAAAATTCTGACTACATTCATGATGATGGGGCTTATGGCGGTAATGATCCCGCTGTTTGCAACGGACGCGTCGGCACAGACGCGCTATTACGGACGCGATCAGCGAAGTACTTACGATAAGCATCGCAATCTGATCAATATCGGTATCGGAACCGGTGCCGGAGCGATCATCGGAGCTCTGGTAGGTGGTAAGAAAGGTGCCGCAGTGGGCGCCGCGGTCGGAGCAGGCGGTAGTGCACTCTATACATACGTCTTCAACCCGAAGACCAAGCGTTACGAGCGTCGCTATAATCCGAACTACCGAACCACGTATCGTCCGCGATACTAGACAAGAGGAACAACGAACCGGGGAAGGTGAAACCGCGGCAGGCTGTAATAGGCCGCCGCGGTTTCTATTTTAAAGATTCTCAAACATCTGCTTGATCGCTGCGAACTGCGCTTCCTCTGCCGCCTTCTCGGCCTTGGTCCTGCGCTTCTTGCGAGGCTTACCCGACTTTGTAAGTATCGGGGTCGGGCTCATGTCAGCCACGGTTTCACGCTTTATTTCCCCAAGAAGGTATATTGCCGGTTCCGTGCCAAGTACGCGCGAGGTGTGGTAGATCTCGGGGGGCATATCGTCGCGATCGCCTGGGCCGAGCACATATCGCCCGACTCGTTCGACCACGACCTCGAGGTTGCCCGAGACCACCCAACGTGAAGTCGCCACCGAATGCTTGTGAGACCCGACCAGCTGATTAGGGCTTTCAGACCATTGGAAAACCCTGTAACCGGCGTTGACCATTTGCAGGCGGAGCATCGCCGGGTTCGGCGGATAGACCTCTTGCCAGCGTTCGACGCTGTAACCTTGCGACATACACCGAGATTTTACACTACGGTTCCAGGGTGTTAAAGGAATGCTCCTATTGGCACTTCATTAGGATTCCCGTGTAACCGAGACTATCGACTTTATTTGCTGTGTAGCGTCCGCCGCCGGCGTAATCTTGTTTGACGATCCACTCTCGTCCCTGGCAAATCGGTCTGTTAGGTACTTTTAGCAATGCCCAGCCGCGTTTTGTTCGGGAGGTCGGCACCCCGATACGATTAGTAAAGATACGCCAATCAGCGTACTCAGAGCCTATCTTCAGAACTTGGACGCCGGGGATCGCGGACTGATACTGACCACGTACCCATTGTTCCACGGCCGCATCGCGATTCGGTGGTTGCACAAATGCTCGTTCAGCCCCGGCCGTTTCGCGACGCTGCTTGAGCTGCATCGCCCGCTGAATATAAGGGTCGAGATAATCGTCGGGAACAGCAGCATCGAGGTTGCTGAAGAAGGGCTTGAGCTTAGTAAACATATCGGCTTTCCACCTTTCCGTTTCCCAAAACATCACCTGGGATAGCATAGATATCCGGTCCTCAGGATCTTTTTCCACAGTGTCTAGTTCCCTGGTTATTTGGTCTGTTATGTTCTTTGCCTGCCTCGCAACGGCTGCTGCCTTGCCCTTTTGTGAGTACTCAACACGTTTTGCGGCGATGGAGCACCACGTCGCAGGGAGATTATTGAGATCGCCCCAGCTTACGCGACTTGGGTCATCGGTCATCCCAGCGTACCGGGATGTACACGCAGCGTCGATCTCAGCGAGCTCCTGCATCGTTTTTGTCCACTCATCTTTCGAGGTAGGCGGTCCGTAACTCGTGTTGCCTACGTGGAGCTTCGCATCGTGTATCTGCATTAGGTTGTAAACCGAACTTCGATATTTGCCGAATTCATTTAAGAAATCGCGTCGCTTTGCCTCTTGGCCCGCGCCGCTTCGCTGCGAACCGGGTGACTGCCCCTGCGGCGTCGCAGGTTGAGGCGAGGTGATACGAGGGATCCTTATGGGGAACTGGCCGAGGGCCTGCACGAACGGTGCAGCGCAGAAGAAAACAAATGCAGCGATTAGCGTACTTCGAACGAAAGTCATAGTTATGATTCCTCCAGTTTGTTGAAAATGATTTTTGCCCCGCGATGGTGATGCGCAAGAAATTAAGGGGCGCCTTAGCAGCAGGGTTTGCCGCTCTATGTTTATTGTTTTAGATTAGACTCAATCCCGCGGTACTTTGTGAGTTGTTAGAAAATCGTTAGGTTCGTACAAATGTCCCCTAAAACCGGCATTTTCTATGAGTTTCTTGGGTATCGGCTTGACCCGGGCCCCCGGTTGCTCACTCACGGCGATAAAGCGATCCAGCTCACTCCTAAAGCTTTCGATCTGCTGATGCTGTTGGTTGAACGAGCTCCGAATGTTGTGTCCAGACAAGAGATCCTGGAATCGATCTGGCCAGAGACATTTGTGGAAGAAGGAAATATCAATTACACGATATCTTCGCTCCGCAAGGCGCTGGATAATCGCGAGCTTATTTCAACTGTCCCGAAAATAGGGTATCGATTCGGGGTCCCTATCTCGGTTGTTGAACGCGATCAGCACAAGCCAACGCCGGACCCGCCGCGAAATTTTGAACCGCCGAAAAGACGGCAGCGAGTGGCCTCTTTATTGCTCGTGGTCGCCGCGATCAGCTTAGTACTTTTCACCGGATATTTGCCGCGAGAGTCTGTCGTTCACAACGCTCCCGATGGCCACGTGAAAAGTGTCGCGGTGCTGCCGTTCGTCGCTTTGCCGGGAACGAATATCGATCCGAGCGAACTGGAGTTGGCCAGCTCCGCGATCAGTCAGCGTCTAGGTCTCGTCCGTGGATTGACCGTTCGTCCGACGGATGAAGTCGGTAAACAGACCGACCCCCTTGCCGCCGGCCTGAAACTCGGCGTTGAAAAAGCAGTAACCGGTACATATTCAGACTCCGCTAATGGCCCAGTTCTGCAGATCGGGCTGTTTGACGTGGTGTCGGGACGTGAGATCTGGGGCGACACGATAGAGGCCCCGGAACTTGCCTCGACGGAACTTCACGGCGACATTGCCGGACGGATCGCGATCAGCCTTTTCGCCCAACTTAAGGAATCCGACATTCTACGAGTCAAACAGATCTACACTAAAAACCCGGAAGCCTACCGCCAATACGCGGTCGGACGGGCGATCTTCAATCACTCGTCTGCAGGGTCGTTCGAACATATTCTCGAAGCTTATAACCGAGCAGTCGCCCTGGATCCGGCATTCGCTCTGGCGTACGCAGGCCTGGCCGATCTTTACTTTCGAAGGGCCAGCCAGTCGGAGCACTCTGAAAGTAGCGAATTTTTTCGACGGGCCGAGAGCTTTGCCCGCAAGGCGTTCAATCTCGACCCGGAACTATCTCAAGCGCATACCGCACTCGGCCGGGCTCATCGGGCGATAAGGAAAGACCTCGAAGCAGCGGAGGCAAGTTTTGCTCGAGCGATCGAACTCGATCCCAATAATGTTCAGGCGTACGGATTTCTTGGCCAGATACTTATCTTGCGCGGCGATATCGCGTCGGCCTTGAAGATAGCCGACCGGGTCGAAACGATCGATCCGAACGCCCGCCAGATCCTTTTCTTGCGATACCGCGGTTATGAGGCGATTCTCGATACAAAGAACGGCCTGGAGTTTTTCCAGCGCGCGTTTGAGGTTGACCCGCACGTCCACTACGCCAGGATAGGGTATGTGCGATTCTTGTATTACGCCGGTGAGTACGAGAAGATGGCTGCGGTTGCGAACGGTGGCTTTGAGCACAGCCGCGGTTTCTCGTTCGTCTGGAAGCAGATGCTCGCACGCGCGGCACTCCGGCGCGGCGATATAACGGAATTCCGACAGCAATTAACGGCATTGCAATCGGGAGCTCAACAGTCGACCAGATACCTCTATCATCTGGCGGTCGTCCACGCAGAGAGAGGCGAACATGAAAAGGCATTTGAACTGCTTGCACGGTGCGCCGATCAAAACGAGGAATGGATGATGTGGATGAATTCGGAACCCGCGTTTGAGGGGATGCGTGAGGACCCACGGTTTCGGTCGATGCTGAGCCGGATCACCGGCCTTAGCTGAGTCTGATCAAAAGCAAAAAAAAAATGCCGCGGCAGGCTACCACCGCGGCACGTTCAATTCTCCATCCATCGACTAGATCTTGTAGCGGAGCAATCCGCCGACTCCGTCCATCTTCGAGAACACGGGGTGTTCCTGGACGATCTCCACATCCGCTCCCGTCGTGGCTGCAAGCCTGATCAGCTCTTCGCGCACATCTTCATTTAGGTTGGTGGAATCAGGATCCAGTAGCAGCGTTTCGACCTGTCCGTTCTCAAGGGCCTGCCGCGTTGGCCCGACACCCGATATTCCGAGGCCGTTGCCGCGCACAGCGTCGATCAACTGATCAGCCTGCGAAGCTCCAATGTTCAACTCGATATTATCAAGTATTGATGCGATCTCGTCTTTGATCTCATTTCTTGAGGCCTTGATGTCGATCCGCAGCATCTCGTCGTGAAGCAGCTCCTTCACTTCTTTCGTCACATTATCAGCCAGCATCGAGGTCGAAGCGTCGTCCCCGGCAATAATTACAGCGCGAGCACCCACCTTAGCGACAAGTTTTTCAAGCTGTTCGGCGACGAGTTCTGAGAAATCCTCTTTGTTGTTTTCAATGTTCCGCTGGTACTTCATCTGCTTCCAGCCGCCGACCGAGCTCTGACTGTACATTTTATTATTCTTGTCGTCAGGGCCAGTGTATTCCTGCAGCTTCCCGGCTCGGGTGACGAAGAAACGGGCTGTATTTGAGTCAACAACGGCAACGACCCGTGGTGTCATGTTCGTCAAGCATCTTTACGAATTGGAATAGCGAAGGCCTATCACCCACCAGAACCTCGTTCTCCAACTCGATCCCGGTCTCGATCGTTTCCCATAAATCAGCTGCTGAGCATGCAAATATGATCAGGCCCTGTGTTCCCTCCGACATCTCATCTGAGATGAACGTCTCTATACGTTCACGATCCTTTTGGAACGACTCCAGCTGTTCGCCGCGAGGACCATAGGTCTTTTCGATCTCGTTCATGCGATCTTTCAAAACGATGTCGCCCGACCTGACAGCAGGCGTATTGCCAGTAGCCTGCGGCCGCATATCGAGATAGACGCTGAGAACCGGCATATCTGAGGGTTCGAATTCAGCCAAGCGGCGCAGCCGCTCCTGATCCCTTTCTTGTTCGGTGGTTTTCTTCGCTGTTGTTGCCATCAAAATGATCTCCTGTAAATACTTATATCAGTCGGGCTGTTCGCGGCCGGCTGTCTTGTAATGATCAGATATACATTGCTCTTGTCCAGATCGTATAAACCTCCGTGTACGATAACTGGACGAAAATCGGTGTATTCCCAAACACGATGCAAGCGGCAAGCCACAACCCGGCGTATACATTTCGCGGCGCAAATAAAAAGCCCAGAGCCAATCGAGGCTCCGGGCGGCGGAGGGCTAATGGGAAAACCTAGATCAGAAAGTGTATGTGTTAGCACCGATCATTACGGCGGCGATGCGCTGGCGCGCTGCGATAGTGTTGATCGGGGAATTGTTCTTGGTGAAGCGCTTTAGGGCTACGAGAAGCGTACGGCCTTCATCGCCTTCGGCGATCGCGGCGATGGTGTTACGCGCCTTCATCTCGATCCGCTGGATCGCATCATTGCAGAAGACCGCCGCCATGTCGATCTGTCGTCCTGCGGCCTCTGCACCGTTCTTATCGGCAAATTTCGCTGCACGCAGGATAGCGGTCTCCATTTGGTAAGCATCCATTATGATGTCGGCACAATTGATCAGAACCTCCTGCTGTTCGCTGAGGCCCATCATATATTTCTGTGCCGCGGTACCTAGCACCATTAGAGCGATCTTCTTCGCATTCTTTGCGAGCTTTCGCTCAGCCGCGAGCAAGCCTGAATCTTCATCGAAAGATATCTGAGGGTTTAAGATCTCGTCCTGCAGAGCCTTTGCTGCTTGCAGCAGGCCAAGCTTGCCCTTCATTGCCCGCTTCATCAACTGTCCTGGGATGAGCATCCGGTTGATCTCGTTCGTGCCCTCAAAGATGCGGTTGATGCGCGAATCGCGATAGGCCTTTTCAGCGGGGTAATCGGCCGAATATCCGTAACCGCCATATATCTGCACCATCTCATCGACGACGTAATCGAGCGATTCCGAACAGGCGACCTTATTGATCGAGGATTCGACCGCATATTCCTCGATGGACTGCAGCTTCTTTGTGTTATCGGCACCGTCGCCGATCAAAGCGTCGATCATGCCGACCGTGCGATAGGTGATCGATTCGGCAACCCACGTGCGGATCGCCATCTCGGCAAGCTTGTGCTTGATAGCTCCAAAAGACGAGATAGGCTTGTTGAACTGATGCCGTTCGTTGGCATATCGGACCGTCTCATGGATCGCGAGCTTCGCACCGCCCGTAACCGACGCACCGAGCTTGAACCGTCCGACGTTAAGCACGTTGAAAGCGATCTTTGCTCCATCGCCAACGTTCCCGATCAAATTTCCGACCGGGATCTTTGCATCCGACAAAATGACGGCTGTGGTCGATGACGACTTAATACCGAGCTTGTGCTCCTCGGCTCCGGGACGGCAATTTTCTGAACGCGGCACCAGGAAACACGAAAACTTTTCCTTTTCGCCATCAACCTTTGCAAAGACAAGATACACATCAGCAAATCCGCCGTTGGTGATCCACATCTTCTCGCCATTGAGAACGTAATGCTGACCGTCGTCCGTGAGCTTGGCGACGCATTTTGCACCAAGGGCGTCGGAACCTGAACTCGATTCGGTCAGGCAATATGCCGAGACGGCCTCGCCGGAGATGATCTTAGGTATCCATTCCTTCTTGAGTTCCTCGCTGCCCCAGTAAAGGATTGGCAATAACCCGATCGAGGTCTGTGCGCCGTATGTCGAGCCAAATCCACTTCCACGGCCGACCATCTCTGCGATGATCGCACCGGTCGTCTGGTCGAGCTCCATTCCCCCGAATTCTTCCGGTATGTTCGCACCTAAGAGTCCGAGGTCGCCGGCTTTTTTCAAAAGGTCCCTTGCGATGTCCCATTCGTGCTTTTCGAGATTCGGCAGGTTTGGTACTACCTCGTTATCGATATATTCACGGCATGTTTCCCCGATCATCCGATGTTCGTCGGTGAAATCTTCCGGTGTGAATACCTCAGTTACCGTCTGGTCCGCGATAAGGAATTCGCCGCCTTTAATGTAGTCACGCTCCAATTTCGTTTCCATTGATTTGTCCTTTTCTTTGATCGTTGTGAGCCCGGATATTATAACTGAATGAGCGTTCATTCAGCAAGAGTTTTCAGAACGCCGCTCAAGTGCTCGAGTTGAGAACTATTGAGACTGGATCATTTTTTCAAGAACGCCAGCCGTAACGGTCTCGCTGATCTCTTCAACGAATTCCTTATTCTCGGGTTTATGGCTTGCGATGCCGTTTTTGAGGATCACGGGGAAATAATCGAGGTCCTTCGCGCCGCGATAGGTGGAGAGCACGCAGAACTCAGCGCAGAATCCAGTCATCACGACAGTGTCGACGCCGGCGTCTTTCAGGATCCTGTCGGCATCGGTTTTGTTGAAGCTGTTGCCGTACGTTTTATTTATTTTCAGGTGCTCGCTTCCCGGCTTCAGCGAGTCGATGAACTCGAACGACGGATCGCCGGGAACGACTTTATCCTCATCATCGACGTTGTACACCCAGACGATCGGCAGACCTTTGGCTTCGAATTTCGGTATCACCCAATTGATATATTCCGCCGCGGCATCCATCTGCTCGACCGTTGGACCCTGGTAATACGCCTTCTGCATGTCGATTATCATCAGGCCTAGTTTCATAGTGCCTCCGTTTGCATCCACTAGATCCGCTCAAATATCCCAGCTGCACCCATTCCGCCGCCGACGCACATTGTTACCATGCCGTAGCGTGCGGTTCGGCGTTTCATTTCCTGCAAGATGGTAGCCGTGAGCTTCGCGCCCGTGCAGCCCAATGGATGTCCGAGAGCGACGGCTCCACCGTTGAGGTTTACCTTCGACGGGTCCATTTCCAAGACTTTCATCACGGACAGGCCTTGTGCGGCGAAGGCTTCATTGAGCTCGATGACGTCGATCTGGTCGAGCGTGAGGCCGGCGAGTTTCAGCGCCTTTGGGATCGCGTAAACGGGGCCAATGCCCATCTCTTCGGGCAGGCAGCCCGCGGTAGCATACGAGACAAAGCGTGCGATCGGCGTTAGTCCAAGTTCCTTTGCCTTATCCGCAGACATTACGACCGCAGCTGCGGCCCCGTCAGACATTTGCGATGAATTCCCTGCCGTCACCGTGCCTTTCGCGTGAAACACGGGACGGAGCTTTGCGAGGCCTTCCGCCGATGTGTCGCGCCGCGGACCTTCATCGGTCTCGAACACGGCTTCCTTACTGCGAACACGGCCTTTTTCATCAATCTCGTCGATGCGGACGGTCAGCGGAACGATCTCATCCTTGAAATTTCCCGCGTCGATCGCCGCAACCGCCTTCTGATGTGACGAAAGCGAGAATTCATCTGCTTGCTCACGCGTGATCTCGTATTTCTTAGCTAGGTTCTCGGCGGTAAGACCCATGTTCAAATAATAGTCAGGATAGGTATCCGCGAGCGTGGGGTTCGGGCGGAATGTGTTCCCGCCCATTGGGATCGCAGTCATCGATTCGAGCCCGCCGGCGACGATCACGTCGGCACCTCCCGTCGCGATGCGGTCCGCGGCGAGAGCGATCGTCTGTAAGCCGGATGAGCAGTACCGGTTCACCGTCATCGCGGATGATTCGACCGGAAGTCCTGCCAATATCGCCGAGGTCCGGGCGACGTTCATCCCTTGCGACGCTTCAGGAAACGCACAGCCCATTATCACGTCGTCGATCAGCGATGCATCGACGCCCGCACGAGCTACCGCCTCTTTAATAGCGGCCGCACCCATCTCATCCGAACGCGTATTCCGCAAAGTGCCCTTCGGCGCCTTCCCCACAGCCGTCCGCACGGCCGATACGATAACTGCTTCTTTCATAATCTTGCTTCCTATTCTGGTTCGTCTGATATCAAAGCGTACTCCCACGTGTAGTTATAATCACACTTTTCGCTCGGTTCAAAAGTGCGCATTGCGAGAAGACCATCCCCTGTCTTCTGCAAACCGTTGCGAGTAATCAGATTGTCAAACCGAGGGAAATTACTCGCTAAAATTTGTCCGGCCTTCTTCGCTGTCAACGCTTTCTTTAAGCCAGTCTCAAAGAATTTTGTCTCGACAACGTTGCTTGTTTTCAGATCCTTTCCTCGTAAAATCCGAATCCTCACCTTCAACATAGGACTGGGTTAGCCAATTTCCTTACTTCTCTATAGCGACTTCAACTTCTTCGGCGTTAAGCGTCTGCTCCAGCATGCACGGGGCGATCCCGATCAAAAATCCACGCTTGCCGCCGTTTATGTAGATGCGTTCGATGTCGAAGATCGTCTTTTCCGCATATACGGACATCGACGTCCTCGTTCCGAATGGCGACGTGCCGCCGACGAGATATCCTGTCAGTTTAGATGCCTTTTCCGGCGTTACGGGCTCGACGGATTTGACGCCGAGAAACCTTGCGAGGTTCTTTGTCGAGACCTCGCGATCACCGTGCATCAGCACGATCAGCGGCTTCTTCTCGTTCGTTTCAAATACCAGCGTCTTTACCACCGCGTGAACGTCCACGCCCAACTGCCGCGCCGATTCCTTTGCCCCACCCTTTTCGACATAATCATAAAGGTGCGGCGTAAAGTCGACCTTTTTCTCTCGCAGGAACCGGACTGCAGGTGTTATCGGATGATCCATCTAATCTGCGTTGGTGTTCTTCGGCGTTGCCTTCTGCGACGTGGTCGAACGGCCCCTGTCCCTTAACTTCTTCCCCGCACTCATCAGTTTCATGCTAAGGACCCAAAGTTCTTCCATGAGCTTCAATCTTCGGGTAACAGCTTGGGGTGACATATCAACTTTCATGCGCCTTTCTCGCTCAACTTCTCAATATCGATAAGATCCTGCGGACGGCCGGCGAGGGATTTCAGTTCGATCAAGCCCCGCCGCGAAACCGTCCAGATTCCTCCGTTCTCCCACTCGATCAGTTCTTTTTCGGCCCAGATCGTTTCCAATGCATCGGTCACGAGAAGAAAATCTATCGTTAATAGATTCTTCGTTTCCCGATCGATCTTCGATATACGGCGGATCTCGACCTCATCGAAATGTAGCGGTAAACCCTCAACGTCGTAGCCCAGTCGCTCAGCGATTTTCCATGCCTTTGTAAGATCCTCGGACCGGATCATCACGTCAATGTCGACCGTGGCCCGTGGAAGGCCGTGAATAGACATCGCCCACCCGCCACACACTGCATAGTCTATCGCGAGGCGATTCAATTCACCTGTTACCGCAGTAAATTCCTCGAGAAGCGTTGCCATCGCTACCTAACTTCGTTATACCGAAAACACGTCGCCACGTGATCATTCACCATTCCCGTCGCCTGCATGAAGGCGTACATTATGGTCGAACCGACGAAGTTGAATCCTCGTTTCTTGAGATCTTTCGAGATCGCGTCTGAGACCTCGGTTTTCGCCGGGATGTCGCCGAGTTTCTTACGCTTTCCGTCGATCGGATTGCCGTCCACAAATGACCAGATGTAGGCATCGAACGAACCGAACTCCTTCTGCACTGCGATAAAAGCCTTGGCGTTCCGGACAGCGGATGCGATCTTGAGCCGGTTCCGGATGATGCCGTCGTTCAGCATCAGCTGTTCGCATTTTGCGTCCGAAAATCGTGACACTTTGACCGGATCAAAAGCGGCAAAAGCCTTCCGATAGTTTTCGCGTTTCCGAAGTATCGTATCCCAGCTAAGCCCGGCCTGTGCACCTTCTAGGATCAGTAATTCAAAAAGACCGCGATCGTTATGGAGCGGTACGCCCCATTCCGTGTCGTGATAACGGATCGCAAGATCGCTTGTCGCCCAGGCGCAGCTCTCCATATTTAAGTGCCTCAACCGGGAAATCCCGATGCTTCCGTGACCCGTTTAGCCTGCCGAATGTGACGTTTCGAATGTTCAACGAGTACGGACAGCGCATCATCAAGCGTGTATGTCATTATCGACAGGAAGGGCGATGAGACCACTGTCTTTTTCAGGTCGATCCCATCGCATTTCATTACCTTCTGCGAGACGTCCGCGATGTTCTTGGTTAAACGATCGACGATCCCGGTCTCGATATCGCTCGGAGGGACGATCGACTTTGAAGGAGCCTTCGCCTTCTTAGAATCCACGGTAACCGCGTTTACCAAAAATCGCCCGGCCATTCCAGTAAACGGCGAATAGTTCTGCCAAAACGTGTTTTTCCGCCCACCCGCCGCAAGCCGATCAAACTCCGGGTAAAACTCGTGATTTGTCTTGATGATGTGATCGAGACACTGTGCGATGCTCCAACTTTCCGCGGCCGGTTTCCAGTTCAGCTGAGTGACAGTCAACGCCGCGAATGAGTTCCGAGCATCATCCGCGATCGCAGTCAAATCTCTCGTTACCTGTTCCAAACGCTCTTTCATCGCCTACCTCCGATAACTGTTAACGGAAAAGTGAGGCCGCTAGTTCCGAAGCGGCTTACCGGTCTTTAGCATTGCTGCGATGCGCTCCTGCGTTTTCCGCTCGCCGCACAGCGAGACAAACGCCTCGCGCTCAAGTTCTAATAGGTACTGTTCGCTGACGAACGCGGAATGGTTCATATCGCCGCCGCTCATCACCTTGGCGAGCTTCTGTCCGATCAGCTGATCGTGGTCGGATATGAAGCCGCCTTGTTTCATCATATGCAGGGCGATCTTCATCGCAGACTGGCCGGCCTCGCCCATCACAAAGATGTCTTCACGCGGCACGGGCTGGACGTATCCGGAGGCATCCATGCTCAAGACCTCTTGCTTCGCGTCCGCGATAAGGCGGTCGCCGTTCATTGAGATTGAATCGACATCGCGCAGGAATCCCCACGCTTTTGCTTCCTGAGCGGATGTCGCGACCTTGCCCATTCCGATCATCTCAAAGGTCTTTTTCAGGAAGTTTAGCGGATCACTGTCAGGCGTCGCACGTGCGTTATCCATTGCACGCATCGTCATTTCCTTGGTTCCGCCGCCTGCAGGAATGACGCCGACTCCGACCTCGACCAGACCTATATAAGTTTCACCCGCCGCCCGTACCCGATCGCCATGTATCGCGATCTCACACCCGCCGCCGAGCGTTAGTCCGTACGGAGCTGTCACGACCGGTTTCGCCGAGTATCGCAGCCGCATTACCGCCTGCTGCAGAGCGTGGACCATCATGTTAATGTCGTCCCACTCCTCTTCCTGCGCCGCTAGCAGCAGCAGCATTATATTCGCACCCGCCGAGAAGTTTCCGCCCTGATTGCCCACAACAAGGCCCTTGAAATTACGCTCGACCTCGTCGATCGCGAAATTCATCATCTGGACGGTATCCCCGCCGATCGAGTTCATCTTTGAATGAAACTCAAGACATGCGACGCCGTCACCGAGATCGATCAGCGATGCTCCGGGATTCGACTTGATCGTGCCGGTGCGTTCCTTGACTGACTTCAGCACGGTCACGCCCGGCCGTGCCGGCGTTTCTTTGTATTCGGCGGCGACCAGATCGAAATACGACTCTTGCCCGCCATCGTTCTTATAGAATGTTTCGGCACCCGAGGCGAGCATTTTCTCGACATTCTCAGGAACGGCCTGGCCTTCGGCCTTCATCCGCTCAACGGACTTTCGAACACCGACGGCGTCCCAACTTTCAAATACGCCGATCGTCCAACCGAATCCCCACTTGATAGCGTTATCGACCTCTACGATCGTATCGGCGATCTCCGGAATGCGATTAGCGGAGTATCTAAATGTCCTGGACATGGTCTTCCAAAGAAAATCAGCGACCTTGTCATCGCCCCAGACCAGTTTATTGATCCTTGCCGACTGATCGTCGATAGCCTTCGCGGCATCGATCGATGCAAACTTCGTTTTCTGCTGCGGCTTATATTCGAAAGTGTTTAGGTCGAGCTCAAGGATCTCGGTCTTGCCTTCGGCGCTCTTCGTCTTTTTGTAAAAGCCGCCTTTGGTCTTGTCGCCGAGAAGTTTTTTCTCGAGCATTTGATCGATGACGCCCGGTATCCGGAAAACTTCGCGGTCTTCGTCATCAGGGATCGCCGGATAAAGGTTCTTGTTGACGTGTGCGAGCACATCAAGGCCGACAAGATCTGACGTGCGAAACGTCGCGGACGATGCATGGCCGATCGCCTTTCCAGTCATCTGGTCGACCTCGGTCGGCGTGAAGCCCATCTCGAGCATTTCGTGAACCGTTGCCATCATGCCGAATGTCCCGATACGGTTCGCGATGAAGTTCGGCCGGTCTTTCGCGGGGACGACGCCTTTGCCCAAACGCTGGTCGAGGAACCCGGCGACCTTGCACGCTACCTCGCCGTCGGTCTGCTTGCCAGGAATGATCTCGACGAGCTTCATATAACGCGGAGGGTTAAAGAAATGTACGCCGATGAAGTGCTTCTTAAAATCGTCGGAGAAAGGTTCAGCGATCGAATCGATGGGGATACCGCTGGTGTTCGTCGCGATCACCGCACCCGGCTTTCGGTGTTCTTCGACCTCGGCGAAAAGCTTGTGCTTGATGTCGAGATTCTCGACAACTGCTTCAATGATCAGGTCACAGTCCTTTAGTTTGGCGATGTCGTCGGTAAAGTTCCCGGTTTTGATCAGCTTCGCGTTATCGCCGAGCATAAATGGTGCCGGCTTTAGCTTTTTAGCTGCCTCGAAGAGCGAGTTCACGATGCGATTACGAACAGCCGGCGAATCGAGCGAAAGTCCACGCTTCTCTTCGTCCGGGGTTAACTCAGACGGAGCGATATCGAACAGGAGGGTCGGGATCCCGGCGTTCGCTAAGTGAGCGGCAATGCCGGCACCCATCGTTCCGGCTCCTAATACAGCGGCTTTTCCAACTTTCATACGTATATTTAACAAAATTTTTGATCGCCTGAATTATACTGAATGAACATTCATTCAGCAAATTAATTCTTTCGCTGGCACAATTAATTTGACAGTTGTCTGAGAATTATCCGATACTGCCTTGTCAAAATTCAAACACAGGCCGAAAGGGCCTATAAATCGAAGATGTCGGTGCACACCCGCCGGCAAAGACCACACAAAATTAAAACTTATGAAGCTAACGATCTTTTTCGTTCTCTCGCTCATTGTCTTTTCAACCGCTGTCGCAGCGCAGAACGCTCCTACGACCGGCACCGACACTTCCACCTCAACAACCACGCCTGCCAAACCGAAGCGTGTTGTTTTCCGAGCCAATAAGGACCAGATCACGCTCGCACAGCAGAAACTCAAAGCCGAGGCCTTATACACTGGCGAACAGGACGGCAGGATGAATGCGGATTTCAGGAATGCGGTCAAGAGCTATCAGGGCTCGAACGGCCTACGCAAGACCGGCTCGCTAAACCGCGCTACGCTCGAGAAAATGGGTATCGCACTAACGGAGGCTCAAAAGCTGATCCCGATCCCCGAGAATTCGTATGCCGCGTCGGAAGGTTCATCAAGCGACAAACCAAAACGCGGACCCGTTTTCCGTGCCACCAAGGACCAGATAAACGAAGCCCAGAGGAAACTTAAGGCTGCGGATATGTACGCAGGCGAAGAGACCGGGCGACTTTCGGACGCCACGCGCGAAGGGCTAAAGAAGTATCAGGAAGCCAATGGCTTGAAAGTCACGGGGACATTGAATCAGATAACTCTCGAGAAAATGGGCATCGCGCTTACTGATCGGCAAAAGGCGAACGCAGCGGCTGCGGTTCCGGCAAAATCCAACTAGACATCCTATCGGTTTTGACCGTTCACGCCTCGGGCCGCCGATACTCGGTGGTTCGAGGTGTTTTCGCGCGTATACTGAACTTAAAAGGAAAAGGAGCAAATTATTATGAGAATACTGGCGTGCACTTTTATTTTGTTGATCGGTGCGGTAACCGTCGCGGCACAGTCAGACCGAGAAAAGGCAAAGATCGCCGCAGCCATCCGAAGCGTGATGACCGAGCAGTCGGCCGCGTGGAATCGTGGAGATATCGACGGCTTCATGGATGGTTATTGGCGCTCCGACGACCTTGTATTCGTCTCGTCGAAAGTGACACGCGGGTGGCAAGCTACGCTCGACAATTACAAGCGGAGCTACTCAACCAAGGAGCGCATGGGCACGCTAGCCTTCACAGACCTGGAGATCACCGTCCTTTCGAAAGACTCAGCACTCGTCCTAGGTTCCTGGTCTCTCAAGCGTGCGAACGACGCTCCGGGCGGCAAATTCACACTTATCTTCCGCAAGTTCAAAGATGGCTGGCGCGTGATCCATGACCATACTTCCTAACTTTATCGGGAAGAGTATCTTTTTTTCCGAAACTCCCGTCGTTTTTACGCGTTATCTTGGTGGATATGTGGAATAACACGAGATGGATACTGATCCCGATCTGCCTGCTAACTCTGACAGCGGCCATTTTCGGTTCGAGCGCGGACCAGCATGTTCACAAGCTAAAATACACGATCGAACCCGCCGATGGGTCATCACGATATCGGGTAAAAGCTGAATTCGAAGGGGAATCGGACGGCACGACCGAGATCTTCATTCCGAACGAATGGGGCGGGCAGACCGGGCTTTTCAGAGCGTTCAGCGGACTGAAAGTTACAGGCGGCGAGTTCATGCGCGCGGCCGTTCATTCAAATACTCGCAAAACGATCACGCATGCCCCGGGCGAAAAATTAGTGGTCGAGTATATCGTCGAACGCGATTTCACCGGCCCGCTAACGAATTCGATGCGGTATCGTCCATACGCTGACGACGTCTATCTGCACTGGCTTGGCCATACGGTCTGGGTGCTTCCCGAATTGAACGATGGCGACCCGGCCAGTATCGATCTTGAGTTTAATGGCTTCCCTAAGCAATGGACGTTTGCGAATAGCTTTGGATCCGGCAAGACCTTTCAAAAGTTCAGAACGACAGTCGGCAGGTTTAAGGCCGCGATATTTGTGGCAGGTGACTTTCGGACCATCGAACGGACGGTCGGTGGCAAGAAACTCACGCTTGCGATTCGCGGAAAATGGGAATTTACAGACGGTCAGCTTGCCGAAATGACCGGCCGTGTCATCGAAACGAACCGTGCATTCTGGAACGACCGATCGCAGGAGCAATATCTCGTTACGCTCGTGCCGATTGATGAAGGACCGAACGCTTTCTCTTACGGCGGCACAGGGCTGCACGATTCCTTTGCTCTTTTCGCAACGCCGAATGCAACCACCGCACGGCTTCTGGGCATTTTGGCTCACGAATATTTTCACAATTGGAATCCCGGGAGCCTCGGAAGAATGCCTGAACCTGAGCAGCAGTTGTACTGGTTCAGCGAGGGATTTACGGAATTCTATACCTTCGAGCTCCTTGATCGCGGCGGATTGATCACGCTTGCTGAAAAAATAGACGAGTTCAATAAGCGTATCCGCGAATATTACCTCCTGCCGGTCCGTACCGAGCCGAACGATCGGATCGTGAAGGACTTTTGGACCGACAATAATGTGAACCGGCTGCCCTACCTTCGCGGGTTTCTATTTGCCGCAAATCTCAACGCACAGATCCGCCGGGCGTCCGCCGGTAAGTACTCACTTGATGATCCGATGCGGGAAATGTTCGCATTGGCCCGCGAAGGGCGACAGCGACAGCTTTCGATCGAAACTCTGGCCGATGTGTTTGCACGTTATCTTGGCAGCGACCCGACCCCTCTCATGCGTCGTCAGTTGATCGATGGCGAACTGATCGTCCCCGATCCGGATACCCTTGGTGATTCGGTAGCGATGGAAACGGCAGACTTTCCGATATTCGAGTTGGGCTTCGACTTTGATCGGCTGGCAAAGGACCGGCTGGTAACAGGGGTCCCGTTGAACAGCGCGGCCTACGATGCCGGCCTGCGAAACGGGCAGACCAGGAGCGGAAGCGTATCTGTTTTTTTCGGAGACACGAGCCGCGAAGTTTTGCTGACCGTTACAGATTCGCAAGGCGAGAAAATGATCCGTTATCTGCCGGTCGCGAAAAAACGGGCACCGATCCCGCAGTTTAAGCTAAAGCGAGGGTGAGCCGATCGAACTTGACCTATTAATAAAGGAACGTTAATAAAGGAACGCATCTTGCTCTTGCTTATCCGATGTCCGATTAAAGGACAGGGAGCAAACTATGCATCACAACAGAGACGAATCTATCAACAAATTAAAAGAGCTGCTTGAAGGCATTGATTTTTGCATGCTCACGACGATTGACGAGGGGCATTTGCGAAGTAGGCCAATGTCAACGCAGGAATTCGAGTTCGACGGAGACCTTTGGTTCTTCACTAGCGAAGACACGCACAAGATCGACGAGATACAGAAGGACAACCGGGTAAACGTGGCGTACTCAAAACCCAATGATAACACGTACGTTTCGGTCTCAGGCAGGGCTGAGGTCGTCAAGGATAGAGCGAAGATCGACGAGCTTTGGAGCCCAGTGCTAAAGGCGTGGTTTCCCGAAGGCAAAGACGACACGAAACTCTGCCTGCTCAAGATACCGGTTGAACAGGCTGAGTATTGGGATGCACCTTCTAGTTCGATCGTCCAGCTCTTCGGAATGGTGAAAGCGATCGCAACGGGAACTGAAGCAGATTACGGTGAAAATAAAAAACTGGATCTCTAATTTCGTTGGAAATTCCGACGTGTTCATGGATAATGGGTGCAAATCCATTATCCATTTTTCGTTGGAGCAAAGATGAAAAAACTATCTGTTCTCTTCCTTTTCACGATCCTTTCGATCGCAGTTCACGCACAGCCGTATACGATCCAGCAGTACCTGAATATTAAATCGGCCGGTGGAGCCACGCTTTCACCTGATGCCACTCGGATGGCATACACGACAAATGCGACGGGCACCTCGCAGGTGTGGATCATGGACCTTCCTGCCGGAACCCCGAAACAGATCACTGACTACGAGGACAATGTTGGTTTCGTTCGATGGCTTCCTGACGGTAGCGGGCTTGTGTTCGGTAAGGCTCGAGGCGGCGATGAGAACACCCAGTTCTTTTGGATGAAACCGGATGGGACCGGAGTCAGAGAGCTAACATCCGATCCTAAGGTCCGCCACAATTTTGCGGGAGTCTCGAAGGACGGGTCAAGGATCTACTACGCCTCGAACAAACGAAATCGAAATTTCTTTGACGTGTACGTGATGGAGCTTGCGAGCGGAAAGGAGACGATGCTCTATCAGTATGACGGAAACATAAACATCGCGGCGGTAAACGACGATGGCTCGCAGTTCGTGCTTTCGCGAAGCGGCATCGAAAAGTCGCTGGATAACGATCTGTACCTGGTCGATGTGGCCACGAAGAAAGAAACGCACCTTACACCGCACGATGACGCCTCGGAATGGGGCAGCGTAGAGTTCGTCGGCGACAGCCTTGTTTATGTGACGAACGACAAACGCGAGTTTGAAGGCCTTGCTCAAATGCGGAGGAAGGATGCCGGCGTCGATGACTGGTCCGCAGCGAACCGCGAAGTTGCGATCATCGACGATAGGCCATGGGACATCGGCGGCGTCACTGTGAACGACGCCGGTACGATAATGGCCTATTCGGTGAACCGCGAGGGATTTTCAGAACTGTATCTTCGCAAGATCCAAACCGGCAAAAAACCTCTGATCTCGACCATCGCCGCAAAGGCCGAACAAGTAAAACTTCCCGCTCAAGGCATTTTGGGCGGCATTTCGTTCTCGAAAGACGGTACAAAGATGACCTTCAGCTTTTCCTCATCGAAACACAATGGCGATATCTGGCTTTATGATCTTAATCTGAAAAGATTGACCCAAGTGACCAATAGCGACCGTGCAGGGATTGACCCAAAATCTTTCATCACGCCCGAATTGATTAAATTCAAGAGTTTTGATGGGAGGGAGATTCCAGCGTGGTTCTACAATAAGCCGACGCTTGCCCAGCGCGGAGGAACGTCGACAAGGCCCGTTATCGTATCCGTTCACGGAGGCCCCGAAGGACAGTCACGGCCGGGTTTTAATCCGCTGTTTCAATACTACGTATCGCGCGGCTATGCAGTGCTTGACCCGAACGTCCGCGGATCGACCGGCTATGGAAAAACTTATACTCATCTCGATGATGTAGAGAAACGCGAAGATTCAGTAAAGGACCTTGCCGCGGCGCATGAATGGCTGGTTCGCAGCGGCGGTGCTGATCCAAAGCGCATCGCTGTAATGGGTGGCAGCTACGGCGGTTATATGACGATGGCCGCGATCACGCTCTACCCGGACCTTTGGTCTGCGGCTGTAAACACTGTCGGGATCGTGAACTGGGAAACATTTCTGCAGAACACTTCGGGTTATCGCCGCCGTCAGCGAGAGGTTGAATATGGCAGGCTCGACCGCGATATCGAATTCCTGCGCCGAGTATCTCCGATGCGGAAGATCGATGCAATCAAGGCTCCTCTGTTCGTGATACACGGAAAGAACGATCCGCGCGTACCTTACACTGAAGCCGAGCAGGTCGTCGCGGCATTAAAGAAGCGGAATGCCGTTGTTGAATACAAACTTTACGACGACGAAGGCCATGGCATCTCAAAACTGAAAAACCGGCTTGAGCTGTATCCGCTCGTCGCCGATTTTCTTGACAGGCACATGAAAGGAAACTAGAGGTATTCGACAAATCGATTCTGCCGATCAACGAGAATTACTTTGGCCTTGAGCGTCTTTTCAGCAAGCTCGAAGCCCATGATGATGATCTCTTCGCCGGCGTGAATTATGTGTGCGGCGGCGCCGTTCATCTGGATGATCCCAGAACCGGCGTCGCCGTATATTACATACGTCTCTAGACGTCCGCCCGAGGTGTTGCTGGTCACCAGCACCTTTTCGCCCTCGAGCAACCCGCACTTTTCACATAACTCTCGGTCGATCGTGATGCTCCCGACGTAATCGACGTCGGCCTGCGTCACCGTCGCCTTATGGATCTTTGCATGTAAGAACCAACGCATATTTTCAATTATTCCGCGCGATATTCACGGCGATCTTCCCGCTGTTCGATTCCCGTGCCGCATCGAGCACGCGTTGGACCTTGACACCATCGCTGAACGTTGCGGCATGTTCGATCTCGGATCTGCCGCCCGATATCGCCTCGACGATGCGCGGTGCAAATTCCATAAACCCACGCGAGAACCCCGTATCCGGAACCCCGTCTATCGGTTGTCCGAACTCGGTATCGACCGCGTTCCATGTTCCGCTGTTCTTCGCGACAAAGATATCGCCACGACCATCGACGCGGATAGCTCCGTCCGTCCCAAAGAATTCCAGGCGATTAACATACTCAGGCTGCTCGACCATTGAAACGGAGACAAGTCCGGTCGCGTCCTCCGTTAGATCGCCGTCAGCAAACCGAAGAAGCATATTTGCCTCGTCATCGGTCGTCACGGCCCGCATCTCCCCGTCTCCATACGGACGCTCTTTCACATGTGTCTGCAGCTGACAGTAAACCGAGTCTATCTCAGCGCCAAGGAACCAGTTGAAAGAATCGATAACGTGCGAATTGATCGCTCCCAATGCACCGCCGCCCGCCGAAATGTCAGACCACCAGTTCCAGGCTACCGATGGATCACCGCGATGCGGCGCTCTAAAATTATACTTCGCATGGCGGACCTTACCGATCGCACCTTCTCGCAGCATGTTCCAAGCCTGCAGCCGTCCGGGTTGGAATCTGAGCTCATGATCGATCAGGGAAAGCCTGCCCGAACCCGCCGACGCCGCAAGCATCTCCTCAGCTTCAGCAAGGTTCATTGCCATCGGTTTTTCGGCAAGGATATGCTTGCCGTTCTCGATCGCAAATAGGCCCATCTCGCGGTGGAGATTCGGGGGCGTAGTGATGCAGACGAGATCGACGTCGGGATGGGCGACCGTCTCGCGCCAATCGTCGGTAAAATGCTGGATCCCAAACTCCTTCGCGACGGTTTCAGCCTTTCCGGGGCTGCCGCTTGCTACCGAGACCAAGTGTGCGCCATCACATGCCATAAAAGCCGGCATTTGGACGCTCTTGGCAAAACCGGTCCCGACAAATCCTACGCCTACTGATCGAGTCATTATCACTATGTTACAGACATACGGCCCTCAAAAACAAAAACGCCGCGGAATTACTCCCGGGCGTTCCAACGTTTTATTTATGTCAGGGCTACTTCACGCCCATTTCATAGCTCGGTGCTGCGGCACCGCCGCGTCGTCCGCCGAACCGCAAAAAGTACTCGTAGCGTTCACGTTGATCTGCATCCATCTCGGTTATCTCCGCACCGATCAGGAACCGCTCGGTCGAAAGGTGAATACCGACCTTCTCGTAACGCCGGCCGATCAGCTTCATCTTAACCTTGCCGCCCGGCAGATCGATCTCGGCATTCAGGATGCGGTCTTGCCCGACGAGATAGTTCTCACGGACACGGATCGCAGAGACGATAAAACCAACGCCGGTCGAGCTGATGTCCGCAGTCTCGCCCGAAATGTAAAGTGTGTCCGGAGCGTTTAGCTTGCCGGTAGAATATTGAGGATCGAACGATATCTTGATGGGCAGGTTATGACGTTTGCGGGCGGAGTGGGAACGTTCCACGAGCGTTCCTCTTAGCTTGTTAATCAACTCTCTGATCATTTTGATTACCTATTCCCTCGATGTGGGCCGGGTTTTAGTTCCGTTGAGGGGTTCCTGTCGTTGAATTTACGTAGCGGTTACATAAGCGTTACAGTTTCAATGGTTTGCCGCGATTGTCACGACCGGTCACGACCGGCATCCCCTTTTCCTGCGGCTTCAGGATGTAAGAGTTCTTTCCCGTCTTGCCGTACTCGGCCGGCTCGGCGGTCGCATAATATTCACTCGCTTCCTTTAGGAGATGGATGTGATATACATAGCCGGTGGATGCCGGCGTTTTTATATCTTCGGGTAAAAGCTCGGCAGCGACCAACGCATCTACGTCGCCAAACTTGCCCCCGCTTTGCATCGTGTAGACCAACTGGGCCTTCGCGATCCGCTCCATCATTTCCTTTGCGTCTTCCTGGTGGGAATCGATCTTCAGCGATCGCAGATAATTCTTGCCTTCTTTCTTGATCCGGGCTTCGGCGACCTCATCGACGGTTTGAATTACCCAGGCATCGCCTACCTTCTTAAGCTTAAGCGGCTGTATCTCAGGCTTTCCATCCTCGTTCGGTAATTTGGCGGTTACGGTCGCTTCATTTCCGGTGATGATCTCGCCATTGATCTCGATCGAAGCCGGAACCTGTTTCGCGATCGCTGCAAAATCCACGGCGAACTCCTTAAGCTCTTCGTCCGAAAGCCCCTCGATCGCGGGCCGAAGGTTTGTAAGGTAAAGAGCCTCGCGAATGCGGTTCTCTTTCAGATCGCTGTAGAAAGTGCGAACGGCGGCAGCGGGCGAGTTAGGATTGATGTCTATGGTCGCCCCCTTCGGTGCAAACGGCTCGGCAGCGGCTGCTGAATTTGTGGCGGAACCTGCTTCTGGAACCGCATCAGATGCGGATGCTCCGCAGCCCATGATCAATGACCCGCCGACGAGAGCTGAACTTAGAAGGATCGATCGACCGATCAGAGATGCGGATCGCAGGGCCATAATTAAAAAGAAACGGATTGTTTTTGGCGGCCGTCGTCCGGCCTAATGCCACTGAGATAGCAAGCTGCTCCCTGTAAAGCGTGTCGGGAGCAAAAAGGGAAAGACACGCAAACCGTAGTATAGCGTGTCCTGTGGAAAAAATAAAACAAAATTTCACATTGCCGAAATCGTGTTAAACGCTTTGATTGCCTAGCCTGCGGGATCCTCCGGTTTTCCAAAGACCTTGTCCCTGCCGACGAAATAAAGCAAAACCGCCAGGGCGATGAAAGGCAGCATTGCGAATGCGTCTGACCAGTCGCCGGCGTAGAACGGATTTCCTGCCGTGGACAGCTCGTTGAAGTAGGTAACCAGGTCGCCGAAATACACGGCGGACAACGCGATCAAGATCCCCGCGAGTGCTCCGCCGGCTATGTAGCCTGAGGCGAGCAGCACGCCGGAACTCTTATCCGTTTCTGCTATGAACTCTTCTTCGGTCAGCTCTTTCTCAGCGAATTTCCGCCTCAAATACTTATCAACGCCCCAGCGCACAAGCCCGCCCACGAATATCGGAGAAGATGCCGATATCGGCAAATAAAGCCCGACCGCGAACGCCAATGACGAAATTCCGCAAAGTTCGAGCGTGATCGCGATCATCACGCCTAGCAGGACCAACGCCCACGGCAGCTGCTGGCTGAGGATTCCCTCGATGATATAGCTCATCAAAGTCGCTTTTGGTGCACGGTACTTCTCGACGGACTGCATCACAGGTTGGCCGTTCGCATCGACGCCTGTCTGCACCTCTCTTATCGTTCCGTTAATGCCCGGATCGACCAGATACGCCGGCCTGCCCTGCATTCCTACCAGATAACGCCCGACCGGCCCGACCGAAGCGTCTTTGTTGTGCCAGATGCGGTAATTCTGCGTGTCTTGTGTGCCGATGTAACCGCCGGGCCTTTCGCCTTTTAGCTCACCGCCCTCGCGAACAAGCTGCTCTTCCGGGACCTGAAAGTCCGCGGCGAATGAGGTCGCCGGAACCGGTTGATATACGCTGGACGAATCGTTCAGCTGTATCAGTATCGGCCCGAGAAGCAATGCGGATGACAGAGCTCCGATCAATATCGCGGTCTGCTGTTTCCAGGGCGTACCGCCGACCCAGAACCCGGTCTTCAAATCTTGCGATGTCGTGCCGCCGTTCGATGCGGCGATGCAGACGATCCCGCCTACGCTCAAGGCCGTTACAAAATACGGATCGGGCTGAGTCCAACCCAGCAGCAAAAACGCAAGCGAGGTGAAAAGCAGCGTCGCGACGGTCATTCCGGATATCGGATTCGACGATGAACCTATCTCACCGGTCAGCCGCGACGAAACAGTTACGAAGAGAAACCCGAGTATGATGATCAGGATCGCTCCCAAAATATTCATCTTGAGCGTCGGCAGCAGCGTGATCGCGATTATCAGCCCGAGTATTCCGATAACGACCCATTTAAGCGAGATATCCTGCTCGGTTCGCGGCAGAGCTCCTTCGTCGCCATTGGCTTTGTCTGCGCGTTTTGCCCTGAAATCAGCAATGCCGCCACGAAGGCCGCCCCAGATCGTCGGAAGCGAACGGATAAGCGAGATTATGCCGCCGGCCGTCACCGCGCCGGCCCCGATATATAGGATGTACTCTGATTGAATACTGCCCGCTCCCTCGATGGGCATATCGCGAATGAGCGTTGTCGCGGGTGCGAGCGGTTCAGCGATCGCATCGCCAAAGAATCTGATCATCGGGATCAGAACCCAGTAGGCCATCGCACCGCCGGCGAACATTATCCCGGCGATTTTTGGGCCGATGATGTAACCCACACCGAGCAACGCCGGATTATTCTCGAGCGAGACGCTGCCGCCGCGAAAGGGCTCGCCGAATATCTTTTCGGGATATTCCTTCCAGCCGCTAAAGACGCTCATTATCGCTTTGTAAGCGAAGCCGATCCCGAAGCCCGCCGCGATGATCATTCCGCCTTTCGCCGCCGTCGCGTCGCCTTTCTGGGCGATCTCGGAATGTGCCTTTGATTCCTCGCTCGCACTTGCGATGAGCACCTGTGCACACGCGGTCCCCTCGGGATATTTCAAGATCCCGTGCTGGTCGCGGATAAGTGCACGCCTGAGCGGGATCATCATCAAGATACCGAGCAGGCCGCCAAGCACGGCGACCATCGTCACCCGCCACACTTCCAATTCAAACCCGAGGATCAAGATCGCCGGCATCGTCACGCCGATACCGAACGCTATCGATTCGCCGGCAGACCCTGTCGTCTGAACGATGTTGTGCTCAAGAATGGTCGCGTCCTTCGCACCCATTTTCGACAGGATGCGAAAGAGCGTGATCGAAATAACGGCGACCGGGATCGACGCCGATACCGTCAGCCCGACCTTCAGCACCAGATACAGCGACGACGCCCCGAAAACTATACCGAGCAGAACGCCGACGATCAGCGGCAGCACCGTCAGCTCGCGGAGATTCGTCACTGAATCGGGAATGTACGGCCGAAATCGTTCGAGAAATGGATTTTTCATTGTTTGAGATCGGCCGCAGCCGGCCAAATGTTGGAATCTGTGGAAATTTACGCCTAAATCACCAAAAACGCAAAGGTTTCAACCAGTTCCGGCACTGACATTATCAGTTTTGATCCTGCGGGAATGGTTTTCTAGCATGCGAGGATGATTTTTGATGTTGCTGGGAATTACGTCTCAACTCCGTAGGAGCGATATGTTTGTAGAAACAAGCCACCATCGGCAGCAAGCTCCGTAGGAGCGGCACCTCTTAACATAAATTTGTTACATGCCGCCCCTACGGGGCCAAAAACTCTTTTGGCGCTCACGTTCTACAAACAATAGGCTCCTACGGAGCCGAAAATCCGCCCAAAGATCAGTAATTCAACGCCTAAAATCAGTAATTCAGCTCCTAAAATCAGTATTCCAACGCCTAAAATCAGTAAATCAGCTCCTAAAATCAGTAATTAAACACCTAAAATCAGTATTTCAAGAGCAAAGTTCAGTATTTCAACGACTGAAATCAGTATTTTTGGCTCTGGAATCAATAGATTAAATCGATAAATTGTCTTTTCCCTCCCAAATCTAGGAGCTAAATGTTCGCAGAATGCCGACCAAGCCCATGGGTCTTATCTCAAAAACTCGACGTCTGACATCGTTGTCGTTAAGATCGAACTCCGCTAAACTCGGAAAAAGTCTCCGGAGCCTCAAACACCTATGAAAAACGTCTCTCTGTCCCTGCATCTCTGCGGTTTTATACTTTTTCTCGCGTGCTTCGCGTCCGCCCAGATCCCGACGCCGAAGGACGTGCTCGGGTTTACGCCCGGTGACGATCGGAAACTGGCAAGCTGGGCTCAAGTGGTCGATTACTTCAAGAAACTCGACGCCGCGAGCGATCGGATGGTGTTCGAAGAGATCGGCAAGACAACGATGGGCGCTCCGTTCGTTTACGCGACCATCAGCTCGCCGGAGACACTGAAAGACCTCAAGAGATACAAAAACATCAACGACAAGCTCGCCGATCCGCGATGGGAAGAATATTCCGGCATGATCCCGCGCGACCGCGTCAAGCGTTACATAAAGGACGGAAAGACCATCGTCCTCATCACCTTCGGCATACATTCGACGGAGGTCGGTTCGACGCTTTCGAGCATGCTTATCGCGCACGAGCTTGCGTCCAGCAGCGACCCGCGGATCAAGAACATTCTCGACAACACGATCATCCTGCTCGTGCCCAGCTTAAACCCGGACGGCGTGGACATCGTGAAGAACTGGTACGACAAGACGCTCGGCACGCCGTACGAAGGCACGACCCCGCCGGAGCTTTATCACAAATACACGGGGCACGATAACAACCGCGACTGGTACGCCTTCACGCAGGTTGAAACGCAGCTGACGGTCGATAAGATCCACAACGTCTGGCATCCGCAGATCGTGCTCGACGTTCATCAGCAGGGCGTGAATGGTGCACGCCAATTCCTGCCGCCGTATATGGCCCCGGTCGAAACTAACGTTCCGCCGCAGATAGTCGAAGGCTTTACCGAACTGGGCAACTACATGGCGGGCGACCTTCGCAAAAAAGGCTTGCAGGGCATAACGACCAACACGACCTACGACGCCTGGACGCCCGCACGCGCCTATTCGCATTACCACGGCGGCGTGAGAATTCTTAGCGAAACCGCCTCCGCACGGCTCGCCACGCCGATCACCGTGAAATTCGAAGACCTCCGCGGAGCCTCCGGCGGGCTCGACGCCAAGGTCGAATCGCCCAACTTCGGCCCAGTCTGGAAAGGCGGCGAATGGAAACTCCGTAACATCACCGACTACATGACCGCCACGGCTTTTAGTTTGTTGGATCACGCGGCGAACAACCGCGAGAAATGGCTGTCAAGGTTTTATGAGATCGGGAAGGAAGCGGTGAGGCCGAGGAAGGATGGGGAGCCATTTGCCTTTGTATTCCCGCCGATACCTGAGGTGGAACCGATCAAGAAAGCCGAAGACTCAAGATCGGGGAGACATCTTGATCCGCATTCTCGCCAAGAGGCGTTACTTTTGATTCTGGAGCAAGGAGGCGTCGAAATTGACGAGCCGTTGCCGTTCGAGATTGACGGCGTCCGGCAAGGGAAAGGAACACGAGTGATCAAATTAGGTCAGCCCTACGGCAATTTCGCGAAGACTCTGCTGGAAAAGCAAGTCTATCCGGATCTCAAGGATCACGCTGGGAATCCGATTACGCCTTATGATGTCACCGCTCACACGCTATCACTCTTAATGGACGTTGATTTCTCGATTGTGAGGAAGCCGATTTCTTACAGATTACCGAAAGGAACGAAAGGGAGGAATTCGGGTGTGGGATTCGGCGTCAGTCATCCGCCGAGGATCGCTACATATAAATCTCACCAAGCAAGCATGGATGAAGGCTGGACTCGATGGCTTCTCCAAAGCATCTATGCCCCCGACATACCCCGTTTTGAGTCGGTCGTGGACAAAGAGATTCGTTCGGAAAAGCTTCACCACGAATTCTGGGGTCCTAAAGCAATCATCTTCCCCGACCAACCCGCCAATCAGATCCTCAACGGCTATTCGAAGGGCTCGATGCCCGATGAATATGTGGGCGGCGTTGGGAAAGAAGGGGTTGAGAACCTGAAGAAGTTTGTCGAGGCGGGCGGGACGCTTGTGTTTCTGAACGAATCGTCGAACTTTGCGATCGAGCAGTTCAACCTGCCGATCAAGAACATCACAAAGGGCCTCGACCGCAAGGCTTTCTACATCCCCGGCTCGATCCTCCGCACCGAGCTCGACACAAATCACCCGATCGCGAAGAATATGCCCCGCGAATCGATCGCGTGGTTTGAGAATTCACCCGTTTTCGAAATGACTGGCGGTAAAGAGATCACTGCCGCCGATACTCGCGGAGGCTCACTTGCGACGAGCGGCGAGATAACCTACCGCATCGTCGCCCGCTATCCGTCCGATCCGAAAAACATCCTGCTCTCCGGCTGGGCGCTCGGACAGGAAAAGATCGCAGGCAAGGCCGCTCTTGTGGAAGTCACGATGGGCAAGGGCAAGATCATCCTCTTCGGCTTTCGCCCGCAATACCGCGGTCAATCGCTCGCAACATTTCCGCTGCTATTCAACGCGATCGGGAATTGATGTTTACGGACGGTACCCCTGATTGGGTTCGATAAACTACAAACGTACCGCCCGCGATAGGCTGATCTCGCTCCGGTTCATTGACGCGGTAGCTCCGTAGGAGCGTACTGTCTGTAGAACTACGACAAAAAAACCATTCAAGCTCCGTAGGAGCGACCTGTAAACATGCCAAATACCTACACGCAAATTTATATACAGATAGTTTTTGCTGTCGAAGGCCGCCAAAATCTGATAGCCCCGCAGCACCGCGAGGAGTTGCATAAATACATCACTGGCATCGTAAACAATAGGAAGCAAAAGCTGCTCGCCATCTTTTGTATGCCCGATCACATTCATCTGCTCATAGGCATAAGCCCAACCATCGCGATCTCGGACCTGGTCCGCGATATAAAGTCGGGGTCCTCTAATTTCATCAATGAAAAGAAATGGGTTCGCGGACGATTTAACTGGCAGGAAGGGTTTGGAGCATTCTCTTACTCACGTAGCCAGATCAAGGCCGTTAGCGATTACATTCTTCAGCAGGAAAGTCGTCATCATCAGCGAACGTTCAGAAGCGAATATCTGGGAACTTTGAGGAAATTCGGCGTCGAGTACGACGAGCGCTATCTGTTCGACTTTATCGACTAACAGGCCGCTCCTACGGAGCTTGGATAAACGTGGCCCTGTTCGCTACAGACAGACCGCCCCTCTGGGGCTAAGCAGTCTGTGATGAGAATGAGATCCTCGCGACATATCTGAAAGCCGGGTGTCGGCTGATAGAGTTGAATCGATGAATATTGTTTCGCTGGAAAATGTTTCCAAGAATTACGGCTTCAAACCGCTTTTTGAGAATGTCACGCTCGGACTCGAAGACCGCGACAAGATCGGCATAATCGGTGCAAATGGTTCGGGAAAGACGACCTTGCTGCGGATCATCGCCGGCCTGGAAGAACCCGACACCGGCCGCGTCGTTCGTGCAAAGGGAAAGTCGCTCGCATATCTTTCGCAGAATCCGCCGTACGATGAAAACCTTACAGTGCTCGAGACGATCTTTGCCTCAAGCAGCGGTGTGATGCAGACCATCCGAGATTACGAAGCGGTGTGTCACGAGGTGTCAGAAGGCAAAAACGATCCCGCAACGCTCCAGCGTATGTCGGACCTGCAGCACGATCTGGAGATCAGCGGCGGCTGGGAGATCGAGGCGAACGCCCGAGCCGTTCTCACAAAACTCGACATAACAGATACCGCCGCAAAAATGGGTACGCTTTCCGGCGGACAGCGAAAACGCGTCGCACTTGCTCACGAACTGATCTTCAAACCGGACATTCTCATACTCGACGAGCCGACGAATCACCTAGACGCCGACACGATCGAATGGCTTGAGGCATATCTCGCCCGTTACACCGGCGTGCTTCTTCTCGTGACGCATGATCGGTACTTTCTAGATCGAGTTACGGACCGCATCTTTGAGGTTGATCGCGGCGGCATTCAGAGCTTTAACGGCAACTACGCCTACTACGTCGAGAAAAAGGCCGAGCAGGAAGCGCTTCGCGAAACCGAAGGCCACAAACGTGAGCAGCTGATCAAAAAGGAACTTG
Organism: Acidobacteriota bacterium; assembly: GCA_023389035.1. Classification (GTDB taxonomy): domain Bacteria; phylum Acidobacteriota; class Blastocatellia; order Pyrinomonadales; family Pyrinomonadaceae; genus OLB17. The sequence continues at coordinate 122,752 of JAEWFC010000030.1, forward strand.
CCTGGCTTCGCCGCGGTGCAAAGGCTCGCACAAGAAAATCAAAGCATCGCATCGCTGCGGCGCATTCGCTGATGGCCCAGCCCAAGGAGACTGCTAAACAAGACGTTGACATCGCGATCGGCTCAAAACGTCTCGGCTCGAAGGTCATAGAGATCAATGGGATCACAAAATCTTACGATTCCGTGCCACTTATCAGCGACTTTTGCTACTTGCTTAAACGCGACGACCGCATTGGCATCATCGGACCGAACGGTTCGGGGAAAACCACGCTGCTCGATATCATCACGGGACGTGTACAGCCCGATTCGGGCGAGATCGACATCGGACAGACCGTTCACATCGGATATTACGATCAGGAAAGCCGCGAGCTGAATGACGAGCAGCGTGTGATCGATTACATTCGCGACGTCGCGGAATATGTGACCACGGTCGACGGCACACAGATCACGGCAGGCAAGATGCTGGAAAAGTTCCTGTTCACGCCGGCTCAGCAATATGCGGTCATCGGCAACCTGTCAGGCGGCGAAAGGCGGCGTCTCTATTTGCTGCGAATTCTCATGGGCTCGCCAAACGTTCTGCTGCTCGATGAACCGACCAACGATCTCGACATTCCGACGCTGATCGCACTCGAACAGTATCTTGATGATTTCGCCGGAGCTCTTATCGTCGTAAGCCATGACAGATACTTCCTCGACCGAACCATCGACAATGTCTTCCGTTTTGAAGAGGGCGGGAATGTAAGAGAGTTTGCCGGGAACTACAGTGCGTATCTCGAAGCGGTTGGACGCGAAGAAGAGCTTGTCAAAACCACAAGCAGTAAGGATCGGGCTCCGAAACCATCGGCAGACGAAAATTCACATAACGCCAAGGAAAAGCCTAAGAAACTCACATTCAAAGAGACCCGGGAATTGCAGGAACTGGAAAACGGTATCGCCGAGGCAGAAGCTCGGCTGATCGCCCTCGAAAACGATCTCGCCCTCGCTGCCGCCGACGCCGGAAAGGTGCATCAGCTATTTACCGAACAGCAGGAGCTCGAAACCCAAATGGATGCTGACATGCAGCGCTGGGCAGAGCTGGCGGAGCGTGCTGACCAATGAGCGGCGATCACAGTTTGAGCCGCTCATACTGAGCATAAAGCATCATTATTTCCGCATTGATCTTTTCTTTCGCAGAAAGGCCGTTCGCCTGATCGCGGAGTTTTATCAATTCTTCGATCTGCTGCTGGATCATTTCCTGCTTCGTCTCCGGCTTTCGCGGTTTGCTGATCTGATATTTGTCGTCCATCAGTCCATCGTACAGTGTTGCCGAAAAATCCGCTCAAAATTCGTGGCGAGATCAGGCACTTTCAGTGTATTATGTCCAGAACCGTCACCGTCCCTAACCACCAATTGGAGAGAATCGAAGAATGGAATTTCTTTCTAGCATCAATCTGCTAATGCTGTTTGCCATCATCGGAGCGGTCGGCTTTGTGTTTCTTCTCGCCTCCCTGATCTTGGGCGACATCTTCGAAATGTTTGGCTCCGATGCCGATCTTGGCGGCGACGGGCATGATTTCGGATTGTTCGACAGCCGTGTGATCGCGGTTTTCATCACGGCGTTCGGCGGATTCGGCACGATCGGAGTGTGGTCGGGCTTCGGTGCCGTCAGCAGCTCACTTATCGGCTTGCTTGGCGGCGTGATCTTCGGCGGCGTGGTTTCTGCATTCGGGAGATTTCTGATCGGCCAGCAATCATCGAGCTCGGTCACCGACAACGATCTGATCGGCCGAACCGCACAGGTGATCGTCTCGATCAAGCCAGGCTCTCTCGGACAGATATCGGCACGCATCGGCGATGAGCGCGTTGAGAAACTCGCCCGCACGCTTGCCGGTGATGAGATCCTGCCGGGCACGATCGTAAAGATCGCGGATGTTGCGGGTGATTCCGTCATCGTTACAGCAGCGGAATAACCGCACGTAAAGTTTTTTTGAAATAAACGTTATGGACCTCTTACTCGACTACAGCACACTAGCAATTCCGATCGTCGTCTTAGTGATCGTCATCGCTGCACTGATCGCGATAATGCTGATCAGCCGAAACTATATAAAAGTTTCGCCGAACCAGGCAGCGGTCATCTCCGGCCGGAAAAGAAAACTGGCTGACGGCACGGTCGCGGGCTATCGTCTCGTACGCGGCGGTGCGACCCTTGTGTTCCCGTTCCTCGAAAAGGTCGAGTATCTCGATCTGAACGTAATTACGGTCCCGCTTGCGACGTCGCGTGCCTATACAGTGCAAGGCGTGCCGGTTTCTGTGAAGGCGGTCGCGAACGTGAAGATAAAGGGTGACGACACCTCGCTAAGATCGGCGGCAGAACGTTTTCTCGGGATGCCTCAAGAACAGTTTCACCGGCTGGTCTTTCAGACGCTTGAGGGCCATCTGCGAGCGATCCTCGGAACGCTGACGGTCGAAGAGATAAATAACGACCGGCAGTCATTCGCACAAAAGCTTACGACCGAGGCTGCGGGCGATCTCGAGAAGATGGGTATCGGGCTCGACGCCTTGACCATTCAAGAGATCTCGGACGATGAAGGGTATCTCGACGCACTCGGCAAACGCCGTACGGCTGAAGTTAAACGTGATGCCGAGATCGGTCAGGCCGAGGCGAACCGGGACTCTAAGATCAAGGCTTCGCTAGCTCTCCAGGAAGGCGAAAAGGTCCGGCTCGAGACTGAAGCACAGATCGCACAGTCACAGCGAGAGACCGAGATCCAAAAGGCGCAGGTGCAGGCTGAGATCGAAGCGGAGCGTGCAAAAGCGAGCCAGGCCGGCCCGCTTGCGGACGCAAAGGCACAGCAGCAGGTGACCGCGGAAGAGGTTCGCGTCGAAAAGGTCCGTACGCAGGAAATGATCTCCGTTCAGGAACAAGAGGTCATGCGTAAGGAGAAGGAGCTCGAAGCAAATGTGGTCAAACAGGCCGAGGCTGACCGAAAGGCGGCCGTGCTTCGTGCACAGGGCCTGCAGGAAGCCGCGATCCTCGAGGCCGAAGGCCGCAAACAGGCCCAGATCGCAACGGCCGAGGCCGAAGCTCAAAAACTCGAGCGTGAAGGTCAGGGACGAGCCGCCGCCGTTGCTGCCGAAGGTAAAGCTGAAGCAGAAAAGATACGGGCTGTCGGTCTCGCAGAGGCTGAAAAGCTGCAGGCTAAGGGCCTCGCCGAGGCAAAAGCTATCGAAGCTCAAGGATTGGCCGAGGCCGCTGCGATCAAGGAAAAGGCCGCTGCGTGGCGAGAGTTTAATGACGCAGCTCGCCTGCAAACGATCCTCGAAAAATTGCCGTCTATCATCGAATCTTCGGCTCCGGTCTTCCAGGCCGTTGCCGAACCGTTAGGAAAGATCGACAAGGTCGTCATGATCGATCAGGGATCTAACGGAAACGGGAACGGCGACGGACATTCGAGCGGAATAAATCGCTTTGCTCAGACCGGTCCGACAATGATCTTTTCCCTGCTACAGCAGCTACAGGCTCTCGGCATAAACTGGCCGGACGTACTCTCGCAGCTTGGCGCAAGCGAGAATGGCGAAAAACCCGTAACTCCGCCGACGGTGGTCAATGAAGCGATCACACCTGAGGTCGTTCCGCCCCGGAACGATTAGTATTCGAAACGTTGAAACGCCGCCGCGGGCTCCGGGTATTCGGAGCCCTTTTCTTTTTGTTCTGCTCCGCGGCGGGTGAAATCGGCCGCACGGCGTGCTAGGCTCTATGGTTTCGCACGATGAGAGAAGAGATAAAAGAAACACGGCTCGAAAACGGTTTAACGATACTTACTGACCGCATGCCTGACGTCCGCTCTGCGACGCTCGGCTTTTTTTACAGGGTCGGTTCGCGAAACGAGCCTGATGAGCTCAATGGCATTTCGCATTTCATCGAGCACGCGGTCTTTAAGGGCACCAGGCGAAGAACGGCCCTGGACATCGCGATCGAGCAGGACCGCTTCGGAGGAAACCTCGACGCTTTCACAACACACGAAGAGACCGGCTTCGCCATCAAGGTGATCGACGATAAATTGCCTTCCGCCTTTGATCTCATCGCGGATATGCTGATGTTTCCACTCTTCGATCCGAAAGATCTCGAAAGCGAGCAACGGGTTATTCTCGAGGAGATGAAGATGACCGATGATTCTCCGGAAGAATTGCTGGGCGAGATCTTTTATCGTGAATTCTTTCCCGGAAATCCGCTCGGCCTGTCGATCGCCGGAACTCCGGAAACTGTCCGCCGTTTTTATCGTGATGACACGAGCCGTTATCACTCCGCAGCATTTCAGCCGGGTAATCTTGTGATCGCCGCGGCGGGCAGTGTTGATCACCAGATGCTTGTCGAAATGATCGGCAGTTATAGCGGCGGCATTTTTTCGGCCACAACCTCTGCTGAAGAGTTGATCCGGCCATCTGAGATGCCCGTTCCCGCTGCACCTATCGTCATCGAACAAAAGCCTGATCTCGAACAGGCTCATCTGATACTTGCCGTTCCCTTTATTGGGTCACGCGATCCCCGCCGATACGCTGCCGACCTACTCGCAAGCGTCATCGGCGGCGGCACTTCCAGCCGACTCTGGCAAAAAGTACGCGAGGAGCGCGGACTTGCTTACAGCGTCGGTGCGAGTTCGGCGATGTTCAATGATTGCGGCATCTTTTCGGTCTTCGCGGGCACATCGCCGGAGCAGGTTGGCGAGGTAGTCGACATTGTCATGGATGAAATGCGCTGGGTCGTTCGCAACGGCGTAACCGATGATGAGCTACGGCTGATGAAAGACCAGGCCCGTGCATCGATCTTGATGGCGCTCGAAGATTCTGCCGCGCGCGCAGCAACATTAGCTCAATCGGAGATGGTGCATGGCCGCCAGATCTCCATCGAAGAGACGCTTGCAAACATCGAGGCTGTCACTGCCAAAGATCTTCACTTGTTAGCCGGCGAATTCTTTACGACCGATTCGGTCGCCTTTGCAGCGATCGGCGAGCTTAACGGACTTTTCATCGACCGCGACAGGCTTTCGATCGGCTGATCCACAGCGCCGAAAAATTTTCTTGCCAGATACCGCAAAAGGCGTATCATTGTCTCGTTCATCTACCGCGAGGCAACACCTATATGAATGGCGAGAGAAATTATTGGTTTAACGGGGGCGTTGCATTAGCGATCGGGCTCGTGCTCTCATCGCTGATCTTCGGCTGGTTCTACTCAAACACAAAGAAAGGCGACGAGGCGATCACCGTCACCGGATCCGCAAAGCGGCGGATCACGTCCGACCTTGTTGTATGGAACGCAGGCGTCACTTCGCAGTCGCCTACGCTCACCGAAGCATACCGGCAGCTGGCTGACAATATTCCAAAGATCAAAGAGTATCTACTGTCGAAAGGAATTCCCGAAGACAAGATGACGGTCTCGTCGATCTCCACTACGACGCTCAAGAAACGCGATTCGGAATATAACGAGACCGGCGAGGTAACCGGATACGCTCTTACGCAGCAGATAGAGGTGCGGTCCAACGATGTACAAAAGATCGCACAGGTAGCCCGCGAGGCAACCGAGCTTATCAATCAGGGAATCTTGATCGAATCAAAGGCCCCGCTCTATTACTACACCGCGATTGGCGACCTAAAGATCGAGATGCTTGGCGAAGCGGCGAAGGACGCAAAAGAACGTGCGGAACGGATCGCTCAAAGCACGGGAAACTCTATCGGATCGGTACGGTCGGCAAAGATGGGCGTGCTCCAGATCACCGCAGCAGATTCGACCGACGTCTCGGATTACGGAATGTACGACACCTCAACGATCGAGAAGGATATGACGGCCGTCGTCAATGTCAGTTTTGCAGTAGATTAACAAGGAAAAGGCGGCTAGATCGGCCGCCTTTTTTCACTTTCCAACCAGCCACTTAGTGCTTGATCTTTGACGGCCTGAACCGCATGAAGACCTGCCATCCGGCGTGACGAGTTCCCCCATAATACGGCGTCAGTGTTCCGGGGTTTGTGTTGAATGTCGCCATGGCACCGATCCCGACATCGAGCCCCTTGTTCTTCACCAGATCGCGGACGTATCCAAGCGAGTAGGTGCCTACCAGAAAGACATCGTCGTGGACCGGGTCCGAATGCGGTATCACGAGTTCGTGGCCATCCTTCTGCACCTGTTCGATGCGGCCAAAGATCGCATTCTTCCCAAAGGTGTAATCGCTCTCGAAAAGAAAGGCGTTAGTTGCCTTATTTTCCTTATAGTTTTGTCCCCAGACGAACGTGCTTGCCCAATTCCCGTCATCGTCGAAGGCCTTGTTGTAGATCATTGAGGCCGTCGTGCGATGCATATGGTCGAGATCCGGCTCGGCGCGCTCGGGACGTTTCAGGAACGCATGCGAGATCTGAAACGAGAGGTCCTTCGTGGGGTTTATCGAGAATCGGCCACTGAATGAATTAAGCCGCAGGGTGTCAAATTTCCAACGGTTCTCGTCCGGCTCGGTACCGTTAAAAACGCTCCCTTCGATCTTGAATTTGCCGAAGTTATATCCCGCTGTCAGAACTCCCCAAGTGATGTGCGATGCATCCTGCCAGTGATGTCCGATCGGCGCGTCGGGGTTGTTCATACTTGACGGCCTGTGCATGAACATCGACGGGCCGAGGGCCGGTTCACCTGCAATGCCGCCGTAGAGAAATAACGATTGCTTCTCGTTAACCTTGTAGGAATACGACGCAGCAAGCTCCGAGATAAAATCGTGCGGATGCTGGCGGTCGTGCATAGGAAAACCGCCGTATGTCTCGCCCGATTGGTAAAGAAGCGGATAACCCCAACCGCGTTCGATGATGGGATCAAGGCTTGCCATTACCCGAATCCCCAGCTGCGAGCGTTCAGTCAAAGGCTTTGAGTACATAGCCATCAACATCGTCGGAGCACTTATTCGCGAACGACCGCCTTTTCCCGCAACTGAAACGTCTCTGTCAGAACCGATCTGCGTGTACCGCAGGAATCCCGTTCCCATCAGCATCAGCATCCCGCCATCGCCATACATCTTCATATATGCATACGTCGGCGAGGAATCAGGAAGCCATGATGACCCGGAACCCTCACGCGAGGCGGGATCACCGATATCTACTGATGAGCTCATTTGGTGCCCTTCGCTGCGTTCGCGGTTTCCGTCGGGCATTTTTGAATGATCGTGGACCGGTGTGGCCGCAGGCCGCGGTGATCCATGGTCGTGCCCCGGCGTCGGCGAGGCAGCGGGCGTCGGCGTTCCGTGGTCGTGCATCGGTGTAGGTGACGGGGCGGGCTTAGCATCATGATCGTCATGATCTTCGTCCGCCGAATGAACGTGTGTTTGCTTTTCCGGCGGTTTAACGTTCGCACCCGGCGTCACGCCAACAGCGATGTTTCCCCACATCCCTCCACGCGCGTGGCCTCGCACAGAGCAAAAGTAAATGTACTCGCCGTTCGAAGCAGCCTTCAGGACAATGTCGTTCGCCTGAAATATCCCTTCTTCACTGCGTGCTGTAAGACGTTCGGTTCCGGCGGTCGCGTCTAGCGATGGCACAAGATCGAAGGGCGGCTTGACATGCGCGAACCGTACATCATGGCGCATATCGTAGTCGGTATTAACAAAGAGTATGCTCAGCCGTGCGCCGGCAGGAACTACCAAGGTTGGATTTCGCATTCCTTGGATCCGGTACGATAGCATGTCGTCTTCGGGACCGGTCGTCACGACCAAACGAATTTCCGGGTCTGCGAACGTCAGGTTCGTGCCTGATCGCATTCCTGGTGTCTGTTCTTTCTCGGCTGCTGCGAGCTCGGCCGCATTAAGCGTCAGTTTTTCGCTGCTGACTAACGTAAATGGTTCATGGGAAAGCGCCGTTACGCTTAAAAGCAGCGTGAGCGCTAAGGAAAATAATAGCTTTATCACAAGTATTAGGCCTCCGGACCTTTATAAATTCTGATCCACTCAGATCGATCGTCGATCTGAATGAACAACCCTACACAGCCGAGTTGGTTATTCTCGACCGCATCTGACAGTGGTTTGAACAGGTATTACAGGCGCGGCGGGGCGCGGGAAGGCCCTGAGCGGGCAAGACGAGGCGGATCAAAAGTCTTGGCGGTGAATGAGGCCTTAAGAACAGGCCGCGTGCGGAAACTTAGGGATAGCGGCTCAGTGACCGCCGCCATGGTGTCGGGTGTCGGATCGCAATACGACCGCTTTTCTTGCTTTGCCGCGGTGGAAGCGACGCGAGCGCTAACAAAGCAGTCACATGCCTCACCGACCGCGGTAAGACTTAACGAATCCGTCTCTGGTCGCTCATCGGAATGGTCCGAGCTGTGACACGACGCCTTTTCAGCAGCAGGCTGCTGCTGGTGATGGTCACAAATGCACGCGGCCACGCCTGACAGGCACAATGTTAGTACCGCCAGTATCGAGGCCGCGAAGCTGATTATCCGTTTCTCACGCACAATTGAGTAATATACAAAGCCCGGACGGCATTGTAAACGTTACCGCCTTGAGCCTTCCCTACCTTATTCTGAATACGCGTTATGTGTTAGCATATTGTTTCACCGATGAAAAGCTATGTTATCAAACGCGGCCAGTCGCCTGTACCTGAACGGTTAACCCGCTACAAATCTGAGCTCAATGAAGAGCAATACCGCGTCGTCACCGCTCCGCCGACGGCGTCCTTGATAATCGCCGGTGCGGGCACGGGAAAAACGCGCGCCATCACATATCGCGTAGCTTATTTGATCGAGCAGGGCATCTCGCCGCAGCGGATACTGCTTGCCACCTTTACGAACCGCGCCGCTCGCGAAATGCTCCGTCGTGTTGAGTCGCTAACCGGCTCGCAAAACGTTCACCGTGTCTGGGGCGGCACATTTCATCGCATCGCCAACATGATCTTGCGTCGGCATGCTGCGTCGCTTGGGTTCGATTCTAATTATTCGATCCTGGATAGTGAGGATGCACGCGATCTGTTGAATCTCTGCGTCGACGATGCGGCTATCGACACAAAAGCAAAACGCTTTCCTAAGGCTGAAGTGCTGCAGGACATCATCAGCTTTGCCAATAACACGGACCTGCCGATCGAGAACATCATTGCTGGAAAGTATCCCTATTTCGAAATGCTCACGCCGCAGATCAAACGCGTTGACTCGATCTATCAGCACCGGAAACTCGAACGAAATGTGATGGACTACGACGATCTGCTGCTAAAGCTGAAGCAGCTGCTCGTCGAAAAGAACGAGATCTCCGATCTCTATGCCGAGCAGTTTGAGCACATCCTTGTCGACGAATATCAGGATACGAACCGGCTTCAGGCGGAGATCATCGATCTGTTGGCGGTGAAGCACAGAAACGTGATGGTTGTGGGCGACGACGCCCAGTCGATCTTTGCATGGCGAGGAGCCGAGTTTACCAACATATACGATTTCCCAAAGCGATACCCCGAGGCTCAACTTTTTAAGCTCGAGACGAACTATCGCTCAACCCCTGAGATCCTCGGCCTCGCAAATACGTCGATCGCGTCAAATCGCCGGCAGTTTCCAAAGGTCCTAAAGCCCGTAAAGCGATCACGCGACGTAAAGCCCGCACTTGTTCCCTGTTCAGACGTTGAGCAGCAATCTGCTTTCGTCGCTGCACGGGTCCTCGAGCTGCGCGATGAAGGCTTCGGGCTGGAAGACATCGCCGTTCTGTACCGTTCGCACTATCATTCGATCGAACTGCAGCTCGAGCTCTCACGACGAAACATCCCTTATCGAGTTCAATCCGGCGTGCGCTTCTTTGAACAAGCTCATATCAAGGACGTGGTCTCGTATCTCCGGATCATCGCCAACCCGCGTGACGAACTTGCATGGAAACGCATCTTGAAATTGATCCCCGGCGTAGGCAACGTGACAGCAAACCGAGTATACGAATCGCTCTCACTGGCCGCAGCTCCGGGTGAGCTGACACAGTCGGCGGATGAAACGAACACCGCTGAATCGTTCCTGCCTGTGCTCGTGAAACTGCGATCAGCGGCCGCAGGTACGCGAGGCGCGAAACGCGGGCTCGAAGATCTGGTCAAGCTGCTTGAGACCCTGGTTTCAAATGAATACCGCGACCGCCCAGGTCTGCAGGTGTCGTACATTTTAGAGAACGGCTACGAGCAGTACCTGCTGGAAAATTTTGAGAACGCTGACGCACGTGCCGAGGACATTCGCGGCCTCGCCCAGTTTTCGCAACGATACGAAACGACCGACGCATTCCTCTCAGAACTTGCACTGCTCTCGACCGAACGATTCAAGGAGCCGCAGCCGATCGTTGGCGAAGAGGTTATCGAAGGCGGAGAGGATGACGAGCTGCTGACTCTTACCAGCATTCATCAGGCAAAGGGACTCGAATGGAAGGCGGTCTTCATCATTTGGGCCGCAGAGGGCAAGTTCCCTTCACCGCGCTCTCTTCGGGAGATCGATTCTGAGGAAGAAGAGAGGCGATTGTGGTACGTCGCTATCACACGCGCGAAAGATGAGCTTTATCTTACATATCCCTTACTGATGACCGATTACAACCGTCAAACTATCCTGCAAAAACCTTCGCGATTCATCACCGAATGTCCACCGGAACTTTTCGAGATATGGAAGCTCGAGGAAGACGTTCCGGACCTAAACACGCCGGATAACCTGCTCGACATTCCCGTTACCGAATACCTGAACTGATGCCGTGATATGGATCGGTCGTAAACCTCGCGTGACTTAACGGAGGTTACGAAAATGGCTGTTCAAGTTAATACTTTTAATGCACGGCTTGCCGAACGACGACTGTTGCTTGCGACGGCGATCGGTTTTCCTCTGGTCGTCTTTATCGGATATTTTCGCACTTATTATTTCAGCTCTTTTTTTGATGTACCTGCAGTTGCGAATACGCTGGTCCACGCACACGGCTTGGTAATGTCTCTCTGGGTGCTCTTTTTCGTTTCGCAGGCAGCACTGATCCGCACGAAAAATATCAAGGTACACATCACGATGGGATTTGTCGGGATCGCCCTGGCTGCGCTGGTGATCGTGGTAGGTCTTGCAACGGCATACGACGCACAACTCGTTCGCGGAGCGGCACCTCCCGGAGTCAACCCACATGCATTCTTTCTTCTTCCCGTCGGCGACATGACGATCTTTGCGGGACTTTTCTCCGCCGCGATCTACTATCGAAAAAAGGCTACGGAACATAAGAGCCTGATGTTCCTGACAGCAATTGCGTTCATGCCCGCCGCGCTATTCCGCGTGTCGCCTGTCAGCCCTGAACTGACAAATCTATGGGCCTTCGGAATTCCCGCGATAGCAGCTCTTGCTGCGTTGGCATGGCATTCGTACAGGAACGGTAAAGTGAACCACGTCTTCGCGGTGGGCGTTGCTGCGATCGTTGTGGCCGTGCCGCTGCGACCGATCGTCGCGGATTCCGGAGCATGGCTTTCGTTCGTCGCTTGGCTTGCCGCCTAGCGATTGAAACCCGGGCCTGCACCGATCATCTCTAAACCTTGCAGGCCCGGATCTCCTCATAATTTCCTTCGGCACCAAAAGCAACCAATCTAAATCCTCGGGTAACTAACTCCACAAGACGCGTCCGATACCCTTTATCAGGGAACAAAAACTGTAAAACTTTGTCTATACAGACAATTGAACCGCGCGAATCAGCACGGCCTTTTGTGAGGATATTTGTATGCCCAAAAACAGCTTTGAGAGATCGCTCCGCGTCGACAAACCGTGCAACCAAGCCTGGGAAGAGATGACTGGCAATAACACGGTCCGGTTTTGTTCGCACTGCGCAGAGAACGTAAATTTCATTTCAGGAATGACCCGGCGTGAAGCTCGGCGGGTCGTGAAACGCTCAGGCGGACGCCTCTGCATCCGTTACGAGAAAGACAGAATGAGCGGCCAGCCGCTTTTCGCTGACAGCCTGATCCAGATAACAAGGCGTGCCCCGCGCCTCGCAGCAGGCGTTTTGGGTGCGACGTTCGGGCTGGCTTCCCTGTCGTACGGTCAAGAACCGGCTCAAGAAATTCCTGAGGTCGTTCGCACGCAAGACCCTGTGAACGATGGGAACAGCGACGCGAATAATGGATCGGCAAAGCTATCGGGAATGGTGGTCGGGCCGGACGGGAACGTGATCGCGGGAGCCCGTGTCATCGCAACAAGTCTGCCGGGGAATAAAGAGTTCAGCGTCGATACTGGAACGGACGGAAAGTTCATCATCGAATCACTTCCCGCAGGCCGCTACAGCTTGCTAGTTAATGGCGGGCTGCAGTACGAGATGCCGATGCTAACGGACGTTGAACTAGATGAGCACGGCGAAGACTTTCGGGTCGTCGAACTCACGGTTCGCGAACAGCATATCTTCATCTCCGGCGCGATCGCGGTTACGTCTACCCGGACAACACATCGCTCTGAGCTTGCACAGGCAGTTTATATCGAAGAGCTGGATGAGGTCCGTGATCTGCTTGCTCGCGGTGCCGATCCCAACGAAGAGAATGAAGACGGCGAGACAGTTCTGTTTATGGCGGTCGAGGATGGAACGACTGATATCGCTCGGGAGTTGCTGAGCTATAAAGCCGATGCCGACCATCGAAGCAAGGATGGCAGAAACCCGCTGTTTGCGATCGATGATGAAACGCCTGAGGAACTGGTTCGGCTGCTGCTCGACGCCGGATCAGATGTAAGCGTTAAAGACTCTGAGGGGTTTTCCGTCCTGATGCACGCGGCTGAGAATGCCTCGCCGAAAGTTCTCAAAATGCTGATCGACGCCGGAGCCGCTGTGAACGACACTGACGAGCGAGGCTGGACGCCGCTAATGAAGGCAGCCTATGCAGACGAACTTGAGAACGTTAGGATCCTGCTCTTAGCGGGGGCAGACGTTAACGCCCGCAATGCCGACGGCGAGAACGCCTGGGATCAGACCGGCGTGGACGAGATCGAATCACTGCTTGTATCTTTTGGCTCCGATATCACCCAGCAAACGGAAGACGACTCCATCCCGGAAGATACACAGACCGAACCCTAATTTTCACCCTGACGAACCCACACTCTCGCCTAAGGCCGGATCCGTCCGGCCTTTTTCGCGCACGTCAATGCAAAAATACGCCGTAACACCGTCGATAAACTTTTGGGTGATATATATTCACGCCTTAAAACGCATTCAACTTTAAGAACGGGGATAGCCCCGGAAGTTTTTTGATATAGGAGACGATTTCATTTAATGAGAAAAAGCATTTCATTAGCAATGGCTATCCTAGCACTTGTGTCCGTAACTTCAGTCAACGCGCAGGTCAGCTGTCTGCGGCAGGCAGATCCGATCACTTTTCAGGGGAGCATCAACGCGGGCGACGTGCAGCAGGCAGGCCGCATTTCGCGCGACGGATCACCTTCGAACTGCACGGGCAGTACCGCCGCTCTCGAGAACGGAACAGCCCTCAGACGCGATTCGCACAACTTCACCAACCCCTTCAATGAGACCGTCTGCGTTAGAGCAGATTTCGATTTCACGGGCTGCGGCGGCAATCAGACGATGCTCACGGCATATTCTAACTACAACCCTGCAAATCCGGGAGCGAACGTGATAGGCGATCCGGGTTTCAGCACCATCAACCGCGGCAGCTTCCTGTTTAGCGTCGGCCCAAACGCAAATTACACAATGGTGATTAATGAGGTCGACGCAAACTCGGGATGTCCCATCTACAATGTCAAACTCACGTACCTGCGTGATTGCCGCCAGCCCGGTTTTGATGCAACGAACGACGGTAAAGCGGACCCGACGATCTATCGTCCTTCGGCGATCTCAAAATGGTGGACGGTCGATTCTGAATCCGGGAATTTTATCGTCCGCGATTTCGGAACCGTCGGCGATCTAGTCACAGGCGGCAGCGATTATACCGGCGATGGAGTTTCCGATGTCAGCGTTTACAGGCCGAGTACCAGCACATGGTATTTCGGTAACGAACAGGCGAATCCGGGAACTAACTTCACGGCTGTTAATTGGGGGATCGCAGGCGATCGTGCGGTACCAGGCGATTACGATGGCGATGGGAAGAATGATATTGCGATCTGGCGGCCTTCCGAAGGTCGATATTACGTGCTTCGCAGCGGCGACGGAGTTCTGCAGACGCGAGACTGGGGGGCAAGTACCGATCAACCGGTATCCGGGGATTTCGACGGAGACCATCTTACCGATTTTGCCGTCGCTCGCAACACGTTGAATGGGGTTCAATGGTGGATACTCAAGAGCAATTACAACTACGGGTTTGACGACGTTTACTTCTGGGGCTTAGCCGGAGGAGATGTTCGTGTGCCGGCGGATTATGACGGCGATGGGATCACGGACGTGGCGATTTGGCGGGCATCGACGGGCACATTCTACGTGCGTCAAAGCTCGAATGGAGCGATGGCCGCATTCAATTGGGGATCTAACGGCGACGTTCCGCAGCCCGCGGATTATGACGGCGATGGCAAGGCAGACTTTGCTGTCTTTCGCAAGACGAACGGTACGTGGTACATCTTCAATAGCGGAACTGAGACGGTTCGGTATCTAAACTGGGGCCTCGAAAACGACCAGCCGATCACCTCGCCGTATCGGATCCAATAGCGAGGAAGCCTTTTCAACTTGATCTCTCCCCTCCGGCCGCCTTTGTGCGGCCTTTTTTGTTTGCTCGAATTTTTGCCACGCAAAAAGCGAATTGTGCTATCGTCACCCGAAAGGCAGCCGCCGCGGAGTTAAATTATGGGTGTAAAGGACCAAATGATCGGGATCCTTCGCAGTCAGGAAACTGCCCGGATCAATTTCTCGTACAGTTCCACGCACGCGACCGCTCGGATCAATGGCGGGATCTTCAGGAGGATCGCACGCGGTCTGGAGACTGGGCATTTTCATGTCGTCCCGAATCGCCATGAGGAGAATAAGGTCACGTACAGCGCCTGGGCTGATTCATCCGTCTCTCCGCCTACGGCCGCAAATACCTTTTACCTCGGACGAAACGACCGTGCATCGCGCGATTTCAATGCCCTGGTCGTGCATGAGGCCGTGCATGCCTATTTCGATCTGGACAGCATTGAGATACCGTGGGCTGACAACGAAACTATCGCGTATATCGCTCAAGGTTGCTACCTGCGTAATTCAGGTTACCCTGAGTCGCGGATGGAAGTCGGCGAGCCGTATCGCGTCGGATATCTTATCGCCGGTACGCTTGCCGGCGGAGTAGATGCATCCTCAATGATGGCCGATCTGCGGTCTAATTTGCTGAACGACACCCGCTATAGCCACTACATCCGTGCAACGTTTCACGGTGACGGCTAGAATCTGATAAATATGCCGGCTTGCCCCCAGTGCGGAAAACTTTACGGAGATGAGATGCGGTTCTGTCTTGACGACGGGGCCGTACTTATTGACCAACCTCAGCCGTCTGTGCCGACATATCTTAGTTCCCGCGCGGCGCCGAGATCTAGCGGTATGTTTTCGCTTCTCGCCGTCGTGGGGTTGGTGCTCGGCGGTATTACTGTGCTCGCGGTCGCGGGTATCGCAGGCGTATGGTATTATGCAGCGACGCGAGAACCGGTGGTCACGCGGGCCGAGCCGTCGGCAACGCCGCTCGATACGCCGGGCGGCCTTCCACTACCATCGCCGATCGCCACTCCTCCTGCTGAACGCTCGACCGGCAATGCGAATGAGGTCTATGGGGCCGACAACAGAACCGAGCAAAAACGCGTCGAAGCAAATGAACCAGACTTTGCGGATAACCGCGTCATAAGACCCGCTGAGACGCCGCGCAAAAGTCCGCCGGTCAACGCAGCACCGACATACGAAAGTGAGAATGCTGCTCCACTGCCAACGAAGCCCATCTCCGCCGGTGTCTTAAATGGCAGAGCTATCAGCAAACCGCAGCCGGTCTACCCGCCGGCTGCCCGTGCCGTAAGGGCAAGCGGGTCGGTCATTGTTCAAGTGTCAGTTGATGAGTCCGGACGCGTTACAAATGCACATGCCGCAAGCGGACATCCACTGCTCAGGGCCTCCGCGGTTCAGGCGGCACGTTCTACACGCTTTGAACCGATGAAACTTAGCGGCCGGCCAGTGAAAATGGCAGGCGTCTTGACCTACAATTTCCGTCCCGAGTAGTTATTTTGCCAACAGCGGAGGGACTCGCCCTTTGCTTGACATCACGGCTCGCCAAAACGTATATTTTGAGATTCGGTAAAGTGCATCATAGGCAGTCACCCGAGGCCGCCAACCCGCACAACCCAAAGCCGCCCTAGCTCAGTTGGTAGAGCATTCGATTCGTAATCGAAAGGTCGTCGGTTCGACTCCGATGGGCGGCTCCAGTAAATACGGGCGTTTCAGCATAATCGCTGAAACGCCCGATTGAATTCCCACCCAAATTCCCACCTGCATTGGGCCCGAACTGCGATACTCGTCGCCTTAAGACATCAATGCGGAATTCTTAATTGACGGGAAGGACAAACCATTCACCAGATCCGTCAACCCCAAGCGCCGATTTGCCTTGTTTGCTACCGAACCCGAATTTCCGAGCGATCGCCTCCGGCTGGCTTTTTTCGTCTCTGGTCGCTTTAGCGGCGTAATACGCCTGACACGCCCAAAAGGTGCGCGTTCGGCCCTCCGCATGGCCGATCTCACGGAGGATCTGTTCGATCTTCGCCCAATCGTTAGGATCCGAACCATCTGGAATATTGAATGCCTGGGAGCCATCAGAAATCTTCGCATTGTAAACCTTTGCGGCGGAGTTTAAGGCGTCGATCACTCGGGCGATGTATGGACCATAGCGATAATTTTTATACACAGTCTCAAGCAGTTTCCACTCCAGTTCGTTGTCCAGGCAAGGCTGCAAGTAGGAGCTCCAACCGGTTTCGGATGCTGGGGCACCCGCGACTTTATATGAAAGAGAGCCGCGGTCCAAACGCGCGATAGCGGTTTGGGAGGGATAGTCCAACGTAGAACCGATGTTCAGTTCACTAGTGGTTCGCCCGTCCGCTTTATGTTCGATGAACTGCGTCGATCGATGAACGTGCCCAGATAGGTACCTTCCGCCGCGGGATATAATCCACTTCCTGTCGGATGTCTTTATATCGCCGAGCGGGTGGTGCCCTCCAAAGATGACCTTTTCCCTCTGAACATTGCCGATGAGCCTATCCGCCGTCCTTGTCTGATCGGGAGACAACTCGCCGCCCATAGCGACATTGAGCAGCCTCGGGTTTCGATAGAATGAGGTATCAAGAAGAACCATCTCGACTCCGCCCACACTCAACTTCTGAACGATATAGCTGGCGTAAGGCCCGACCCAATATTGGGAGTTCGGCTTGACCCGTGTGCGATCACAAATCCTTGCGACTGCGGTGTGGTTGAATTTTTCGTTTCGGATCTCCTCCAAACTGCAATTGACCGCAGTGCCACCGACATAGACGGTTTCAGATGGCAGAAAATGCCGGATCGCACCTTTCCGGGCCCGCAAGCGGTCCATATAAAACCCGATCGCATCTCCTTTCGTCAACACGTTCCCCCTCACTTTGTCCCCCACCGACGACGGGGAAAGGCAGGCATTCAGCCAGGTCCGGTTGATCCCTTTATAAGCTTTGGCCGGCGGACGAGAGTAAATCGAGACTGGATCGTGGTCGAAAGGTGGCTGGTCCTTTGTGATGGTGCCGGCCATGATTCCGTCGTGATTCCCGGGGGCGAGGTACCATCGATCCCCGGCTCCTTTGTCAAGAGCGTCGAATACCGAGTTGATCTCGTCCGGGCATGAGATATCCGAAGCGTCGCCAAGGTGTATGACGAGGTCGACCGATTCGCGTTGACCAAATGACAAGATTTCGCCCATTAGTGCCCGCCCCCCGATATTAGCCAGAGGCGAGCGGACGGCTACCGGGGTCACAACAACGTCCACGGTATTGCTCATCGACCTCAGGTACCCGCCGGTAAGAAGGTGCTCTTGATTGTCCGATAACAATAAAAGCTTCGCGGCTAAGCCATCAGGCGTCGACTGGGCAGGGGATGCGGCGAAAAGGGTCGCGAGAAGAAAGAGAGACGAAAAGAATCGAACAAAGTGCGCTTGGGGAAATTGCATGTTAATACTCCTCTTGTTGTTTTTCAGGATCTGAAACTCTCATCGAAGTTCGGGCAGGTTGGGGCCATGCACCATCGGGTAGTACCTTCCCGATCTCGGTTTTTATCGCATTAGCAAATGCCGATGAGCCCATTTGGTTCGGGTGGAAGGTGGCGGCTCGTTTGCAAATTTCGAAGTCTACACCTCTTTTGCCATCCTTTCTGCACAGTTCGACCCGATGATCGTACAGAGGATCGTCCGGCACCCCCTTTTCGTTGAGTTGCCAAAGGAACGAGCGTTTTGTGCCGACCGTGTCCGTTCCGTAAGCGTTTTCGGGCCCGAATGGGGCCGCAACGAATAGGACACGAGGCATCAAGCTTGAACCGTCAGGACGGCTCGACTCCTGATCGTACTTGTTGGTTCGACCTACAGCAGTCTTTAAGCTATTCGTAGATTCCCTCGCCCAAGTCGCACTCCTTCTGGCCAGCTCGTCGCGGACTCGCCTATTCTCGTTGTAGAAAGGGAGGTTAAAAAGGGATTCGGAAGGCTTGAATCGAAGTACCGACATGACCGCCTTTCGGATAAAGTTCGGGTCCGTATGCTCCGACACCAGCTGATAGTACCCGGTAACGACAATTTTCGCGGAAGGGAATGTTTCAGCGAGAAATCGAAGCAGCATCGACATTCCATGGTTGCAGAACTGCTCCGCAACATGAGCGATCTGCTGGTCGGGCAGACGGGGGGCGACAAAGCTGACAACATCGAAGTCGTTGATGCCACCGTTTACCAGGATCAGGTCGACCGTCGTCTTTGTCCCACCACCGGCCGGCGTGAGTTCGTCATGCGCCCTCAACGCCTGAAAGAGGATAGAGGGGTTGGAAAGGTTCGTTTCCCCTGAAAAATTTTCGCGGACGATGTCTCTGTTCTTCCCATATTCAGGGAAAATCCGAGCACCGGAGTGAGCGAATACCAAAGGTTCGTTTACCTTGCGTGACTGGCCCAAAACTTCCTCCTTCAGCCACGAATGAACTAATTGGAAGTACTTCTGATGGTGAAGAAGCCCTTGACCCCACATTACGGAATCACCTAACACCAGCATTTGGAACGGTCTACCTACCGGCGAGTTGGCATCTTCAGACGCCAGTAGACTACCTGGTGCAAGAAAGGTTGATGCGGACGCCCCAAGGGCGACGCGCACGAAATCTCGGCGGGAGAATCTTGTCATGGATCAAGAATGGACGATTTTCCTTCGAAAGCAGACACTCACTTCTACTCCAAAACGCCAAAACGCGATCTTCCTGAATACGACCTCAAATCACAAACCTTTCTCAGCCTTGCAATCCCTATCTATATAAATTAGACAATCCACCAACCAAAAGAGCATTCCCATCCCCAACGAAAGCCAGAGGGAATCCTTCAAATCAATGTTCATGAAAGTCGTCTGGATCAGCAAAATACACGCTACTATAAAGACGAATTTCGTAAAGCTTCTTTTCAGGAATTTTTTCGAACTCATAATTTACATTGTGTCCTGTAGACGAAATCCAAGTATTGTTCTACCAAGTTGTACTTAGAGCAAGGCGGGTTACAGTTCCAACTCCAAGAACGCTTAATGGATTTTCTTTTTCGCAAGCTGCAATAGCTTCAAAGATTCGAAAAGAAAATATCCTATTGCCAACATCGCGAATTTCAACACTTGCATATGCACTACTAACTGCGGCCGCAACCCATCCGGTAGGACCACCAAGTCTGGCACCAACAACAGTTAGACCACTCCATGCAGCTACAACCTGTGCTTTGGCAGCATCCCTAAATGCTTGCTGACGCGCCGCCCTTATTTTTGCACGAGCACATGCTTCAGCTCGCCTCTGCTGGTTCTTCCTGTCTTCATTAGGTGTGCCCCTCAAATTGCTGCTGCCACCTCCGCCGCCGCCACAAGTCGAGCCATAACATCGGGTTGCCGCGTAAGGAGTAAGGCCATCGATGGTGCCGCCAACAGAGCCGCCTCCACCCGAAAGAGCTGGTGAACTTCCTCGAATGGTTACATAACAATCTGGCCCAAGTGTTGGACCATTTGGCCCACTGACTACCGTACACAATCCACTTGGATCAATGCCGTTTACAGGATCGCCTTCAACATAGGCATATCGGTTGAATGTTCGTGGATCGCCTACGGACATAGAGCCGTTGTAGGGATCTGGGGATGACCATCGCCCAGCTTGGGGTTCGAGTTTGCGGAACCATGTGTGTTGCTGACCGGTTGCCGAGTCGTTTTCGGTGAGGCCATAGCCTTGTCTCGTAGCTTTGTCTGCGGAGTAACCTTGCTCTACCGTTCTCAAGCCCACGCCTACGCCAATGTCCTCACCAAACGCCTGATGATCAGTTCTCGCAACAACAAACCCGTTTGAATTTGTCACGGTCCGGACCGACCCCTGCCAGTCTTGTTGAACGTATTTCACACCACCTAAGGACTCAGCCGGAACGCCATATTCGGCAACCAGCTTGCCAAAAGCGTCATAAACCATCAACTGCCATATGTCATTGATCTTCGTCGCCACTCGGTTCCCAAGAGCGTCATAGACCGTCCATGCATCGGGCTGATTCGTTTTAGTCGATTTCACTTGCCGTCCGTTCGCGTCGTACGAGAATCCCATATCCCTGAACTTGGAATCGCTTACAACGAGCCCCGCATCGTCGTACGTCGTTCCGGTGCGGAAACGATTCGTCATCTTATCGATGTCGCCAGTTCCGGGAGAAGTGGCTTCTTCTATCGGTGTGAATGGCAAAGGACTGTCTTGTCCGGTTGTCGGATTGCTCGCCGCTTTCCGATACAGATTCCCAAACCGATCAAAGTCAAACACCTGCTTATAGGTCAACGAGCTGTTGTTTTCGCCGCGATGTTCTCTCGCCTCTTTCAGTCGCCCGAGATGATCATATGCAAATCGCTGAGACGACTGCATATTTGCTCCGATAAATGACTCTATCTTTCCAAGCTGGCCGTTGTTCTTCATCGTATCAACCGTCCCAATCACAACATCCGTTTTACCGTAGCCATACTCGTATTTCTGGAGCACGTCCGAACCCTTTATCAAACTCTGCGCAGTCATCTGAAAACGGTCATTGAATGAATAAGTCTCATGCGTCCCGTTTCCGAAATCGATCTGGGAAAGCAGACCTTGGGCATTGTAAGTTAAACCTGTTACATACGTACGCTGGCCGTCAGAAACTTCGGCCAATCGACCGAAGTTGTCGATCTCGTTTTCCACTATGCGTCCGCTGGGATACTTCTGTGCGATCAGCTGTCCCGCAAGATTGTACGAATATTCCTGCAGGTAGCTCTCACTGCCGATGCTTTGAGTATGTTCCGCGACCTGACCGACCGAATTGTAGCGATAATTTTGAACTGTGGCAGGGGTCTGTTGTCCGCCCAACGAGACCGCTGCGGTTTGAACCTTTGTTAAACGCCCCTTGTTATAGAAGCCTGTTTCGGTTTCATCGTAAGTGTAAGTCACTTGCGGTGTCAGGTAGCCGCTGTCGGCAGTATAAGTGACAGATTCAACGCGGTTAAGCCCATCGTAGCTGAACGTGGATTTCACGCCCCTTGCATCGAACGCCTCTATGAGCAGATTGTCGGTATCGTAGTTATATACTCCAGTCCAGGTTCCACTTCCGACATGGGTACCGCTTGTATTGAGCGTCGCAATTGCCTCGACCTGTTTTTCGTGCGTCAGACGCGAAAGTCCGTCGTATTTGAAGACCCTTTCCTGGGTATTCGTACCGTCCGACTGCGTAACCTTCGTCAAATTGTCATTGCCGTCGTATTCGTAGTATGTTGGCTGATGTGGGCTGGCTGCTGTTCCTAATTCGCCATTTGAATTCGGCTCATCCACTCGGACGATTCTACCAAGGGGGTCCGCAATCTGCCTACGTTTTTTCCCGGCCTGATCGGTAATGGTCACAACAAGGCCACTGTATTCATTCGAGATGGTCGTACTGTCTTGTAGAGTCGTCTGCAATACTCTGCCTAGACCATCGAGTAACGTTACCGCTGAAAATTTGATGCCGCCAGGTCGACCGTCATTCAAACTTGTTACCGTATATGGGCTGAAGGTCTTGATGGTGCGTCCCATGTTGTCGTACTCAACGTCGTCTGAGATATAACCCGCACCTGTCTGGCTCCGACTCCGGAAACCTTGCCCGACGCCATTATAAAAACTCCATGCAGACACACTTCGGGTCGCATCGAGGCTGCTTGTCGATTTTACGTGATAAGGAAAAACGGTATCGTTGTATTCCGTCTCCGCCCACGCACCATTTGGGGCATCAACGCGGGTCTGACGCAGGGTTTCCTCGTCGTACGAAAACGCAGTGCTCTGCATGTTCGCATCGGTTGTGCTTAGTAGCAAACCCGTATTCAGATCGTATGAAAAAAGTGTTTCCAGCTGCCCGGTGTCGCCGTCCTTCTGTTTGATCGGCCAAGCATAGTAGTTGGAATTTGAATATTCCCATTCTCGTTGTTTGCAGCAGTCGGCCCCCGTTTCGATCAAATTCCCGACTACGTCGTATTTCATTGTCGTTTCGGTCTTTTTTGGATCGGAACCGTTCGTCGGATCAGCAAAAGCTGTCACTTTTGTAAGATTGCCGCGATAAAGAGTAGACACGTCATACATGGGAACTGGGTTGCATACTTCCACCGGCGTGCAATTGCAGGCCATTAGAAACTCTCCATTAAGACATTCTGTTGGGCATTCTTCATAGCATTCTTGACCAGCCGGTGTCCCGGAGTTATACGACGAATCATGCTGGGTGATCGGGGTTGAGCCATAGTCGACGAGAGTTTCGCCGTCATATTCATAATCGGTACGCGAAATCACAGTCGAACCGACGAATGTCTTGACTGAGAGCGGTAGATTAACAAGCCGGCGATTAACCCAATTGCTTGCCGTTTGATAATTGATCTCGGTACGCCGAAGTTCCGCTCCCAATACACCCGGATCCGCAAAGTCGTGCTCGGCGATCTCGGTCTGGTTGTTGTAGCTGTCGTAGTCGAACGTAGTGGCTCGCGTCTGTCCTGCATCATTCGTTGATTCGATCTTTTCGATTCGAATGTTCTTTCTCCCTGGAGCTGCGGGTTGGTTTTCCCAGAAGGTCTTCGTGTGAGACCAGATAATATCTGCTAGTGGGGGTTTGGTTTTGAGAAACGTGTCGGTCACAAGGCCGTCATCCCACTGTTGTGGAGCAATCTTTGCCCACGTTTCCGTGATCGTTCCGTCCGGCGCAGTCATACGCGTCTCCGTTCTCGCATTTCCAGTGTTTCGAAAAACGGAATATGTGGTGACCGGAGCCGACCCGGCAGTAGTGCGACCGAGCCAATCGTCCGTCCGGGAGGTGTACGCCGGCACGTCCGTTAGCGGCGAAGAGAGCGTGAGGGGATAATTGTATTCCGTAGTAGCGGCAATTTCGCCGTCATTCGTCACTGAACCCGTGCTATTCAGACTCGTCGAATTGACGGTCATATTTCTCAAGCTGCTCACTTTATAGATCATTCCCCAAGCTGGCGAGTAGTCGTATCGGTATCCCGTTTTGTTGCCTGGAAAATAAACGTATTTTAGAACTCTAGCCGACGGCGGCACTGTGTGTTCGCTGATGGTTCCTGTAAATCGCTGTGTCGTCGTGTCAAATGTTAGCGTATCGTAATAGAAACGAATGGTCTGGCGCGGACCATCAGTCCCAATTCCGGGAACAGTGACAGCAACAAGTTTGTCGCCTTCATAGTGAAAGTTAATGAATCGATTGAGCGTGTCTTTAATGTAGCTCAATCTGCCGTTCGATCCGGCATATGCTATTTGGGTAATGTTGCCGTGCCTGTCGGTTAACTTGGTCGGATAAAAGAAGTTCGAACCACTTTGAAGTCTTGTATAAATTGTCTTTGAGCCATCTGTGTGCTTTACAAGCACATTATTGTCAACTTGGCTGCCGTTAGCGGTTATATCGAGCCGAACGAAAGTTCCATCGGCAGACTCATAACTCCTAGCATAGTTATTTCCAGAAACATAATGTAGTTGGTGCCTTGTCCCGTTCGGTGAGGATAGCGAAAAGTTGTAGTAGTCGAGTCGCTGAAGCCTGCCCAGAGTCATTTTGAAGCCCGGGGCAAGCCAGTCTGCGTCCTGGTTGTATCGGTATTGGGGGGGGAAACTGCCGACCGGGGCGCGCCATTCGCTCCAAAGCCTGCTGTTATATGAGATATCAATGCCTGCGTCAGAATTTCGTCCTGAAAGAGAAGCTACTGGTATATTAAAACCAAAACTGGAACTTCCGGGTCGCTCCAAGGCCCGGTTCAGAGCTGCCGGTGCGTTCATTGTTTGTGCTTCTGTTTGTCCGGTCGGGGTACCTAGGTTCTCTTGGGGTGAAAAATAAGTTCTATAAAGTTCTTCGGGTACGTCATCAAAGAATTCGGTGAGCGGCCGATCATTTCCTTCTGTTGGTATCACGCGGACGATAAAATCTTTTCTATACCCTTCCGTTTTCAATGAAATCTTCGTTTCGCCAACACGAGTCCCGGTTAACTGGTCAGTTGCCACCTTGGCTACATTGCAATCTTCAACCTCCCAAGTTAACGAAAGCCCATTGATGGTTGTACCGCTCTTGTCGACAGGCACTGCCGATAATGGAATAGACGAGCCTTTTTCGACCTCGATCACATCCGAAAATGGAGTAGCAATTCTGTCGACATTTGAGCGTTTCGATGAGTTTCGCTTTTCCCTAGGGTCGCTCTCGCTGGTGACGCTAGGTTTTTCAATGACGGTTGCAATAAGGTTTGGGAGACCGAGCATTGTTTCAGCAAGTGTTGCCAAGACCGGTTTCTCTTGAACGAGTCCCAGAACTGGTCTCGGCTCATTCGTGCGATCCACGGCGAATACAGGAAGCGGTATTGAGACTGGTAGAAGCAGGGCTAAGATGACGAGTAGAGCCGATACTTTTCGGACGACGTCATCTTGGGCGTTTGAATTGTTTGCATCTGCACTAGAATAACGGCGATTACGGATCATGATCTTTTTCTCCATCGAACGCTCAACGGCGTGGCACAACATTGCGTGACTGGAAGGGGAATTGCACGGGCAACTGAGAGCCGACCTTGCTATCTTCGATAAGGAGCCGGAACAGGTACATCACCAGATTGTCCCCAGTGCTGCTGGCGGAGGGTACCACTGGAAGATTTACGGATGTACCAGTTCCCGTTTGAGGGTCGCCATGATGCGATGTCAGATTTTCCGTCGCCATCATAATCGCCAGGAACGGCAATGTCGCCGGATTGATCTCCCCAGCTTTGCGTCCACCAACTCTGGGTGGAGCTAGAATAGATGTACCAAGTATTGGTGTTCCGCCATACCGCGTGATCAGTTTTTCCGTCGCCGTCGTAATCCGCGGGAACCGGCTTATCGCCGGACTGCCCCCAAGCAAAAGAAGCTTGCGTGAGCGAGTTGCTCTGCATGACGTACCAAGTGCCGTTGCTGTTTCTCCAAAGTGCGAAGTCCGCTTTTCCGTCGCCATCGAAATCACTGGGAAGTGGAATATCTCCGCTGTTGCCGTATTCGAAGCTGCTCACTTGACCTGTAGCCATTCGCCGGACCCACCAGTTGTTAGTAGTCGGGCGGAACAATGCAAGATCGGTCATTCCATCGCCATCGAAATCGGCTGGGACTGGAACATCGCCACTACTCCCAAAATTGATCACTACAAAATTATTTCCGTTCCCAGACTCGAGCAGATACCAGTTGCCGTCCGATGGTCGGAAAACGCAGAAGTCGGTTTTGCCATCCGCATCGAAATCGCCGGGAGAGGGCACATCCCCGGAAGTACCGAAAGCAACCGTAGCTGTTGGACCATTCTCATCCATCACGTACCAGTAGCCCGTTGAGACTCGCCAGACCGCAAGATCCGTCGGAGCTGGATTGATTGGTTCCGATGTCGCGACCAACTTTTCGCCCGCATATAAATATTCTCGAACCGGAGCGGTAGCATTGTAGTTTGGTGTAGATGAGCTAATGGCATTCGATCGGGATTTAAGCCCCGACAAGCTCGTGGAACTTGTCCCGTTCGATAGGAATCCGAAGTTCGCAAGGACGCCTGTCGATACGATCAGTGCAATTGCAAGCACGATGAAATAGACGAAAAGCGACGGACGCTTTGTCGGGGTACGGGAAGCCGAGGGGGTCATGGGGCTACTCCTGCGTATAAGCGGTTTATAACTGATCCTTTTCGTCGGGATCGGGAGATGAATCGTTTGAACGATTCAATGAAATTTGTTCCAGGAAAGGTAGCAGTGGTCTTTCGAATTTGTCAAGAAAAATTTTTGACGATGTAATGAGGTCGTTTCGAGTCGCAAATGAAAGGTGAGCAAAACGATCCGTGTACTGGAATTTTCTTGGCCCCAACTTCTAGGACCTTCGACGTAGTCGGCTTCAACCTGCATTGTCGCTCGGAGACATTTTCAAAACCACCTCTGAACGCCCGGCAAAACGGAACTACCAGTACGATTCCTCGCTTTTCAATTATAAAGCGAAAAAATCGAGGAAACCTTAATTCCAAATGGCCTGGAAGCAGAACTTACTCGCTTGGGATTAATGACCAGGGGATTAATTGAAAGTCCGGGCACTGATTTACCGACAAAATCGGACTGTAATGTTTTACGCTTTTACTCATTTGTAATAAAGACAGAAAAACATTGAAGAAATGGAGAACAACACTATGCACACATTTATACGATAGCTGGGCTTTTGTAGTCGCAGACACTCTTTCGATGAAGCTCAGACCTGACTGGTGAAACGACGAAATGTGTTAGCCGAGTCAGGGTCAAGACAAACATTCGAAAGCGGGATTATTCGATATAGTGCAGCCTCGACACCAACCAAATTCAGGCCGCGTCCGAAAGTCGGCGCAAATTTCTAAACTTTGTGCAAAATGTCTCTGCTGTAAACGTCGCCGCCTCAGATAAAAGTTTCATTGTTCTCGACGATATTTAGTTTCTGCAGTAACTCGAATCGAACGAAACCGAGATGATCGAGCCGATGAAAATCTCGTTCCCTGCCTGTTAGTCGTCAGGAATTTCACTGCGGTAGCGGAGCGCACCAACCAACCCCCGGTTCCGTTAAAAGGAGAAGATAGTTATGGGAATGGCAAATAAATATTGCGACCTTATCAATGATAATTTCGGAGGGACGTATTACCCGACATGGTTACCAAGCGTAAATATGTTGTTGGGAGACTATGGGATCCTGGATGATGATGTGTTCACGAAGCAGGGAAATATTCGCGATCTCGGCATTCATTTCCAGGCCGATCTCGGGTCACCGATCGAGGATTTTGAATTCAAAATCGCAGGGCACCAGCCTAACCGATATTAATGCTGGAGTAGGCGGTTTCGTCAATGTCGGATTGCGGTTCAAGTTCGCTCGCAAGTTTGACACATTCTTTCTTGCGGCGGATTGCCAACAGAGCTTAATGCTTGAGCAGCCGGCGATCGTTCGCCAAGTGAAGAACGTGTTCCGAGGTTTCGGAATGAAGAAATACTACGTCGTGATGGAAGTCTTGAAGGCAGGCTCTACAACCATTCTCATTTCCGCGGAGAAAAATGCAGAGTTTGAAATAGAGGCTAAAACAGAGCAGGTCCCCAATATTGACCTGAGAAACCCGTCCATCGGCATAACGGTAAGAAAGGCAACCAATATGGGCTTCAAGCTTACTGCTTCTGCAGGGTTGACGCCGATCATCGGTCTGTCTAGGGAAATTACTTTCAAATAAGAAGCCGGACCTGCGCTTCATTTCGTCCAGCACAAATAGCAAGGAGAAGAATAAATGAGATACCCCGGTCGCATTATCAAGAAAGGTGAAAGTGACGCAAACGTAGTGAGGGCAGTAAAGAAGGAACTCAATGCCGCGCTTGGCATTGGAAGTGATCCGAATCTAAGACTCGACCCAGATAACTCGACGTTTGGGGACAGGACGGCACAAATAGTCAAGCTCTTTCAATCCCGACGTGTAGATCAACTCGGCGCACCTTTAAAACAAGATGGAGAGATCGGTTCGATAACCTGGGCGGCCCTTTTCGGGCAGAAATCTGTAGTTTCCACCCCTTCGATCAACGATAGATTCATTAATGTGGTTCTCAGGATTGCCGCCGGAGAAGCGGAAAAGCGCGTTCGTGAGAAACCAAAGAACTCTAACAAGGGTCCGGAGGTAAGCCAGTACTTAAAAAGAGCCGGCGTATCTCCCGGCCTTGCTTGGTGTTGTGCATTTGTCTACTGGTGTTTTGATGAAGCATCGAAGGAAATGGCCCGCCCAAACCCGATGGTCAGAACCGCAGGTTGTTTAGATCACTGGCGGCGTTCACCCGCGGCTGGAGCGACTAGGATCTCTCATCGCGACGCGAAGCAAAATCCAAGTCTAGTAAGGCCGGGAATGATTTTCATTGTTGATCACGGACGTGGGCTGGGGCATACCGGGCTAATCGACATCGTGTCTGGCGGCTTCATTTCCACAATAGAAGGGAACACTGATGCAAGCATGACTCGCGAAGGCGGCGGCGTTTATCGTCTAAGGCGAAAGATCACTGATATCAATACTGGATTCATTGAGTACCGTGGGTAATGAGGATCGGCGTGCTCCAAAAGTTCCACGACTTCGGAACCGGACGACTTGTTGCCTAAGAGTGGTCGGTCGCTCTTTTTAGGGTAGTTCATTGGGACGGTGAGTAAACTGGAGGTTATGAGATATGCGCGGATTAGCTCTATCAGGCGGCGGTTTCCGGGCCACGCTATTCCACCTTGGACTGGTGAACTATCTTTATGATGTCGAAGCAGCTTGGAGAAGCTGGGATAAGGAGAACTCGATCGCCGATGACAAACTCGGACCGCGACCGCTGACTGAGATCAAACACGTTGCGTCCGTTTCTGGCGGCAGCATCCTCGCCGCTCACCTTGTTCTGAATTGGGATCGGTACACCAATTTCGAGGACCCGAACCAATTTGCTCAAGCAGCCGCCGAGGTCGTGAACTTTTGCCAAAAAGACGTCCGGGGCCGTATCGTGCGGAGACTTCCATTCACCTTCTGGCCATATTCAGCCAGTGTCCTGTGGAGGCGAAGTCCTGTCGGTGACTGGAGGATACCGGAATGGCTCAATCGCTCGACAACAGACTCTCTGGCACGGGCATACAACAAGTTCCTTTATAAAAACGCGCGACTTCGCGATCTCACACCTGCGAACGGAAGCCCCGAGCTTGACATTCTTTCCGTCAATCTAGGAGATAGCCAAAAGGCTTCGGTGGCTTTCAATTATCTAGGCCTAGACACCTATCGCGTCACTGCCACGGGTCCGGTATCGGAATCGATCCACGACGACGATTCAGAGTTGGTTGCTCGTGCGGTTGCGGCGTCATCCGCATTTCCCGGTCTTTTCGTGCCGTTGCTGTACAAGATTCCGAGCACTCATGATTTTCTTCGTCTGACCGACGGCGGTGTCTATGACAATCTCGGAGTTCGTAGATTTCTTAATGATATTGAAGTTCGTGGCCATCAATTTGATCAAATCATTGTGAGTGACGCTAGTCCCGTCTCGGCTCCTAGGTTCGGACTCGAATTCTTCGAGCCGATTACTATTCCAATAAAGGCAGCGGATATTCTATTCAGGAGGGTATACGATTTCGAACTAGCTGCGGCAAATACTTCGGTCTTTAAACTTGTTGGTCTCCGCAGGACGATCAATAATAGCGGTTTAACACCACCGCCCCTGCGGAAGCAATATCGGGATCCGCTACACCGGGTACGGACCGATCTTGACCGTTTCAACGACATTGAGATATTCGCACTTGTGCGTCAAGGCTACTGTGCGGCGCGGGAGTCACTCTCACTTGCTATGCCTCCCGGACATCCGAGTTCTGATTTTCTTACCTGGCAGCCTACGCCAAGACTTTCCCAGAAATACACTGACGAGCTTGTTCATAATGCGGACGTCCAGTCCACTAACCGTACTATCACGACGATAAAGACAGCCTTGGGACGCGCCGGGAAACGCAAACTTGGCCTCTGGAGGCCTACTGACCCTGCAAGCATGATTACTACCATTGGGGTGATCGCGATTCTCGTCGCATTCTTGGCACCAATCGGATATTGGACAACGACTCAAACTATGTTGGCCAAGGAAGAGACGCAAAACGTAAAGAGGGAAAAAGATCAAGAGATCTCGAAGCGGGACAACGAGCTAGTAGAACTGAAGCAGCGGGTGACCGCCAATTTCAAATCGAAATTCGCCCTGCCGCTACAAACGGATTTATCGATCGAAGACGCAAGGGTAACTTTGGAGGACGTTACCCTCAAGCGCTTCACGAACGCCCAGATTTTTTTGGTAGAGTATGAGGGCGGTCCAAAGTACCGAACAGTAGCCCTTTACGATTCCGAAGCTGAAGCGAGAGCCGAAAGGAGCCGTGCCATTTCAGAGTTGCGCCCTACCGCTAACGAGTACTTTCCTTTTTCCGAGCTCTGCGCTCAAACGCCGATTCTCGATCATGAGAATGAAGTTTTCATTTGTGAAGCACAAGGAGCCGCAAACTATGGCTACCGATCAATCTTGCAAAGAAAGATTTCTGAAGCACTTAGCTCCTTCGCGCTGGCGGAAGCTTTAAAACCTAGCAGAGCGAATTACTTCGGGATGACGAAACTGCTCTCAGTCTATAAGCCCAGAATCGAAGATGCGGTCGGGGAAGATTCGGACAAACTCTGGTCAGAGGTCGCTACAGCGATCCTTACTGACTATTGGGGCTATCTCAATCCGGAAACAAAAGCCGGACTAGAAAAGATGACACCTCTCGATAAAACGGCGTCGACGAACCAGTCGCTTTCGGGTGCCGGCTGACCGCAAGTTGGCGTAGTGGTAACGTAAAGACTTGTAACAAGGTCGACGGCGAAGATTCGCTTACCGCATTCCGGCGCGAGTTTGGAGAATAGACCGGCTTCAAAAACGCCGGCGATCTCTTCGAGCTAGATCCCGATCAAGCAAACGCCCGCACTGATTCGTCGTTAACCTGCCCCGAATACGCGCCACGGCTCGTATAGGGGTTCCTTCCGTTTGAATTCCTCCAAACTTAGAAACATATGCGGACGTCAGCAGGATTAATCTATTCCATTTGAGAATGAGTGGATAGACCGGTGTCGAAACAATAATGATTCTAACCCGCGAGTCTCGGGCAAAAGGTTGATCTTATCTCACGTATGCGTTCGGCAGTGGCTGATCGCCTGTTGCCCCGAATCCGACCGCAAAAAAGCCGGACGTCGAACCCGAAATGTACCAGGTACTGTTCGACGGACGGAACACGGCCGCATCCGTTTTGCCGTCACCGTCGTAATCGCCCGGGACCGGAAAGTCCGTAGAGAGGCCGAACGGGAAGGAGTAATAACTGTTGTCCTCCGAACGCTGCACGAACCATTCCCCGGTCGAGGGCCGCCAGACGGCTACATCTGCTTTACCGTCGCCGGTGTAGTCGGCAGGAACCGGCCGATCGGTCGAGGTGCCGAACGCGAATGCGCGTACACTTCCGTCTGAGCTGCGGCTGTACCACCAGCTTCCATCCGAAGGGCGGAAGATCGCGATGTCTGCCTTCCCGTCACCATCGTAGTCGGCCGCGATCGCCTGGTCGCCTGCAATGCCGAACTGAGCGATCGTCGCGTTACCGTCGCCCGAACGTTGAATGAACCACGTCCCTGTCCCGGGGCGGAACACCGATGCGTCGGCTTTTCCGTCGCCGTCAAAGTCGCCCGGCATCGGAACATCGCCTTCAGCCCCGAACGGAAAGGAGTAGAACGTATTATCTTCAGAACGGATAGTGAACCATTCGCCAGTCGATGGGCGCCAGAACGCTACATCAGTTTTGCCGTCACCGGTATAGTCAGCCGGCACGGGCTTGTCCGTCGCGTTGCCGAATGCGACCGCACGAACGTCGCTGTCTGAACTTCGGACGTACCACCATTGCCCGACTGAAGACCGGAAGATCGAGATGTCCGCCTTGCCATCGCCATCAAAGTCGAACGGTGCGATTCGCTTTTCAGCAGCATCGTCGACGATCAGCGTAACGTCGTCAAGACTAAAGTTATCTGCTGCCGAACCTGCAGGTCGATGATATTCAAAGGTCACTAAATGCGGCTGTCCGTCTGCAAAAGATGACAAATCTATAAGCCGCGGAGTGTACGCAGATTCTGCGGATGCAGGTTCATTGATAGTTTGCACCGTTGTACCGTCGACCTTTACACGAAACACAGACGAACTGGGAGAGCTTACAAATCCGACTCGAAGATAGTAGCTTAGAGCGACTTTGACGTTCAGCGGAAAGGTTACGACCTGAGAAACGGTGCCGGTCTCCGCATTTGTATTATCAGAACCGTCGAACCACGCCCAAGCGTTGCCATTGCGAGGTACCGCAGTACCGCCGCCGTTTCCACACGAGGCTGAAGTACATAGTGACGTACCAAATCGGGTTGAAGTGGTAGACCAATTCGGATTCTGACCAGATGAATTTGTTGCCTCAAATCCTCCATCTCGGACTCGGTTTGAGAATAAAACAGAATTATCAATACTTGTGGACGGCGAAGAATTATTTCCAATCAGATCTCGCCCACCTCCTGATTGCACCGACAGTCGGAGAATGCCGTCCATCTGACCTAGTCCACCGATCGCAACCTCATAGGTTGATCCCGATCCTGTAATTTCCGAGGAAAGATTCGATCTATCCACGGTCGAGCCGAAAAAGCTCAGCGAAGACCTACTAAACCCCGTGACGGGCTCGCTAAACACGACCGAATAGCGGATTGGGAGTTTATCCGTCGGATCCGGCTGCTCTACGTGCTGCTCAACTGTTACCGTTGGGGCTACGTTATCGACTACAATGGTGTTGTCGGAACTGACACTCGCCATATTTAGATTCCCGGCCGCATCAGTGAGGACGTTCGCCGGAATGCTTGCGCGAACATAATCACCGTTTGAAACAATGCCGGTGATATATATCTGGTTAGGAACGACGTCCTGATAAACGGAAACTTCGACATTTGTAACATTTGCCGTGGAACCTACAAGCGAAATATCTGAGGGCCCAAAACCAAAAACAGGCTCAGCAAACAAAGCCACATATCGAACATATACTTCTCTAGTGGGATCTGCTTGAGTTGAAAACTGCTCCACCATAATCTGCGGCCGCGTCCTATCAATCGTTACTGGTAGAGTCTCACTCGCAGAACTGGTCTGTCCGTTGACGATCTGCCGAATCGAGTAAAAAAAAGTGCCTTCGGGTGGGGCAAAGTCCTGTAACGATGTTTCCTGTCCCTCAACAACGGAACTATCAACAACGACCCCGGTTCTCAGGAGTTGCACTGTCGCTCCGGGTGTAATTCCTCTTACCCGGAACGAGACAGAGCTTGCGTTCGTGATATTATCAGTGTCACTTATCCCCGAATCGCTGGAGCTTTCGAGGTCAGGTCGGATAGGGGCTTCATAGAAAAGATAGGCGCCACCCTGAGCCCCGATCCCATTTCTATCAACACCGGGAGCTCCAACAAGGAATTTGTTCTGGTCAATTGCCACACCTGTTGCGAACAAATCTGCCGCTAGTCCATTCGACGCAACCAATTTACTTTGAAACATCCACTCGCCCATTTCTAACTTATAAACATAGGCTGCTCCTTGCCTGTCACGCCCGTTGACCCTCGAGTTATGTTCACCAATAATGATCCGGTTCCCATCAAGTCCGATAGTTGAACCGAACATATTACCGGTATCTTGGTCAGCAAGAACGAACTTTCTTGACTGTGACCAAAGGCCACCATTCCTTTCGTATAGATAAGCGGCTCCGCGATGTGTGCTGCCAGTCACGAACTCATTATAGGCGCCGATGGCCACTCTATCGCCTTGGAGTGACACAGACGAACCGAACCGCCCGTCTTGTTGGCCATTTGAGGGCAAAATTCGGGTCTCACGGGTCCACACTTCATTGATCCGCCTGAAAACACATACACCACCGAATCCAAACTCTTTCCCCAAGCCCGTCGCCGTAGCCCCGACAACAATTGTGTCCCCGTCAATATCAGAGCTGAATCCAAATCGATCGCCGAAAGTGCCATCAACATCTTCAAGCTGGGCTTCTGCGATCCATTCTCCGGTACGTAGATAGACATATGCCGATCCGCGTCGAATTCCGCGAACCGGTGCCTCCATTGCTCCGACAACGACCCTATCGCCATCAATCGCGACGCTTTGTCCGAACCGACCGCCTGCCGCCTCGTCGATCGCAAAAAGTTTTTGCTGCAGAAGCCAGCTACTCGACGTTCTTACAAAAACATAGGCCGCACCCCTCGAAAGATCGCTACCCACATCGTGACTCCATGATCCGATTACGATCGTATTATCAGAAATAGCTACCGCGGAACCAAACTGCGAATTTAGCTGGTCCTCATCAGGCCACAGCCTTGCCTGGAATACCCACTCCCCCTCAATCTGAACATAGACGTATGCAGAACCGACCGGGTTTCCGTTTGCATTACGAGCCCCCGGGGCTCCAGCTACCAGCGTGTCACCGTCAATTGCCACTGAGGTGCCAAATTGGGCAGTCACGGATGGATCGGGTGCTAAAAGCTCTTGAACCTCCGTCTCCGGGTAGCTTACATTTTCAATTGCAGTCTCGTAACCCTTTCCATCTGTTAAACCGGGTATTAACACCGAAACCCCAACCATCAAGAAAAGAATTGAACAAACCCTCGTTACGGCATATTGAAATTTGGACATGATTTAGGTGCGAACAATTATTGTGAAACTAAATTAAAAAAATGGACCGATTTCAGGGGGCATCCTCGCTGTAATTGTATATGAGTAATTTCACACGACCAAAATCTTTTTAGCCTGCGGGCATGAGAGATTGAGATCGCTGATACGCGACTTTCAAAGCAATGGATAGATACCGCCGAAGCTTTCGACGCGACGCATCGTGGTGAACGTGCGCACGTGCTCAAGAGCCTCAGGCAGGTATCATCAGAAAAACAAGGGACGGATCTCTCCGTCCCTGACCAAAACAAGGCAAAACGCCTCCATCGCAAATTGAATTGCTAGACCCTATCGTGCGGGCACGATCTGACTGTTCGAACTTTTTTTGGGAAGAGAGTGCGAAAAGAAAAATTAGATTAGCAAGGGGGCACCGCCGGCGTCTGTTTGCAGGCGAACAGTGGCCGATTTGCAGGAGTGACCTGGACGGTCGCGTGCTTGCAGGTGTTATTCTTACCGTCGTCGTGATCAAACAAAGTGCTGGGCTATTGGTTTTCAGGGAAACGGACGCTGGCGTTGAGATCTTTCTCGTACACCCGGGCGGGCCTTTTTTTGCAAATAAGGACGACGGAGCGTGGTCGATCCCAAAGGGCGAGTTCGACGGCGAAGACTCGCTCACCGCTGCCCGGCGCGAGTTCGAAGAAGAGACCGGTTCCAAGATCGCCGGCGAGTTCTTCGAGCTAAAGCCGATCAAGCAGCGGGCCGGAAAGATCGTCTACGCCTGGGCTGTCGAGGCGGACATCGACGCCGACAGGGTCAAGAGCAACACCTTCGAAATGGAATGGCCGCCGCGAACCGGTAAGACCGCCACCTTCCCCGAGGTCGATCGGGCAGCCTGGTTCGACCCCGAAACCGCCAAACAAAAGATCAACCCCGCCCAAGCCGCCCTCATTACCGAGCTAATGACGCGAATCTGACGTGAGCTCGAGGTTTTCCTTACGCGGACAGCATCGTTCCGAAATTACTCTATCTAAGAGCTTTGTAGTCAACGTCTCGTGTTGTAAAGTTGGTTCGTCACTTTCCAAGCTATGGCGTTAAAGAGCCCCGAAATACTCTCGCGTCCGACTGTCTGGCCTGGTGTAAATCGGCGACTTCTTACCGGTGGTGGTGCTCCAATACAACCGATAAAACGCCTTGAAGTATTTTCAGAGGATGAATTTGAACGCTTCGTTTTAGAGTGGGCGAATGAATATCTCAGTTCGCAATACGTTTCGGTTGAGCAGCGAGGCGGAGCGGGTGACAAAGGCAGGGACGTTATAGGTTGGCTCGATCCAGCAGGAGTAAAAAAACGGCGATGGGTCAACTATCAATGTAAGCACTATTCGAATCCACTGCAGCCGAATCAGTTTTGGATAGAACTCGGTAAGTTATGCCACTACACATTCACCAAGGAAATCCCGTTTGCACCCGAAGAATTTGTCATCGTGACGAATAAGCAGATTGGGCCATCCCTTGCTGATTTGCTAAATGACCCCGGCGAACTTCGCAGGCAATTGATTAACAAGTGGGGGACTCATTGTGCCAAGCAGATTACAGCCAGAAGGGAGGTCAAGCTAGAAGGAAAGTTGCTTGATCACGTTGCAACTTTCGATTTTGGGATTGTTAAGGCAAAACCTCCGATGGAGCTCATAAACGAGCATAGCAAGACTCGATACCACTCGATTGTTTTCGGAATTCCGTTAAAGGCACGCAAACCTCCCCAAGCGCCACCGTCGGTCATGGGTCCACATGAAACAATCTATGTCAGACAAATTTTTGATGCGTTTGGCGATCACCTAAAAACCGTGATTAACGAAGAATCCGAGTTTGCCTCTTATCAATATTTGAGGTCGGCCTTTTCCCATGCACGGGAATGCTTTTATTGTGTCGAAACACTCAGGGAGTTCGCTCGCGACTCGTTTCCTAGCGAGAATTATTATTCTGATGTACTAGATCAATTCGAAGAGGGTCTCCAGCCGGTATTTTATGACATTCACGACGATGGGTATCGACGAATGGTCGCAGCGGTTAAGCTCGCAAGTTCTCTGGTTATTGGAGCAAATGGATTAAGCGATGAACTGCGTCCTAGCGACAGAACGGGCATTTGCCATCATCTAGCAAACTTAGAACGAGTGTTCTGGATAAACCGTGATGAATAGTCAGGGTAAAATCGTCCGACCATTTAACACGCCATTGGAGAATGGTCTCAGGCTACTCTTTATTCTCAATGGCGTTACACCTCGATGGTGCGATCTTCAACGACTCTTATTTTACGATTACCTCCTCATCCATTCAGGCGACGTCGAGGATGGTGTTCCCAGCATTCACCCTCCTTTGCCCTACCGTACTGGGGAATGGCTAGTAAGAAGAAAGCTTGTACGTGAGGGGCTTCAATTAATGTTCGCAAAGGAACTTGTCGCTCAGCAATTCAATCAGAACGGGATTGTTTTTGGCGCAACCGAACTAACCGCCCCATTTTTGGATCTTTTTGAGTCGTCTTATGCGTCAGCGTTGCGCTCTTCGGCGGAGTGGCTCGAAAGAACGTTCGCATCCATGGCAGATGCAGAACTATTGACATTCATGGGTGCAAATTTGGGCGAATGGGGAGCCGAGTTCGCTGAGGAACCATTTCCAGGTTAGGTTATGAAGGACTTCGGATTTCAACTTAGGTGTCTACGAGTAACGAGTAATACGAAAAGCTCGGAGGTCGATTTTACTCCTGGCCTGAACGTTATAGCAGGATTATCAAACACCGGCAAAAGTTACATCCGGCAATGTATAGATTTCGGACTCGGTGGCAGCAAATTACCCGAAGAATTGCCAGAGGCTCGAAATTACGAACGGATCCTTCTTGGAATAGAAACCGTGAAGCAATCCAACTTCACACTGCAACGAAGTCTAGGAGGCGGCGATTTTTTTCTTTACCCTGAGTCGCTCAGCTCTATTTCTTTTCGATCGAAACCTAGTATTCTGAAAGCAAAGGCGGAGCCTGGGCCCGGGAACGTTTCCTCATTTCTCCTAGGCTTAAGCGGAATTAAGCCTACTAAGCTCCGCTATAATGCTCAGAATGAAACGAAAAACCTCACTTTCCACAGCATTGTCCACCTTTTCGTTATCGATGAGTCCGAAATAATCTCAGAAAGATCCCTCATTCTTCGCGACGACTTCAATAATACGAAGCTGAAAGCGGCCTTCAATTATCTTATCACTGGTCAAGACGACAGTAGTCTTATAGCATCCCCGAAAAAAGAAATTGTAAAGGCCCAACTGGAAGCACGTAAGGATGTACTTGATGAACTAATTGGGAACCTTGAAAGAGAACTGGGTGAGCGTGAGCTTAGCGGAATCGAACTTGATAAGGAGATATCTGCCGTGCAGGCGGAAGTCGCACGCCTAAAAGAGACTATTGCAGGAAGCTCCGCCAAAATTTTCTCGATTCAAGAGAGTAGAAAGGACACGTGGGAGGAGCGAAGCCATCGCCGCGCTCGAATCGCTGTAATCGAAGGCTTGCTTAAGCGTTTTGACCTTCTAGAAAAACATTATGACAGTGATCTCAGTCGACTTGATTTTGTTCAGGAGGGCGGACATTATCTTGAGCACCTACAAACGGTGAATTGTCCATTGTGCGGTTCTTCCGTCGATGCCCATCTGATGGCGGCAATATGCTCGGAACAAAACGTTCAATCGGTTGATATAGCCGAAGCTTGCCGATTGGAAGCAGCCAAGATTCGTACTCTTCAAGCTGATCTAGCTGTGACGATTCAATCGCTTCGTAGCGAACGTGACGAGCTCTCTAATTATATTGAATCGCAGAACGCTGAAATCACTAAGTTGGACGACCTACTCGCTGGATTTCTCCGACCGAAAGAAATCGCCGAAAGGAGTCAATTAGATAAACTTATCGCGAGCCGCGGGAGATTGTCTGACCTGGAATCCGCAAACAATCAGCTCATATTACTGCGTAGGGCGCGGGCCGAACTAGACAACCCAGTAAGACCAAAAGTTGAGAAAACGGTAAGCCGAGGTCTGGATACTGTAGCTTTACGCGAATTGTCTGACGTCGTCGAGAATATATTGCGCGATTGGAAATTTACCGACGCGGGCATCGTGGAGTTTAACGAGCAGAGAATGGATATTTTGGTTGGAGGTAAGCCCCGCCAAAGCAATGGAAAAGGTGTTCGGGCCCTAATGCATTCGGCGTTTGCGATCGCCTTGATGCGTTACTGCAAGACGAAGAACCTACCACACCCGGGCTGGGTACTTTTGGATTCGCCACTGACAAGTTTTCGTGAGGGTTCGGCAGAAGACGCGGATGAGGAGTTGTCTGGTGAGATTCAACACGCGTTCTTTCGGAGTTTGTCAGATATCCCAAGAGACGAGCAGATAATAGTGCTAGAAAACAAGGAACCGCCTTCGAACCTAAGATCGAAAATGAATTACATCTCGTTCGGTGGTATCGGCCGCCGCGGATTCTTCGTGGAATAATTTCACTAACGAAGCCGAATGCTTTGGCGAACCGTAAAGCTCTCACTCGCGGAAACCAACAGGGACGAAGTTTATTTACCGTTCCTCTCATTTCTTGCCCAGGCGAGCTCCTGGCTGTACTGCTGATCCTCACGCGGTACTTCTTCTTGAGGTACTTTAGGTAGCCGAGCTCGATCCGTCGCTCTTCCATGCGGAATTTCTCGTCGACCGTTTGCTCTCACGTGCTTTCGGGTTTTCGGTCATCGATACTCCAAATAACAGCGGCAATAGCCCCCGCACTGCAGGCTGCCGATCGGCGGCATAAGGTTTATCGGCAGCCACTGGTAGCTGAATTTCACGCAGCCGGGACAGCTTTCCGGTGCACGGCGAACGCGTCGTGCCTGCGTTTGGACTCAAATGACCTCGCGTGCCGATTGCTCAACGATCGAGTAGGTAACGTGTGCGGCCATCAGGTACCGTTTCGCCCGTGCCCGGATCATCCAGAACGACGTCACCTTTCGTTTGTGGGCGTGCTCAGCAAAATCATCCTAACGCCAGAGTTCTCCTCGGCGGTTCCCGTGTATATCAAGCGTCGACATCCATGCTGATGACAAACAAATGTATCGTTTGGCCCCAGCCTGTAGAGTCCGCCTCTGCGGATTTTGAACCTACGCGATATACGCGTCGTCTTCCGAGAAAAAAAAGCGGCGCAATCCGGGCACAATAATTTTACGGGCAAGTTAAACCCGCATTGCTGTACCCAGAATAATTACTAATTCGCGGGCCGAGCGAGTAATCCGTTCTTCACCAATCATTTGCATTTCTCTGGCAGAATATCGAACGGCCTCGATACTATGACGGTGTCTGTGATCCCTCATAGGGTTACCAAGGCTATAAGGGGTTACTTTCGGGGCGTGCGCAAATCGGGCTGTTCAGAGCTTTGAACCACTTCCCAAAACCGCTCGTAAATGTATGTTGATGAAACCTTCGATTTTCTCCATGGGGTGACCCTGTCTTCATGGGGTGACCGCGAAGGTGCCAATCACTTGGCTTATGTCGCCTGGATTCACATACCCTTTTCGCACTTTCCGGACTGCCATGAAAATGCATGTCGGTTTACCTTTGGTCTTCTACATGGGGTTACCGTGACTATATAGGGTTTCCGAGACGAGCTAATTATCGCGCTTTATTCAGCTAGGTAAATTCACACGGAACCCACCATACCTCCATTTCGCGAAATTCGATATATCGACAAACTGCTCGTTTTAGGTTCACGGCGCAATTGACCACGTGAAGGGGGCTGCGAGATCATAACGCGATACGATCGCTCTCAGCACGAAATAGCTGAGACCTACACGGATGCAGGGGTGACCCGTGAAACCGAGGCACAACCGGGGCAAATTCGAAATACGCGGCAAACAATATCTAACATTGCTATGTATCGATCGCAGTCCTTTCTGCTCGTGCGGAGGGCCGGTCGAAGCAATGACAAAACTCGCGATGTTAGCCGCTTTTTGCTCAAATAGCCTCTACTCGAGCTACGGGACCGAACATTTAAGCTCCATCCCCATTATGGGTGCCGACTTGCACGTCAAACGCTTGCTGAATCAGATCGAGTACGTCATCGATCTCGTCGACCGAGCTGATCTTGGCTTCAACGTCTCCGTTGCCCCAGCGACCAACACCCGTTACGTCGCGGCAGATTCCCATGGGATCATGGACCTCGTCAAAGCTCATATTCAGCGACAGTCGCAGAGCTGAGGCAAGCGGGACAATGTCAACGAAATTGGTAACCGATTTATATGCAATATATAGTTTCTTGAACTCCTCTCTAACAGAAGGGTCGATATTGAGTATTCGCAACCGCAACTGATCAAAAAGGTCCAGCATTTCATCTTTTAGGTACGGAAAGTTCTCAATCGTATAGGCGGTATCCGCTTCGGGTTCTCGGGGGCGATACGTTTCCAGAACTTCGTCAGAGAGGTTCGGCGCTGTCCATATACTTTTCGCCTTATCTGCCAGAAGTCGTGCTCTGGTTTCCATTTCGTGGTCTGTCCAACGATCAACCCGACGTAAATATTCGTTCAGCCTAAGCGGCGAGTCGTTAAAGCCGCCCGTCACCGTCTTCTTATAGCTGAACGGCCGGTCGCTTAGCTCAGGGTTGTATCCGGTGAGCGTGAGATTTCCTAGTTTATGTAGATACCGCGCGTGGACAGCTGCCCAATCTGGTCCTAACATTTCTTTCCATTCTGGGGATAACCGCGTGTTCTGCGGCATGATGTGCTCAACCGAAAGAGCTTCGGTATTCACAACCTCTTTTCGGCCGTCATTTTCGAGCCTATTCAGAAAGTAGTTACGCGGACGAAAGCTGTAGAGATCTTTCGCAAGCAGTTCCGTTTCAAATTCAGTGTCGCTTGGGAACCGTTGGTAGCTTTTCATCAATTGAAAGGCTGCCTCAACGCTTTCGACGTATTTTTCCTTGTTCACAGATTTGTGCAAATTACCGAACGTCTTATTCATACTGTTCGTAGGAATCCCGCACACCGCCCGCCGTAGCACATAACTCTCTATAAGGTGAATAACGTGTAGCAGTTCACGGCGCGACAGGACACCCGCCTCAAAGTCCGCGTAAAGGTAAAGTAGAAACGGGTAACTTACGTCGACCTTCAGCTTGGAGATATTCTTGAACGCTGCTCGCAGTTCATCGTCTTGCG
Organism: Acidobacteriota bacterium; assembly: GCA_023389035.1. GTDB lineage: Bacteria > Acidobacteriota > Blastocatellia > Pyrinomonadales > Pyrinomonadaceae > OLB17. The sequence continues at coordinate 164,823 of JAEWFC010000030.1, forward strand.
ATTTATGTAGAACGATGTCGACATAGTACGCGGAAAACTTGTAGATGTCGGCGACCAACTCCCCGATCTTCGACTCGGTAACTCGATCCTTAGCAAATTCCTTGAAGTCATCGTACACCTTGCCGATTACCGGTATTCGGCCGGTTTTTACGGTCAGATAATCCCGAATAAACCAGTTGAATCGACCGGTGTAATCGTTCCCATAGCTTTGTTCCATTGGAAACCAGTAGCGATCATATAGTTCAGTTTGAAGATCCGGCGGCTGGCCCATTAGCATGAAGTTGCGGATCAGATCCGCCTGAGAAAGGTCGAGGCCGGTTGAATTGAGACTCTCAAATATCAACTGTGGATTGTCTTTGTCTTTTTCCAGAGCCACGTCAACAACAAAAAGCTGCTGAATGCCGTTGTAAACGCGATCGACATTTTCTGCAGAAATCGACTTCTTAAAGAACTCGTAATTTTCGACAATCCTAATGGATTCGTTGTCACCGAAGGCGGTCCGGCTCAAGACCTTACGGAGTGAGTCCTTGTCGTGCCGAGTTAGGTGGAGCTTGAAATGCAGATCCCCTTCTTCCTCATCATTGACGAGGTAATAGTTCCTGAGCTTCTTTGCCGTTGTATCAAAAGCGACGTCGTTCGCCTCCACGAACTCGGCAAGTGCTGCGATTAGCAGCGAGATCGTCGTAAGGCGTTGCTGGCCGTCGATGACCAACAGCTTTGGAACATCGCCCTGGGTGTGGATGCCGGGCTGGAAGTAAACCACCGAACCAATAAAATGGCCATGGCGCGATTCGTCGTGGTCAACTTCAAGAATGTCCTGAAATAACTTTCTACAATGCAAAACCTGCCAGCTATAAGTTCGCTGATAGATCGGTATTACAAATTGTTTAGGGCCTCGAATGAGCGAGAGAAAATTTAATGCAGAAGCTTTCATAATTTTGTTGTATCGAAAGAGTGGGGGTGGCAGCTGAAGAGAAATTAATCTTCGATAAACTGCAAAAAGGGGCTATCGCTATTTGCTACCTCAAGAAGTTTGTACAGTTGCGAATTATTATCGATAAAATACCACTGACCGTTATACTCAAAGCTAACTCGAAAGCTTCTTCTCGGCTTGGGACTTCGAATGAATAGGGTCTGCTTACTATTGATCAAACCGCGTCGTGGACACGCGTCGGGGCTGTCCTTATAGCGGGGCGGCTTGCCATGCTTATGAACGCTAAATTTTAGGGTTTAAGATGTAGTCTCATTCGCCTCTCCTCACACCCAAGATTCCGAAAGCGTCTCGGCTTGCTGAAGGACCAGATCGATCGCGGCTTCGGTCTTGTCCGGCGGATATTTGTACTTTCGCAAGATCCGTTTCACGAGCAAGCGGAGCCTTGCGCGGACGGTTTCGCGGACCGACCAATCGACGGTCGTGCTCTTGCGAAGGTTTTCAGTGAGCTCGACGGCGATCTTCTTAAGTGTCTCGTCGCCAAGCTCTCGGACAGAAGCTTCGTTTTCGGCAAGAGCATCGTAAAATGCTGTCTCGTCCTGATTTAACCCAAGCTCATCGCCGTGCTTTGCAGCTGCGGCGAACTCTTTTGCCATGCCGACAAGCTCTTCGATGACCTGCATCGTCTCGATCGCCCGATTGTGATATTTATTCAGGGTCAAGATCAGCATTTCCGAAAACTTTTTGCTTTGGACGATGTTGGTTTTCAGCCTTGCGCTGATCTCGTTCTTCAGCAGGCGTTCGAGCAGCTCGACAGCAAGGTTTCGCTGCGGCATCAGCTTTACTTCTTCGAGGAATTCGTCTGAGAGTATACCGATGTTCGGCCGATCGAGCCCGGCATATGAAAAAATGTCCAGAACCTCGTCCGACGCGACCGCCCGGCTTAGGATCTGCTGAATTAGAAGCTCTCGCTGTTCGTTCTTGAATTTCTTTGCCGATTCCCCCGGCTTTCCGATGAAGGCTTTCACCGCCTGGAAAAAGGCTATCTCTTCCCGAAAGCCTATTGCCTCGTCTAACGTCGAACACAATGCAAAGGCTTTCGTCAGAGACGTCACACTGTCAAAGAATTTGTTCTTTCTGTCCGGACCGAGCCCGAGAATATGATCGGCCGCTTCCGGCAAAAGCGTTATCGCCTCTGTTTCAAAATCCTGATAATCAAAGCCGTGAAACATCCCGCGGATGATAGTCAGCTGCTCTTCGACGATGGGCAGTGCTTTCTCGGCGGCGTCATTGTAAAGATCGCCTTCGGCACCGGCCTCGGTGAACTGCTTCATCGCTGCCTTGAGCTCGTGCCCGATACCGATGTAGTCGACTACCAGGCCGCCTTTCTTATCTCGAAAGACGCGGTTCACGCGGGCGATCGCCTGCATCAGGGAATGCCCTCGCATCGGCTTGTCGATGTAGATCGTATGCAGGCTCGGAGCGTCAAAACCCGTAAGCCACATATCGCGAACGATGGCTATTTGGAAATCGTCGTCGGCGTCCTTAAATCGCTTTTCGAGATCCTTCTTTACCTGTCGAGGGTAGATATGCGGCTGCAGGCTCGCCTTGTCGCTTGACGAGCCGGTCATGATCACTTTCAGAACACCCTTTGTCGGGTCGGGGTCATGCCACTCAGGACGCAACGCTATGAGTTCGTTATAAAGCCGTACGCATATCTCACGCCCCATGCATACGAACATCGCTTTTCCGGGGCCGGCGGTCGTCTTAGACATTTCTGTCTGTCGGGCCTCGAAATGTTTGACGAGGTCGGCGGCTATCTTCTTTAGGCGTTGCTCGGCACCGACAACCTTTTCCAAGGCCGCCCAGCGGCTTTGGGTGCGGGCTTTTTCGGTTTCCTCATCGTCTTCCGTGAGTTCCTCGACCTGCTCATCGAGCGTCGGCTGTTCATCTTCTTTTAGCTCTAGCTTGGCAAGCCTGTTCTCATAGAGGATCGGAACGGTCGCTCCGTCTTCCTGAGCCTGCTTCATATCATAGATATCGATATAGGTTCCGAAGACGGCTTGCGTGTCACGCTCGAGCATCGAGATCGGCGTCCCTGTGAACGCGATGAACGACGCACTCGGGAACGCCGCATGCAGATGATGTGCGAATCCGTATCTCATCTGTCCCGTCTTTTGGTCGATGCTCGGGTTCAGGCCGTATTGCGTGCGATGAGCTTCGTCGGCGATCACGACGATGTTTGACCGATCGGAGAGCATCGGATACTTCACTTCATTTTCCAGCAGGCTAAACTTTTGTATCGTCGTGAATATGACGCCGCCCGATGGCCGCCCTGCTAAGAGATCGCGCAGCTCCTGCCGTGTCTCTGCCTGTTTTGGATTCTCACGCATCAGCTCGCGTGCATTTGAAAACGTCGCGAAGAGCTGCCCGTCCAGATCGTTGCGGTCGGTGACGACGATGATCGTCGGGTTTTTCATTTCCGCGGCAGTGATCACCTTTCCGGCATAGAAAGCCATCGAGATACTCTTGCCCGAACCCTGCGTGTGCCATGCGACGCCGATCTTACCTTCCTCTTCCGGTTTGGTGGCTTCAAGCGTTTTTGCGAAGGCCTTCCTGACGAGATGAAACTGGTGGTAAGCGGCGATCTTCTTGATCGTTTCCTTTTCTTCTTCAAACAGGACAAAGTCGCGGATGTATTCAAGCAGAAAGTCGCGGCGGAAAAGCCCTCTAACGAGCGTTTCCGTTTGGTTGCTACCGAGCGGGTCAAGCTTTTCGCCGTCTATCGTTCGCCACTTTCCGAACCGCTCATAATCGGCGGTAAGGCTGCCGACCTTAGCTTCCGCGAGATCGGCGATGACAAGCAGCTCATTAAAAATGAACAGGTCGGATATTTCTTCCTTGTAAGTCTGAAGCTGCTTGTACGAATCGTAGATCGTCGTATTGATATCCGCCGGGTTCTTTAGCTCAAGGACCGCGAGTGGCAGGCCGTTGATGAAAATGATAATGTCCGGCCGCTTTGTGCTCTTGGCACCCTTTATCGAAAACTGATTGACGGCGAGAAACTCGTTTGCTTCGACATGTTCGAAATCGATGACCTTTACGAAATCCGCTTTGGTTTCCCCGTCCTCCTGAAATAGCACCTTGACGCCGTCGCGAAGCTGCCGGTGAAACTCGCGGTTGTTCTGGATAAGGGAAGGGAAGTTCGGGCGGGTTATCTGAGCGATTGCATCTTCTATCGCGCCCGCAGGAATGTTTGAATTTAATGCCGTCAGGCTTTCACGCAGACGCCCAACCAGAACAACCTCCCGATAATCCTTCCTTTCGGGCCTTAACGCGTCAGGCGCGATCTCATAGCCGTTCTCATAAACGTATCCAAGCTCGGCGAGAATGCTGAGAAGATGATTTTCGAATTGTTCTTCGTTTATTTTCACCTGAAAGGTTTAGAAGTAAATTGCAAGTGATCTAATCATCGAAAAAGTCTTGGCTCAAGTCGGGCAAAAATCCGCCGGATCTAACCATCGCATCGTACGAGTGCTTTGCCTCGTTAGCCGTCAAAATCCCAGATTCCACACAGTTCTTTAGTAGGCCGATGCTTCCTATTAGCTTTTGTTCCCCTAGCGTACTCTTTATAATTCGTCTTGTTTTGCGGTCGTCCGTAGAAATCACGTACCCGAATTCTAAAGCATAGGCCAGGCACTCGGTCTCTCCTTGCCCTAGGTTATGTTGGGCAAGTAACTCCAAGAAGGCGCCACCGTCGAGATCAGCGTCATCGAGCAGGGTGATCATTCCACTTGCTATCGAAGCCTCTAATTCTGGAAAGGCGCAACTCGTACATTCGTCAAGGACAATATTGCCAATAGCCCAACTGCGACCGGGCGAGTGCAGAACTCTATCCAACACCCCTCCGTTGTGAAGATTTATTAACGAGCAGGCATCAAAGATTGTTTCTATCGGTGCGATGTTCAATGCTCCGTTAATAAGTCCTGGTGCGCATGCATCAGGGCACCGATGGATGCGTTTATATTCTTCGCAGCTCGACCAACAGATATTTCCCCGCGTCTAACCTTGCGGATGGCGCTCTTCAGAAGTTGCGGAGACACCGATGGAAAGTAGATTTCAGGTCTGGGCGGTAGGTTTAATTGCCTTGCACGTTCCTCAGGATTCTTGAACTCTTCGCATATTTTTGCATAAAGCGAAAATGCAGAGCCCCGTTGAATTAAGTCCAAATCTTCACAGCGTCGAGCCGCAACTTGAAAGCTAACTCCGAAAATACGAGATAAATAAAGTATCTCAATATCACCCAATGCATCGCCGGTAATATTGTAGACTTCACGTATTTTCTTCAGGGTTATACCCACGCCAACGGCGGGGAGTAAGAGAGCCGATGCGAACGCATCGGCAAACCGCTCTTCGGCCTCACGACGCGGACGAATACTGCCGGTGGAATCCTCAGTGTCGAAGAAAGCAAAATTTTCACGTCTTCGATGGTGAGCGAGTAAGTGTCCAATCTCGTGAGCGAGAGTAAAGAGCATACGTGGAACGAACCTCCTTGGAGCGACAAAAATGAAAGCGTGTTCGTGAATCAGGGCAGACGCACCATCAATCTTTAGTTTTGGAGGAATTACCAGGATTATATTTAGCGTCTCGACAACCAACTGCGGAAGTGAAGTCAAAGGGCTGACCTGATCGCCGTCCGCAAAATGTTCCCTAAACTCTTCGCCTAGCCGCTGTGCATCGTGGAAGTCGAAGTTTCGGCCATCGAAGAGCTTTAGCCATTTGTGATTTCGCTCTTGGTCAATCATTCCCATCGATTGTTCAAGTTGGTTCGAAAGAGTTTCAAGGGTAAGCTCGTGCGAGGGAGCCAGCCGGTTACCCATGGTGTCTCTAAACAACATCGCAGTGCGCGTTTTAGGAGATTCGCTTGAAAATTGAGCTAAGTCGAGACCCAGCACTTTAGCTAATCTTCGGAGCTCGGCAAGTGTCGGACGTTCACCTTCGACAAGACCCTGGAGTCTCAATAACGGAATCTGAGACCTTTTACTTATCTCGGCCAACGAAACGTCGCTCTTTTCAACCACCTCGGCTATATTCCTCATAGGTCAAACCCTCGCGTTCTTCTTGATTTCGAGAATCCGCTCGCGCAACAACTCGATTTGTTCACTGTTTAACCTTCTCCATCGTCCGATCATATCCGACGGCTTCTGGGCTCTTCTGACCTGAAAAACATTCGCCAATATATCAGGAGTCTCATCTCTAGCGATTTCGACCTCCTGAGCCGTCTCAATGACAACCGGATTCCTGCCAATGACATAATTCTCAACGCGTTTTGCGAAATTTTCGTGGTAATCCGTTTCAACCTGCTTTCCGTCTTTGTCCACGATGATGTTTCCATGTAAAGAACCGTCGGGCAATCGTTTTTGGCGATTATTCGGAAGTCGCTTGTACGCCGCAAGGGCGCTTATTTTTTCTTCAACCTCGAAGCCGCCGACAATATACTGGCTCACGCCTACAACCTGCCCACTAATCGTAAATATGAAATCTCCTTTTTCAACAAGACGGCGGATATTGGGCATACAGGCCCCTAGGGTCGGAACAGGACTATAGATTGGATCGTTCAATGTCCAACCTTGTGAAGGATCGGCCCCTTTGAACATAGTGTAAATGTAACCTTTCATTTCTTTTCTCCGTTCCAGTAAGTGATTCGATTTAACGCTGCTTGATTCATACCGTCATAGTGGAGGCTGGTCGCGACAAAAGCATCTCGTACGCTTTCCTCAATAACTGCCAGCCCGTGCATCGATATAGCATCGTCAAGTACATCGAACGCCCTTTCTGCGTGGATCTTATCGACGGGCCCATGAATCATATAGGTCTTTGCTTGATCAGAGCTCATATTATAATGCCGGATATAGGCGTCAAAGATTCTCGGTGACAATTCAGAGTAGTAATATTCGACTGCTCCCGCGCCGATTAAATGGCATGCCGTTCCCCTTCCAGCAATATCCCTGTACAAGGCCATCGCGGCCGCATTCCCCGGTGTAGGCTTCGCCCGTTTCAGTTCGTTTTCGGTTATGCCGCCAGTGGTGAGTAATCGCTCGATCAACGCTAAATGACTTTCGCCCGAATCTCTGGGAGCCACCTCTTCCAGGTAGTTTCCTAACGCGGCTTCAAAAATCTTTGGGCTTTTGCTTGGCGCGAATTGAACCGAGTTCCATCTTAATGCTTGGCCAGCCTTCGTTCTCAAATAGTGTTGCTTTTCGGCCTGAAGTACCTGTTCGAGTGAATATGTGCCGTTTATTACCCCAGTCCAAAAGGGATGATTTTGGAACGGAAATAGTTCGTAGAATTCAAGGATTCGCTCTATATGCATAGATTTCATTCGTCGACCTATTTCGTGTTCGTTTAGCTTGCGACATCCCGATCGAATGCAGCGTGTTCCCCCGATTCCTGCAACACATCGATGACGGACGCCGCAGCTAGATTCACCGAGTTACCGCTTTACACGGTCAACACCCCACTGATCAGTCGCGCTAGCAGCAGATTACGAATCTTTTTGAGATTCTCACTTTCTCGCTCATTTGCACAAATCTTTGCGTGAATTGATATCGCGAACTTCTCAAATGCCCGGTAAATATCGGAATGAGGTATATCGATTTGGATTTGTCTGAAATTCGACTTGCTGATCTCTTGAAAGGTTGAGCCATTTGCTCTACTTTTCACGACTTCCATATTTTCAGCCAGCCAATGCAGAAGAAAAAGATTAGAAACATCGACTCCTTGAAGCGCAATGAAGCCTTGATTTATTGAAACAGGAACTTGTGAAATCGCGAGATATCCAATCGGCGCTCGCGACGACAATAACAAAGTTCCTGCGGGTAAAACTCCAGAACTAATTTGTTTGACGCCGGCATCAGTGATCTTTCGTTCGGTCGTTAACAAGACCGGAGAACGGAGATCTGAGAGATCCTTTGGCGTCGCCCAAAAGTTTTCGCCGTTCCAGAATTCGGGCGTTTTCGTACTTGGCGTTGTTCCGCCCTTTACCTCTGAAACTTCACCAAGCCTCCTCGTTTTCCAACCCGTGGGGATGCCGTTTTCGAAGGTGGAGGGGAAGAGTTTGGCTATTTCGGGGGAGGCGGAGGTTGAGGGGCGGTTTTCGAGGTTGGCGTGGACGGGTTCAAAGTCCACAAACCAAGCCTTAAACAAAGCCCGGGCCATCGCTTCCAAAGTCGCATTCATCCGCCGGTTAAGCTCGATCTTGTCATCCAGCGACGAAAGAATCGTAGCAATTGCTTTTTGATCCTCGAGAGGCGGCACTCGAACTAACAACTCCATCAAATCACTTCCAGTGATACCCGAAACCGCAACTTGCCTGAGGATCGTTCCAAGCAAATGTTTTCCCTGCGCCGAATTGAAGTAGTAAAAAAGAAACTCAGAATTTGCGAGCGACGGGTCGGGTCGTGCCCTGATAATTGACGACTCAAAGGTCGTTTCTTCTTTCAAATCATAAACCAAGGAACATTTACCTGCTCCTTCTGCTGTGAGTGAGCGTCGAGCAAAAATCAGATCATTATTTCTCAACAGAGATTTTTCTTTTTCATTCTCCGTAAGCTGAACCCGGTTCATTTCTACAGACTTTAAGCGCGGGTAAGCAAATAGCTCGCCCATATTTACAATCGGAACGCCACTACCGTGGAATTCTTTAGGTTTGTAGATGCCATTACGCACAGGTTCTAGCAACAAATCCCTAAACCTTATTTGCTTCGAATCATGCATCCTTAATTTGCTTGAGCAATTCGGCTAAAGCCACGCCTTTTCCAATCCTTTCTACTAGCTAAAGCGAGTGGCAATTCATAAAGCTGTCCGGCGATCTTAGATTTATCCAAATTCAAAGCCGACGCTTGCGAGATTTTGTTTGATTTCGCTTTCGAGTCTTGAGCCTTCCGCAAATTGAACTTCCAGTTCACCAGTCAGCCTGGCCATGCTCTCGGCGAATTGCTCGTCATCATCTTCCGCCACTTCAGCGCCAACATATCGGCCCGGCGTTAAAATGTAATCATGCGAACGAACCTCATCAAGACTGGCGGATTTGCAAAAGCCCGGAATGTCCTGGTATTCGGTCTTCGGTTTTTGGTCTTGGGTCTCTGCCCATGAATGGTAGGTGTCTGCGATCCGCTCGATGTCCTCATCATCAAAAACGCGGTTGACGCGGTTTTCGAGGCGGCCTAGTTTGCGTGCATCAATAAAAAGGATCTCGCCTTTTCGGTTTCCTTTGTTCTTATTGAGAAACCAGAGGCACGCGGGGATCTGGGTGTTGAAGAAAAGCTGTGCTGGAAGGGCGACCATACATTCGACGGCGTCCTGTTCGACCATTTCCTTGCGGATCGTTCCTTCGCTGTTCTGCGACGAGGACATTGAACCGTTTGCAAGCACCACACCGGCCCGTCCGTTTGGGGCGAGGTGGTAATAGATGTGCTGGAGCCACGCGTAGTTTGCATTTCCCGCCGGCGGCGTTCCGAATTGCCATCGGGGATCGCCTTCGAGCTGTGCGTTCCACCAATCGGATACGTTGAACGGCGGATTCGCCATTATGTAATTGGCGCGAAGGTCGGGGTGCTGGTTGCGAAGGAACGTGTCCGCCGGTTCCTTTCCCAAATTGAAATCCATCCCGCGAATGGCAAGGTTCATAGCCACCAGCCGCCACGTCGTCGGGTTCGATTCCTGCCCGTAGATGGAAATATCGCCAAACCGCCCGCCGTGCGATTCCATGAACTTTTCCGACTGGACAAACATCCCGCCCGAACCGCAGCACGGATCGTAAACCTTGCCGGAATGCGGGGCGAGGACCTCGACAAGGACCCTAACAACGGAAGCGGGCGTGTAAAACTGCCCACCCTTTTTCCCTTCGGCATTGGCGAACTGTCCGAGGAAGTATTCGTAAACCTCGCCGAGCACATCTTTGGCCTTGTGACCGTTTCCGGTCAGGCCGATCTTTGAGACCTCGTCAACAAGCTCGCCCAATTTTCCGGGTTGGAGCTCGGTACGGGCAAAACGCTTGTCGAGAAGCCCTTTGAGACGCGGGTTTTCATTCTCGATCTCTACAAGAGCATCGTCGATATACTTTCCGATCGTTGGCTGTTTGGCGCGCTCGCGGATCCATTCCCAACGCGACATCGCGGGCACCCAAAAGACATTTGCCTCGGTGTAATAATCGCGTTCTTCAAGGTCTTTGGACCTCGTGGCTTCGTCCTCAATGAAATAGTCGTCGTTAGGATCGGCAAAGCGTTTTTCGAGCAGTGCCCGGTGCTCGCCGAACGAGTCGGAGATATATTTAAGAAATATCAGCCCGAGCACAATATGCTTGTACTCGGCCGCATCCATATTCGAACGCAGCTTGTCAGCCGTCGCCCACAGAGTCTTTTTAATCTCGTTGTCCATAAAAAGTGAAGTCTTGACATATTACCATCAAGAGATAAACGGGGAAATTGTACGAGATTCGAAGACGGACAGTTGATTGAGTGCGAGGAGACAGACCTCACAACGGCGCGGTACGGCACAAGTGGGATAGTACTTGGATTGTAGACAATTACTTGGGACGACGGGACGAATAAGTGTGTTTTCCATCGTGGATTCGGCGTATCGTCCTGACGGAACATCTCATCTTGTATGCGATTTCCTTGAGGGTTGCCTGCTGTCCCTGCAGCATCTCTTCGACGTGCATTACTTCAAGGCGTGTGAGGGCTGGTGGCCGTCCGATATGATCATTGTTTGACACCTTCGGAAAATGGGTCAAGTCGTCCCATGGAGTCGGCCAGCGAAGCAGCTCGCTAGCGTTTAGCGTTTTCCCTATTCTAAATGTGAAATCTGTATGGGCTCGGCTCATGTCCGTTCGCTCAATCATCTTAATCCCGAATTGACTCAGGTGAGCACCGAGGTTGCGAAAATCTTCGAGTGCTTCGTCGATGTTCTCTAGACGAAGGCTGAGGATATGATTTTCTGTTGAATTCGCCAAGATCAGGTACATCGATCGCCCTATTGATGTGGCCCATTAAGACTCAATTTATATGGGTTTCGGCTCATTATCTATTGCATGTCGTCTTTCTCACCAAAGATAAAGCGAACGCTAGACCCGTAGAAGCGCCCGGTGACCTTGCCCCGGCCAACGTTGCGGCCCTTTTCGATCCGAATCCGAGCTTCTTGGAATTTTCGGTCATATTCATCAATACACTGTTTTTTGTCGAGTTCAAGAATAAGTATCAGGCTGGCGTCCTTTTCAAGCTGCCCGCTACCTTCGAGGTCATGAATGCCAGGCGTTGATGCTCGAGCACCTTCGCGGTTGAGTTGAGCGATCTCGATGATCGCGATGTTTAGCTCATTTGCGATGAGCCTTATCTCCTGCGACGCCTCGGCGATACGCTCGCTGCGGGATCGCCGGTCGAGCTTGCCCAGCTTGAACAACTGAACATAATCGATCACCAAGACTTGTATCTTGTGTTCGCGAACCAAGGTACGTAGATGGGTTCGTAGGGTCTGAAGGTCCGAGAGTGTGTGCTCAAAGTAGATCGGAACTTCTTTGATTTCGGCCGCCCAATCTTTAAGGGCTTCGTGTTCGGGGCGGCTGATCTGATGTTTCCAGTTCAGATTCGTTATCCCCGAAACCTGGGACAGCAGTCGGAGTACATTCTCACCGCTGGACATTTCGCCGGCCAAGAATGCGACCGGTACATCGGATTTCGCAATCTTGTACGCGAACTGCAAAGCAAGTGCCGATTTGCCGCAACCTGTATCGGCAGCGATGAGCATGACGTCGGATCGAGCCAAACCTCCGCCAATAGCCGCGTCGATCAAAGGAAATCCTGTAGGAATTTTTCGACTCGTACCTTTGCTGAGATCGTCCAATGCTGGTAGGACGTAACCATCGATAACATGATCGAGACGGGTAAAATACGTAATCTTCTCGTCGGCCTCTGCTCTGGCACGGAGTTCGTGAACCCTTGTCTCGAAACCGGCTAAGAGGTTTGATACGTCGGAATCGGAATCGCAATCGCGAGCATCGCGCTCGGTTGATCTACAAGTCTCGATAATCTCGCGGCGAATGGATTTTTTGCGGATCAAGCTTGTGTAAATCTCAAGGTCCATGACTCCGGGTACCCCAGCCGTCAATCCTGAGATCTCGGCAATACTGGAAAACGATCCATTCCGATTAATCTCTTCGTTAATCAAAAGCGGGTCGATTTTCTGTCCGTTCTCGCCTAGCTTGAGCATTGCTTCGAACACATCCCGGTTGAATTGGGTGTAGAAGTCTCGTGTGTGGAGTCTTTCGGCCACTGTGTCGAGATTTGAGTTGTTAACTATAATCGAGCCAAGCACTGCGGCTTCAGCGTCCACAGATGACGGCAGTGACTGTTCTGTAATTGTTTTGCTCATAATCTTATGCGCCTGCGGACGCGACCCTAGAAACCCGACAGGGAGTCATCATCGCTACTCGATTAGCCTCGTCTTCGGCAATTTTTTCTTGAATTGATGGAAGAGTGTCCGACACCCGCGTTGTCGTTCTCTTTACGTAGGAGGGTAGCCGCTCTGAGATGTAATGAGGTTGGATCGGATACGACCTGTTTTTACCATTTACTTCGGCGAAGCATCCGACAAACTCTTGGGCAGTGAAGTTATTGATAAAAGCGGACTCTGCTTCGATCGACCACTTTTCTTCAGCTCCGAGAGGGAGAATGTTAAGCCCCATTTCGGCTTTGATACCGGCAATGACTTTCTTAACAAACCGGTCACGATCGGCAGCTGTAGTGTGTTCAAACATCTGTTCATTCATCTGTTCATATTCCTTATTATGCGAGTTGCCGATTTGGGAACTCTCGGTTGCCGATTTGGCAACTCTCTGATCCGAATCCGTGACTCTCTCTCCTTGTAAAGTTGCTGATTCGGCAACTCCTGGATTCAGGTTCCGAGGCGTGAAATTTGCACGTTGGAAACTCGGTTCGGAAGCGGCTGGTAAAACGAAATTTCCGAGGTCGTCCTGCGAGATCCAACCTTTTTCGGTTAACGATTTAATCGCCTTCGAAACATGTGCTTTGCCCATTCGAATCGCTTCTGCGATGTTTTGCTGCCGCGGATTGCACTGGCCGGTGTGGCGATTCCTGCATGTGTATAGATAGCAGATCACACGAATCTCGGACTTCGTTAACTCACCAAAACGACAAATCAGATCTGTTGGGATTTGAGCAAAATTTGTAGTCGAAATAGCCACTTAGAACCTCCTCAAGTACGGTGCGGGCGAACCGGCCCGTCAAGACTCATACGAAGACTCGGCTCCGATCAGCGGAGCGCGGGCGTTTTTACCCGCTCAAGAAATTCGTCAACGTCGTCCGACGTATAAAGAACTCGCCCGCCGCAACGACGGAAAGCGATCATTCCAGCCTTCCGTTGGCGCCAAAGAGAGACCTTCGACAGGCCCAGGTACTCGCAGACCTGTTCCTCGGTCATAAGTTTCGTGATGCGACCGCTTCTAGTGCTTCCGATATCCTCTCGAGTCATGGTGTCTCCTTTTTATAAACGTAAAACAAAAAAAGCCCCGTGAAGACCCCCGGAAAGGGATCGACACGGAGCTTTCATCCGAACTACCGCATATGCGGTTCTAAATTTCAAATCACTCTAACACAATGCGTTTTAATTTCGCAAACCGACTGAACACTACATTCTATTTCGATGAATTAAGGAGCTTGAAATCTCTCGGTCCTTCGCGGTAGCCTCCCACTCAGAATCGCAAACGAGTATTAAACGGCATTGTTGCCTAATTAACGGATTCAATGTGAAGTAGATGGGTTTCATTTGCCCGATCATTCAAAGCGTTGATTTGTTGGTTAATCTGCCTAATCTCTGAGATACCTATACCAGTATAGTGTTTCATTGTTGTTTGAATTTGCGCGTGACCTGCGATTTTCGCTACAAACGTGGTTGATATACCGTTTGCGAGCTGCCGAGTCACAAACGTCCGACGTAGATCGTGAAATCGTAAGTCGGGAAGCCCGGCCAGTCGACATACAGACTTGAAGGACGTCTTTGTCTCCGAAAGGGGGAAAGGTTGATCGCCGTGAGAGTCGTTTTTAAGCCTCAGCAACTCATCCTTCGCACGAGCGGAAAGGGGTACCATGCGTTCTTTTTCCGTCTTGGTGTGTGTTCCAACGATGAGAATGCACTCGTTCTCAAGGTCAATATCCCGCCAACGGAGCTTGAGTATCTCGCCCCGACGCAGCCCCGAGTCAACCGCTAGAATGATCATTGCCTTCAGTAGAGGATTTGCAGCAGGGATCTTCGCTTTTACATTCTCGACTTTCCCTCGTCTAGTTCGTGTGTATTCGATCTCACGTTCACCTTCAAGACAGGACAATAGGCGCTGCTCGTCCAAGTACGAAAGCGTAACGCTTCTCGCTCGTTCGCTCGAGGTCTCTATTACGTTTGCATTGTAGAAGATGTCCCGGAGCAGCCAACCCTCACGATAGGCGTATCGCATCATTTTGCGCATTACCGCGAGTTCCCTATTAACCGTTGAAATCGCGACCATCCTCTTCTTCGCCTGCTCCGACTTGGCAGAACCAATCGGCTGCGACGTCCGAGTCTCTTTGTATCGCGTGAGGCTTTCCAATGTTATCGCGTTGATCTGACGCTTGCCGAAGTACCTCTTGAGATGGTCGATCTGTGAGAGCACGGGCTTAACTGATCGAACTCCAGCGATCTTTTTTCCCTCCCGCAATACCGCCGGTTTATAGAACTCGGTCTTACACCGTTCCGCGAGTTGTTCGAAGGTCATCCGTTCGCCTACGCGGATTTGACCGGCGGATTTCTCGAGTGCCCGGACGGCGAGATCACACGCATCCCTCGCCTGGTTTTTTGTAGGGTACGGGCCACGCTCTTGTGACCGCGGTTGACCTTCAGTATCCACGTAGCGGATTCGATAGACCCAGCCGCCTTTTACAATGAACAGCTTGGGGTTCCCGTTCTTATCGAGCTGTCTGGTTGTCTTTGTTCGGGTTGGACGCTTGAAGACCGCTGTCTTGAATTCGAAACTGTTCATAATCTATTCCCACCTATTCCCACCTGAATTCCCACCTGAAAGCGTGCAATTCGAGGAAATCGAGTGAAAGGATTATGATATAGATTGAAACGAGAATCAACGTAAACGCTCTGTATTTATAGGCGTATTGCAAGTTTTTGAAAGGGTCGCCAGATAAGGAGAAATACTCACTCATTCCATTCGTAATCGAAAGGTCGTCGGTTCGACTCCGATGGGCGGCTCCATTTTGAAGGCGGATCCGTGACGTTGATCGCGGCCGCCTTTTCCCCTGCGACTAGCGGAGGTCAGGGAAGGTTGACGCAGTCGTTGCATCGACGGCGCGCTTTTTAGATACTAGGATACGGTTCCTTTATCTAATGGCGCGAACTCTCATCACCTCTGCCATCCCCGATCCAAGCTTGATACCGACTGACGGTGTCCTGATCATCACACCGCACCGGGCAGCGGCGATCCGCACGGGCCGGCCTTTCGTCAGCCTGCGGTCGATCGCTCAGCGCGAGTTGCGGCAACGCGGCATCGGTGTCGCGTCGCCCCTGTTCGCACGCCGTGTGCTAAAACGTGCGATTAACCGCGTCGCTCCGGAGTTGGACGCTTCAGCAGAGGCAGATCGTTTGAGGGAGATATTGTCGACGGTACTCCGGATCGGCATCGACGTCGCTAAGCTCGAGCAGCACGGTTCGAAACGTGCAAAAATGCTTGCACGCGTCGCAGATCTCTATACGCGGAAGCTGCAAGACCATAACCTTATCGATCGCGAAGCTCTGCTGCGTGTCGCATCCGGATTTGTGGTCGAACGGCAGCGGGTCGCGGTGTTCGGCCACTTCCGAGCTCGCGTCGAAGAGATTCGGTACATTGACAAGCTGGCAGCCGACGGCAGTTTTTACTTTTTACCCGTCGGCGACGATCCGATCTTCGCCGCGAACGTCGAAGCGGTCAAAACCCTTCAAACCAACGGATGGCAGCAGGAACTCGGCGGCGTAAACAATCTCACTGACATCGGTGAGCGTTCGGCCGCACGATTCATTAGCTCATGCGCAGGCAAGCCGAAACCTGCCCCGGCGACTGCTGAATCTCATACGGATGTGCGGAGCGAGATCCGCACCACCCTAGCCCGTGTGAAACGGCTGCTGATGGATGGCGAATCTCCTGAGCGAATTGCGATCGTGTCCCGCAACGTTGATGCTTACGCTCCGTTCCTTGCTTCGGTCGCCGACGAATACGGCCTGCCACTCAGTTTCGAGCATTCCGTACCGATCATGAGAACCGCCCTCGGCGAGTTTTTGCAGCTTCTGATCGAGGCTCTGGGGCTGAGCGAGAATTATGAAACGGATACAACTCCGCACTTGGAATTTGAGCCGACCGCACGAATGCTTTCACATCGGCTCGGCCCCGGGCTGACCGTGGAATCCTGGTCTGCCGCGCGCCGTGCTCATCCCTCGGGTGTAGAGGCTTGGATCCCATTTGCAGACACTGTCGTGGCTCTAACACATAAGCCCGCTGGCCCGACCTTCGCGGATAAGGTTGCTTGGCTTCGCAGTTTATTATTAGCGACCGTCGTGCGTGATCGTGCGGCACATTCTGCTGCCGACCTGACCGCGTTCGATCGCCTGTTGACCGCTCTCGACGAACAGATTGCCTCGTCGGATCCGGAACGGGAGATCAGCTTTGATGCGTTCGTCGCTGAGCTCTTCGAGCTGCTTTCTACCGTATCAACGCCGTTCGCTCCATCGCGGGTCGGAGTCGCGGTTCATCAGCCGAACACGATAGTTGGCGGTGAATTCGATCACATTTTCGTCATCGGAATGGCTGAGGGAATGCTGCCTGCGAGTGTCACTGAAAATCCTGTGATCGATTTTCATGAACGCAAAAAGCTGGAGCCGCTAGGGATTGAATTTGAAGAAGCGGCAGATGTTCCCAGATGGGAAGCTCTTTCGTTCTATTTCTTAGTGCAAGCCGCGCAAAAGAGCCTGACGCTTAGCTATCCGAGGTATTTTGACGGTGCCGAACAGCTTCCAAACTCGTATTTCGACCGCCTCGGCCTTGATCCTTCGCTTGGCCTGAACGCGATGTTGTCGAGCTCTGAAGAGGTGCGTCGGGCTACACTTCTGGATGCACAGGCCAACTTGCTTGATCCCGTTTTGACCGAGACATATCGGCGATTCCTCGTCGAACAACGGCGCGAATCCCCGTTGCCTTATGACGAATTTGATGGGGTGATCGGGCCTGGGATCGATCATACGAACAGACGGTGGAGCGTTTCGCAGCTGACAAAGATCGGCCAGTGCCCGTTCAAGTGGTTTGCTGAAAAGATGCTTCGTCTGAGTGCGATCGAAGAGGCTGAATTTGAGCTCGACCCCCGAACCCGCGGCTCGCTCTACCACACCGTGCTCGAGATCGCTGTACGCTCATCGCTCGGAGCGCAGGATCTCCGAGCTGCGGTCCTAGATAATCTCGACGCGGCGTTCGCAGCCGCAGAGCGATCGCCTGAGTCGAGCGTGGCTCATATAACGACCTGGGAACTCGAGAGAAACGCGCATCTCGAAGCCCTGCGAAAGGCGATCATGGCGGAGGATTTCCTGCCAATAGGCTCACGAGTGCTTGCCGTAGAGCAGGAATTCGATACGAATTGGGAGGCCCTGCGAATCAGTGGAAGGATCGACCGAATCGACGAATCTCCCGAAGGTCTGGTCACGATCGATTACAAATCCGGCGGATATCGCAGTATGGTGCAGGACGCCGACGGCGAGGCAAAGATCGATCTGCAGCTTCCTATCTATACGCAGGCCGCTATCCCGTCGCTTTACCCCGACCGGTCGCCGGTCATTGGTAAATATTTCAATCTTGCCGCCCGCAAGGCTGACATCGGAAAGGACGTCGACCTGACCGAGTTTATTGAGCGGGTTAAAGGAACGCTAACTACGGGGCGATTCATCGTCCGCCCGGATAACGAGGGTAAGGTGTGCCGGTTCTGCGATTTTGAACCGGTGTGCCGACGCGGCCCGAGGCTCGCACGGAAACAGATCGACGAATGAAGTTAACCAGCGATCAAACCAGAGCGGTGGAGGCCGACGGCAGCATCGCCGTTACTGCCGGCGCGGGCACCGGAAAGACCGCAATGCTCGCGAAGCGGTTTGCACACCATGTATTGGTCGACGGAATGTCGCCGATAAATATTGTCGCCGCGACATTCACCGATAAGGCCGCCGCCGAACTTCGCTCGCGTATCCGGTCTGAGATGGCCAAAAGCGGCCGCGAAGATATGGCCGCCGAGGTGGACGCTGCCCAGATAAGCACCATCCACGCTCTTGCAGCTCGCATCTGTCGTGACTTTTACCATTTAGCGGGCATACCGGCGGATTTTCGGATGATCGACGAGACCGAATCAGCGATCCGCAACACTGAATGGTTTCGTGAGGCCGTTATCGGGATCGACCGCGAAGTTATCGATAAACTCGGCTTTTCATGGCTTGTCCAGCAGATGACGAAGCTGTTCGAAGACCCGATGCTCGCCGCAGAAGCTTTCGAGGTCGATACGAACAATTGGCCGTCGATGATAGAGGAGATCAGAGAGCAAGCTCTCGAAGACCTGCGAAACTGCAGCGAGGTAGCGACGGCTAACGAATTCCTTCGACAACGTTCGGGCTCGGCAGGCGACAAGCTTGAAGAGGCTCGCTTGAGGGTGGTCGGGCTAATCGACGGACTTATCGCCGGCGAGCACGTCGATCTGGCTGCAGCGTTCGAGGGATTCCGTGCAAATTTAGGCGCAGCAAAGAATTGGCCGACCGGCCTGCAGGAAATGCGAGACTGCATCGCCGCTCTGCGGGACAAGTGCAAGATCGCACAAGCAGCGGCACAGATGGAGTATGGCCCGGCGGAGATCGAACTTGCGGACCGCGTTCGGTTCCTAAAGCGGGCGTTCGTAAGCGTACGAGCTGCGGTTGCGGAGATGAAGTTGCGTGAGAAGGTCCTTGATTATTCCGATCTCGAGTTTTACGCGCTTAAGGTCCTCGAACATGACGAAGCTGTCGCACATTATGCCGAACGCTGGATGGCAATAATGATCGACGAGTTTCAGGACACGAACCCGGTCCAGGAAAAGCTGATCAGAAAGCTCGCCAATGGCGTGAGGCTTACCGTTGTCGGCGATGAAAAACAGTCGATCTACGGGTTTCGGCGTGCCGATGTGGACATATTCGGGAGGTTCAAGACGGACATCGGCAACCTGGCCGAGCTGAGCCACAGCTTTCGAACGCATTCCACGCTTATCGCAAATATGAATTCGGTCTTTTCGCCGCTGCTGGGCGACCTGCATCAGGAACTAATTGCGGCCCGAGTCGACGAGATCGAAGAGGCGCCGTTGATGAGCGCCGCCTGTGTGATCGGCGAAAAACACGACCGGGATTTTGAGCTTCGTAATGCGGAGGCGAACTTTATCGCACGTGAGATCCGCGAGCTGATCGACCGCGGCACACTGATTTTTGACAAGCAGTTGGGCAGAACCCGTCCGGTTAGACCGGGCGATATCGCGATCCTATCCCGCACGCGTGAGCCGCTCGACACCTATATCGATGCCGTCCTGAGAGCCGGCGTCCCGGCTGTTAACACGGGCGGCGGAAACTTGCTTGAAACGCGAACTGCGGTCGACATGCTTTCGGTTCTAAGATTCGCTTCCGATCCGGCAGACGACATCTCTCTGGTCGCGATACTGCGCGGACCCTTTTTTGCGATTAGCGATCCGCAGATGCTCGAGCTTGCTGCGCGAAAGAGCCGTGATGTCAGCTGGTGGCAATTGATCATCGATTCGAGCGACGAGCTTGCTCCCGTGCGAAAGACTCTCGGACAACTCCTCGCTGACGCACGCAGGCTCTCTCCCGTTGATCTGCTTGCAGCCTTTGACCGCGCGACCGGATACACCGCAGTTATCGCAAACCTTCTTCAAGGCGACAGGCGCATGGCTGACTGGAATGGAATGCTCGATCTATTGCGGCGGTTCGAAGCGATCGGAAAGGGCGATCTGCTCGGAGCGATCCGATATGCTGATGAACTTTCAGCCGCTCGTGCACAGATACCGCAGCCGCCGATGGATTCCGGAGATGCTGTTTCCTTGATGACGATTCACGGTGCGAAGGGCTTGGAATGGCCCGTCGTTTTCGTTCCGGACCTCTGTCGAAAGAAACCGGGAGGCGGAGGCGGCTTGGCGGTCGATGCCTCACTGGGTGTGGCATTTGAGGTAGAGATGGAAAGCTCAAACGCCAGCGGCGATCCGAATGTACGGGAATACAAGTCCGTAAAGCCTTCGATCTACACATTAATAAAAGATCGTCAGCAACAGCGTGAAAAGGAAGAGGCAAAGCGCGTACTGTACGTCGCGATCACTCGGGCACGCGACCGGGTGGTACTTACGGCTGCGGGTGACAAGGGCCCGGACCTTGAACTTCTCAAGCCGGGCCTAAGCGCGGCCGGGATAGTGATCCGCGATGTGCGGCCGCTGGACATCGAACCGATCACTGCGGAGCCGGAAACATCCGTTCGGTCTGCAGACCTGATATTTCAAGATGGTCCGGTTTCACTCGGACTGAACACCGTACCGGTGACAGCTCTCACCGAATACGCGATCTGCCCTGCCAAATTTCGCTATGGATACGTCGAAGCACATCCGGGCGTGGGTGAGGGCGGTTCCGGAGCACGTATCGTCGGCACATTGACCCATATGGCTCTGGAACTTGGGATAAGGGACATCGACGCTCTACTTCCCTTTACGCAAGGAGCGCACCATGAACATATTCGCGAGGCCGTCGCGCTTGCGAACGCGTTTGATCAGGCTAAGGCATTCCGGGAATTTCGTTCAGACGGCTTTGCGAAGGAACAGCCCCTTGAGCTGGAGATCAATGGCTTAAGTCTCGTGGGTGTGGCAGACCTTGTGGGTAACGATTTTGTTCTCGACTATAAGACCGATGCGGAGCCGGACCCCGATCATCACCGATTTCAGCTTTGGGCGTATGCCGCGGCTCTGGAAAAGCCGCGGGCGTACATCGCATATCTTCGAACGGGAACCCTTCACGAGTTCACAGCAGACGACTTGGCGAAAGTGGGACTAGACGTTCAACGTCTCGCTCAGGGAATCACGGCGGCCCAGTATCATCCTGATCCCGCCGTTGAAAAATGCGGCCGCTGCCAGTATTCAGCGATCTGTCCGGCAAGTGCGGTCACGATCAACTGATCAACTTTCCTTTGCGATCAGGCGGTCCGCGTCATCAGACGAAACCTCTTCCCGGCCAGCCACAAAGTCGCCCCGATTGCCATCGCTGGAAAGCGGAGCCACCGGTTCACCCTCAAGAGCGGCTTTCAACACATCGCTGACACGAGTCGCGGGAATTATCTCGAGCTCCTTGCGAACGTCCTCCGGGATCTCCTCCACGTCATGTTCGTTCTGTGCAGGAAGAATGATCCTTTTTATTCCGGCCCGGTGTGCCGCAAGCACTTTCTCTTTAATTCCGCCGACCGGAAAGACCAAGCCTGACAGAGTGATCTCGCCGGTCATCGCCGTATCGGTGCGAACCTTTCTGCCCGTGTAAAGAGATGCCAGGGCTGATGCCATCGTCACGCCGGCACTAGGCCCATCCTTCGGGATCGCACCTGCGGGAACGTGCAGATGCACACCGTTTTGTTTGATCATCTCGGCGTCGATACCAAACTCCACTGCGTGCGACCAAAGATAACTACGTGCTGCCTGTGCCGATTCCTTCATCACATCTCCGAGCTGGCCGGTGAGCGTCAGTCCGCCGCCTCCGCCCGGAAGCATCGTCGCTTCGATAAACAGCACCTCACCGCCCATTTCGGTCCACGCCATACCGGTTGCGACACCTGCCGGCATTTCTTTTCGAGCTTCTTCGGGATGAAATCGCGGCGGCCCGAGGTATTCTTTGACATCTCCAGCATCGATCACGACCTTTTCCGTCGAGCCCTCAGCAACTTTCAAAGCTACTTTTCGTGCAAGATTGCCGACGGTACGTTCAAGCTGTCGAACTCCGGCTTCACGCGTATAACGTGCCGTTAGTAAATTAATGGCTGCCTCGGTGATGGTCAGCTGTTCCGGTTCCAGGCCATTCTCCTTGATCTGTCTCGGGACCAGATACTGGATCGCGATATTGAGCTTTTCCCTATCGCTGTACCCCGCGATATTAATTATCTCCATTCGATCGCGTAGCGGTACCGGGATAGGCCCGAGCTGGTTAGCAGTGGCAATAAAGAAAACCTTCGATAGATCGAACGGCAGATCAAGATAGTTGTCGCGGAATGTGTTGTTCTGTGCAGGATCGAGGATCTCGAGCAGCGCTGAGGCGGGATCGCCGCGATAGTCATTCCCGAGCTTGTCTATCTCGTCGAGCATCATCACCGGGTTGTTGACGCCGACACGGCGGAGGGCCTGAATTATCCGGCCCGGCATTGCTCCAATGTACGTCCGGCGATGGCCGCGCAGCTCTGCCTCATCCCGCATGCCGCCAAGCGACATTCGTTCGAACTCACGTCCCAGCGAACGTGCGATCGAGCGGCCAAGTGAAGTCTTGCCGACGCCCGGAGGGCCGACGAAAAGAAGGATCGGGCTTTTCGAGTCAGGCCGAAGTTTAACCACGGCGAGCGATTCCAGAATTCTTTCCTTTACATCTTCGAGCCCATAATGGTCTTCGTCGAGGATCTTGCGGGCCTCGTTCAAATCCAGCTTTTCCTCGCTGGCTTTTCGCCATGGGAGTTCAAGAACGTACTCAAGATAGGTGCGAATTACGTGGTAATCGGGTGCCGACTGAGGCAAGGCCTCCATCCGCCGCAGTTCACGTTCGGCTTCTTTGCGAACATCATCGGGGATGTCAGCGGTCTCAAGCCGCTCGCGAAGCTGTGCTGCCTCGGCCTTTTCTCCACCCTCATCGTCCTCGCCAAGCTCCTTTTGGATCTGCTTCATCTGCTGCCGCAGAATGTAATCACGCTGCGACTTGTCCATCTCGGACTGAGCTTCGGAAGCGATCTTCGTGCGGATCTGCATGATCTCGAGCTCACGAGCGAGAGCGGCGTGCGTCAGCGTCAAAAGCTCATCGACGGTGCCGGATTCGAGCATTTTCTGCTCGGTCTCAGTGCCGAGATCTAAGACCGATGCCAGGAAATATGACAATTGAACCGGGTCTGTCTGGGTCATGACAGCCATTCGGATCTCGGGCGGAACCTGCGGCAGCAGAGCGAGGGCCTGCTGGATCATCCCATGAATATTCCGTTTGAGGGCTTCGATCTCTTCATCATCGACGCGCTCAAGCTCCGGGAGTTTTTCGACCTTTGCCTTTAGATAGGGCTGATCGGTCTGCCACTCGATCACCCGGAAACGCTCCAGTCCCTGAACGATCAGCTGCATGACGCCTTCATTACGCATCATCCGCTTAATGCTAACGATCGTCCCGACCTGGTGAAGATCATCGAACTTCGCTTCATCCCCGGTTACGCCTTCGGTCTTTGTCGTAACACAAGCTAGCAGCTTCTCCTCTGTGGAGAGGGCGCTCTCGACCGCACGCATCGATCGTTCGCGGCCGACTGCGAGCGGCACGACCGTGTCAGGGAATAATGTCGTGTTTTGCAGCGGCAGGACTGCGATCTCAAGCCGCTGCGGCACCTCGACGTCGGTTTCTGTCAGGGGTTCCTCGATCTTGTCATCAGCCATAAACTATTTGATCCTTGCTATTGTCCGGCCCTAGCAGCTTCCGGCGATTCGCCCTTTCTGAGACGTATGATCAGCAAGCCATTCTCAAACATATGGTCAAGCCTCACACCGTCGATCGACGCCGGAAATTTGAGTGTTTTCTCGAAACGGCTATAGGTGATCTCCATCTGGTGGTATGATCCGCCGGCAGGACATGAGCGGTCCTTTCGGCACCCGGCGATGTAGAGCGTGTTCCCGTGAACCTCGATCTCCACATCCTCAGCCGCCACACCTGCGAGTTCGACCTTTACGACCCAGCCGTCCTCAACCTTGTAAACGTCGGCCGCAGGAAGCCAGAGCCGGCCTGACGGTTTCGCGCCGCCGCCGGATGAACCCAGGAACTGAAAATGTCGGTTAAATGCTTTGGCCATACGGCGGTTACTGTACCCTTAGGGCGTCGGACAGGTTACTTCTTCTTCCAAAATGCGGACCCGCTCGAGATCTCTTCGAGGGTCTCGGCGATCTCGCGTTCATCTTCCATCTCCAAAGCGATATCGGCCATGGCTATGATACCGGCAAGCGAACCGTCATCGTTGACGACAGGTATCCGTCTCACCTGGCGGTCGCCCATCATGCGGATCGCTTCAAACGCGAAGTCATCAGGCCTGACCGAAAAGATCTCTGTGGTCATTGCATCGCCGACGGGTGAATCCGGCCCTTTTCCGTCTGACAAAGCACGAACGACAATATCGCGATCGGTGACGATACCCACCAATTTTCCTGATTCGACGACAGGAACGCTGCCCATGTCCCCGTCACGCATTAACGCGGCGACCTCACGCAGCGAAGCACGGGGGACCGATGTCGTCACGCTCGCAGTCATTATATCGCGGCAAAGTAAACGACGCCGTTCCCCTTGATTTGAATCAGCCATAAACCTATTTTGTTTGACTTCAAGGTATAAAGCAAGCTCTTCAGATTTTGGAAATCAAACTGGAATTGGCATCATCAAAGTGGATGATCATTTGCACGGCGTCAGGTCGAACATGGGTAAAGGACGAGTTAACAATCGCAAACCGCAACGAACGGGCCGCATCATCACAGTCGGGAAGGTCGAGTCGGTCCCGCCGGGACGAGGTGCGACCGTTAAGCTTAACGACGGTGCGGAGATCGCGATCTACAACGTGAACGGCGTCTTTCACGCGATCGAGAATTTCTGTCCGCATAAAGGTTATGCACTCGCTGACTCTCCCGTTAGAGGAACGGTCGTCGAGTGCGAACACCACGGATGGCGCTTTGACGTGACCAGCGGCCATTGCTTTACTGCTCCGAAATGCTCGGTTGACCGTTACGATGTTGTGGTTGAGGACGACTGGATCAGGATCACCGTGTAAAAAAGGCTGCCCGAGAGCAGCCCTTGAATTGCTCGGATCACGGCGTATTTAGTAGCGAAGTGTGACGTTCTGGGAATCGAGAACGAGATCGGTTGCGGAAACGCTTCGTAGATTCCGGCCGTTATAAACGATCTGTATCTCACCGCTTGCGTCCGCCTCGCCTGAATTCGTCACACTGATCCTTGCCGTCGTGTCATCGATATAGATCAGCTTGCCGCTGAACGTGATCGATCCATCAAAGCGCGTCAGCGTTACGTCGGCATCGCCCGTCGACCGCACATTTACTGCACCTCGGATCAGGATCATCGCGTTACGCCCTGCGATCTGCATTGTCCCGGGCCCGATCTTCGACAGATTCAGAGTACGGCCCGTTATCGGTTCGGGAACGTCCGATGCAGGTTCCACCACTATCTCGACATTCGCGTTCGGGTTGGCTCGCGGATCTATCGCTTGGCCGATCTGGTTCCGAAATCGAACTTGCCCTTCGCTGCGTATTTCCGCCCAAAGCTCGTAGTTTCTCTGTCGATTGATGTCGCGAAGATCAAAATTAAGCTCGAAAGGGATCGGGACCTGACGCGTCGCAGGCGTTACGGTCGTTTCCGCCACCGGGTTTCCGCTCGGATCGGCCGACTCAACAAGCCGAACGCTGACCTCTGCGTTCGGAGGCATCGCGATCCGCTGCCGATACGTTACCGTACCGCGGATGACCGCATCGCCGCGGCCCGGCCTTCCGGCTCCTCCGACCTGAACGAGGTTCATTTCCACCGTACGCGGATTCCCTTGCGTGATCACCGGATAGTTTGTGTCTGTAGTAAAAAGCAGGCGGTCTCCGTCGCGGATCTCCGCACGTACCACATATCGATTCCGTTCCTGTATGCGGCCCGGCTCGTACGCCATATCGAAGCTGATTGGCACTTGTCTGCCTGCCGTTGGAAAGCGCTGCTCCGCGACAACACTCGCGCTCGCATCTGCCCGCGACACATCAAGCAATGCAACCGTCAGGATCGCTGATTGCGGCAATGCGATACGTTGGCGGTACGTCACTGTCCCGGAGATCACGTTGTCCTGTGTCCGGATCGGTCCGTCATCATCACAGATCGCACGAGTGTCCACGTCTTCGGCCTTTACAACAGCCCGAGCCCCTGTACCATCGATAGAGTAAACGACGTAACTCACCTGCGATGGGCAGCAAAGCGCGTCCGACGATGTGTAGCGGTTAAACTCCGCGTTAAGCTCGGTCGCATTCTCGAGCCGGACGGATCTTAAAGACGAATCCGACCTCGCATCGCTGTTCTCGGGTGATAATGTCCCGACAAAACGCGGGCCGATGAAAACGAACGCGTTGTATTGATTCGGCCTGCACATTCCGTCCACGCTCGCCATCGCGTTGATGACGGTGGTCGTGCCGTAGCTCTGGACAGGTCCGAACAGATACCAGCCGGCCCGCGTCAGCGCACGGTCTGCAACTGATTCAGGCGTTCGGATCGTCGAACGGCACATTTGCGATTCCGGCGACGATGCGGTCACTCGCGGAGCGTTCGGCACAACGCCGGTTCCGCGATTCCAATTTGTACCGAGCGGCCTGTCGAGCCATGAGGACTGTGCGGCAACAGGTACCGCCAGGGCCAACACAACTAACGTTAACAAGATATGCCTTTTCATTTTCCCTTCCCCCAGTTTCGTTATCCTCGCAACCTTATGACGCCGATCGCGTCGCTAGTTCCCCGATCGCCTCGACCGGGCATGCATTCAGTGCCTCTTCGCACAGTTCTATCTCAGCCTGGTTTTCAGGCTGCTTATATACGAACGAATAACCGTTCTCGTCATTGCGTGTAAAATTGGATGGCGCTGTGTCGCGGCACACGTCGCAGTCGATGCATTGCGAATCGACAAAGAACTTGCCCGGAACATTGTCGGGCAATATGTCCTTTAGCTCGGCCATATACGTAAGAGCTGCGGCGAATCAACGCTGTGATTCGGTCATGGAGATCATCCTGTCGAGCGCGATCTTTGCATAGTGACGCGTGTCATCATCGACCTTGATCTCGTTAACGGCGACGCCCTCGGTCAGGTTGTCGAGCGCCCACGCCAGATTCTGAGGTGCAATCCGGTACATCGTCGCACACATACAAAGGTCGGGCGCTAAAAGATGGATCTCTTTATCCGGAAATCGCTGTGCAAGACGGCTTACAAGGTTAACCTCGGTCCCGATCGCCCATTTCGAACCGGGCGGCGAATCCTCGACGGTCTTGATGATAAATGAGGTCGAACCATTCAGATCGCTGACCTCGACCACCTCTCGCATACATTCCGGATGAACGAGAACCTGTACGCCGGGTACTTCGGAACGGATCTTGTCGACATGCCAAGGCTTGAATCTGCCGTGCACTGAGCAATGCCCTCGCCAAAGAATGAGTTTGGCGTCCAAAAGCTCTTCCGGGGTGTTTCCGCCGAGCTCCTCATGCGGATTCCAAAGGGCCATCTTGTCGAGCGGGATCCCGAATTTCGCACCCGTGTTTCGCCCAAGGTGCTGGTCCGGAAAGAAGAACATCTTGTCGTACTGTCTCAGATATGTATCAAATAGCGGCACTGCGTTTGACGACGTGCAAACCACGCCCTCGTTCCTACCGCAGAACGCTTTGATCGCCGCCGACGAATTCATATACGTGATCGGTGCGACCTTAGAATCCAGTACACCGACCTGCCGAAGCTGTTCCCACGCGTCCTCGACCTGATCGATCGATGCCATATCCGCCATCGAGCAGCCGGCGCCGAGGTCCGGCAAGATCACTCGCTGGTTCTCTTTTCCGAGGATGTCGGCCGATTCGGCCATGAAGTGAACGCCGCAGAAAACTATATATTCCGCATCGGTTTGCGAGGCCATTACGGAAAGCTGATAGGAATCCCCCGTCAGATCAGCATGTCGTATCACATCGTCACGCTGGTAGTGATGGCCGAGAATTACGACGCGGCTTCCCAGCGATTCACGGGCGGCTTCTATGCTGACAGCCAGCTCGGCTTCCGGCATTACTAAAAAGTCTTCCAGAGCACGCTGTTGTTCTAATACTGCAGGCATATGTCCTCCCTCACTGCGAATCCCTTGTTAACGGCCTTCAAAGAAAAATGATGGCACCTTGGGACGCTTTGCGCAAGAGAACTTATTAGCGGTGTCTTTGTTTAGATATGGCCCGTCGCTTTCTCGATCAAAAGGACAACGCCGTAGGATAAAGCTGCGATCAGTCCCGCCATCGGTATCGTTAATACCCAGGCCCACACGATCCTTCCGGCAACGCCCCATTTGACGGCAGAAAATCTTTTCGCGGTGCCGACACCGACGATCGAGCCCGTGATGGTATGCGTCGTCGAGACAGGAATGCCGGCAGCTGTCGCTCCAAAAAGCGTGAGAGCTCCGGCCGTCTCAGCACAAAATCCGCCGACGGGCTGCAGTTTCACGATCTTTGTACCCATTGTCTTAACGATCCGCCAGCCGCCGGAAAGCGTTCCGAGAGCGATTGCAAGATGCGCGGCGAGAACGACCCAAAGCGGGACGTCGGGCAGGCGCCCATCCGGCATCATCTGCAGAAATCCGCCGGAGACGAGAACAATCGTGATTATGCCCATCGTCTTCTGAGCGTCATTACCGCCGTGGCCGAGAGAATAGGCAGCCGCGGAGAATAGTTGGCCGATTCGAAAACCGCGATCGACCTTTTTCAATGAGACTCTGTGAAATATCCAGTAGACAGAGACCATCAGAATGAAACCAAGCGTCATCCCGATCAGCGGCGAGAGCACGATGAAGGCTAACGTTTTGATCCAGCCCTCGGCCTTTAGAACAGTCTCCGCTCCGAAGACGCCGAAATGCCAAACGTACGACGTAAGTGCCGCACCTGCGTAGCCGCCTACCAATGCATGCGAGCTGGAGGTCGGCAGGCCGAGATACCACGTGATCAGGTTCCAAAACACGGCACCCAAGACGCCTGCGAGCAAAACGAACAGTTGGTCGTTGCCCGGAATGACCGCGATGTTCACCATATCGCCGCCGATGGTCTTTGCCACCGCGGTCCCGAAGACAAGAAACGCGATGAAATTAAAGAACGCCGCCCATGCAACTGCGACGCCGGGCGAAAGCACACGCGTCGCGACGACCGTAGCTATGGAATTTGCAGCATCATGAAATCCGTTGATGTAGTCAAAGACCAAAGCAACGGCGATGATCAGCACAACGAGGCTCAGGGCTGCGTATTGTCCTTCCATACAGTTTTATCCGTAGATCAGTTGTGCTTCAGGACTATGCTTTCGATGATGTTTGCGGCGCTTTCACAAAGGTCGGTCGCACTTTCAAGGATCTCGTAAAGCTCCTTGTATTTGATAACTTCGATCGCGTCAGTCGGATCTCGGAAAAGCTCGGCGATCGCACGGAAGTACACGTCGTCCGCTTCATTTTCGAGCCGGTGGATCTCTACGAAATATTGAGAAATGCCGTTTGGTTTGTTTAGAAGAGAAACCGCACCGTGGACCTGCCAGGATAAGGCGTGAATTATCTCTGCGAATTTCTTTATGTGGACGTTATTATCACGAACATCGTACATCACCATCGCACGTGCTCCCGCGTCGATGTAATCGCAGATGTCATCGAGAGCAACGCTCAGCGTATAGATATCTTCGCGATCAAAAGGCGTGATGAACGACTTGTTAAGCTTGGTTGTGATCTGATGCATCAGGTCATCGCACGCATGCTCGACCGTTTTAATGCGTTTAGTGAAAGATTCCCTGTCGGCCACATCCGACTCGACCATTTCCGTGAGTATCTTTGCGGCCTCTTCGATCTTGGCCGTCATTTGTGAGAAATACTGGAAATACTCGTCCTCCTTGGGCAGGAAGCTAAAAGCCATTTGTTTATCCTCTGGTGTTACAAGATTGTTAACCTAATATATCACCGCTTTCGCTAATGACTTCAACGCCCGAAGACAGTATTTCCTCTGACTCGATCATTTGCCGAAGCCATCGCAAAAACCGGAACAAGCCGCTGCCGAATACACGACAAGCGGCTTCTTCAAAAATCGGGATTTATAACGGACTGACGGGGCACCGAAGGCCGAGAGAACGATCGCCTACTATCCGCCGTGTTTGATAAACGCAGCTTCGCGAAGGTAAACGTTCAGCTCGCAGATGTCTTTTACGTAATCGCCGATCCGCTCTAGGTGCTTAGCAACGAAAAGCAGGTGTGCCGCAGTCGTCGTGATCGATGGGTCCTCGATCATCATATCGAGCAGTTTCTTGAAAACGCGGTGATAAGCCTCATCGATCTCCTTATCGCGTTTGATCACTTCCCGCGAGGTTGCTGAATCTTCCGCCGTAAACGCATCGAGAGCCATTCGCAGCATGTCAGCGGCGGTCTGCGCCATGAAGGGAAAATCGACATACGCCGCGATCTGCGGTTCGTTATTCAGAACAAGTGCCGCCTCGGCGATGTTTGATGCATGATCGGCGATCCTTTCGAGTATCGGCGTGATCTTCGCAACCGAAATTACGAACCTAAGGTCGTGGGCCGCGGGCTGCTGTAACGCGAGGATCTCGACAGACATACGGTCGATCTCGAGCTCCATCTGGTTTATCACCTTATCTTCTTCAAGCACCCGTTTCGCCAGCTCGCTGTCGCGTTCCGTCAGTGCCTGCATCGCGCGGTTTACTGCAGCCTCAGTCGCGCCGCCGAGCAAGAGGATCTTGTCGCGAAGAACGTTCAACTGCTGATCGATGATCCGATGATCTGTCATATCAAAATCTATCTATGGTTACACTGCCGCAAATCGCGGTCGATGTAGAAAACTACTATTTTAACACACCGCAACTTGCTCGCTTATCCAAAGCGTCCGGTGATGTAATCCTCGGTGAGTCGCTCTTCCGGGTTCGTGAACATCTTTTGCGTTGCATTAAACTCGACCAGCTTGCCGAGCATAAAGAACGCGGTCTTATCTGATACGCGGCCTGCCTGCTGCATATTGTGCGTGACTATCACGATCGTGTATTCCCGCTTGAGCTCTACGACAAGTTCCTCGATCTTCTGCGTCGCGATCGGGTCAAGTGCGGACGCAGGCTCGTCCATTAGTATCACTTCCGGCTGAACGGCAAGGGCCCTCGCTATGCAAAGCCGCTGCTGCTGCCCGCCCGAAAGCCCGAATGCCGAGGTGCTAAGCCGGTCTTTCACCTCTTCCCACAAGGCGGCGTCACGGAGCGCTTTTTCGACACGCTCTTCCAGATCGTTCTTGCCGGAATGGATCCCGTTGATCCGAATGCCGTACGCGACATTCTCAAATATCGATTTCGGGAAGGGATTCGACTTCTGAAAGACCATCCCGACCTTTCGGCGAAGCGACACTACATCTGTGCCCGGTGCATAAATGTCGTCGCCATCTATCATTACCTTGCCCGTAACACGTGCACCCGGAATTGTGTCGTTCATCCGGTTTAGCGTACGCAGGAACGTCGATTTTCCGCAGCCCGAAGGGCCGATGAACGCAATTACCTGCCGCTCAGGTATCTCGAGCGAGATATTGTATAGCGCCTGGTCCTTGCCGTAGAAAAAGTCCAGGTTCTCAATGCTGATCTTGCTTGTCATTTTCTTCGCGTGATCAATATTTCTTTCGAGTCAGAAATCTAACGATCACATTGATCACCAATATCAGCCCAACGAGCAGCAACGTCGCGGCCCATGCCATCGCGTGCTCTGATTCGAACGGACCGGTCGCGTAATTGAATATCTGCACCGTCAGCGACGACATCGGCTGATCGTAATAAAAGTTATAAAACCGGCTGTTCAGCGCCGTGAATAGAAGTGGAGCGGTCTCGCCCGTGATGCGTGCGATCGCGAGCATCGCGCCGGTCGCAATTCCTGACGCGGCAGCAGGCAAAACGATGTTCCATGATACACGCCATTGCGGTGCACCGAGGGCAAGTGCACCCTCACGCATCGAATTTGGCACCAGCCGGATCATTTCCTCGGTGGTTCTCGCGACGATCGGGATCATTATCACCGCCAATGCGAGACCGCCGGCGAGTCCAGACTGCCGACCCATCGGCAAAACCACAAGCGTGTAAATGAAAATGCCGATAATTATCGACGGCACACCGATGAGCGTGTCCGCAACGAACCTTATGATGTTTCCGTACCAGTTCCGTCCGTATTCGGCAAGATAAACGCCTGCTGCGATGCCGACCGGAAGGCCGATCAGCGCAGCTAGAAGCGTCATCATCGCGGAACCGACGATCGCATTTCCGATACCGCCGCCTTCGCCGACAGGCTTCGGTGTTTCGGTCAGAAACTCGAGATTGAGAGCAGGTACGCCTGCAGTCGCTATATACCCGAGAATGATCAGCAGCACAGCGGTTGCAACGACCGCACAAACGGCCGTGATCGCGGTCATCACCGCGTTCACTAATCGTCGTCTGGTTTGTAACGTTGCGCTCGCTGCTGCCATATATCAAAAATTTATGCGTGCTTTGCCGCGTTCGTTTTTCGCGAGACGCTCATGATCAGCAGCTTTGCAAAGCCGTTGATCACTACTGTGACCAAAAACAGTATCAGTCCCATTTCGATCAGCGAACTTAGGTAGAGCTCGTCGGTCGCGTCCGCGAAATTAGCGGCAAGCACCGACGCGATCGTGTACGCCGGCTCGAAAAGCGACGCGGTGATCTGCGGCGAATTACCGATCACCATGGTGACGGCCATGGTTTCGCCGATCGCTCGGCCGAGTCCGAGAACCACAGCTCCCGCGATGCCGGATGCTGCGTTGCCGAGCACGATCATCGTCGTTTCCCAATTGGTAGCGCCCAACGCAAGCGCGGCCTCACGCTGTGTTCGCGGCACAGCCTCAAGCACATCGCGAACGACCGCGGTGATGATCGGTGTGATCATCAACGCCAGAATGATCCCACCGGTCAGCATGCCGATACCGGTCAGCCTGCCCTGAAAAAGCGGCAGAAATCCCAAGTATTCCTGCAGAGGCGGCCCGAGATAGTTGCGGATGAAGGGAGCAAGCACAAAAATTCCCCACAATCCATACACGACTGAGGGGATCGCCGCGAGCAGCTCGACCGTGAACGAGATCGGCCGGGCAATTCGGACCGGAGCCTGCTCGACCAGGAAGATCGCTACGCCAAGTGAGATCGGCACGGCGATAACGATCGCGATCAACGACGAAACTACCGTCCCGTAAATGAACGGAAGCGCTCCGAACGTCTGCTGCGCAGGCACCCATTCGCGTCCGTATAAAAAACCTATCCCGAATCGCTGGATCGTCGGCATCGAGTTTTGAACCATCATAAAGATAATGGCAGCCACAAGCACAAGAATGCTGGTCGCCGCCATTAACAGTACGGTTCTAAATATCTTGTCGCCGATCGCTCCGGTCTGTGCCACTTTCGGTAAGGATCTTTACAGAATTAGTTTCTCAGCGGCTGGCCGCTACTTACAAGTGACTTGATCTTCGCCTCGGTTTTTGTGACCAGTCCCGGCGGCAGCGGCGCGTAATGAAGCTCGCGGACATACCGTTCACCGTCGTGGATCGCCCACCAGAGGTAGTCTACGAGAGCCTTGCCTTTGTTCGCATCCGCCTGCTCTTTGTACGCGAGAACGTAGACTATCCCTGAGATCGGGTATGCATTCGCCCCTTCCGCATTCGTGATCTCAAAGCGAAGGTCGTCAGGCATTTTCGCTGCCATTCCTTCAGCAGCGTTCGAGACGGTATCGCTCGACGGTTCAATATAAGTTCCGGCACCATTCTTTATGTGTGCGGTCGGCAAATTGTTGGCCTTTGCAAACGTCAGCTCAACGTAGCCGATGGTGTTGGGCGTGTTCTTTACCTGTCCCATCACACCTTCATTCCCTTTTCCGCCGATCCCGATGCCCTGCGGGAGTTGAGGATTCTTTGTCCGTCCGATCTTCTCTTTCCATTCGGGGACCGTCTTAGACAAATAGTCGGTGAAAACGTCCGACGTTCCGCTGCCGTCTGCTCTGAACACCGGCGTGATGTCGGTTGCAGGAAGCGTG
This sequence comes from Acidobacteriota bacterium, assembly GCA_023389035.1. Classification (GTDB taxonomy): domain Bacteria; phylum Acidobacteriota; class Blastocatellia; order Pyrinomonadales; family Pyrinomonadaceae; genus OLB17. The sequence continues at coordinate 198,957 of JAEWFC010000030.1, forward strand.
ACGCCGGGATTTTCCGCTTTCAATCGAGCATCGTCCCATCGTCTGATCTTGCCAAGATAAATGTCAGCGATAAGCTCCGGCGAGAGCTTTAGGGGCTGCTCTACGCCCTCGAGATTGTACGTGAGCACCACCGCACCGAGCACGACCGGAATATGGACGATCTCGCCGCCGGACGTCTGGGAAAGCTCGTCATTGCTCATCGCCGCGTCGCTCGCACCGAAATCGGCCGTGCGGCTTTGGATCGCTTTGATCCCTGCCCCCGAACCTGTCCCTGAATAGTCGATGCGAATGCCCGGATTCAACTTGCCGAATTCGCTCGTCCATTTATCCATCATCGGCTTGACGAAGGTCGAGCCGGAACCCTGCATCGTTACATTGCCGGCGCTTGATGCACTGCCATCGCTCTGGCCGAACTTTTGCCCGCTGCAGCCCGCAGCCGCCAGTGCTGCACACAGCAACAGGCCCGGATAAGCATTACTCTTAAGTTTATTAATTATCGTTCTCATTTTTATTTGGATCGCTATCGATAATGCGTCAAAAAGGTTCGTTTTGCGGTAAGTTCAATTAAACCTTACGACGGTAAGATCGGCATAAGCCGGCCGGGATAAAGTTAACATTCCGTTAACACCCAGTTAACAGCCCATCAATATACTCTTTCTTTCACGCTAATTCTTCGGTTCTGCCTCTGCGCGGTTCCGCGACGTTCGGTGTCGTATGGATCTGATCAACGAACTATCAAACGATATTTTGATCGCGTATCTCGTCGAGCGGGATCGTTTCGACCACACTGATAGCGGCAGAGCCAACATTCGCGAACTGATCGCCAATGTCCGATCGAGCCTCAATTTCAGTCCGCCTGCAGGACCCGATCAGCGGCCCTCATTGGGCGACAACAGCGGAACAGAAAACCGCATCGTACAACGTTAACAACCACGCCCTCATCACTCCGGACGAAGCTCGAATTTAGCGAACGTCCGCACCTTATATTTTCATCATATCTCTGCTTATCCCCTGAGGGATGTTTGCGATCCGGTTCGATTACAATAGACTGGTCAGCACTGAAAATTGGTAGGACGAGGAGGGTTAATGAGAAAAGGTTATTTTAGCAAAGTTATCGTAGCGTCGGTGATGGTTTGGACGATGGCGTTCATGCCGCTGGCAGCGGTCGCACAGACACGCGTCAGCATGCCGAACAATAAGTATAAGGTCGCGGACGACGTTAAGCTTGGCAGGGATTACTCGGTTGAGATCGAGAAACAGTTCCCGGTCCTGAACGACGCCCAGGCGAATAACTACGTGCAGATGGTTGGCGAGCGGCTGGTCTCGAATATCCCGTCACAGTTCAGACAGCCTGAATTCGATTACCGTTTTCAGGTCGTTAATGCCAGCGATATTAACGCGTTCGCTTTGCCCGGCGGTCCGATGTACGTTAACCGCGGAATGATCGAGGCTGCACGGAACGAAGGCGAAATGGCCGGCGTAATGGCGCACGAGATCGCTCACGTTGCACTCCGGCACGCGACCGCACAGGCTACCAAGCAGGGCAGCATCAAGAATCAGCTCGGCACGATCGGTCTGATCCTTGGCGGTGCGATACTTGGCGGACAGACCGGCGCTCAGCTCGGAGCGTTAGGAGCCGCAGCGTGGCAGACCAAATACAGCCGCGACTATGAGACTCAGGCGGATTACCTGGGCTCGCAGATAATGGCAAGTGCGGGTTACGATCCGGTCGACCTGGCAAATATGTTCCAGACCATCGCTCGCGAGGGCGGCAGCCGGAATCCGGAATGGCTCAGCAGCCACCCCGATCCGGGCAACCGCTTTCAGAAGATCAACGAAGAGGCCCGCAGGCTGCGGGTTTCGCCCACTCCGATAAAAATGACGCGCGAGTTCGAGCGTGTCCAGGCACGGCTGCGTGCGATGCCGCGTGCACGCACGATGGCTCAGCTGCAGGAAGACTACAAACGAACGGGCGGCGGCGGAAGCTCAAGCCAATCGGCGATGTCAGGCGGCCGCTACACTTCGTCGGTCCAGATGCCGGCGAGCCGGGTTCGCACATATTCATCGGGTAATTGGATCCGTATGAATGTACCGTCAAACTGGCAGCAGTTCGAGGGGCAGAACGACGTAACCTTCGCACCGCAGGGTGCTTACGGGAACCAAGGCATAACGCACGGCGCGATGGTCGGCATCTACCGTGGGGGATCGAACAACCTCGGACAAGACACGCAGGAATTCGTTCGCGGACTGATCCAGTCCAACGGTTACCTGCGGCAGGACGGCGGATTCCAGAATACGCGGATCGCCGGCCGACAAGGCTACGGCACAGTGCTTACGGGCACGTCGCCGATCACCCGCCGGATGGAAGTTGTTACGGTTTACACGGTCTCGCTAAGAAATGGCGATACGCTGTACATCGCGACAGTTTCGCCGCAGCAGGAATCGTATAACTACAACAACGCGTTCCGGAACATGATCAATTCCTTGCGTCTGAACGATTTCAACTAAGCTTGGTGTTTTTTTGGAAATAAACGACGGGTTTCGGCCCGTCGTTTTATTTTGTCGCTCGCAGCGGCGGTGTCTGAATGAACATTAGAGCGAACGCGGCTGCCACTGATATCGACGCACTGACTATAAATGCCGTCTCTGCGCCAAACTGATGCCACAAAGCTCCGAACAAGAGCGACGCCGGAAAAACCGCAATACCAAAAGCGAGGTTGAACATACCGTACGCCGTTCCCCTTTTTTCCTCTTCGACCATGTCGGCCACGAGTGCTTTTTCCGCACCTTCCGTCAAACCAAAATAAGTTCCGTATAGAACAAACAGGGCCCACGCCTGCCATCCTGCCTCGACGAAAGCAAAACCTATATAGACCGCGGCGTAAACCACCCACCCGCTCACGATCATGCGCTTTCTTCCCAGCCTGTCGGAAAGTTCCCCTCCTATCAGCGAACTAAACACCTTGCTGAAGTGCAGCACCATCCACAGCAGCGGTAAAGCCGCCGGCGGCACACCCGCTTGTTCCGCACGCAGCAGCAGGAACGCGTCAGTCGAGTTCGACAGCGTGAAGATCGCTACCACAACCAAGAAGCGTTTGAAGTTCCCGTCGAGATCCCTGATCGAAAATTTGAACGGTGTCGCTTCGAGTTCAGGCTCTTTAGACTTTGGCTCGCGGACAAAAAAGACGATCACGAAAAGCCCGAGAGCTACGGGGATCGAGGCGTAAAGGAACACGCGTTGATACTCAAGCTGCGTCGGATTTTCCGGATCTACCGACAGATACGTCAGCAGCAGGAATCCGATGACCGGGCCGACGACCGCACCGAGGTGATCAGCAGCGCGATTGAAACCGAACGCGAGCCCGCGCTTTTCGATCGGCACATCGGCAGCGAGCAACGCGTCTCTCGGCGCTCCTCTTATTCCCTTCCCGATGCGGTCGCCCATTCGAACCACCAAGACCTGCGGCCAACTGGTGACGAATGCGAGCAGCGGACGCATTACGCCCGCGAGCGAATAGCCTAGAAATACAGGAAGTTTGCGGTTGCCAAACTTATCGCTGAGCACACCCGCAAAAAGCTTGAGGATACTTGCGACAGATTCTGCAAAGCCTTCGATGAGGCCAATGACAAAAGGCGTCGCGCCGAGAGTGACAAATAGAAATGCCGGTAGAAGCGGATATATGATCTCGCTCGACGTGTCATTCAGAAAACTGACGACGCTAAGCGCAAAGACCGTCGGCGGCAGCCCGCGGTAGCGATGCCAAAATTTCCACCGCGATATCTTACCGTTTTGCTGCATTAGGATGCGGGATGAAATTACGGTCGCGTGAAGGCTACTTCGACCGTGTGGGCGTGGGCTTAGCTTTCGGCTTCTCGACAGTGCCGGAACCGAACCACCAGAGCGAGACCGCTCCTGCAAGCATTATCGCGGCTATCGCGGCGACCAGCGCAAGGCGGAAAGCCATCTTGACGCTCCGCTTCAGAACACGAAAAACAAAGTAGAGGACAGCAAGGATCGCCAAAAAGCTGGTTCCGAGAACCAACAAAACGCCGCCGCTAAATAGGTCTTGCTGAAGAAGAAACATGAGCGCTTATTGATCCACAGGCCGTTCATCTAGGGCGCTTTCGATCTGTTCGATATCCTCTTCCGCGAGTTCGGAATTCTCGACCGGCAGCCGATATTCTTCATCGACCCAGGCACCGAAATCCAGCAGTTTGCACCGTTCGGAGCAAAAGGGCCGATACTCGTTTCCTTCATACTGTGCTTCACGCCCGCACTTCGGGCACTTAACAACTGTCATCGTTGGAAAGGTTAACATACCGCTGACCGGCTCGAAAAATTTGAGCGATGGCGAAAACTATTGACCGCTTTTTGAAGGGATGTAATCATCTAATGGTTAAAGCGAACTAATTAATGACGCAAATCGTAAGTTCTTTTGGTTATCAATGCGGGGAAGATATGAGCGATTACAAGGAAAAATTCGAAAAGTGGCAGCGCGAGGCGAAAGAGAAATTTGACGAGATAGACAAGCAGCTCGGCATTAAGGAAAAGGTGGGCGAAGGTGCTCGCGTCGTCGTCGAAACGGCTCAAAAGAGTGCGGAGAAGATCAAATCAGAAGCGGAGCGGTCTGACGTTGCCAAACAGGCAGTGAAGGCGGCCGAGAATACTATCAAGTCCGCCGAAGAGACGGCAAAAAAGGTGTGGGACGCCAGCGAACCGCTCCGTGACGCGGCTGAAGATGCGGGCGAAAGCGCCGGTTCTGCGGCAGCCGACGCCGGTCGTGTTGCCGTCGATGTCATCCAGGCCGCAGGCGAGAAAGCGAGCGAGATCTTTTCAGGTGCCCGCGATGCGGTCGAGACAAATGCAAAGCGCGCCGCTAAGGCATTTAGCTTTGGCGCCGGCTGGACGCGAACCATCGATTCTGCCTTCAGGTCGCTGTCAAGCGCGTCCGGATGGATCCAGGAAAATCCCGTGCAGGCTGCGGCGACAGGTGCCTCGATGGCGGTGGGCGCCGGCCTCGGCGTTGTGTTCACGGGCATCAGTTCGCATTGGTTTTTCAATTCCGCGTTGCCGGCTTGGTCCGTGAAAGCGATCGGAGATCAGTTCAATGATTTTCTCAAACGAAAGGAAGATCTGATAGAGAAGGGCAAACTTACCGAGGCAGAAACGGAACGGATCCGCTTCGAGCGCGACATCGCAAAGAGGATCGGTGCTCCGATGCTCGGTGCTTTCTCATTCGCGTCAGGCGCCGTGATGATGGCCAACGTTCTTAACCCGAAGACCGTGACAGGTGCACCGATCGACTGGTTGCTCGGTGGGAATCCGCTGCTCGAGGGCGTGTGGTTCTTCGGCAACGGCATGGTCTGCTTTAAGACCAGCTACGACTTTTTCATGATCGCCCTAGATGGCCATAAGGACGTCGAAAAGATGGTGCGCGAGATCAAGGGGCTGCTGCCCGTTGCCGAATAGCGATCAGGTTATCCTGATCGGGAACGGCGCAAAACTAAGCACAAACATCAGAAGCGTAAGGAAAGCGATCGCCTTACGCTTTTTGTCTAGCGGCGACGTATCCCAGGGCTGAGGATGGCCGACCCGCAGCATCACTCCGAGCAGGACCGCGATCAGAAAACCGCTCGGGCTGTTGAATAAATAGAAGCCGACGACCGAGAGAACCGACATCAGCACGAACGCGATGCGTCCCGCCCACCAATGCACGCGCTCGCCGAGAACGGCGTAAACCGCATGCCCGCCATCGAGCTGCCCTGAGGGTATCAGATTCAACGCGGTCACCAGCAGGCCGACCCAGCCCGCGAAATAAAAAGGATTCCCGACGCCAAGACTGATATCGATCGACGCCGCCGCCGCGATCAGCTGCATCAATAGCGGGTCCGCAAAAACTATCGCACCCTCGGGTATCGGTGTTCCAGCCGGAACAGTTTCCATCGTCAGAACGCCGATAACCGCGATAGGCAAAAGAGCAATAAACCCGGCGATCGGTCCGGCGACGCCGATATCGAAAACAGCACGCCTCGACGGCATCGGCGAGACTATCTTAATGAACGCCCCAAAAGTTCCCGCCGGGCCTATCATCGGCGGCGTCGGGATAAAGAACGGCAGCGTCGCGTCAACGCCGTAGATCCTGCACGCAACGTAGTGCCCCATCTCGTGCGAGATCAGGATGAATAATAGCGAGAGCGAAAATTTGAGGCCGTTCGCGAGCAGTGTCGTGTCGGTCACAAGCTGCTGGATCACGCCTGCGATCATAGCTGCATACTGGATCGGCAGCGACAAAAGGAAAGCTACAAGCTCCGGGAAGGAACGCGGATCGCCTTCCGGAAAGATCGGTATCGTTCCGAACGGATAGATCGAGCCCGCGATCGTCGCGGTCACCAGCGTAATTAGCAAAAGCAGAAAATGAAACGCCCAAGTGCGAGGCGTTGGCCGCATAGCAGCTCGCTCGAGCCGGTCAGGCATGCCCAGGGGTTGGAAATCGTGCATAAAAAACGACCGCAGATATTAAGTGTAGCAGTCTCACTTAGCATCTGCGACCGGGAAAAAGATCGAATTTTCTGGTTTAGGGTCGATCCAAAACGGCTTGGGCGGATAGATCTTTGCCCGGTTTGAATCGGATGGTCTTTCCGGCCGGAATAGGTACCTCAGTACCGGTTCTCGGGTTTCGCCCCACGCCGCGCTTTCGAGGCTTTACAACAAACACCCCAAACCCGCGGAGCTCAATACGCTTACCGGCGGCCAAGGCGTCTTTCATCGCGTTAAAAAGCGAATCGACGACCTGTTCGGCTTTCTGCTTTGAGACACCGGTCTTATCGGCAACTTGGTTGACGATATCTAGCTTGATCATTGATCCCTCCTTTTTTCAGCGATAAACGGGGAAAGAAACAACGGTGATGCAACGTAAACCCATAATATACCTGTAAACCTCGCAATGTCAAGATTTACGCGCAGCCGCAGCTTGAAGATCGGTTCTGAATTTGAGATAGCTCTCGATCACATCCGACGGGGCTTCCAAATGCGGAAAATGCCCGATCTCCGGTAGTTCAACCACTTTAACGTTGCCGACGACCACTTCCCTAAAACGCTCGACGACGTGCTTACCGGCGACCGGGTCGGAACTTCCATTGATTAGTAAAACGGGAATATCACTCCGCTTCAGCGCACCGACCCAACGGTCGCGATTTGCGGTTCGCTCGTTCATATACCTCATCAGCTTTGGCGTCAGCGCCTTTCCACCCTCTAAGTTCAGTAGCTGTGCATAGTCTGCAAGTTCGTCGTCAGTCGGTTTTGTACCGGCTCCGAAGATCGAGGACAGTCCGTTAGGAAATGCTCGATCCGGAACAAACGGGGCGAAGATGTCGCCTAAAGGGCTAATAAGCAGTTTCTGAGCAAGCAGCGGCCGGTGAACCTCCGGAAACAGCGCTCCGTTCATAAAACAGATCGAAGCTATATCAAATCCCAGCCGGCCTTCTTCCCGACGTGCCTGCAGTTCTTGGGTGATCGTGTTTCCCTGGTCGTGCGACAGAATGTGGATCCGGACTGCACCGGTCGCGGCCGCAACGCTCTCGAATACATCAGCCTGAAGCCGTATCGTGTAGTCGATCGAACGCGGCTTTGCCGAAAATCCGTAACCCAACATATCGAATGCGAGCATCGGAAGATGGTCTGATAGTTTGTCCCAGATCTTTCGGTAGTCGTACGACGATGTCGGGAAAGCGTGCAGGCAGATGGTCGGCTCCGCAGACGGCTCGCTTCGGCGGAAAAAAATCGCATGCCCGTTGTGCTGCAGAAACTCGCCTGATGACCGCCAGAGCCGTAAGGTACGAGAAAGCTCTTTCTCCGTTCTAGCGGGCATGGTGTAAAATCCTATCACGCTTTAGTTAACAAAGATCGCACGGGGGAAAAGGAATGCTTTGGAGGAATCAACGTCAGAGTTCAAATATCGATGACCGCCGCGGAATGGGCGGCAGAGGCATTGCGATGGGCGGCGGCGGGATCGGTGTCTTGATCCTCGCGGCGATCGTGTGTCTGCTCGGCGGTGATCCCCGTCAGCTTCTCGAAGGCACCGGGCCGGCACAGCCTCAAGGCCCCCAGACCACCAACAACCGCACGAACCGCCAGCCGGACGAGCAGCAGCAGTTCGTCGCAGCCGTTCTCGGAAGTACAGAGGACGCGTGGGGTCAGATATTGCCGCAGCAAGCACGTATCCCTTATCGCAAGCCCGTGCTTACGCTTTTTGACGGCCAGGTTTCCTCAGCATGCGGGTATGCGAGTGCGGCCTCAGGACCATTCTATTGCCCCGGCGACAGTCGGCTTTATTTGGATTTTGATTTCTTCCGCGAACTTGAACGCGAATTCCGGGCACCCGGCGATTTTGCACAGGCCTACGTCATTGCACATGAGGTCGGGCACCACGTGCAGAACGTGCTGGGAACGATGGCTCGCGTTCAGCGGGCCGGCCCCGACAACCGTCTTTCCGTGGGATTGGAACTCCAGGCAGACTGCTATGCCGGCATTTGGGCAAAGTTTGCTCAGGAAAAGGGGTTGCTTGAAACAGGTGACGTTGAGGAGGCATTGCGGGCGGCCGAGTCTGTGGGCGACGATATGATACAGCGTCGAACGCAGGGCGTGATCAGGCCCGAGACCTTCACGCACGGCTCAGCCGAGCAGAGGCGAAAAGCTTTCATGGTCGGTATGCAGACGGGCAGCATGCAGCAATGCGATCCATTTAAGTAGCAGGCGTAAAGGGCCGCCCGTAGATCTCTTGATAAACCCAGCCGAGCACGCGAGCTTCGGCCGTGCAGAGAGTTTCCATCCAGCAGCTCGAAAGATAAAGCCGACGCTCGAGATTGTTGGTTAGCAGCTCCGACTTTTTCAGCGGCGACCATTCGGGATTTTTATCCAGATCGTTTGCCTCAGTGATCTGCCGTTTCGTTTCCTTTGACTCGTGAAGAGCCGCGAGCACGTCGTTTAGCCACAATCCCAAAAGCGGTTCAGAATTGTTTTCCTGCAGTGCCTGAAAGGCACCGATCGCGAATCGAGCCTCGGCATTTTCGAACGGATAGACCGGCGTCCCATTCGCAGAGTCATCTGCCTGCTTCCACTGGAACAGCTCCTCGGTCTTCACATGCCGCATTCGCGCAGTTCGTTCGTCGTAATTGAGGAACCACTCGAGAAGATCCGCTAGCGAACTGCTTTCGATCCCGCCGTCGGCGTTTCGCTTCAGCTTAGGGGGTTCAACGGTCTGTGATTGAGGCTCGGCCATATTGTTGACGGAAAACCAGATTATTCCATTGACCCGCGTCTATTTCAATCATGCAGCGAAGTGACGGCTATTCTTTGACATTACAAAGTAGCTGAACCATACTTATTTCGCCCAAAACCACAGGAGCCCAAACCGAAATTATGGCCACAAACTACGTATCTTGTCCGAGTTGTCATTCACAAAATCCCGGAAATTTCACGACCTGCTCAAACTGCGGAACGATGCTGCCTATAGCACCTATGCCTATGCAGCCTGCAGCCGGTTATGGGCAGACAAAGCTGCCCGGTGCCGATAAAAAGATCGCCGCCGGTATCTGCGGAATCGTGCTCGGCGGTCTCGGCATTCACAAATTCGTTCTTGGATACCAACAGGAAGGCATCATTATGCTTTCCGTCTATCTCGTTTCCTTTATAATCGCGATCGTTACGTGTGGGATCGGGACACCGCTAGTGCTTGTCACGACCGTGATCGGAATAATCGAGGGGATCATTTACCTGACGAAGTCCGACGAAGAATTCGTGCAGACCTACATAATGAACAAAAAGCCCTGGTTCTAAATAGTGTTCACAGGAATTATCGAAGAACTCGGACGCGTTTCGGCTTTGGAAGACCAAGCCGGGGGCGTCCGAATCGTTATTGAAGCGAGGGTCGTGACCGAGGGCACCGCCGACGGCGATTCAATTGCAGTCAACGGCGTATGTCTTACGGCCCTGGACGTGCAAAGTGGCTCGTTCGCTTCGGACGTCTCGCCGGAAACCCTAAACGTAACGACGATCGGCACACTCAAGGTCGGGTCGGCCGTGAACCTCGAGCGCGCGGTGACGCCGGTAACACGCCTTGGCGGCCACATCGTTCAAGGCCACGTCGATGCGCGCGGCACCTTTATTTCCGCCGACCGGAGCGGTGATTATTGGACAGTAACTTTCGGGTTTCCGCCTCAGATCGCCTCATACCTCATTCACAAAGGCTCTATCGCGGTGGAGGGAATCAGTCTCACCGTTGCCGCTTTGCACGACGACGCTTTCGAGGTCGCCGTGATACCAAAGACCTGGGAAAAGACCAACCTTTCCGCTCTCGCTGCCGGCAGCCCGGTAAACCTCGAAGCAGACCTTATCGCAAAGTACATCGAGCGAATGATACAAACCCGCTCTTCCGATTCGCGTATTGTTTAAGACGCAGCGGGATTCGGCTTCAACAGCGAAGCGGTTCTCAATGCAGAAAACATTATGAGATTCGCTCGATACGTATTTGCCGCCGCTGGTATCTGGGGCCTGCTAGTTCTTATTCCGTTATACTTTGCGGAACCTGATGGCCTGACCCGGCCCGAATTCTACTACGGCTTCATCGGCATCGCTTTAGCCTTTCAATTTGTCTTCTTTCTGATCGCAACCGATCCCGCCAGGTATCGCAAGATCATGGCGGTAGCGGTTATCGAAAAGCTCGCCTTCGCAGTGCCCGCCGTTGTGCTTTATCTTCAAGGCCGTCTAAGTCCGGATATGCTCGCCGCGGGTTTGATCGACCTGTTCCTTGGAGTACTTTTCGTCATCAGCTATGTGAAGACGCCTGCTGAGCTTGAAGGATCTCTATAAAAAACGGCGGCCGTATGAAAACAGCCGCCGTGCATTTTTTGAATAAAGGGTGGTAAGCCCTATTTGGCTCCGCCGGCGAGTTTGCCGATCAGCGAGAACAGCGGTAAGTACATCGAGATAACGATCGATCCGATGGTGATACCGAGAAACGCGATGAGCACAGGTTCGATCATCGCCAGCAGGTCGGCGATAGCAGTATCCACTTCTTCCTCGTAAAAGTCAGCGATCTTGCCAAGCATCGCATCGAGTGCACCGGTCTGTTCACCGACGCCTATCATCTGCCCGACCATGTGCGGGAAGACCTTTGTCTGCTTCAGCGGATCGACGAAGTTCTCACCGCGTTCCACACCGGCACGGACCTTGAGGATCGCATCCTCAATGACCACGTTGCCGGCCGTCTTTGCGGTAATATCAAGCGACTGCAGGATCGGAACACCTGATGAAAGCAGCGTCGAGAGGATCCGTGAGAAACGAGCAACCGCGACCTTGCGGAGGATATCGCCAAAGATCGGAAGCTTCAGCAGCAGCGAATCGATCTGCCACTTGCCCTTTTCCGTCTTGTAATAATATTTGGTACCGACGGCCGCACCGATCAGAGTTACCAACATCGTGAGTCCGCCCCAGCCGGCAAGGAAACTACTGATTCCCATCACGATGCGAGTCGGCAGCGGCAGCAATTCGCCAGGGCCGAGCAGTCCGATAAAGATCTGTTCGAACTGCGGGATCACGACAACCATGATGATCGCGATCGCACCGATCGCAACGGCGACGACCGCCGTCGGATAGATCGACGCTGAGATGATGCTTCGCTTGAGCTTTACGACCTTTTCAATCAGGGTCGCGAGCCGCTGTAGGATCAGATCCAGAACACCGCCCGTTTCACCGGCCTCGACCATATGGGTGTAAAGCGAATCAAACACTTTCGGATGTTTTTCCAATGCCTGGTAAAGCGTCGCGCCTTCCTCAACGTTCTGACGAACCTGACGGAGCACATCCTTGAAAAAGACGTTCTGCTGTTGTTCGGCGAGGATATCGATACACTGCACGAGCGGCAGTCCGGCATCGATCATCACTGAAAACTGCCTGGTGAAAACGGCCAGTTCCTTGGCCTTCACCTTCTGGCGACGGCCGAGTTTCGGTATCGAGACCACCCGGCTTTTCTCGGTCGCCTGGGTCATGATGATCTGCTCGCGTCGCAGCAGGGCCCGGAGTTCATCCTGGCTCTTCGCATCGCGTTCGCCGTCGACCATCTCATTAAGGCGATTACGTCCTTTGAATACGAATGTTGGCATTGCGTTCTTTGCTCCTTAGTCTTACAGGTTTCGGCGTACCGAAAAATTACTTAGCGTGGCCGTTGTCCGATGCCGCGGCCTTGGGCGTAAGGGCTTCCGCCGGAAACCGGTGCAGGTACCTTGCCGGTCCCGGTGTACGAAGTGTTCAATCCCGAACCGCGTTCGATCAGCTCACGCAGCTCATCAGCATTCGAGGTCCTCTGCATCGCTACCTCAGCGGTGATGCTGCGCTTGTGGACGAGCGATGCAAGCGCCTGATTGAACGTCTGCATACCAAACTTGTCCTGGCCGGTCTGCATCATCGAGTAGATCTGATGGATCTTGTCTTCGCGGATGAGGTTGCGGATAGCGGCATTCGGCACGAGGATCTCGAGTGCCATCACGCGCCCGTCGCCTGTTGCCTTTGGCAGCAGCGATTGGCACATGATCCCTTCGAGCACGAGCGAAAGTTGTGTCCGCACCTGCGCCTGCTGGGCTGACGGGAAAACGTCGATGATACGGTTGATGGTCGAATACGCTGAGTTAGTGTGCAGTGTCGCAAAGGTCAAGTGGCCCGTCTCAGCGATACGCAGCGCCATCTCGATCGTTTCCAAGTCTCGCATTTCGCCGACGAGCACAACGTCCGGGTCCTGACGCAATGCAGTGCGAAGCGCTGAGGCGAACGAATGCGTATCGGCAGCGACCTCGCGCTGGTTTACCACGCAGTTCTTATGATTGTGCAGAAACTCGATCGGGTCTTCGATCGTCAGGATGTGGTCGTGGCGATCGATATTGATCTTGTCCACCATCGATGCGAGCGTGGTCGATTTACCGGAACCGGTCGGCCCCGTAACCAACACCAGCCCGCGAGGCTTCTTGCACAGATCTGAAACGACCGGCGGCAGGCCCAGAGCTTCAAATGATTTGATCTCGTAGGGGATCGCACGGAAGACCGCACCGACCGCACCTTTCTGGTTAAAAAGGTTCGCACGAAAACGTGACATCCCCTTGAGGCCGAACGAAAAGTCCAGCTCGAGGTTCTCTTCAAATCGATGCTTCTGGGCGTCCGTCAATACTGAGTAGGCAAGCCGTTTCGTGTCGGCGGGCGTCATAGGCGGAACGCCGGGCAGGGCCGACAGATGGCCGTGCACACGGATCTGCGGAGGGGAATTTGTCGTTAGGTGAAGGTCGGAACCGCCCGCGTCCGTCATCTTCTTTAGAAGCTCGGGAAGGGTGATCTGCGATGCGACGCTTTCTTGCTGTTCAAAACTCATATTGTAGGTTTGGGCGAGGGCCGAAGAGCTCCGGCCCTCGGATAGGGTTTGGGACTATTCTTTTACTGCCTGCTGGACCGAACGCGGCTGCCCCTGCAGCGAGCGGATAACGTTCTCGGTCTCTTCGGCAAGACGGTCTGCCGCGTCGGCAGAGGATTTCGTAGCTACGCTGTAGATACGTCCGTTTGAGGCCGTGAAGTAAAACAGTCTCGATTCGATCGCACCGCCGCGTCCCTGCGACTGTGCAACCACAACGTACACGGATTTGCCGCCGATCTCTTTCTGATAATCGTTGACGACCCAGCCGTTCTCGTTGATCATTCGATTGATCACGTCGCGGCGAAGCGAGGTCGTTGCGACTCCGCCGACACTGCGGTTCCGGCCTTCGCTGACGGATTCGCCGTTCGCGGGACCGATCACCGAGATAGCTGCCGAACCGTTGTTGGCAACGTTGAATCTCACTTCCGATCCGTTTGCCTCAGCTGTCTGCCACGACTTTGGTGCGGACTGGCCGGACGGCATTACGACCGACGGTTTCGCTGCAGGCTTTGCAGTTTTCGCCGCTACCGACTTCTCCGTGTTCTCAACTTCACGTGCCTTGGCGTTCCTCAATTGACGAAGCCGCAATGCACGTCGGCGAGCAGCGAGAGCTTTCTTCCGCCTTTCCTGAGCGCGGTACAGCTGCCACCAGCGTTTCGAGTATTTCTTGACGCCCTTCCACTCTCGTTTCTTTTTGTACTTGCGCGTCTTTTTAGCTCCTGCCTCGGCATATTCCGTTGCCAGCGGAATAAGTGTTCCAACGCCGATCAGTAATGCTATTGATAGTGCTATTGCCCGTACCATAAATTCCTCCTACGATTTAGATCACCGTTTCCTTGACTACTTCTTCGATGGTGGTGATTCCTTCTCTGATCTTGCACAAGCCTGAGCCGCGAAGCGTGATCATTCCCAGTTCGATCGCCTTTTTCCGAAGCTCGATCGCACTGGCACCGATGATGATCAACTCACGGAGTTCATCGGTTACTTCCATCACCTCATACAAGCCGACCCGGCCCTTGTAGCCGGTGTTGAGACATGTGTCGCAACCGCGGCCTTTGTAGAGCTTGAGTTCCTTTGCTTCTTCTTCCGAAAAGCCGACCTCGACGAGCCCTTCGATCGGCACGTGCACCTCTTCCTTGCAGTCTTTGCAGATGCGGCGGATCAGTCGCTGTGCCTGGATCAAGTTCACGCTGGTCGCGACCAGAAAGGGCTCGATGCCCATATTGACCAGACGCGATATCGTCGACGGCGCGTCGTTAGTATGCAGCGTCGACAGCACCAGGTGGCCCGTTAACGCGGCCTTGATCGCGATCTCGGCAGTTTCAAAGTCACGGATCTCACCGACGAGGATGATGTTGGGATCCTGACGCAGGAATGAACGCAGCGATGCCGCAAAGTTCAATCCGATCTGTTCCTTCATCTGGACCTGGTTAATTCCCTCGAGGTTAAACTCGACGGGATCTTCCGCGGTCATGATGTTGGTCTCAGAAGTGTTCAGCGTCTGCAGTGCAGAATACAGCGTGTTCGTTTTACCGGAACCGGTCGGTCCGGTAACGAGCACCATCCCGTACGGGTTGGCAATATTTCGCTGAAACTTTTCAAGACTTTCGGGTTCAAAGCCGAGTTTTGTCATGTCGAGCATCAGCTTTTCTTTATCAAGCAGACGCAGCACGACCTTTTCGCCGAACAGGGTCGGCAGGGTCGAAACGCGGAAATCGAGCTCGCGGGAGCGATCATCGATCTTCACTTTTATCTTGATTCGACCGTCCTGAGGCAGGCGTTTTTCAGAGATGTCGAGCTTCGACATGATCTTCAAACGTGAGATAAGCGGGTCGCGAAGCTTCATCGGCGGATGCATTACGTCATAAAGCACACCGTCGATACGAAACCTGATGCGAAAGTCTTTTTCGTAGGGCTCAACGTGAATGTCAGACGCGCCGCGTCTGAGCGAATCGACCATCAGCACATTCACCAGCCGGACGACAGGTGCGTCCTCCGATGCGCGTGCTAACGATGCAAGATCGATCTCCTCGTTATCCTGCAGTACCTCGACCTCTTCGGCGTCGTGCACCTGGAAGTCGAATTTTTCGAGCGAAACATCAAGGTCGGCCGCCGAAAGTTTGACGTCGCCCTTTCCATTTCGGGCCGGCTTTGCACCGTTCTTCCCGTTCTTTCCGTTCTTCGAAGCTCCTTTTTCAGCCTCAAAGGCGAATGATTCGTCGAAAATATCGATCGCACTCGAACCGCTGTAATACTTACCGATCGACATCTGAATAGATGCCTCAGAGGCTATCACCGGCTCAACGTTCAGGCCCGTCATGAACTTGATATCGTCCATGGCGAAAACGTTCGTCGGATCAGCCATCGCCAGTGTGAGCGTTGCACCCACGCGAGAAATAGGCAGGATCGTATATTTTAAGGCGACTTCCTGAGAGATCAGTTTGATTACTTCCGGCTCGATCTGAAAGAGGTCTAAATTGATGGATGGAACCCCGTATTGGCGTGACAAAACAGCGGTGATCACGTCGTCCGAGATCATGCCGAGCTTGACGAGGTTTGACCCAAGCCGGCCTCCGCTGGTTCGCTGATAATCTAATGCCTCGCGTAATTGTTGTGGGGTAACAAGATTTTCGCGGACAAGAATTTCCCCTAATTTTGAAGACATCGGTTTCTAAAGTGAGTTTCCGTGATCTGCGATCGAAGCAGCGGGATTAGTTCGAATTGTGTTCGATAGCGAGGGTGAAAAACAACAATGCTAAACACTGTTGCAAAATCAATAATAGAGGCGCACACCTGATCGTGTCAAGCAATTCTTTCTGACTGAATAGAATTACTCGTTCGGTCAATTTGAACTGTCTAGATCCACGGTCAAAATGCCTGCAAAAAGTCGTGCGAGTCTCGAGTCCCACGCTGAGAGACCAAGTTCCAAAGGTAACCTCCGTCGATGTCTGGTCATAATTTTCTTATTCCCAACATCAGATCACGTCAGGCAAAGGCGCGAACGTGAGAAAGTCTACTGACACCGTCCCCAACCTTGCGCCACATGTTCTTCCCTTCCGCGTCTTAGCTCCGTAGGAGCGACACCTGCGATTTCTTTCGACGATTCGGCTCCCCATTTCCCCAGGCGGCGGAAGCCGTCTTCCCGACGCAGTCGGCGATCAGCCACGTCCTTTAGGGCGTGGTAAAGCCCGACCGAATTCCTAAGGGCGTTTTAACGTCCTTACCAGAACCGGCTTCAGCCGCAGACTCTCTCGACTCTACCGTTGCGACAAAGCCCTTTCGCACGCGCGGGCCCCTTCTTTGCGAACTTCGCGTCTTTGCGTGAAACGGCTTCGACCCTTCATATCATGCAAATCGCGCATATCGCGCAATCTACCATCGGAATCGGCACGTCAAAGAACCATAATCTATCGGGACCATACCACCACCAGCTCTTTGATAACTCGAATCGCGGCACCAAACACGCGGCCCCAAGATCCGTCACCAAGTGTGGTCACCAAATGCGTCACCACTCGAACGGCATTTTCGCCCGTTCGGCACACGATGCGATCACAGACGCATTCTTCGACTGCAGTTTGAAAACGGTCTTCGGCACGCTTTGCCGAAAAATCGCCAAAAACGCCGATGTTTGTTCCGCACCGTTCTGCTCGCACGCGCACGCAGCGGAACAAAAATGGGCAAAAAAGCCTATTTTTGTCCCACGGTGTCCCAGACGCACGCACTCGCACTGGGACAAACATCGCGGTTTTTCAGGAAAAGGTGCGAAAAGCCTATTTTTGTTCCACTTGCGCACGCGCAAATTGAACAAACATCGCGTTTTGGACTGATCCGGCGATTGATATTTGAAAAATAGAAGGTATGGTTGATGCGATCGCGGGAGCGTGAGGAGCCTGCTTTTTCCGCTAAGTGTAAGAATTTCTTGACACAAGAGCGTGATTTCCGCAATAATTCCTTTGATGCCCGAATCCTGGGCCATCAAATCACCGGCAAATCCGCCCTCACAACCAATACCCGCCTTCAACAGCAAGTCTCCGCTTGCCGTCATTTTCTGAAGTTTTTTGGAGGAGAATAATCGTGAACAGTGAAGAACTCGAACTTAGCCTGAAGACTGATTTCGAGAATTATTTAAAAGATCTTTTTGCCGAGATGCGGCAGAACGCGGCTGAGCTTCAGCAAAACTTTGAGACCGAGCTCGAAAAACATCGGTCGCAGGTGGATGAGGCTATCCGTCTTTTCTCGCAGCGATTTGAAAATTCTCCGCAGCTTGACGCGGCATTCTCACAGTCGATCGTCGAGCATCTTCGCCTGTCTAAGGATTCAGGTGCCGAGCTTGCGGCGATGGCCTTCAGCGAGGCTGAAAAGCTCTCCGACGCCGCCCCGACTGCGAACAATTACGACAAGCTGCGAGATGCGGTCGATGATATTTCGTCAAAGACCTCGCAGTCGACGATATTGACGGCCCTGGTCGAACACGCCGCACAATTCGCTCCGCGCGGAGTGTTTTTCATCGTCAAGAACTCGGCTTTTGTAGCGTGGAAGCGATTTGGACAAGGCGGTCCGGCGAGTGAAACCGGAACGTCGCACCGATTTGAACTGAGCGAAAACTCAGTGCTCTCGATGGCGGTTAGCAGCCTGAGAACAGCCCAGGCCTCATATGACGAGCAAGGCCCCGATCGTGAATTCGTAGAGTCGCTTGAGCTTGGCCGTGCGGACCGCATGTACGCGATCCCGCTGGTTGCCCGCGGTCGCGGCGTCGCCGTGATGTACGTTGATTACGGCATCGACGGCACTCAACTGAACGTTGAAGCCCTGGAAATGCTGGTCCGAGTCGCCGGACTTTCTGTGGAATTGCTAGCAGCGTCACAGTCAACGCCTGCACCGCAAGTGTCTGAACACACCGCTCAGCCCACGGCTAGTGAGGTGAAGGTAGAAACAGGCGAAGTTGAAGAAGGAGCTGCCGCTGTCGAACAGTCAAACGTTTACGAAGAATCGCACCACGCGGAGACGGAAGCCGTCAGCGAGGAAGACGCGACCAAGGAATACAGTTTTGAGATGGTAGATTCGCCTGGGGTCTCATATGACTCTCAGCCCGCGGAAATAGCGGATGAGGTCGAGCAGCCCGAGTTCGGATCCGCGGAGTCCGGTTTCGCGTTCTCCGATCAGACTCAGACTGTCGAGGTCGAAGATGTTGTTTACGACGATGCCGTAACGGAAACAGCCGAAGTTCCCGGGTTCGAGATGAATTACTCGGCCGACGAAGCCGGCGAGCCTGCTTCTGAAGAAACCGGCTATGGTGAGATCGCTGCAGTGGATGAATCATATGCCGTCGCGGCGGAGGAAGTCACTGTAGAGACGGAAGAAGTCACCTATTTTGATTCAGAAGAGGACGTCACTGAGACGGTCGAAGAGCCCACAGAGTTTGCCTTTGAAACGAACGGTTCGCACGAGACGGTCGAGCAGCCCGAGCCGGTCGCGTTCGCAACGCCGGAGCCCGAGGTCGCGGTTAGCGGGTATCAGCCCGAAGCCGTGTCAACTCCGGTCGTAGAGCTTGGAAGCAGCCAGCCGAGAACGCGTTTTGGCGACCGAAATATGGACCTGCCGATCGAGGTGCCCGAGGAAGAAAGGCGTCTGCACAACGACGCTCGCCGATTCGCACGGCTGCTCGTATCCGAGATCAAGCTCTATAACGAGCAGAAAGTGAGCGAAGGACGCGAGGCCGGTGATCTTTATGACAGGCTGCGCGAGGCGATCGATCGTTCACGCGAGATGTACGATAAACGAGTGCAGCCGGCTGTTGCTGCGAAGTTCGACTATTTCCACTTCGAGTTGATCAATAACCTGGCTGAAGGTCAGGACGCTAAGCTCGGAGCGAACTATCACGGCGTGACCGTCTGACCCACGGTTAACCATCGTAGAAGGAAAAGGCGAGCTGCATAAGCCCGCCTTTTTCATTTAGCCTGGGATGCGTTCTGAATCTAGCACAGGACGGGTCGCAGGCGGGTTGTCGGGCGAAGTGTGAAGATGAACGACCTTCCAATCGCGGCCGATCTTTTTGAAGATGAGCGTCATCCGCCCTGAGGCATTTTCGAGCTTCCCTTCGTATTCTTGCGACTGTTTCCATTTGCAGGAAACATACGCGGCAGCAGGCCCGAGAATTTCAACACGGACGCCGGTCGTCTCGATAGAAACGTTCTCGGTCTTCGCGTAGCTGGATTCGCGGTTCTCCTTCATCGTCTGCCAGCCGAGCGTGACGGAGCCGTTATTATTGAAGAAAAGAGTGCGGTCGTTATTTTCGTAAACGCCCATGACCTTTTCGACGTTCGCCTCGCGGATACCTTCGATCAGGCGATCGAAGGCGGCCCGCACGTCTTTAGCAGGATCAGCTTTCGGCGCAGTCGAACGCTGTGCAAAACCGGGTACGGCTGCAATAAATAAAAATGCTAAAGCCAGAAATGTTTTCATATGGTCACCTATTCTCAGGATGTCGGGAGTAAGAATCATTATAGCTTGTGAGGACGGCTGTGCACGATTTAGTCATGAACGGTGGTGCTGAAATACGAAATGGGTTGCACGGAAAATGCCGAGCTTTACAAAACGCAACATTTCTTTACATTCAGCGTTCTTGAGACTGAGGTATGCTTTTTGCGTGATTCGTCGGAAAGGCCGCGAATCTATTCACCCGCTCCGGCCGGTATGCTCTTCCCGTTGAGGAAAATTTAGGAGGGAATCGGTTATGTATTCCACGGTAATGCGTTCAGTGCCCACGGTGCTTGCCGTCGTGCTTGCGTTAGCAACTTTCTCGTTTGGTTTCGAATTCCAGGATGATGATCCTGAGATAACGGATCGCGTAGCACGGATCAGCGTTATAAAAGGAGAGGCTCAGGTTCGGCGCTCCGATACTGATGAATGGGAGGTCGCTGTGCTCAACCTTCCCATGGTTCAAGGAGACACGCTAGCTACCGGGCCCGATGCACGTATTGAGCTTCAATTCGACAGCGATCGTTACCTGCGGGTCGACGAAAATTCACAGGTCACGCTAACGGCGATCCACGACGGAGGTATCGCGGTTAGTGTTGGCCAGGGATCGGCTGCGATCCGGCTGATGAAATTCGATCCCGAGCGCGAATTCTTTGAGATCGATGCGCCAAAAACCACGGTCGCTATCCAACGGTCGGGCCATTATCTGGTGGATGCCGGTACGGCGAGCAACGAAGTTCGAATAACTGTGACTGAGGATGGCGAAGCGAGGGTGTATTCGGAATCATCCGGATTCACGCTTCGATCGGGCCGGAGTGCCCAGCTTTTTATCGGCGGCTACCGATCGGGCGAATGGGAACTTGCAGACGCGTCTCAGTTCCGGAACGAATTCGCAGAATGGTCGGTCGAACGAGATTCGGTGATCGCCGCTCGGCTGCGAACTGCCCATTACGATCGATATTACGACCGCGATATTTACGGTGCCGAGGAACTCGACCAGTATGGCGAATGGGTATTTACCCGCTCATATGGATATGTATGGCGTCCGTACTCGTCCTCGATCAGTACTTACTCAGACTGGTCGCCGTATCGCTATGGTCATTGGCGATGGGTCCCGCCTTATGGATGGACATGGGTAAATGATGAGCCATGGGGTTGGGCTACTTACCACTACGGCCGTTGGGTTTGGGACAACGGATACTGGTACTGGAGCCCTTATGGGCAGATCCGCAACCGTCGAAGCTGGTGGCGCCCGGCACTTGTCGTGATCGGAGTTTACAACCGCAACATCTGCTGGTATCCGCTGCCGTATCATTACGGTTATTACAATTACAACAGATACAATAGGCGTCCCCGTGGGCCAAGGGATCCGGGCCCCGTCTCGACCCCGACGCCGACAACTTCGCCGACACCGTCAGCTTCGCCGACTCCGCAGCCGCCTATTTACGGAGAGGAACGCCGTCGCGGATGGCAGGTGCCGAGCGGGTCGGTACCGGTGAAAGGAGTCGTCTCACTTCCTGCTGAGGAATTCGGTAAGCGCCGCGGTGGGGTGATGGTTCCCTCGGCGGACACGGCGAAAGCTATCCTGTCGAAGACTCCGGATGAAACCACTTTCCCGCCAATTCTACCGACCTACGAAGAGATACGTAAGCAGCCGATAGATGTGAGGGCGGATCGCGCGAGGCTACCACAGCCGCAGCCGACCGCGCCGGTAGGTGCGGCGACTAGGAAAGCCAATGAGCCGCTCGACACGGTGCTGCGGCGAACGAAGATCTATGGCGACCGTGAACCGGTGAAGCCCGTTCCCGTCACAACTCCGGACAACAGAACGTCACCGGGTATTAATCCCGGAATCGTACCGGAGCGGAAGACCGGTGCCGTGGAACGGCCGCCGATCAGGGCAACTCCGCCTGTGAAGCGTGACGAAGGCCCGCCGCTCGTCCCTGCGCCACGGTATGAGCCGCCGAAAAACGAGCCGGTCAAGAGACCGGATCCGCCGCGATACGAACCGCCGCGCCAGGAACAACCGAAGTACGTTCCGCCGCCGGTAAGAAAGGATCCGCCCAGGTACGAACCGCCGCGTGCGGATCCGCCTCGGCGAAGCGAACCGCGGCAGACTAAGAGTGAACCGCCGCCCGCAAAAAGCGAGCCGACAAAACCATCGCCGCCGCCATCTTCAAACAAGAAAGATGGCCGGTAAAGCTAAAAGGGCTGCCATTAATAACGGCAGCCCTCGCCTTTAATGTCGAGTCAGTCAAACCTTAAGAAAGATCTCGCGTTTGATCGAACTCGGATCGCCGAGCACAAAGAACCTAATGTTCTTCATATACTTATTAGCAGCAGCTCGTATATCCGCCGGGGTTACCTTTTGAATTCCGTCAAGAAACTCAAGCGATCGCCGCCAACCGCCGCCGTTGAGTTCGTACCGGGCAAGCTCAGCAACCTGCGCTGCGTTCGTCTCCTGCTGCAGATAATAGGTCGTAAGAAAATAGCCGGCGATCCCGTCCAACTGATCTGCCTGCATAAGATCACGCTTCAATTTGTTGACCTCATCGAGCATAACGGACACGGCCTGATTTGCATCTGTCGTTGTAACGTAGATATTAGCCGTATTGGCTGCATCGTTGCCCATCTCCGCGTTCGGGGCGTACGAGAGATTCCGCCGCGTTCTGACTTCCTGGTAGACGCGGCTTTGCAGGATGGTCATCGCAACCCGCATGGCGTAATAATCCGGATCGCCGATGTTCGGTGCGGCAAAGACACCTTTCACGTAGTTCGTCTGCAGCGGACGCTGAGCGATATCGACGGACGGGCTCTCAAAGGCCAGCTTCGGCAGCTCTGCGACCTTATGATCTCCTCTAGGGAGCTTGCCGAAGGACGCCGTGACCTGCTTTCGAAACTCCGCAGCGTCAATGTTTCCGACGATCACGAGAAGAAGCCGCGACGTAGCCAGAAGCGTTCGGTGATACGCTTTTGCCTCGGCTAGAGTGATCTTTTGTACTGACTCGATCGTGCCCGAAGGCTCGACCGAATACGGATGTCCCGCAAATAGTATGCGATCTTCAAGCATCCCGAGAGCGTCGTCAGGACTCATCCCTCGATTCCTCAGACCGGTGATCGTTCGATCGCGAACGAGGTCAAAATCAGCCTGCGTAAAAGAAGGATTGATTACCAGGTCGGTAAAGATCGCCCACGTATTATCGAAATGCTGACGTGTTGAAGATAGGGATATGACGCTAAAATCAAGTCCTGCTCCGGCACTGATCGTACTTCCCGTCCGCGACAGTTCCTTTCGGGCAACTTGTCGTGGAAACTTGGTACTACCTTCGGTCGCGGCCGACAGAGCGAGGTATTCAAGTCCGGCCTTTGCAGCTGTTTGGTGACGAACTCCGCCGCGAACGAATAGCCCGGCCGAGACCGTCGGCGATGACGGCCGGCTCTTGACGATCACCTTTAAGCCATTCACGTCAAATTCAGTGATCGGGCTGGCACCTGACGGAGTCGATTGCCCAAACGCGACGGTGAAACCAATGCAAACGATGACCGCTGCTAAAATGATTCGGTTCATAACTTCTAATTCTTGCCAAGAAGATCGGATTCGGTTAAGCCCGCAGCGGATCGAGCAGCAGGAGACATCATCGCCACCGACACGTGCGGTTTACCGATAATGTAACTATTTAGGTATTTCGAGATATCCTGCCGCGAAACGGCACGCAGGTTTTTATGGTAATCGCGGTAGTAGTCGACTCCCGTCGACGACCACCAGAATCCAAGTGCATGGGTGTAATCGCTCAGCTTGTCGCGCCTATACAGGTCTTCGGCCTCGAGCAGATTCTTTGCGTTAGCAAGCTCTTCATCCGAGTAATATCCCGGCGAAGCAAATTGGGCGATCTGCTTATACAGTTCCGCGAGCGCCGCTTTTGCGCGATCCGGTGAAGTGACCAAGGTTATCCTGATCGGTCCCGTATTTCGCTGGGTATAGTAATGAACGCTGGCACCGACAGCTAGGCCACTGTCGATCATCGCCCGCTGAAGCTTTGAGTCGGGCTGCTCGACGATGTACGAAAAAACATCCGCGGCATAAGTTCCGGCGTCATCTTTTCCAATTGACGGTCCGTGCCAGCCAACCTGGACGATCACGTTCTCGACCTCTTGATCAACGAATATCCCCTTACTCTCTTTTAGGGGCGGATGTTCGACAATGGGAAACTTTACAAACGGATCTTCACCCTTCTGCCAGATACCGAAAAGCTGCTCTGCTAGCTTGAAAACGTTCTCCGGTTGAACGTCACCGGTTACGATCAGAGCCGAGTTATTAGGCACATAGTAACGGGACTGAATCAGCTTCATCTTCTCAGTAGTCGCGGTAGCAACTGTGTTACGGGTTCCGCCGGGACTCTTCCGCGAAGGGTACTGATAGAAAAGATTGTCCATCAACGTTCGGTCGAGATAATAAAACGGCTCTGAAAGTTGCCGATCCAATTCACCCAGGACGACCTGTATCTCCTGTTTGAACTCCGATTCTTCAAAAGTCGGGAACAATGTCGCGTCACGCATGTAGCGCATTATCGTCGGCAGATGGTCGCTGGTAGTACTGAAGTAATAGTTAACATACTCCTCTTGTGTCGTCCCGTTCCGAACGTATCCGGCCTTGTCGAGCTCCTGCAAATACCCGGGATCGCCAATACTCGACTTCAGAGAAAGCGGTCTGGAACACATGCGGCGACCCATCTCGTTGAGCTGACCGGACCGCAATGCGTTCTCGCACTGGAAGAGCAGAACAGCATCATTTGTCTTGAAGAACATGTGCTCATACAAGTGTGATAGCCCGTTAAGCTCGGGTGGTTCGGTGAAAGAGCCGTTGCGAACTGCGAGCTCGACCGTGACCAGCGGCACGCTCGAATCGGGTAGCACGATAACCTCGAGCCCATTCGCCAGCTTCTTGTTGACGAATGGAACCTTAAATTCCGTTTGTGCGACCGCAGGCGGAGCCGCGGCAGCAGCCAAGCGCCGTGTCGGTGCCTGAGCGAAAGCTGTTGATGTTATGATGGAGAATAAGAAGGAAAGGGCAAGAAGGCGATTTTTCACGTAAGACTCCCCAAAGAAAATTCGTTTTTCAGGCATCTACCGACAGGGTGTTGAACACTTTTTTTAATCTACCACACGGAGACCAAATCGATGGAACGAGATAATTTGATGCACGGAGCCCGCACAGCGTTGAATACAAACGAAGATATTCGTGCGTGGGCGGAAAATTACCTAAAGGAACGGACCCGCGACGAAAAGTCTGATCTTGCCGACGACGAGTTCGAAAAATACTGGAAGTATCACAAGCCGGAGATAATGCACGCCGGAGCCGCAGAAGCGATGCAGGCGTATAAAATGCGAGAGCGATAATCTTGCGTCGATCCGAAATGATAAAACGGCCGAGCCTTTGATGCCTCGGCCGCCTGCCTTAGGACGTCGAACGAATTAGTCTTTCTTAACCGGATCCGGCACCTCGTTTATCGGATCGTCGATCTCATCTTCCTTAGCACTTCGCATCATGCGAGCTATCGGTACCGAGAGAATGATTAGCACCAATGCTGATCCGCCCAAAAAGAGGGAGGTGGTCGTGAACAGGCGGGGCATAGCACTAAGATTCTCGGGGTCGACCTCGCCTCCGACCAAGCCACCGATCAAGTTGCCAAGCGACGATGCAAGGAACCAGATTCCCATCATTTGGCCTACGTACCGCCTAGGCGAAAGCGTGGTCATCGAGGAAAGACCGACGGGGCTGACGAAAAGCTCTCCCAGCGTTAGGAACAGATAGAACGTTATCAGCCAGAGCGGTGAGACCAGCATCGCCGAAGTGCCGTCGCCAACGACGATGTACGAGGCGAATATCATCACGACAAATGCGAGCGTCGAGAATCCCAAGCCGATCGCGAACTTTACAGGACTGGAAAGGTTAATGTTGCGGTTCCCAAGGCCGGTCCAGATTGCCGCGATCACAGGAGCCAGCAAAATGATCCAAAAAGAGTTGACCGATTGGAACCACGTTGCGGGCATTTCCCATCCGCCGATCATACGATCCGTGAAATCCTGGGCAAAAAGATTCAGGGCGGTTGGTGTCTGTTCGAACGCGGACCAAAAGATAGCTGCAAAGACGAAGAGAACCGCGATCACCGCAACCCGCTTCTTTTCGTCAGTATTCAGTCCGCCGAGAACGAACAAGTAGGCAAAGTAAAGGAAACCGATCCCTCCCAAAACATAGGCATAATAGGTGCCGAAGACTTCTGCGTTGAACGGGATCGCTCCCGTGGCGACCGCCACAAAGACGATCGCTAAGATGACCAAGCCGATCACGGTGTAGATCTTCACCTGTGATTCCTGTTTCGCTTGGACTGCGGGATCGGGATGCCGGGTAGGTTCGGCCCCGATATCGCCAAGGGTTTTAGGGGACTGCAGCCAAAATTGGATAAGGCCGAGAATCATTGCCACGCCTGCGGCTGTGAATCCCCAGTGCCAGCCGATCTTTTCGCCAAGAAATCCTGTTATCAGCTGTCCGATCAGGGCTCCAAGGTTGATGCCCATATAAAAGATCGAGAAACCAGCGTCTTTTCTAGCTCCGCCTTCCGGATAGAGATCTCCAACCATTGCGGAGATATTTGGCTTGAGAAGCCCTGTTCCGAGCACGATAAAGACGAGGCCAAGGAAGAAAGGGACCTTGCTGTTAATGAACGAGGAAGCGCCGATCGTAATATGTCCGAGGGAGATCAGGGCTCCGCCGTAAAGCACTGCCTTTCGCAGCCCGAGGAGCTTATCGGCGATCCAGCCGCCCGGCAACGATGCGAGATAGACAAAGGACGCGTAAATACCGACGATCGCGGACGCTTCACCTCGGTCCCAGCCCCATCCACCCTGCATAACTGCAGCGGCCATGAAGAGCACCAGCAGCGGCCTTAGGCCGTAAAAAGAAAATCTCTCCCACATTTCTGTGAAGAAGAGAGTTGAAAGGCCCTTTGGATGGCCAAAGAATCCGCCCCGCGACGATTCAGTTGCTGCGCTCATGTAGAATTTTACCTCGTTAAATTTGAGATTCGAAGAGAGTTAGGGAAATATAACAGATTATTGATTTTACGGGAAGCAATCCGGCCTCGGCTCTCTTTATGATAAGGAAACATGCGAATTGAACGCTTAAGTAGGTGAGGTGACGGTATGATCTCAATCTTAATGACCGTGCTCGGGCTGATCGCAATTGGTATCTTCTCAGTCCAAGTGTTCAAAACTGCCCAGAGCACCGAGCGGAGCGGCGGCGGTTGGGCCATCCTCACGGCCGGCCTCGGCATCTTTTTTCAGTTCGTATTGCCGCTGATTCTGACGGTCGCGCTGCTGATCTTTTATATGGTGACTGAGAATGATCCGGTGCGTTATTTTGAAGAGTCTAGCGGGATATTGTGGATGATCAATGTCGTCTCCCTGATCCTTAGCGTGGTCGCAATGGCGATGGTGTCAAAGCACGTCTCTAAGGTAATCGATATCCCGGTAAGAACAGGAGCTGCCCCGCCGCCGCCGCCGACCTTTGGCTGAGAGCCGAGGAGTTTGCGAGTTCTTTTCGTTTATCTTAAGATAATTAATTCACGCCCTTGTAGCTCAACGGTTAGAGCAGCAGACTCATAATCTGTTGGCTGTAGGTTCGAATCCTACCGAGGGCACCATTTCTTTTTTGGGATTTTGGTAGCGCCTAGGGGAATCGAACCCCTCTTTCAAGAATGAGAATCTTGCGTCCTAACCGATAGACGAAGGCGCCATAAAGCGAGACCTCAATTTTCCACCACACTTCCCCATTTTGCAAGCTTGAACGATATTGAGTAAAAAAAGGAACGCCTTCGAATAAGACGTTCCTTGAAGTAATTGGTCTAAGCGATCGTTATACTGCCGTGTCCTTTTTACCCTTGCAGCATTCGCAGTCATCGCAGCAGTTCTTCTCTGCCGACCCTGTGGAAACGGCTGAGGCGGCTGCATCTTCCTTTTTCTTCATCGGGCAACTATCGCCGCAGCACTCGCAATTATGAGCGGCAGTGTTCCCCGCAGCATCTTTCGCCTTCATCGGGCAGCTGTCGCCGCAGCACGAGTGTTTCTCGCCGTTTGCGTGGTGCTCCGCTTTATCATGCCCCTCACCATGTTTCATCTTGTCCTTCATCGGACAAGCTCCGTCTTTCTTGCAGCATGACGCTTTATCATCCTTGGCGGTGACGGTAACTGATGAAGTGCTGAACGCGTACGCGGCGACTGCAAGTCCGAAGACCGCTACAATGGCTAATAATGCGATAAATTTGGTTTTCATGATCATTGCTCCTAAGTCTATAAACCCATGATGTGCAGCATCTAGCTGCCTGATATGATATTGGCCTGCGTCTTCGGGTATTTAGCTAGATCAGAATAACTCGGTGCTTTATGCGCTCAGTTCTGCGGTCCAACGGCGGCCCGCGATAATTTTCGAACGACGCATCTCTTTCTCTGAGGTCCGTAAGAATTTCTACGTAGATTTGCGCTAACGATGATGCCGGAACAGCGATAGTTTTACCGGTGACAGGCTGTTTGCCGATCGGTGCCGCAAACACGACTAACATCGGGCAACAGTCGACGCTCGCATCTTTGACCGAGTCTCCAGTCGTCAGCGAACCGCTCTGATCAGTTCGTGTACAGTGGCTGGTACTCTCGATCTCTGCCAAATCGCTACTGAATGACCGGCAGTATGCTACACACAAGGCGCCTGCCGCGTTCAAACATATAAACGCCAGCACAAATAAAGCTACAAACCTGATTTTAATTGTGAAACGAGTCACCGTTTAACAAACTATCGCAACCGGAGGAAGCCTACTGTGACCTCGGTCACGCTGTCGCAAATTATTTTATGCAAACGCCAGTTTAGACGTTGAACCTAAAATCGACCACGTCGCCATCCTGCATTATATAATCTTTGCCTTCGAGACGGGCAAGGCCTTTCTCGCTGGCCGCTTTACGGCTTCCGCATGCGACCAGATCGTCGTACCCGATGATCTCAGCCCGGATAAAACCTCGCTCGATGTCCGTGTGGATCTCGCCGGCCGCCTTCGGTGCCTTTGTCCCGATCGGAATCGTCCATGCACGAACTTCCTTTTCGCCTGCGGTCAAAAAGCTCATGAGGCCCAGCATATGGTAAGCGGCTTTTATAAGTTTATCTACGCCGCTCGATTCGAGCCCAAGATCCTTCAAATATTCCATACGCTCAGCCCCATCGAGTGCAACTAGCTCGGCTTCAAGCTTCGCACAGATGGGTACCACGTCGGCGTTTTCTGTCGCAGCGTGTTCTATAACTTTTTGAACATGCGGATTCGAGACAGGATCGGCGAGGCTCGCCTCGTCGACGTTAGCCGCATAGATCGTCGGCTTGGATGTTAAAAGAAACCATTTCTTCACGATCTCACGATCGTCATCGGAAAGCGGTGCCGAGCGAACCGGTCGGCCTTCTTCGAGCACGGGCAGGATCTTGTCGATGATCTCCAGCTCACGTTTCGCGTCTTTATCGCCCGTCTTTGTCGAGCGTGCAGCCTTCTCCTTGCGCTTTTCGACAGAGGCTAGGTCAGCAAGTGCGAGTTCGATTTGAATAGTCTCGATGTCACGGATTGGATCGATCGAACCCTCGACGTGCACAATATTCTCGTCCTCAAAGCACCTGACAACTTGGATCACGGCATGAGTTTCACGAATATTCGCAAGGAACTGATTACCGAGACCTTCGCCCTTTGACGCACCTCGGACCAGTCCGGCGATATCCACGAACTCCACTGTTGCGGGGACGACCCGCTGAGCTTTGTTCAGTTTTTCAAGAACGGCAAGGCGTTCATCCGGGACAGCTACGACACCCACATTAGGTTCGATGGTGGCAAAAGGGTAATTTGCCGCGAGAGCTGCCTCTTGTGCGGTTAAGGCGTTAAACAGTGTGGATTTACCGACATTTGGTAACCCGACGATTCCGGCTTGCAACATAGGTTAATCAGGACCGATCCAAAAACCCTTATTCTACCGTCCAATGAGCTAATAATAAAACCTTCGGCGGGATCCGCTGCGTGCTCGCCGGTATTTTGCGTGTTCGTCAAGTTGGGGTAATTTACTACCATCAGTTCTTTCGCGTTCCAGCATACATGATCCTTTCAATTTTTCTCATTTCCCTGATCACAGCAGGAGGGTTCGCACTAACCTATCTGATCGCTGACGATGAGCCGCTTTCTTGGCGTATTGCGGCGGGCTGTGTTATCGGCTGTGCTTTTTTCGGAACGGTCGGATTCGCACTAGCGTCGGTCGCAGGTTTAAGCGTTGTCGTTGCTGTCTCGATGTTTGTACTTGTGATTTCGCCGCTTTTGCTGCTGCGAAACCTGCGTACCAGTAGGCTGCTTGCTGCCGATCGCAACCGGGCGCGACAACGGTTCGAAGGGAAGTCGCTAAAACGGGTGTTGCCGTTTGTATATTATCTCGGATTTATTCTGCTGTTCTTGTTCTTTTTCGAGCGAGCGATGTTCGTTAAGGACGGGGCGATAATGACCGGCGGTTCAAACAATCTCGGCGACCTGCCGTTCCACCTCGGCGCTATTTTTTCGTTTACTGAGGCTAATAATTTTCCGCCTTTAAACCCGAACTTTGCTGGGGCGAAGTTCACATATCCTTTCATCGCTGACCTGCTAACAGCGTACTTCGTCAAACTTGGTGCCGACGTCAAGGACGCTATGCTTGTTCAGAACGTTGCATGGGCAACGGCATTGCTCGTCCTGCTGCAGCGTTTTGTGTTTAAGCTCGTAAACGACCGCCTTGCTGCACGGATCGCCCCCTTTTTGCTGTTTCTGAGCGGAGGTCTGGGGTTCATCTGGTTCTTTAGTGATTTCGGGGCACAGGCGAGAGGTTTCTGGGAATTTCTTTCCGCACTTCCAAAGGACTACACGATCGGTCCGGATTTCCGCTGGGGTAATTCGCTTACGACGCTATTCATCACCCAGCGAAGCCTGCTACTTGGCATGCCGATAACGTTAATCGTCCTCGGCGTCTTGTGGACCATTTTTAGGGACAATTCCCGCGATCGTGCCACGAGCGTAAGTGCGAGCAAGGTGAAGTTTAGCCTGGTGACGTTTAGTCCGGCTTTGATCGTGACCGGATTGCTTGCGGGTACGCTGGTGCTCATTCATCTTCACAGTTTATTTGTACTTTTTATCGTAACTTTATGTTTGATGGCATTGAGACCCGAGCGTCTTAAGCTGATGCAGTATGTGGTCTTTGGTATATCCGTCGCTCTCGTTGCCCTTCCTGAGTTGGCATGGTCTCTTTCAGGAAGCGTTAGCGAAGCGTCGGAATTCGTTTCGCGACACTTCGGCTGGGATTCGGGCGAAAACAATCTTCTTTGGTTTTGGTTAAAGAACACCGGACTTTTCATGCCAATTACAGCGGCAGGCCTTTTTCTGATCTGGAGATTTTCGACGCGATCCGCTGACGCAGAACAGACGCCCGAGACAAAAGGCAAAAGGAAGCAAAACCCGACAGTGAGGAAAGCGGCCTACTCAGTGCCGCAGTTTCCGACCTCTCTTCTGCTGTTTTATATCCCTTTCGCACTTCTTTTCGTACTATCGAATCTCTTCAAATTTGCCCCATGGGAATGGGACAACATAAAGTTGCTTATCTATTGGTGGGTCGGTTCGATCCCGTTCGTCGCGTACGCTATTGCATACGTTTGGCGGATCAATGGTGCAGATCTCGCGGCGGCGCTAATGCTGATCGTTTTGGTTACCGCGGCAGGGGCTCTCGACGTTTATCGCGTTGTGACGAAGCAAATAAACTGGACGGTCTTCGAAAAAGATGCCGTCGAGATAGGCAATGAGATAAGGCTGCGGACACCGCGAGACGCCGTAATTCTAAACGCTCCGACATATAATACCGCTGTCGTTCTGTCGGGACGTGCGTCATTCATGAGATACCCGGGACATCTGTTGTCACATGGAATAAATTATGGTGAGCGACACACTGCAGCTAAGATGATCTATTCCGGCGGCCCAGCTGCGGACGCAATGATCAAGCAGCACGAGATCGACTTTGTTTTGTTCGGTCCTGAGGTCGACTCTTTTGCTCAGGACCCAAGCGGCAGGTTCACCCCGAACGAGGCCTATTTCAAAAAGTATAAAGTGCTGGTCGCAACCGATAAATACAGGATCTATAAGGTGAATGAGCAGTAAGACGAAGAAGAAGCAGGTGACTGAAGTAGTCGAAGAGATCCCTGATGACGGGTTCGACACGGGCTGGCTTATAGCGTGCGCATTGGTCACAGCGGTGGCGACCGGTTTGCGGTTCGTCATGCTCGGCCTCAAGCCATTTCATCATGACGAAGGCGTAAACGGATGGTTTCTAACGACACTTTTTCGTGAAGGCGTCTACAAATATGACCCGGCAAACTATCACGGACCGACGCTCTATTACATCTCTTTAGCATTCGCTAACGTTTTCGGGTTGGAAACGATTCCTCTTAGGTGGAGCGTTGCGATCTGGGGTGTTCTGACGGTCGTCCTCGCGTTTTGGCTCAGGCGGTATATTGGGCGCAACGGCAGCCTTTTTGCAGCGCTTTTCCTCGGGCTTTCGCCGGGAATGGTTTATATCTCGCGGTATTTTATTCACGAGATATTCTTTGTCTTTCTCGCCCTAGCGGTCGTGATCGCGATAATTCAATTCATTGAGCGGGAACGTGCAGGCTGGTTCGCGATCGGCTGGACCGCTCTCATTCTTTTGGTATGTTTCTTTCCGTCGACTCTCCAGCTTTCATCGTTGCTCGCAAATGACGGCACCACAAGCCTGACTATCATCAGGGTCGTCTTTTTCCTTATCGAAGCCGCGCTCGTAGCCCTGGTGCTGCGAATGCTGATGACTTGGCGTGACGGCCGACCGATATACTTTTTGCTCGCGGCAGCCAGCGTTGCACTGATCTTTGCAACAAAAGAGACCGGGTTTATCACACTTGGAACGATGGCGATCGCGATCGGCTGTGTCTTCCTCTGGGAAAAGATCGCGTCGCTGAAGCCACTCGTCGAAAGCCCTGTGAATCGATTCATCGCGATCATCGTTTTGCCGGCGCTTGCGGGACTTTATTTCCATGAGACGGTGAGAGATGGGCTCACTGCGTTTTATGACGGATACGTAAAGAATGCTCCGCATGACGCGGGTGTCCGCTACCTGATCGTTACGCTGGTGATGTGCTCCATCGCAGCTCTTGCTGCATTCGTTTATCGCGAATGGGTCAAGCCGGATGAGCTGACGCGATTTACAGATCCAAGCTGGTCGAAATTTCATAAAGGCATGGGCAGCGGAATTGACCTTGTGCTGATCCTTCTCGGATCTGCGATCGTTTTCGTTTACCTCTGGATACTATTTTTCTCGTCGTTCTTTACATATTCGGACGGGCTTGGGCGTTCGATCGAAGCTTATGCGATATGGACAAAGACGGGAAGCAAGGACCACACGCAGAACGGGCCGTTTGGATATCTTCGCTGGGGGATGGCCATCGAGGCTCCGCTAATAGTGTTGTCGACTCTCGGGCTGGTGATCGCATTGGTTCGGGCCCGACATCGCTTCGCACTCTTCGCGGCTCTTTGGGCGTTCGGGCTATTTCTCGCTTACTCCATAATTCCCTACAAGACCCCATGGCTGATGCTCTCGTTTCTGCTTCCGATGTGCATCGTCGCGGGTTATGCGCTAAATGAATTGGCCGGTTCAAAGTTCGTCATAAACCGTATATTCGCAGCAGTTCTCGCTGTCCTTGCCAGCGTTATTTTGACCTGGCAGACGTACGATCATAACTTCGTTCGCTTTGACGATGACCGAATGCCGTACGTGTACGCTCACACGAGCCGCGAGTTCCTGGATATGGTCGATGAGATCGAGCGGGCGGCCGAGCTAAGCGGAAAAGGTAACAAGGCCCGCATCCAGATCGTTTCCCCGGATTATTGGCCCCTGGTCTGGTACTTAAGAAATTATGAGCACGCGGGCTTCCACGGCAGAATGGTAGACGCTGATAACGCGGAAGCCATCGTATTCAAGAAGAACGGGCAAGAACCGGAAGCAATGCAGCGTTACTCATCGGCATACGAGTATGTTGCGTCGTATAAATTGAGACCAGGCGTGGAACTGGGGCTCTACATCCGAAAAGATCTCGTCAGATTTCGCGTCCCTTAGATACGAACGTTGCCGATCTTCTCGGGCGGCTTATCGTAACCTTTCTTGAGATAAGGAGCCGAGTCTTGTGAGCGCCGCTCATTTTCTTCTGCAGAATGCCACCGCAGCCATTCCGCCGGAGCATCGAACGTCTCGCCGCCGTGTGCCGTTATTCTCGGCCTGATCCTGCACATCACCGGAGTATTTGTTCCCACGCCCGAGATGATCGCCTGACCCTTTGTAAGAGCAGGAAGCTCCGCGAGCATCGAGCGGCCGGCGCCTTCGACAGATTGAGCTACTGTCTGCTGATCTATTGGATTGACGATCCTCATAATGATCTGCGTCATACACTGCGATAGCACATCTTGGTCGAGCTTGCCCGGTCGCTGCGTGATGAGGCCGATGCCCACACCGAACTTCCGACCTTCACTAAGTATCTGTTTCAGCACGTTGGTCGAAACTACGCTCGCTCCTGAGGGAGCGAACCTGTGAGCTTCTTCTAACAAAGTGAAGACCGGATAGCTCAAGAAATTCTCTCCCGCACCGGCCTCGCCTCGGGTCGTCATTACACGTGCTTTATTCACTCGCCGCAGTAGTGTTCCGACGATAACCTGTTGTTCGTGCTGTTCTATCTCAGATAGATCGAGGATGGTCACGCGGCCCGGCCGGTAGAGTTCCTGAAGTTCGATATGCTCATTTGGATGGAAGATCGAGTCCGTCCTATCGAAACGCGAATCGAGCCGCCAAAGCAACCCCTGGATCGATGACACGTTGCCGCCATCACCCGCATCTTTGTCATCCTTTCCGTACTGCTGCCGTTGAACCTCGTCCCTGAGATCAAAGTAACTGTAAAGGTAGTCGCGTCTGCCCTCAGCCTTTAACCGGTCCTGCAGGCTTCGATAAGCCTGGCGCAGGAAATGCAGCATTTTGTCCGAGGTTCCCTCGGGCAAAAGGTATTTAACGTCTGCCTCCGTTAGCGTAGAGAAACGGACTCTGATCTTATCGGGCGTAAAGATCTTAACTTCAGGTCGATAGCCATCCGAACCGAGGAAACGGGTGTCTCCTTGGATCGATGACATTGTATGGTATTCGCCGTGAGGATCGACGATCAAGACGGCTGCCCGGTTATACGGCTGCAGCAGCTCCTCTACGAGGACACCGGCGGTGTACGATTTCCCTGAGCCCGTCGAGGCAAGAACCGCGAGGTGTGTCGAGACTACATCTTTCACCGACAGAACTACCGGCACCTCGCCGGCCTCACGGGTGAGGAGTGAGCCGAGGTTGGCAGAACCTGCGTCGCCGACCTGCTTCGAACTCAGCATCGCCGCCAATGTCGCACTCGAGGCAAGGTGTACGCGGTCGCCCGGGTCGGGCGGGATACGCGGGTTTACAAAGCTGCCAAGCTCAGCACTGAAGTAACCGATCGTCTCGACGGTGATCTCATATATATCTGCTGTCCCGGCGTCCATCCCGATCATTGCCGCTAGCTGCCCGGGGGAAACGTCCGATTCAGCAAGAAATGCATCGGGCAGCCCTCGCAGGAGACGTCGCGAACTGATCGTCCCAACGATCTTACGTTCCTTCCCGCCTTCTTCCGTGGTGTAAAAAACGAATTCTCCGATCCGTGTGCGGCGGTTATCCCGAGTAATGAACAAGTATTCATACGGCAACTTGCCGGGGCCTTTGACGGTACCTGTGAGCAGATCGTTAGCGGTCATCTCGAGCTATTTCCAATCGAATCGCCCGTAGTATAACAGACGGCCGGACTTGTTACTGGCCATACCTGATAAAAAGCTTGTAGGTGACGTGAGTCACACCCATTTCACGATATTGGAGTAAACTGTCGGAAAGGAACCAATGTAATGGGAGACAAGCAGGTCGCCAGCAGCGTCGACGATTCCGCTTACCGTGCGTTCACACACGCGGTCCTGAACGATCTTCACGCGCTTGAGAAGATGCTTAAGGGCGGAATGTTCGAGCAGAGAGCGATGCGCATCGGTGCAGAGCAGGAAATGTTTTTAGTAGATTCGGCGATGTGCCCGGCGCCGATGGCTGTTCAGGTGATCGAGGCGGCATCTGATGGCAGACTAACGACAGAGATCGGACAGTTTAATCTTGAGGCTAACTTAACTCCGCTCGACTTTCGCGCAGATTGCCTTTCAAAGATGGAACTGGAGCTCCACGAGCTTCTGGACCTTGTTAGGTCCACGATGCACACTTTTGGCGGCAACGTCGTCATGTGCGGAATTCTACCGACGATAAGAAAGTCGGACCTCGTGGCCAAATATCTAACGCCAAGTCCTCGTTACGAGGAGCTAAATCGGGTCCTCACCGCTCTACATGGTGATGAACGCCAGATTCACATTAAAGGGCTTGATGAGCTGCGGCTCTTCCTGCACGACACGTTCATCGAGTTCTGTAATACCAGCTTTCAAATACACCTTCAGGTGCCCATCGATGAGTTCACCAGTCACTATAATTGGGCCCAAGCCATAACAGCTCCCGTTCTAGCGTCCGCCGTCAATTCACCACTGTTGCTTGGCCACAGGCTTTGGCATGAGACACGCCTCGCGTTGTTCCAGCAAGCGGTGGATGAACGGCGTACCGAAATGCAGGAACGCAGCAGGCCTGCCCGCGTCACCTTTGGACATGGCTGGGTGGACGACTCGATACTGGAGATTTTTCACGAGGACGTTGCTCGATTCCGCATTATCTTTACGCGGGCGATCGAGCGAGACTCGATGGAGGTGTTAAAAGAAGGGGGCTTGCCGACCCTCGATGCGTGGAGGATGCATAATGGCACGGTATGGCGTTGGAACCGGGCATGCTTTGGCGTGATCAACGGAGTGCCTGGGCTCCGGATCGAGGCTCGTTTCCTGCCGGCCGGGCCCTCGATCGTCGACGAAATGGCAAATTCGGCCTTTTATTTAGGGCTCATGCGTGCTCTTCCGGCTGAGTACGGTGAGGTTCCTGATCGGCTGAATTTTGACGACGCAAAATCGAATTTTTTCAGTGCGGCTCGCTACGGAATGCGGTCCCAATTCTTATGGATTGACGGTCGGAGTTGGTCGGCCCGCGACCTGATCCTGCATGAGCTTCTGCCCGTTGCTCGCCACGGACTGAAGATCGCTGAGATCGATGAACGGGACTCCGAACGCTATCTTAATATTATCGAAGAGCGGGCGTGTGCCGATATGTCGGGCTCGAAGTGGATACTGAATTCGCTAGCGGCAATGGACAAAGCTGCGAAACAAAATGTACGAATGCGTACGCTAACATCTGAAATGATCAAGAACCAAATTGCCGACGATCCGATCCACAAATGGCCGCTAGCGGAGATCTCCATGCGATCAGAATGGATCGACAACTACCGAACAGTCGAGCAGTTTATGTCACGCGATCTTTTTACCGTTCGTCCGGATGACATAATCGATCTGGCCGCAAGCCTGATGGACTGGAAGCATGTGCGTCATATACCGGTCGAATCCGCCGAAGGCGAACTTGTGGGCATTCTTTCCCACCGCGATCTGCTCCATTATTTTGCGGAGGAATGCGATGACCCAAAGGGCGAATTAGTGGTTCGAGATATAATGAAAAGCGACGTTGTCGCGATAACGCCGGAAACTCGGACGCTTGACGCTCTCTATATGATGCGTGAAAAACATATCGGATGCTTGCCGGTCTGCGTGGGCCGTAAACTTGTCGGTATCCTGACCGCCCACGATTTCCTTACCGTCTCTACACGATTGCTTGAAGAACGTCTAAAAGAGTCTGGTGATTGACCCGCGAACTGTCTGTCCGCGATTTCATTCGTTTCATCACATTTCCCGCAACGTTTGCTTCGGCAAGGGATACACTTAAACTCTGAATCGAATGCAGCCTCAGAAAGGAAACTTAGTGAAATGGCTCGGAATTTGGGCGATGTGGACCTTGGTCGCCCTGTACTTTGCCAGCCAACTTGCGTTGCAGAATCAGGTCTCTGAGCGTCCGATCCCGTTTTGGAGAATACTATCTTGGCAACTCGTTTCCGGTTACATTTGGTTCGCTTTTACGCCATTGATCCTGTGGCTTAGTTCGCGCTATTCGTTCGAAGCATCGCGATGGAAGATAGCTCTTCCAGTTCATATGCTCTCGAGCGTGTTGATCGCAGCCATTCAACTTGCCATTGGAGCCTTTATCCTTCCAAAGCTTGGATATTTGGAACGATTTCAACTCGCTTCGTTCGCCGATACTTTTCGCGTCTTTCTTTTCGTAAACCTGCATTTCAGCATTGCTATCTATTGGGGTGTGGTAGCCATTCACCAGGCGATCCGGTATTACCGCAAATTCCGAGAAAGAGAACTACAGACATCGCAGCTCGAAGCAAGGCTTGCGCAATCGCGCTTACAGGTATTGAAGATGCAGCTTCACCCGCATTTTCTGTTCAATACATTGAATGCGATATCCGAACTAGTGCACCGTGACCCGGAAGCTGCGGACCGCATGCTGACAGATCTCAGCGATCTCCTAAGGATGTCGTTCGAGAACTTAGAGACCCAGGAAGTTTCGCTTGAACAAGAATTGGAGTTCTTGCGTAAGTACCTTGAGATAGAACAAATGCGGTTTCATGACCGCTTGGTTGTCGATCTTGATATC
This sequence comes from Acidobacteriota bacterium, assembly GCA_023389035.1. GTDB lineage: Bacteria > Acidobacteriota > Blastocatellia > Pyrinomonadales > Pyrinomonadaceae > OLB17. The sequence continues at coordinate 237,725 of JAEWFC010000030.1, forward strand.
GGAACTGCCACTCTCGACGCGAGTGTCCCGAATATGATCCTACAGCCGATCGTGGAGAACGCGATAAAACATGGCATAAGCCCCCGAGCAGAGGGTGGACGGATCGCGATATCTACCGAGCGAAATAATGGCAGCCTTTCGATCGTCGTGGAAGACAACGGGCTCGGGATCTCCGGCGGAATGCACGATATACACGAAGGAGTAGGCATTTCAAACACGCGAAAACGTTTACGGCACCTGTATGGCGACATGCAAAGATTCGACCTTGCGGCGTCAAAGAGCGGTGGCGTGACAGTACGGATCGATATGCCGTTCAAGATGAATAACGAGGTCCCGTAATGAACAGGTCGATCCGAACATTGATCGTCGATGACGAACCGCTGGCACGGGACCGTGTGCGGCGTTTTTTGCGCGATGAATCGGATTTGGAGATCATTGGCGAGTGCGGTAATGGCAAGGAAGCTATCTCTGCGATCAAGCATCAGAAACCTGATCTTGTCTTCCTTGATATTCAGATGCCGGAGAAGAACGGATTTGACGTAGTTCGGGCCCTGGGAGCACGAGACCTGCCGGTGATCGTCTTTGTGACTGCTTACGACCAATACGCCCTTCAGGCATTCGACGTTCATGCGCAGGATTATCTCCTGAAGCCGTTCACTCGGGAGCGGATTCACAGGTCTGTCGAACGTGCGCGGAAACAGATCAATAGCGGGCGGACCGGGGACATGGATGAACGCCTGCTAGCTCTCTTGTCCGATCTTCGTCAAGAAAAAAAGTATCTCGAGAGGCTCGTTGTTAAAACTACGGGCCGTGTCTTTTTTATTCGTGCCGACGAGATCGACTGGATCGAGGCAGCCGGGAATTATATAAAGGTTCACGCCGGACGAGAATCTCATATGATCCGCGAAACTATGAATGGGATCGAGGCAAAGCTGGATCCTGAGAAATTTCTTCGGATCCACCGTTCAACGGTCGTACACATCGACCGTATCAAGGAACTTCACCCAATGTTTAGTGGCGATTACGAGGTCATTCTACGCGATGGTACGGAGCTCGCCCTTAGCCGGAATTTCCGCGAACGGTTCCTGGAGTTGTTCGAGAATCAGTCGTAATCCCCCGCTCATCACACCACATTCTCGTTTCGTCACAATTCGGTTTTTCGAATTCGGTTCTATGACTAGAATCATCTTGAGTTCAGATCCGAAGAAAAATTATGTCTACACGAGAAAGAATTCTTTCATATTTTCTATTCGGCGTGATCATCGCGTTCAAGGGCTATGTGATCGTCATCGGGCAAACGAAACCAGTTCTCGTAGCATTGAATAAAAATGATGCGACGCTCTCGATCATCGATCCATTGACGATGAAAGTTACCGGTACAGTCCCTACGGGGGAGGGGCCGCACGAGGTTGTGCTGTCGGCCGACGGTAAAACGGCGTATGTCGCGAATTACGGAGCACAAACGCCGGGCAGTTCGATCTCCGTGATCGATATCGTCGCCGGAAAGGAAACGAAGCGCGTAGATATTGCACCGCTGCTCCGGCCGCACGGCCTACAAATGATCGGCGGAAAGATCTACTTTACAGCAGAGGTGAATCGGGCCATCGCACGGTTCGATCCGGAGACCTCGAAAGTAGATTGGATCATGGGAACTGGCCAAAACGTGTCGCACATGGTCGCGGGCTCGGCTGATCAGAAAAAGTTTTACACGGCAAACATCGGGTCGGACAGCGTAACGGCACTAGAGTTTCAAAATACACCTCCCGCTCCCTCAAAGATCACTCAGATCGCCGTCGGCAAGCAGCCTGAGGCCATCGACCTGTCGCCGGATGGGAAAGAGGTTTGGATCGGGTTAAACGCCGAAGGCCTGATCGAGATAATCGATACCGCTGCGTATAAGTCGGTCGCCAAGATCGATATCGGCGGCAGGCCATACCGCGTGAAGTTCACACCGGACGGCAAGTCCGTGATAAGCACCATGCTGCCGACGAAGGACATTTCCATCGTCGATGTAGCTACTCGTAAGGAAACTAAGCGGATCAAACTTGAAAGCGTCCCGCTGGGTGTCGCTTTCTCGGCCGACGGCAAAACAGCGTTTGTGACGGCGGTCGAGCCTGACATCGTTCTAAGGATAGATCTAGGCACAGGCGAGGTCACGGGCCGTGTCACGACCGGGAAGGTACCGGACGGTATTGCCGTGGCGGGTATGTAGATGACGTAAAATTTACGCGTCCAATTATTCCTATGACAACCATAGACACAAACGATCGCACCGAACGCGATTTCAACACGAAATTGGATACGCTTCGTTCAACGCTCCACACACTGCTGCACGAGGTGGCGAAGAGGGCACAGCCCGTTCCCATTGATCCGGTGAACGGCATTGATTTTTATAGGAATGTGGAACTATTCGAGATTCGGTTGATCGAATCTGCGCTTGACGCTGCCGGAGGCAAGCAGAGCCGTGCCGCGAAACTCCTACACCTTCCTACGAGCACTCTGTGTTCTAAGATCAAGCAGTTCAAGATCCGTCACGCCACTAGCTACCCGCAAAACGGACTGAGCTCGTGAGCCATATAATGCCGTCATTATCTCTAACAGCCTACAAGGTGATCACCGCGGCCGTTTTAATTCTTCTACCGCAGGCTGCGGTGTTAGCACAGACCCAAGCGGAAAAGCTTGCAGAATTTGAAAAGGCAGTGGTCGCCGAACTAGAGTCGACGCGAACTCCTGGAGCTGCGGTCGCGATCGTCAGCGGCAACCGGATGATCTACTCCAAGGGGTTCGGGAACGAAAGCGTTGAAGAAAGCTCAAAAGTAACCTCGGAAACGCTTTTCCGGATCGGGTCTACAACCAAGATGTTGACAGCAGCTTCAGCAGCGATGCTGGCTGATAGCGGAAAGGTTCGATTTGACGCCCCCGTTTCCACTTATGTCGCCGGCCTCCCTGCAAAGGTCGGAAAGCTGACGCTCCATCAGTTGCTCAGCCAATCCTCGGGCCTTCGAGACATGCCGACGCCGATAAAGAGTGACGATGATTCCGCTCTCGCTCTCAACGTCGCCGGGTGGAAAGACGATGCTTTCTTTACCGACCCGTCCACGATTTATTCTTATTCCAGCGCGAATTTCTGGCTTGCCGGGCTGGTCGTTGAACGTATGCACGGGAAGTCCTATGCCGATGCAATGGCGGAGCTATTATTCGCGCCGCTCGGGATGAAACGGACATTTCTGCGGCCACGCGATGCTATGACATACCCCTTGGCTCTTGGTCACGACCGCAGCGGAACATCCCACACCGTCGTGCGGCCGGCTCCGAACAATGCGGCGATCTATCCAGGCGGCTCGGTATATTCGAGCGTCAATGAGCTGTCTCGGTGGGCTATTGCGCTTCTGAATCGTGGGGTTCTGGATGGACAACAGGTTCTTCCGGCCGGTTTGACCGAAAAGCTGTTTAAACCCCACTTTCTCCTACCCGGCGGCCACGCGTACTACAGTTACGGCATGCTCGGATATGACGTAGCTGGCGTATCGACGATCGGCCACGGAGGCGTTTCCCGCGGATATGGTGCGACCCTTTTCTTTGTCCCGACGATGAAGCTCGGCCTCATAGTGCTAACCAACAGCAACGGCCAAACCCTTCCCGCGTCACGCCAGAAGTTTAACGAACTTTTTCTGCCGGCTCCGCGTTCCGATGAATCGAACCCAGCGAACGGATCGGACATCACGATACCTCAGACCGCTTTCGTAGGCGTTTTCGAGCACGCACCGCAGAGATGGGAAATAACGCTCGATTCGGGAACACTTTACGTAACGAGCGGAGGAAAACGCTCGGAACTCAAGCGCCAGGGTGATCTCGAATTTACTTCGGATCAGGGTCCGCTGGTTTTTGTTCCAAACCCAGCTGGTGAGTTTGACCACATTTTCATGGGACTCTACGCTGCGAAGCGCTCCAAATAATAACGACGCATTTTCACAGGATCATATGAGCCGCATATTTGTAGTACTTGCCATATCTATCGCGTTGGTTTCCACTGCGGCGGCGCAGGGTACCGTCGCGTTTATCGGGGTGAATGTTATCCCGATGGACAGGGAGCGCGTACTCAAAGATCGTACAGTCATCGTTCAGGACGGGACGATAATCGCAGTAGGCAGCCGTGCGTCACTGAAAGTCCCAAACGGTGCCCTTAGCATCGACGGCCGTGGAAAATATCTCATTCCCGGGCTAGTCGACATGCATACCCACTTGTTATCCGACAGCGATGAGTACCCGGATTCCATCGCGACGGATGAGCTCCGCGTGATGGTCGCGAATGGTGTCACCACGGTGCGGTTCATGATCGGCACTCCGGAACTGCTCGCACTTCGCGAGCGTTCAGCGAAAGAAGAGATCGCAGCACCTACGATCTACGTGGCCAGTCCGCATCTTACCGGCCGCGAACAGGGGAACAACTTTGTCGTCGCAACACCAGAAGACGCAAGAAATGCCGTCAGGAGCTCGAAAGCCTCTGGCTACGACTTCATAAAGATAACGACATTCATAAAGCCGGAGGTTTATGAGGCCGCCGTCGCCGAGGCCGCGAAACATAATATCCGCGTCGTGGGCCATGCTGATAGCCGATTTGTCGGTGTTGAACGAGCATGGAAGGCGGGCCAGCAGATCGAGCATCTCGACGGGTATCTTGAGATGTTGCTTCGCGACGACGCTCCGATGAAGAGCTCCGTCTCGGACCTTTACATATACGACCCCGAAAACTGGAAAAGCCTCGACCACATAGATGACAGAAAATTTGCGGAAATAGCCCGCCGGACCGTTGAGTCGAATCCGTTTGTAAATCCGACGCAGCATTTCATGAAGAACACGTTCGGGCAGCCGCGAAGCGAGGCGTCGATCCGAAGCCAACCTGATTTTCATTTCTATCCTGAGAAAGTGCAGAAATCTTTCATCGAGTTTTATAAAAGGAACCGTTTCGTCAATACTGTGACCACCGAAGCAAGAACAAAATGGGTCGCGTATCGTGATCGGATGATCCGTGAGATCCATGCAGCCGGCGGCAAGATACTTGCAGGGTCTGACACACCGGAATTCCTTTGGCTTTACGGATTCACTATGCACCGCGAACTCAAGGCATTGAAGGACGCGGGTCTTTCAAACTATGCGGTCCTCGCCGCGGGCACGCGTAACGCACACGAATTCTTCGGCACGATCGATCGCGTCGGTACGATACAAAAAGGTATGCGTGCAGATCTGGTCCTTCTGAATTCAGATCCGCTGGCTAACATAGCCGCGACCGAAGATCGAGCGGGCGTAATGCTGAAGGGCAGATGGTATCCGCAGAATGAGCTTAATCGCTGGCTCGACGAGATCGCCCCAAAGATCGCCGGCTCGATCAAGCCCCAAGACTCAGAAAGTCCCAAATGATCGATATGGCTACGTGAGAAATTTATTATCCTAGGAGACATTATGGAACGAATTTTACTAGTCCTCTTCATTTCATTACTCGCAAATTCTTTCGCCGTTTCGCAGAACGACGATAAAAAAGCAGTACTTGGCGTCGTCGAAAAGTTATTCGCTGAGATGGCAGCAGCCAATCCTGCCGGAATCCTCGCACTTCATACTCCGACGTCAGACCTTGCCGGAGTATTCCGAACCCGTGACGGCAAAACTCGTTATCAGGCGATCAGCGGTGACGCATTCTCAAAAATGTTCACCGACAAGTCGAAGGTCAACAAGGAAGAGATGTACGATCCGAAGGTCGAGGTCAGCGGCGACTGGGCGATGGTCTGGGGTCGCTATGTCTTCTTCGTTGACGATAAACTTAGCCACTGCGGTATCAATCAGTTCAACCTTGTACGCATTAACGGCGTCTGGAAGATCGCTAACGGAGCGTCCACGATCGATCCAACCGATTGCTCCGAAAAAGAGAAAACGATGAAGCCGGATCCTAAACGATGGGCTGCGAAGCAGTAGTAACGCAGGTTTCGCCTAACTACCATTTGGTGAAGACTTAGATCCCTCATGAAGAATTATCAGGCCGCATTTTTATTCATCGCTCTGCTATTTGCCTCGACCGTAGCTTCGGGACAATCTGCCGCCACGAAGACCGACGTTGTCGAACTCAAGAAAGATCTCCAACAAAAGCTCGACGCGTGGCATAAGGCGGGTTCGTTCCCGGGCGCAACGCTTGGTGTGGTCCTGCCGAATGGCGAATCATTTGGCCTTGCTGTCGGTTATTCCGACCGAACCACTAAGTCACTGATGAAACCCGATGATCGAATGCTTGCTGGCAGCACGGGCAAGACCTTTGCGGCGGCAACGGCATTGCAACTCGTGAAAGAAGGAAAGATCGGGCTCGATGACCGGATCGAAAAATATCTAGGCAAGGAACGATGGTTCTCGCGACTGCCTAACGCCCGTGACATTACCGTCAGACAACTGATGAATCACACCAGCGGCCTCGTGCGTTACGAATTCAAAGAACAATTTACAAAGGACCTTTCCGCACAGCCCGACAAGACCTGGAAGCCCGTCGAATTGATCTCATATGTGCTCGATGAAAAGCCTCCGTTCGCCGCCGGAACGTCCTGGGAATATTCCGACACCAACTACATCGTTCTCGGCATGATCATCGAAAAGGTCACCGGAAAGCGATTTTATGATGTCGCCAATAAACAGTTCGTAAGAAAGTTCCGCCTCTATAACACCGTTCCACAATCCGGACGAGAGATCTCGGGCCTCGTGCAGGGATATGCAGGACCAAACAACCCTTTCGGTGGAAAAGACGAGATGATCTCGGGCGGAAAATTTGCCATCAATCCGCAGTTCGAATGGACCGGCGGGGGCTGGGCTTCGACCGCTGAAGATCTCGCAAAGTGGGCCAAGTTAATGTACGAAGGCAAGGCGGTCAATCCATCATTGCTGCCGGCAATGCTCGACGGCGTTTCGGCACCGATGCTGGGCCGCGAAACCAGGTACGGTCTCGGTGTGATCATTCGCCGCACGCCTGCCGGAGTGTCATATGGACACAGCGGATTCTTCCCCGGATACCTGACCGACATGATGTACTTCCCGGACAAAAAGATAGCCGTTGCGGTGCAGGTCAATACGAGCGTGGGGCGCGCCCTCGGCCGTCCGTTGTCGGCTGTACTTGTCGAGGCAGCGAACACTATCAAACCCTGACCTTTGTAAAACGCATGTCTCCGAATACAATACTCGCACCAAATATCTTGCTTCGGAGATACCATGAAAAAGACCTTCGTTTCCCTTTTCGTCCTTCTTTCGCTCACCGTTCCCGCGACCGCAATTGATCCAGCGACAGAGATCGACGCCGCGACCGCTCGGCTGATGCCCAAGATAATCGAATGGCGTCGGCACATTCACCAAAATCCTGAGCTCGGCAACCGCGAGGTGAATACCGCAAAATACGTCGAAACGCATCTCCGCAAGCTTGGCATCGAGGTGCGGACAGGCATTGCAAAGACCGGCGTCGTCGGCATCCTGAAAGGCTCGCAGCCCGGGCCGGTTATCGGCTTGCGTGCCGATATGGACGGCCTGCCTGTCACCGAGCGAAACGATCTGCCGTACCGATCGAAAGCTACCGGTGAATACAACGGGCAGACCGTTGGTGTAATGCATGCTTGCGGACACGACACACATGTCGCAATGCTGATGGGGGCTGCCGAGGTGATCGCCGGAATGAAGGACAAGCTCAGGGGCACGGTCGTTTTCATATTCCAGCCAGCCGAAGAGGGCCCGCCGGCCGGCGAAGAGGGCGGAGCACCGCTCATGGTCAAAGAGGGTGTAATGTATAACCCCAAGATCGACGCCATTTTTGGCATACATATCAATTCACAGACCCCCATCGGAACGATCAAGTACAAATCAGGTTCGATCATGGCCGCCTCCGACTGGTTTGAGATCAACATCCGCGGCAAGCAGACCCATGGTGCATATCCTTGGTCAGGCGTCGACCCGATCGCTGTCGCTTCGCAAATTTATACGGGGCTGCAGATGATCGTCGCTCGCCAATCAAACTTACCAAAAGCACCGGTTGTCATTACCGTCGGACGCATCAACGGCGGCGTGCGTGAAAACATCATTCCCGAGGAACTGACAATGGCCGGCACGATCCGAACGCTCGACGAGGAGATGCAGACCGACGTCCACAATCGCATTCGCCAGACCGCCAAAAGCATCGCCGAAAGCATGGGAGCGACGGCCGAGGTCTCGATCGATCGCAAGACGCCGGTGACGTTTAACACACCGGAACTCGTTGACCGCATGCTGCCATCGCTGCATAAAGCCGCGGGACGCGAAAACGTCATTCTTGGTGAATGGGTCACCGGTGCGGAAGATTTCGCGTTCTTTCGTGAGAAAGCACCGGCCTTCTATTTCACCGTTGGCGGTATGCCGGCGGGCGTCGCCGCTAAAGACGCCGCCCCGCACCACACCCCCGATTTCATCATCGACGACAGCCGGCTCGATGTCGGCGTGAAGGCCTTCGCCAATATCGTCTTCGACTACGCGAACTAAACCGCGATGTTAGTTCCAATTTGCGCGTGCGCAAGTGGAACAGAGTGGAACAAAAAATAGGCTTTTTCGCACCTTTTCCTTAAAAACCGCGATGTTTGTCCCAGCGTGAACGCGTTCGGCTGGGACACCGTGGGACAAAAATAGGCTTTTTTGCCGATTTTTGTTCCGCTGCGTGCGCTCGCGAGCGGAACGGTGCGGAATAAACATCGGCGTTTCTGGTGATTTGTCGGCAAACCGTGCCAAATACCGTTTCAAACTGCAGTCGAAGAATGCGTCTGTGATCGCGTCGTGTTCCGAACGGGCGAAAATTCCGTTCGAGTGGTGACGCATTTGGTGACCACACTTGGTGCCGCATTTTTGGTGACTACACTTGGTGCCGCGATCGAGTTATCAAAGAGCTGGTGGTGTATCGGTCCCGGTAGATTATGAATTGTTTGTAGTGCGATTCCGATGGCGTTTTGCGCGATATGCGCGATTTGCATGATATGAAAGGCCGGAGCCGTCTCACGCAAAGACGCGAAGTTCGCAAAGAAGGGCCCGCGCGTGAGCAAGGGCGGTGCAGGATCAGACGGCGATGACGTCGATGTTGGGGTCGATCTCTTCTTTGATCATGTTTTCGATGGCCATAAGGGTACCGGTGAGTGAGCTGGGGCAGCTGCCGCAGGCTCCTTCGTAGCGGATCTTCAGGGTCTGGTCTTCCAGGCCGACGATCTCGAGCCAACCGCCGTCGCTTGCGAGAAAGGGCCGGATGCGGTCATCAAGAAGTGCCTCGATCTCACGGACGACCGGATCGTCGTCGAGAGCTGCGGCGATAGCTCCACCGACCGCTTTGGCTGCGGTGCCGTTACCGTTGCCGTTGCTCGATTGAACGGCATCTGCGGCGCGGATCGGGACGGCGAGCAGAGGCAAGACCTCGTCCCACTCGATGTCATCAGTCTTTTCGACCGTGACCATCTTGTCCATATAAAACACGGAAACGACGTCGCCGACTTCAAATATTGAGCGCGCAAAGGCGTCGTCCGCCGCGGCTTCGGCGTTCTTAAAGGAGTGCGACGTGCCGTGAGACACGGGCTCCTTTAAGATAAACTTAACGGCGTTCGGATTAGGTGTTTCCTGAATGTCTGCGATCTTTGGCATCGTGAAAAACTAACTCAGTTTAAAGAATGCTAAATCCTTACATTAATGTCAAGTATCCGAGGCCTCCTTCATCGAACGCACGAACGGGCACGCGCCGACCTAGCGCGTGCCCGTTTTTAATTAAGTTAAAACTGAGCTTCTAAACTACTCCGTAATATGAATATCGTCCGTTCTGTTCACACGGCCGGAGAGGAACAGCCCTCCGAATGCGACCGTAGCAAGCAGGAAAAGGATCATTCCGACGAGCCAGATCGCACTGCCGCCGCTGGTACGATATTGCCAAAATGAGAGAGCAGTGACCGCGAGCGAGACAAAGAAAAGAAGCAAGTAAAGCATATACGACACCTCCGATCGAAATTGAACGGCTATGACTCGTGAAGCTTTTCGGAAATCCGGGGCCAAAAACTCGAAAAAAGCATCCGGCCAATCAACGTTTGGAAACGCCATCATAATAAATCGTTTCCGGCTGAAACGCAAGTATTTTCAGACAATTAGCGTGAAGACGGGACTTAGCGCGAATTCATGAAGTGGTGCGATCGCACCGCTTTGGCGATCCGCGGTATTCCCTGCAGGTCTGGCAGAAATTCAACAGATGCCCAGTTCTCCTCATCGAATAACCGACGCACGCGGTCCGATTGGTCCCAACCGACCTCCATCAGAAGAGAGCCGCGCGGAACGAGATATCGTGGTGCCGCGGTGATTATCCGTTCGATTATTGTCAGGCCGTCGGCTTCATCAGTCAGAGCTGCACGCGGTTCGTGACGGCCAACTTCCGGCTGCAAATGCTCGATCTCATCGGCAGGAATATACGGCGGATTTGAGACGATCAGGGGAAAGGCCTCATCCGGGAACGCTCCGAAAACGTCTGACTTGATAATGGCCAAGCGATCTATGACGCCGATCCGTTCGGCATTATCACGTGCGACCTTAATTGCGCTTGGCGAAATATCACCCGCGATCGCCGTAACCTCCGCGGCATTTGAAAGGATCGAGATAGAGATGCATCCCGAGCCGATTCCGATCTCAGCGAATCGCGTGACGCTGTTCGTTTGAATAATGCGGAGGGCTTCTTCGACCAAAATTTCGGTCTCGGGACGCGGGATCAGCACGTCGGGGCTGACGGCGAAGTCGAGACCGTAAAATTCCTGCGTTCCCGTGATGTGCTGGAATGGCTCGCGGGCGGTCCTGCGTTTTACCAGCGCGATGTATCTGTCGAGTTCCGCGGGCGTGAGATCGCGTTCGGGATGTGCGAATAAATAGGAGCGGTCGACGCCGAGTGAGAACATCATCAGCGACGCCGCTTCACGAGCGGCCTCGGCTACGCCGCCGGATGCGAGCGATGCCGCGGCTTCGGCGAGTGCCTCTGCGATGGTCATCGTTCGCCCTCGCCGCGGATAACAGCTGGAAACGTGAGAAGCATTACCTTTAGGTCGAGCAGCAGCGACCAATTCTCGATGTAAAAGAGGTCGATGCGGACCATTTCCTCGAAGGAAAGACGGCTGCGGCCCGAGACCTGCCAGAGCCCGGTGATTCCCGGCTTCATATCGAGGCGTTTGCGGTGGTGAATGCCGTAATCCTCGACCTCGTACGGGATCGGCGGCCGAGGCCCGACGACGCTCATATCGCCTTTCAGGACGTTGAGAAACTGCGGCAGTTCGTCAAAACTCCAACGTCGCAACCAGCGTCCTGCCGGAGTTACACGCGGGTCATTCCGTACCTTTCCGTGTAGCTCATCGCCATTTGTTTCACCTCCGATGTTTTTGCGGTATGCGGCTCTGTGCACCCCATCGTCGGCATCTGCATACATCGTGCGGAACTTGTAGCAAAGGAAGATGCGGCCGTCCATTCCTACTCGTTCCTGCTTAAAGAGGATCGGCCCTCGGGACCCGGTTCGCACAAGCACGACGGCGGCTATCCAAATGGGAAGAGTTAGCAGGATCGCGACCGCCGCGATGACGATGTCGGAGGTTCGTTTAACCAGCCGCTGAACGTCTGAAAGCGGCTCGCGAAAGAGCCGCACCATCGGCAGCACGCCGATCTGCTCGATGCCGGTCTTTTGCGGCAATAGGTCGAAGAGCTTTGGGGCGAACCGGTATTCGACGCGGCTCCGTCGGCCCGAACGCATCATCGCATCGAATAAAAGCTCGCTGGGAACGGTGTCGTCGGTAATGATCACCTCCTGGATCTCGAGGTCACGGACATGCGTCGCGAGGTCGTTGACGTCACCGACGACAGGCACGCCGCAGATGTCGTGAGAGGCATCGTGATCGTCAGTGGTTACGACGCCTATCAGCCGGTAACCGAGGTCTCGCCGCTCAGATAGTTCGTTGATGGTCTGCACCGCCTCGGCGTTCGTGCCGACGATGAGCGTTGGGATGAGATTGATCCCGCGATTGCGGAACCGCGTTTGTATGAAGCGGACAAAAAAGTGAAACGCCAAATAAAGCCCAAGGGCAATGGCAAAATCGAGCACAAAGACCGAGCGTGAATACGAGAATTCACGAAAGGCGAACCCGCCGCGGAAGAGAAATGCCCATGCGACGATCAGCAGCGAACCGACCGCAACGGCCTTTCCGACCTTTACCGCCTCGTGAACATATGAGAACGCTCCGTGATATCTGTAAGCTCGCTGATATACGAGCATAGCGACCCGAATAACGATCGCCGCGTATAGGATCCCGGCGTACGGAACGAACTCTCGCGACCACGCCCACGCGGTCGTGCTGAGAACAGGGGCGGATTCACGCAGTACGAACGCTGCAATAAAGCTTGCCGCGGCAATACCGCCGTCAACGCACATCACCGCAACACGTATCAGCGGCAAAACCCATTGCGGCACACGGTTCCGCACCGCAACCACCCTTCGCTGATCTGTGACCTTGGTCTCGGCTTTCATCTTCAAATTAATGTTTGTATGTTAATACCTTGCCAGTTGCAAACGCCGAACTGCCGGTCACTGCCGATATTCACATGGCGATATGAAGGTCCTGATCACCGCACCGAGCTTAGACGAAACGCTTAATGTTAGCGGAATCTCGACCATCGTGCGTCAGATCATCGAGCACGGCGAGAGTGAATTCTCGCACTTCGAAGCAGGCAGGCCCGACGGTGAAAAGATCGGGCCCAAATGGTTGGCGAAGCAGACAGCACTGCCCGTTCGCTTTGCCGGACGCGTTACCGGATTTCGGCCGGACGTCGTTCATATCAACACGGCACTTACCGACCTTTCAATAGCACGGGATGCTGTGCTGGCTGCGATCGCGAGAGGAATGGGTAAGCGTGTCGTACTGGCGGTGCACGGCGGGAAATATTTGATAGATGATTGCACAAACGGCACGATCAAGTCGCTGATGGGCAACATGCTAACGCGCAGCGACTCGGTTGTGGTGTACAGCGAGTACGAGAAGGCTCTGCTCGAGAAGCGCTGGAAGGAGCTCAAGATCCACACACTGCCGAATGCGATCCCGGCGGATAAGGTCGCTGTTCGCACACGCAGCAACGCTGAGCCGGTGATCGTGTATTTCGGCCGGATGCACGAATCGAAAGGCTTGCACGAACTGATCGACGCGGCCCGCGTTCTCGCGGAAAGCGGCTTTAAGTTTAAGCTCAAAGCATATGGCGAAGGTCCGATCCGTGAGTTTTTTGTGAACGGGATGCGAGACGTGCTGGGCACGCGGTTCGAGTATGGCGGTATCGTTCGCGGAGATGACAAGTGGGCAATACTTGGTGCGGCGGACATTTTCGTTCTGCCGTCGCGTTATGGCGAGGGAATGCCGATGGCCATACTTGAGGCAATGGCGACCGGCTGCATTGTGATCGCGGCGGACGTTGCGTCGGTCGCGACGGTGTTACGTGACGGGACGAACGGCTTTCTCGTAAAGCCATATGACGCTGCCGGGCTCGCGTCAAAGATCAAGGTCGTGCTAAGCGATAAGCTAAGCTGGCCGGAGTTGCGCGAGAACGCCGCCGCGACCATGCGGAACGACTACGCCATCGCGGGATACATTCAAAAACTTGAAGAGATCTACCGAAAAGCTTTCAACGCGTGATGAACGCATGCGGGTGGTGAGCCTTAACGTGCATGTCTGCGACGAAGATTCGATCGCCGGGCGCGTTGCTGCGTTGGTTGGCGGCGGCTCGGGGGCGTACGTGTGCTTTTCTACGGTGCATATGGTGATGGAGGCGTTTGATAACCAGCATTACGCTGAAAAGGTGAACGCAGCCGATATTGTCATCCCTGACGGAATGCCGCTTGTGTGGATGCAGAAACTTCAGGGCAGAAAAGATGCCGCGAGAACGCGTGCAAACGACATGATGGTGCGTCTTCTGGCAGAGGCCGAATCGCGTGGTTGGCCTGTCGGATTTTTCGGCGGTTCCGAGCGGGTGATACACGACATTCAGGAAGAGGCGATGGAAAGATTCCCGGCCTTGCGGATCGTGTACGCATATTCGCCGCCGTATCGCCCGTTAACGCCGGATGAGGACTCGGCAGTTGTCCGCGAGATCAACGAAGCTGCGCCGAAGCTGCTGTTCGTCGGGCTCGGCTGTCCGAAACAGGAGATCTGGATGTCAGCTAAGAAACAGCAGTTGAACTGCGTGATGTTCGGCGTCGGAGCTTCGTTCGATTTCTTTGCGGGAAACGTTAAAGAATCACCGGCATGGCTGGGAAACCTCGGTCTTGAGTGGCTTTTCCGCTTGTATCAGGAGCCGCGGCGGCTGTGGTACCGTTATCTCGTCCTAAACCCGCGGTTCATCGCCCAAGCAGGGCGGCAGCTGATCGCTCGCAGGTAGTCCGGCGCCGCAGGCCGGTTTTTGCCCTTTATAAAGAAAAACAGCATAATATCGATTGATCCTCGGCATTTCGAACGCATGAAATTCTTGACCGATATCCGCCTGTTGCTGATCGCTATTTGGATAGGGGCGTCGGTGTTTTTTATTGCGGTCGCGGCCAGTGCATTTTCGGTTTTGCCGCAGCGGGAATTGGCAGGAGCTGTCGTAAACCGCACGCTTACGATATTGAATTTTGGCGGTATCGCCTTGTCCGTAATCCTGATCCTGACGTCGATGGTCCGCGGAAATTTGATCAAGCCGCTCTGGCTTTGGTCCGAACGGATCCTGCTGCTGATCGTCGCCGCGGCGTGTGCGGCGGGGCAGTTCGTCATCGGTTATATGATGCAGTCGGTCCGCGGCCAAATGGGCGGAAGGCCGATCGACGAGATCGCGGTCGACGATCCGCTTCGGATTCAGTTCAACCAACTGCATGAATCGTCGGTCTGGATGCTGTACATTGCGATGGCGGCGGCGGTGCTGGCATTCTTTGTGATCGCGAATCGGAAAAAGGCCGTCGAAAAGACCAAAGATCCGCTTGCCCCATATAACTTCGAGAAAGAGTTCAAGATATAGCAACAATGGAAATTATTGAATCATTGCCGGATCACAAACGTCGTTTTGCAAATTGGCGTGGCGGCGAAAGCCTGAAAAGTTATCCGTTCGTTCAGAACCGACACGCCCCGCTGACGCCCGTTCGGCGAGCACTGCCGATGATGAACCTGGCCCTTATTTCATCAGCCGGAGCTTATATCAACGGCACCGATGCATTCGACCTCGACGCGCGTGACGGCGATCTTGAGTTTCGTGAATTCCCCGTTGAGCTCGAGGCCGACGATATGGCGTTTGCGGCGAAGGGCTTTGATGCAAAAGCCGTCACCGAGGACCGCAATTGCCAGGTGCCGATCGACCGCCTTCGAGAGTATGAAGCGAACGCCGTGATCGGACAGCTGAACAACGTGTGGTGGAGTCTGAGTCCGTGGATTCCGAGCGCCGCACGCGTCGCGGAAGAAATGGCACCGCGGCTTGCCGAAAGACTGCGTCGGTACGAGGTGCAAGCGGCCCTGCTTATCCCCGCGTCGCGTCTTTGTCACCAAACGATGGGAATTCTCGCTCGCGGCATCGAGATGGCGGGCATCCCGACTATGGTCATCTCGGTTGACAAGCTCGCATCGGAGATGGTCCGTGCACCACGAACGAACTATCACATCGGTGAACTCGGTTCGGTCGTCGGAAGTCCGAATTGGCCCGAGCACCAGTTGCGCATCCTCGACGAGTCGCTGCGAACGATGGAAACATTTGACCAGCCGGGTATTCGCAAGCTTTCCGTCGCGATTGAAACGAGCGTGCAGGCTGCACGCGGCGAGCGCTAACGTCTGCTCGTGATGGAGCGATATGAATGAGAATCAGATGCTAGCTTTGGTTTTCGCGGGCATCGGTGCACTGTTCGTCGCTCTCTCGATCCCGCTCATCCAAAGAAAGGTAGGCCCGAATATCTTCTACGGTGTCCGCACGCGAAAGACACTTTCAGACGAAAAGCTGTGGTACGAGGCGAATCACCGTTTTGGAAAAGATTTTCTATTAAGCGGCGTCGGCGTGTTCCTGGTAGCCGCTGCTGCGGGCATATTTGGTAATTCTATCCAGCCGGATGTTCTGACAGCCATTCTCGTAGGTGCGATGCTTGCAGGCGTCGTATTCTCAGCCTTCCGCTGTTGGCGCTCGTGCGATATCTTTTAGCTCAAACGCCCATCTGCCAGGTCTTAACGCCATCGAGCGGATACACCAGCATAATTATATTCAGCAGTAGGCTATCGCGGATCCACAACAGAAGAAAGAGTTCCGTCAGCACAAAGAAGATCAGTGACCGCCAGACGCCGAGCTTGGCCGCGACGACAAATCCGATCGCACAGGCGATGACGTCACCGATCGAATTTGCGACCGAATCGCCAAAGTAATCCAGAGACGCGGTATTTTCCCTGTATTTTTGGATAATGTAGGGAGAATTTTCGAATATCTCCCAGAGACACTCAACAACGATCGCGATCAGAACTTTCCATTCGATCGCAAGGCGTTCAAAGACCAGCCCCGCGATCCAAAAGAAAAGCACGCCGTGGAGGACGTGCGTGAACGAATAGGGATCAAAAAGGTGCTGCGAGGTATGGCTGCTGTTCCATGCCTGATTGACGTAAATGGCGGCGTCGCCCAGTTTGCACCACCAGATGCGACCCATCAGGGCAAGAACGCCCGCCATTACAACGGTCGCCGTGACCGCCAGTATGATCGGCAGAGAAAGTGAGGGCCTGGAATTCGCGGCGTCAGCCATCTAGAGCGTGAGACTACTCCGTCGAGATCTCGTTTGAGTCGTTTAGCGCGGCGTTCAGCGTATGCCAGCTCAAGCTTGCACATTTAACGCGGGCGGGAAACTCGAGCACACCGGCGAACACACGAAGCTTTCCGAGTTCGTTCTCGTCAGATTCAATGTCCAGCTCGCCCGTCACCATTCGATGGAATTCGTCAAACAGCCGGTCGGCCTCTTCACGGGTCTTTCCTTTGACCGCCTGCGTCATCATTGACGCGGACGCCTTGGAAATGGCGCAGCCCGATCCCTTGAACGCGACATCCGCGACGACCTGATCGCCGTCCATCTTCACAAAGACCTGCAATGCGTCGCCGCAAAGCGGATTGTTGCCGAACGCTGACTTGTCGGCGTCATCGATCTCGCGGAAATTTCGCGGATTTTTGTTGTGTTCAAGGATCGTATCCTGATAAAGCTCGTTCAACTCTGACATCTATAACAATCCTACTACATTCCCGCTTTCGTCGATATCGACGCGCTCGGAGCGAAACTTTACAACTGTTCTGTGGGTACATTGCACCGTACAATGGCCAACGAAACGGTTATCGAACGCTCGCGACGATTCGTAGTCCGAGGAGATGAACCTCGTGGGTGCGGTCCCCTCCAAAGCCCCTAAACGAGACGCGACAGACAAACGGGCCGTCGATATACGAACACCCTTTCCACACTTTGTTAGAACCGCTACCTGCGGTCCACTCCGAAACGTTTCCAATCACGTCATGAAGTCCGAACGAATTCGGTTTCTTCTTTCCCACTCCTCGCACGACTTGCCCGATCGCTTCGGGCATGCGTAGTAGACTGTTATCTCCATACCAAGCAATTTCATCTAGTGGCCCGTAATACGGTTCTGAGATCCCTCCTCTCGCAGCATATTCCCATTCTTCTTCCGTCGGAATTCTATAGTTCAAACCATCATCTGCGGCGTTCAACTTAAGGACAAACGCTTCTGCATCTCCCCAACTGATTGGAAACTCTGGAAAATTCGGATGATCTGACCTAAACAGCATCAGTTTCTTGATCGCCTCACTTCGCCTTTCAGTCCAGCGTGAACCGACCACTAAATCCCATTGGCCCTGGGTGACCTCGTACTTTCCAATCCAAAAACCATCCGATATCGAAACTCGCCGCTCGGGCTCCTCACCTATTTCTCGAGAACCCATCGTAAAAGAGCCAGGAGGTATATATACGAGCTCCATCCCAAACCTATTTTTTCGGATGGTCCCAACTTCTATATTATTACCCGCGGCCTCTTTCAGAGTGAGGAGTTGAGTCGGTCTGGCTATCAGCGAATGAAGAAGTGAAATGGGTACCGCAAAATTCAACGATTGTCCACTTACGAGGCCGCCTACGGCAACTCCGATCACTTCTCCTCTTTTATTCAGAACAGCGCCGCCGCTACTTCCTGCAGAGATAGACGCTGTAATTTGCAGTAATGTCCGACTGTCGGTAGTTCTTATCCCGCTGACAAGGCCTTGGGAAAATGTGCCTTCGAGTCCCTCGGGGCTACTAACAGCGTAAATTTCGTCACCGATCGCTACCGAATTACCCCGAGAAAGACTTAACGGTTTTCCGCGAAGCCCCTTAACTTTAAGAAGTGCTAAATCATTGATTTCGTAGGCTATAATGCCAGTAATCTCGTGGGTCGTTTTGGAGCCGTAAATCTTAACATATCCCTCATGGGAGTCTTCAATGACATGGAAATTGGTCGCAATGACATCTTTACCTACAAAGAAGCCGCTACCGGTTTTGGAAGTGTCGGTGATCCTGTTTCGCAAAACAAGAAGCACGGTCGATGGCAACGCAGCAGCAGCGATTGCGCGCGGAGTAAGATTCTTGGCCGGGTCCTGTGCGATCCCTACGATCGGAACAAAAAGAAGGGCGAGAGTTAAAACTAACTTGCCAAATCTAAAAGTTAGATTCATAAAAGTCCAGAAAACATCTTCTCGCGTACGGTGCAATCCTTGACTACGATGAATCATCTCTAGCAAAAACGATCAGAACAATCCTACTACATTACCGCTTTCGTCGATATCGACGCGTTCGGCTGCGGGATGTTCGGGAAGTGCGGGCATTGTTCGCATATCGCCGCAGATCGGATAAATAAATCCGGCACCGACGCTGGCACGCACCTCGCGGATCGGCAGTGCAAATCCCGATGGCGCGCCCTTTAGCGTCGGATCGTGGCTCAAGCTCAGGTGAGTTTTTGCCATGCAGATCGGCAGGGAGCCGAAGCCGTTCGCCTCGTAGTCTTTGATCTGCTGATCGGCTTGGGTCGTGTACTCGACCGATGATGCTCCGTAGATCTTTTGGGCGATCGTACCGATCTTTGCCTTGATCGGCTGATCGAGTTCGTAAAGGAATTTGAACTCACTCGGTTCGTCAGCTGCGGCGATAACCATCTCGGCAAGCTCGATCGCTCCTTTTCCACCGTTGGCCCAGTGGGTCGAGACAGCGGCACCGAGAGCACCTGATTCGACCGAGATGCGTTTTACGGCTTCGATCTCTTCGGGATGATCGGTCTCGAACGCATTTATTGCCACGACCGGCGTGACGCCATGCAGCCGCACATTCTCGATCTGTTTTCGCAGGTTAGAGGCACCGGCCTCGACGTCGCCGACGTTCAATTCGAGCATCTCGGGCGGCAGCGGTTTACCTGCGAGAATCTTGTATTTGCCGCTGTGGGATTTCAGTGCACGGATCGTAGCGACGATGACGCAGGCATCGGGCTTGAGCCCGCTGTATCGGCATTTGATGTTAAAGAATTTCTCGGCGCCGATGTCAGCCCCAAAGCCCGATTCGGTCATCAGGTAGTCGGCCGTTTTCATCCCGATAAGGTCGGCGAGAATGCTGCTGTTGCCATGAGCGACGTTCGCGAACGGACCGGCGTGAACAAGAGCGGGCGTGTTCTCGAGCGTCTGCATTATCGTCGGCCTGATCGCATCGCGCATAAGAACGGTCATTGCACCGGCCGCACCGATCTCTTCGGCGGTCACAGGACGTTTGTCGTGCGTCATTCCTATAACGATTCGGCCGAAACGCTTTCGCATATCCTGAAGCGACGTCGTCAGAGCGAGTATCGCCATCACTTCCGACGCGACCGTGATGTCGAAACCCGTCTCACGCGGAATGCCGCCCTCCATCCGCCCGCCGAGCCCGACGATGATCTTTCGCAGCACGCGGTCGTTCGTATCGACGACCCGTTTCCAGGTGATGCTGTGTGGGTTAATGTTGAGCGGATTGCCGCGGAGCAGCTTGTTGTCGATCATTGCCGCCAGCAAATTATTTGCAGCTGTCACCGCGTGGATGTCGCCCGTGAGATTCAGGTTGAATGTCTCCATCGGGACGACCTGGGCGTAGCCGCCGCCCGCGGCACCGCCCTTAATACCGAATGTCGGCCCCTGAGACGGCTGACGCAGCGAAACTACGGAACGCTTGCCAAGCAGCTTCATCGCCTGGCCGAGCCCGATCAGCGTCGTGGATTTGCCCTCGCCGAGCGGCGTTGGCGTGATCGCTGAAATATCAATGTACTTTGCGTCAGGACGATCTTTGAGTCGGTCCATCACATCAAGCCGAAGCTTTGCAATGTAAGGGCTGCCGTAGATATCCATGTCGTCCGGCCCGAGGCCGAGCTGTTCGGCAACCTCGGTGATCGGCCGCAGTTTTGCGTGCTGTGCGATATACAGGTCTGAGTTCATTTGAAGATCCTCTCGGTCGCAGCGTGTTTGCGACCGTCACAGGTTGATGCGAAAGCTGGAACCGACGGCGTTAAGTGTTCCTCGCCGAAGTCCGCCGCCGCCTTCGTTCTGCCTCATATAGAAGAAGTCGGCAGAAGTGTTTTTGTACACCTTGGTCGTAATGCCGGGCTGAATACGATTGCGGACCCAGGCATCAGCTCGAAAATCCCAGAAATTCTCAAATGCGATGAAGGGCTCAACAGTTCGCTTGCCGATCTTCACCGGACGTTTCAACCAGAACCGTGTCCGATAAACACTAGTATCGGGACGTGAATACAAGCTCTGATATAGCAAGATGTTCCGATTGCTGAGCGACATCTTAGCAGGGAGAGGGACGTTTATCACGCCGATAGCCTGAAATCGGCTTTCGTAAAGGCGGCGATTTCCGGTCGGATTGGCGGCGCGGTATACGTAACCCGTGCCAACTGAGAATGTCTTGTTGATCCGTCGCATCAGAACTGCGCTAACGCGTTCGTCCGACGACGTTTTCACATCATTACCCAGCCGCCAAACGCCGCCTAGACTGAGTGTCCATTTCTTTTCCTCGTCGAGCGGGATATTCACGGTCACGTCATTCCAGACCTGAAAATCGGTCTCGACCGGTGTTTGAGCTGGCAGCGTTGCGGTAAAGGTTAAGGTGAAAAGTAATGCGACAAATTGGGAATATATATTTAGCGGTTTCATACCACGGCTATCTTAAACCCGCCGCCATCACGCAATATGTGTCTTTTGTCACGTCGAAGAAAAAACCAAGGGCCGGCGACGAGATCGCACCGGCCCTGAAACTCATACGTTTAGAAAAGGATCAGGCAAATACGTCGATCACTTTCTGGATCGAATCGGCGAGCTTGTCCACCTCTTCGTGCGTGTTGTAAAAAGCGAACGATGCACGTGCCGTCGCGGGTACGCCAAAGAATTGCATTACCGGCTGTGCACAGTGATGCCCGGCGCGGATCGCAATTCCCTGCTGATCAAGGATAGTTCCAATGTCGTGCGGATGAATGCCCTCGATCGTGAATGACAGGACCGATGCCTTTTCGGCTGCGGTGCCGACGAGAGTCACTTCCGGAATATCGGCCAGCCGCTTCGTCGCATATTCGAGCAATTCCTGTTCGTAGGCGGCGGCCGCGGTGAAGTCGATCGTGTTGAGATAATCGATCGCCGCGCCAAGCCCTATGACCGCCGCGATCGCAGGCGTGCCCGCCTCGAACTTTTCAGGGATCGGTGCGAAGGTGGTGCCCGCGAACGAAACGGTTCGGATCATTCCACCGCCCGTTTGATATGGAGGCATTTTGTCGAGCCACTCGCGTTTACCGTACATCACACCGCTGCCCGTCGGTGCGTACATCTTATGGCCCGAAAAGATGAAGAAGTCGGCATCAAGGTCCTGAACATCCACGGGAAAATGCGGAACGCTCTGTGCCGCGTCAACGCAGACAGGAACGCCGAACTTGTGCGCCGTCGCGATCATTCGTTTGACGGGGTTAACCGAGCCAAGCGAATTTGAAACGTGCGAAACCGCAACCATCTTTGTCCGCTCGTTCAGCATGCTTTCGTATTCATCGATCACGATCTCGCCGGCAGAGTTGATCGGGATCATGCGGACCTTTGCCCCGCGATCGATCGCGGTCATCTGCCAAGGAATGATGTTCGAATGGTGCTCCATTTGGCTCACCAGGATCTCGTCTCCCTCACCGATGAATTGCCGGCCGTATGACGAAGCGACGAGGTTCACGCCCTCGGTACATCCGCGAACGAAGATGCATTCGGCGGCTTCCTTGGCATTGATGAACCGCTTTACCTTTTCACGGGCAGCCTCGAACGCTGTCGTTGCATGCTGCGAAAGATAGTGGACCCCGCGATGCACGTTCGAATGTTCCTGCTCTAGATATTTAGAGCCTCGTTCGATCACGATATTCGGGACCTGTGCCGACGCCGCATTGTCGAGGTAAACGAGCGGCTGCCCGTTGACCGTCTGCGATAGCACCGGAAAATCTTTTCTAACCTTTTCTACGTCCCAACCTGACATGTTCTTTACTGCGTGCATATTGATCAGATCTCCGTATTCAGCCGGTTGAGCACGGTGACGTCGAGTTCCTGCTTGATCGATTCGATCCCGATCTTTTCGATAACGGCCTCTGCAAAACCATAGGTCAGAAGATTGCGGGCCAAGGGCTCGGGCAATCCGCGCGTCAGCAGGTAAAAGAGCTCCTCTTCCTCAAGCTGTCCGACCGTCGCTCCGTGCGAACACTTTACGTCGTCGTTAAAGATCTCGAGCTGCGGTTTTGTATCCACTCGTGCCTCGTTCGAAAGCAGCAGGTTCTTGTTCGATTGCTGAGCGTCGGTACCGTGAGCGTTCTCGCGAACGAACACCTTGCCGTTAAACACCGCCCGAGATCTGTCGTTCATCACGCCTTTATAGGTTTGATGCGAGATGCAGTTGGGTACGGCGTGATCGATGATCGAATGTGTATCGTGATGCTGCTTACCATTGAGCATATATAGGCCGTCGACCCACGCTTCGCCGCCTTCAGCCGTAAACGTCACCTCGATATCATGCCGGGAAAGCGAACCGCCCAGGTTTACGTTCGTCGAATTGTACGAAGCAGCATGGCCGACCGACACTTCGGTCACACCGTAATGAAACGCTTCGGGCGAATCCTTTTGGATACGGTAATGGGTGATGTGTGCGTTCTCACCGACGACGATCTGAATTGCGGCGTTCGTGAAGCTGCGTGCTGTGCTCGCGTACGTCTCCACGAGTGTTGCCTTTGAGCCCGGTCCTGCGATGACGATGATGTGCGGAAATGCCGCGGTGCCATCTTCGCCGCTAAATGAAAATTCGATAGGTTCTCCGACCGAGACGTCTTTGGCGATACGTATCACTTGCACGTCTGCGAAAGCAAGATTCATTGCCGTAAAACCATTACGATCCTTGCGGAAACTTTCAAGCAATCGCAGGCCGTCGGTCGAGACCTCACCGAAGTTGCCCCCGGCGATGTTCCACTTTTCAGCAGCGATCGCCGCGACGTTGGTGTACTTCCACTCTTCGTTTCGGACGGTCGGATAGCCTTGCTGTTCGAAACTCGCGAATGCGTCGCTGCGAAGCTGCTGCATTGCAGAATTTGGCTCGCCAGCGATCATTTTCCTAAATTCTTCCGCAAGTTGGATGTCCTTTGCGGCTATTGTTGAAACCATTTCTTAAAACACCTTTACTAAACTAAATCTCTTATCGGCCCGGACGGTCCTCGCAGGATCCGCCAGCAGTGCCTTTGCCATCTGCAGCTTTCCGTCGTTTTCCGCCTTTGGCCGCGCATCGTCGATCAGTGTCGAACGTTGCGGATCAAATAGCACATCGTGACGCGTCAATATATACTGCACGCCCATCGCCGCTGCCTTAGCTCTTAATTCCTGTTCGTTTCTCGATTCCCACACTAACTGTCGCAGCGTCCAGTCTTCGAAAAGATAATCAGAAACATGCGGCCTTTGCAGGTGGTACGTGTCTCGCCGCATGTTGATAAGCCAGACCTTTGCCTCGGGCTCGGTCTCCGTATTCAGCCAGTGATAATACGGATAATAATCGATGTTTCGTGTGAGATAGTCGTCCCTGGTCTCGCCGCCAAGCACCACGCGAACCGGTGCCTTGTTCAGGAACCACGCGGCCGAGACCACGATCCCGGCGACAGCGGCGGCCGTTAACGAATACCTCGCAGCGGCCCGCAAAGTATCGCTTCGCTGGCTCATGGCGGTTATCGCGGCCGCGATCGCGACCGCTGTGATCGGCAGCAACGGCAGCAGGTACCTGAGCTGCTGGCTCGAAAAAAGCCAGAACAGGAACATCACAACCGCAACGCCGATACAGATCTTTGCCTCGATGCGAAGCTCAAACTTCCACAATCCGAATATCATCAACGGCAAACCAATTAGGAACGCTATTCCAAGAACGCCGTCAAAATGCGATGCGAACTCAGGCTGTGCGACAATTGAAATATTCCATGGAGCTGCAACGTAATCCACAACCGTCTTCGGGTCGCCGCCGTATTGCGCGTTCATCAGCTGAAACAATTGCGACCGCTCGGCGTCCCAGCCCGGAGCTTCAGCTGGCCAGATGTTCATATAGAACGGAAACACCGGACTGCCCGTTTCCACCCAAGTCCGCAAATACCAAGGCGACGCGATGACGCCGGCGAGCAACAGGGCAGCGAGACCGCCGATCGCGATAGTACCGATCCGATCAGGGTCGGTCTCCTGCGCTTTTCGTACACGCAGCAGAATGACCAATGCGAAGGCCGCGATCACGAAAAGCGTCGTAAGCTTTGCCGAGAGGCCGGCACCTAAAAAGATGGCGATCAATATCAGCCAGCCGGTTTGCGGAGTCTTCCACCACCGCGTCAGCGAATAGACCGCAAGCGTAACGAACACTGCCAGAGCGAGGTCCGTGTAAGCACTCGCCGCGACGTGGTACGCGGTCGGCACCGTCGCCACCATTAGAGTCGCGATCAGCGCCCAGCGGCGTTCGACGCCGGCCTCGCGGGCAAATCCGAATATCACCGCAAGCAGCAGCGGAAAGAATGCCCACACGACCGCACCGCCTGCCGCCTCACCCGCACGTTCGTTGACCGCACCGCCGAGCAACATCGCCCAAACCGTATGCATTTCGGTGCCGAGTGCCAGATAGCTCGCGATGTTCCCCTCGATAAATGCGTTACTGCCTTGCAGCACGAACGTCTTCGGTACCGCAAAATGGTAAAGCAGCGTGTCTTTCGACGTCGGCGGTGCAAGCGACGCTACAAAAGACAATGCCATCGGGATCGTGATCAAGATCAACAGAAGTTTGTCGACCCGACCGGCCCGTTCCGGCACCTTGCTCTCCTTTCTCGCCTCGCGAAGACGTCTCAGCCCAAAAAGCGTGACGACGAATCCCGCCACAAGCGAACCAAAAGCAGCCCACCCCGTATAAAGGCCCGCCGTCCCCAGTGCGAACCAGATCAAGGACCACACGGCGGCACCCACTGCGGTCTTCAGTGCAAGCTCGAGAATGTGAGAGTGTTCCGATGATTGGGGCAGCTCGATCCGGGAGACGACAACGCTTCCTAACCCGAACCACGATGCCGCGATCAGGGCCGCGACCACCGCGCCGATGAAACTTTCAAAGATCCCCGAGCCGAAAAACGGCCCGCCGCCCAGATTCGATACCAGCTGGCCGATGCGCCCGGCATCCGCCCCGCGATTCGCAAAGAACGCGATCAACAAAACGACCGCCCACACGGCGATCAATATCGCGGCGGGTGTCGAATTCGCTCGGTTTATCTCGGTCGCTGCCAACTATTTGCGCTCCGCCGCGTTTAGGATCGCCTCCAGATCTTCTCCGATAGGCATCGGCCTGAACGGGCTAACGCCGGCACCGCCTGTGTTGCCCTTCGGGTAAATACCCAACGGAGTTTTTGTAGCGGCCCCTCCGATCCGCAGCACCTGTCCGGCGATCTCTTTTGCGTCACGCTGCCGGATCCCATGCTTCAACATCAGCCAGTGGATGCGTGTGTGCTGATAAGTACTCGACTGCCCAAGTACATGGGCACGCTCAAGAT
The DNA here is from genome assembly GCA_023389035.1 of Acidobacteriota bacterium. GTDB lineage: Bacteria > Acidobacteriota > Blastocatellia > Pyrinomonadales > Pyrinomonadaceae > OLB17. Next base: position 263,896 of record JAEWFC010000030.1, read on the forward strand.
GCCGAAACGCACCCTCGGCATCTTCCGCCGCTATACATATTTCAGCATCCTCGATCTCTCGATCGATAAACTCCGCTAGGTAAAGCTTCTTCACGCCTATTTAGCCGCCGCCCCTTTCACCCAGTCGTATCCTTTTTCTTCGAGCTCCAGGGCCAGTTCTTTGCCGCCTTCTTTGACGATACGGCCGTTCGCCAGGACATGAACGGCATCAGGAACGATAAAGTTGAGCAGCCGCTGGTAATGTGTGACAAGGATTATCGCGTTGTCGGGACTTCGCAGTTTATTCACACCTTCAGCAACGATCCGGAGCGCGTCTATATCGAGCCCCGAGTCGGTCTCGTCAAGCACCGCGAGCTTTGGTTCGAGCACCGCCATCTGCAGTATCTCGTTGCGTTTTTTCTCGCCGCCCGAAAATCCTTCGTTCACCGAACGCTTGAAGAACTGCGGATCCATTTCGACGATCTTGGCCTTCTCTTTGAGATAGTCGTTGAATTCAAGCGGATCGAGCTCTTCCTGGCCGTGGTGCTTCATCTTCTCGTTATAAGCGAGCCTGAGAAACTGGGAATTAGAAACACCCGGCACCTCGACCGGATATTGAAACGCCATAAAGACGCCCTCACGCGCACGTTCGTCAGGCTCCAGCTCAAGCAGGTTCTTTCCTTCAAAAAGCACCTCGCCCGAGATCACCTCGTACGACGGATGGCCGGCAAGCACCTTCGACAAGGTCGATTTGCCCGAACCGTTCGGCCCCATGATCGCGTGGACCTCACCCTTCTTCACATGAAGGTTCAAGCCTTTCAATATCTCTTTCCCATCAATGCCTGCATGTAGGTCTTTAACTTCTAGCAACATAAATTATTTCAGTTCTTCGATTATTCGACGGATATCCGCTTTCAACTTCGGCAGATTGTTCTGAGCGGTATCCCAGACGATCTCCGGATCAACATCGAAATAGCCGTGGATCAATCGATTTCTTGCCGCGGTCGCATACCGCCATTCGACGTCAGGGTATCTTGCCTTGAGATCACGCGTCAGACTGACGGCAGCTTCCCCAATGATCTCCAAATTTCTGACGACCGCATCGATTTTGATGTCGTCCACAACGAATTTGTCCAGATCCAAGCCCTTCAAATATCTGTCGATCTTTTCGATCGCGTCGATAATGTGCTTCAATCGATCCAGGTCAATTGGCTTTTTCATAGATCACCTGAAGGTCACTGAGAACGCTCGCGCGAATGTGCTTGTTCAACATCGCCTCAGTAGCCAGATCGACCTTTCTGCCCAGTATATCTTCCAGATCGTCGGCGATCCCATAGAAAGCCCAGCCAACCGGCTTTGTAAAACGAACTAACAGATCGATATCACTAGACTCATCGGCTTCTTCACGGGCAAAAGAGCCAAAAAGAGCGCAGTACGAAATGTCATTCGCTTGGCAGATCTGAATGATCTTAGCCTTGTCAGTTTCAGCCAGTTTCATATCTCAATCTCACCCTTCAAAAAAGTCACCGCATTTCCGCCGATCTTTACGCGGTCGCCGTTAAGTTCACAAAATAGTTCGCCGCCGCGGGCGGATACCTGTCGTGCGAATAGCTCCTTCTTGCCGAGCCGTTCTCCCCAATAAGGGATCAGCGAACAATGTATCGCACCGGTTACAGGATCCTCAGGTATCCCGATCCGCGGAGCGAACATACGCGACGCAAAGTCGCTGGTCTCGCCCGGTGCGGTCACGATCACCTCGTCATATGGCAGCTTTGCGAGGAGTGACATATCCGGGTTGAGCGCTTTGATCTGATCCTCGCTGTCGACCAGCACGAACACCATATTTCCCTGTGCTTCCCATGTCTGCTTCGGTTCAGCTCCGATGGCATCTGCGAGGCCCGAAACGCTGCCGATCTCGGTCATCGGATAGGCCGGAAAATCGAGCACCAGCTTGTCGCCATCCCGCAAGACGCTAAGCTCGCCGCTGCGGTCCGAATGAAACCGAATTAACTCGTTCTCGAGCTTCAGTTCGTTGAAGATCACGTGCGAAGCTGCCAGCGTCGCGTGGCCGCATAGGTTCACCTCGACTGTTGGTGTGAACCAGCGGATGTGATACTTGCCGCCATCGGGCACAAAAAAAGCCGTCTCCGACAGATTGTTCTCAGCCGCAATGTTCAGCATCAGATCGTCCGCAAGCCACGAATCCAGCGGCACGACCGCAGCCGGATTTCCGCCGAACGGCTTCGAAGTAAAGGCATCGACTTGAAAGATCTGCAGCTTCATTTTGCCACCGAAATATGCGAATCCATGCTGACGTTTCGCTCATCACGCCGCCATGACAGCCAGCCGCGAAAGTGCATTATCAAAAATATCGTGCTTCCGATGATCACTGCCCAACTTCCCGTCAGCACTCCGAAGGTGACCCAGCTGGCACTCGCCATCATAAAGATCAAAAAGCCGTACTTGTTCTTGTTGCCAAGCAAATATACTCCGGTCAACCCGCAGATCGTAGCCAGCCAATCGATTCCGTAATACTGCATATTGCAGAGCTATTCACCAACGGCCGCGATCGCCTGGATCTCGATCTTTACGCCGAAATGCAGGTCCTTGACCGGCACGATCGCACGTGCGGGCCGATGTTCGCCCATCACCTTTTTATACGCTTCGTTCACCGCGTCCCACATTTCCATATCCGAGACATATATCGTCATCTGCAGCACGTGACCAAGGTCGCTGCCGGCCGCTTTCAATACCGCCTCCACATTTTTTAACGCGAGTTCTGTCTGCTCACCGATATTACCCGTAAACGGCTCACGCTTATCAAGCGACATCGGCAACTGGCCCGAAACATAGATCAGGCCGTTATGCTCGATGCCCGGCGAATAATGCCCTTTCGGCGGCGGCTGATTTTCCGGCTGAATATAACGCATCTCAGCCGACGCTACCTTCAAGTTTCAGGCCCAGCAGCTTCGTCGCCTCGACCGCGTATTCCATCGGCAGCTCACGAAAGACTTCCTTACAGAATCCGTTGATGATGAGCGATACGGCGTCTTCTTGCGAGATGCCGCGCTGCTGCAGGTAGAAGAGCTGATCTTCGCTGATCTTTGATGTCGTGGCTTCGTGCTCGACCTTGGCGGTGTTGTTCATCACCTCGATGTAGGGGAACGTGTTCGCCTCGCTCTTACCGCCGATCAGCATCGAATCGCACTGCGTGTAGTTTCGCGCACCTGCCGCCTTCGGCATTATCTTGACCAGGCCGCGATAACTGTTGTTCGATTTTCCGGCCGAGATGCCTTTTGAAACGATGGTCGATTTCGTGTTCTTGCCAAGATGGATCATCTTGGTGCCGGTATCGGCGATCTGAGCGTTATTCGTCAATGCGACCGAGTAAAATTCACCGATCGAATTGTCGCCCTGGAGGATCACCGACGGATATTTCCATGTGATCGCAGAGCCGGTTTCGACCTGCGTCCACGAGATCTTTGAGTTGCGTCCGCGGCACGCACCACGTTTTGTAACGAAGTTGTAGATACCGCCCTTGCCGCTCTCGTCGCCGGCGTACCAGTTCTGCACGGTCGAATATTTGATCTCGGCGTCGTCCAACGCGACCAGTTCAACAACCGCCGCATGCAGCTGATTCGTGTCAAACTGCGGTGCCGTACAGCCTTCGTTATACGCGACGTAACCGCCTTCTTCGGCGACGATCAGCGTGCGTTCAAACTGTCCTGATTCCTGGGTGTTGATACGAAAATAGGTCGAAAGTTCCATCGGGCAGCGGACGCCTTTCGGAATGTAAACGAACGACCCGTCCGAGAACACTGCCGAATTCAGGGCTGCGTAATAGTTATCGCCGACGGGCACGACAGATCCGAGATACTTCTTGACCAGTTCGGGATAATCTGCGACCGCTTCGGTAAACGAGCAAAATATCACGCCCGCTTCGAGTAACTTTTTCTTGTACGTGGTGGCGACCGAGACCGAATCGAACACCGCATCGACGGCGACGTTCGCCAGCATCTTTTGCTCGCTGAGCGGTATCCCGAGCTTTTCGAATGTCTTTACCAGTTCGGGATCGACCTCGTCCATGCTGGCCTTTTTCGGCTTTTGCCGCGGAGCCGAGTAATACGAGATGTTCTGGAAATCGATGTTCGGGTAACTGAAGTTCGCCCAGTTATCGGGCTGCTTCATCGTCAGCCACTGACGAAACGCCTTGAGCCGAAACTCGAGCATCCATTCGGGCTCATTCTTTTTCGACGATATAAGACGCACCGTGTCCTCGCTCAAACCCTTGGCGATGGTGTCGGTTTCGATCTCGGTCACGAAGCCGTACTTGTATTCCCGATTTGTTAATAATTCTGCTGCTGTCGACATACTTCTTTTGCCCTAAACTCTCTGCGGCTCGATCGTCCGATGGATACCTTGTATCTGGTGAAACATCGCGTCCACCGCTTGTTCATTTCCGACCAGGCTGGCGAGCGATATCTGCGAAAGTGCATTTTCGACTATCTCGTGCAGCCCGACAATGACCGGCCTGATGCCGCAATCGCCCTTGTGAATGCATTTTTCCAGCACGCCTGTATAACTTTCGCAATGCGAGCTCAGCACCTCGTCATCGAGGACCTTGATTATCTCGTTCAAATAGATCTCGTTGGCCGGACGCGCCAGAAAATAGCCGCCCTTTGTGCCGCGAGTCGAATTCACAAAACCCGATTTGTTGAGCAGCCACATCAGCTTTCCCGCGTTCGCCGTCGAGATCCCCTCGAGCTCCGCGATCTGCGGAAGCGTTAGCGACTGGCCGGGCTCTAGATTTGCCAACTGCACCAGGCAACGCAGCCCATATTCTTCCTGTGCCGAGATCTTCATAATCTATACTTCGATAAAGGTTTACGTTCGATAGTAAAGCAATTATCCCAAATCATTACTTTTTGGTCAAGATTGTAGAAGCAAGAGTTTTGCCTGCGAATAACACGAAAGAACGCGAATGAAGAAACAATATTCTTTCCTTATTCGTGTCGATTCGCGCTATTCGCGTGCAGGATGTAGGTGATCGCGATCTAATATTTCTTTCGGATACGAACAGCTCGTTCGATCACGTCAACATTTTCTAGGATCTTTAGTCTCAGGTCTCGGTCGAGCGTCGGGTTGTCAGCGAGGAATTCGTTGACGAGATTCAGGGCTTCTTCGCTTCGCTGGCCACCGATGAAGGCTCCGAGCCAGCCGTTCACGAAGAATATCTTGCGGTTGCGTTTGTGGTTAGGAAGCTCCTTCAACGCCCGCTCGAGATACGGCAGCGTCAGGTCCGCGTGCCTTATTGAATTCCACGGCCCAAATGCCGCTTCGATCCAGCTTTCAGCGATCTCTTTGTTGTTTACGAAGTCATTCCAATACTTCGCCTTGTTCTCCGCCGTCGCGATGCCACCCCTCGCCGCATATGCATATCGCTTCGCCTCGTCGCTCGTCTCCGTTTTCTCCAGCTTAGCCAGCAGCTTTGGTGCTTCCGGATCGCCAAGGATGAGAAGGCGCGTGACGATATCAAACTTGTCCTTTGTTTTGAGCGGAATCGCCGGCGCGGTTTCTTCGCCGCGTCGAAACGCTTCAGCCTGCTCCTTTGTCATGATTTGATAGACCAGCTGAGCATCCTTGAACGCCTCTTTCAGCTCTCTCTTAACATCTCCGCGACTCTGCGTCTCGGCGGTTAGCATTTGCTTCAACACGCCTCGAGCCTTTTCGCTACCAGCCACATTCAAAAACGCCCGATAGTACGTGATCCGCTGTCCGAGCGTCTCAGCGTTCCGCATCCGCTCGATAAGCATATCCTCGACCCGTGGCCGTAGCCCTGCCGAACGGCTATCGTCGATGTAATAGTTCATCGCCGTCCCGACCCGGCTGAGCAGCAATGCCGTCGTCGATTCGTCCTCCTCTGCATAAGCCCGCGCGTTAGCAAGGGCGTCATCGGTCGGCCGCGTGTTACGCCCTTGCTCACGCGCGGGCTTATGCACTAGAACTTTCACCACCAGCTCAACATACTCCCGCGGGTCGAGCTCGCCCTCGCGGACGCTGTCCCATAACGCGCCCCACATCATTGACCGTAGGAACGGGTCCTTCTCGTTCTGGATGTTCTTCAGGACATACTCGCGGCTCTTCACATCAAGCAGAAAAATGCCGTAGCCGTAGTCCTTGTAGTTTGGAAAAATAAAGTAATGCTCGTATTCGGCGATCTTAAAACCTTTCGGCCATGAGTCAGGAACCGACCATCCCCTCTCTAATCTTTCGTCCCGGTAGCTTCCTCGAGCGTATTTCACGCCTTTCATCAGAGGCATCTTTGCATCGGGTGGAAAACCGTCAACTCGAACCTCAGAAGTCCAGTCCGGAGCTAAAGTGATGAAACCGGGAATCTGGCGGGGCGGTCTCTTTGGATCAATTTGAGACATACGCACTGTCCCAAGTCCCGGACGTTTTACCCAAAAAGCAGCCCATTCACTTAGTCCTGTCCCGGTGGTTGATTCAAACTCCCTAACCAGATCCTCCCAACCCGCATTCCCGAACTCATGCTTCTTCAAAAACGCACGCACGGCGGTTTGGAATTTGTCTTCGCCAAGATAGAACTCCGCCTGGCGGAGGAACGCGGGGGCTTTGTTGTAGACGATGTTGCCGTAGGCGGATTTTGCGGCGGAAAGATTGTTGATCTCCTGATAGATCGGCGTTGTGCCCTTGGTCGAATCGGTCTGGTAGGCGGCCTGTTTGACGCGTTCGTAGAACACCTTCCAGGCGTTCATTTCGGGCATGATCCGCTCCATCGCCTTGTACGCCGTAAAGGTCGCAAATCCCTCTTTCAGCCACAGGTCGTCGAACCAACGCATCGTCACCGTGTCCCCAAACCACTGATGCGACGCCTCGTGAAAGATCAGCAAAGCCCGCGAAATATGGTCGTTCTTGGTCGGCTCCTGCGGAAACATGATGCTTGATTCCCTCAAGAACGTCGCCCCCGCATGCTCCATCCCGCCGAACGGAAACTCCGGTATCAAAACCAGATCGTACTTAGGAAACGGAAACGTGTAATCGAAATACTCCTCGAAATACTTGATCGCCTCGCGGTTGAGTCGAAACACCTCCGCCGCATGCGGCTTAAACTTTTCAACTTGGGATTTGCGGACATATAGGGACGTTTTGCGTATGGCTCCTCCCTGATAAATGGCCGACTGTTCGTCCTCAACTCTCAGAAAATTCCCAGCGGCAAACGAAAATACGTAGGTGCTTATGGGGAAAGTAGTCCTAAAAACGGTTGTCCCAGACTTACCGTCTTCCGACAACTCGATACGTTCAATCGGATCGCCGTTAGAGACCATAGCCCACTCTATCGGTGAGGTAAGCGACAGCTGAAACCGCGCCTTAAGATCCGGCTGATCGAACACCGGGAGTGCAGTGCTCGCGTCGGATGGGACAAAGAGCGAGTAGAGATATTCCGACCCGTCCTCTTTGTCGATGTACCGTGTGATCGCCGACCCGCTGGTCAAGATCGGCGAAGTGAAATCGAGCTTGATGACGTTCTCGCCCTCGACGACGTTGTCGTAAAAGACCAGATGCTCGTTCATCTCCGCATAGTACCGAGAGATTCCGTCCCTTATGTGACGTGGTCGATCGAAGATAGCAGTGCGTCCGTTGATGGTAACGTTGGAGATCGTCGACTTCTCCTCATGCCCCTTTATTGGCCGCCAGTCAAGGATGATGGGAGACACACTCCCTACCGGTCGTGTTTCCGCCTGTGCAGGCTTCCGGCCGCCCGCTGACGCAGGCGGTTCTGACACTTTCACGCGTATCTCGATCGTCCCCTTCAGCACCGGTGACATCTTTTCGAGCGTCAGGTTCAGCTTGTAGCGGACGTCCGAATAATGCGCAGCTCGCCATTTTGCCAGCTCCAGCGAAACGCCCGATTCGATTGGCGGAACGGAGGTGGTTTGCGTAAAGGCGGCCATCGGTACGAGTAACGCAGCTAGCAGTATCAAGATCTTCATGGGCAGACGCGGGTGCGCCAAGCGGCGCTGAGTGGTTTGAGTCAATGATAGCTTAGTGCGGCCGGCTTTCGGAATAGTTGCTTTCGGCGGCCGGGTACGGACTCTTTGACTTAAAAGAAAAACCCCGGAAAGCCGGGGTTTTCGCGAGCAACAAAAAAGTAGCGTTCTAGAGGGCGAAATTGAAATTCACAAACCCGGTCGCCTTCACCGGTTGGCCGTCACGTGTGAACGGCTTGAACTTCCATTTGCGTATCGCGTCGCGGGCCGCGGGCTGCAGCAATGCGTGGCCGCTCATGCTCTGAACTTCTTCGACATCACCCTGTTCATTGACCGTGATCTCAACGCGGACCATTCCGGCCGCACGCATTTGCCGCGCCGTCGAAGGATAAGCCGGAGCGGTCTGCTTTGTGGCATAACCGATCAAGGAGCCGACCTCAAGTGGACCGGTCTCGGTCGAGTTTTCCTTCGAGGTTTGCTCGGGTTCAGCAGGCTTGGGCGTAGCAGCCGGCGGGTTGACCGGCTGGCTGCTGACAATGCGTACCGGGCGTTCGGCCGGACGTGTCTCAGCATTGACGGCAGGAGCGGGCTTTTCGGTCTGCTGCTGAGCCGGATTTGCAGATGAAGAGTTAGCAGGAGTCGTGTTCGCAGGGGGTTGTTCGACTGCCGCAGGCCGCTGTGCGGACGGTTCAGGGATGGATCTATTCACGGCCACGATCTGCGGCGACGGACTTGCTGCGGGAGCGGAGCCGGCCGAACCGGGCTCGTTGACCGGCCGTCCGTCAATGGCATTCGTGACCACGCTCTGCGAACTCGCGATCTGTTCGCGTGTATCAGCCGCGGCATCGCGCCAACGTCGGGCGTCGTAGTCGTCCCGTGCTATCGCGGCACGCGTCGCCATCGCTTCTTCGAGCAAAGCGACCGCTGCCGGGGCCTTAGTTTTTTCTTCGGATGTTTCCTTGGCCTGGGTTATTACCGTCTCCACCAGACCGCGCATCTGCTCGATATCGTTCACTGCCTCGAGCGGGAGATTGCGGTCAGAGACTGTCAGCCCGAGCGAACGATAACGGTCGGCCTGGCTGCGAGCACTCTTGACGACCTGGCCGGCGACCGCCTGATAAAGTGCGTCCGCGTGAGCGTTGTTGCGCTTGTACGATTCGAACTGTGTCTTAAGCAGGTCCTCCGCACGCTTGTATTCGCCCTGCTCGATGTAGCTGTTCATCATCAGCACATTAACGACGGCATTGACAGAAGGATCGGTCGATTCGCGGCGGATATTTTCTAGTTCGTACAGCGCGGCAGGATAATTTCGCACGGCAATATTGGCTTTTGCCTTAGAGATGCGATCGCGCATTACGTCGGCTGCGGTCGGCACTTTCGCCGCCGGCGAAGTTACCGTTTGAGCAGTCGGTTCTGTAGGCGGCGGCACCGTTTGAGCGAGCGAAACGGTCGCGAATCCAACAAGGGCCAGCGTGGCCGAAGCGCAGTAATTGGTGACATTTAGCGGCATTTTCTTCTCCATTTGCTGAGTTGAATTTCCGTAAAGGCCAAGCGAACTACTCTTGGGGAAGGCTCACTCTTAATGACCCATAACTTACCCCGGGAAAATCATCAACGGAACGAATATTTTGAATTCGCTCCCTAATTAGCAAGACTTTCGATGATTTTCAGATGGTAAGTGTTTGCGTCTTTTTTTATAGCACTTTCGTTGAGGGTCAGCAACCGACGGTCCTGCATGACGATGCGTCCATTAATTATCACGGTCTGCACGTCAGAAGCCTTGGTCGCATACACAAGATGGGAATAAATGCTGTACATCGGGATCTGATGGAATGAGTCGAGCCCGACGATCGTGACGTCTGCCAGCTTTCCAGCTTCGAGCGAACCGATGAGGTCCTGCATATGCAGCGATCGTGCACCGCGGATCGTCGCCATCTCCAGGGCCTGCATGGCCGACACCGCTTTCGGGTCTCCGGACATCACCTTGTGCAGCTTGGCCGCCGCGTCCATTTCTTCCCACATCGAGAGATCGTTGTTGGATGCTGCGCCGTCGGTGCCGAGGCCGAGTGCGAGATCCTTGATAAGCATCTCGGGCACACGAGCGACTCCCGACGCAAGCTTCATGTTTGAGTGCGGGCAATGAACGGCACCGACGTTCTTCGCCTTCATCAAGGCGATCTCGGCGTCACTAAGGTGGACCGTATGTGCAGCCGTGACCTTCCCGCCAAGGAAGCCGATCTTGTCGAGATATGCCATCGGCGTGTCTCCACGCTGCTGCTTCAGGTCATCGACCTCTTTCTTAGTTTCCGCGACGTGTATCAGCATCGGCGCGTTGAGCCGATCTGCAAGTTTCTTTACCGATTGCAGATTTTGTTGGTTAACTGTGTACGGCGCGTGCGGAGCCAGCGCCGGAACGATCAGCGGATCGCCCTGCCATTTCTTTATGTAGCGTTCGGCGAGTGCAATGCCCTCAGCGGGCGTCTTTGCATCCGGCACCGGAAAATCGATTATCGTCTGGCCGAGCACGCCCCGCATTCCCGCCTTCTTAGTCTCATCCGCTATCGCGTCCTCGAAGTAGTACATGTCGGCGTAGGTTGTCGTGCCCCCGCGGATCATCTCCGCAATGCCGAGCCGTGTTCCCACCCGTACGAATGCCTCATTAACATTTTGTCCCTCCGCCGGGAATATGAACTTTGTCAGCCAGTCGTTCAGGTCCATGTCGTCCGCGATGCCGCGAAAGAGAGACATCGGAACATGCGTGTGTGCGTTGATCAATCCGGGAATGACCGCGGAGCCGGCTGCATTAACCGTCGTGGTTGACGTGAACCGTCGCGTGATGTCGCCGCGTTGGCCGACCGCGACGATCTTGCCGTCCTTGATCGCGATGCCACCGTTGTAATAGACGTTTCGATCCTTGTCCATCGTGACGATGGTGCCGCCGACGATCAGGAGATCGACCGACTGCGTTTGGCCGGCAATAGCGAAGGACGTGCTCGCAAGCGAAAGCGAAAGGACGATAAGAGATGCAAAGATTCGATGAAACATTTCCTTTTTTTGTGGGCGGTCTATGAAGTGTGCTGATCTTTTTCGCCTGAGAGAAAGCTCGTGTCAAAGGCTCGGGGAAGCAGTTCTGATGCCGCGAACGTCTCGATCTGCCCGCCCAAGTTTGCAAGCACAACCGGCACGTCGCCGCAAAATTCCCATATTATCTGGCGGCACGATCCGCATGGCGGCGTCAGACGTTCGGTATCGACCACGACAGCGATGCTGCGAAACCCTTTCGCACCTTCGGAAACCGCTTTCCAGATCGCGACACGTTCGGCACACATCGTCAGGCCGTAAGTGGCCGATTCGATATTGCAGCCGGTGACGATCTCGCCGTCGACGGTCTCAACTGCGGCACCTACCCTAAAATGCGAGAACGGAGCAAACGCCCTGAGGCGTGCCGCCGCTGCCGCATCGATCAACTTCTGATTTCGCTCGATCATTATGGAAACTAAGCAGGCACGCCGGTTTCTGCTTTCAAATTTTCGCGAACAATGCTGCACAGCACTTCGACGCTGATCCCGGTGTTTGAGCCCTCAGGTATGATGATGTCCGCGTGGCGTTTCGATGGCTCGACAAACTCAAAATGCATCGGCCGAATGGTTCGCTCGTACTGCTCGAGAGTTCGTTCAAAGCTGCGACCGCGTTCGTTTATGTCGCGGCGCAGACGCCTCATCAGCCGCACATCATCCGGCGTGTCGACAAAGACCCGGCAATCCAGCAGATCAAGTACGCGGGGTTCCGAAAAGATCAAGATTCCTTCAACGATAACGACCGGCTTAGGTTCGATGATCTCGATTTCGTCGCTGCGTGTGTGCGTCACGAAATCATAGAGCGGCATCTCGACGGTGAGCCCTTGCTTTAACCGCAGCAGGTGATTGACGAGCATCTCGCTGTCGATCGAATCCGGATGGTCGAAATTGGCCTGATGCCTTTCGTCCAAGGGCATATCTGCGAGGTTGCGATAATATGAATCCTGCTCCACCAATACGACGTTTTCGCGCCCGACCGCGTTTACGATCGACCTTGCTATCGTCGTCTTTCCTGATCCCGTTCCGCCGCAGATGCCAATGATCATAGTGTTACGTAATTCGCATGATGATGCGTCTTAACAGTTCGCGAAAAACCTCAGCGACACGCTCGCCTGTTTCCATCACCTCGCTGTGATCGATCTCGCCCTCGGTCATTCCCGCCGCAAGATTGGTTATGCATGAGATCCCTAGGACCCTCATTCCCTGATGTCGTGCCGCGATCGCTTCCGGAACGGTGGACATCCCGACCGCATCAGCACCGAGCAAACGATAAAGCCTGATCTCAGCCGGAGTCTCGTACGTCGGGCCGGAAAGTGCACAGTACACGCCGCGATGGAGAAAGTCGGTAAACTGGGGATCACTCCCAGCAGCAAATCGTCCTGCCGCGACAGCATTTGCCTCCTCCACCGCGATCTCTTGCAAATGGCGATCGTACACATTTGTCATATCCGGAAAACGGGGCCCAAACCGGTCGTCATTCATGCCGCGTAAGGGATTTACACCCATCATGTTTAGGTGGTCAGAGATCAGCATCAGGCTTCCCGGCGTCATCTCTGTATCCAAACTGCCGGCGGCGTTCGTCAGAATGACGGTTTCGATCCCCATGCGGCCGAAGGTTCGCATTGGCAGCATTACCTGCTCCATCGAGTAACCTTCGTAGTAATGGAAACGCCCTTGTTGGATAGCGACAGGAACGTCCCCGATAGCGCCCAGAACCAGTCGCCCCGCATGGCCTTCGACCGTCGACTTCGCAAAATGCGGGATCTCCGCATATGGGATGCTGACCGCGTTCTCGAGCTGGTCGGCGAATGCACCGAGGCCACTGCCGAGCACCACCGCTAAACACGGTTGAAGCTGAGTCTTCGAGCGTATAAATTCGGCCGCCTCGACAGCGTTTTCGTACGTCATTTACTTAACCTTGCGGTAAGGCGTTCCCAATGCCCGCGGCGCACGGGAATGCCCGATGAATCCCGCTAACACGATAATTGTCAAAACGTAAGGGATCATCTCGATGAACTGGACGGGAACAGGCTCGTCCCCGATCTTTGCCCAAGTGGCACCTTGGATCTGGATCGTCAAAGCTTCCGTAAATCCGAAGAAAAGACACGCGAATAGGACCGGTATAGGCTTCCACTTCGCAAGTATCAGGGCCGCGAGAGCAATATAGCCTCGGCCCGCTGACATTCCACGAGTAAATAACGACGACTGGGCCGTCGACAAGAAAGCACCACCGATAGCTGCAAGCACGCCGGAGATGGCGATCGCCGTGTAACGAAGTTTCAGCACGTTAACACCGGCGGCATCTGCGGCTTCAGGGTTCTCGCCGACAGCTCGCAGCCGCAACCCGAACGGGGTTTTGTATAGAAGGTACCAGGCAGCGGGAACCAGTAGGAGCCCGAGGATGGAAACTAGCGAAAGGCCTCCGAAATACATCGGTATCTTTTGGGCCTGATCGATCTGCGGCGTCGAGCCAGTCGAGTCATAAATGACACCGCTGATCAGCGCAGGCAGCCCGAGCATTAGAAAATTGATCGCCATCCCGGCCACCACCTGGTCGGCTTCAAAGTGGATCACCGCTACGGCATAGACCAGAGCTGTCACAAGTCCGGCGCCGATACCGGCGATCAGACCAAGATATGGATTCCCTGTCTGAAACGTGACGACCGCCGCAGTGAACGCACCGGCGAGCATCAGTCCTTCCAGTGCGATGTTGATCACGCCCGAGCGTTCGGAAAACAAGCCGCCCATCGCCGCGAAGAGCAGCGGGGTTGCGGCCGTGATCGCCGAAAAGAAGAACGCTAATGGCAAAAAGTCCAACATAGTCTCAGCGTTTTGCGTATCGCTGGAAGCATGCGACGAAGAGGATCATTATCGCTTGAAGTACGAATCCGAGGTCCTTCGATACATACCTCGTAAATCCGTCTACAAATATCTCGCCCCGAAGCAATACCCCGAAGAACAAGGCTGCGATCAGCACGCCAAGCGGATGGTTGCGGCCAAGCAGTGCTACGGCAATACCGAGAAACCCCCATTGAGCAGAAAAATCGTGATAGTAGTTAAACCGGGTGCCGAGGACCTCGCCGATGGCCACCATACCCGCTAAGGCGCCCGAGATCGTCATCGCAACCACGATCTGCTTCTTCGGCGATATTCCGCCGTATTCTGCTGCGGTAGGATTTTCACCAACGACCCGGAGCTCATAGCCCCACTTTGTCTTCCAGAGAAAGGCGTATACCAAAACGCACATCAACAGCGCGATCAAGAACGCGATGTTTAGCGGAACGTCGTGCGAGATGAACGGGAGAAACTCATTTAACCGCGGGATCTGTGCTGCCTCACCGATCGGAGGCGTTTCAAGGATAGGGCCGGGATTCTTGTAATGGTACTGAGTAAGATAGCTGACCAATGCGATCGCGATGAAGTTAAGCATGATCGTATTGATCACCTCATGCGACCCGAAGCGAGCCTTCAGCAATCCGGGGATCGCGCCCCAGATGCCCCCAACCACAGCCGCTGTGACCATGCACAACGGTACGAGGACATACCACGGCAGGCTCAGCCAAGACCAGTTTTCCGCACCGACCATCGTCCCGCCTAACTTTATGCCTACCCAAGCGGTAGCGAATGCTGCGACGTAAAGCTGGCCCTCGGCACCGATATTGAGCAGCCCGCACCGGAATGCAACAGCGACCGCGAGCCCGGTGAATATCAGCGGTGTTGCGTAATGCAGCGTCCAGCCTATATCTCGGACCGAGCCGAAAGAGTTTGACAGCAATAGCGAGTAGGCGGTGATGGGGTTGTCCCCAAGTGCGAGCACGATCAATCCGCCGACGATAAACGCAGCGGCGACCGCCAAAAGCGGCCAAATAATTTCTCGAACTATTTGCATTGTCCGTTCCGAACCAGCGATGCGTCGGCGTTTCCCGGAAAGTAAATCGAACCTAAATATAACCGAGAAAAGGCGAAAGTGTCATCCGCGTAATCTGAAATTGCGATGATTCAACGGAGCAATTTTGTAGTTGACAATACCCCACTCATATTTTATTATGCTTTTGGACTAATTATTTAGTCATTTAACTCGTTCAAGTATTAATATTTGGAGGAAAATGACCATGAATATGTTGAAATACGACCCGTTCCGCGAATTACGTGGACTGCATGATGAGATGAATAGACTTTTTAGCGGGCCGCAAGCCGAGCGCGGTGAGTTTGCCCGCGGCGCTTGGAGCCCCAGTGTTGACATCTTCGAGGACGAGAATCGTTTGATCGTTGAAGCTGAACTTCCCGGGATGAATAGGGAAGATTTTGAGATCTCGGTAGAGAACAACGTGCTGACGCTCAAAGGCGAACGCAAGTTCGAGAAGAAGACCGAGGGAGATAACTATCACCGTGTAGAGCGTTCCTACGGTGCATTCACGCGTCAGTTCACTTTGCCGCAGACGATCACCGCAGAAGGAGCAACAGCCGACTTCGATAATGGCGTGTTGAGAGTCGCTCTGCCGAAGCGTGAAGAGACGAAGGCTCGTAAGATCGAGATCACCGGAACCGGCTCTAACGCAAAAGCGATCGAGACCGAAGCTAAATCAGCCTCAGCCAATTCGTAAGGCCAAAAGGCATTAGGTAGGCACCGCGACACAGAGAGGAATGCCCGCCTGGCTCTCTTCTCTGTGTCGCTTTATTAGTGCTGTAAGATATTGATATGAGATTCGACCGATTTACAATTCGTGGGCAAGAGGCGGTTCAGGCTGCCATCGGAGTTGCTGAAAAGAACCAGAATCAGCAGGTTGAACCCGAACACATTCTCTCCGCAATGCTGGAGCAGAAGGAAGGCGTTCTTCGTCCGATCCTCGGCAAGATAGGAGCCAGCACGGCCCCGATCTTATCAGAGGTCCAGGCGTCGATCGACAAAATGCCGAAGGTCTCCGGCGGTCAGCAGTACTTCAGCTCGCGAACCAACACTATTTTCCAGGACGTCCAGAAGGAAGCCGAGAAGATGGAGGACGAGTACATCTCGACGGAACATCTTCTGCTCGCGATCGCTTCGGAGAAAGACGGCGACGCGGGCCGCATTCTTCGCTCGAATGGAGTCACACGCGAGGATCTGGAGAAGGTCATCTCCGATATGCGTGGCGGCGCAAAGATCACGGACCAAAATGCCGAGGAGAACTTTCAGGCGCTTGAAAAATACGCCCAGGACCTGACCGAAAGAGCCCGAAAAGGAAAGCTCGATCCGGTCATCGGTCGAGATGACGAGATCCGTCGAACCATCCAGATCTTATCGCGACGCACCAAGAATAACCCGGTATTGATCGGTGAACCGGGCGTCGGTAAAACGGCCATCGTTGAAGGGCTCGCTCAGCGCATTGTATCGGGCGACGTTCCGGAAACCCTAAAGAACAAGCGACTCGTTTCCCTTGATCTGGGTGCAATGCTTGCTGGTGCGAAATATCGGGGTGAGTTCGAAGACCGTTTGAAGGCTGTTCTAAAAGAGATCGAGAAGGCCGAGGGGCAGATCATTCTCTTCATTGATGAACTTCATACGCTGGTCGGTGCGGGAGCCTCGGAAGGAGCGATAGACGCCTCAAACATGCTGAAGCCGGCGCTCGCACGCGGCACGCTTCGGGCTGTCGGTGCGACAACGCTGAATGAATATCAGAAATACATTGAAAAGGATAAGGCACTCGAACGCCGCTTTCAGCAGGTGTACATCGGGGAGCCGACGGTCGAAGACACGATCGCGATCCTTCGTGGATTGAAGGAACGTTATGAGGTGCACCACGGCGTTCGCATTAAGGATGCGGCTATAGTCGCCGCATCGACGCTCTCTAATCGTTATATTACCGACCGATTCCTTCCGGACAAGGCGATCGATCTGATCGATGAGGCAGCCTCGCGGATCCGCATAGAGATCGATTCGCTGCCGCAGGAGATCGATATTCTTGAACGCGAAATATTGCAGCTCGAGATCGAAAGGCAAGCTCTATCTCGTGAGACCGATGCAAAGTCCAAAGAGCGTCTCGATGATATCGAACGCCGTATTGCTGACCTGAACGAAAAGTCCGGGGCAATGAAGGCAAAGTGGCAGTCGGAGAAAGAAGAGATCGAGAAGATGCGAACGGGCAAGGAGCAGCTTGAAGAAGCAAAGCTTGAGCTAGATCGTGCCCGACAGGCAGGCGACCTGACAAAGGCTGCGGAACTGCAGTACGGCCGGATACCTGAGCTGGAGAAACAGCTTGAGACCGAGCAGCAGCGGCTGCAGGAACTGCAGAGTGAAGGCGTATTCCTGAAGGAAGAGGTCGACGAAGAAGACGTTGCGGAAGTCGTTGCAAAATGGACCGGCGTTCCGGTTTCCAAGATGCTCGAGGGCGAGATGCAAAAGCTCGTCGCGATGGAAGAGAACTTGGGCAGGCGCGTGATCGGTCAGGCCGAGGCTCTCGCCGCCGTAGCCAACGCTGTTAGGCGCGCTAGAGCGGGCCTGCAGGATCCCAACCGTCCGGTCGGTTCATTCATCTTTTTGGGCCCCACTGGCGTCGGTAAGACTGAGACGGCAAGGGCTCTAGCTGAGTTTCTCTTCGACGACGAACGTGCGATGGTGCGGCTCGATATGTCGGAGTATATGGAGAAGCACGCCGTTGCACGTATGATCGGTGCACCTCCGGGATACGTCGGCTATGAGGAAGGCGGGCAGCTGACTGAGGCTGTTCGGCGTAGGCCATATTCGGTCGTTCTGTTTGACGAGATCGAAAAGGCCCATCCGGATGTTTTCAACGTTCTGCTGCAGATCCTCGACGACGGTCGGTTGACCGACAGCAAGGGCCGCGTTGTTGATTTCAAGAACACGGTTTTGATCATGACGTCAAACCTGGGCTCGCGTGAGATACAGGCATCGGCAGAGAATCCGCTTGCCGACAGAGATATCAAGAAGGACGTGCTGCAAGTGCTTCGCGATCATTTCAAACCTGAGTTTCTGAATCGTATCGACGACATTGTGGTCTTTACGCAGCTCACTCGCGAGGAGATCGCGAAGATCATAGATGTTCAACTTGAGAAGTTGCGGTCGAATCTCTCTGAGCGAAACATCGAGATCGTTCTGGAAGAATCCGCCCGCGAACTGATCGTAAGTGAGGGATACGACCCGGTTTACGGTGCACGTCCGCTAAAACGTGCGATCCAGGCGTTGATACAGAACCCGCTTGCTTTAAAGCTTTTGAACGGCGAGATCGGGCCGGGCCAAACGGTGAAAGTTAAGGCACACGACGGTCAAATGGAGTTTACCGCCGTCGAAAGCGGCCAAAGTGCGTCTGGGAGCTAGGATGTTCTAAAATTGGCGGGATATACGGCCGGCGGGTTCGTCGGCCGATTCTTTCTTTCAATATAGTGACCGAGGGAATACAATCATATATATAGAATGTTCAAGCGAAGAAAAATGAGCGATCAAGAGAATCTTAAAGACGAGTTTCCGGAGAACGAAGAGTTCAAGATCCCTGTTAACGATAAGCGTCGGTTCAACGACCAGGGCGAGCGGGTTTCTGACGAGAACCTCGATCCACCTTCGAAAGGGCAGGTGAAGTCCGCAAAAGAGGTCGAACTGGAGAATCGGCTGAAAGCTGAAACCGAACGGCGTGAAGCCGCCGAATCTAAACTTATCGGTGTGCAGGCAAAATTTGAGGAAGCACGCGCAACCCTTGAGAAAGAGACCGCCGAAATGCGGGCACGCCTTATGCGGACACTCGAGGATCGTGCTAGCCAAAGTAAGTTCAACTTTTTACAGACTCTGCTTCCGGTGCTCGATAACCTAAATCTTGCGGTTGCCGCGAGCGAAAAGGATGCGTCGGTGGAGAACCTGCGGACCGGGGTTGCAGGTGTCGCCAGGTCTTTTGAACAGGCACTGGTGAGCGTGGGCGTTGAACCGGTTGCCGCGGTTGGTGTGGACTTCGATCCCGAGATTCATGAGGCGGTCGATATGGCACCCGTGGATGCTGAGCAGGACGGAAAGGTTACGTCTGAATATCAGCGTGGCTATCGCTTTGGTGACCGCCTTTTGCGGGCGGCCCGCGTTCAGGTTGGGAAGTCTTCAGAACCGGCGGCAGCAGAAAGCGGTTCTCAGGCATCTTAAATAGTGGCCCCGCTGGAAATTGTTCTCGCGGTATTGAGGTCAAGTGGTATTATGGTTGTTGGCGGGCTTTCCTTTTTCGACCCCTCTTCAACTTTCCGGCGGTAAAACATTGGTATGGCAGATATAGACGCATATAAAGACAAATTCAGTGAAAGCGGTCGACGCGTGCTAGACACGGCCCTCGACGCGTCACGTAAACGTGACCAGAATTACGTATCGATCGAGCACGTACTCCACGCGATCACGAGCGAGGAAGACGATCTGTTCACCTCGACGATGCGTGATCTCGCGGTCGACCCACGATCGGTCAAGCTTTTGATCGAGAAACGGATGGAGAACGGGCGTCAGCATACCGGAAAGGGGTTCCGAATTGCTCCCGAGACGACCGAACTTTTCAAACGGGCGATGGACCGTGCTCGATCGCAGGGCCGTCGTGTGATCGACGGAAGCGACATCTTTTACGTCCTTTCTAATGACGAACGCAGTATTTTGAACGATGTACTTCAGAACCTGGGAGTTCCGTCCGACGAAGTGGCGCAAACGGCCCGCACTAGGATAAGGAAGAGGGAGAAAGAAGAGGAACGTGTTCGGCAGAAGTACGAGTTACCCAGTTTCTTGAGACATTTCGGCGTCTCGATGAACAAACTCGCACGGCAGGATAAGATTCCCCCGACGATCGGCCGGGAAAAAGAGATCCTGCAGATGATCGAGATCTTATCTCACAAGGAACGTTCAAATTCGCCGATGCTTGTGGGTGAGCCCGGAGTCGGAAAGACGGCCGTAGTAGAGGGCCTCGCACGCCTGATCGAGCTCGAACCTGAAAAGGTTCCGGCACGCCTGCGTGATTCCCACATCGTGCAGCTACAGATGGGCGGATTGGTCGCCGGAACTATGCTTCGCGGTATGTTCGAGGAGCGTATAAAGGGGATCATTGACGAGGTCAAAGAGAAAGACAACATCATTCTCTTCATCGATGAGGCTCACACGATCATCGGTGCAGGTGCTGCGATGGGCACAACGTCCGACGCGGCAAATATGTTCAAATCCGCCTTAGCTCGCGGCGAACTTCGCATCATTGGTGCGACGACCATCACCGAATATAAAGAGTATATCGGCGAAGATGAGGCTCTTTCGCGGCGCTTCCGATTGGTCAAGGTCGATGAGCCGACGATCGATCAGACGAAACAGATACTTTTCGGACTCCGGCCGCGGCTTGAGAAGAATTACTCGGTAACGATCTCCGATGAAGCTATCGATACCGCACTTGAGATGTCGCCGAAGTACATTCGCAATCTGCATCTTCCCGACAAGGCGATCGGCTGGCTGGATACGGCTTCTGTGAAGGTTGAGATCAATGAGCCTGAGCAGCTTATCGTCAGGCCCGAACATATCATTGACGTGATCTCGCAGGAATCGCGGATCCCGAAGGATATGATCTATCGGGACACGTCTGATCGGTTCGGGACGATGGAAGAAGAGCTGGGGAAACGCGTCATCGGTCAGAAAGATGCAGTTCGTGCAGTCGCTGAGCGTCTCCGCCTTAATAAAGGTCCGCTTAAAGAAAATCATTACGCACCTGATGGTGTGCTGCTGTTCCTCGGCCCGACTGGTGTCGGTAAGACAGAGCTTGCGAAAGCTGTCGCTGAATTTATGTTCGGCGATGAGGGCAAGATGGTCCGCATCGACATGAGCGAATATGGCGACGGCACTGTCGGCATTGAGAAACTCATCGGTATGCCGCGAGGTATCGTTGGATCTGAACGCGGCGGTATCCTGACGGAACAGCTTCGCGATAACCCTTACACTGTTCTGCTGCTCGATGAGGTCGAAAAAGCTTCGCCTTATCTCATGAACATCTTTTTGCAGGCCTTTGACGAAGGCTGGCTTACTGACGGCCGCGGGAAGAAGGTCTATCTTTCCGACGCGATCGTGATCATGACGTCTAATCTGGGGTCTGAGAACTTCAAACGGTATGAGAAACCCTTGGGATTCGGACAAAAGTCGCTCGGTGACATAATGCAGATCAAGGGCGAAGCGATGAAGGCCGCGGAAACCCGGTTCACGCCTGAATTCAGAAATCGAATTGATGAGATCATCGTATTCTCACCGTTGACCATGGACGAAGTGCGTGAGATCGCGAGATTGTATTTGATGAAAATGCAGCGCCACATGGATCGGCAAGGAAAGGTGGTTGACGTTACCGACGCGGCGATCGATCTCTTGACCGAAAAGGGCTTTAGCCCGGCGTATGGTGCAAGGTTCCTGAAGCGGCACATCGATCAAAAGGTCAAACTGCCGATCACTAATATGTGGAAATCAGCGATGCGCTTCACGGTCGATGTCGAAGATGGTGAGATCGTCGTCAGATCGAACGACGCTTTCAGCCTGAATTAAACGCGGCCGCATTAACATTCCTGACGAAAGGGCTTTGATGATATGCTTCATCAAAGCCTTTTTCTTTCAATGGAGAAATTTGTGAAATTCCGTCAACCATTCCCCCTCTCAACGCTCCTCTTTACCGCGATCGTCGTCATCGGCGGCGCCGGAACGATTTGTGCTCAGGCACCGAAAACCCAAGAGGCGCGAGCCTCCCGTTTTACGCCGCTTACTATCCTTCACAAACCGAGTGCCGGCTATACCGAGTCGGCACGTGCTAACCGCACTCAAGGAACCGTGAAACTCCAGGTGGTATTCCTCGCTAATGGGACTATCGGCGAGGTGAGCGTACTCACTGCGGTCCCGCACGGCCTGACCGAGCGAGCCGTCGCCGCTGCTCGGAATATCCGATTCACGCCAAAAACATTCGATGGCAAACCGATGGACGAGACCACCACGGTCGAGTATAAGTTCAATCTTTTCTACGATGATGAAGACGAAGGCGTCCGAGCAAAGGTCGCCATCTCGTCGACGCCCGCCGTCGCACTTCGGGGTGATACACTGCCCGCGTCGTTTAACGGCAAGGTCCCGGTCCGCGTTTTCTTTCCCGATCGCGGAAATGCGAGCATCTATGAAACACCTGAAGGCATAACCGGCCGGATCCGTTCAAGGGTTGAAGAAGCAGTTCGCGAGATCGAATTCCGTCCCGCGGTCCATGTCAATGGATCGCGAGTTAGCGTTGTGCGAACCGTGATACTCGATGTTCGATAGCCGATCGAAAGAAAAACCTTGATGGATAGGCAGATCCGAAGTAGAATCTTCCGAAATCACCCATAACCGGAGAAAAATCTATGAATGATCTCGTCACCGCTGCCGGTCGTTTTGCCGCACTCGCCATCTGCCTGCTCGCATTTTCTGAGTTCGCCTATTCGCAAAACTTCTATTTCAGCTACCGTTTCTCGTTTGAGCCAAGCGAAGCGACGCACCCGCCTGAGATCGGCCCGCTGAACATCAATCTTCCCGAGGCGGCGCGAAAGAACGGTGTCGAGGGTATCGCGAAAGCCTCGATGACGCTCGGCGAAGACGGCAAAATGCGCGACATCACGATCTTGCAGGATCTGCCAGACGGTGTCGGCAACGCAATGCGTGCGGCGCTGGAAAAGCACACTTTCACGCCTGCTCGCGCCAGCGGCATTCCGGTCCCGATCAAGGCCACGCTTGAATACGTGATCGAGGTGGTTTATTCGGAAGGCGACAAATCGGTCAACAAACCCCGAATAACTACGCCGCTAACCGCTCCATACCCCGCGGAACACGCGGCGCAAAGGCCGAAGGGCGACGTCGAGGTATTTGCACTCTTTCAAGCTGACGGCACAGTTAAGGTCCAAAGCGTAAAGAGCTTTATGCACAAAGAATTTGACGCGGCAGCACGCGCGGCAGCCGAGAAACTGCAGTTTCAGCCTGCTATTCACAAGAAAACAAAACGGCCCGTTTCCCAGGCTATGACGGTCGTGTTTGCATTCAAATAAGTGCGAAACACAACCGCGGGCGATCCACCCGCATCAGAAAGATAAACGTTCCCATCCCTAAATAATGAGTTTTATTGTTTTAATCAGGCGAGCAGCTGTTCTATTCACGGTTGCGGCATTCTGCTGCACTGCAGCATTTTCCCAAAATAGTGTCGATCCGCAGGCTGAAGCCGTTATCAAACGTGCCGTGGATGCCCTAGGCGGCGAGCGTTATCTAAACGTCAAGAGCCTTATCGGCAAGGGAAAGTTCAGCGTCGTCCGTGAAGGCATTATCGTATCGTTTCAGTCCTTCCACGACGTGATAGTTTACCCCGACAAAGAACGTACAGAGTTCAAGGGCGGCGGTGTTCTTTCCGTCCAAACTAATATCGGCGACACGGGTTGGCTTTTTGACGGGGATCAGGAATTGGTAAAGATACAGACCGAGGCACAAATAGAGAATTTTCATCGCGGAATGCGAGCGAGTCTCGACCACCTGCTTCGCGGCCACTGGCGCGGTAAAGCGGATCTATCGTATTCGGGTAAAAGGCCGGCAAGCCTTGGAAAGCGTAACGACGTTTTGACGCTCAAATATGATGATGGATTGGTCGTAGAGTTTGAGATCGGCGCCGATGACGGTATTCCGGCCAAGGCGATCCATCGCCGTACTAACGCGAATGGCGAAGAGATAACGGAAGAAGATCGGTATGCACAGTTCGTAAATGTCGACGGCATACGCTCGCCGTTCATCATCGACCGATTCACGGGCGGCGTGCAAACTTCACGCATCAACTACGAGACGGTCGAGTATAACAAAAGCATCCCCGACAGCTATTTCGCAAAACCGAACAACGCAAAGGAACTGAAAAAGAGCGTGAAGCTCTGACCGATCGGCTCTAGGAAAGAGCTCCGGATCCCCTCAACTTTTCCTTTTGTTAGCAGACTTTCGACTATTGTTAGCAGACTTTCGACTTTTGTTAGCAGACTTTCGACTTTTGTTAGCAGACTTTTCTCTTTTGTCACGAGACTTTTTACTTTTGTCACGAGACTTTTCTCTTTTGTCACGTAACATTTCTCTTTTGTCACGTGACATTTCTCTTTTGTTAGCTAACTTTTGTTCTTAATTCGGCGATAAGAGATGTGATGCTGATCAGGTTCACGAGCCTTAACTCGTTTGATCGTAACCGTTTGCACGTATCAAGGATATTAAAAAGGCTGCCTGGAGGGTTTTCCGGGCAGCCTATTGGTTTTAGTTCAGGTCCGATCTGTTCCGCTTAAACAAAAGCGAAATCGAATTGGGCTTGATGGATGTGCGGATCGGCCGTCAGATCGACATTGCCAAGATAGGCCTCGATCTCTTCGAGCACGAGCCGTTCGCTGCTGCGAAGGGTCTTTGCGACGTCCGGATGCACGCGGAGCGTCGTCTGCCGGACATCATCGAGTTCTTTTGAGAGCCTTCGCGATTCGGCCAGGATCTCGTAGCAGACGGTCTGCGGCGATTTGACCCAGCCTGCGCCCTCGCAATATTCGCACGGCGAACACATCGTCCGCTCGAGCGATTGCTTGACACGTTTTCGGGTCATTATGATCAGCCCGAAATCATTGAATGACAGCACCTTGGTCGGTGAACGATCGGTTGAAAGAGCCTCTTGCAGAGCCTGTGACACTTTGTGCCGATTTCGGCGATCTTCCATGTCGATCAGGTCGAGCACGATGATGCCGCCCAGGTCACGCAGGCGTATCTGGCGAGCGATCTCATCGACCGCCTCCATATTCGTACGGGTGATCGTATCCTCAAGCCGGGCATTGCCCTTGCCAACGAACTTACCGGTGTTCACATCGATGGCGACAAGAGCCTCCGTCTGATTGATCACCAGATAGCCGCCGGATTTCAGCCAAACTCGCGGCTTCAGCGCCTTATCGATCTCTTCCTGAACGCCGTAGGCGTCAAGTATCGGCTGTTCACGTGTGTAAAACTTGACCCTGTTGACGAGCCTGGGCTGTATCCGATTGATGAATTCGACGGTCCGCAGATACTCTTCTTCGCTATCGCAGCGGATCGCCGTGAATTCATCAGAAAGCTGATCGCGCAGCAATCGCTGAACGAGATCGAGGTCTTGATGCACCAGCGCGGGCGATCTCGCCTTTTCCGACGATTTCTTTACATCGAGCCAGGTACGCACCAAATACCGGGCGTCCTGTCGCAGGTCCTCTTCCGAAATGCCGACGCCGGCCGTGCGGACGATAAATCCGCCTGACGGGATATCTTCCTCCTGCCTGATACGCTGTATCAGTGTGCGCAGCCTGCCGCGTTCGCTTGATGATTCGATCTTTCGTGAAACACCGAGATGCTCGATCGTAGGCATATAGACCAAAAAGCGGCCGGGAAGGGCGATGTGCGATGTGATGCGTGCACCCTTCTTTGCGATCGGCTCTTTTGCGATCTGTACGATAATCTCCTGGCCCTCGCGTAGAAGGTCGGAGATCGTTGGCTGCTTGCCGCGGTCGCCGCGGTCATTTCTGTCGTTTCGGCCAGATTGCCGGTCTCGGCCGCGTCCGCCGCGATCAGATCTATTATCACCGCTGCTCGAACGCTCTCGTGATTGGCCTCGACCGCGATCGGGTCGCGAACCGTTCTCGGGTTTATCGGCCTTTTCCGTCACGTCTGTATCCGCTTCCTGTTCAACAGGCACGGCCTCTGCGGCTGGTTCGGCTGTGTCCGCCCCGTTTTCGCCGGCTACATCCTCAAATCCGGCAAGTTCGCCGTTTTGTTCAGTGCCGTCGGCCTTTTTGCCCCGGCCTCCGCGGCGGCGTCCGCGTCCGCCTCGGCGAACGGACATTTCTGCCTTATCTGAACTCTCGCGAACCGACGCTTCAGCATCGGGCATGGCATCAGTTTCCTTCGCGGCGCGCTCGCTTGTCTTTGTCTTTGAACGAGATTTGGTCGTCGGTGTCTTCTTTTTAGCTGCAGGTTTCTTTGCCTTTGAAGCAGGCTTCTTAGGCGCCTCTTCCGCGTCAGCGGCCTCGTCTTCCGTACCCTTCTTCTTACGGGTGGTGCCGGTCTTGGCCTTGGTCGCCTTCTTAGGTTTCTCGGCCGGCGGATCATCCTCATCGGCGATACGTTCGAAACCCGCAGCCTCCTGATCGATGTCCGCCATCACGGAGCCAACTTCAGCAACGTCAATGCTTTCCATGTCGAATTCAATGGCACGGACCTTATCGACGATGGCTTCCTGGCGGTACGCGTCCTTAAACATTTCGCCCGTATCCTCGTCATCGATAATTCGTTCGAAACCGGAATCTTCGATATCGATCTGGCCCACTGGAATGCGGCTTTCGTCATCCTGATCCTCTTCTTCAGGCCCGCCTTCCTGCTGCGTTTCCGCTGTTTTCTGGTCCTGACGAGGCCTTTCATCGCGGTCACGTCCGCGTCCACGCCGCCCGCGTTCGCGTGAGGGCTTTTTGTCGTCAGCGACGTCTTCGGCGATCTCGCTCTGATCAGCTTCCGCAAGCGGTTCCATTAGCTCCTGGGCTGATTCCATTTGCTTTTCGCGTTCTACGCGGGCACGATCGATGCGTTCATTTGCCTCGCGTTTTGCGTCTTCGGGCGAGCCTTTTTTGGTTTTCTCCATTACGATCCGCTCGATCTCTTCTTCCTCATCAAAGAAATCAGAGACGTAAAGGAACGCATCCCTTTCAAGCCCGATCGCGACGAATGCCGACTGCATTCCGGGCAGCACGCGCTGCACGCGGCCCTTATAAATATTGCCCGCGATGCCCGAATTTTCTTCATCACCGCGTTCTATGTAAAATTCCGTCACCTTTCCGTTATCCAGAATGGCGATCTTTTTTTCGCGTCCGTTGACGCTAATGATCATTTCTTTAGACATCTTTTGTCTCGAATTCCTTGTTTTAAAACCGTGGACTTAATGATGCCGGGGCGTCAGAGGCGGATTTTGGAAAGAAATGCAGAATCGGGCGTAAAGATCTCGCCCGCAGATCGCGGTCAATACACTTTTATTGACGAGACTCGGGCCTTTGGGCCTAAGCCGTTGATATTAGAGGTTATCACGCAGGGATCTGTGAATTCCTTCCGGCTATTTCCGGTAAGGCCGGGGAGCATCGAAGCCTTGCATTAGCACCGAGCTCAACCCTTTCAAAATCTGTATCTTACGTATCAGGCCCGATCTGCTCAGGCCAAAAATCCAACCATCTGCCTTGTCGCGGCAAACTCACAAAAAAGTATATGCGAAAAATGTTCATTCGCAAACATCATTCACACTTTTCCTCATGGCCCGACTCGCCGCCCTTCTCGTCGGACCTCTCGATCAAAAGCGAGTATCAAGGCCTCCTGCGTTCACCAATGCGTTCCCCAAAATGGTGTCCGCTGCCGTCGCCAAAACCGCAAAATCGCGACACCCGCGTGTTCACCAAGCCGAAAATTGGTGACGCATTTCCCCTGCAAATCGTGCATATCGTGCAGATCGCGCGATCCTCACAATCTGCCCTTCGTGATAAGCCGCAGCACTTATAGCCTGGGTTCACGGGCACATATGCGGCTCGGCTGGATGTGCGGTAGAATGGTATTTTCACGGATAATTTTAGGGTGTTATGGAGATCTATTTTCAGGTCGCGAGGGACGCTGAGGCTGTAAAGAAGGGGTGTGCGTCGCTGGCAAATTCCCCGGTCTTGGGGCTGGATACTGAGACGACCGAGCTTGACCCGCGCCGCGGCGAGCTGCGGCTTGTGCAGCTTAGCGACGGAAAGGAGACGCACGTTTTCGACCTGCTTCCCTTTCGCCAAAACGGCACCGGTGCCCGTGAAAACGAGGCCCTTGCACCGCTTCGCGATCTGATCGCGAATGGCAGGCAGACCAAAGTTCTGCACAACGCGAAATTTGATGCAAAGTGGCTGAGCCATCATCTCGGATGCGAGCTCGGGAAATGTTTTGACACGTATCTGGCAAGCCAGCTGATAGCCGCCGGCGAAAGCGAACGGCGGCACTCGCTGGCTGATGTCGCACAGTTCTTTACCGGGACCGAGCTTGATAAGACCGAGCAGATCAGTGATTGGAGCTCGCCTGAGCTTTCACACTCGCAGGTCGAATATGCGGCCCGCGACGCCGCGATAATGCTCCCGCTATATGAGCAAGTCGTAGAGCGGCTGCGAAACGACGGGCTTGAGGCCGTCGGCTCTCTTGAATTTGAATGCATCTCGCCGATCGCCGAAATGGAGCTTTCCGGTTTCTACCTGGATCAAGGCCGATGGCGCGAACAGCTGGAACGTGTGCGGTCCGCACAGGCAAAGGCTGCCGATGAACTGCAGGACATGCTTTCGGCCGGTGTTGCACAGGCGACGCTTTTCGGGCGTGCGGAGATCAATCTCGATTCGCAGACGCAGGTCGCGGCCGCACTTTCAAATCTCGGAGTGCCGATGCCGGAAACGACGCGAGCCTGGCAGCTGCAGCCGCTCGCGGAAAAATATCCTGTAATCGGCAAGCTGCTCGAATATCGTGCCGTGCAGAAATCGATGACCAGCTTTGGCGACAATATACTGGAATTCATCGAGCCGCAGACGGGCCGCGTGCATGCAGATTTCAGACAGATCGGTGCCCCGACCGGGCGATTCTCCTGTTCGAACCCTAACCTGCAGCAGATCCCCCACGATCCGCAGTACCGCCGCTGCTTTGTCGCTCCCGAAGACCGAAAGCTCGTCGTCGCGGATTATTCGCAGATCGAGCTGCGGATACTTGCGGAATTCTCCGGTGATCAGAATTTCATCAACGCGTTCATCTCCGGCGAAGATTTTCACACGACCACGGCCGCACAGGTGTTCGGCGTGCAGCCGGCGGAGGTCACGCCGGAACAGCGTTCGTTCGCAAAGCGTTTGAATTTCGGGATCGTCTACGGTGTAGGTGCTTCGCGGTTCGGGCTGATGACCGGACTTTCACAGTCGGCGGCCGAGAACACGATGCGCAAATATTTCGGGACTTTTCGCCAGCTTGACGCCTACCTGCGTGAATCAGGCGAAACGGTGATCCGCGACCGCATCGCCCGCACGGCGTCAGGCAGAATGCTTAAGTTGCGTTACGATGACGGCGACCGGCAGCAGATATCCGCGGCACGCCGCTACGGCGTCAACATGCCGATACAGGGAACGTCGGCCGACATTTTAAAGCGAGCACTTCGCCTGCTGCACGATTCACTCTCAGGCACGACCGCACGGCTGGTGAACATCGTTCACGACGAGATCATCGTCGAATGCGATGCGGACCTGGCGGACGATACAGCTAAGCTGGTCGAGAATTCTATGACAGAGGCCGGCAGATCGGTGATCCAAAAAGTACCGGTCGTGGCCGACGTCAAGGTGCTCAGCGATTGGACAAAATAAGCCCCGCACCGCGAGCGTGGAACTCAGAGTGCAGGGCGAAAGTAGGGTGAAGAAACCCGTAAACTAAATTTTTCTAGCCTTCCGACGAAGCAGCTTTTGACTCGCCAGAGGTCACGTATAGGATCCGCGTGCAGCTTTCACAGGTAACGATCGCGTTCATCCGCTTAACTTCGAGCATCATCTGCGGCCTCAGCGACATAAAGCACGCTGAGCACGACGCATTCACTACTTCGGCAACGGCAATGCCGTCACGGCTGCGTTGGGCGAGCCGGTTGTATACCGACGCAAGTTGTGCCGGAAGCGTGTCAAACACCTCTTTACGCTTTGCAGATTCCGATTCGAATTCTTTCTTGGCACCCTCAAGCTCGGCCTCGAACGCCCCGATCCCTTCGGCTCGTTTTGCATCGAGCGTATTGATCTCGTCAGCACGATCGGCAAGCTCTTTCTCGACCTCTTCGGCTGCGGCCATCTTTTCGACGATCTGAGTTTCATATGCCGCGATCTGCTTCTGCATCGAATCGATCTCGCGCATTGCGGTCTCGTATTCCTTTTGGTTTTGAGCGTGTTTTAGATTGCGTTCGGCACGCTCCTTATAAACTTTTGTCTCTTCGATCTGCTTTTCGAGGGACGCCCTTTCGGCGTTTAGGTCCTCGCTGCGTTTTTGTATCTCGCGAATGGAAAAAGCGTGCTGTTCAAACTCCCGTTCGATGTCAGCACGCTTTTGGTCCGCGGTCTCTATTATGTTTTTTAGTTTCCGGATGTTCGTATCCGTAACCTGTAGATCTATTAACTTTTCAAGGTCTGATCGCACTCTTAAATATCTCCTGAATAAAGAACCAATGAAGATTTTAATACGTGCAAGCCAAAAATGAAAGCCGTCGGCCCAGCGGCGATCACGATATCAGCGTGGTGAAGTGGCGTTCTATCTCGAGAGCGGTGAATTCCCCGGCCGGTGCGTCATCGATAAAGATCCGCCACCGCGGTGCGTCCGCATCGGCGTAAAGGCCGAGCTCGGCACCGCTCCTCGGCATACCGAAATGCGTCAGCCGAGCGGCCGCTAGCGCACCGCCACGCATGAAGCCGTCGGAAGGGGTTCGCGTCCAACCTGCCTCAAGGGTCAAACATCTCACACCTTGTCGCAATCGAAGAAGGATGCCGGACATCGTCGCACCGCGAAGGGTGAACTGGTGCGGGTCTTCACGCTCGATCTCGACCGGATGCGATCGGCGATTGAACTGGCCCGCGACGGCGATCATCGACTCGGTAAGCCAGCGAACGCCGATCGATCGGATAACGTCGTTTTGGGCACGCAGCTCGAGGTAATCGGCCACGCTGTGACGCCCGGAATTCTTGGCGTTCGCGGCCACCCTTGCGAGTACCTCAGACCAAAAGGCGTCGAGTTCATTCATCAGCTGTGAGAATAGGACGGAGGCCTGAGAAAAGCAATTTCGTGATATGATTCGAGGTATTATCACTGATTTTTTGAGTAAATGTTCGGCCCACGAGCATCGATCAAGGGGCCATTTATGAAACTGTTATTTGCAGCGATCTTTGTTCTTATCCAGCTTTCTGCTGTTTCCTCTCAGCCGCCTTCGCGACGAACTAATGCAGTCAACCCGGCAGCGACCGCTTCGCCGGCCGTAATGTCAGAGGACGACCGGTGGAAGGCCGCGAGCGCATTAACGGATCCAAAAGAGCGTGCCCGTGCGATCGCAGAATTTGTAACTGACTTTCCTGAGTCGGCACGTCTGGCGGAAGCTCACGAACTCCTCGCGGCTGCCCGCGGCGATGCCGCAAACTCGATGCTTGCCGCAGGCGACACTGCAGGTGCGGTTTCGCTTCTAAAGACCGCGGTCGAAGAGACGCCGAGCCCGTTCAGTGCCAAGATCTTTACAGAGGTTATCTCGAAATTCCCCGGAATGCTTTACGCGAGCGGCGAGCCGGTTGGGGCTTTTGAGGTAGCCGACGCTATCGAAAAGCGTGCCGCGACCGCGAGCGAGCTCTTTACACTGGCTAACTTTCATCTTGCGACAGAAAATGGCGGCGCCGCCGTACGGCTTGCGACGAAAGCACTCGAACTCGAACCGGGATCGTCGGGCGGCTACCAGATATTAGGGATGGCTCACCGGCTGAACTTTGATCTGGAAAGTTCAAAGGCGGCGTATGGACGTTCGCTTGAGCTTGCTCCGGATTCTGTCACTGCCAAACGCAGCCTTGCGGAATTGCGGCGCGCGACCGGCGACGCGGCCGGAGCGCTTGAGCTGTTTCGTTCCGTGTTGGCCGAGACCCCTGATGATGCCGTCGCACTGAACGGCGAGGTGCTGAGCCTGTTCGATCTTGGTAAAAAAGCCGAGGCAGAAGCTGCCTTCGATAAAGCGATGAAGGCGAACCCCGGCAATGTTTCGCTGCTGGCGGGCGTTGCGAACTGGTATGCAGCCAACGGTGATGGCCCGAACGCCGTGCTTCACGCGAATGAGGCGATCGACATCGAGCCGCGTTTTGTGTGGGGCTACATCGCTCTCGGCCGCGGGCTGATGCTCGAAAAGAAATATGCAGAAGCTGAGCAGGCGCTGGTTCGGGCCCGGAAGCACGGCCGTTTCCCGACGCTGGAATACGACCTGGCATTAGCCCGCGTGGCTTCGGGATTTTACCGTGATGCTGCCGAGGGCGTGCGGGGCGTTTTCGAGGTAAAGGACGGGGAGATCGTTACGAGACTCGGCGGCCGCGTTGAGAAACGAGCGGCGACATTTACAGATCTGTTGGCAGACGAGCGGCGCGCAAGCATCTTTGAACCGCGTTCCTTTCAGCAGCGTGAACTGAGCGAGCAGCTTGCTAACCTGATCGCTCTGGACGGAGCGGCGCAGGCCGGCTCAGCGGAAACTGCAGCCGAGGCGGCAATGCGGTTTGCGAACGGCAACGATCCGATGCAGCTTTATCGCCAGCTCTACGCCGCATCTGTTCTGCTGGAAAACAAGATGGCTGCCGACCGTGCATTAGAACTGACGCGTGCCGCGGTAACGCGTGTCGATGACGGACTTCAGCTGCCAAATGCTTCGACGGCAGTGATGGCGGCGGAGCTTTATGATTCGCGGCGGATAGCTTTCGGACGCGATCAGTTCGTCGTAGTGCCTGAGGTGCCGCGTAACACGCTATCGATGGTGGTCCGCGGACGTATCGAGGAGACGGCCGGGTGGTCGCTTTCCCAGCAGCAGCGTTACGAGGACGCGGAGATCCGTCTGCGGCGCGCGATCACAGTGCTGCCAAAGGACAGTGCGTGGTGGCGGTCGAGCATGTGGAAGCTCGGTACGGTCCAGGAGCAGCTTGGCAAGCATAAAGAGGCTCTCGAATCCTACACCGCAAGCTATGTATCGCAGCCGGGCTCGGGTTCTCAGTATCTGACCATCCGTTCCGTTTACCTGAAACTCAACGGAAACACGGATGACCTGGCCGCTCTCGTCGGGCCGAGTCCGATTCCAGAGCTGACCGACAACATGACCGCTGCCACAGCAGTTTCCGCACCGGAAGAGCCTGCTGTCGGGCAACCGGAGAAGCCCGTTCAACCTGAACCCGTGAAGGTCGAAACGGAAACGCCTGTTGATCCGGAGCCCGAAAAGGCCGAGACCGAGACGCCAGTTGAAGCCGCACCGGTAATAAGCGAAACCGAGACGCCCGCTGAGCCCGAGCCGGCGAGAGTTGAAACGGAAATTCCTGTCGATCCACAGCCGGAGAACGAAACTGAAACGCCGGTTGATACTGAGCCGGAACCGGTGAAGCCAGAACCTGAGACGCCTGTCGAACCTGAGCCGGAAAAGGTCGAAACGGAAATACTTCCGAATCCAGAGCCGGAGGCCGCAAAGTTAGAAACTGAGACACCCCTAGAACCAGAACCGGCTGTCACGTTACCGGAAACTCCGGAACCCCCGACGGTCGAAGAGGCCATCGTCGAGCAACCTGCCGCGATCAAAGAAGAAATTCCGGTGGCTATTCCTGCACCCGAAACCGTCACGCCCGAACCCGAGCCCGCCGCATCGCCTGTTGAGGAGGTGACCGAAAAGCCGGCAGTTAAATCTCCGGTTTCGGAAAAGCCGATACCTACCGGGACAAAGTCCCTGTTCGATCCCGTGATCATCACGGTTCCCGGACGGACCACGCGTAAACGGACCGAAGATACTTCGGCAGCCGCTACGCCGACGCAGACCGATGACGACGGATCGACCCGCAAGCGTCAGATCGACGGTGCCGTCGAACCTGTTACGCCCTGCACGGTAAACGTCAGCCAGAGCAACGTGTCGCTGCTGAATACTGCGGGTAGCGTGATAATCCTGGTCGGGACCGGCGACTCTGCGGACATCCGCGAGCTTGCCGCAAGGTCGAGCAGTCCTGCCGATGTAGAGGTGACCGCGGAACCCGAGATCGAAGGGATCATCGGCCGTACTCTCTATCAGATACGGTCAAAGAGTACGCGGACCGGCGTTTATCAGGTCACGTTCCAGCTCCCGTGCGGGAAGAAAGATGTCACCGTGACCGTTCGCTAGTTCGCCGCCGTCTCGCTTCAAGAACGATCGGCTGGACCGCGACCACCGCTAAGAGAAGAAATACATACGCGTTCGCGTGTGTCCGCAGAGGAAAGTCAAAAAAGCTGTGAACGAGCACTCCGACGCAGCCTGCGAAAGCCCCCACCTGTAAGCTGGCAACCCAATCACCAGCCGCTCCACGCATCCTCGCTAAGCCCTGCTTGAGCAGGATAAAAATGAACACCGCAACGCACAGGAATCCGACGATGCCGCCATCGGCAAGGATCTGCAGATAATCGTTGTGAGCCTGTTCGACGCGGAACATTCCGTTTCTTGTGTCGAACATCGTGAAAGCCGTACCGAATGCATCTAGCCCCGCTCCAACTACCGGGTTCGATGCGAAGATCTGCAGTGCGACCTGCCAGACATGAAGCCGGCCGCTTGAGACGTCGTCCGTCACACCGCCAAGTCCAACGCCACGCAGAAGGTTTTCGCCGGCACCGAGCATGATCACCGCACCAACGATCACCATCGCAAGCAATGCCATACCGGCTGCGGCCGGCAGAAAGGTCGCAAGCTTTGAGCGTTCATCACCGTCCGCGGCATCGCCACGCCGCATCATGTAAGCGGCCGCGATCGTCGCTGCCATCGCCGCGTAGCTGAGCATTCCGCCGCGTGAACCTGAAAAGACCACCGCGATCGCCATCATCGCCGCGGCGATCAGCAGCAGCGGCAGCATGTCGCGGCGGATACGGCTCGCAATTAAGCCGATGGCCGGCCCTGAAAGCATTACCATCAGCGAGGCGAAATGATGCTGGTTTACGTACGGGCCGAATGGGATCGCCTGCGGCGTCTCCCGCATTCCGTAGATCGCTCCGGGATCCGCGAGCTTTTGAATGATGCCGAAGAACGCCATCAGCGTACCGAACGAGAGCACGAATATCGCGGTCTTTTTTATGCGGCTGACAGTATTGATGTGCAGAAATGCCGCCGCGAAAAAGATCGTGAGCAGTATCGTCCGCACAACGAACATCCGCGTCGCGAACGGGTCCATCGACAGCGCGGCACTTGCAGGAACGCGTAAGACATCGCTTCCCGGTGTGGCGCTCGCCAATGGCAAGAGCTGCAGGATTCCCAAGACCGACAGCCCGATGAATGGCAATAGAAGTACGTTATAGCCGATCTGCAAACCGCCCGAGCTCCATCCATCCCAAACCCAAAGAAGCACTAACACCAATGTCCCGACGCCCAGGATGCTCGTCGCGAGGGCATCGACCGCACCGTAAGTTATCACGGCGAAAACGATCATCGAACACAGCACTACGAAAGCTGCCGTGCTCAGCCGCGTTGGGGTCGATATATTTGGCTCGCTGCTTCTCATTGTTCTGCCGTTCGCAGGCTCGCGTCATCAAACCAGATGCTGCCCTCGATCGGACACGTGCCGGCCGGGCATTCCTTAACGAGTTTTAGATCTACCCCATCGCCGGTTCCTGCCGTAAATCGAAAGGTCACCGCCGACCACTCGCCTGCCGGTGCAAGATCGCTGGTTGCAGCAAGACGTTCGCCGGTGGCAAGGTCGACCGCTTGCCAGCGAAGGACGGCATTTGTCTTCAAGGCTGACCGCACATAGATCTGAAACTCGTACGTTCTTCCCGGCTCGACCGCCACGGTTTGTGCGATCTCGCGAAATGCCGTTGACGCCGGGGGAAAACTGATCAGCAGCGAATAGCGGCCCCCGCGTTTTTGCCCTTCGGAAGCACCGACCAGCGGCGTCGCTCCGTCGGCGAACCTCCATTCAAAAACGCTGCGGTATTTTACGGGTCCAAGCTGCTCCAGATCGCCGTCGATCACCTTGCCGGCCCCGTGTTCAGATAAACGATCGGTCGAGATGCTTGCTAAAACACCGATAGCGTCGCGGTACCGCTTTGCAGCGATCAGCGCATCCGCGAATCCTTTCCCCGCGTCGGCAAATCTTCGGCGTTTTTCCTCTGCCGAGTAGAGGCTCCACATCGCCATCGCCTCCTCGAACCGTTGCTCGCGTGCCAAGATCGGGATCAGTCGCGACCGAACTCCCGGTGCTGAACCCAAACTTGCAGTAACTGCCGTCAGGTCGCCGTCGAATACCTGCCGCAGCGTCGCCGCAGCCGCTTCTGCAAAACGCTCTTCGGTTTCGGCTGCCTCTGTGATCAGTCTCACGGAACTTTCGGTGTCGCCCTGCCGCAGCAACGCATTGCCTAGAATCCATTTTGGTTGAGCGTAGTTTGGCGCAAGTTCTAGCGCTGTGCGAAACGCCGCGACAGCCCGCTCCCTGTCGCCGCTTTGTTCGAGGGCCCGGCCGTAATCGAGCCACAAAAGATAATTGTGCGGCGCCAGAGCGGTCGCCGCCTCAAATTCCGCCAGCGAGCGTTCCGCATCCGCCGGATCGAACGTTTGCCTCAGCAGAACGCCGTGAGCGTAGCGCGTCTGGGAATCATTTGGAGACAGCCCTGCTGCAAACTCCGAGATCTCTGCATCGTCTGCACGCGTCGAGATCGAATTCGCAAGCCCCCACTTTGCCGAGTAGAAGCTAAATATCGCGAACGCCAAAACGGCCGCACCGAGCAAAACCCGGTTGCGGACGCTTTGAAGAGATATGTCGAGGGATCTTGTCGTCAAAAGGTCGGTTATTCGAAATCGAGCGGTTCGATCTTCAGCTGTGCACGGTTTAGTGAAATATTTTCGTCACGGCAGATCTCGCGTATAGCCTTTATGCGTTCGGCCGACAGCCGCTGAGTCGAGATCAGGATCTCCTGGATATCTTTTTCGCGACAGATATCGACGAGCGAACCGTTCGCGTCCAGCACCCTAAGGCCGTTGATTACTTTGTCCTTTTTCAGCGGATCGTCATCGATAAAGGCGACCGGCAGATAGTTCCACCGCGGGTTATTTCTCAGCTCGCGAAGAACAAGCTCACCGCCGTCACCCGCACCGTAGATCAATACGCGTCGCCCGTCTGACGACATCGGCATCGGCAGCAGTTCGCGTATCAAGCGAAATGCCATCCGGCTTCCGACGAGTGCCATGAACAAGAGCACGGCATCCAGCAAAAACACGGTACGCGAGAAATTTTCAAATCGGTAAAGAACAAGTATCGCGAGAACGCTGACCGCACTGCCGGCGATCACGGCTTTGCCGAAAGTGAACAGGTCGGAAACGCTGGTATATCGCCACAGCCCACGATAGACGCCTGCCGCAAGAAATGCGAACAGCTTGATCACAAGCAGTATCGGAAGCGAACTCTGAAACAGGTCCCAGTTACCGCTTGACCGGAACGGCCCGAACAGCAGCAGATAGGCAGCGTAATATGAAAGCGTGATCAGCACCGCATCGAGGATCACCTCAAATATTCGCCGCTTGTGCGAGACGTCTACGATGAACGCAAACACCGCATTGTTTTGCGAGGCAAGCTCTTCTTCGCGTTCGTCATAGACCTTTACTTTAGAAAGGTAAACGCCGAGGATCGCAAGCACGGTCGTAAAGAGAATGATCAGTGCGATGCTCTGAGTCGTTTCAAGCCGGCTCACTACGAGCGAGAGGACTCCGGCGGCGAGAGCGAAGAGCCAGATCATCAACACCGCAGAACGCTCGGTTAGGCCCAATGCGACCAGTCGATGCGACGTGTGATCACGCCCGCCCTGCGAAGCCTTTCGGCCCCACATCTTTCGTAAGATCGTAACGAAGGTGGTATCGAAGATGGGAACAAACAAGATCAGAACCGGCACCGCTAGGATCGATAACACGCCGCGTGACCGACCGCCCGTTTCACTAAGCAGGACAGAGCTTGCAAGGAGAAACCCGACGAACATCGAACCACAGTCGCCCATAAAGATCGACGCCGGGTTAAAGTTAAAAATGAGGAAGCCGATCAATGCCCCGACAAAGATCGTGACGAGCATCGCATCAGCAGGCTGGCCGTTTGCCGCGAACGCGACGGCAAGCGAGATGCCTGCTATCGCCGCGATGCCGGCCGCAAGCCCATCCATATTGTCGAGCAGGTTTACCGCGTTAGTTATGCCGACTAGCCAAAACAGCGTGATGAATGTGTCGATCAGCGGAAAGCCCGAGAGCGGAACGACCGAACCAAACCCAACAACGAATGAGGCACCTATCAGCTGCCCGATCAGCTTTTGATAGGGCTTAATATTCAGAAGGTCGTCGAGCAGTCCGACCAAAAACAGAAACGAACTCGCCGCAACGATGGTCAGGTTTTCCAGGTTTTTCGGGACAAAGGCTGCGTACATTAGGAGCGTCCCGACAAAGATCGCGACGCCGCCCATCATTGCGGTCGGACGTTTATGCCACCGGTCCGATTTCGGCTTAGCAACAAACCCGTAGTGGCCCGCCAGCTGTCGGACAATATAGGTCAGCACGGCGGCCACGACGATCGCGACCGCACCTGCAAGCAGCGGATTTGTTAACAACTCCTGCATCTATCGTTAAAAAATGAGTGAACTCGGAGAACGTTACACCGATCAGGTGCGAACCAGATCGCTGTAAAGCTCTTTTATATCATTCAATAGCCTTTCCTTCGAGTACTTTTCAGTTACAAAATTCTTTCCCGCATCGGCCAGCTTCATCCTTAATCCGGCGTCGTCGGTCATGAGCGCAATTGCTCGTGCGAGCCGAGCACTGTCGCCGCTCGGTACGGTTATGCCTCTTTCACGGATCTGAACGCCGTCATCGTCCTTCGCGACCTCGCCCAGCAGATCGGTCACGCCGCCCACTGCCGTCGATATAACGGGCTTGCCGCTCGCCATTGCCTCGATCAGCGAAAGCGGTGTGCCTTCATTCAGCGATGTGAGAATGACAACGTCGCTGCCGGCATAAGCTGACGCAATATCGGTACGATTGCCGACGAACTTCACGCGATCGGCAGCACCCAAGCTCGCGGTTTCGGCCTCAAGGTCGCTTCGAAGATTCCCATCGCCGACTATAACGAACCTGATCTCCCGGCTTCCAAGTGTTATGGTTTCGTTGGCCGCGGCCTTCAATATCATCGGGATATTCTTGATCTCCGTCAGTCGCCCAACGAACGCAACGAGAAAAACATCGTCAGTGATACCCAGTTCATTGCGAAATCCGGCCCGTTTACCACCATCCGCCTGAAGCGGTGCGAGGTCGAGGCCAAGCGGGATCACGGAAAACTGTCTGGCCCTGCCTACACCAAAATCTTGGTTTATCTCGCGAAGCTGCTGGCCCGTGATCACGACGATACGGTGCGTCGCAACCGCAGCAAGCACCTTTTCGATCGCTACAAAAACGCTAGTCTTTAGCTTGCCGTAGTAGCTGTGAAACACATGGCCGTGAAACGTGTGCACAACGCGAACCCGACGCGGCCTGCCGATCAATGTCCCCGGCGTCAGCCACCTGTAACAGAACGCTGCGACCCGCCCGACCGTTCCCGCCTTTGCAGTGTGCGTGTGAACAATGTCGGGTTGAAAGCTCCGCATCTCGCCGTAGACCTTCCAGATCGAAACAACGTCATTCAGCGAAAGCTCGCGGCTCATTTGCTCAATGAAAACCGGCTCGACACCGTGTTCGGCGGCGAAATACGCCATGTCCTCTTCGCCCTCCGGCACGCGGCCAGCAATCAGCCTTGTCTCAAATCCTTCACGCTCAAGCCCATCGGCCAGCCACACAACATGGCGTGCCGGGCCTCCGACATTGAGGCGGGCGATTATTCGCAGGATTCTCATTGCATCGGGCGAAGCGGTACGTGCGAGTGCAGCACGCAACCGAGCGGAAATTATTCTAATGGCAACCGCGATCGGTGTGAGGGGTCGCGATGCCGGATCCTTTAGTCCATTCGATAGATCGTGTCCGGATCGTCCTCATGACGGATCTCGTCGATCGGTTCCTTTTTCCCGTCGCCCATGTAGAGACGATTCGGGCAATTGATCACCATGCCGTCGATATCCCCGATATTCTTATAGCCATGGACGACGCCTTTCGGAACGATCACTGCCCGCGGTTCATCGACGCCAGCATCAAACGACATCATATAACGATATGTCGGTGAATCGGGCCGGTTGTCCCACATGCGCATATTGAACGTCGACGGGCCGATAAAACAGAACAGGTCCGCCTGATCTACGTGCTCGTGCGGGCCGCGGTGTATTCCCGGCTTTGTGAACGAGATGTACGACATCGCCGGATAAAACTCTTCGGCGATCTCGTCGTGACGGAACAGTTCCGCAAGCCAGCCGCGGTCGTCGAAAAACTTCTTGAGCGGATAAACGACCACGTCCTGAATATCACCCGCAATAAACTCGCTCGCGGTTCCCTTTGCTGATTCGTTCATAGCTGTTTACAGTTGGTTCGCTCCACTTTCGGCGACCATATTTGAGGCCCGCAAGAGGCTTTCGAACGTCCCCGCGTCGGTCCACCATCCATCGAGCTCATTCCAGGTCATCTCGCCGCGATCGATGTAATGGTTGTTAACATCGGTGATCTCAAGCTCGCCGCGGTCAGACGGAACGAGCGTCTTGATCACGTCGAAAACCGTGTTGTCGTAAAAATAAATGCCGACAACAGCGTAGTTGGATTTCGGGTCTGACGGTTTTTCCTCGATTCGGAGCACGCGATCGCCATCAAGTTCGGGCACGCCAAACCGCTGCGGATCGTGCACCTCTTTCAGCATTATCTTGGCACCTTTTCCCTGCCGGCGATATTCATCGGCAGCGGATCGGATGTTCTTTTCGATAATATTGTCACCGAGCACTACACATATCGGCTCGTCATCGGCGAAATGCTCGACCAGCGAAAGCGCGTCAGCGATGCCGCCCTCGCCTTCTTGGTAAGTATAGTTAACGTGTTTCAGCCCGAAGTCTTTGCCGTTACCGAGCAGCTTCAGAAAATCGCCCGCCGAGTTGCCTCCGGTGACGATCATGATGTCGTCAATACCCGCGTTGATCAGCGTTCGTATCGGATAGTAGATCATCGGCTGATCATAGACCGGCAGCAGATGTTTGTTGGTGATCTTGGTCAGCGGAAAGAGCCTGGAACCAAGCCCGCCCGCGAGAATAACGCCTTTCATAAAATATCAGTTCTTATCAATAAATCTCTGGAACCAGAGCTCGAGCATCAGCAGCGTCCAGATCTGGAATGCATGATCCCGCTCGCCATTAGTGTGCTCGCTGACGTAACGCTGCAAAACCTCGGGCCGTATAATGCCGCGGTTCAAGGCGGTTTCCGACAGCAGGATGTCGCGAACGAAGCCCTTCATCTCGCCGCGAAACCAATTTCCTACAGGAACACCGAAACCCATCTTGCGACGATAGATCACATCCTTCGGGACAAGCCGCGAAGCGACCTTCTTTAAGAGGGATTTAGTTTCCCAACGCCCCATCTTGAGCGAGGCCGGGAGCGATGCCGCAAACTCGATCAACTTATGATCAAGAAACGGCGACCGTGCCTCAAGCGAATTCGCCATCGTTGCGATATCTACCTTGACGAGCAGATCGTTCGGTAAGTAGGTCATCTGG
Source organism: Acidobacteriota bacterium (assembly GCA_023389035.1). Lineage (GTDB taxonomy): Bacteria > Acidobacteriota > Blastocatellia > Pyrinomonadales > Pyrinomonadaceae > OLB17. The sequence goes on from JAEWFC010000030.1 coordinate 305,388, forward strand.
TCGGTAAGCAGAGCCGCGTCGAGCAGGGCCGACCCGTTTGCCTTTGCGAACCATTCGTCTAAATAGTGCGACGCGTCAAAACGGCTGACGCTTTCGGCGAACTCATCGGTGTAAAGCCCGGGCTTCGTTTGGCGATCGAAGGTTGAGACCCAACGGAAATATCGTTCTGTCCGCGGCAGATTGGCCGCCTTAAAGAAACGTTTAGCGTCGCGTACACGCGAACGCTTGAGCTCGGATGTCGGAAGCAGATTTACCGGAGCTTCGACAAAAGCACGCCTCAGCGGAGCGGGCAGTTTTAGATAACTTTCCGCCAGGCCCATCGCCGCATAACGTTCGTAACCCGCAAAGCTCTCGTCGCCGCCGTCTCCATTCAGTGCAACGGTCACATGAGCCCGCGTCTCTTTCGCTACATAGTATGTCGGGATCGCGCTCGAATCGGCATAAGGCTCGCCGTAGTGTTCGACCAACGTCGGAATGACCTCGAGTGCGTTCGGCCGTACGATGAACTCGTTATATTCGGCCCCGACGTGCTCCGCGACCTGGCGAGCATATTTGAGCTCGCTGAAATCCTGTTCCTCAAAGCCGATCGAGAACGTCTTTACCGGCTGTGAGCTTTCGCGGGCCATCAGGGCTACAACGATGGACGAATCAACGCCGCCGGAGAGGAATGCGCCGAGAGGCACCTCGGATATCATCCGCATCCGCGTGGATTCGGCAAGGATACGTGTCGTCTCCTCGATCGCTTCATCCTCGCTGATCTTGATCTTGTTGGAAAAGTCAGGCAGCCAGTAGCGTGCGGTCTGCAGTGCCCCGTCTTTCCATTTCATCCAGTGGCCAGGCTCGAGCTTTCGGATCTGTCTGTAAGCGGTGAGCGGTGCGGGCACGCAGAGGTATGACAGATAGGCGTCGATCGCTTCGTTATCGACCTCTCGCGAAATGTCGGGGTGCTGCAGCAGCGCGCTGAATTCCGAACCGAATATCAGATCGCCGTTCGGCTGGTGCGAATAAAGCAACGGCTTTTTGCCGACGCGGTCTCGGGCGACGAATAGCTCCTTAGCGGAATCGTCCCAGATCGCGAATGCGAACATTCCGCGAAGGTGCTGCACGCAATCAGCCCCAAACTCATCGTAAAGATGTACGATCGCCTCGGTATCGGAATTCGTATAGAACTTGTGGCCACGCTCTTCCAGCTCCTTGCGGAGCTCGCGATAGTTGTAGATCTCGCCGTTGAAGACGATCCACTTCGTCCGGCCGGCGTTATGGATCGGCTGCTTGCCGCTCGCGAGATCGATGATCGAAAGACGCCGCATCGCGAGGCCGACGTTCTCGTTAAGATAAACGCCATCCTCGTCCGGGCCGCGATGCACGATCGCCCCGTTCATCTTTTCAAGAACATCACGCGAGGCCGCACGGCCACCGTGGTTAACTATGCCAACAATTCCGCACACAACCTTAACCCGCCTTGATCACGGTCAGGCCGTCGCGTCGTCGCTTTCGGCCTGTCCGCTCTGAAATAAATTGCATGCCCGCCCGCCGTTGCGTGATCGCGACCGCCGCAAGCATAAAGAAAAGAGGCATTATCGTCTGCTTATGCCGCCATGCAAGCCCAACGTTCGACAATCCCCATATATGCATTCCCGAATAAAGAACGCAGAAGACAAAGATCGGAGCAAGATCGATGAACTTGTCCTTGAAAAATATCTTCAGCGCCGGAAATCCAAGTATCAGGATCACATAAAGAAAGATGTTCTCGACGGCGCCGAAGGCATTACGCATCGTGCCGCTCGCGATGTCCCACGGAAATGGTGCCAGAAAAAAGTACGCCGTTGCGACCGGTATCGCGACCGTGGTCGATTCGTACTCCGAATAGACCTCAACACCGCTGCCAGTCTGCTCGGCAACGTTTTCACGCCAACCCTCGATCACTGTGTTCTGCCGCTCAAGCCTGGCAAAATCGCGCGAGATCACACCGCCGGCATTCAGAAAGATCAGTACGGATCCGACTACCAATGACCCGAAAACAACGTTGCGGACGATATGCTCACGGCGTGCCACGATGAACCTGAACATGAACGCAGCTGCGACGAGATAAAGCGCGTAGAAGCGCATTACGTAAAGAGCCAGCAATGCGGGTAAAGCGACAACGCTGTCTTTGAAAGTAAAGCCCACCGGGTTTCGGATCAGCAGATAGAGGATCGTCCACTCCATCAGGATCACGAGGATCTCTTTTGACGTACCAGCCGAGAGCAAAATATAGGAGGCCCAAAAGGTAACCAACACGGCGGCGATCCGCCCGGTCGCCGAATCAAAGACACGACGCGAGATCCGAAAAACAACGATCACCAACATCGCTCCGGCAAAGCCGTTGAGGATCGAGACGATCATACGGCTCGGCCCGCCGGCGATGAACATCGGAACTCCCCAGATCAATCCCTGGCCGACATTTTGAGCCTCAAAGAAAACGAACGATAGGCTATCAACGAATGCGTTGATCCCGCCCTCGTACCAGCTCTCCGCATGGCCCCAGCCGGCCATATACCCCGACGCATCTTCGTCGCCGAACACGCCTGTCAGGTCCCAACCGTAGAAAAGGATGCTCATCCATATACGGACGGAAAATGCCCAGAGAAAAATGTTTACCTGAAATTCACTGTCTTCGTCCGATGCCTGACCGAGAAAATATGCCCCCGCTCCGCCAAGCAGCAACGCAAACGGAACGGCAAGAAGCTCATCCGCTCGGTCAAGGAACAGATAAACGCTTTGCACCAGCAATGCAAAGAAAGTGAGGAGAAATACTAATTTGCCGGCCTTGATCATTGCTGCAGGCTACTGGCGGATGACGAGATTATTCTCCAGTACAAGAGCGTCGAAGTTCGCGTTATTGAAAGTGTTGATCGCGTTTTGCGGGGTGCAGACGATGGGTTCCTGGACGTTGAACGAAGTATTCAGCAGCATCGGGATACCGGTCAGCTTTTTGAATTCATTTATCAGGTTCCAGTACCGCGGGTTAACGTCCTTATTCACCATCTGCGGACGTGCCGTTCCGTCAACGTGGACGACCGCTGGGATCTTTGCCTTGTATTCTTCAGCGACCTCGATCACGGTGATCATGAACGGGTCGTGATGTTCTACGCCAAAAACCTCGGTCCCGTGTTCTTCCTGCATCGACGGTGCGAGCGGCCGAAACCATTCGCGGAGCTTTACCTTGTGGTTCAATATCTCCCGCATATCTGCCCGACGCGGATCCGCGACAAAGCTGCGTGCGCCTAAAGCTCTCGGCCCAAGCTCCATCCTTCCATTGAACCAGCCGACGATCGCACCCTCTGAGATCATCTTGGCGAGACGCGGCAAAAGCACTTCGTCAGGCAATGTCTCATACGTCACCCCCGCAGCATCAAGGGCCGCCTGGCACTCTTCATTAGTAAATCCCGGGCCGTAATAGGCGCTGTTCATTACGAACGACCGCGGTTTGCCGAGCAGCTGATGCCATACGTAGTACGCGGCACCGATCGAACATCCCGCGTCGCCCGCTGCCGGCTGTACGTAAAATTTCTTGAACGGCGTCTCGTGAAAGATGCGCCCATTCATCACGGAGTTGAAAGCAACACCGCCCGCCATGCATAGGTTTTCCTCACCGGTCATTTCCTTTAGCTGTTTGACCAGATGGATCGCCGTATCCTCAAGAGCCTTCTGCGCAGAGCACGCGATATCCCAATGATGCTCTGTCAGTTCTTCGCCGGGCTTTCGTCCGGGCCCGAGCTCTTTTACGATCGCGTCGGGAAACTGATAGTGCTTTGCCAGATGGTGATCAAGAACCTTGATGTCAAACTCAAAGCTTGGACCGCCGTTCGTCTTCAACACCCGTTCGCGGAAGAAATCGTAATGCTTCGGCTTACCGTAGGCGGCAAGGCCCATCACTTTCCACTCGTCGCCGGCAAACATATCGAACCCGATAAAGTTCGTAACCGCGGAATAGAACTGGCCAAGGCTGTGCGGCAGCTTGATGCGTTTCAGCACCTCAAGCTTATTGCCTTTACCCCGCGAGAAAAGCGTGGTGGTATCCTCGCCGGTGCCGTCCCAGGTAAGTATCGCGGCAGAGTCGAATGGGGAAACAAAAAAAGCCGACGCGGCGTGCGTTTGATGGTGCTCGAGATAGTGGAATCTAAAGTCGCTCGCACCGAAATGTTCACGAAGCCGTTTCGGATGCTTGAACATCCCCAGATAGCTGTCGCTGACCTGAGCAACTCCGCGATCTGCCCGCGCCTTAAACATCGCAGGTGATATAAGGCCCGCCTTTAATGCCTGCATCGCCTTATGCCGCAGTATCCACGGTTTCCAATAGTGGCCGACGTGCTCTACGTCAGCCAGCGTGATGCCGGCATGATCCAGACAAAACTCGATCGCCCTATACGGAAATCCCGCATGATGCTTTTTTCGCGAAAATCTTTCTTCTTCGACCGACGCGATCAACTCCCCGTCCTTGATCAACGCCGCCGCCGAATCACCCAATGTTGTGAGGCCTAAAATGTACATAAAAATCTAAACAGCGGATTAACGCAGATTTACACGGAGTTGTTATTCATCGCAGGGGCATATGATATCGACTGTCGCTCTTGCTCCCGCTTCCGGAACCGGTCGAAACCGAATCTACGTCCCAACAGTTTCGGTTAGACACCTTCCGCCGCTGCAAAAAATTCTATCAAAAAATAATCCGCGGAAATCTGTGTTAATCCGTTGTTAGTTACTTCAACCGATTTATCAATCTATGATGCTCAAAGCTCTTCGCACCGAAGTTTAATATTAGAGCCAGATCGATCCCGGTCGCTTTCAAAATAGTTAAGTGTCTGTGCCTTGTGAATATCCGTGATCCGGAAAGATCGTAACAACGGATTTACGCAGATTTTCACAGAGAGAACGATAAGCACTGTTGTCCATTCGGCAGGTCGCCCAAGTTCTTTTCCGTCCTACAATCATAAAATATAATCCGCGGCCATCCGCGTAAATCCGTTGTTGAAATGGCTCCGTTACTTCACTAAACTATGTGCCGCGAGTTCCGCGGTCGCCGCCTGCACTCGGTCGTCAGCTTCCTGTCCGGCGACCCAAGCCAGCAACTCCTCAAGCCCCGATTCGAGCGTTACCTTTGGATCATATCCTAAGAGCTCGCGGATCTTTGTAATATCCGAAACACAGTGTCTAATGTCGCCCTCGCGGTATTTTCCGACCACCTCGGGTTCTATATCCTTACCCAAGCCTTTCGCGATCATCCGTGCGATGTCGCTTACCGAAGTCGCACGGCCCGTACCGACGTTCATTGACTGGTAATCGCCTTTATCAGTTTCAAGCGTCAGCAGGTTCGCCTGCACGATATCAGAGACATGCACAAAATCACGCGACTGCAGCCCGTCCTCAAAAACCATCGGAGCCTGGTCGTTCATCAGCCGGGATGAAAATATCGCACAAACCCCGGTATAAGGGTTAGAAAGCGCCTGCCTCGTGCCGTAAATATTAAAATATCTGAGGGCCACAGTGGGTATTTTGTAAGCCCTGCCGATCGCCAACCCGTATTGCTCCTGCGTCAGTTTTGTCGCGGCATAAATAGTTGTCGGAAACAGAGGCTTGTCTTCGCTTGTTCCGACGGGCCGCAAAGTGCCGCCGCAATCCGTACAGATAAACTCCCACTGCTGAAGCTTCAGCTGCTCGTCGGAGCGAAGCGATGGATCAGATCGCTTTTCGCAGGTGTCGCAGTACCTGGTTCCTTCTCCATAAATGGTGTTTGACGAGGTCATCACCAATTTCTTGAACTGTCCGCGACGCTTGACCATCTCCTCAAGCAAGACCGCTGTGCCCAGGTCGTTTGCCCGAACATAACGCACGATCTCGTACATCGATTGGGTAACCCCGACCTCCGCCGCCTCGTGGTAAACGACCTCGATCCCGTCAAGAGCCTTTGCGAGAGCATCAGCATCGCAAACATCTGCGTGAATGAACTCCGCGTCCTTACTCAAATGCTCCGGCATCTTTCCGCCATGCACCTGCTCGACCAGCGAATCCAATATCCGCACCCGATGCCCACGCTCAACTAACGCATCAACAAGATGCGACCCAACAAACCCCGCGCCGCCGGTTACTAAAACTGAAAGAGGTTTCATTGCTGTTGATAATCCAGTCCGCAGTCCAGCGAACTTTTCGAAGACATAGCACTATGAATTCGCAAACGGTAAGTATATCAAACCCGGAAACGTTTCGAAGTCGGTCAGCGAGATGGGAGCCCGAAATTAGCACAATCGGTAATAGAACACATCTGTCGAATTAGCTACTCACGCCCTAATTCCCAACCGAACGCTCGAGAGACGGTCCAAAAACACGTCCATATGACCATGTAGTAAACGCATACGATCAGGGGTAAAATCGAACGTGACTGTATAGCAAACACAATCGAAAGCGGGAGACTAGCCAAATAAAACGCGAATTTCTGACCGACGCCGTCATGTACCGGCGACGTTGACTTGTTTTTCACGTAAACAGTGGTTCGATACAGGGAATTGTTGATCAAAACCGCCGGTAACAACACTACCAGAACATTAGGATCGATTACCAAAATGATTGGTGCCAGATACCGGAACGTGCTGAGAGCAAAAAAGGTCGGTACTCGCCACGCACTGGGAAACGCATTGTGCATTCCGAAAGTTACTGCGAGACCGAGGTGGAATCCCCACCAAAGACTGCTGTCAAGGACTTCTAAAAATGCCGTGATTATAAGAAATATCGCTATGCGGGCTATGACCAAAAGCCATATCCAAATCGTTTCGTCTGGAAAGTTCGAACTCCTGCCGCGAGGTTCCGCTTCAAACCGTTCGCTGAGAAAATCGTTGGTGATATAGCCGATCTCGTAAATGCATATAAAACCCAGATAACTAAGCAACACGACCTGGATTACCGATACCTGAAAGTCATTGTAGAACAACGCCAATGCTAGTGCGGGTATCCACTCAACGAGGCCGTTGTACCCTACGAGTGCCCACCGGTTGAGGCGTGTCGCCTGAAAATAGCTTATGGGGAAAAGATGGCGTAAGAAGAACTTCATATCTTCAGATCAAGAACCTCGAGCCCGCATCCTTCCCAAAATTCCCTTTTCCTACCCTCATGAACGATAGCTTTTGCATCGTCGGCTTCCTTCAGCAGGTCAAGGTCGCTGACGTTATCTGACGCTGCAAAAACCAAGTGCCCTAGCAGATCCCTCTCCCGTAACGCATCCAATTTACTTCCGGTAATATCCAGCGCGATCTTACCGGTGAAGACATCTTCCTCATACAAGAGTGTGCTGCTCAGGCGGTCCCGGACACCGATGGAATCTGATATAGCGTCAACGACTGGTTCTATGCTTGCGGAACACAAAACGATCCTTAGACCACCCTTTGCCTTTTCTCGCAGCAGTTCCTGCGTCTCTGGAATTGGCCGGCTTGCCAAGTATTCATCCACAAACCCGGTTGCGTAATTATATAACTCCGTCCTCCTCATCCCTTTTAGCAAAGATACATTGAACGTCCTCAGATGATCCGAGCCTAGCTTAACGCTGAGAAAGATGAGCAGATACCGGAACGGGAGAAATCTAGTGTTCAGCGTCCAATAAACTGCACGTCTGAGAGATATCGGCCTCGTTTGCATAACAAACCGAACAAAATCGTGTGTAGTATTCGAGTAATACAACGTATCGCAGACGTCGAACACGGCTGTGCAAACAGGTTGTGAGTTTTCCGTGTTCACAATGCTTCAACCAGCGGTGAGTCTTCGTTCTGGGTCATCCGTATATAGGACCGACGGTACCTTTTTCCAGCAACATGGGAAAGGTCGAACTCACGCTCGGCAACACTTCGACATCGATCTCGAATGTCACCTAGAGCTCCAACCGACGAGATCGCAGACAAATACGCCTCCCTGTCGAGCCCATCTAACAATATGCCGATCTCATTCTCGGCGATTAGAGCATCCACATCACCGACACCGCGATTACTGATTATGGGCAGTCCGCATGCAAGATACTCCGCGAGTTTTGTAGGGGATGACGAGAGCTTTGAATAGCACGGTTTGATAAACGACAGGGCGACATCGGCACCAGCAAGGTAATCACCGACTTCGGCGGGACTAACGCTCTTCACCAGGAAATCAGCGTCTTGAAAACCTCTTGCACGCAGCTGATCAGCGGCCTTCGCGATCTCCCGTTGAGTGAGTATCAGAGCAAACACATTTGGATCAGCCTCGCGGGCGGCGGCAAAGAAGTCCATCATGTCGTCCGAGAGATACCACCCTCCGAGAGAACCGACGTATGCTATGACCTGCCGACTTTCAACCCCGAGCAGCTTACGCACCTCCGTCCGCTTACTTTGCGATACCGATTCAAATCGGGCAATGTCCATGCAGCACGGTATAACTTCGACAGGCCGTCCGTACTCATCTATCCAACCGATCTCCGAACCCCTTAATGGCAAAGCACTGCGGCGACCAGACGGTTCAACGATCTCGATCGGCTTCGCATCCGCGTTTGGAAACAGTATCTCTCTCGCTCGCTCTGTCAGGACCACAAACCCATCGGCCTCTTTCATCAGCCAGCGCTCGATGCGTTTCGCTCCGCGATATAGCCAGCCATTTTCCGGCCAGATGCCTGCGTCGGTATATTCCTCGGGAAAGAATCCGCGAATATCGAAAAGGAGTTTCGGCCGATGCCCGGAAAACTTTCTCGCCAAAGCTCCCATCAAGGTAGGCACATGCACCCTGCCATGCAATACATCGTACCGTGCAATGCGTCGCCAAATAAAAAAAGCCCCGCGGGCGATATCCCAAGCTGTTGCTAGTGCCGAAGGCCTTTTATGATACGGCAGCCAATCCCACTCGATACCCTCGGCAAGCAGATCCGTGCGGATCTTTTCAAACTCGGCCCGATCGCTTTCACTGCGTCCCGGCTCGAACGTCAGCAGCGAGATCTTTAGCTTCTCAGGAGTGCCGAGATCCGACGTCCGTCCGGTCGCCATCTGAAGCTTCCCGAGCTCACGCAAATACGGCAGCACCTGAGTCTGCACAAGCGGCTCACGCACCCCGAAGTAGCATATGTAAAGAGTTCTAGCCATCAACTCTATCGGTGCCCCCGGCATTGCCCTGCTGAGCAAATCTACGCATCGGAAACGCGGCAAAATAACCGATCCCCGACGGACGATACCAAATGCTTTTTAACGCATGGCGGATAAAATCAATATATGATCCCGATCTGAAATACGAACCCGCAAGCACCCGATGGTAATTCCCCAGGGCTCTCGGCCTCAGCGAACGCACCTGCTTATCACCGTCCGCGAACGCCTTTTCATAAAACAGCCCCATCCCGCGTTCCATCTCGCGAACATTTCTATGAGCTGCCGCTCCATGTATACGGTAGTTGACCAGCGGTTCGGGCACAAAACCCACCTTATACTTTCGGGCCACGCGATAACAGAAATCCCAGTCCTCGCCCACCTTCATTCGTTCATCAAAACCACCGACTGCGTCAAAGGCTTCGCGGCTAACAACGATCGTGCCCCCCGGGCCGACGATCACCGGTCGCTCCCACAGAAGGAGTTCGTCAGCCACGCAGCCTTCCATACCCTCAGTGCGGATGCCAACAGTCTCACCTGTCTCGCTGTCAAATTCCCGCATCCCGCAATGGACCAGCCCGATCTCCGGATCTTCGCCAAACTTGGCGATCTGTTTCTCCAGCTTCTCCGGCTCCCATATATCATCCGCATCGAGAAAGGCAATATACTCGCCCGAACAATTCGCCGCACCGTTGTTCCTCGCCGCGCAGACTCCTTTGTTCTCCTGGCGGATATATCTCACCGTCCCGCCAAATTTCCTCACTTCATTTTCCGTATCATCAGTCGACCCATCATCGACCACAACGATCTCACCCGGCGGCAATGTCTGGGCAAACACACTTTCCAGAGCCTGCGCAATAAACCGGCCGTAATTGTAAGTGGGGATCACTACCGAAACTTTATCCATCAACCCGCTTTGCACAAATAAATCCGCTTCCGGGATCCAACATCTTCAATTCGTCAACCGCAAATCTGTGATCTGACAAAAACTCTTTGAGAGCATTTCCGTTTCGCCGGTCATCATCGAGCAGATTAAACTCGCAAACCAAACGGCCGATCTTTTGCAGACTGTTGTCCGAAGCCGAATAAAGGATCTCGTATTCTCCGCCCTCGCAATCCAATTTCAGGAAATCGCATTTCTCAATGTCTGCAAACGCCATGTCAAGGGAAACGCAATCGACCTCGACTCCTTTCTCATCCGAATCTTTTTCCGTCAGCGAATGCAGTATCCACGAATCATCCACATGAAGAGTTCGGGTTCCTGCCTTGTCGGCGACGGCTGCCGCAAAAAATTCAATGTTGTTCAGACCGCTTTCTTTAAGGTTGGCAGTGAAGTATTCAGCATTCTTCGGAAACGGTTCATACGATTTTACCCTGACGTTTTCCGCACGGGTCGCCGCCCATAACGCAAATACCCCGATATTCGCACCAATATCTACAACTGTCTCATTCGCGTCTATTTCATACCCGTGCGGGGCGTAAAATTCGTCAAGCCATATCTCGTGGAACAAAAAATTAAGAGCTACCTCGGAAGGAGAATTCATCACCACTCCGTTACGAAGCCTCACAGTCGAAAAAGGACGGTTTGCAGCCTTGGCCGAGAGCAGTTCCCGCCAATTCTCTGCCATGCTGACTATCCTGAGGTCCTGCAAGACTCGTTTGGGAAGCCGTGAGAGCTTTTGAAGATTCATACCTTAGCGTTTACTTTCTGGTAGATCGAAGTATATTCCCGGGCCACACGTCCGGCATCCATATACTCAAGCAAATATTCCCTGCCCTTTGATGCACGCTCTTTTGCGGTTTCCATATCGCCTAGAACTTCCTGCAGAGCATCGCGGAAACTCGCCGCATCTGCGGGCGGAACTATTTTTCCGTATCTGCCATCGCCCAGACTGTCGCGAACACCGCTAATATCCGTCGCTATTATGGGTTTTTCCAGCATTACCGATTCGATAACGGCCGATGAGAGCGCATCTTCGAGCGAGGGATGAACTATCATATCCGCTGCCTTCATTATCGCGAGCGCGTCGTTTCGCCAGCCCAGGAATTTGACCCGTTCTGCGATCCCGAGCTCAGAAGCCTGTTTCTCCAGAACAGGTTGGTGATCGCCGGCGCCGACAAGGTAAAGTTTTGCACTTAGCCCGCTTTTGAACAAATCCGACAGCGCCTGAAAAAGATATATGTGTCCCTTGCGGTCATACAGACGGGAAACGCAGACTAAAGCCAGGCTTTCGGCCATCCCTAACTCAATACGGATATCTTCGACCTGTTCGGAAGTTATCGATTCGAACCGTTCGATCGTCTGTCCGTAAGGAATCACCGTCACTTTTTCATCCGCAACGCCTTCCTTATCGACGAGATATTCTCTGACCATCCGTGACGGCGCGATTATATGATCCGAGTTCCTGCTGATGTAATTCTCCAGTCCTAAATAAAATCGCCGCTTCAGCGGCGACTGAATCTCGTGGACCGCATCTGAATGATGACGCGTCAGTACCGTTTTTCGTTTTTGCAGTTTGGCTGCGGTCAGGCCGAGAACACTCGCGTCGAAAAGATGCGTATGTACGATATCCGGGTCTTCGCTCTTGAGGATGGACCAGAGTTGTTTAAAACCTCGCGGATACTCGCTTCTCCGAAGAGCGTTCAGATAGTAGACTCGATTCCCACGCTTCTCTAGCGATCTCCCAAAATCGCACTCCCCCGCGAACGTCACAAAAGAAAACTCCACCTCATCCGGCGAAGAAAAGTCGACGAGATTGTTCAAATAATAGTTTTCTTTGTCGACGCTTACGACGTGCAGGACCTTTATCGGATCATTCATTGCGGAGGCTTTCGGGCGATCGTGAGATGGTTGAACGACATATGGTTCGACGGCACGAGTTTTTCAAACAATCCACCAAGCAGATTAACAACAAAACAGGCTAGCCAGAGCAGCGGACGCAAGATCAACCCAATTGGATAAAGCCACTTTGTCCACATGAAACCCACGTCGAACCAATATAGGTTAAACATTGCAGCCAGTGTCACTGCCGTGCCAGAAAGCGGCACGACTTTTTCTATTTCCAGGCCGTTGCGTTTCATGATCGCCGCAAGACCGTCCGGACTGTAACGGAAGAAATCAAACGCATCGTGGATCGGATAGAAGAAAGGGGCCGTCGTGATGATCGTCCCTCCCGGCCGCAGAACTCGCGCAAACTCGGCTATCGTCTTTTCAGGATCAGGAACATGTTCCATTACCTCGGTGCAGAGGATCGTATCTACACATTCGTCCGCCAACGGCAGAAAAGCAGCATCGCCGCAAAAATCTGCTTTATTGCCAAGATAGCCGCTTTCGGGCGAATATTCCAACCCGATATATTTATCGACGAACGGAGCGAAAGTAGCCTCGAACGGTTTTATCCCGCAGCCGACATCAAAAAGTATCCCATGAGCACGATTCGCGTGCGATGCTATCGCATCATCAATGCGCGTCCGCACCCAATAGCCAGCATGGAACGGTGTCCGCGAAAGATATTCGTCTGTCCATCGAATGTCCTTCGTATGCAAGGCAGTGAGAGTTTCTGCGAGACTTTTCTTCATCAAGTTCAGCGGCGTCCGAAAGTGCTGAGGCCGTTCCTAACTCCTGCAAACAAGTTAATGCCGCACAAAAACCGGTAAATCGGAAAGAGTAATCTGTCTGAGGGCGCAACCCTCTCGATCATGTTCGCCGTTGTCAGCACCGAGTTTCTTACTATCTTTCCGGCAAGGATCGTCTTCACGAACTTTTTCGCTTTTCGCGAAATTGGGTCTTCCGACCAGTTTATATAACCATTTTCCAAGACAAATCTGGAAATGTGCTCGTTTTCTGCGATCTCCGGTAGCTTCAACCAGACCTCGGCGGCCCCGACGCCGTACTTAAACTCCTGTTTACACTTATCCGCGATAGTTGAAGGCTGCAGATGCCAGCCGATCGCCTCGTGTGCGACGTAGATCGGTATCCCTGATTCGTTCAATCGCTGCTCCAGTTCGAACTCCTCTGCCGCTGGTACCCTCAGCCCGTCCCTGTAAACGCCGCCCGGCATGAACATCTCTTTTTCGACTGACAGATTTCCGCTTGCTACGACATTGATCCGCTCGTAGCCGGTGGTTATATCATCGCCGAACGACGAAAGGTAGCGGTACGACGCTGTTTGCGGCTCTGGCTCGACGAACGGACACTTACCGAATACCACGCTGCCCGGCAACTCGCGGTGAGCGTGACAATGGATTCGGATCAGATCAGGAAAAACAAGAATGTCATCATCGATAAACAGAACGATCTCGTGCTCCGCCAGCCTGAAACCATGATTTCTCGCCTCTGCAGGCCCGGCGTTCTCCTGATAAACGAATTTCAGCCGAAACGGCTCCGGCGCGCTCATCGCCTCGACGATCTCGCGGGCAGGGATCTTCGAGCCGTCATCAACTACAATGACCTCAACGCTCTCGAAACCCTCGGTGTCGCTCGCGAATATGTGTTTCAACACATCCGAAAGCTGCTCCGGGCGGTTATAAGTGGGGATAACTATGCTGATCTGCATTGTACGGCAAGAGTTATGACGAAAGCGACTGCCTACAGTACCTAAGCTGTACCTTGATAAGTTCATCGAGGTTATCGTCATACGCACCAAGTAATCTCCTGCGTATTCGATAAACACTGAGGACGAAGGCCTTAGTCAGCGAATTAGCGAAGAGCATCGGTCGCGATAGATGCTTCTTTTGAAATTCCATCAAGGCGGTAGCTTCTCGTATGTTTCGCTCCAGATCGTCCCAGCGCTGTGTTGCACTCTTCCCGCTGTGATGCATAATTTCTGCTTGGGGCTCATAGAGTATCTTCCAGCCAGCTTTGCTGATCCGCAAGCACAAGTCAGCGTCTTCACCGTACATAAAAATCTCATCATCGAATCCACCAACCGCATCAAGCACTTCACGCTTTACACAGATCGCCGCACCGCTGACAGCGGGCACGAAAGTTCTTTCCGTATAATCAAAGTGCGAACCAAAAAGCCAGTTTGAGCGGACACGTTTGGGCAACAATGCCGACAAACCAAATCCTTCGACAACTATCTTTACGGGATCTGGTGGCCGATCCCAAACATTAAACTGTTGCGACCCGTCGCTATTTAGAAGTCGGGGTGCGGACGCGCCAACCTTAACTCCCCATCTCAATGCATCAAGCAGCTTATCGAGAGCACCCTTGGTGATAATAGTGTCAGGGTTAAGAACGAGCACAAAGGGCGTCGTGGTGTGTCGGAAGCCCAGATTATTCGCTCGCCCGAATCCCAGGTTTTCTCCGCTTTCAATTATCGTGAATGGGATTCCCCGGAGCATTTCTTCTGCTTCCGGCGAGCGCATCCACGCGACACTCCCGTCGCTCGAATCATTGTCAACCACCACGATCTCAAACGGGACACTCGGCGGATTTTCGGCAATGCTATTCAGGCACTTCGGAAGAAAATCGATGCCGTTCCAATTTACCAAGATTACCGATAGTTCCATTCAATTACTTCTCGGGCAAAAGAATTTTATGTAGTTTACTGAATGGCTTGTCTAAGCTCTTCCATTGTAAAAGCCTTTAGCGCCGGCCACATCGTCCCGGATTGCGGGTGAAAATTCCTGATATCATGCCAATCAGTCTTCGATCTCTTCCAAAGTTCGAAGAACGCATCCGTGTCAAAATCATGCGCATGTCCCCATGTTTTCAACTTTTCGCTAATACGCTTCTCGCTTTTGCCGAATGTGTAATGAAGACAAAGACCCGCGGGATTGGACTCGCCGTCGAATACAGATATAAAGTCGGTGAAACCATTCGTCCGCAGCAGCACTTCGTTCACTCTAAGTGTCTGCCGGGTTAATGCAAAAGGAACGATCGCGGGAAGGCGCGCGACCACCAGTCGCCCAAAAGGCCGGTGCGCAAAAGGGAAAGCAGCGAGCGAAATATTGCCTGCTTCATCCGTAACGGCGAGAACTCGCCCGTCGTCTAATGTGTTGAATATCTGAACCCACTGCCACTTAATTCCACGACACCATTTTGGGAGCTTCGCCGCGTGTTCAGCGACCAACCGAAAGTCTAAGAACTCTTCGTCAGCATCTATCTGGCAAATCCAATCCAGCACGTCGATCTTTGACGCAAGCCAATCTGCCGTCATTTGCCGCTGCTTCGTCTCATTCTCCATCGGATCGCTCGAATGGCAAAAATCGCCTTGCAAAATGTCGATCTTATTATCCTTATCGAGACTTTGAATGATCTCTATCGTCCTGTCCGGGGTTATGGGGACTCCGCTCCATCCGCGTTTCGGGTCGGTCGATACAGCGATCGCCTCCACGTCATCGTAAAATGACAAAACCGACCTCTCGATTGTCTCTTCGTCGTTCTGGACAACCATTACTGCCCCAAGTTTCGGTTTTGTCATAGAATTATCGATAATTGTCATTTTCGATGACAACGTTTTCACCGCTTATTTCAAATTTATACCCTTTAAAACACTTATTTATCGCATTAAAAAAAGCTTTTGCGCACCCTGGCTCAATTCGGTCGTGAAGCTCAATTATGATCCACTTCATCCGCGGCAGCCAATCATCGTAGTCTCGAGCGAAAACCTGCTTCTCGCTGGTCTCGATATCGCACTTAAAAACATCGACCTCTTCAATATCATATTTCTTTAGGAGAGAAGTTACGGACATTGCGGCGATATTGCCGCTCTCCATGTCTTCCTCAACGATCATGCCCCATTTCCCATTCGCGAACTTGTCATAGACTTTTAATTTAGTGTCGACATTCCATAACCCAGTGTTCTCAAAATGGACATCACTGTAGTTGGACAAGTTCTCTTTGAGCAATCGGAAATTTTCTGGGTCCGGCTCGATGCAAATAACCTTCGAATCCGGATAACGATTCTTCATCAGCACCGCGAATAGGCCAATATTTGCGCCGCCGTCGATAATGACCTTTGGGGCGGTACTGAAAGGGACATCGTATTCGCGATTTAAGAATATCTCCTTAAAGACGATCAAATCTGAGGTCCCCCGTCTTAGAGTAATCTTGTGAGCTATCCCGGGTACGCGAAAAGCGTTTAAGCTGCCCAGATTAAATCTGAGAAATAGTAAGGCCCCTCCAAGTCCAAAATGGCGTAGTAACGAACGTAGCAGCTGGAATTGTTCCTTTGGTCTGACCATATTGAAAGTGTCACATCTGCAAAAACGAAATCTTCCGGCGAAACTCAGGAATGGAAGCCTTGAAATCTAAACACAATTACCCGGAGGGAAATTCAGATTGACGGTTTAATTTATCAAAGTCTGCTTTCGCTATTCGCCCTTGTCGACCGCGAAAGCATCTGCTCGTATTTTCCTCAAAGTTTCGTGATGGAGCCGCCTAATCCGGCAAGCCCTTTGAGACGATTTCCGAACCACAAAATTTCATCAGGCCTCAGTACCCGCGTGTATATCAAAACAGCGTAAACCCCGAGGCAAAGCAGCGTCAGCCCTCCGACTGGTGCGTTTATTTCCTGAAGATATAAGTTCATGATGAACGGAAAGGCCATTATCAGTATAGGCACAATAAATGAAGTGAATTCCCTTCGAAGAACTGCAACTCCAGCAACACGCTTTGCGAGTACGAAATGTAGAATCCCGTCGATGATCACGCGAATGCTCCATGCCATGGCCGCTCCGACTATCCCGAACTGTGACGCGAGAAACCATACAAGGAGAAGGTATGGGAAAAGTTCTATCCAGTACAGCTTGGCGTAAACATCGCTCCTCCCTGCACCGAGTATTGCTGCACCCGGAAAATGTGCAATGGAATTGATCAGTAATCCAGACGCAAGAATATAGAAAGGCACCGAGCTTGATTGTCCGAACTCCTCGCCTGCCCAGCGTGTAAAGAACGGCTTCGCGACCAGTGAGGTCAAAACAAGCATCGGGATAACGACTATCAGGACCATTCTTATGCCGCGCGAGTAGAGAGCGTTCAATTGTTCTTTGTTTGATTCGGATTGAAGCTGCGAAAACGCGGGGATCAGCGATTGGCTCATTGCCACCGAGAAAAGTGTCATCATTGTGGCTAAAGTGAAAGCCACGTTGTAATAAGCAAGCCCCTGCACGGAAACAGTTTGTGCGAGGATTCCCTTTTCTGCGTTTATAAGCAGCAGCGAAGCAATAGACGAAAACGCCAGTGCCCCGCCAAACCGTATAAGCGGCCTGAAGGCTTCGCGGCTGATGCTGAACCCCGAAAATGTCGGCAGCAGCTTGTTTGAAAAGTAGATGTGGCCGGCAAGGCTTAGAATGCTGGCGATCATCAATACGGCCGCAGCTCCCGAAACACCGCCGCCGAAATATATTACGAACGGGGTAGCGATTATACCCAGGGTTCGCGGAACAAAACCGATCAGCGTGTTCAGGTCCATTCGCAGCCTTACGACCTGCGGAGTGTTCAGTATCCCGCCTAAGGCGGTCGCGACAAATGCTACCGAGGTAAACTTCAAGGCAAGCGATGCCTCGCTTAAAAGATGATCGGGCACGCTGAAGAAACGGGCGAAAGGATAAGAGAATAGCGCGACGATCATCATCACCGCGGATGCGGAAAGAAGCGTTATCAGCGCGGCGGTACGAATAGTGCGGGCCTCTTCCTCAAGATCGCCTTCCGAATATGCGTCGGCGGCGAACTTGGTGGACGCGTACGTCATTCCTAGATCCGCAAAGGTAAAGTAACTCGGGATGAGCCCGACGAGGATCAGGACGCCGTAGGCTTCGCTGCCGAGCATTCGGATGACGAATGGGGTGGCGATGAGGGAGAAGGCCATCGGGGCGATCTGGCCAGCAAGGGTCCATAGGGATCCCTTGACGACCTTGGTGGTCATTCCGGCTGTTGATGGTGGCTGGATCTTGGGAGCGTCGGTAAGATCGGTTGCCGTGTTTGGCGTCACGTGGGTAAGTTTATTGATTGGTTGGGATGGGTGTCAATGTGGTTTTGGGTTTTCGGGTGTTTTTGATGGAGATCGGTTGGTGCGTCGAGCGGGAGTGGGCGGCGGATGGGGCGGGCTTGGCGTTTGGGCTGTAAGGTGTGGAGGGTGTTGGGTTTAGGCCGTCGAGTGGTTGCTGAAACCGGTGATCGGGCTGCTGAAAGCGGGCGGGAAACGCGGATATTTGACGTATTTTTAGATAAAAAAGGATCGGAATTATATAAAAAAGTCCCCGTTTTGTGCAAAACAGCAGTTAGTTTATGTGATCTTGCCGTTTTTTCATATCGAACTGCCGTTATTTTATATAAAAATGCTTTTCATCTATATGAACCCGGGGCTTTGTTACGGAAAAGAGGCCCGGATCTTGGTCGGCCATGCCCGCCGATGGTTCGGAACGGCCCTTAGCCTGAAGTCAAGTTCATAAATTTCTGCAGTCATCCTCAAGCAATCGATGGGCCGCGGGCGGGCCTTTCGTTCATCAACCTTTTGCAACGCAGCAGTGTTTCCTTAAGCGAATCCACCGGCCGCCTAATGGGATCGGGGCGTCGGCCTGCAGGCTCCCGGCCTCGGTAAATCCCTCGATCAGCCCAAAAGAACACCGATCTCAAACTTTTTTGTTTCATCCCTGAAATACTGTTTGACACGTCGCACACGGATAGGCTACAGTTGTTTTGTCGTTGGATATGGCTATTATATCCCGATAAAACAAACAAAAAGGAGTAGTAAAATTATGAATTTCAGAAGGATCACAGAATCCGAACTTGCGGACCTTGCCGACAACGTTGCGACGCTGCTTGGCGGGAATGAACTTACGGCGATCGATGCAAACCTTCGGTCGGACCTGGCGATGGCGATCGGTTCGCTGCCGACCACGCTCGAATCGCGTACGGCAGCGGCCGCGGTCGCCGAATCGGCGCGAAAGGCCGCGGTCTCATCGCGAAACGAAACGCGTACGCAGCTGCACGGTGTGATGTCGCAGGTACGAAACGCTCTCAAGACGGGCCTCGCCCCTAAGGAGCAATACGACCTATGCGGATTTGATTATCCGGACGCACCCAGCAAGTACATCGCGGTCGACCCGACGAACCTTTCGGCCTTTGGCTATTCGAATGGAGTGAACCAGCTGCGGTTTGAGGGTAATAACAAGCCCGGCCGGGTAACCTATGAGATCTGGCGAAGACAGGGCGACAGCGGCGAATGGCGGCTGCATGCGGCCACAAAACGCCAGAGCTATCTAGATTCCGGCGTGACCCCGGGCCAGTACTATGAATATCGGGTACGGGCACGTGCGGCCAGCACGGTGTCTAACTATTCAAATAGCGCTGTGGTTTACGGGACGCTGTAAACCGGGAAACGGCATCTTCGCGAAATGTCGAACGGAGGCGGCCCACACGGGCTCGCCTCCGTTTTTTGTAATGGATCGACGGATGCCGCGGCACGCCGTTTCGCGGCTCGGTATCAGGCGAGCAGGTCTTTGGGCGGCAGCGTTTTTAGATACTCGGCGTAGCGATAGGCGATGGGTTCGCTGCGGCGGGTGTTCTTGTATGCCATCTCGGCGTGCGATAGATCGGTGATCTCGGCGGTCGAAAGCTCGCCGTAGGTTTCGGCGACCCAGTCAAGAATGCGTCGGTCGCTCTCGGTCAGTTCGGCCTCGGCGGCTTTCGCACGGGTCCCGGGTTCGATCAAATAGGCATTCGACCCCTGTGCGGTTAACTGAATAGTTTGGTCGCGCGAGGCGCGATCGATTACAGATTCATACGTCTCGGGAACGGGGCCGAACGGCAGATTCACATATCGCGAACCCGAAATGCCCTGCCCCGTCAGATAGTAAGCAGAAAGATCGGCGTAAAACAGCAGCTTGTTAAGCTTTGTTTTGTACAGCCCGATCCCCTTTTCACTGAGATAGGCCATCATCGCCGCGAGCCGTGCGGGCGAGTGGGCGCGGTTGCCGGCAAACATCGGATGCTCAGCGGCCGCCTCATCCGGTACCTCGGCAGGCGCGGCTGCCGCGGCCTGTGATGTGCGATGCAGTATTTGTGCAAATTCTTTTGATTCCGGCGACCCCGGCGAGATCAGGCGTTCGGGCATCTCTTCCAGAACGAGATCGATCCGGCGGCTCAGCCAGGTTTGTAGCGCCTCGTCAATGGCCTGCGGGGAATGCTCTTCGCCGAGCTCGGCGGCAAAGTATTCCCTTACCGCTGCCGAGGTCTTGCGGATCGCGGATGCCGGTATGCGAAATGAATGTTCGTTATATGCCATGTTTGCGCGAGGCCCGCGAAAGTTCACGGGCCCCGCTATCTTAGCCGAATACGGTGCCACATTGAAACCTTTTTTTGACACCGGGCAGCGGCCGATGGGAAACGTCTTATGGCGTCGCGGTAATCACCACGTCGCTTACGTCATCGTTTACATAGATTACGGCAGGCGGGAAGCCCTCGCCTTTGCTCATTGCGGTAATTACGTACGCCTCGCCGCCGGCCACGTTATCAAACCGGAAATAGCCGTGCGTGGTTAGCGATGCCGTGCGCGTATTGCCGGCAGCGTCGGTCAATATTACGACGGTGCGCCCATTGCGGCTGAGCGTGCTGCCGGCGACCCGCCCGCTGACGGTAAAACCTGCGGTATTTGCCGAACTTTCAAATTCGAATGCACCGATGTCGGCGCCGTCTCCGGTAGGTGCGTTCGGAATCCCGGGCAGATCGTTGATCCGCAGAAAGCCGCGCTGGTCTGTTGCCAGGCCGCCCGAGTTTCCGTTGTCGATCGCCACGCTGCCTGCGGTCAATGCATGTGTTGGTGTCGGGCCGCCGTTATTCGCTAGAGCTGCCAGCATCGGATCGAGCGGTGAGGCATCGGTGCCTACGTGGTCCGTTCCGCTCGGCGAGCCTGCGGGGAACTCCGTCGTGACACTGGTGTTCTCGCCTATCAGATGAACCCGCCGCTTACGAGCACCGCGGTGCCGTCACGCTGAATGTCCTGCGCCGTATTGCCGGCGATGATCGTGTTTGTCAGGTTGACCGTGCCCGTTTCGTGCCACAGCCCACTGCGTGCGCCGGCTGATGAATTCTGTGCGGAATTATTCGTGATGGTCGAAGCGATGAACGAAACAGTGTTTGCTCCGGCCTGAATACGCACGCCGCCGCCGCCATCGGTCGCAAGCGATCCATTGGCGATATTGCCGCTGACGGTGGTATTTGTGACCGTGCCGCGATTTGTAAAGAAACCGCCCGAGCTGGCGCCTGCGGTATTGTTGACGATCGCTGAATTGCTGATGGCCATCGAGACGCTGGCCGAAACGTTAAGTCCGCCGCCATTGCCAAATGAGCTGTTGCCGTCTATCGACGAACGGTCGATGGTCAGGTTCGCCCCGGCAAAGCTGATGCCGCCGCTGGTGCTGGCCGTGGATGAATTGTTGGTCAGGCGCGAGCCGATCAGCGTGAGATTGTTTGTGCTACGTACGCCGCCGCCCACCGCGCTTGCCTTGTTATCGCTGATCACACAGTTGGTGATCGTCAGGTTACCCGTATTTTGTACCGCACCGCCATTGCCCGTGACGTTTCCCCCGGACAGCGTCATCCCGTGCAGATGCACGACGAAATTGGTGATATTAAAAATGCGGCTGGTCGTGCTGAGCGCCGCCGTGTTCTGGATCGTAAGCACATCGGGGCCGTTGCCGATAATGTCGATATTGGACGAAATTGCGATCTGGCCGTTGACGGAAATAGATGTTACCGCCGGGTCGAACACGATCGTGTCGTCGCCTGCAAGCGCATTGGCCTCGCCTATTGCAGCACGCAGTGTGCAAAGGCCGTTTCCCGCCGCGGTCTCGCAGATGCCGTTGCCGGGCGATGCATCGGTGCCGTCGCCGCTGTCATTGACAACGATGACTGCGAGCAGCGACGCCATTCCGCTCGGGGCCGGTTCCTCGAATGTCTTTTTCGCGACTGACGATCTGTCAAGGCGTTCGGGTGCGTCCTGTCCGTAAGCCGCAGGCACGAGCCCCGCGGCTGCGATCGCCAAAAGGCAAGATCCTCCAATGATCAATTTTCGCATTTGTCCTCCTCACTTCACTGAAAAGAAACGGCCGAATGGCCACAAGGTAGATCGAATACAATAAAGGATACAGCAGGTGTCAAATGCGGGGGGTGAGATGTGAGGCCGCGAGGCCGCGATCGCCCTATGTGGCAGGGCGATCGCCCGGGCCTCGGCTAATGATGGTCTTTCGCACCGCCCGGCACGTTGCCGTGATAGATCTCGGAGCCGGTAGCCTTGAATTCGGCGGCCTTTTCGCTCATGCCGACCGCCAGTGCTTTTTCGGCTTCGATGTTTTGTTTTTCGGCGTAGTCACGAACGTCCTGCGTGATCTTCATCGAGCAAAAATGCGGGCCGCACATTGAACAAAAATGAGCGAGCTTTGCGCCTTCCGCCGGAAGCGTTTCGTCGTGAAACTCTTTCGCCTTTTCCGGATCGAGGCCCAGGTTGAATTGATCTTCCCAGCGAAATTCGAACCGAGCCTTTGAGAGCGCGTTGTCGCGATACTGCGCGCCGGGATGGCCTTTCGCAAGATCGGCGGCGTGTGCGGCGAGCTTGTAGGTGATGACGCCCTCTTTCACGTCCTGCTTGTTCGGCAGGCCAAGATGTTCCTTCGGCGTGACGTAGCAGAGCATCGCAGTGCCGAACCATCCGATCATCGCGGCGCCGATTCCCGACGTAATGTGATCGTAGCCGGGAGCGATGTCGGTCGTCAGCGGCCCGAGCGTGTAAAACGGCGCCTCACCGCAAACCTCTAGCTGCTTGTCCATGTTCTCTTTGATCAGGTGCATCGGCACGTGGCCGGGCCCTTCGATCATTGTCTGGCAATCCATTTCCCACGCGATCTTTGTCAGCTCGCCCAGCGTGTCGAGCTCGGCAAACTGCGCCTCGTCATTCGCATCCGCGATCGAACCCGGCCGCAAACCGTCACCAAGAGAGAACGCCACGTCATACGCTCGCATGATCTCGCAGATCTCGCGGAACCGCGTGTAAAGAAAGCTTTCCTCGTGATGCGCGAGGCACCATTTTGCCATTATCGAACCGCCGCGGCTGACGATGCCGGTCGTGCGTCTGGCCGTGAGCGGAATGTACGGCAGTCTCACACCGGCGTGGATCGTAAAATAATCCACGCCTTGCTCGGCCTGCTCGATCAGCGTGTCACGGTAAATTTCCCAGGTGAGTTCTTCAGCCTTGCCGCCCACTTTTTCCAACGCTTGATAGATCGGGACCGTGCCGATCGGGACCGGCGAATTGCGAAGTATCCACTCGCGCGTTGCGTGGATGTTCTTGCCGGTCGATAGGTCCATCACGGTGTCGGCGCCCCACAGCGTTGACCAGCGCATTTTTTCGACCTCTTCTTCTATCGACGACGCCACGGCAGAATTTCCGATGTTCGCGTTTATCTTAACCAGAAAATTCCTGCCGATGATCATCGGTTCGGATTCAGGATGATTGATGTTCGATGGGATGATCGCACGGCCGCGAGCCACCTCGTCGCGGACGAACTCGGGCGTTACGAATTCGGGAATGGCGGCGCCGAAAGATTCGCCTTTGTGTTGGTGATTCAAAGACGAGCGGTCACTGCGTTCCGATTTGCGGACAAGAGTATCCGCTCTCCGGCCGAGATTCTCACGCATCGCGACGTATTCCATTTCCGGCGTGATGATGCCGCGGCGAGCGTAGTGCATCTGCGTCACACAGTGCCCGGCTTTTGCTCTTAACGGCGCTCGTTTCAGGCCCGGAAACTCTTCGAGCGCACCTGAGTCCTTAACGCGGGCGATCTCTTCGGCGCCTTTTGTCAGGTAACCGTTGTCCTGCGGCAGCACTTCGCGGCCCTGGTATTCCTCGACGTCACCGCGGGCCACTATCCACTCCCTGCGAAGCGCCGGCAGGCCGTCGCGGACGTTGTGCTTTTGTTCAGGATCGGTCCACGGCCCGCTTGTGTCGTAAACGCGAACAGGCGGGTTCGGCTCGATCGTGCCGTCCATCGCTTTCGACGGGTTCAGCGCGATCTCGCGAAACGGCACTCGCAAGCCGTGCTTGTTTTGATTGACGGTCGAACCGTTCGTTTCTACGTAGATCTTTCGCGAGGCGGGCAGGCGGACGTCGTCGCTGGTAACTTCACCATTCGCGGGGTTTGCGGGTGTAATATTCATTTGTTTTTCTCCCTTCGTCGGTATTAACCGCATCAGGTTTTAGGGTAATGTTCGGCACTCGCCGGACAACTCTCAGCTGCGATAAGCTCCCCTGAAAACTGCTGTATTTACTAGCTTATAATAAAGTATCGGCAAATAAAATCTCTCGCAATCGGCACTCGAATTGCTGTAGAATCAGCGAACATCAGTTTTGTGTATCGCACGGATACGCTCGAGAGGCGCCTCACTCACTTCCTCTCGTCAGAGGCTTTTTGACTTTTCGAGAGGGAGAGGCGGATGAATATCGAGCAAGGGCAGGGAGAACCAGCAGACAGATCGGGCACCGGCGAGGCCGTTACAAGCGGACCTCGACCGGTGCTTGGTTATTTTGACGCGGTGGCGTTGATCGTCGGCATCGTCGTAGGTGCGGGCATTTTCAGCTTTCCGTCGCTGGTTGCGTCAAATAGTCCGTCGGCCTGGACGTTCGTTCTGGTTTGGGTATTGGGCGGGGCTATCTCGCTCGTCGGGGCGCTCTGTTATGCCGAACTCGCAAGCGCTTTTCCGAATGCCGGCGGCGATTACCATTTTCTGAAACGAGCCTTCGGCGGCCGTTTCGCTTTCCTGTTTGCCTGGGCGCGGATGAGCGTCATTCAGACAGGTTCGCTGGCGATCCTTGCGTTTGTCTTCGGCGATTACGCGACACAGTTTTATTCGCTCGGCGGCTCGTCGCCGATGATATACGCGGCGCTCGTCATCGTATTGCTGACGGTAATTAATAGCATCGGGATCCAGTTCGGCGCGGGCACGCAAAAGCTGCTCACCTCGCTGCAGATACTCGGCGTAATAACGATCATCTTTGCCGGGATATTTCTCGCACCGGAAGTACCTGCAGCGGCAGCCGCTCCGACGACATCAGGTGCGACAGCGGGCGCAAGCGCCTTCGGGCTCGCGATGGTCTTTGTTCTGCTGACGTTCGGCGGATGGAATGAGGCCGCGTATATCTCGGCAGAGATGCGTCGCGGCAAGCGGCAGATCGCGCGTTCGCTGATAATGGGCATCTGCGTGATAACCGTGCTGTATGTTTTGGTGAACGTCGCTTATGTCAGCGCTTTGGGGCTAGGCGGTGTTGCGGCTTCGAGCGCGGTCGCGGGCGATACTATGCGTGCGACGCTAGGCGAAGGAGCCGCATGGATCATCGGGCTGCTCGTCGCGATCGCAGCGCTTACGTCCGCAAACGCCACGATATTTACCGGCGCACGGACAAACTACGCGCTCGGCCGCGACGTTCCTGCGTTAGGACTGCTCGGCCGCTGGAACGACCGTGCCGATTCGCCCGTGAACGCACTTATGGTGCAGGGACTCGTCGCACTCGGGCTCGTCGGCCTGAGCGTGTGGACGCGTGACGGCATCAGCGCGATCATCGATTACACTGCACCCGTTTTCTGGTTCTTTTTCCTGATGGTAGGCGTCTCGCTATTCGTGCTCCGCAAAAAAGAGCCCGACGCCGAACGCCCTTTCCGCGTACCGCTTTATCCGGTAGTTCCCGCACTGTTCTGCGTCACCAGCGCGTATCTGCTTTATTCGAGCGTGGTTTACACGGGTCTCGGCTCATTTGTCGGGATCGGAGTTTTGGTCATCGGCGCGATCGTTCTTTATATGCTGCCCGCCGTCGAGACATTGGCTGATAATAATGAATATAGGAGAGATGAAGATGAAATTTCCGCAATTTAGTCTTATTACCTTGGTTTTAACAGCATTCGTTTTAGCAGGCTGCGGCAATAACCGCATCGAGCAAAGCCAGGCCGCGCAAAATTCGGTCCCGGCCGTCGCAACAGCAACGCCATCGCCGGCACCGACCGAGCGACAGCTTGACGTGCCCTACGTTCCTACGCCGGATGAGGTCGTTGCTGAGATGCTGAGCATGGCCGAGGTAAAAGGCAGCGACGTGCTTTATGATCTGGGCTCCGGCGACGGACGCATTCCTATCACGGCTGCAAAGAAATTCGGAACGCGCGGCGTCGGCATCGATCTTAATCCCACACGTGTCGAAGAAGCCGTTGCCAATGCAAAGAAAGAGAACGTCACCGACAAGGTCTCGTTTAAGGAAGGCGACATTTTTGAGGAAGATTTTTCCGAGGCGACCGTCGTCACGCTCTATCTGCTGCCTGACGTAAACCTGCGTTTGCGGCCGCAGATATTAAAGATGAAGCCCGGAACGCGCATCGTCTCACACAATTACGACATGGGCTCGTGGAAACCTGAAAAGCAGAAAAAGGTAACGGTCGACGGCACCGATCATTACGTTTATTTCTGGCGCGTTCCGGCTGACAGCACAGGTATCGAGTAACGGTTGGTCTTTTTCACGGAGGTAAAATTATGTGTAAAGCTTTCTCAAGATTACCCGCTTTGTTTTCGTTGATCGCTCTAACAGCAGCGGTCGGGATGTCGCAGGTGACCCCCGCACCAATGCCGACACCGTCGCCTGTACCGCTGATCTCGCCGAAGCTTCCTCCCATACCCGCACCGACCCCGCGGCGCGGAAATGTGCCGTTCGTTCCGACACCGCCTGAGGTCGTCGATGCGATGCTGAAGGTCGCGAATGTCACAAAGAACGACGTGATCTACGACCTCGGCAGCGGTGACGGACGGATCGTCATCGCGGCCGCCAAGAAGTACGGTGCTACGGGCGTCGGCATCGACATCAATGCCGAACTAGTCGAAAAAGCGAAAGCCGCCGCGAGCGCCGAGGGCGTCGGGGATAAGATCTCGTTCATTGAGGGCGATCTCTTTGAACAGGACCTTTCAAAGGCGACCGTCATCACGCTCTATCTGCTGCCCGATGTGAATATGAAGCTCAGGCCGACGCTGCTGAAGCTAAAGCCGGGCACGCGCATCGTCTCGCACGCGTTCGATATGGGCGACTGGAAACCCGAAAAAACTGAGGTCATCGAGGGCCGCTACGTTTACTTCTGGACGGTCCCCGCAGCGGCCGACGGGCTTGATTCGTCTGACAGCCTATAGGAAAGTTCGCAAACCGATAGCTCGCAGCGTCCGGCATTCGGAGGCTGCGAGCTTGCTCACTTAACGCCTGCCGATCAGCACTTCCTTGGAATGCTTCTTGCGTCTATTCCTTTATACGAGCAATTTGAACTGTATCACTACACCCTACGTTGATCGGGTGTCGCCGCATTGGCGTCTGCAATCATTAACCGTTTCAAATTGCGTGTGGCGGACATCTTACGTGTTCGCAACAATTTGGAAGAAACGATCTTCTTCCGCACTGGCGTCGTGGGAAGTTACCGACAGCACGGCGTCGCCAACTAGAGAATTACAAGGAGGCAACGAACATGGGTAACAGAAGACACAACAGGGATAGAAATCGCGAATTCGGCGGCCGCAGCCGTCATGAGAACGACCGTGACGAGCCGCGTTTCACGGGCTATGGCCCTTCGGATTTTCGCGGAGGCCCGTCAAGCAGCGGGTCGGATGAAAGATATTTCGGCGGAAGCCGACAGCACGGCGAAGGCTATGGCGGCGGCCGCACGTCGCTCGATATGGGCGACTGGCGCCGCGATACCAGTTCGTGGGGATCGAACTACGGTTCCGAATACGGTTCGGGCAGTTATGGCTCAGACCGTCCGGAGTACGGACGCGACCGCTACAGCGAATCACGACAGGATCGCCGGAATTATTCAAGCCGCGGATCGTATGACCGCAGCGACTATGATCGCGGCGACGATCATACACCGCGTTTCCGCACAGGCGGAATGTTCGGCGGCGGCATCGGCGGCTATTCGGGCGGCGGATATCAGGGTTATAACCCCGGCGGCGGCGTAGGTTACGGCGGCGATCGCGGAGGATACGATCGCGATAGATATTCTTCCGGACGGAGCAGCTACACGAATTACTCGGATTACCCGAGCTCAGAACGCGTCTACAGATCTGACCGCGATGATTACAATTACGAAGAACGCGGATGGCTCGACCGGGCCGGCGATGAGGTCGCGTCGTGGTTTGGCGATGAAGAGGCCCAGCGCCGCCGCCAGATGGACGAACGCGGTGATCACCGCGGCCGCGGCCCGCGAAACTACTCGCGTTCGGATGATCGCATCAAAGAGGACGTCAGCGACCGCCTGACGGACAGCTCGTACCTCGATGCATCAGATATCGATATCGAGGTCAGCAGCGGCGAGGTCGTCCTGACCGGTACGGTCGAAAGCCGTTTCGCGAAACGAATGGCTGAAGACATCGCCGAGGACGTAAGCGGCGTCAAGAACGTCGAAAATCGTATCCGCGTGAACCGCGACTGGAACACCAACCGGTCGAATTTCGGTACTTCAGGCACCTCGTCAACCGTGGGATCGACATCGTCAACATCGACGAGTTCCGATTCGAACTCGTTCATTTCGGACGAACCCGTAACCGCTAAGGGCAAATCTGCCGGTTAGACCGATGATCTAGGACCACCACTAAAACGTGATGACCCGGCCGGTGCACCCAACGAGGGTCGCCGGCCTTTTTGATTTGAATAGAGAAGCCAGGCGGCGTCGCCGTCTTTCCGACGTAGTCGGCAATTAGCCACGTCCTTTAGGACGGATGAAGCACGAACGATTCCTAGGGCGTTTCAACGACCCTTGCAAGTATCCCGCACCTCATCCGTTCTATCATTGGAGCACGGAAATTGCTTCAAAATTACGAGCAAGGGGAACGACTATGAAACTTACAAACAGAATTTATCTCGCACTAGTTTTTAATTCCGTATTACTTTTACTGATCGGGGCCGTCACGGCATCGGCACAGACCGATAAGCTGCCGCCTTCGATCAAGACCACCGGTGAAGCGACGGTCGTGGTACAGCCTGACCGCGCCCAGATCGACGTCGGCGTTGTAACCGAATCTACAAATTCGCAGACTGCCGTCTCGCAAAATGCGGAAAAGGTCACTGCAACCCTCGCGGCACTACGCCAATTGCTGGGCGCGGATGCCGACATTAAAACGATCAGTTATTCTGTCACGCCGAAGTACCAATACCCGCGTGATGGCGGCGAAGCGACGCTGACCGGCTACACCGCGACGAATATCGTCCGCGTAACGCTCGACGACCTGGCAAAGGTCGGCAGCGTGATCGATACCGCGTCGCAATCCGGCAGCAACCGCATCAATGGACTGAGGTTTATGCTGAAAGATGAGGCTCCGGTACAGGCACAGGCGCTGCGTCAGGCGGCTATATCGGCACGCTCAAAGGCGCAGTCGCTGGCATCGGCACTCGACCTCAAGGTCGTGCGGATCCTGACGCTCGAGGAAAGCAGTTCGCCGGTTTACCCGGTCCGCGACGTGGCTTTCGCCCGAGCCGAAAGCGCATCAACCCCGATCGAAGCCGGCACCATCGAGATCAAAGCAACGGTAACGCTAACGGTCGAGATATCACAGTAACCCGAAATGCGTTAGAATAAATGTCGGCCCGTGCGAACCTATTCCGCGGGCCGGCATCTATATACGTATGAGCCGAACTCTACTTATTCTCGCTGCAACACTCTTATTCGCCACATTCTCGTTCGGGCAGTCACGCCATACGGTTGAGGGCACGATCCGGAATGACGCCGGTGAGGTTGTGCCGGCTCTTTCGATCATCGCAAGATCCGATGGCGAAGAGACCAAAGGTATCACCGATGGCAACGGTCATTACCGCCTCTATCTGCCCCCGGGCAATTATCTGATCACAGCCCCGGAGCTTGGTGAAGAAAGTTTCCGCGAGTACGTCTCTGTGACAAAAGAGTCAGCTTCGACGTCACGTCTCGACATCGTCGCGTCGACCCGGCCGCTTTGCGATCCCGGCACGTACAAGTTCCTAGCGGTGCAAAAATCTGTTCGTCCGCCATACCCGCCCGCCGCCCGTGCAGTCCGTGCAATCGGGAATGTAACGGTAATGGTGAACGTCAGCGAAGACGGGATGGTTGCATCGGCTAAGGCGATGGACGGGCATCCTCTGTTGCGAGCGACCGCGGTGAAAGCTGCCGAGCTTTTTGAATTCGACCGAAGCGGCGTGACCGAAAAAGGTGAGATCGAGTTCCCGATCCGATTTGTGTTTACCGAAACTAACGAAGAGCAAAATGTGCTTAGGTTCAGCTGCGACTATCGCATCGTGATCGATGCATCGCCCATTGAGGTCTACCAGTCGACTTCGACCTGATGCACTCACTCGCGTTCCAACATTTCCTTCGCTTCCGCTAGTTCCGTTAGGTGCTGATCAGACACCTTCGGATAGTGCAGTCCCATTGATTCTAGCTTCTTTACGATCACCTCTGACACGGCGAGACGTGTGAACCATTTCTTGTCGGCCGGTATCACGTACCAGGGCGCGTTTTCGGTCGACGTCGCCGCGATAGCTTCTTCGTAGGCGTGCATGTAGTCGTCCCAGTGCCCGCGTTCCTTTACGTCGCCCATCGAAAATTTCCAGTTCTTTTCAGGCTCGTTGATGCGGTCAAGAAAACGCTGCTTCTGCTCTCCTTTTGAGACGTTCAGGAAAAACTTCAATATGTGCGTGCCGTTCTCTGCAAGGTGCTCTTCCCAATCGCGAATGTGCTTGAACCGCTTTTTCCAGATGTCCTTGTCGCTCTTCACCGCTTCCGGCAAATGCGAGCCCGCAAGTATCTCAGGATGCACGCGAACGACCAGCACCTCTTCGTAATGCGAGCGGTTAAAGATGCCGATCCGGCCGCGTTCGGGCAATGCCTTTTGATGCCGCCACAGATAATCGTGACTGCGGTCCTCGTCCGAAGGCTGCTTGAATGAGACCACCGAAACGCCCTGCGGATTGACGCCGCTCATCACATGCTCGATCGCGCCATCCTTCCCGGCCGCGTCCATCGCCTGAAAGATGATCAGCAGCGATACCGTGTCGTGTGCATAAAGCACGTCCTGCAGCTCGCGAAGCTTCGCGACGTTTTCCTGCAGATCTTTCACGGCTTCCTTTTTCTCGGTATAGCTGCCCGTACAGGCCGTGTCGTGCTTCGCAAGCTTGAGCTTCGTTCCCGGCTTTATCCTGAATTGATCGATGTTCATAGTTCCCAACAGAATAGCATCGCCGCCGCACGCTGCCGCCGCTTTTTCCGCTAGACTTATTTCGCATACCCGTTAGACTATTATCAATGAACATCGGCATTACGGTTTACCCAACGTACGGCGGCAGCGGCATCGTAGGCTCGGAGCTTGGCCGCGATCTGGCCGAACGCGGGCACAACGTGCATTTCATCTCGTCAGTACTGCCGACTCGCGTCACCGAACTGGGCGAACGGGTGCATTTTCACGAGGTGGAGATGATGTCGTACCCGCTCTTTGAGCACCAGCCGTACGACCTGGCACTCGCGACGAAGATGGCAACCGTCGCACGTGCGGAAAAGCTCGATCTGCTCCACGTCCATTACGCGATACCGCATTCTATCTCGGCGATACTGGCCCGCGAATCGATCAAGGAAAAACGCTACGTTCCGGTCATCACCACGCTTCACGGAACGGACATCACGCTCGTAGGCGCCGACCGCAGCTATCTGCCGATTACGCGCTATGCCCTGCAGCAGTCCGACGGTGTGACCGCCGTTTCAAAATTTCTCAAAAAAGCGACGATCGAGACCTTCGATTTCGACGAGGTCGAGGTCATCCCGAATTTCATCTGCCCGCAGCATTATCGCCGCACGCCCGACGCACCGCTCCGCCGCGAGCTTGCGCCGAACGGCGAAACGCTGCTGGTGCATGTCTCGAACTTTCGCTCTGTAAAACGCCCCGCGGACTGCATCGATATCCTTGCCCGCTCGATCGCAGCGGGTGAGAACGTCCGGCTGATCATGGTCGGCGACGGGCCTGAGCGTTCGGCAGTCGTTTATCGTGCGGAAAAGACCGGAATGCGCGACCACACGCTGTTTGTCGGCAAGCAGGCAAATATCTCTGATTATCTCGGCGTGTCCGATATCTTTCTGCTGCCTTCCGAGCTCGAATCGTTCGGCCTCGCCGCTCTCGAAGCACAGGCATGCGAACTGCCGGTCGTCGCAACGCGTATCGGCGGCATTCCCGAGGTCGTCTCCGACGGCGAGAGCGGATTCTTGAGCGACGTCGCCGACGTTGAAAAGATGGCGGCCGACACACTGACACTGGTCCGCGATCCCGAGATGCGTGCGGCGTTCGGCACTCGCGGCCGCGAGCTCGCGGTCGAACGCTACAGCACCGAAAAGATCATTCCGCAGTACATCGCCTTTTACGAAAAGGTTCTAAACGGCCGCCAGGCCATCGCCGAGGCACAGGCTCTCGCCGTCTGATCCCTGACCCTTCCGATGCTTAAGCGTTACATGCATAGCCGGGAACGGCACTTTGCGATGCTGAACGACAATCGCGTCGTCCGGCCGTTCGAATGGGGCACCGAGTTCATCACCGACGATGCCGCTGGCCGCGATCCGCGCGAGCTTTTCAGCGAATACGCACATCGCACGGTCGAACACAGCGATGAGTTTTTCGCCTCGCCCGAGGTTAGTGACTTCTCGCTCGATGGCGACATCCTGACCTGGACCAGCTCGATCGAAACTCCATCGCCCGAGAACAACACCGCCTACGCGACGTGGTTCCCGCACGAAACGAACAAGAAGTCGGCGGTCGTCGTGCTGCCGCACTGGAACGCAAAATCGGGCACGTATTTTGACCTTTGCAAATTCTTTAACAAGGTCGGCATCTCGGCACTTCGCCTGACCTTGCCATATCACGAAGAGCGTATGCCGCCCGAGCTCGAGCGTGCTGATTACCTGGTCGCACCGAACGTCGGCCGCACGCTGCAGTCGCTCCGGCAGTCGGTCGTCGATTCGCGGGCCGCGGTCGCGTGGCTAAAACAGCAGGGCTACGAAAAGGTCGGCATCGTCGGCACCAGCATCGGTTCTTGCGTCGGATTTTTCGCGTTCGTCCACGATATGACCATCGACGCAGCCGTTTTCAATCACGTCTCCGGTTACCCGGCGGACGTCGTATGGCACGGCCTTTCGACCTATCACGTCAAGCAGGGCATCGGCAACAATCTCGAGCTCGACGAGCTTCGCGAATACTGGCTGCCCATATCGCCGCTTGCTTACATGGACAAGCTCGCCGCCCTGCCGCATCGGCCGCAGCGTTATATCTACACGCTCTACGACCTGAGCTTCCCGGTCAACCTCTCACGCGACGTGATGAACGAGCTACGCCGCCGAAAGATCAAACACAGCAAGGCAGCCATACCCTGCGGTCATTACACGCTCGGCGAAAAACCCTGGGTCTACCTCGACGGCTACAAGATCATCCGCTTCCTGCACAAGCATCTGAAATAAGGTAACGCTCGCCCGCGTCGGGTGGTGATATACTTTGGTACGAGGAATCCGAATGCAAAGCACTAAAGACGAAGTTGCCGCATTATTAGACAGACTTCCCGACGATGCGACTATCGAGGATGTGCAGTACCAGCTGTATTTTATCGAGAAGGTTAGATCAGGCCTCGCCGCCGCTGACTCAGGACGGAAACTAACGCAGGACGAAGCGGAGTTGACACTCAACAAATGGCTCGTGCAGTAGTCTGGTCGGAAGAAGCTGTAGACGATGTTGATGCGATCGCATCTTACATCTCAATGGATTCGGAAACGTACGCGTCGGCGGTCGTTCGTGACATTTTGCAGAAAGCACGACGGCTCTCGGATTTTCCGCTGATGGGCCGTATGGTACCCGAATTCAACGACGCCGATATTCGCGAGGTGTTTTCTTATAGCTATCGGATCGTCTATCGCCTCGGAAGAGAGTCGATCACGATAGCCGCGGTGGTTCACGGCAGCAGATTATTGGACCGCGGTCTTGATCCATAAGTTGAGTTGCAAAATACTCTTTCTTTCACCCAAAGCAACTCTTACTCAACTATTACATTTCCCGGCCGGCTTACCTGTTACTCTTAACAGGTCCTATCTTTTTCGAGCAAAGGGAAGTTTTCTTAATGGATCAAACACAAGCGTTCGGCCGGTTTCGGCGTTCGGTCAACTGGCGAAACGTCGCGATGGTCACGTTCTTTCATCTCGCGGCGATCCCTGTTATATACACTTTCAGTTGGCAGAACCTTGCCGCGCTGCTGATCGGCAACTGGGTCGTCGGCAGTCTTGGCGTCGGCCTCGGCTGGCACAGGCTGCTCACGCACCGCAGCTTTAAGGCTCCGAAATGGCTGGAATATGTTCTGACGATTCTCGGCTCGATGTCGATGCAGGACTCGCATGACAAATGGGTCGCGACACACCGCATCCATCACAAATTTGTCGACACCGACGAAGACCCGCATTCTGCACGATCGGGTTTCTGGTGGCCGCAGATCGGGTGGGTGGTTTACGGCCGTGCACAGGACCACGACACCGCGACGCTCGACCGTTACATTCCCGACCTCAGAAAAGATCCGGTTCACCGCCTTATCGCACGCCTCTATCTGCTGCCGATCGCGGCCTCGGCCGTCATTCTATTTTTGATCGGTGGTTGGTCGATGGTGGTTTGGGGCGTGCCGCCCGTGTGGTGCTGGGTTGGCACACGACGTGGTTCGTCAATTCGCTCTCGCATCTTTACGGCCGGCGTCCCCACTCGACAGGCGATCTCTCTACAAATAATTGGTTCGTCGCGATACTGACCTTTGGTGAAGGCTGGCACAACAATCACCACGCCTTCCCAACCTCGGCACGCCACGGGCTCGCCTGGTATCAGTTCGATATGAACTGGATCACCATCCGCATCCTCGAACGCATCGGCTGGGCAACGAACGTCAAAGTGATCGGCACTGTCATCCCCGAAAAGACTGTCGCCGCAACGACCTAATACACAAAAAAAGGATGGAAGACGATCTTCCATCCAAAAAGGGTGAACTTCCCTTCAATTTCGGACAATAGCGTGTGGACACGAATCTCCGGCTTGTCAGAATTACAGAAAGTCTGACTGTAACTGCTCTCCCGCGCGCCCGTCTGTACCGCGGCGAACATAACGAAAAATAATGTGACTAAAACCTTATCTTTATCCCGCCGTTAAAAACGCGCCCCTCGAGATGCGTATAAACCTCAGCGAATGCAGGGTTTTCGTAGGGCCGCAAAACCACCGGCCCGTATTTCCCCTGTCGCACATCGGTGAGATTTTCAGCATTGATGAACACGCTGTACCTCCCGAAGGTTTTCTCGCCGAAGAGCCCGACCTCAGCCAGCGAACGCGTCACGCTGCGGTCGCTCAATATCTGTCGCGACCCGTAGTAAAACTCGACGCCCGCCTTAAAATTCTCATGCTCTTCAAATACGAGCGCCGAGTTGACCCTGTGCCGAGAGAGCAGCGTCAGCCTGCGGTCACCCGGCAGATAGCCCGCCTTCGCGTCGGTAAACGTATACCCTGCAAAGAGTTTGACGATGTCGTAGCCGAGCCTGATGTTCGTCTCGGCGCCGCGGCTGATCACCGAGGAATCTGAGTTTAAATATCGAAAGCGTCCGGCGTCGGCTTCACGCAGGACGAGCGGGTCGGTGATCGCCGTGTAAAAGAACATCTGGTTGATCGCGTACGTAAAGCCTTCGCCGATCTCGCCGCGATAGTTCACGTCAAACGTTCCGCCCGCGCTTCGCTCCGCCTTCAGCCCGTCGCCGATCGGCAGGATGTTCCGGAACAGCAGAGTCTCCGATTCCTCGGTAAACATCGTCGGCGTTTTGTAACCGAGCCCAAACCCGACACGCGTTGTCAGCCGGTCGCTGACTCTATAGAGCAGCGAAACTCGCGGCAGCGCGAACGTGCCGTAGCCCCGCGAATGGTCGATCCGCAGCCCGCCCTCAAACGACAGCTTCGAATTTATATCGACCGTGTCCTGAATGAACGCTCCGAGCGTCGTCCGCGATTCGTCGCGTGCACCTATCGCGGCATCGACCGGGCTTTCGCTGAAGCGATCGATCACCGCGCTGCCGCCAAAGACCAGAGCGTGTTTGCCGACGACCTTGGTCATCGAGACGTCCGTGAAGGAATTGAATTGATCGCCGCCGAAGCGGTATCCGGGCACCGTCAGCCTGCGGTTAAAAAAGGCGAGGCTCTGCTTTACGTTCAGCCTGCCGCCGTCAGCGAGATCGCGGTTGAGATTGAACGTGGTGATGTTTCGCAGCGAACGGTTCCGCTCAAAATATTGATGCACGCCGCCGGCCTCACCATCGATCACGAACACATCCCCGCCGATGCGGTTCTGATAGCTGAACGAGTTTCCGACCGTCAGCCGCGTTCGGTCGTCAAGCGAGAAAAGCAGCTTTGGAGCAATGCCGAATGCCCGCGTTCGCGGAAGTTCCGTAAAGCCATCATCGTCCGCATCGTACTCGCGCTGATAGTTGAACGACCCGTGCAGCGTGTAGCCAAATCGATTGAACTGCTGCGAATCGAACGCCGCGACGTCCGTTCCCAACGCAGAGGTCTGGTTAAAAAGCAGCGTCGTCGCCCTTTCTTCTTCGGGGTTCTTGGTGATGAAATTCACCACGCCCGCGATCGCGTCGCCGCCATAGAGCGTCGCCGCAGGCCCTTTGATTATTTCGACCTGGCGCAGATCAAGCGGCGGTATCTCAAGCACACTGAGGCTGCCGGAAAACCCGCCGAATGCAGGAAAGCCGTCCTTCAGCAGCTGCGTATAGCGTCCGTCCAGGCCCTGTATGCGTATGCTCTGCGTGTTCGACGTGGCCGACGTTTGCTGCACCTGTATGCCTGTGCTTTCGTTCAGCACCATCGAGACATTCGCCGGACGCATGTTGATCTTTTCGTCGATCTCTTCCTCATCGATGGCTTCCACGCGGCTCGGCTGCGCCTCGATCTCGCGGCCGTTGCGTGTCGTCTCGATCGTGACGGATGTCAGCTCGTTGTGTGTCTCGAGCAGCACGGTCCGCGTCGCCCCGGGCTCAAGCGGAAAAACCAACTCAAGCGTCGCATCGTCAAAACCCGGCGACGATATCACCATCACCTGCCGGCCCGCAGGGATACCTGCCAGCATCGCCTCACCCGACGCGTCCGTCGTAAACGTCAGGTCCGAACCCCTAACGACGACCGTCGCACCAGCCACGGGTTCCTGCGTCGCCTCGTCCCTGACGACAACCATCGCCGACGATCCGTCCTGGGCGAGGCCTGCCGCCGCAAACACGAATACTGCGATAAATAAAATTGTGATCCGTTTCATTTAATACCCGAGCACTACTTTATAAAAATCCCTAACAGATTGCAGAAACCCCGATGCAGAGGCCCGCGCGTCAGCAAGGGCTTAGTAGCCAACTAACAACCAAACCACAGCCACCACCTTCGACCTAGCTTAATGTCAAAACGCCTTCGCGGCCTTTGCGGCTTTGCGTGAAAGACCTTTCTTCAACTTGAGTCTGAGCCCTTGCTCACGCTCAGGTTTAAGGAACTTTCCTGGTGCGATGTCGTGTGGGGTTATCAGAAGAAAGATGCGATTCTCATTCAAAAACGAAGCCGCGGTCCTCGCGATCATCTCGTTCGGTCTGCCGGCGATCGGGCTGATCGCGCTGTTCCTACTCTGGCTGCTTGGACGGATCCCTGATTAGTTCCACCTCTGAACTTGGAATCTTAGTCGGATTGGATCGCCGGTGACGGTGAACTCGTCTGCGGCTCTCCACTCGTTAAACCCGATGGCGCGAGGCCAGTCTGTTTCATCAATGGGTGGCTGTGTCATTGTGACACACGTGGGTCATATCGACCCACGCCGTGATGCTGGTGGTGTGTCAATTTGAACCACGCCAGGAGTCACAATTCCCTGCGTCACCAAAAGCGAGATCAATCTGCGAATTGCAGTTCGGTGACGATCTCTTTGGCGTATCGGCGGGCTGTCTCGAGTTCGTCCGGCTTGAGCGAAACGGCACCGACGACGGCGTGGCCTCCCCCGCCGTAACGCTCGCATATCTCAGCGATATTATGGGTTCTCGGCCGCGGCGACCACGGGTTGGAACCGACCGAGATCTTCGTCCGGAAAGAGCTCTGGCTGACCGATACGACATAGGTCGTCTGCGGGTGGAAGTAGTAGGGAATAAACTTGTTATAGCCCTCGACGCCGGTACCGGCGAGGTCAAATGTCACCACGCCGCGTTCGTGTTTCGACCGCTCACGGATGAGCTCGACGGTCGCCCAGTGCTGCTCGAGAATAGGATCGAGCCGCTCGCGTATCGCCGGCGTTTCGATCATTTCATCCAGAGTTGTCTCGGTCAGCATACGAATGATCTGCTCGACAAAAGCCGGGTCCTTTTCGCCCTCGATCACCTGCATCAGCTTGAGAGCAGAGGACTTAAGCTCGACGCATTGTGCCGCGTCCTCATAAAAAGCACCGTCAATAATGTGGGCCCACTCGATCAGTTCAGAGAGGGAAGGGTCTTCAAATCCGAACTTTTCGCGCCCTATCCGGGCAATAAATTCGGCACATGAGGCACTTTTGGTATCCAGAAACTTCTTGCCCGAGGTATCGGCGAGAAAGTGCTGCTCGTCCTCTGGCGAGAGAAAAGCGGACTGATGATGATCGAACCACCAGGTCAGGCGGTCGTCGGGGCAATATTTGAAATCGACGATCGCATTCTCTTCACCGTCAAACTGGTTGCGATCAAAGGCGTTACCGGCCCGGTGCATCGTCGGCGTATAGCCGATCTCGGCGTCACCATCGATGGTCGCACGGTAAAATTTGGTAAAAATGGCCGCGGACGAAACGCCGTCAAAGCAATTGCCGTGATAAAGTATCCTTAGTTTCATTAATAGACTGTGCCGATCCGGTCATACGGCAAAACATTCTAGGTTAGAGGTCGAGGGCGGTTTCGTCAAGCCCTTAAACGCTTATGAACATTAGAATTGCGGAACGCGGCGACATTCCGGCACTGGTCAGATTTAACCAGGCGATGGCACATGAGACCGAAGATCTGCACCTGCACTCGGACGTGCTGACGCCCGGCGTCACCGCGGTGTTTGATGACGAGGCGAAGGGCTTTTACGCGGTCGCCGAAGACGGCGGCGAGATCGTCGGCGGGCTGATGGTGACGCGTGAATGGAGCGATTGGCGAAATGCATGGTTCTGGTGGATACAAAGCGTTTACACGCTGCCCGCACATCGCGGAAAAGGCGTTTACAGCAAGCTTTATCAATTCGTAAAAGACCGTGCAGAATCCGACGGAAATGTATGCGGATTCAGGCTTTACGTCGAGCGGGAGAATGAGCGGGCACAGCACGTTTACGAGCACCTCGGTATGCACCGAAGCCATTACTGGATGTACCAGGAGACAAAATAAAAACCGGGCTTGCCTAAGCAAACCCGGTCTCGTGCTATGAAAATCTTTTCCCGAAAGCTCTGAAAGGAAGGAAATGTGAGAGTTAGATCATTGTTCACCCTATTAAGTAGATATAGAGGCATTCCGGAATCAGATTTTCAAAGAACCAAAACTTTTATATGATTGGGAAAGGACCCGACTCAGTCTTCGTGCCCACACTCGAAGATTTCCCCCAAGCAATTCAGGCCCCTTCCCAAACTTGTCCGGGGTTGCCCCCAGGTCGACTCGGTTAAAGATCTAATGGAATTTTACCTGCCCATCGTCGATCCTTCAGTTGTCCCTACCGAGTCGGAAATCACCACTTCCGATGGTTCTTTTTTAAGCAACGCGTGTGCCAAAAAGTGGCAGAGCACGAGAAAGTGTTTAACCTGTTTTATTTGTTGCATTGGCACATACGGCCCATTCAGCCAAGTCGCGCGGCTGTAATAAATCGGTACGATCTGGGCCATGCGGCTTTGCATTGATTTGATGCACAATGAACTAATTCGAACTGATTGTTCGCTCTGAGTTATGGTTTTGATAAGCGAAATGGAGTTTCAGCGAATATGTCTTGGGATCTCGTCTGACCGAGCTTCGATCATCCAGCATAATCCGATCGGAACGCCGCAAGAGACGCTGTTGTGGATGCTTCTGGCCTGTCTTAACAGCTATTTGAGCCTGGAAGAAAGCGAGACGCCCTGTTTTACAGGTCGGCCTGATGAAAGTACATATAGGAACGCTGTAATTTTTGTATTGCGAGACCGCCGGGAAAACGGTTTTGACCCCGAACCCTATATCGATCAGCTACTTAGTGATGATAATTAAGCAATTCGTCCTGTCAGCCTTTCAGCAGAACACACGCGTGGTCGCATGCCCCGAGACGCAAAAAGCGATCTGCATCGACCCCGGAGACCGCTCGCCTGAGATCGTCAAATACATTCGTGAAAACGGTTTCACGCTCCAGGCGATCACGCTAACCCACGGCCATCTGGACCATGTGGGAGGAACGTCCTATCTTCGCGCCCAGTTTCCCGATTGTGATGTCATTTTGCATAAGGATGATGAGGGGCTTTATTATGGTCTTCCCCAACAGCCGCTCTTAATGGGCATTCCGCAGGGCCAGCTTGCAGTACTGGGCTTCGATTATGAGAAGCCGCCTGCATTGACCAGAAACTGGCAGGACGGCGAAACTTATGCGGTAGGGAATCTGCAATTCGACGTATCACATTGTCCCGGACACACGCCCGGTCACGTCGTACTAGCTGAAAAGGCGAATCAGCGAGTATTCGTCGGCGACTGCCTTTTTGCAGGCTCTGTCGGCCGTTCGGACCTGCCGGGCGGCAGCCACGAACAACTCATTCAATCGATCGAGGACCATATTCTCTCGCTTGGCGACGATTTTGTTGTATATTCCGGCCACGGCCCGGAGACCACCGTCGGGGCCGAACGCCAAACAAACCCCTTTCTTACGGGTGCGATGCGGCCGGCTCGCGGCCGATTTATTTAACCCTGCAGAAACCGATCGCGGCTAAGCCGCGAACAACGTCTTGTGAACGATCAACTTCGGAGACTCAATTATGAAGAAACTCTTTGCTCTAGCCATTATTAGTGCTTTCGCGACACCAGCTTTCGGACACGCAAACCTGATAAAGGGCCACGTACCGTCATCCGGCCAACAGTCTTTTCGAACCGAGAAGGTCGGCGGTAGCGTTCACGTCCTCTATGGATCGGGCGGCAATATCGGTATTTCGGTTGGTCCTGATGGGGTATTGATGATAGACACGCAGTTCGCAAACGTCGCGGATCAAGTAAAAGCAGAGCTTCGAAAGCTGGGATCCGACAAACCTCGCTTTATTTTCAACACGCACTGGCATGGTGATCATACGGGCGGGAATGACATTTTCGGCGTCGATTCGATGATCATCGCACATGAGAATGTCCGGAAACGAATGGAAGAGACGACGACATTTCGCGGCCAGGCCAGAAAACCTTCGGAAAAGGTAGCTCTTCCGATGATGACCTATGGTGCCGGAATGTCGGTTTACTTCAACGGTGAACAGATAAAGGCGATCCATTTTCCCAAAGGCCATACCGACGGAGATACGATCCTATATTTCGTAAATTCCAACGTCGTTCACCTCGGTGATGATTTCTTCGCTGGCCGTTTTCCTTTTGTTGACCTCGAAAGCGGCGGGACAGTAGACGGGCTGATCAAGAACCTAAGCGACATGATCCAGATGATCCCGGCCGATGCGAAGATAATTCCCGGCCACGGAGCGGTTTCCACGCTCGCGGACCTTCGCGATTATCACCAAATGATCATCGAAACATCGTTGTTGGTCCGCCAGGGAATGGCTGCCGGTAAGACGCTGGACCAGCTAAAGACCGAAGGATTTCCGGCGAAATATGCGGAAGCCGGCTCCGGATTTATCAAGACCCCGCAATGGGTCGAGGCGATCTATCGAAGCTACTCCGGCAAATGATCGGCCGACTTAGGCGTTAGTGTGTATACCTTGAATAGTCCCGCGACGCGGCCGGTGTCGCGGGTGTACCATTTGTCGATATTGGCGAAATTCGGCTCTTCTGCAGCCGCTACCACTACGTAGGTGAGTTTTGGCGAATACGCCACAGCAT
This sequence comes from Acidobacteriota bacterium, assembly GCA_023389035.1. Taxonomy (GTDB): domain Bacteria; phylum Acidobacteriota; class Blastocatellia; order Pyrinomonadales; family Pyrinomonadaceae; genus OLB17. The sequence goes on from JAEWFC010000030.1 coordinate 347,600, forward strand.
CGTCCATTGTGTCGATAAAAGCCTGATATTTCGCGGTTTCTTCGACGATCTCGTCATCGGTGATGGGATGATTGACTCCTCCAAGCTGGGGCAACGCCCTGCCACCGCCAAAGATCGCGGCCGTCACCTCGAACCATTTGATCCGAAGAGCATTCTCGAGATCCGGGCCCGCAAAGCCCGAATAATAAAGGTGTCGATAAAACTGCTGTTTGTTCTCAGATTCATCTATCATTCCGCCCGCGACAAGGTGCGGATTCCATAGGACGCGAACAGGAGCGACCGTAGGAATAAAGCTCCCGGCGATAGGATTTGGCGCCTGCACGGTAACCAGCTCCGGCGAAACGGCGGCCTCGTTCGCAATGATCTCGGCGACAGGAAATACGCCATCCCGCACGATCGCCATTCCCGCGTTACGCTGTGATGCGTGAATGCCCTCCTGGATTCCCCAACCCGCTGCAAAGACTGCCAATCCCGCGATAACCCATCGGCCGATGCCCGCGGGCTGCATCTCAGGGAGCCGTGAACCTCGCACACCGAGCCACGCAATTATCATCACGCCAGCCAAAACGCAGTAGTTTGCGATAAAGATCTCGTAATGTACCGGCTGCAGTGATCGTCCGGTGACCACCTGTTGATTGAGTACCGCCAGCGGCGTCAGGCAGAACGCATATCCAAGGATCGCGGCCCACGATCGTGCATCGATGCGGCCTATAAAACCCATGATCGCCGCAGCAGCGATCGCCAGCAGGCCAACGATGACGGTCGGTGCAAAAACGTCCGGGGCGTGCGTTTCCGTTAGTAGCTGCACCTCGTCGGAGTTTCGTGACCGCATGTTCAGCATCAATAAGTACGGAACTATCGTCACAACGGCCACTGCGGCGATCGGGATGCCGTAGCCAATTATCGCCCTACGGTCTTCGCTCCGCAGAATAAACGCAACAGCAAAGAAGCACGCCAACCATGCCGCCGCCGCGGTCCATAGATAGAAGTAGGAAAATACGAGCGTGGCAAACATCAGCCCTGCCGCCAGTGCGAAACTGCGTTTATTATTGGTCACAGCACGCCATACGGCCCAACACATCAGGAAGAAGATCGGGAAAGCGAAGCCGGGCTGATATCGCCTTAGGAACGGCAGATATTCGATCACGAGCCCGCCGTCCCACATATCTCGGAACGCACCCTCAAACGTCACCGCAGTGCCAAGACACAGTATTATCAAGGCGCCGGCACCCGACATCATTGGGTCGTCAGTTACCGACCGCAAGAGCACGAAGATCGCAAGTGCACTGAATATCGCTATTAAAGCCTGCAACAGGATAAAGGCCGAAGAGGTGTTTAGCCCCAGAAGTTTTGCCGGGATCGCGATGGAGTACGCGGGAATGAACTGCAGCGAAAAGATCGACTCGTGTTCGTGAGACACGCCCATCATCGGGTCGTATTTTCGCGGTTTGCCGTTGATGAGGCCGTTAATATAACCCGAATACGCGACCTCATCGTAGTTTGATGCGGCGTAGGACCCGGCCCAGTGTTCGCCCCGCATCTGCCATAAGCTGATCTGGGGCACGAGTGCGATGAGGACCATCACCACCGCAGGGACGATCGCGAATATCCAAACGGCCTTGGATCTCATATAAGAGTGCAAACCGAGCGAAGAGGGTCAAACGTAAAGGCCTGAGATCTCAGGCCTTTACCGCGAAAACATTTAACAATGGGCTAGGCGACAGATACTTCTCGCGAAAGGTACACGTCCTGGATGGCGTTCAGCAGCTCTACGCCTTCGTTCATCGGCCGCTGAAACGCCTTGCGGCCTGAGATCAAGCCCATGCCGCCGCCGCGTTTGTTGATGACGGCAGTGCGTACCGCGTCGGCGAGATCGCTTTGGCCCTTTGATTCGCCGCCTGAGTTGATCAGGCCGGCACGGCCCATGTAGCAGTTGGCAACCTGATAGCGAACCAGATCGATCGGGCTGTCGGACGTTAATTCGCTGTACACCTTAGGATTGGTCTTTCCGTAGCTGCTTTCGATATTAAGCGAATTGTAACCGCCGTTTCGTTCCGGAAGCTTTTGCTTGATAATGTCGGCCTGAATTGTGACACCGAGGTGATTTGCCTGGCCGGTCAGGTCCGCGGCGGTATGCATATCACCTTCCGAAGTCTTGAATTTCGAATTACGCAGGTAGCACCATAGTATGGTAGCCATTCCCAGCTCGTGAGCATAGGCAAATGCCTCAGCAACCTCGGTTATCTGGCGGGTCGCGTTCTCCGATCCGAAATAGATGGTCGCGCCGACGGCGATAGCGCCCATATCGCGGGCCTGCTCAACGGTGCCAAACATCACCTGGTCGAAGGCGTTCGGATACGTAAGAAGCTCGTTATGATTGATCTTTACGATAAACGGGATCTTGTGAGCATACTTTCTGGCGACCGAGCCGAGCACGCCGTACGTTGAGGCAACGCCGTTACAGCCGCCCTCGATCGCCAAACGCACGATGTTCTCAGGATCGAAATACTGCGGATTTGGGGCAAAACTGGCACCTGCCGAATGCTCGATGCCCTGATCGACGGGGAGGATCGAAACGTAACCCGTTCCTGCAAGACGCCCGTGGCCGAACAAGCTTTGAAGCGAGCGGAGCACCGATGGGTTCCGGTCGGACTGCGAAACGACGCGGTCGACGAAGTCGCCTCCAGGCAAATGGATGTTCTCTTTGGGGATCGTTTTTGAAACGTGGCTTAATAAAGACTCGGCATCTGCCCCGAGCAATTCCTGGATCCGACTGTAAGCACCTGCTGCTGTCATAGATACGCTCCTAAATGGTTATGATAAATTTCGTCTGAAATAAGTGAATAATGTGGGTGATTATAACACATTCAGGCAAGCACTCTGATCTATGGTGATCAGCTGAATTCCTTGAACAGTTTTAGCAGCGCAGCTTCCTCAGGCTCGAGATCGGCCCCGATCTTCTTGATCCGCCGGCTCTTCCGCGGACGAAATTCGTCAATGGTCTTACCCTTTTCGTAGCTGGTGAGTACAGTCGGATGTATGTACGAGCTGCGGCAAACCGCCGGCGTGTTTCCTATTTCCTCCGCGACGCGCTTGACCGCAGCTACTACCTTTTTCTTGAGTTCGGTCTCGTCCTGCGGTAACCCTAGTTCCGCGAGGTTAACGGCTGCGAGCAGTGTTGCACCCCACGTTCTGAAGTCTTTTGCTGAGAAATCGGGTGCTGTAAGTTCCTTCAAGTAGGAATTAAGGTCGGAAGGTTTCAGCGGCCGCGGCTTCCCCGAGGCGTCGACGTAGTGAAACAGCTTCCTCGAGCTCCCGAGGTCTTTGAGCTCACGCATAACGGCGGCAAGCTCTTCGTCCACAAGGATCTTTTTATGCCGAATGTGGCTTTTACCGATGAAATCAAAGACTAGCTTTCCGCCCCGGCCGACGTGCATGTGCTTGTTTTGCAGCGTCGTGATGCCATAGGTCTTGTAATGCTTGACGCTTTTCTCGGTCCCAACGCGGAAATACAGGGAATTGATCAGCCGCAGCATTATCGCGAGCACCTTTTCCCGCGGGAAACCCTCTAGCTGGATGTGCTCGTTTGTGATGTGCCTCATTTGAGGCAGGTGCTCGGCAAACTTCTCGATCTTTTGGAACTTGGCCCGCTGCTGTTTTTCGGTGAACTTCGGGTGGTATCGATATTGAATACGGCCAGTCGTGTCGATGCCAACTACCTGCAGCTTACTGCCGGGACGCGGTGAGATACGAACGTGACGCCATGCCGGCGGGATCACCAGCGATCGGATCCGCTCGAGTTGCGCCTCGTCCTTGATCTGGGTTCCGCCGGCGTCAAAGTATCGGAAGCCGCTTTTCATCGTACCTTTGCGTTCCCACCATTTCTTACGGCCGCCGCGAAGGATCATTGCTTTAGCTTTGGCCAGATCAAACACCAACCCACTGTTCTTTTTTGCCACGAGACTATGATGCAAAGCGGCGCCGCAAATAGTCAATTCATGCCGCTCTGGGCGTTGAATCTGCGGCATACTGGATCGAGCAGTTGAAGGCGAAAAAGTGGAATTTCGCACAAAATCATTGATTTCCCGATAAAAACTCGTATAAACTTCTCGAGACTATCTCAATCAACCGATTCCACCCTTCGGTTTTTCCGAGAGCTCGTTCACCCGTAGGCTTCCATGCCGCTAAAAGAAATTTCGAGGTTTTAAATGAAAATTGATCTAATTCGACGGTTACCGTCCTGTGTGTCGGCACTTTTGGTGTGCCTGCTTTTCACCGCCGCTGTCTCTGCCCAGTATAAGGACTGGAGGCCGGTCTCTCCCGAGGATGTCGCGTCAAAAACGCCAGTCGTTGAGCCGGACGCGGATGCTGAGGCAATGTTCTGGGAAATGCGGATAGACGACAGTTCGTCAGACGACCTCGATATGTGGCACTACGTCCGCGTAAAGATCTTTACCGAACGCGGCCGCGAAAAATACAGCAAGTTCGATATTCCCTACCTCAAGGGAACGAAGATCAAGGACCTTGCAGCTCGCGTGATAAAGACCGACGGCAGCACGGTGGACATTGGTTCAAAAGATATATTCGACCGGGAGATCGTCCGTGCGAGCGGAGTAAAGATGATGGCAAAGTCGTTCGCGGTGCCGAATATCGAGCCCGGCGTGATCGTAGAATACAAGTATAAAGAAGCTCAGGATGACGCCGGAGCTTCGGGAATGCGGTTCCCGCTGCAGCGGGACATTCCGGTAAGGCTGCTGTCTTATTATTACAAGCCGTACCAGAAAGAGCCTCAGTATCAGGCTTATAACACCAAGGATTTCAAGTTCATTAAAGATCAGAAGGGTTTTTTCCTCGGTGAGATCAGGAATGTCGCGGCGTTCAAGGAAGAGCCGCGTATGCCGCCCGAGGACCAGGTCCGGCCGTGGCTGCTTCTCACGTCATCACGGCTTCAGATAACGAGTGCTTCAGCATACTCGATCTCGTTCGTCGTAAAGGACCCGAGCAATCCTCAGAGCTATTGGGCGGCGGTTGCGAGCGAACGCGGACAAACTGTCAAATGGCTGACGAAGAAAGACAAGAAGATAAAGACTGCGGCGGAAGAGATAACCGCCGGGGCGACCACCCAGGAAGAAAAGCTTCGAAAGCTTTATGATTTCGCGCAGCGGCAGATACACAACGTAACATACGACCCGAAGATCACAGAGGAACAGCGCCGCAAACTGCCGGCTGTAAAAAATATCGCGGACATCCTCGAACGTAAACAGGCACCGAACCCAAGCCACGTAAACTGGCTTTTCGCTTCGCTCGCGAACGCTTTGGGGATCGAGGTTCGGCTCGCATATTCAGGCAGCCGTAACCAGATGTTCTTTAATCCGAACATGACAAACGAGCGCTTGATATTCCCCGCTGGCGTGGCCGTCATGGAAAATGGCAAACCGAGAATATACAATCCCGCCCAACCATTCCTGACCTTCGGCACTCAGCCGTGGTATCAGGAAGATTCTTACACTCTGCTTGTGGGGGTCGATAATTATATGTGGGCCGAAAGCCCCTCGCTTAAGCACGACGACAATAGGTCGAAACGCACCGGCAAATTCAAGCTTACTGAAGATGGCACCCTTGAAGGCGACGTGATAGTCGAGATGACGGGCCAACCGGCCTTCGCTTTTCGCCAAAGCTATTGGGATGAAACGCCTGAAAAGCAGACCGAATCGATCATCGACACTGTTAAGGGCCGGATGAGTACGGCTGAAGTAACTTCGGTTTCGGTCGAAAATATGAACGACCCGTCGAAACCGCTCATCCATCGCTATAAGATCAAGGTTCCGAACTACGCACAGAAGACCGGGAAGCGGCTGTTTATTCAGCCCAGCGTCTTCCAGCACGGGCCGTCAGCAATGTTTTCGAGCGCATCACGAAAGTACGACATTTTCTTCCGTTATCCGTGGTCGGAGGCCGACTCGATCGAGATCCAGCTGCCCAGCGGCTTTGAGCTCGACAGTGCCGACGCACCGGCACCCTTCAGCGATCCTAACAAGATCAGCTCGCTGAAGGTCGATCTAAAGCTCGATAAGTCTCGGAACGCCTTGCTAATGGATCGCCAATTTTACTTCGGAGCGAACGGAAACATTCTCTTCGCCGTGAAAACCTACGAGCCGCTCAAGAATGTGTTTGACGAGTTCCATAAATCCGATTCCCACACGATCACCCTTAGGCAAAACTAGGCTGTGAGCGTAATCCGTTGTGTTTGCTTGAGGAGGTACATGATGTTCAATTCTTTTTGGAGGTTCGCAGGCCTATTATTTGCGTTATCGATACTTTCTTCGTCGGCCGCAGCTTTCAACAACGCTCCTGAGTGGCTGCGGCAGGCGGCAAGAATGCCCGTAGGAAGTTATGACAAAGAAGTTGATGCGGTCGTCCTGTTTCACGAAGAGTCGGTTACGGTTGACAGTAACGGCAAGATAACGACTGTCGAACGGCGGGCTCTGCGGATCCTGCAGAAAGAAGGCAAGGGTGATGCGCTTGCACGAGCCTTCTATCTATCCAAATTCAGCCAGGTAAAAGACCTTGAGGCCTGGCTGATAGCACCGGGCGGCAATGTCCGATCTTTCGGCAAGAAAGAGACTATCGACCGCATCTCTGACCCGAACGACATTTATGATGAAGGCCGCATCAAGATCATCAATGCCTCAGACGAAGCGGATATAGGTTATGTGTTCGGCTATACCTCGACGACTGAGGACCGTGCGCTTTTCTTCCAGGAGCAGTGGCGTTTTCAGGACAGTCATCCGACGCTTCATTCTCGTTTCGTCCTGAACCTGCCGCGGGGCTGGACGGCGACGAGCATGACCTTTAACCGAAACGAGGTCGCTCCTCAAGTGAACGGATCGACTTACACGTGGGAACTCCGCGATCTCCCGCCGATCAAGTTTGAGCCCATGAGCCCAAGCTTTGTAAACATTGTTCCGCGAGTTGCTATCAACTATCACCCGTCTGACGAGATACAAGGTGTAAATAAGGCATTCGCGAACTGGACCGATGTTTCCCGCTGGGCAACGGCGATGTACGAACCGCAGGTTGTGATCAACGACGCGATCGTCGCCAAAACACGCGAGGTGACCGCAGGGGCAAAGACCGAACTCGACAAGATCAAAGCGATCGGGAAGTTCGTTCAAAACCTGCAGTACATCTCGATCGATATTGGTGTCGGATATGGCAACGGCTTCAAGCCTCGGCCGTCGGACATGGTCCTTGGCCGTGGTTACGGGGACTGTAAGGACAAAGCGAACCTTATGCGGGCCATGCTCAAGGTTCTGGATATTGAGGCATATCCGATAGCCATTTATTCAGGCGATCCGGATTACGTCCGCGCAAGCTGGGCCTCGCCGAGACAGTTTAATCATTGCATTATTGCGGTCAAGGTGTCTGCAGAGACCAGCGGACCGACGGTAATGGATCATCCCGCTCTCGGTCGACTGCTGATCTTTGACGCGACTGACCAATTCACGCCTGTTGGCGACCTGCCGGATTACCTGCAGGGAAGCAATGGCCTGATAATGGCGGGCGATAAGGGCGGTTTGATCGAGATGCCGGTGACGCCGGCCGATTTCAATGCGTGGAATCGCGAAACGAAGTTTACACTGGACGAAACAGGCAGCATTAAAGGAACGATCCGCGAACGCGTTTCGGGACAAGAATCGCGGGCACCAAGGACAATGCTCCGATCAGTCTCGAACGATGATTTCCGAAAGTCGATCGAACGCTGGCTGACGCGCGGTGCTACCGCCGCACGTCTCGTTAGTTTTTCGCCGACGGATAACCACGACTTGGCTTCGTTCGATATGGATATCGAATTTACCGCACCGCAATACGGTCAGTTGATGCAGAACCGACTCTTGGTCTTTAAGCCTGCGGTCACGAATCGGACCAACTCGATCAACCTCACTGAGAAATCCCGAATGCACCCGATAAGCTTCGATTCGAATTCCTTTACAGAGCGGGCTGAGATCGGACTTCCTGCGGGATTTGCAGTCGATGAGATGCCGGATCCGATAAAGCTTTCCGGCCCGTACGGAACCTACAGCACAAGCTACGAAGTAAAAGGAGACAAGCTTCACTACACGCGCTCGTTCATCACCAACCGCTCAATAATTCCCGCAGAGAAATATGACGAAGTGCGTGATTTCTTTTCAAAGATTCGGGATGCCGAGCAGTCGCCCGTGGTTCTGATACGGAAGTAAGCAAGCAGAAACCGGGTTGTAAAATGAAAGGAGGCGATCGAACGACCGCCTCCTTTTCTTGTCCAACTACACGAAGGATCACTGGCCAACCGGCATCCCGTCAGCATTCAGGATATTGATCGAATAGCCCAGATCCTTTAGGCCCGGCTCGATGACCTTTCGGTCGCCGACGATCACGATCGCCATCTTCGACGGATCGAGGTACTGTTTTGCAACTCGATTCACATCAGCGACTGATACTGCGTTGATCTTCGCTATGTAGTCGTTGAAGTAACTATCCGGCAGCCCGTAAGTAACCAGATTGGCGAGCTGGTTTGAGATCGCTCCATTCGTTTCAAAACCCGCCGGGTAACGCCTGATCAGGCTCTGCTTATTGTAGTCCAGTTCCTTTTCGGTAACCGGCCTTCCGCCGCGAATGTCGTTGAGTTCACGCATGAACTCCGCGACAGCTTCTTTCGTGACAGCCGTCTGGATATCACCGCCCGCTGAAAATGGGCCCGCTCCGCGTCGGAACGAGAAGCCGCTCCGTGCACCGTAGGTGTAACCTTTGTCCTCACGCAGGTTCATGTTAATGCGTGATGTAAAGCCGCCGCCGAGGATGGTATTCATCACCAGCACGGGGAAGTAATCGGGATGCATCCGGTCGATGCCGACGTGCCCGATGGAGACCACAGACTGTGCCGAATTCGGACGGTCAACTAAATAGACAGCCGTCTTATCTAGTTTTGCCGCTTCCGGAAGTGTTCCGTTAGCAACAGTACCGGGCTTCCATCCGGCAAAGGCCTTTTCGATCTTCGACTTCAGGGCCGCCCTGTTGAAATCACCGACAACGATCAAGGTCGCATTGTTCGGTTTGTAGACCGATTCATAATATTTCACCAGGTCGTCGCGCCCGATGGCCTTTAAGGTCGCTTCGGTATTGTCGCGGCCATAAGGATGGTCGCCATAGAGCACCTTGTTATAAACCACGTTGCTGATCGCATTGGGATTAGCCTTTTGCTGACGGAGTCCGACCAGTGATCGTGCTCGCAGGCTTTCTACCTCGCTTGCGGGGAAGGCCGGATTCTGCACTACATCGGCATATAGCTCCAGGGCTTTGTCGAGATGCTTCGTAAGCGTCTGGACCGAAACATTAGTCGAATCCCAGCCCGAACCTGAGCCAATACCCGAGATGCCGATCTGACGAAGTTCATTTGCCAGCTGCTCCGCGCTGCGTGTCGTCGTACCATCGTCAAGCAAGGATGCGGTCATGTTGGCAACGCCGACGCGGTCCGCCGGTTCGCTAGCGGAGCCGGACTTGAAGACCATGTTCATCGAGACGATCGGAAGCTCCTTCTGTTCCACCATCCAAAGCTCCATTCCGTTTGAAAGCTTTTCCTTCTGGATCTTGGGAAGCACGAGCTTCGGATTTGGTCCACCCTTCGGAAGAGCCGCGGCCTGGGCTGCAATTCTGGCCTCGTCGTCAGCCTTGTCTTTCTTTTCGGTCGAGGTCGTTGTTTGATTGGCAGCGCGATCCTGACGCTGTGCCTCGCCCGTACGAGGGACGTAGGTCATGACTAGGCGATTCTCGCCAAGGTATTGCCGGGCGACACGCTGTACGTCTGCCGCAGTAACTTTGCGATATCGGTCGAGATCGTCCTGGAACCAGTTAGGTTTACCAAGATAACCGGCATACGTAGCAAGCTGGCTTGCCTTGCCCAACACGGTCTGCAGTCCGAAGATCGACTGTGACTCGATCGTATTAAGGGCACGTGACATCTCTTCAGCTGTCGGCGGCTGTGCTTTTATACGCTCGAGTTCCGCATTGATCTCTTTCTCGATGTCATCAAGCGACTTATTTGGACGTGCCGTTGCCTGGATCTGAAATAGTCCGGCAACCTCGTTCGTGCCGCTGAATGCGCCGATGTTCTGAACTAGCTCTTTCTCGTAAACCAAGCTGCTCTGCAGACGCGACGTGCGGCCGCTCGAGAGGATATTACTTAGAAAATCTAGTGCCGGTTCGTCCGCCGAGTACGCTCTTACGCCATGCCAGACCATATAACGCCGCGGCAGCGGAACATTGTCTTCGACCGTTGTGCGGATCTCTTTAGCAAGCTGCGGCGTTTCAGGGTTCGGACGCTTAATGTCTTCGCCTCGGGGCATCCAGCCGAAATATTTTTCGATCCAGCCACGCGCCTGTTTATCGTTGAAATCCCCCGATAGGACCAGCACCGTATTGTTCGGAACGTAATACTGACGGAAGAACGACTGAACGTCGTCCATAGAAGCTGCCTGCAGATCTTCAAGCGAACCGATCGTCGTCCAGTTGTAAGGATGCGGTTTCGGATACATTATCTCGCCGATCTTCTCAAAAGCGGTTCCGTAGGGCTGATTGTCGACTCGTTGACGGCGTTCGTTTTTCACGACGTCACGCTGATTGTCGAGCTTTTCCTGCGTCATCGCGGGAAGAAGATTGCCAAGACGGTCGGCTTCCATGAACAACGCAAGCTCAAGGAAATTGGATGGAACGGTCTCGAAATACCACGTTCGATCTTGGTTGGTCGTACCGTTGATGCTTGCACCCGCTTCCTGCAGCGGCGTGAAATAATCGGCATCGTAATTCTTGGATCCCTGGAACATCATGTGTTCAAAGAGATGTGCAAAGCCCGTCCTGCCCTCGACCTCGTTCTTTGCACCCACGTGGTACCAAACGCCAACGGAGACGATCGGTGTCGACCTGTCCTCGTGCAACAGCACTCGTAAGCCGTTCTTTAACGTGTATTCCTTAACATTTATCGGCGGCAAACGGTCGCCCTGCTGTGCAGGAACGGTTCCCTGCAGCAATAGCACAACCGCGAAAAGACCGACAAAGATCTCCTTAATTCGCATCGTAAACTCCTTGATTTTCACTAGTTAATTAGAAACGACCGGGCCCGAATACCGGTTATGCGTCCGTCTGCCGGTGAGTGGCGACGGTTTTTTGCACCAGTATGCGGCCGTTCTGATCGCGTTACCGATATATACGCGGTTATGACTGACTTGGTTTCACAGCGGCAAGCCCTGCGATCTTTTCACGGCTGGAGACGACCACACCGCCCGGTTTTTCAACCGTGATCGCAAACGCCTTTGGACCGCGGGTAAGTATCTTGGCGTCGATAGGGATGATGACCTCGCCCTCGGAGTTAACGTCGAACACGCCGCCATCTTTAGGATGTTCTTCGAGCTTAGCGTTCTCAAAGATCCAAAGCTGATATTGCTCGCGGTTCTTGTCATTCACAGGCAAGCCGCGTATACGCATATACCCGGTCTGCTTATCGTCGCTCCAAACGACGTCGCCGGAGATACCTTCGGCTTCCGGAACATTACCCTTGCCCCAGTCCGCTTTGATCACTGCCTGCTCGGTATTAAGCAGCTGTTGACGAAGTTCAGCCGGAGTAAGTTCCTTCTGGATAGTCGGGGTAGGTGTCGGCGCCGCCGCGATCATACCCTGGTCGCCCGGACGGTTAATGACAACGAAAGCCAACGCGATGCACGCAGCTGCAGCAACAGCCCAGCCGAGCCAGCCAAACATGCCTGAAGATGCAGACGACGTTTCTGCAGCCACAGTTCCGCGGGGAGCAGTGAAGACGTTCTCCTCGGCAGCAACGTGTTTCTTAGACTCTGCTAGGATCGAGGCGAAAAGATGCTCAGGCAGTTCCGAATTCTCAACGATCCCCGCAGTGTTCAGTTTAGCGGCAGTCAATTCCAGCGAAAGGGCCTCATTACGGGTAGCATCGTTCTCTCCGAAACGAGCAAGTTCCTGCAGTTCCTCTTCCGAAAGCCCGAACAAAGCCTGATCGCAAAGGAGGTCTAGCATCCGTTCATCTATTTCGTTCTTCATACGGATACCTCCTTGCTAAAATTCCCAACTCCCAAAAGTTCCCTAGCCTGGATCAGGCCACGCCGTGCATGTGTTTTGACGGTGCCCAACGGCATTCCCGTTGCGTCAGCAATTTCCTGATGCGACAGCCCGTGGACGATCGATAACTGCAGCACTTGCCGCTGTTCGGGACGTAATTCATTGAGTGCCCTAAAAGCTTCACGGCCTTCGACAAGCGTCTGTATGTCCGCGTCGCCGGTCTTTGCCGGTTCCGAGAGCATGTCTTCGATCGAATCTGCCGATATCCGTCGCTGGGTGAACCTTATCCTATCGATCAATCGCCTTCGGGCGATCATTGCGATGTACGTCGTTTCCGACGCTTGCGATTCGTCAAAACGACCCGCATTCTTCCAAACATCCACAAATATCTCTTGCACTGCGTCCTCGGCATCGTCGGAGTTTCGCAGCATTCTACGCGCAAGCGACCACACCAATCCGCCATATGCCTTGAGGCAATCTTGGACGGCAGCCTGGTCTCCGTTCGCTATACGTTTAAGGATGCTTTGGGACATCAAAATCGAACTGATCCGATATCACTTAAACTAACCTAAAACCTTGCTAAACATCAAGCCTGGCCAATTGGCCAAGTAACCTCGTTTTGAGCGGGAAGATCTTGCTTCCCACTCAGCAATAAATTCGTATCAGTCAAAGTTTCGGATTTAAAACGCGGGAGCTATTTCCGTGATGAAAAAAAGGACAGAGCGGCTATGATCGCGAGCAAGATCGACGTTGCTGCCGAGATAAGACAGAACTGGCAGAAAGCTCCGATAACGGCACCCTGCAGATAAAGAAGATATATAGAGAACACCGCCATTAGAAACGCCTGGATACTGAAGAGAGTCCACATCAGGCGATTCCCAAACGCAGCAAGGATCGCGAGCGAAAAGGCGACAAAATATGCAGCCGCGCCCAGTGCGGCGAGCGGTACGCCCGCTATTTCAGCGTAAGGGCTAGTTAGCACTTTCTCGCAGCTCTCGATCAAACTGCACGGGACGGGTGCGGCCGTATAATGCTGGATCGTTAGATAAACAGCATCGCCCAGTCCGATCAGTGCGATAAGCGAAGCGAGCAGCGGCAATTTGCCGATCGGCTCGCTGTCGCTCAACTCGTCCCGGGCGATCTCTTCGTTAATATCCACTTACTGATTGGCTGATGAATTCGAACTGCTGCCTGCCGGTGCTGCCTGACCGGCGGTCGCCTGCTGGATCGCCGCGTCGATGTTTCGCCGCAGTGCCATCACATTTACTTCGGCGGGCGGCACCATCTGGCCGTTGATTAATACGGTGGGCGTAGAATTGACGCCTAGACCGCGGCCCCGGGCCAAGTCCGCATCAACCCGCTGCTTCGCAGCCATTCCGACCATGTCGGTCTTGAACCGGGCAACGTCGACCCCAATGCTGCTCGCATATCCTTCCCACATCTGAATATGGTCGGGATTCGGCGACCACGCGGACTGGTTTCGGAAAAGCAGGTCCTGCATTTGCCAATATTTGCCCTGCATTCCCGCAGCTTCGGTCGCCACAGCCGCGTCGTACGCTTTAGCATGGGCGGGGATCGAAAGCGGGAAATGGCGGAATACGAATTTGAAGTTAGGGTTCCCAGCGTAGGCCGACTGTATCTCCTTCATCACCGGATGAGTGGCCGCACAGGCGCCGCACTGATAATCGGCAAACTCTTCCACGGTGACAACAGCGGTCGGTGAGCCCAGCACGTTGACGCCGAGCGGAGCACCCGGAGGTGCATTTGCAGGGTTCCTCTGGGCAGGCTGGTTTTTGGTGGCCGCCGTCGAACTCGATGCAGTGCTTGAGCTATCGCGTGACATCACCCACCATCCGGCACCGATGATGCCCGTTCCGAGTGCGATAACGCCCACCAGGACGACAAGCACCAGCCCGATAATTACGTACGGCAGATTACTGCCTTTCTTCTGGTTCTTTTTATTCATTTGATCTTAGGTCGCGTTGTAGTTTACGCGACTTTCAGCCGTCCGCGGGCCGTCGTCTCTTTCAGGTCTGCAAATGCCGTCTCCGTCCGTTTCGCTATACCATCAGCGTTCAGATCGTATTTCGCGAGCAGCAATTTGGGATCGCCATGCGTGACTATCTCGTCGCTTACGCCGATACGTACTACTTTGACAGCATCCTGCAGACCATTGGCTTCGAGCAGTTCCATTACCGCGGAGCCAAAACCGCCCGCAAGATACGCCTCCTCGACGGTCACGATCAGACGATTTTCCCTCGCAAGCTTCAGGATCAGCTCCTCATCAAGCGGTTTGACGAATCGAGCGTTAACAACGGTTGCATCGATGCCCGAAACCGCTAATTTTTCAGCTGCCTGCATCGCGGGATAAACCATCGAACCGAGGCCGACGATCGCGACGTCGGTCTCACCCTGCCGTAGGATCTCGGCTTTTCCGGTCTCCAGGTCTTGAGGAGCAGCAGAGATGTCGACACCAAAACCATTGCCGCGCGGATAACGGATCGCGGCCGGTCCCGGATGGTCGATCGCAGTTTTAATCATGTCGCGAAACTCGGCTTCATCCTTCGGAGCCATCAGAATAATGTTGGGGTATCCGCGAAGGTAGGCGATATCAAGCAAACCGTGATGGGTAGGGCCGTCAGCACCGACGATCCCGGCACGGTCCATCGCGAATGTAACGTTCAGGTCCTGAAGACAGACATCGTGAATGACCTGGTCGAAGCCGCGCTGCAAAAATGTCGAATAGATCGCAGCAACGGGCTTCATGCCCTCACATGCCATTCCGGCGCAGAATGTGACCGCATGCTGTTCCGCAATGCCTACGTCGTACGCCCGCTCAGGAAACTTTTCCAGGACGTGGTCGATCCCGGTTCCGTCGGGCATCGCTGCCGTCAGAGCTATGATCTTGTCGTCAGCCGACATCAGCTCGCACATCGTGTCGCCAAAGACCTTTGTATAGGTAGGCGGCGTCGGCTTTGTTGATTTGTACGGCAGGCCGGTCTTTGGATCGAAGGGGCCTGTTGCGTGGTATGCGTAATAATTCTTTTCCGGATTCGGGAATCCCTTACCTTTTGTGGTCAGAGCGTGAACGATAACGGGGCCGTCATCGACCTTTTTCGCTTCTTCTAGGGCCCGAACAAGATTAGGCACATTGTGTCCGTCAACGTAGCCAATGTATTTGAATCCGAGCTCGTTTACCAGGGCACCGGGCAGAACCGCAGCGGCGATCGCATCTTTAAGCGACTTAGCTGCACGCCGCAGCGATTCTCCAATGCCAGGCACGCTTTCGAGCGCGTCACCGATGTCTTCTTTCAGATGCTGATAGCTTTGCGCTTCCTTAATGCGATTGAGGTAACCGCTAAGAGCTCCGACCGCCGGAGCGATCGACATCTCGTTGTCGTTGAGCAGTACGATAAGCCGTGATTTAAGATGGCCTGCCTGATTGATCGCCTCCATCGCCATGCCGCCAGCGAGCGATGAATCGCCGATCAGGGCGCAAACGTGAAAATCTTCTTTCTTTTGATCACGTGCGACGGCCATGCCGAGCGCGGCGGAGAGTGATGTTGAGGCGTGGCCGGCACCAAAAGTATCGTATTCCGACTCGTCGCGGCGGAGAAAGCCCGAGAGCCCTCCAAACTGCTTGATCGTGTGCAGCTCATCGCGGCGCCCCGTCAAGATCTTGTGTGCATACGCCTGATGACCTACGTCCCACACCAGCCGATCATTCGGTGTATCGAAAACGTAGTGCATTGCGACGGCAAGCTCGACCGCTCCAAGCGATGCACCGGTGTGGCCGCCGACACGCGAACAGGTATCGATAATGAACTGGCGCACCTCGTCAGCAACTTCCTGCAGATCGTCGACTCGCAGCTGACGCAGATCAGCAGGACAGTTTATTTCAGACAAAAATCTCATATATCTCGATTCCGCGCGCTAAGGGCGCGAAAGACGCCATTTTAGCCTTTTGCACAGGCCGAATTCAATTCGGCGCCGGGCGGCCGCCGGTTTCGGCTCCACATATGTTTACACATCTTTACAAAAATTGAATCGGCTAAATGCTCTCAACGTGCGTCTTACTATGCGACGGCGAAAGCTTTTCAATTCAAGTACAAGAGGTAAAACATGTCATTAAAAACAAAATTATTCACGGGTGTAACTGCGGTCTTTGCGGCAGGTGCGTTTGCGGTTGCGGGTTCAGCCCAGACCACCGAAACACCGAAAGCGGACGGCACCAAGGCCGAAAAGCTTGAGCGTAAGGGCTTTAAGCGCGGCGAAGGCAAGGGAATGCGTGGCGGAGAGTTCGGCCGCATGGGTGGCGGAATGCACGGACTTCGCGGGATCGAACTGACCGAGGACCAGAAGACCGCGATCAAGGCGATCCGCGAATCTAACAAACCGGATCCGTCCGTTCGAGAAGAGATGAAGACGATCATGCAGGCTCGTCGGGCCGGTACGATCACTGAAGATCAGAAACTGCGTGCACAGGCGCTTCGCGAGCAGATGAAGCAGCGTGCCGAAGGCATACAGCTTCAGATCCAGAACGTTCTGACACCTGAGCAGCGTCAGCAGATCGAGACAAACAAGCTGGAGCGTCAGAAGCGTATGCAGGAACGCCGCGAGCAGCGTCAACTCCGACGCCAGGGCGCACAGAAGACCGAAGGGTAAGCTCTTAGGTTGATCCCCGGGCAATACGAAAGAAAAGGCCGTCCGTAAGGGCGGCCTTTTCACATGGGCATTCCGGAAGATGCTTCGTCATGCGGTAAGGATCTGAAAGTTTCCATCAAGCCCTTTTACATCTGAGCTATTGTTCCACGAACTGTTCGAAATAAGTTCACATTACCACTCTCGGTTTTCGCAAACTTACCCATGTCTTGCGTTCGAAAATAGAAGGGCCGCCCGAACGTTCTCCGGACGGCCGCCAGGCCTGATGGCACAGTGATTAAGGTCAATCGACGACCTCAAAATCTATCCACTGCGACGCTGCCTTGTTCGATGCTTTATCGCGAATGATGATCTGAAGCGCGTATTCACCGGTCGCGATCGCGTCAGTTATCCTGAGCACTCCCCAATCATCGATCTGCTGCGTAAAGGGCTGGATCGCACCTTCGATCGGCACTTCGGGAAGTCGCGCGGCCTCCTCACCGTTTTTGAATATCCGAAGCTCACGTGTGAGCCCCGCGGCAGAACGCGGACCGTGTACGCTGAACGCGAATGCGAGAATGCTGCCCCGACGGTATTGCCGAACGGCCGGAACCTCGCCCGTCATAACCGGCGCGAACGACGATTTGACGGGCCTTTCCGCCGGCATCAGAGGCGAACCGTCAGATGTGACGGTCGTGCTGATAAGACCTGTGATATACAGATCATTCTTTTTGACACGAGGCACTTCCACGATCTCGCCTGCCGATCCGATCCTTTTTGTCGCGTTATTTCGGACGGCAAGCCGATACGAATAGATACCGGGCTTTCCGATCGGCGTATCGGTCGAGAAATCCAGGCCGTTTTGCTGCACGATGCCGACACCGGCGGCCGGAACCCTGATCGGATACGTCCTGTTAAACTCTTCGACGACCTTCCCTTTCTCATCCAGAACGACGCCTACAACATCCAAAGATGTTTTCTTCCCACCGTTTACGTCGTCCATCAAACCGAGATCTTCGCCTGGAACATGCACGAGCGCCCGCAGATAGTCACCGCCTTTGCCGGACGCTTTCTTGCCATAAAGAAGAGTCAGACGAAGTCCCATTCCGGTTTCAGCAAATGGCGAGGCGATCGCATGAAATAGCGGGCTGTCAGCGTTTTTATAAACGACGGTCGTCTCCTTGTCCTCGCGGCCAAAGAAACCGCTCCGCGATGCGACCGTCACATTCGGCCGGTCAACCTTGATCTCTATCCTGTGAAATGCCTTTCCGCGAAAGGTCTCGCTGTCCGGTTCATAAGCGATCAGGTAATATCCGGATTGACCTTCCAATACTGTTTCAACATCGCGTTCCAGGCGATTGCTGTTACGCACAAAACGCCCACCCGTTTCATACGCCAGATACGCAAGCCCCTCGGCCATTCGGCGAGCTTCGTCGCCTCGCTGCTCCATCGCCTGGGCCACAAGGTCAGAGCCCGTTCCCGGCTGTCCAGGGGTAACATCGTCTTGGGCAGTAATCATCAGCGGGTTATATGCTCCCTTGTTCGACAGCGTATGGATCACGACCGACGAACGCGCGGCACGGTCCGCCACTTCGCGAAGCAGATCGAATGTATGATCTTCGAATTTAGCGATAATGCCTTCGGAAAACAGAAAAACGGTCTTACGCTGCGAAACCCCTTGGAGCCTGTCGATCACGAAGTTGAGCACACCTATCGTGCCGCTTACCTGGTTTCGGCGTTCGTCGCCCTCACGTGCTTCGCGGGCGAGCCGATCGTCGTCGCTTTCGAACGATCGCGCACCTTCGCCCGTGATCTTCATTGTCGATTTATCGCGCAGCGGTTCAAAGGTGCTTCCGCAGTTCCCTTGCGGCAGAAATGTTATGCGGTTGACGAGCCGGCGAAGCATTTCCTTGTTCGATGTATAAGGCTGGAGCAGGCTGGCACCCGTCGAAGTTCGGTAAACCGCGACACGGTCGTCCGGCTGCATTTGCTCGTCGATGAATCGGCGCATCGCATCACGCATTCCGGCATTACCCTCAACGGTGGCGAGACAATTGCCATCATCTAGAACGAACGAGATTATTCTGCCCTGGCGCGACCTTACATTCGTGGGAGGAGCGGTCAGTTTCCGATCGCTTTTCGGCAAGCTCTTGCGATCGATCACAGTTCTCGTCGAAGTCTTTTCGTCAACATATGTAACTGCGGTGATCTGCTGCTGACGACCGTCTTGAAAGATCCGGAAATCGTTTGCGGTCAGTCCCTGAAGGGGCTTCCCGTCTTTATCGGTAACCTGTGCATCGAGTTGAATAAGCGATGTCGTGATCTGAACGGGACGCTCGTCCTCTTCGATCGGCGGCGTTGATGTTGGGGCCTGAGCTGCGGCGGAGGCAGCAAAAACAAAAGTGAAGAGGATCAGTGAAATATAACGCATTCGATTCCTACCTTTGGTGAAACTGGTCCTGCAATTATACACGCCTTGCTCTGTCCTGAAACAGATACTGTGAGTGCCCGTAAAACAAAAAGGCGGGAGAACGAATTCCCCCGCCTTAGATAATTCCGCAGCCTGCTGTCAGCCGATAAACATTTCGTCGTCCATGTAAACTCGATCGATCTGCTTTGGTGCCGGTGCGAATAAGACCTCAAGGCCCTTTTTCACGCCGGCCATAACCGCTGCGATCTCACGAGCCGGTTCAACGATCTTTCGCTGCACGAATTCGGTCGTATCGGTCACCTGCATATGCGTACGATCGATCGTATTGCTCACCATCTCGACCTTATCGCGTGCGACAATGGCAGTATTAGATACGATCGATCTAAGCTCGGCTACCTCGTCCTTGATAAGTTCGGTAGATTCAGCAAGATGCTTCGTAGCCACCGACAAGTTCGAAGAAACCTCGGTAAAATGTACCGACATTTCTTTCCCTTGCTGGCCGATAGCATCTACCTTCATCAGCAGCGGATCGACACGCTCCTCGACACGCGAAACGGTCGCCACCACGCGACGTACGATCACAGCGATGGCGATCATAGCGATCGCCATAATGATGAAGCAGATCGCGATCACGATCGACGCGACCATCATCCAGAACTGCGGGTCATTAACGTTCATCGACTATTTATTCTCTTCGTCAAGCACGGGATACGTCGGACGGCCTTCAGCGATGGATTTCGCTTCGGTCTTCCGCTTCTCAGCAATGTAAGCATCCTTGCCAGCTTCAACTGCGGCTGAGAACGGATTTGCTGTGCGAGCCGCAGCGGCCTTTGCCTTTTCACCGATCTCACCGGCCTTTTCCTGTGCGATATGAGCAAATTCGGTCGCGCGCTCACGCGAAACTTCATAATACTCGCCGGCTACTTCCTGTAGATGTGCAGCCGTTTCCTTACCTTTCTCAAGGCCTTTGCGGGTCGCATCAGCAATATCGCCGCGGAGTTCGTTCCCCGACTTCGGTGCGAAAAGCAGTGCAACGATAGCTCCGATACCGCCGCCGATCAGTAAATAAGTTAGTTTAGTAGATACGTTCGCTTCGTCTCTGTCGTAATGGTCTCTCATATAGATATCTCCTTGTACTCGATAGATACAAATTATTAGGGCTCACGTTATTCCGGAGCAACTACTATACCAATAAACACAGTAATTTAACAACGAAATTCTGACGGTCAGTGCGAATTAACCGCCTGCCGTAACGCTACAAAATGCGAAATACCACGCGCTTTGCTATTGTAATTGGTTGCATTTCCAGTTTGTTTTCATATGAACTTAGATCTGATCAGGAATTTTTCGATCATCGCACATATCGACCACGGTAAATCGACCTT
The DNA here is from genome assembly GCA_023389035.1 of Acidobacteriota bacterium. Classification (GTDB taxonomy): domain Bacteria; phylum Acidobacteriota; class Blastocatellia; order Pyrinomonadales; family Pyrinomonadaceae; genus OLB17. Next base: position 368,174 of record JAEWFC010000030.1, read on the forward strand.
GGCCGACCGGATCCTGCAAAGAACCGGTGCAGTCGCCGAGCGCGATATGGAAGACCAGCTGCTGGATAACATGGACCTTGAGCGCGAGCGAGGCATTACGATCAAGGCCCACGCCGTGCGTCTGGACTACAAAGCTCAAGACGGTAAGCAGTATGTGCTGAACCTGATCGACACTCCGGGACACGTAGACTTTTCGTACGAAGTATCTCGATCGCTATCGGCCTGCGAGGGAGCGCTGCTGGTGGTCGATGCATCTCAGGGCGTGGAGGCACAGACGCTTGCCAATACTTACCTGGCATTAGAGAACGACCTTGAACTTGTACCAGTTTTAAACAAGATCGACCTTCCCTCTGCCGAACCTGACCGGATCAAGGAGCAGATCGAGAATATCATCGGGCTCGATTCGAGCGAGGCTGTTCTCACCTCTGCGAAGACTGGGCTTGGGATCGACGAGGTCCTCGAAGCCGTTGTAGCCAAGGTTCCGGCTCCGAAAGGCGATCGAGATGCTCCGCTGAAAGCTTTGATATTCGACAGCTGGTATGACAGCTATCGCGGTGTGATCGTGTTATTCAGGATCATCGACGGTACCTTGAAGAAGGGGACGAAGATCAAATTCTTCAACACGGGCCGTGAATATTTAACAGAAACATTGGGCGTTAATCGTCCGCGGCCGACGCCGATCGCTGAACTTGGGCCGGGTGAGGTTGGCTTTCTCACAGCATCTATCAAGACCGTCGCTGACGTGCAGATCGGCGACACGATAACTGAGTCGGCACGGCCGGTCGAAACGCCGTTTCCTGGATTTCAGGAGGTGAAGCCGATGGTCTTTGCCGGGCTATATCCGACCGATTCGGCCCAGTACGAAGACCTTCGCGACGCGATGGAAAAGCTTCGTCTAAACGACGCTTCCTTCTTTTTCGAACCTGAATCATCGACGGCGTTGGGCTTTGGTTTCCGATGCGGATTCCTTGGTCTGCTGCACATGGAGATCGTCCAGGAGCGGCTCGAACGGGAGTTTAATCTCGATCTGATCACAACAGCACCGGGCGTACGTTATCGCGTCACAACGACCGACGGCGCGGTGGCTGAGATCGATTCGCCCTCGAAAATGCCCGAAACAGGCCGCATTTCGAAGATCGAGGAGCCGTTCATTGAGGCCACGATCCTGACCAACGACGATTATCTCGGCGGTATCCTGCCGCTGCTTGATGAAAAGCGCGGTGTCCAGAAAAAGTTTGAGTACATAACAACAAATCGGGTGATGCTGGTCTACGAACTGCCGCTAAACGAGATCGTGCTCGATTTTTACGACCGGCTAAAGAGTGTGTCGAAAGGGTATGCGTCGCTGGACTATCACCTTTCCGGCTATCAGGAAAGCAAGCTGGTCAAGCTTGATATTCTGGTCTCCGGGGAACCTGTAGATGCTCTTTCTGTGATCCTGCACAGTGACACCGCGACATCAAAAGGGCGGCTGCTAACTGCTAAAATGAAAGAGCTTATCCCGCGACAGATGTTTGAGGTCGCGATCCAGGCCGCCATCGGTAATAAGGTCATCGCCCGTGAAACCGTCAAGGCGATGGGCAAGAACGTGATCGCGAAATGCTACGGCGGCGACATCTCGCGTAAGCGCAAACTCCTGGAAAAGCAGAAAGAAGGCAAAAAGCGGATGAAGAAAGTAGGCCGTGTCGAGATACCTCAGGAAGCATTTCTCGCGGTCCTGAAGGTCAACGAGAGCTGACGCTGGGATTTCACAAAATTAGCCCCAGCACCGCGTTTTTGTCCTCAGCCCCGCGTTTTTTGCCCCCAGCCCCGCGTTTTCCCGCGCTTTGCAACGTGGAGCCGGCAGCGGTCCACACCAAGGTCGGTTTGGCGTTTTAAGGACGATCAAACCCAACGTCATCCATCCGAAATTCTTGAAAAATCGGTGGTAATTTTTTGGGGCCGTCCGGGGTGCCTCAATGGCCCGGCTTAAACCGATTCCAGGTTTCGGCTTGTTCCTCGTCGTCTTACTCTTCCGGCCGTTCATCCGGCCAGGTCGGGCCTGGCCTATTGTTCGCTCTTTCTGAAACAGGTCTCGCTTTCGCCCTCGGTCAGGCAGAGCAATTCCTTTCCGTAGTCGTCGGTCCGCAGTTCAAAGCTGAGTGATTTGCGGGTCGGTGTTTTCGTCTGCTGCTTGTTGCCGCTGGCGGCGCAAGAATTGGTGCTCTTCCAGCTGTCTTTTGCCGGGTTTAGGTTAATGGTCGATCCATCGACGCTGTATTTTCCGGTGATGTGGTTAAAGAGAGTCGTAGTGCAGTTGTACATCGTCGATTCCATATAGCCGACGAACTCATAGTTTCCATTCGCTAAAAATTTATACGTGAAAACGCTGCCGCGTCCCGGTTTGGTAGCTCCGGTCGTCCGGTTCTGATATTGGATCATCCCGACGCTGCCGTTGTTCCATTCACCTGTTATGGCCGAAGACTGTCCGAAGCTCGAAACTGCCTGGATCCCGATTATTACGATAAATACCGCGAGCCAGAGGGTCGTCGGCGTGATCTTTCTTAACATAAGATTGCTCCAAAAAAGTGGTCTTTAACGGGCTCACTTGCCTCATCGTGTTACGCGGAGTTCTGCAGCGTTTCGTATCGTTTCATGTGAATCGGCGAATGTGTTTTAATATTACAATTCCTGATATTTCAGGGTTTAGGAGCGATAAATGAGCAACGATCAGGGCAGAGACTTTCTATCGAGCGTCGATAATTACTTCACCAAGGCGGCCGCACTGACGGACCATCCGGAAGGGCTGCTGAACCAGATCAAGGTTTGTAACAGTGTCTATTCCTTTCAGTTTCCCATCCGCACGGATAACGGTTACAAGGTGATCAAAGCCTGGCGTGCCCAGCACAGCCACCATAAGCTTCCGGTAAAGGGAGGAATACGCTTCTCTGCGGATGCGAACGAGGAGGAAGTAGTAGCTCTTGCGACACTGATGACCTACAAGTGCGCGGTTGTTGACGTGCCCTTTGGCGGTGCGAAAGGGGCGGTGCAGGTCAATTCAAAAGATCACTCGGTCGAGGAATTGGAACGTATTACGCGTCGATACACCGCCGAGCTGATAAAGAAAAACTTCATTGGACCGGCGCTGGATGTCCCGGCTCCGGACTATGGTACGGGCCCGCGCGAAATGGCGTGGATCGCAGATACGTATCTGGCATTTCATCCTGAGCAGATGAACGCTCTGGGCTGCGTGACCGGTAAATCCGTCGGTCAGGGCGGTATCCGCGGCCGCACGGAGGCAACCGGGCTTGGCGTTTTCTACGGAACTCGCGAGATCTGTGAGAACAAAGAAGATATGGCGGCACTGGGAATGGAAACGGGTGTCGAGGGCAAGACGATCGTCGTCCAGGGCCTGGGCAACGTGGGCTACCACGCAGCAAAGTTCTTTACCGAAGCCGGATCAAAGCTTATCGGTGTCTGTGAATACGAGGGCTCGATCCACGATCCTAAAGGCATCGACCTTGAGGCTCTCGTCGCGTTCAGAAAAGAGACGGGATCGATAATGAATTTCCCGGGCACGACGAGTCTCCCGACACGAGAGTCCGGACTTGAACTTGAGTGCGACATTCTGATCCCGGCCGCTCTTGAGAATCAGATCACCGAGGAAAACGCTCCGCGAATACAGGCGAAGATGGTCGTCGAGGCCGCCAATGGCCCGATCACCTCTGCGGCGGAGAAAATACTGCTCGAAAAGGGAATAATGGTCGTCCCTGACATTTACATCAATGCGGGCGGTGTGACCGTTTCTTATTTTGAATGGCTTAAGAACCTTTCGCGGGTACGATTCGGCCGCATCGAAAAGCGTTTTGAGCAGTCCGCTTTCGACCGCATCCTGAGCATCGTCGAGAACGAGACCGGCCGCAAACTCACGGCTGAAGAAAAGTCCCTGGCGAGTCGGGGTGCGGATGAAGCAGATCTTGTTTACTCGGGACTCGAAGAAACGATGATCACTGCCTATCATCAGATCCGCGAGGTCGCAAAGCGTCCGAATGTGAATGACCTGCGAACCGCTGCATTCGTAAGTGCTATCGACAAGATCGCCGTCAGCTATATGGAACTAGGAGTCTTTCCTTGATCGCCGAGGATCGTCAGATCGAAGGAGCAGCTTGGCTACAATTCAGAGTCAACTGCTCCTTTTCTCGTTGAGTGCTGTTCTATTGTTTGTGCGACCTTCATCTCTACTTCAGAACGTATGGCGTTGAGCCGGTCCTCGGTATCCGCTTCGAACCTTAGGACAAGGATCGCCTGCGTGTTCGACGCTCTAACCAGTCCCCAGCCATTATCGAAAAGAATACGTGCGCCATCGATAGTGATCACTTCGTTGGTCGCGGAAAAATGCTTTGCGACCGACGCTACGACCTCGAATTTCAGTTCATCAGGGCAATCGACACGCAGCTCCGGTGTCGAGAACGTCGGCGGCAGCCCGGCAAAGAGTTCTGAGAGCGGCTGTTCCGATCTCGAAAGGATCTCAAGCACTCGGGCACCTGCATATGTCGCATCGTCAAAGCCGTAAAATCGGTCGGCAAAAAAGATGTGGCCGCTCATTTCGCCGGCGAGAGCTGCATCCGTCTCCTTCATTTTCGCTTTGATAAGCGAATGCCCTGCCTTCCACATCACGGCGTTGCCGCCATGTTCGGTAATGTCATCAAAAAGCTTTTGCGAGCATTTCACTTCAGCGATGATGGTCGCTCCCGGACGTTCTGCGAGAACGCTGCGAGACAACAGCACCATCAGCTCATCGCCCCAAATGATACGGCCCTTATCATCGACCACGCCGATCCGATCGCCGTCGCCATCGAACGCCAGGCCGATGTCGGCCCGTGACGAATGGACATTGGTGATCGTGTCGGTCAGATTTTCGGTGACGGTCGGGTCGGGATGATGATTAGGAAAGTTCGAATCCGGGTCGATGAAAAGCTTCACCATCTCAACGCCGAGACGCTCGTACACCGGGACAGCTGTAACGCCGCCCATGCCGTTGCCGGCATCGACGACAGCTTTTATCTTTCGTCCGCCCATCTGGATCCGGGACACGATGTCCGCGATGTAATCGTCCAATACCTCGATCGTATCCACCTTGCCTGCACCGTCGGCGAACTCGTTCGAAAGTGCGATCTGCTTGATCTCCTGTATCTGCGAACCAAAGAGTGTGGATTTACCAAGACAGATCTTGAAACCATTGTGGTCCGGCGGATTGTGAGATCCGGTGATCATTACGCCGCCGTCGACGGGCTTTGTGAAAACCGTGTGGTAAAGCACCGGCGTCGGGACCATTCCGACCAGAACGACGTCGATACCGCATCGGTTAAAACTTTCGGTAAGTATCTGGCAGTAACCGGGCGAGCTTTCACGTGCATCATAGCCGATGGCGATGACGCGAGCGCCGTTATTGATATAGAAAGTACCGAGTGCCCGGCCGAGCGTTGCTACAACCTCATCGTTCAATTCGCGTCCGACGATACCGCGAATGTCATATTCCCGAAAAATGTTTTGGTTCATCGTGTATTAGATAGCCACAGCGGCGGCATGCGACGCAACCGCTGCCGGCCGGAAACTGCGGGATTTCCGCCTCGTTTGCTATACTTCTCGGTTGGCTGCGGGCAACAACCGCTGACGGTGCGGCATCAAACCGCTTACGGTCATAATCTACACTTGCATCATGATCAAATCACAAACTTTTTTCTGGCTTGGCGCCATTGTCCTATTTTTCGCTGCGGCGTCGACGGGTTATGCCCAGGTACCAACGGCCACTCCGCCGCCTGATGATGATGGCGGCCAGGTTAAGACGTTCGAGGTCCGACTGCCGGTTACTGTGACACAAAAGGACAAGCTGGTGACCGGGCTCACTCGCGATGATTTTATCGTGTTGGAAGACGGCGTGCCGCAGGAAGTAACTTTCTTCAGCGATGAGAAGACGAACCCGCCGGTTTTCGTTGGCGTTCTGATGGATACGTCGCCATCGACCGCGGGTAAGCTCGGTTTTTCGAAGGAAGCAGCGAGGAACTTTTTATATACGGTCGTCCGTCTGCGAAAGGACCGTGCGGCCTTTATGACATTCGATAACGAGGTCGTGCTGCATCAGGATTTCACCGATAAGCATGACCTGCTGGACCGCGCCGTCGATAAGGTGAAGAAGACTGGCTCGCAGACATCGCTCTACGATGCTATCTGGCAGTTTTCAGACGAAAAGCTTCGGAACGTACCGGGCCGCCGCGTGATCGTTCTGATCACTGACGGCGACGACACGTTCAGCCGTGCTGAGCTAAACGATGCGATCGACATTGCCCAGCGTACAGAGACCACGATCTTTGGGATCTCTACTAAAGCCGGCTTTCTAGGAAGCGTTCCGGGCGTCGAGGCGGGAACGGTGAAAGACAAGGGCGATAAGTTATTAACGCAGCTATGCGAACGTACGGGCGGCGAGGCGTTCTTCACCGGCGACATGATCGCACTTGAGCGCGCTTTCACACGAATATCACAAGAGCTGCGATCGCAGTATATCGTCACCTATCGCCCCGAGAATCAAAGCTATGACGGCCGTGAACGCAAGATAGAGGTCAGGCTTCGTGACCCGCAAAAGGCCGATAAGCTGAAGGTTCGCACGAAGACGAGCTATCGGGCGATCCGCGATTCTCTGCAATAAAGAGGACGCGATCAGGAGTATTGATAATGGCAGTAATTCGCAATGGTTTGATCTTGGCTTTTGCCGCAATTGTATTAGTTTACGCGGCGATGGATAGCGGCTCGGCTCACGCCCAGCAGGTGCCGCCTGCGTCGCAGCCCGTCGCAGAGCCAACGCCGCCAATCGAGGAAGAGGACGATATCATCAAGATCGACACCGAGGCGGTCAACGTGCTGTTTACCGCTCAGGACCGAAACCGCCGCCTGCTGTTGACTCTGCGACCCGAAGACATCCAGGTCTATGAGAACGGCCAGCTACAGGAGATCGTAGGATTTACAAAACAGGTCGATCTGCCATTGAGCCTTGCACTACTGATCGACACCAGCGTTTCGCAGGAACGAACACTGCCCGAGGAGAAGGTAGCGGCGATCTCTTTTCTTGAATCTGTTATTCGTCCGGCAAAGGATGAAGTAGCTGTGGTCTCGTTCGCGGGTGAGACGATGCTCGAGCTGGGGATGACGAGCAACTTGGCCCGCCTGCGAAGGGCCGTCGACGGCGTGCGGCTCGAGGCTCCTACAGGTTACATTGGCGGCGGGGTTGTGGCGGCCGGCGGGATCGGGACTCCGCCGATATCCGGCGACAATGCGGCGACGCGCGGATCGACAGCTCTGTGGGACGCCCTTTGGATCACTAGCGAAGAAGTATTGGGACCGGCACCTGAAAAGACCCGTCGAGCGATCATTCTGCTTTCGGACGGAGTCAATTTCGGGGGCAGAAAGAAACTTAAAGAGGCGGTTGAGGCCGCACAAAAGGCGGAGGCCATAATTTACTCGATCGGGATCGGTGACAACTATTATAACGGCGTCGATAAGGGTGCGCTCGAGAAAGTTTCCGAGAGCACCGGCGGCCGTGCCTATTTCCCGCGTGACGAGCGTGATCTGCGCGATGCCTTTCGTCAGATCCAGGAAGAAATGCGGTCACAATATCTTGTCGCCTACGAGCCAACGAATACCGCGCTCGACGGATCGTATCGAAAGATAGAGATAAAGTTGGCGAATTCTGAACTCGCGAAACAGAAGGTCCGGATCACTCACCGCGAAGGCTATTTCGCTAAGAACGCTCAAGACCGGAAATAACGCTTAACGAAGTAAAGAAGAACCCGCACGGTAAATATTGTGCGGGTGCTTTTTTCTTACTAGGCCGTTGCGTCGGCTGTATTCTCAGGATCATTCAGCCACCACTGGTTTCCGTTGGTATCAATGAAGCCTGCAGTTCGACCGTATCCGCGATCGCCGGGTTCCTGATTTCCCGTCGCACCGTTTGCGAGTGCCTTAGCATAAACGCCGTCTACGTCGTTCACAAGCACGAACATCCCGCAGGGAAATGCGGGCCATTCGCCGCCGGCCTGGCCAAACATCACCGTACCGCCTTTAATGTCATACTCGGCGTGCATTAAACGTCCGTCCGCATGATCGACGCGAAGGATCTCTTTTGCATCGAAAACGGCGGTCAAGAATTTTATAAGTGCTTCACCGTCAGGGACGACCATGTAGGGCATCACCGGCGAATAGTGTTTGGGAATTCCGCTCTTTTTCTCAGTCGCAGTACTCATCTCTAGTCTCCTTTATTTACGTTTTGGGCGGCGGGCGTGATATGCGAAAGCACGCACGTCCATCTGCCGTCGCGCTTGACGAACACATCCGTAGTCCATTCATCGGCGTCGAACTGCTGCCCTGCAAAATGTGCCGTGTTTACAACTCTAGCCGTAAGCAGTGCGACGTGGCCGTACTCCCTGATGCGAGCGTCACCCTTAATTTCAAACATGCTGTGAGTGAGCTGGCCGGAGCGAACGTATTCGAGAAATGTCTCTTTGGTGGAAATTCCTCGCTCTGAGACTATCACCCAGTCGCTGCCCATAAAGCTGCCGATCCGGTCGGCGTCGTTCGCGACCATCGCCCTGGCCCACTCAGCCCCCAAGGCGGTCAGTTCTTCCTTTAGTCCATTGTCGTTACTCATTCTAGTCCTCACTTCGAAAATGTGATCGAGGCCGGTCATCGTCTGAGTCCGGCCCCGCTCATGAGATATACATTACGCGAATCGAAGTTCTATGAATTGGAAAAATGCGACACGCTAAACGTCGATGTATTGAGTGCCTTCGGCAACCTGCCAAAAGTATTCTTTGGGTGAGTAGCCCGAAAACTCCCGGAAATCGTTTATGAAATGTGACTGATCGTAGTAGCCGCAGCTGTACGCGATCTGGGTCAGGTCTTTCGTGCCCAGCACTTTCTGCTCTGTGGCTGCCTGGAACCTGACAACGCGGGAATAGAGTTTTGGTGCGAGGCCGGCCAGCTCTTTGAATCGGCGTTCGAATTGGCGGCGAGAGAGGCCCTGGTCGGCCGCAAGAGTATCGATATCGACCAACCCCTTCGAGCTGAGGATCTCGTGAATGGAGTGGAACACGGGGTGGATATCAATATTCGATCTCCGGAGCTTTAAGCAAAAGAAATCGCTGAGGATCCGTACACGGGCCGCATTATCTATAGCGCCGCAGACACGCTGCTCGATCAGCCGTCCCTGTTTTCCGAGAACCGATTCCAGGTCTGGCGTGATATTAGTAAATTCGTATGCCGGGATAGAAAGCAGCTTGGGTATAGCGAATGGATAGAGATAGGCTCCGAAGATTCCGAAGCCTTCCCGTGTCACGAATCGGCGATACCGGGTCGATTGGGCCTGAATACTAGCGATCGGTGATGTCTCGACAGACCCCGTCGATGTTATTTCGTCGAAGGCCGAGCGATAGTGAAAGACAACCTCAACACAGCCATCAGCGAGTGATCGATGGACGTATTCTTCGCCCGGCGCGACATCGCTTTCAAGCGCCCAGAAAAATCGAACATATGGTGCTAATTCGGCTGGCGGCTCGAACACCTCATACAGCATCGCGTGTTAATCTTTCCAACCCCAGGGTGCCGCGGGAGCCGCGATCTCTTTCGCCAGGTCAAATCTTACGGTAAACAGTCGGCCGCGGCCCAGACGCCGAAGATTGTACGAGTAGTGCGATCCCTCGACGAGCTCGATCCACCAAATGTTTGCGGCGGCCGATGGCGCGTCGCCGGCAGGAGGCTCGACCACCCTGGTCGTCTCTGCATCAGCGGGAAAGAACTGCCGGATCGGTTCGCCGGCGTTTGTCGAAGTACCGCCGTACATCGTCACTTTATCGGGTTTTCCGTCCTCGTGGCGATGATCATGCTTCAGCGTTATTCGATCGCCCTTCTTCGTCAGCACCCAAGTACGCGAGCGGTCGTCGCCAACGAAAAACGGTATGCGAATGCGGTTCTTTTCGCATGACCGAACATGCATCACCAGCGCCTTCCCTGCAAAATCAGGGCTGCTGCTAGTATCCTCGGCAACCGTACCGGAATACGCCTTGCCGCAAAGCTTCTGCAGATTTCCCCAGAAAACGTCAGTAGGCGACGGTGCCTTTGCCTGCGAAAAGGCCGGTGATGTAAGCAGGAAAAACGCCCCTGCCGCGAGGGTGGATATCTGAGCGATCTTTAGTTTCATAGATGAAGTATAACCTCATCAGCCAAAAGTCATCAGTAATCGAGCAATTCGGCCTCGGTCACACGCCCGTCCTTTAGCCTGATCTTCCAGATCACTGTGTATTCCGACTCGTCCAGGTTCTTAAACAGATCTTTCTTCAGGATCAGATTTGCAAGTCCTGGGATCGTATTCGAATGGCCTACAACCACGACGCGTTTCGTATCGCTGCTCTGAATCTTGTCCAGAAGCACCTTCGGCTGACGCGGGTCATAGGTCTCGACCGTTTTCTTTCGTTTCGCCGCGAGCGGAGCAACCGTGTCTCGCGTGCGTTTCAGATCCGTCGAGTAAAACGCTCCGGGCCGATATTTACCGATCGCTCTGATCAGCCGCTGAGCCCTCTGCTTTCCTTCGTCCGAAAGCTCAGGGTCCTGGCTAGTCGCATCAGCCTTTTCAGCATGGCGAACGAGAATGATCAGCTTATCCTGTGCAGTTGTTGACCGAAACGATGCCGCAACAATGAGGATGGCGAACACGGCGATGATGAAGGTTTCTTTTCGCATAACAAAAGAGTTTTTATACGATGGGATCAAAACTAAGTTTCAGCTCGTAACAGCCCTCAACGAGAACCGCAGGTGAATTACTACATCAACCGATCCCAACGATCGTCTCACCACCTTCAAGCATTCCGATCGCGGTTTTCAACGTTGAGCCCAGGATCGATCTCAGATTTTCGTTGGAGGTATTGCCGCAAGTCAGGAGGATAACTTTTGGAGGAGGGCCAAATCGTTCGAGGAGCAAAACAAAATCACTGTCCTTCGTCATAACGATCGCATTCGCTGAACGCGCAGCCATGAAGATCTCTTCGTCTTCGGCATCGCGAAGACCAATGTCGCGCAAGGCGAGAGAGTCGACCTCGTGTTCAATGCTGATCCATTGTGCAATAGACGGCGGAAGTTGGGCGTCTATCCATATCGTCATGCGGCGATCAACACCGGGTGGCTAATTCGTTGCGACGCGTATTGGAGCACTGCACGAAGATCTTCGGCTTCGAGATCCGGCATCTCATGCAGTATCTCTTGAGCGGTCAGTCCGGACGCAAAAAGATCAAGGACGTCTGATACGCGAATACGCATCCCACGAATGCACGGATGCCCGCCACATTGCTTCGGGTTGACGGTGATTCGCTCTGCCACTTCGCTTGTCATAGCCATAATGCTAACACAAAATGCGCAGCCTCTTACACAAACATCTTTCCCGGATTCAGGATGCCTTTGGGATCGAAGACCTTCTTTATGCCCTTCATTATCTCTAGCGTGGGACGGTCGATGGCGTAGTGCATGTACTGCGATTTTACGTAGCCGATGCCGTGTTCGCCTGAGATGGTTCCGCCGAGATCTACGGAGAGTTGAAATGTTTCGGAAACGCATTCGCGGGCCCGAGCGATCGCGTCCGCATCGTCGCGGTCGACGACGAAGTTGACGTGGATATTTCCATCGCCTGCGTGGCCGAAGTTGGCGACGAAGGTGTTGTGTTTTTTCCCGATCTCTTCGATGCGGGCCACGAGTTCAGGCACCTTTGAACGCGGCACGACCACGTCCTCGTTGATCTTGAGCGTCCCGTATTTCATCAAGCTCGGCGAGATGGCACGCCTAACGTCCCAGAGTCGGTCCTCTTCTTCTTTTGTTTTAGCCCGAATTACGTCAAAACCGCCGTTTTCCTTGATGATCTCTTCGATCAGCACAGCCTGCCGCTCGACATCGTCCCTCGAGCCATCGACCGCCACGAGGAGAATTGCTTCAGCCTCCTTCGAAAGCCCGAATGCAAAATTCTCTTCGACCGCGGCGACACAGAATTTATCCAGGACCTCCATCGCCATCGGCAAGATCCCGTGCGGCGTGAATTTCGTCAGGACCTTGCACGCCGCTTCCATTGAATGGAAGTTTGCTCGCACGGTCGATGTCGCTTCTGGCATCGGAAGCAGCTTGAGCGTCGCCTCTGTAATAATGCCGAGCATACCTTCGCTTCCGCACATCAGTCCGGTGAGGTCAAAGCCGACGACGTTCTTGACCGTCTTGCCGCCGGTGCGGATCACCTCACCCGTGGCCGTTACTACTTCCATCCCAAGCACGTGATGTTTGGTCACGCCGTACTTCGGAGTACGCATTCCGCCCGCGTTCTCGGCGATGTTTCCGCCGATGAACGAATCTTTGTACGAAGCAGGATCGGGGGCGAACATCAGTCCATATTCGGCAACGGCCTGCTGCACTTCAAATGTTGTAAGCCCCGGCTGGCAAACAATATAAAGATCATCCGCATTTATCTCTATGATCTTCTTCATCCGGTCGGTGCCGATTACTATACCGCCGTCGACCGGAACGGCGCCGCCCGTGTAGCCGACACCGCCGCCGCGTGCCGTCACCGGAAACACGGCCTCGTTCGCAAGCTTAAGGATCTCGACCATTTCCGCGGTAGATTCGGGAAAAACGACCGCTTCAGGCGGAAACTTCTCTTTGACAGCGTCGGCGCCGTAGGGTTCGACCCGGTCGGGATCGATAATGATGTTCGCCTCACCTACGATCGCAGCGAGGCGGTCGAGCACCTCCGACTTCGAAGCATTAGTGGTCTTGCGTCCCGATGACGTGAAATGGATGGATTCGAACATTTGATCAGAAATCGCCCTGAAGGCCGAATGTCTCGTACCGGACCGTGCCGTCGGTGCTTTGCAGAATAAAAAAGACACGCTGGCCATCTATAGCGCGCGTCACTGCCGGATCTGTCTTGCCGTCGCCGTCGTAATCGCCAAGCTTTACAACGTCTGACGAAAGGCCCCACGGGGTCACCTGCATTTCCCCGTCCGAACTGCGGCGGATATAAAAAACTCGTTGGCCGCCCTCGTTTCGGATAACCAGCAGATCGGCTTTGCCGTCGCCGTCGAAATCGCTGCGGCCCGTAAAGAACCCGTCGTTGCTAAGTCCCCAAGGGATCACGCTCAACGTCCCGTCGGAACTATTCCTGATCCACCAGTATCGCTGACCGCCTTCGCTGCGGCTAATGGCAAGGTCGGCTCGGCCATCGCCATCGTAATCGTTCGGCGAAGGCACGTCGCCGCTTTGACCCCAGGATTCATACCGCACATTGCCCGTCGAGCTCTCGATGATGTACCAAACGCCCGCCCGGAAAACTGCGATGTCGAACTTCCCGTCACCGTCATAATCAGCGGCCGCAAAGAAATCTCCGAGCGTCGAACTGCCCCAACGGGTCTCCTCAAGCTCGCCGGTCGTCGACGGAAGAATACGCCAGAGCACCTCGGCATTGTAACGTGCGGTCGAGAAATCAGAGCGGCCGTCGCCGTCCCAGTCCACCGTCAAAGACACCGAGTCACCCGGCATTCCCAGCGGCTGCTGGATGAACCCGTTGTCGATGCTTCGAAGCGCAAAGAAAGTGTTGTTTGAATTGCGGTAAACCTGGACATCCGTCCTGCCGTCGCCGTCGTAATCGTTGTACGTTCCGTTCGCCAGTTTGACCTGCCCGCGAACGTCACCATTTGGAAATTCGGCGTTAGATATTTGGAAGTACCAACGGTTGGCGTAGAGCGAGGCAAGATCGGCCGGCGTCAGCATTGCCGTGACGAACCAAGCTCCCGGAGCCTGGCCGAGAGGCGCTGTGAACACCGCCGGAGCGTTCTGTCCTACCGGAACAGTCCGGTGGATCGTGAAGGTCGACCCTGCGGGGAAATCAGATTGGATCGTGCTCGAAATACGAAGTTCCCATTGTCCCGGGAAAGCTGTCGATGGCGTGAGTTCGCCGATACAGACCGCTCCACGGCCCGAAGCGGAAGGTGGAACGACCTGTGCAGCCGACATATGGGCGACAAAACGCTGCTGTGCGTTCGCATAGGCGATCGGCATCAGCACAATGCACGCAAACAAAACTGACCTAATCGCATATGCGATCATAAAACACCTTCCTTGTCCGATTTCTCATTCATAATACCCAAATCAGAAAACATTTGCTAAACTCTCGGAAATCGACGCATTCTAGTCTTTCCATTCCGTCTCAAAGGACATCTACAAACTATGGCAGAGAACGAAAAGGACCCGATCCCACCGGACGTTTACGAACGCGAACTGACCACCGACCTCGATGACGACACGCCCGACAAGCCGAAGGGCATGCCGCTTCATACCAAGATCTTCATTGGTCTCGCGGTAGGCGTCATCGGCGGGCTTGGCGTCAACTGGACGCTTGGCGGCGACAACCCGTGGGTTGTCTGGATGGTCGAGAATTTCACGCGTCCGATCGGCCAGCTTTTTCTCAATCTGCTGTTGATGATCGTCGTCCCGCTCGTATTTTCGTCGCTGGTAGTCGGCGTTGCGGGCATCGGCGATATCAGGAAACTGGGGCGGATCGGATTTAAATCGTTCGCCTACACGCTGGTGATCTCGGCCATTTCCGTAGTTATAGGACTGGGCCTTGCTAATACGATCAGGCCGGGTGAACGCATCGCGCCGGAGACGGCTGCTGAATTAAAGGCTGAGTTCTCGACCGCAGGCACTGCGGCCACCGAGGCACAGCAAAAGGCAGCCGAATCTGCGAAGAACGATTCCGCGCTGATGCAGGCCGTCAAAACGATCGTGCCGGCAAACGTTTTCAATTCAATATCCGGCCCGAGCCCGAACATGCTGCACATCATGTTCTTTGCTCTAATCATAGGCGTCGCGATAACGCTGCTGCCCGCACCGGTATCGTCTCCGTTCGTCAGCGTGATGGAATCGCTTTTCGCGATCACGGCGAAGATCATCGATATCGTGATGAAGTTCGCACCGTACGCGGTGGCGTGCCTTCTTTTCAACAACATCGCACAGTTCGGCACAGACCTTTTGCTGTCACTCGGCTGGTTCGTGCTGACCGTGCTGCTCGGATTGTCGATACACTTCTTTGGTGTTTACTCACTTTCGTTGTGGTTTTTGTCGAAGATCAACCCGCTCGAGTTTTTCCGCCGAGTCCAGACGGTTATTCTCACCGCTTTTTCGACATCGTCGTCGAACGCGACGCTTCCGACCGCATTGCGCGTATCGCATGAGAATCTTGGGGTTCCGAAGGAGATCAACAGCTTTGTTCTTACCGTGGGTGCGACGGCGAATCAGAACGGCACTGCCCTGTATGAAGGCGTGACCGTTCTCTTCCTCGCGCAACTCGCCGGTCTTGATCTGACCCTCGGGCTACAACTGATGGTCGTCTATCTGGCGATCCTCGGCGGTATTGGAACGGCAGGTGTGCCTTCAGGATCGATCCCGTTCATCATTGGCATCCTGTTCATGATCGGTATCGATCCGGCATTGATCGCGATCATTCTTGGTGTCGATCGACTGCTCGACATGTGCCGAACGACTCTGAACGTCGTAGGCGATCTTACCGCTGCCACCTACGTGGCTCGCAGCGAGGGCTTCGAACTTCTAAAGGTTCGTGACGATACCGGACTTGCGTAAAGACGGATCTAGGAGGCGAGTATGTTCCCTATCGGTGATGATAATACGGACGTAACCATCACTCCGTATGTTAACTACCTGTTCATCGGCCTGAACATCCTGGTGTTCGTGCTGCTACAGGGTATCGGCTCGAACGAAGCGTTCTCGTACGCCTATTCTCTTGTTCCGCAAGAGATCACGACAGGCGTCGACATCACGGGAACGCAGGTCGTTCGCGACGCAATGGGGAACACCGGCCAGGTCCAGCATTATCCAACGGCCCTGCCGGTCTATTTCAACTTCCTGAGCTCCATGTTCATGCATGGCGACATAATGCATATCTTCGGCAACATGCTCTTTCTGTGGATCTTCGGCGACAACCTGGAGAACCTGCTCGGGCATGTTCGATTTGCGGCTTTCTACATCGTCTGCGGCCTCGCGGCGGCCTTTGCACAGATCGCGATGGATAGTGATTCTGTGATTCCAATGCTAGGCGCGTCAGGTGCGATCTCCGGTGTGATGGGCGGATACCTGTTGCTGTTCCCGCAGCGACAGGTCAGGGCATTGATATTCAACTTCCTGACGACAGTTCCCGCCTTCATCGCACTGGGAATATGGATCGGCTATCAAGTTATAGTCGGCTACCTGACACCGGCAGGTACCGGCGGCGTCGCTTACGCGGCCCATATCGGCGGATTTGTTGCCGGCGTCGCATTGATCAAGGTATTTGCACTAGGTCGGAAGGTGTGATCATCTTCCGAGGAGATCTTTCGCCGCACTGCCGAGGCCTCGCGAGAACCGGCCGTAGCGACCTGACCGATATTCGGCTGCGACCTGACCAAGGCGTGTGAACAGATCTCCCGAAACACCTAGCCGAGCCTTGTAGTGCATCTCCATTGCCTCGCGTTCGATAGAATTTTGGTCTATCAATTTGATCGTTTGTGGCGGAAAGTTCGTAAACCTATTGACGATCTCACGCATCGCTTGCAGACGCCCTATCTCAGACCGGTTATACGTCAGCGACCGCCTTAGCCGCTCGTCCCGGCCTGCATCCAGATCGCTTATCCCGACACCCAGCTGCTGCGAACCGTGCTGCCGATAAAGCAAAAGCTTTTCGGGCAAATAGTCCACCTTCGCAACGCTCGCGAGCACCAGTGCGATCCACCCGTCGTGTATTAAACCCGGTGCGTCCGGTATTGGAAGAAACTTTTCGCGATATCGTGATCGAAATGCCGCCGCGGCACCTGTGACGACGTTCTGCCACAGCAGCGTCTTGAACGGGTCATCGCGAAACTCAGCCTGCCTGTCGGCTGGAAAAACCATTTCCCATAACGACCTCTTCAGCGGGTTGAGATCGTCATCGACCAGCATCGCATCCGAAAAAAGGAGCGCAAGGTCCGGGTCCTCATCAAACCGCTTCCGCATTCTGGAGATCTTTTCAGGCAGCCAAACATCGTCTTGGTCCGACAGGAAGATGATGTCGCCGGTGCACAATCCGATCGCCTTTTCGAAGTTCTTCGTCGAGCCGAGATTCTCCGGGTTTCTGAAAACGCGGACATCGAACGGTGCGCTAGATGCAAAGCTTTCAATGATAGCAAGGGTGTCATCCGTCGAACCATCGTCGCAGATCACGAGCTCGTCAGGAAGGACAGTTTGATCTGAGAACGACGCCAGCTGCTCCGAGATGAACTTGCCGCCGTTAAATGTGCAAAGTGCGATCGAGACCTTTTCCATTGGCTCAAGCGGCGAGATACTTTTCGATGATCGCGAGCATCTTTGGGGCGAGTACGGTTACATCGTGATCCGCTTTGACACGGCCGCGTGCGGCCGCCCCAAGCCGTGCTGACATTGCGGGGTCTCGTGCTAGCTCGGTCAGGCGGGCGGCGAACGCATCCACATCGAGATACGGAACCGCATAACCTGCGTCGTCACGAACAAACTCCGGCATTCCGCCGGCATCGGCAAAGCAGACGATCGGTTTGCCCAATGCGGCCGACTCTAAGCAGACGAGCGGGAACGGGTCCTCGCGCGACGTCAGTGCAAATGCATCTATCGCCGCATAATACGGGACCGGATCGCGAAGGTGCTCGATAAACAGCACGTCATCGGCGAGGCCAAGCTTTTCCGCATCGTAACGCGCCTCGATCAGCGATGCATCACCGGCACGCGCACCCCCGATCCAGATGAACTTGAACGGCCGTCCCGGGAATTTCTGTTTGAATCGCGACGCGATCTGAATAAAAAGATCCGGCCCTTTTCGCCAGTACATCGTACCCGATGCCCCGACAACGAAGGCATCTACGGGTATGTTCAGCTCAGTTCGAACCGCAGCCCGCATCGAATTTATCTCAGCATCGCCTCGTTCGACGACCGGTATGAACTCGTGGATCACGTCGATCGATCCGGCCGGGATCGAATGCCGCTCGACCAAGTTTGTCCGCACCGCTTCTGCGGCCGCGACGAAGTGCGAACACCTGGACTTCAGCGTCTCAAAATTTTCGATCCCGTGCTTTTGGATCAGCGTTTCCAGTTCGTGGCAGTGAGCAACGACCGGAGCCGGGATGTGAGAAACAGCAGCGAAGGTTCGATGATTTATGACCGCGTTTGAATAGATCAGCCCGATCTGATGGCTGACGATCTCGCGGATCATTTTCTTCTGCCGGACGCCGAACATCTTGTCAATGCGCTGCAGATTGGTCCGGTACGGTGACAGCCCTTCCCAACTGTAGTCAAAACAGTAGGCCGAACCGAGCTTTGCGAACTCGCTTTCGAGATCACCGCCATACTCATACAGTGTTACGAACGAGATATCGCTGTTCGCCTTGAACCACCTGAGGAAATTGAGAAGAAAGATATTACCGCCGACGCTGGATGCACTCGGTGTCAGGAACAAAACGGTTTTTTTCTTGATCGGCATTTATCGGTCGACAAGTTCTGTTTCCCAGCGAAGCAGTGGGCGTACGAGCCCGATCATCGGCCCGCCAAATTCACCTCTCGCCGAGTCGCCCTCGATCGGGTCGTAAACGCTGAATGAGACTGCCTCCCGTGCCTCGAAAAACGTTTCATGCGTTACAGGCCCGAATGCCATCGCGGTGACGAAAAACGTCCCTTCAGCTAGCAAGTTTCCCGGGATCTCGACGTGGCTCACATAGCGTCCTTTGCTACGCGGTTCCATTGCATTTGGAGTTATATCGTTGGCGACGAACAGGCAGATATTTTCCTGATTGTACACATGGATCGTCGGCGTGAACTGCTTTCCCTCGGCGAGGACGTCGTATTCAAGTTCAACCATCACCGGCCGCCTGATGTCGAATGTGCTGGCAGTTTGGCCGTCAATGCCGGAGGTTCTCACGCCTCGAAGTCGAACTACATCGCCGCCGGGCGCCGTAGTAACGTCTTCCCACGTACGTGAGGAAACGAAGTTCAGTCCATTGTTCAGATAATCTGAGACCACGACATCGGTCGGGCCCACGTTTCGAACGACGCCGTTCTCGAGCCAAATAGCACTACGGCACAATCGCGAGACCGACTGCAAATTGTGCGAAACGAACAGCACGGTGCGGCCGGAGTCACTGATATCCTGCATCTTTCCCAGGCACTTCCGCTGAAATGCGATGTCGCCGACCGCAAGCACTTCGTCGACGATCAAGACCTCGGGTTCGAGATGTGCGGCGACCGCAAATGCAAGCCGCATATACATTCCGCTCGAGTAGTGTTTGACCGGTGTATCAAGAAACTCGCCGACCTCAGAAAACTCGACGATCTCATCGAACTTTCGCTGTATCTCTGCGCGTTTCATCCCGAGGATCGCACCGTTGAGAAAGATGTTCTCGCGGCCGCTCAGTTCATTGTGAAATCCTGTGCCGACCTCCAGCAGACTGCCGACGCGGCCGCCTATCTCGGCCCGTCCTGTAGTCGGTTTTGTGATCCTCGCCAGGATCTTGAGGAGCGTGGATTTCCCTGCACCGTTGTTACCAATGATGCCAAGTGTCTCACCCTCAGGAGCTTCGAAGCTGACATCCTTCAGAGCCCATAGCTCTTCCGAAGCACGGCTGCGCGGACGGCGGACGAGGCCGGTGAAATATTCGCGTGCAGAGTAAGCGACATTCGCCCCGCGATAGTATATTTTTGAGAGATTCTCGACCTTTATCACGTTAAAGCTGCCGACTAGATCACGTCCGCGAAGTCGTCCTCGAGCGTTGTGAAAATGAAGAGTGAGCCGATAACAATTACCGCAAGTGACGCCATCGACGTTGCGATCAACGTGATGTCAAACGCGCTTCCAAAGACCGAGCTGCGAAATCCTTCGATGATCCCTGTCAGCGGGTTGAGAGCGAAGACCCATCGCCAGCGTTCCGGTACGATCGTCGAAGGATAGAAGATCGGCGACGCGATCATCCACACCTGCAGCAGAAAAGGCAGGGCAAATTTCACATCGCGAAACCGCACGTTGAGAGCTGAGAACAACGTGCCCACAGCCACCGCAAGTATCACCGCCGTAACGAGAAAGATCGGTGCGAAGATGACCGAGAGCGAGACGGAGGTGCTGAACCATAACATCAGCAGCAGCAGCATCGCGAAAGAGAACACGAGATCGAGCATGCTGGCGAGCGTCGCTGACACCGGCACTATCAGCCGCGGGAAATAGACCTTTGTGACCATGTTGGTGTTATTCACAAAGCTCGTACTCGCCATTGAGATCGACGTGTGCACGAAAAGCCAGATCGCGAGGCCGCTCAATGCAAAGAGCGGATAAGGTATCTCGGCCGTATCGAATCTTGCGAAGATCCCGAACAATATCGTGAAGACAATGGTAGTGAGTGCCGGCTGCAGTACGGCCCACAGGATCCCGATCGCCGTCTGCTTGTAGCGTACCTTTATGTCGCGCCAGGTAAGAAAGAACAGCAGCTCGCGGTGCGCCCAAATGTCTTTTAGATACGCGGCATCGAAACCGAATCGCGACGCGGCGGGCTTGATTATCGTGATCTCAGGTTGCGTCATTCACTTTTTCGATGCAAAGCTTTCCAAATCGGCGGATGTTCTTCTCCCGTTTTCGTGAGCGAACCCATTGAACGACCGGCTGCGGTGTCATCATGCGTAAGGCGGTCGCTGCAAGATGCCCGAACGATCTGGCACCCGACAAATTGCCAAAGAATAGCCCACGCGCCTCACGCGTTCGGCCGCCGCGAACGCAATCAGCCACGCCTTTGAACTTAAGCCGGCTTTGATATATATCAAGCTCGTCACGGGTTAGCCCGAGCTCTTCGATCGCAGCGTCCTGGGCCCGCAAGTGCTCGTTCAGCATTTTTGGGAAATCGCCGCTCGTGTTGCTACTATGCAGCCGCCACGCACACAAACGTTCGCTATTTCGGGCAAAATCACCCTTCGCCGAGAGCCTCAAGTATAGTTCATAATCCTCGAGAATCGAATCGGTGTTCCAGCTGAGCCCTTCGATCGCGGAACGCCGATAAAGCACGCCCGGACTCGGAAAGATCTCGCCCTGCAGCAGCGTTTCCCTGAGATCGCCGTCAGGAAAGTTCGACCAGTTATCCGTCGTGTCGATGATGTTGTCGCTCTCGTCGATGACGTACGCGTGTGCGAACGCGAGCACAGCTTGCGGCCGGGCTTCAAGCAGCGACACCTGTTCTGCTAAGAACTCAGGAAGCCACAGATCGTCGGAACCGAGATACGCGAAATAGTCGCCCTCGGCTAAAGCAAACGCCTCGTTGAGGGTCGCTGAAAGCCCTTTGTTTTCACGGGCGATGAATTCGAATGGGAACGGACAATTATTCAGCTCCCGTTCGATCACAGCCGCAGATTCGTCATTTGAACCATCGTCAATTACAATCAGTTTCCTCGGGGCCAGCGTCTGGGCGAAGATCGACCGCAGCGTCTTTCCAACAAATGCGGCGTGATTGTATGAAGGAACAGCGACGGAAATATCCGGCATGGTAACGATTCTAATTGCGAGCGATAATTTAACTCAACCGCCTCTTGACGCTTAAATATGCGAGTGTTGTACTTTCTCGATTCGGTCGGCCGCGGCGGTGCGGAGATGCAGGCGTTGGATGTCTGTCGAAATGCGGAGCGTTTCGGGATCGAGATGACCTTTGCGACCGCTCGCGGAGGACATCTCGAAACTGATTTCCGCACATCCGGCGTCGACTTTATCCGCCTCGATCGAAAGTTTCCCCTCGATCTATATCTGATCTCTAATCTACGCAGGATCATCAAGGAAAATAAGATCGAAATTGTACATGGTTATCAGGCGGTCGACGGCCTGCACCTCTACCTTGCCTCAAGAGGATTGCGGCACGTGAAGCGTGTGATGAGCTTTCAGGGCTTCGTACCGGACAGAAAGAATCGGCTGACGCTCAAGTATCTGATCCCAAGGTTTCACGCAAATCTTTCAGTTAGCAACTCTTTGAGCGAGTGGTTGGCCGCCGTTGACGGGCTAAATACCGCGGACTTCAAAGTTCTTTATAACGGTGCTGATCCGAACCGGTTGGCTCCGGCCGGCCGGTCGATCAGGAAAGAGCTCAGCATTCCTGCGGAACATCTGCTGCTCGGAATGGTCGCGAATTTCTATCGAGACCCACGCAAAGATCAGCTGACCATCTGCCGGGCACTGCCTCGAGTGATGGCTAATATTCCAGAGCTGCAGTTCGTTTTCGCGGGCGGCATAGAACCCGGTGCCGAGGATAAGATGGCTGAATGCCTGCAGATATGCATCGATAATGGCATCGACGACCGCGTTCATTTCGTAGGAGCAAGGTCTGACGTGCCGGATATACTAGCGGATCTCGATATCTTTGTATTTTCGTCGCTGCACGAAGGTCTTCCTGTGGCGGTGACAGAAGCGATGCTCGCCGGCGTACCGATCATTCATTCCGATATAGGACCGCTAATGGAAGCTACCGATAACGGCAAGTTGGCAGCGGTTTTCCCCGTCGGCGATCATCAACGCCTCGGCGATCTGATGATCGAACTCGCTCGCGATACAAATCGCCGCAGCGAACTCGCGGCCGCCGCTAAGGCTCACGCCATCGAGAATTTCAGCATCGAGGCCCACATGGCCCGCCTGGTCGAGATCTACAACAAAGTCATCTCCGCTTAGATCACTGCCGTTGAAACTCGGGTGAACCGAGGATAAGACTTACGACCTTAAATACAGCCGGATCACCGCTCGGCGGCAAAAGGTTTGCACGCCTCACCTGCCTGCGGCCGGGTTCAACACCGCTATCCGTCATATCGGCGTCGTCTTCAGCATCATCAGCGATATTTCCGTCCGGCAGCGGTTGGTCCATTCGCGCGGCAAGCGATCGCCGGGTGGCGTCAGAGACCTCATTGTTGAGAATGACCGCGATCGCCTGCTCTAAAACCTCCTTTTGATCTGCCCGGCGAAAACCGCTGAGATCGACGCGAGTTCCACGCATTCGATTGCTCGATACTGCGACCGCAAAATTCATTCGGTTCAGCAACGCACCCGTGTTGACCCAGTCCTCCGCAGTGTCCGGATAGCCGGTCGGAGCCTGATAGCCATACGGTGTTTCGCCGAGCCCGCGAAGCGCCTGCATCAGCTGCGGGGCGGCATTCGTTTCGCCGCCGAGAGCCCGGATCGAACTAACCGCAAGCTCGAAAGGAGTTTTGATCTTCGCTCTGTAATTCGCCGGCGAGAAAAATTCCTTATCGGTAAAGATCGCTCGTAGTGTTGCTCGGATATCACCCTTCGATCGAGTAAAAGCTGCCGCGACACGCGTTACCAACTCTTCGCTCGGATCGTCATTTACAAACTTAACCGCGAGTTTTCGGGCAATGAATTTTGCTGTCGCAGGGTGGTCGGCCAAAATGTCCAGAACCTGTAGTCCGTCTTCCATGCCGCCCGCGGTCACTTTCTTGCCAAGAACGATCTTTTCGCCCTTGTCATGCCACCGTTCATTGAAATAGAACTCACCGCTCTCGGCCGTCTCCGGAACACCCGCTATACGCTCCAGCCGCGCAAGCCGCCGATTCTCATTCCCTTCGATCTTGCCGGCCGCGGCGAGACGGTAGCCTCGTGGATCCGCGATCGTCCATCCCGTGAATGCTCTCGCTATCTCAACGATATCCTTCTGCGTATAACCACTCTCGACGCCCATCGTATGAAGCTCCAACAGCTCACGGGCATAGTTTTCGTTGATACCCCGACGCATTCGCTGGCCGGCTTGCTGCTGGTTTGCCCGGGCTCGTTCCAACCGCTGGTCGATCTCGGCATCCGTCAGTCCTTGCCGCCGTTTCAGTTGTTCTCGCATTCTCGGGGTAAGGCGCCCTTCGCGAATCGCACGCTGCAAAGGGCCTCCCCTTCTTGTATTCGGCGCGGCCTGGAGATTCGGGGACACCGATTGGAAATTGTCCAAATAGAAAAGCATTGCCGGATGCTTGGCCGTCTCACGGAGCAGGTCGCGAAAACTGCCCAGGGCATTCTTCCGAAGCACATCTCGCTCGTAGCTTGGGATATACCAACGGACCGCCGCTTTTCCGGCGAACACGTTGAAATGGTTTTGCCAGAAATCGACCATCACTTCCTGCAGCTGCCGTTCTGAATAGACTGCACGGATCACGCGATTGCTGACAATCTGCGGCACCAGCTGTCCGGCGGGCCTTAGATCGTATTCCTTATATAGTGCTTGCAGCCTTGCCCGGCGTTCGCGTTGTTGCGTTTCGGTCATCGCGGGCTCGGCCGACTGCGGCATTTGGCCACGGGCAGGCCCGTCGAGCTGCCTTAGCAGGGCGCCCGGATTCGGATATTTCGCAAAGATCTCAGAAGTCGGCATTTTGAAGATCTCGAGATGCCTTGTTTTTGCTTCAGCGCGGCTGTCGTCGATCGATTCCGGTGCCAGCTGCTGTTCGATATATTTTTCGATGCCGATCTGTTTCACCCTGGCTACGTCGCCGGGTCTAGCACCAAAGCCAAGCCGATTCAGCACATGGATGATCTTTTGTTCCTCGGTCAGCTGCTTTTCGACCGCTGAAGGCACAGCAAGTAAGCCCGTGGGCAAAGCAAGATACATCGCCAGCATTAACGCCGTAACCGACCGAACATAGCTTAATTTTGATCCCATAACAATTACGCTCAAGAACTATCGAAATACTAATTTTCCGGTATTTTAGATGCGTGAGAGCCGGATTTTGTCTAATAAACCTCGACTGGACTTACGCGCAAATAGTTGGGCTCATCCGCCGAGATACAACATTATCCGCCGATTATTCATCCCATAAAGTGTTTCGCCTATCGCTCCGTCGCGTGTAAGATTAATGAGACGGCCAAACAATATTATGAATAGCTCAAAGATCATATCTGCTTTCCTCGCTATTTTTGCGTCTGTAATGGCTGTTTCAGCCCAGACCACGACATTCAGTGACCCGAATGCGGACTATAAATTCGAAATCCCTGACGCGAAATGGAAATTGACGGTTAAACCGTCAGCTACGAATCGCAATGCAGAAATGGTCTTCGTCGATAGGAACGACGGCCATCTCGAGATCCGGAAATTGAGCTCGCCGGCACGGACGGCGTTAGCCGATGTTATCCGTGAGGAAGAGATCAAGCTGCAGTTCAATCCTGGGTATGTCGCGGGCAAGGATGAGAATTTTGCCGGTAAACTGGCAGGTGCGGTTTTCAATTACGAGTATGTGAAGGCGGGCAGGCCAATGGCAGGAAGGTTTTATTTCCTGCGATCGGGCGACGCTGTTTATGTATTGCGATTCACGGGATTTCGCGACAAGCTTCGCTCCATTCGGAACCAGACTGACATTATGGCGCGCACCTTCGAACCCGTTTCCGTTAGCTGACCTTAACCAGAATTTTACTACCGAAAGGGATTATAAAGCCGGAGCTTGCATCAGCTGCGGCTTTGTTCATTTCTTCCGCCGCCATCTTCGTAAGGCCGATGGTGTCCGTATCCTCGCTAGAGAGCGATGTAACCATTTTGACGGCAAAGCTCTCCGCCTTCGTCTTTAGGCTCCATGCGGTCTGCCCGTTCACCTGATACTTCTCACACAGCTTGCGGGCGATGTCGCCGCTCGAGCCCACCCGAAACCACTCCAACAGATCAGTTCTACCCAGACCGTCGGCACACTCAGCGATCCATATGATGGTTCCGCCCGGCGAGCACGACGCTGCGGCTGCGTCGAGCGCCTTGTGAGCTTGGATCAGGTTGATGTCATACGGCGAACCGCCGCAGCTTACCAATACGAACGGCCGCTTTTCCGTGACGGTGATCGTGTGTTTGCTTGCATATGCTTCACACGCGGCCCGATGAGAACGCTCCAGATCACCGCAGAAAACGTCTGTTGCCTCGCCCCGGTCATTGACGATCGTGCTGACGTTAAAAACGCTTTTGACGGTGGATGCAGCTTCAACAAAAGCTTCGTTGACCGCATTTCCTTCCAATAGGCCGGGGCCGACACCTGCCTGCCGATCCATAGTTTCGCAGTCAAAAGCGAGCTTGTGCGTTGCCGCGATCGTTCGCGATGAAGCGAGCCCCGGACAGATGAGCTTTCGGCCGCCTGTAAAACCCGCAAAATAGTGAAACGTAACACTTCCGACCGTTATCACATGATCAAAGTCATTCAATACGCTGTTCAGCTCGATCGGGATACCGCTCGCCGTTTCACCAAAACGAGCGATCCGCACCAGGTCACGCGGCGAGTGGTCAAGAGTTTTTAGTCGCTGTGCCAGGAATGGCGTGAGGATCGTCTGCTTCTCTTCCGCCGTCACGGGCCGGTGTATCCCGGTCGCAAAGATCGCAGCCATCTGGTGCGGCAGGGTTCCGTTCGCTATCAGGCGGCGGACGAGTAGATTTACGATCTGCCCGGCCGCACCGTTGCGAGTTGCGTCCGGCACTACGAAAAGCACGGTCTGGTCGGCCTCTACCAGATCTTCCAGGCTCTCTGAACCGTAAGGCGCATCGAGGCGTTCACCGATCTCGATATCGGACAAAGGTCTTTGGTCCGACGCACCTTCCAGTACATCAAACTTTTCCGGATCGAAGTCTAACGACAGCGAACCTGAACCAGATCTGAGATCAATGCTCGCCATTCTAATTGTTCACGGAATTTGCGACGGCCGCGGGTTCAAAGCATCTCGTTCCGGTTTCGCATACGTATAGTGCTTCCGCTTCCTCGTCGAGCGTCTCCATTTGTATGGTCAGATGGTCGATGCCGAAATCCGCGTGAAGCCGCTCCCGCACTGCTACGAGCAGATCGGAATGCGCGATCGCATCGCCATGCGTTATGTGTGCCGAAAGAGCGTCAATTCCTGACGAGATCGTCCAGACATGAAGATCGTGAATGCCGGCGACACCTTCCGTCCCGAGTATTGCCTTTTCAACGGCCGCAAGGTCGATATGCTTGGGCGTACCTTCCAGCAGCACATTGACCGATTCCATTATCAGCCGCCAGGCACTGACGATGATGACGACACTGATGAAAATGCTGCATACCGGGTCTGCCCAATACCATCCGAAACCGATGATCAACAGGCCGGCGGCGATAGCGGCCACCGAGCCAAGCATGTCTCCCATGACATGAAGCCATGCGCCGCGCATGTTCAGATCGTGCTTGTGGTCGGAGTGCAGCAGATACGCTGCGATGATATTTACGACCAGACCGCCGACGGCGATCAGCGTCATTTGATCGCCGGCCACCCGTTCCGGCGACTGCCAGCGTTCGACCGCCTCGACGATGATCCAGACCGAGAGCAGAACAAGAGCGATCCCGTTTATGAAAGCGGCGAGTATCTCAGTCCTATAGTACCCGTAGGTCTTCTTTCGTGTAGCCGGTCGTGAGGCGAACCAGATCGCTGCGAGCGTCAACGCGAGAGCCGCAACGTCCGTTAACATGTGGCCCGCATCTGCGAGCAGTGCCAGCGAATTCGCAAGCCACCCGCCGATCGCTTCGACCAGCATGTACACGAACGTAAGCCCGAGCGCGAGCTTTAATCGGAAAAGGCTTCCGACGGATCTTCGTTCGTGGCTATGCGAATGATGTGTGCCCATCGTCCCTAGTAACGACGCAAAACACGCCCGTTCCTTAACGACACGACAAAGCCGCCGCGGTTCCCGCGATCGTCACTCATCTCGACCGCGACCTCTGAAAGCGGTGTCGAGATCTGAAGGCGGAACGAACCGTCACCCGCCGCAAAAACCTCACGGCCGAGCGACCTTACGAGCAGACCAGGCCTGGTCTTGGCGGAGATCATATAAACATTGCCGCCGACGCGTTCGACATTCCAGTCGGTCGCATCTACAGCCATGCTCGCTTCGCGGCGGACTACGCTGAAACGTCCGGGCTCGCTCCAGTCGCTCGTCTGGCCCGACTTCGCCGTCGCCTTGAGCCTCCAGTAATAGTTACCCGGTGTCAGGCCGGCGAGCCGGAATTCGCGTGTCGTTAGGTTCGAGCGGTCAGCAAGCATTCCATCTGAGCTGAACGATGGCGACCGCGTGACCTGTATGTAGTATGAGCTTATCGGCCCCCCGCCGTCGTCCTGCCAATTGAACGTGACTCCGACACCGTTCCCGGTCGTATCTGTGATCTGTGAGCCGGCGGCAGGCGCGGCCAATTTCGGCGGCCGCAAAAGTTGTTCTGTAGGCCCAAGCCGGCCATTGTTGACGCTTGCGAACTGGTCCGAATTAATTGTCGCTGTCTCGCCGCCGACGGTAGTCTCCACGCTGCCGCGGCTGATGCGTATCTCACCACCGTTCGACTGCTGGTCTGCGTTAAAGCTGGCATCGGTCTGTGAGCGCAGCCTCGTCTCAGAATCCATCATCTCGACGATGTTCTGGGTGTTTTCGGGCTGATCCTCGGTACGGACGTTGATCTGCCCGTCATCTAAGGCGACCCGGACATTGTTGCCGCCGAACAGCGATGAGTTATCGCGGATCACCACGGTACTGTTCGGCCGCACCGAATAGATCGATCCGTCGATCATCTGCACTGTCGCCCGCCCGTCCGCCTGTGTTTGGATGGTATCTCCGGCTGCGACGAAGGTTTCCTTGGTTATCACAAGTGTCTCGCGAGTCGCTGCTCGGATGATGCGGACATCGCCCTCGAACGACACGATACGGGCTGCATTCTTCGGCGTGTCTGTCGCACCCGGCGCGACCACGAACCAGTTGTATTGCAGTCCCCACCAGATCGCCGCAGATGTGCCGATCAAAAGAACAACACCTGCGATCAGTGAATATACGGTGCTGCGCCGTATTCGCCACCAGTCCAGGTAAAATTTTCTATATTTGTTCTCCATTAACCGGCCGAACTAGGGCTATTCCGCATCGGTCTGCGGACTCTCTGGTTTCGGGTGTTTCGGGGGAAACATCAGCGAAGCGATGATCGAGATGACAATGGCGAGCACGACCACCCCAAGCGATATGTTGATGACCTCTTCCTTGAACTCGTGTGCGAGGAACCGCTCAAGGAAGTTTCCAAAGGCAGACCCGCTTCCGTGGCCTATTACCATTATCAGCCCTTCGGCAATTAACGGCAAGAGCATTTTTACGCCGATGAACGACAAGATGAACGCCAATCCGACCTTCAGATAGTGAAAACGGTCAGCCACATCGGCAAGCAGAAAGAAGAATGTCCTGAGGCCGAGGATCGCGAATATGTTGGAGGTGTATACGATAAAACGATCCGTGGTGATACCGAATATCGCCGGGATCGAGTCGACGGCAAATATCAGATCGGTAAATTCAACCACGATCAGGACCAGCAGCAGCAAAGTTCCGGTCCGTACACCGTTTTGGCGAATGAAGAATTTGTCGCCGTGATATTCCTTTGTGATCCTGATATACCGCGTCGATAGCCGTACGATCGCACTTTCTGTCGGGTCGAAGCCTTCCTCTTCTTCCTTGAGCATCTTAAGCCCTGTATAAAGGAGAAACGCGCCGAAAACGTAGATTATCCAATGAAAGCGCTCGACAAGTTCCGCGCCTGCGAAGATCATTATCATTCGCATCACGAGCGCACCCATGATCCCCCAGAAAAGAACCCGGTGCTGGAACTCTTTCGGAACGCGAAAATAGCCGAAGATCAACAGGAAAACAAAGAGATTGTCTACCGATAGCGAGAGTTCGATCAGATAGCCGGTAAAGAAGAGCTTGGCCTGTGCCGCCGCAAGGGCCCAGTCGCCGTAATAGTTCCCGACCTGAAAGTAGAGAAATACGTTAAAGCCCAGTGCGAGCGAGACCCACACGACTGCCCAGCCGAACGTTTCCTTTCGGGTCGGCACGTGAGCATGCCGGTTCACTATCCCGATATCGACGAACAGGGCAGCCAGAACGACGCCGAAAAATAGCAGCCAAACCCACAATGGGTGTTCAATAGGTGTCATAGATTTTGGCTCGCAGGCCGGCACTCACGGCCCGGAATAGGGCGAAACCCGAACGATAATTCTACCCGATTCGGTAAATTGTAACTATTCAGCGTTGAAAGTAGTAGAGGTTTACGCCGAAACTGCAAAGCTGCGGACTAGGGTCTTTGCGATCGATCCGAGGCCCTCGGCATCCTTGTCGTCAAAGTCTGCAAGCTTGTCGCTATCGACATCCAGGACCGCAGCGACGCGCCCATTTACATCGAATACCGGAACGACTATCTCAGATCTGGCAGCCGAACTGCATGCGATGTGACCGGGAAATGCATCGACATCCGGGACGACCACGGTTGCCGCCGTAGTGTACGCATGGCCGCAGACACCGGAGCCAAAGTCGATCCGTGTGCACGCAAGCGGGCCCTGGAACGGCCCCAGCACCAACTGGCCGTCCTTCACGAGATAGAATCCAACCCAAAAAAACCCAAACGCTTCTTTCAAAACAGCCGCGACATTCGCAAGATTCGCGATCAGATCGGGCTCGTCGGCCACTAACGCCTCGATCTGCGGGAGAAGTTCGGAATAGATCTGCTGACGGTCGGCCGCCGCTGTGAATGCTATACTTTCAGCCATTGGAAACTTAGCCTGCTTTTGGTGAAATAAAATAATTGCACGATTGCACGGTCAGGGTCTAGCCTTATGAATCACCTGTCGCCCATTTTCTGGATCGGGATAGGCGGTGCCGCCGGTTCCATCGCTCGCTATCTGGTAAATATCTCGCCTGCCGCTCGGCTATTCGACCGATTCCCGTTTCCAACATTCATTATTAACGTCACCGGGTCATTTCTGATCGGCCTTCTGGTAATTCTGCTTTCGGACAAATTCGACCCACCCGAGGCAGTTCGGATGGGTGTGATCGTCGGTTTTCTGGGGGCCTTTACCACGTTCTCGACGTTCGAATTTGAGATCTACGGCCTTTTCAAAGAGGGTCACGGAAGCCTGGCACTGCTCTATTTGCTGGGTAGCGTTATAACCGGCTTTTGTGGACTCGCAGCCGGCATCGCCATCGCAAAAAAATTCGTCTGACGTCTTTTTTCGGCAAGCTGCTTCACTGTGGAACTAAAGGAGAAATTTTGATGAAGCACATTACACAACTATTAGTCGTACTCCTCGTCACCGCGGGATTCTTTTACGCCAATTCACGCGCCGCAGCTGCATCCGGAGATCTTTCCGTCGATCGATCACAGACGAACGACAATAAACGCCGTGGCCGGCGCGGACGTGACCGCGATCGGGATCGCGATGACGACTCGAACGCCAACCGCTCTAATTCAAATTCCAACTCGAATCGCAATCGATCCAACACGAACGATAACAGGACGGATTCGCGCATCTCAATGGCTGCCGCCCGTACGATCGCTCTCGAGCGGGTTAACGGAACGGTGACCAAGCAGGAGTACGAGCGTAAGGACGGCCGGTGGATATACGAGTTTTACATTCGCGACTCGCGTGGGGAGACCTTTGAGGTGTACGTTGATGCTGAGAGCGGTGAAATAATAAAGGTCGAATCCCGATCACGACGTTAAGCGCCCCGGAGGTAACCTCATGGAGATCGCCTATCTTCATCTCGTCACAAATCACATTCCTATCATCGGCGTGCCCTTCGGTATCGTCATTCTTCTCTTCGGAATTTGGCTTAAGAACGACACACTGAAACACCTCGCCTTTCTGGTGTTTATTTTTCTGGGACTTGCGACGATCGCCGTGTTCCTTTTGGGCCAAGGCGGCGAGGACTTTATCGAAGAGCTTCCCGGCGTCTCACATGACGCGATCGAGGAGCACGAAGAGTTCGCGAAGTTCCCTCTTATCACGGTGCTCATCGCCGCGGCTGTGTCGCTCTTCGCGTTGATCAGGTACGGAGGCTTTGCGGCCCTGCAGCGTCGGGGAACCGTTGAAACGCAAGATCGCACGGTGCCTGCTTGGCTCTCGATCGCCGTCCTCGCGCTTGGTATCGCTGCTGCCGCACTACTCGGCTACACGGGCCGACTCGGCGGCGTCATTCGCCATCCGGAATTTCACGGCGGCGTCACAGCGTTTGATACGAAAAACGAGGCCGACAAAGAAAATGAGGGCGTCGACAGCGGACGAGGCCGCGGCCGCGGACGAGGTGGCAACTAGCCGACTTGTCCCGAAAAACATTCCCCGAGCCCGGCCTAAGTAGTAATATCGTCTCATGCGTTTAATTGCGTCGACGGTGTTCATTCTTTTGCTAACTGCGGCGTTGATCGCCCAGCCCGCGTGGCAGGCGGATCTTGACTCGAAGCTCCGGTTCTACCAGACAACCGATTTTGGGATTCTGCTCGCAGGCACCGAACGCAACCTATACGCTGTCGATGGCCAAACAGGCGAACGCATCTGGCGCCGTTCAACGGGCCGCATCAATGAGACCGCGATCACCCCGATCCCTGACACCGACCTCATCCTCATTTCCCGCGATCTCGGCAGTAAGTCGCGCCTTGAGGCGGTCGATCTCGTCTCAGGTGCGGCGATCTGGCAGAGCGATAAGGTCAAGGGCGACGTGATGCAGCTCGCTATAGACCCTAACAGCGACCTTCTCGCCGTAGTTCTCGTCAAAGACCCGCGTGCCGACGCGGGCCGCGAGTTCAAACGCACGCCGATCGTCCACATGCTCCGGCTCTCGAGCGGCGAAGAATTATGGAAACGCTCGCTCGATAGCGATGTCGATATGATGCCCGCACGCTTTGGCGAGGACCTCGGCGAGATCGCGTACACGCTCGACAATTACCGTGCGCCGATGATCCTCGACGGCCGCCTTTTCCTGTTCTACGAGGGAGCCACCAGCTACGACGCAGCAACCGGCCAGGAAAAGGAGCGCAACAGATTCAGGGTAAATGAAAGCGGGCTCGCTCTTACCGAAGCCGATCCCGTATTCGACGACCGTAACGTGTACATCTCAGGACGCGGCCAGATCCGCGCGGTCGACCGCCGGACCGGCAGCGTGCTGTGGAAGGCGAACGACCTTGGAATTTCCGCCGAGATGGCCGTACTCGGCAGCACGCTTTTTGTGCGAACAGGCGGTCAATTTACTCGGCTGAAGGACGGCGAGATCGTCTCGAAAGGGCCGTACGGAGTCTCGGCGATCGACACCGAAACAGGCAAAACAAAATGGCGATATAAAGGTGCGGACAAAGGCCTGACTAACTTCGTTTTCTCCGATATCAGCACGATCTTGATCGCTGACAGCGACGACGTTTACAACATCGACGCCGCAACGGGAAAGCTGCGGACGAAATGGTCGCACGATGTCGATCGGGCCCAGTTCATAATCGTCAACGCTCGCGGCGAGGCGGTGGTCGGCGGCCGTGACGAGATCGCGGCGTTTGGTGTTGATCCGACGACCGCTCGCTCAGAAGCCGCTGGTTCTCTTTACCAAACGGCGTCATTGGCAATGGCAGGAAGCGCTGATGACGGCCGTGAGTTGTGGCGAATTCGGCATAAGGCTCCGTCGCGCGGCGTGCTCCGCATTGTCGCGGGTATCGCGTTGCGTGCGACCGCTTTATATTTCCGATACGGTGGGCTCGCGACCTCGGCGATCGGCCTCGCACGGGGCGGACTGAACGTGGCGAGTACGTTAAATTCCTTTCGCTGGTCCGGACTTCGGTCGCGGTTCGGTTCTTTCGATCTCACCACGCTCGCCAGCAACACGGCACGAAATTACGCGACACGGTCGATCTACTCCTTCGGATCATTTGCGAGAACACCGGCAGCGATCCGCGGTCTTGCGGGATTTCAGGTCATAACGCCGGCGGGCATTCGTTCGCGGCTCGCGGGCGGTATCGCATCGCGGCTCGTGCCCTCACGGGCTGAGGTCCAGGAAAGCGTGCTCGACCGCCTTGACCCGGCTCGCTACGCCGATCGATTGTCTGATTACCTGCTGCGGCGAAAACGCGTAGCCGAACTTCGCGGCAGCCATATGTACTTTTACACGGATCTGCCGAAGCCGTTCGATCGCAAGGGTCTGGTCGGCGTCGATCTGAATACCGGCCGCGATTCCCGGTTCATACTTGAATCTGATCCCGATCCGCAGTTTGTGACCGATGAGGCCGCGGGTCTGCTTTATTCTGCCGACGGCGACAAGCTCCGTGCGTTTAACATCCTGTCGCGGTAGATCAGGGCTGTGGTATGCTGTCTCTCAGACCCGTCACACAAAACTCAGTAAAACTTATGCTCGATCAGAAACGAACCTTATCGATCTTTTTTGCCGTCCTCTTATTTGCCCTAGCCGTTACGGCCCAACAGCAGCCGAAACCGGATCCTGCGATCGCCAAGATGATCGCCGAGGCGTCCGCGTCGCGTATCGAGGCTGACATTCGAAAGCTGGCGTCGTTCGGCACGCGGAATACACTTTCCGAACAGGACAACCCGACTCGCGGTATCGGGGCTGCCCGTGACTGGCTGTTTGCCGAGTTCGAAAAGATCAGTGCGGCGTGCGGCAATTGCCTCACGGTCGAAAAGCAGAGTTTTACGCAGCCGAAAGCAGCCCGTATTCCCGAGCCCACAGTTCTTACCAACGTCGTCGCAACGCTTCGCGGGACGACCGACCCTGACCGCATTTATGTGGTCTCAGGCCATTACGATTCGATGTGCTCGTCGCCGACCGATGGCAAGTGCGATGCTCCCGGAGCTAATGATGACGCATCGGGCACGGCTGCGGTCGTCGAAATGGCACGCATAATGTCGAAACGAAAATTCGACGCGACCATAATCTTCATGGCGGTCGCCGGCGAAGAGCAGGGCTTGCTCGGGGCACGCTATTTCGCTGAGCAGGCAGCAGCGAAAAAAATGAATATCGAGGCGATGTTTACCAACGACATCGTCGGCGGTGTGACCACGCATAAGAATTCGCCGGACCGCCAAAGCGTCCGTGTATTCGCAGAGGGCGTTCCGTCAAATGAGACCGAACAGCAGGCCAACACGCGGCGAAGCGTCGGCGGTGAGAACGATTCCCCCGCCCGCCAGCTCGGCCGCTTCGTGCGTGAGACCGCTGAGATCTACACGCCGAAATTCCGTGTGATGATGATCTATCGACGCGACCGCTACGGCCGCGGCGGCGACCACATTCCGTTCCTCGAAAATGGCTACGCCGCCGTTCGGTTCACCGAGCCGAACGAAGACTATAATCATCAGCATCAGAACGTTCGTACCGAGAACGGCCAGTTTTACGGCGACACTCCCGATCTCGTCGATTTCGGCTACGTCGCCAGTGTCGTGAAGGTCAACTCGGCCGCCCTTGCTCGCCTTGCGATGGGGCCGGCGAAGCCTAAGAACGTCGGCATCGTTACAGGCCGCCTCGGTAACGATACGGAGCTAAAATGGGACGCTGCGGCCGAAGCTGACGTCGCCTCATATGAGATCGTCTGGCGCGACACTATTTCGCCCGTCTGGACCAATTCGCAGAACGTCGGGAACGTGACCAATTTCGTTATGCGAAACATGTCGAAGGACAATTACTTTTTCGGGGTTCGTGCAGTCGATAGGTCCGGCCACAAAAGCCCTGTGGTTTATCCGCGGCCGACACGCTAGAGCCGCCTGAATGCAAAATCTCGATCGCCGTTCGTTCAGAACTAAGCGGAGGTTTCTTATGCCCATCTGTCGACAAATGCGCCACGCACTGCTCTTTCTCGCTCTTGCGATTTCGCTTCTCGTAACCTACGACGCCGATGCCCAGATCGGCGGCGGCGGACGCGCCGAGCCTGCTCCGGCCGCTAAGGCCGAAACGCGAGTGCGGCGGGCATCGAGGCCTACAGTGCGGCGGACCGCGCCAAAACGCACGGCTCCGGCATCGAAAACGGCCGAGCAGATGCAGGCCGAGGCTGACAAATTCTTCGACGCCGACGACCACGACAGCGCTCTTGCGGCATACGAAGGTGCGGTCAAGATCAAGCCGCTTTTCCGTTCCTTTTACCGCATCGGTTGGATCTACAACGAATTTGAGGAATACGAAAAGGCACTCGTTGCGCTGAAGCGTGCCGCTCAATTAGAGCCGACTTCTGCTGCTACGCACCTCGAGCTAGGCTACGCGCATCGCCGGCTGCGGCAAAACGATCTTGCGATCACGGCCTTAAAACGCGCTGTCTCGCTAAATCCGCGTTCCCCGATCTCTACCTACGAGCTCGGCGCTCTTTATAACGATCTGCAGCGATATCAGGAAGCCGCAGCAATGCTCAAGCAGGCAACTGCGAACAAGCCGGACAATTCCGAGGCCTGGGAAGAGCTCGGTTTTTCTCAGCGAAAGCTGAACCTTAATCAGGATGCGATAGCATCATTCAACCGCGCGATCTCGCTTGATCCAAAGAACTCCGGAGCGTATCTAGGCCTCGGCGATGTCTACCACTACGGCACCAAGAATTATCGTGATTCGATCACTGCGTATCAGCAGGGTCTTCGGTACGGTGGTGAAAACCACATCGCGGCGCACAATATTGCGTACGGACATAACGAGCTCGGAAATTACGCAGAGGCCGTTCGGTGGGCCGACGCGGCGGTAAAGATGAAGTCGGACTATTATCAAGCTTATTCAGAGGCAGGCTACGCTCAGTACAAGCTCGGGAAAAGCGACGCCGCCATCGCCGCATATCAGAACGCCGTCCGTTTGAAACCCGACCATGCGGTCTCGCTGTTTGGGCTCGGAGACGTCTATTTTGACCTGACCAAGAATTATCAGCTCGCGCTTTTTAATTACACAAAAGGCCTTGAGATCAGCCCGTATAACAAAACGGCACTTTACCGCTCCGGTTGGGCTTATAATCATTTCCGGCAGTATCAGGAAGCCGCGAACGTTCTATTTCGCTTGATCGGGACCGACGCGTCGCAAGCCCATTATCACCAGGAGCTGGGCTACTCATACTGGCAGCTCGGCCGCACCGCCGAGGCAATGACCACACTGAACCGTGCGATCTCGCTAAACCGCGACCAGGCCGTAGCACATTATTACCTCGGCCAGATCTACGTCGCCCAAGAGAACCGCACCGCCGCCGTAAACGCACACCGCGAGCTCCAACGGCTAAATTCACAATACGCCGCACCACTGCTCGAAAAGATCAACGCAATGAGGTAACCGGCTCTGCATTTCATAACAGCTATTGGTTACAACTTGATCAGGCATTAGTTCCGAACCTCTGGGGACCTTCCTGTGGATCCTTAACTCCGGCGGAAGACGGTCCGTCGAATGCAGAGTGTGTCAGAACTTCATTGCATTCCTGAGCTCCGTAGGAGCGGAATGTTTGTATAACGGAGCCAATGATGGCAGGCCATCTCCGTAGGAGCGACACAACAAATGCAGAAGCCCGCGCGTAAGCAAGGGCTTAAAAGCCCGGTTACCTCCACCCCACATTCCGTGACTCCATTGCTCGATTTGCGTGTCGCCTAAAATGAAGGCTCTTGTAATAGCTCCGTAGGAGCGGAATGTTTGTAGAACGGAACCAATGATGGCAGGCCAGCTCCGTAGGAGCGACACATCAACTCCAGAGCTCGCGCGTTGCCTTCATTCCATAATGCCGATGCCGGAACTCGCCGAACTATCAACTTAAAACTGAAAACCCTCAGGCGGCGAGCCGTGTTTCCCACGAAGTCGGTAATTAGCCACGTCCTTTAGGGCGTGGTTAGTATTCGAGCGATTCTTAAGGCCGTTGCAACGTCCTTACCCCTACACTCAGAGACTCGCTCAATTTAACCTGTGAGACTAAGCCCTTGCTCACGCGCGGGCTTCTGCATTCACCTTCGCGAACTTGGCGTCATTGCGTGAAACCTCTCTAACCTTTCATATCGTGCAAATCGCGCATATCGCGCAAGACATCATCTGAATCCGCTGCTCAAAGAGTAATAATCTACCGGGACCGATCCACCGGCCGGATCTTTGATAACTCGATCGCAATAATATCGCGGCACCAGAATGCGGCACCAATGTCGTCACCAGCGGCACCAAGATGCGACACCAACTGCACCGGTGCGGCGGCGGCTTTGCGTCTTTGGTATGCGTAGGCTGCGAGAGATAGACAAAGAGGTGAACGTGGACGCGATCACAAACGCAGCCCCGGACAGCACAATGACCGGATCTTTGGCACACTTTGAAGAAAATCGCCAAAAACGCCGATAAATGCGCCAGGCGCGCCAGCTACGATCTGGCGCACTTATAAGGGTTCTGGGCAGAAAACTGATGCGGGAGACCACGAAACGCCAAAAACGCCGATGTTTGTTCCGCACTGTTCCGCTTGCGCGAGCGCCGAGCGGAACAAAAAGGGGCAAAAAAGCCTATTTTTGTCCCAGCCTGTCCCAGGCGAACGCGCTCACCCTGGGACAAACATCGCACTTTTTGAATGAACGGTTCAGAAACCGAACCATTCGGTGGGTTGGAGATGTGAAGAGAGTGTCACCTTGGTTTGAACCGCAAAGAGCGGCGGACGCATTTTCAGGGCCGTCTCGGCGGTCAGTCGGGCCAGATGCGGATCATTTGCCCGCTGTGAAAGGTGGGCGAGAACGATATGCCGGGCAAAACCGTCAAACTCATTAGTAAGCCAATCGGCGAGGTCTTCGTTAGAAAGGTGGCCGGTACGGGACGCGATGCGCTGCTTCAAGTCCCAGGTGTAAACGCAGGCCCGCAGCATATCGCGGCTGTGATTGGATTCGATGACTATGGCGTCGCAGCCTCTAAGCTTTTCTTTGATCAGCGGCGTCAGATGGCCGAAATCCATCAGGGTCGCGACCCTGACGCCGGCACGTTTTGCCACGAAGCCAAAATTATCAACGGCGTCATGCGGGACGCAAAACGGTTCAAAATCGATATCGCCGATTCGAAATTCACGGCTCGATTCGATCACCTGAACGCGGTCTTTGAGAGCGGTGCGGCGTTTCGCAGATTCGCTGTCGCCATTCTGAACGCCCCGGCGGGTAGCGTAGTAAGCGTCTTCCGTCTCGCCGGAAACAAAGACCGGGCACTTGATCGACCGCAGCAGCACACGCAGTCCGCCGGCGTGGTCGCTATGCTCATGCGTGATCAATACGGCATCGAGGTCGCAAGGATCGACGCCGACGACGGCCAGCCGCCGCAGGATCTCGCGGGCGCTCAGACCCGCATCGACCAGAACGTTGGTCCGTTCCGTCGAGATGAGTACCGCGTTTCCGGTTGAACCGCTGCCGAGTACGGTAAATTTCATTTCGCTTTTTGATAACGGCCGCGGAGGCCTTTCGCTAAAGCCTTGGTTATCAGGGAGTTTGGGATAAACGTTGCAGCCGTAGCTGCTATGTAATTTGTCCAGCCTGAGACGACCTTCGCACGGTTTCCCCCGATCGCCCGCATCGCGGTGTCGACGACGTCCTCGGGAGTCTCCTGGCCTTTCGCGGTGGTCACGCGGTCGATGTTCGACGCTTCCCAAAAGTTGGTTTTCGTCGAACCCGGACACAACGCGAGCACTTGGATGCCGAACGGGCGATTTTCCGCTGCGATCGATTCGGAAAATGCAGTGACGAACGACTTCGTCGCCGCATACGTCGCCATGAACGGTATCGGCTGAAATCCGGCGGCCGATGAAACGTTGATGACCGTGCCGGCCCTGCGGGCACGCATCCCCGGTAAATATCGATGTGTGAGAGCGACCAACGCCCTGATATTGAGATCGATCATCTCGAGCTCGCGATCCAGCGGCAGGTCAACGAAGTCGCCCATCGACCCGAAACCGGCGTTGTTGATCAACAGGTCGACCGAGACGCCGAGCGATTCGGTCTCTGCGAACAGTTTCGCATCGCTCGCTACCTCGCTGAGATCCAGCGCGTAATAGCGAGCCTCGATAGACGCCGTTGCCGAAAGCTCATTACAAAGAGCTTCGAGCTTATCCGCTGATCGAGCGACCAGGACCAGGTCATAACCCTCGGCTGCAAGTCTTCGAGCGAATGCTTCTCCTATTCCGCTCGATGCGCCGGTGATCAGGGCTGTCGTCATAATTGGTCGAAATCGTCGGCCGGAGGAACGAATGAATAGTATATCGACAAAATCGCGGCTGCGATAATTGTCAGCGTGCCGATAGCACGAATAAGGCCGGAAAGTATCTGCGTTGACTCAAGAAGCCCGAGCCTGTCGAGCATGAAGTTCCAGTCGTGAAAGCTGCCCTCGCTCCCTGTAAATCCGCCGAGGAGGACGAGCTGCATAACCTTTGCGTCGGCAGCGTAAATATAAACGTTTATTACGCTTTGACCGACCCAGAATAGAGTGACGGCCGCAGAGTAATGTTTGAAATGCCAGACGAAATAGCCAACAAAGACGGCAGGAAATACGACCTGCAGGATGGACCCGCCCGCGACCATCATAAATTCGCCGAACGGGCGGAAGACGAGATGGCCGGTCTCGTGGATCGGCAGGTCGACAAGGTCAAGAAAACTGCCTTCCATCGGAGTTGCGGCTATCCAGAGAAAGTAGATGGTCAAAAGTATCGCGAAAGCGAGCTTAGGGTAGTTTGGGGTCATCTGCTGAGACGGAGATCCAAGGATTCAGCCGATAGAAATCGGCTTTTGAGATAGCGTAGAAAGCACAATCGATGTCGTAATGGAGCTCAGTCTTTTCAAACTTCATTCCAAGCTTTTCCATAATGTGCTGCGAGGCTTTGTTCTCGATCTGGGCGACAGCAACGATGCGTTCAAGGCCCTGTTCACGAAAGCCGTGATCCAGCCAGCCGCGGGCAGCCTCAGTCCCGATCCCGAGATTCCAATACGCCTTGATCATGCTGTAGCCGACCTCGATCTCGTCAGTTCCGTCAAGAGGCTGCAGCCCCGCGGTCCCGATCACCTCGCCCGTGGCGTTCCAGATCATCGGACACATACTGAAGCCGTATCGCCGGTAACAGTCGATGTAAAAGCGGATCCGTGTTGCAAGCGCTTCTTCGTTTTGTCTCGCAGGGCCGCCAAGATACTTATTAACCTCCGGATCGGAACGCTGCTCGATCAGCTCCGGCAGATCTTCGAGAACGAAGGGACGAAAAGCGAGACGCTCTGTCTCGAAAATGATCCCGGTTTCAGCTCGTGCGGAGGTTTCTGTCACAAATTTAAGCTATGTGGTGTTATCAAAACGAAGTTCCAAAAGAGGAAACCAGGGGCCGTTCGGCGGGAGCCGCACTCATTATCGCAATCTTTCGAGGCTAAGCACAAGATGTTTTTCGATCAACAAAGCTTAAGAAGTACGAGCCGGCGTAACTTTCTCGCGGCTTTCGGAGCCGCCGGCACACTGGCATTCTTTACCGGGTGCCGCGACGAGATCTTTGCCCAGAACGAAGCCACACCTTTGCTCGAAAAGCTGCGGGCCAACGCAATTGGTGACTCGGGAGTCAGCTGGTGCGGAGCTCGCGACGTTCCGGCGGATGTGTCGTCTCATGTAAAACTGGCACCGGAGATCAAGAGTGAACGGATCGAGATAAACGGTACCGTATTTCAAGCAGACGGTACGACTCCGGCTGAGAATACGCTGATCTATCTTTATCACACCGATGCCGAAGGCATATACGGACGCGAGGGCCAACATCATCACGGCCGGTTTCGTGCGTGGCTCCTGACCGGCAAAGACGGCCGCTATGGTTTTGAGACCATACGCCCTGCGTCATACCCGAATTCGAAGATAGCCGCACACATCCACATGACCGTGACGACCGTTTCCGCAAAAGAGGATTGGATAGACTCGGTACTTTTCGAAGGCGATCCGTACATCACCGCACGCGAGCGGGAATCACGAAAGGGTGGATTTGAACCGATAGTAAAACTAGAGAAAAGCGGGAACGGCGTAATGCGTGCTGTTCGAGATATTCAGCTGGCGTGATCAGATCAGGTGGACGAAAAGACCGTCCTTTAACTTCGGTTCAAACCAGGTAGATTTCGGCGGCATTATTTCGCCCATGTCCGAGACGGCAAACAGGTCGTCCATCGTAGTGGGATAAAGTGAAAAGGCGATGCGTGCTTCACCGCTGTCGACGAGTTTCGTGAGCTCGCTGGTCCCGCGGCCGCCGCCGACGAATCCGATGCGTTCATCGGTTCGCGGGTCAACGATGCCCAACACGGGCTCAAGAAGGTATTTCTGCAGAATGGTGACGTCGAGCCGCTCGATCGGATCAGGCTCCCGAAAATACTCGACCGCGAACCGCAGGTCAAACCATTGGCCTTCGAAATACATGCAGATCTCACCGTGGGTAAGCGGGGTGCAGCTATCGACCTCGGTGACGATGAAATTTTGCTTTATGCCGTCTAGCAGCTGATCACGCGAGAGGCCGTTCAGATCCGAGACCGTTCGATTGTATGCAAGGATCTGCAGCTCGTCCGCCGGAAACAGTCCGGCCATTACGAAGTTGTACTCCTCGGTGCCATCGTGGGACTGGTTTTCGGCTTGAAGCCGTTTGCGGGCCTGCTCGGCGCTTTCCAGGCGATGATGACCGTCGGCAACGTAAAGAGCAGGAATTGCTGCGAAAGCATCGGTTATTTCAAGGGTCTCATCGCAGCGCCAAACCGTGTGACGCACACCGGTGGCGCATTCGAAATCATAAAGCGGCTCGCCAGCTGCAACCTTGGCACAGATCTTCTTTAGCACGTCAATTGGGCGATGTGCGAGGAATATCAGGCCTGTCTGAGCACGCAGGCCAACCATATGCCGCGTGCGGTCCTCGACCTTATCAGGACGCGTCTTCTCGTGCGGCTTTATAAGACCGCCCTCGTAATCGTCTAAAGAGCAGCACGCGACGATGCCTGTTTGCGAATGATCGTCGGTCGACAGCCGATAAACAAAATACGATTCTTGCGTGTCCTTGGCGAGAATATTCTCGTTCAGAAACATTTCGAAATTGTCACGGGCGTGTTCGACGCTCTCGCAGTCCGATTCCTCGGCCTCAGGGCGCGTTACACGTAGAAAGCTGTAAGGATTTTCTTTAATAAAGTCGCGAGCTTCCGATTCGTATATAACGTCGTACGGAACGCTCGAGACCATCTTTGCTTTTTCGGGTGCAGGCCTAACCGCACGGAAGGGTTTGATCAGTGTCACTTTGCGGTAGATTCCTTTGATTATTCCGGGATACTCGGAGCGGGTTCAGCGGGAACGGCAACATTCATGTTGTCTGTGCCAAGACGTTCGCTATTGATCCGGTCTTCCGCCCTCTGCATTTCTTCTTCGATCTCTCGGGTGAGCCGATCAGCGTACCCTTTTTTGTCGATCTTCCACTGGTTATCTTCAAAAACGAATGGAATTATCTCCCAGTTGCCGGATAGGTTTCTTACCTCCAGCGTCGCGTTCGTACCGTCGATCTTTTCATTTCGGTACTGCACTTGGGTCTGAGATTCATTGAAAAGCGTCTCCCGTTTGACGATCTCGTCAACGGTCGTACCCTGCGACCGAGCCTGCTGCTCGTGCATTTTAAGCGTCTCGCTCGAAAGCAGCAGCTTCATCGCGGTCGTGTCTTTCTGTTTTACAGCTTTAGAATAAGTGCGAAACGTTTCGAGCGGAGTCGCCGGTTTCGCCTCGCCCGCATCCCCGCAGGCAACTGCGAGCAGCATGACGGCAAAAATTGTTATTGAAATGAGCGGTCGCATCGGGGTACGTTATAAATCTGTGAGCTATTGTAAAATGTTCAAAATCGAGATTATATCCCAATCAAACGGAGTAAAAAACACGTGAAGCGTGAAAAGCTAAGCGAAGAT
This sequence comes from Acidobacteriota bacterium, assembly GCA_023389035.1. Lineage (GTDB taxonomy): Bacteria > Acidobacteriota > Blastocatellia > Pyrinomonadales > Pyrinomonadaceae > OLB17. The sequence continues at coordinate 411,930 of JAEWFC010000030.1, forward strand.
CAAGTTCGCCGTGAGATCGCCGAACTCGACGGCTGGTCGGCAGGTGATGCGAATGTTAAAAAGCGGGTTGAGTTCGACAATTTCGCAGAGAGTCTGGCTTTCGTAAACCGTATCGGCGAACTCGCTGAGGCCGCCGACCATCACCCCGACATCACCTTCGGCTGGGGTTATGCGGAAATATCGCTGACGACGCACGACCGCGGCGGTGTGACAGACGTCGATATCGAACTTGCAAGAAGGATCGACGCGATCGGCTAACCTTTCGAAAGCGCCTCAGATCCCATCGATGATCGCATTCAGCGTTGCTGACGGTCTCATTGCAGCGGACGCTTTGACGGTTTCCAGACGATAATAGCCGCCGACATCCTGCGGTTTTCCTTGCGCGCTGATCAGTTCGTGGTTGATCTTTCCTTCGCTTTCCTGCAAAGCCTTCGCGATCGGGGCGAACTTGCCAGCGATCTCTGCGTCTAATGTCTGTGCTGCCAAAGCTTCAGCCCAGTACATCGCCAAATAAAAATGCGAGCCGCGGTTGTCGATCTGACCGACCTTTCTTGCGGGAGATCGATCATTCGCCAAAAATTTTGCGTTCGCTTCGTCCAAGGCATCTGCGAGGATCTGCGCCCTTTTATTGTCTTGGGTCTGTGCTAGATGCTCGAGACTTGCCTGCAAGGCCAAAAATTCGCCCAATGAATCCCAGCGCAAATAACCTTCATGTAAGAATTGCTCGATATGCTTAGGTGCAGATCCACCCGCACCGGTCTCGAATAAGCCGCCTCCGTTCATTAGCGGCACGATAGATAGCATTTTGGCGGACGTTCCGAGTTCGAGGATCGGGAACAGGTCCGTCAAGTAATCCCGCAGAACATTGCCCGAAACCGAGATCGTGTCTTTACCCTCGCGGGCACGCTTCAGTGTCTCGGTCATCGCATCCTTTACATCCATTATCCTAATATCAAGGCCAGACGTGTCGTGGTCCGCGAGGTATGTTTCGACCTTTTTGATGATCTGCGCATCGTGAGCACGGCCCTTATCCAACCAGAAAATGGCTGTGGTATCTGAAAGGCGTGCACGTGCTACAGCGAGTTTCACCCAGTCACGGATCGCGGCGTCTTTCGTCTGACACATTCTGAAGATGTCGCCCGTCTGGACTTTCTGTTCCAACAAAACATTGCCGTCCTCGTCTTCAACTTTAACGGTGCCATCGCCTGAGATCTGGAACGTCTTATCGTGTGACCCGTACTCTTCCGCTTTCTGAGCCATCAGACCGACATTCGGCACTGAACCGAATGTTTTCGGGTCGATCGCACCGTTGGTTTTCATGTCCTCGATTATGGCGGCGTAAAAGCCTGCATATGTTCGATCAGGGATCACACAAAGGGTATCTTCTTCGAGGCCATCCTTGTTCCACATCTTCCCGCCGCCGCGAACAAGGGCGGCCATCGATGCATCGATGATCACGTCGGACGATACATGGAAATTTGTAATTCCCTTATCGGAATTGACCATCGCAAGGCCCGGGCCGTTTTCGATCGTGTCGGCTATATCCTTTTTAATCTCCGCTTCCGCGGGGTGTCCGGCGATCTTTTCGAAAAGGGTCGCCAGCCCGTAGTTTGGATTGATGTCTAGTTGTTTGAATGTCTCTTTATGTTTCTCGAAAACGTCCTTGAAATAGGTCTCGACCATCGCACCGAAAATTATCGGGTCGGAGACCTTCATCATCGTGGCTTTGAGGTGTGCGGAAAGGAGTACCTTTCTTTCTTTTGCTTCATCGATGGCTTTGCGCACGAACGACCTCAATGCGGCAAGATTCATCACCGATGAATCAATGACCTCCGCGGCCTTCAGCGGCGAGTGGTCCTTCAGGACTTTCTCTGAACCATCATCTCCATAGAAGACGATCTTGAATTTTCCATCCTTTTCTGCAGTCCTCGAGTTCTCCGTGCCATAGAAATCTCCGTCGCTCATATGTGCGACCGATGTCTTGGAATCCTTGCTCCATTGGCCCATGCGGTGGGGATTCGTTTTAGCGTAGTTCTTCACGGCCTTCGGAGCGCGCCTGTCGGAGTTTCCCTCTCTCAGCACCGGGTTGACCGCACTTCCCAGCACTTTCGCATACTTCGCATTAACAGCTGCCTCTTCGTCAGTTCTAGGTTCTGCGGGGTATTCAGGGATGGCGAATCCTTTTTTCTGCAGCTCATCGATAGCCTCTGTCAGTTGCGGTACCGAGGCAGAAATATTCGGCAATTTGATAATATTGGCTTCCGGTTTCGTTGCGAGCTCACCGAGATCGGCCAGTGCATCCGGGATCTTTTGGTCGTCGCTCAGCTTTTCAGGAAAGTTGGCCAAGATCCTACCGGCAAGTGAGATGTCCGGAACCTCAATGTCAATATCTGCGGATCTCGTAAACGCCTTTATGATGGGTAAAAAAGAATACGTCGCCAGCATCGGGGCTTCGTCAGTCAACGTGTAATAGATCTTCGATTTATGTGCCATTTATCGTCTTGCTCTAAAATAGGGTTGATCGTTAGTGGAACATATAAGAATACATAACGCGACCGATGATTTCGAGGGCAGCACGTAGAATGCGGGTCACATCAGACAATTTACATTGCGAAACGTACCGTCGGGATCGGGGCTGCAATTTGCTTTCGACGGCTATGTCTTTTACTTTTAACTAAATGCGAATTGTCGGTCATTTTGTCCTGGGTATCGTTGCGATCATGTTTGTCGTGGGATCGCCTTTGTTCGCCCAGCTCGCCGAGCAACGGCCGGTACCCAAGACATTGTTCTTTGACTCCGATGGCAATCAGATCTCAAATAACGAGTTTGTCGATATCAGGATGGCGAATTTTCATCTGCCGGATCGGACGTTGATGAAAACGTTTGACGATGGCAGAGTAGAGTTTCGCCTGCAAAAGGTTCCGCAGGAGGGAATGCAGCTGCCTGATCTTAAGGTTGATACTTTGGACGGCGCAACCATTACATCTGCCGACCTTAAAGGTAAGGTCGTAGTCCTTAATTTTTGGTTCATTGGCTGCCCGGTCTGTTTGTCGATCAAACCCAATTTGAACCAGCTCGCAACAAAGTTTGCAGGTCGATCCGATGTGATCTTTCTTGCATTGACCGGCGACCGAGCCCGTGACGTGAAGAAGTTTCTTTCGAAGGAAGAGTTCAATTACGTGCATGCATCCGAAGCACTTCCCGCCATGGAGCTTTTCGGGTTCGTCGGGTATCCCAAGAATATCGTCGTATCGCGTACCGGCGAGATAGTATATTGGCGCAGTTCGATAAAGGCGTGGGATAAGTTTGAGTCCGTGATCAACAACGAGCTCAATAAGTGAAGCTTTCTTTGATGTTAGAGTCCTCGTCCGAAATCTTAAATAAGTCTCTATGACGGATCGATCGAAAAAGAACGGCCCGATCGTCTCGATCATTATGGGGAGCAAGAGCGACTGGCCGACGATGCAAGCTGCTTCAGATACATTGGACGTGCTCGGCATCCCACACGAGAGTAAGGTGGTCTCTGCCCATCGGACCCCTGATCTGTTATTCGAGTTTGCGAAAGGGGCCGAGGCCCGAGGCGTCGAGGTGATCATTGCGGGGGCCGGCGGTGCTGCGCATCTTCCTGGAATGTGCGCATCTCAGACGGTCTTACCTGTCCTGGGCGTTCCCGTCGAGAGCAGGGCTCTTAAGGGGATCGATTCGCTGCTGTCTATAGCCCAGATGCCTGCAGGCGTACCGGTGGGAACACTGGCTATCGGTGAGGCGGGAGCTAAGAATGCTGCTTTACTTGCTGCGGCCATATTAGCGAACTCGCGCCCTGAGTTGCGGGCGAAGCTGCACGAATTCCGGTCAAAACAGACGGCTGCAGTACTAAAGACCAAGCTCGACGGCAAGAAGAAGTGAGTGCACGAAACATAGTTCGCCAACTTCGAGCAATGGGTAAGCCCGATAACGTCGAAGGCATGGCGCGATTCGGGATCGTCCCTAAAAAGGCTTTTGGTGTGCCTGCGGCAGATCTGAAGCTCATTGCGAAGAAAATAAAGCGCGAGTCCAATGACCGGCATCAACTTGCTGCTGATCTCTGGGAAACGGGTGTGCACGAAGCCCGATTGCTAGCCGCACTGATCGACGATCCGGAAGCGGTCACTAGCCGACAGATGGACCATTGGGCTGGTGATTTTGACAATTGGGCGATCTGCGATTCGACTTGTGGTCACCTTTTCTCGCGAACTACGCATGCATACGATAAAGCATCTGAGTGGTCAGACCGGGATGAGGAATTCGTGAAGCGAGCTGGGATCGTGCTGATTGCCTGGCTCGCAGTCCACGATAAGAAGGCGGATGATGCAAAGTTTGTGCCGTTTCTCGATCGATTAGACGAGCTCAGCGATGATGACCGCAACTATGTTCGAAAGGCTGTAAATTGGTCGCTGAGACAGATCGGGAAACGAAGCCGTGATCTTAACGATCTGGCGATTCGAACGGCGGATAGAATTGCAGAACGGAACACCAAGACCGCCCGCTGGATCGCTTCCGACGCGTTGAGAGAGCTTAGGAGCGACAAGACCATGCATCGCCTTGACCTGCGGGCTCGCTGATGTATCGCTGACCGGCGCAGGGTTATCAAAGATCTGTGACACAAACGATTCTTCCAAATTCAACGATCGGCGTATTCGGCAGCGGACAGCTGGGCCGGATGTTTGCGATCGAGGCTCGCAAGATGGGTTACCGGGTCCACACATTCTCGCCTGACGCAGATACGCCGACGGGCCACATCTCCGACGTGGAAACAACGGCCGCATACGATGACTTGGAGGCCGTGCGAGCTTTCGCAAACTCTGTCGATGTCGTCACTTTCGAGTTCGAGAATGTACCGTCCGAGACGATTGCCGCGGCATCTCAATTGGTTCCGGTCCACCCTCGCGGGGAGATCTTACATACCACGCAAAATCGACTGCGCGAGAAGACTTTCCTTGAAAAAAATGGCTTTCCCGTCGCCCCGTTCCGGCACGTTAGAAGCATCGACGAAATGCGGTCGGCAGCAGCAGCATCGATCGGACTTCCGGCCGTATTAAAGACCGCCGGCTTCGGCTATGACGGCAAAGGCCAGGCAAGGATTGGGCAGGAGAGTGATATTGAAGGTGCATTTGCATCGATGAACGGTCATGATGCTGTCCTCGAATCATTTGTTGAGTTTGAAAAGGAGGTTTCGGTCGTTTGCGCTCGCGGTGCCGACGGGTCATTCGCCCACTATGGCGTGATCGAGAACGACCATAAGAACCACATTCTGGATATATCGTTCGCTCCGGCCTTAGTAAGCACCGCGATTCACGACGAGGCGGTCATGATCACCAGACAGATCGCTGAGGCGTTTGGTTACGTCGGAACGATGTGTGTCGAATTTTTCCTTGCTGACCGCAGTTTGCTCGTTAACGAGATCGCTCCACGGCCTCATAATTCCGGCCACCTGACCTTCGGGCCATGCGTCACATCGCAATTTGAACAGCAGGTCCGTGCGGTTTGCGGCCTGCCGCTTGGATCGACCGAGTTCCTTAGACCTGCCGCCATCGCGAATCTCCTCGGCGATATTTGGCAGAATGGCGAGCCCGATTGGAGCAGTGCACTTTCCGAACCGGGTGTGCAATTGCATCTGTACGGAAAGAGCGATCCAAGGCCGGGACGCAAGATGGGTCACCTCACCGCTACTGCGGAGACAGCACAAGATGCCGCGAAGCTGGTGCGCGATGCACGCCGAAACCTCTCCAAGCAATAAGAAGCCGGACGCGAACGCCCGGCCTTCTTACCTGTAAGTCACGAGTCGAGTCTAGAAGCTGAACTTCGCTCCGAACTGGAACTGTCGGGAATCGAACGCAGCTGTTGGACGGCTGAAATACTTGCCGCCATTTCGCTCGCCAAATGAGTTCACGTCCTCGATAAATGGTGAAGCTGACGCCTCGTTAAACCTGTTAAAGAGGTTGAAGCCTTCCGCGATCAATTCCAAACGAAACCGCTCACCGAATCGGATCGCTCGCGAGAGTCTCAGGTCGAACGATGCATAGCTGTGTGTGATCCCGCGATTGCGACCGAGATTACCGATCGAGAATTCACCGTTCGTGATCAACGGCGTGCATCCGGGGCGGCCCGGTACACAGAGAGTTCCGTCCGGCAGAACACTTGGACGGTCAGTCTGTGATGACTGGTCGTTGTTAGTATCCGTATTTGTGATGATGTTGAACGGCCGGCCGGACGAGATCTCCAAGATCGGTGCGATCGTGAAATCCGACATAAATCGTTTCCACAACGAATCGGATCCACGCCAGCTTTGCGGCGACGCGAGAACTCCGCTGAATACAAAGCGGTGACGCTGATCGAAGAGTGAATCGGCCTTTTCCAGGTTAAACCGTCGCGGATCTTGCGCAATTAGCAACGTTTGGAGGTCCGACGAATCATCGATCGAATGTGCCCAAGTGTACGAAGCGAGGAAAGTGAAGTTGTTGGCAAAGCGCCTTTTCAGCTCGACATTCATCGCATTGTAGCTCGAATTACCATCGGATACCTGAGCATTGACCGCTCCAAAGGGGGTCAGCACGCCGGGGCTCCGCAGCGTATTTGCACCGGTCAAAGCAGCATCAAGCACTGCCTTACTTACGGCTCCGCCTGACAATGCACTCGCGAGGAAATAATTAGGTGCATTCGGGCGGAAGAAGTTCGCGATCGCGGGTGCAACGAAACCAAGGCCGGTCGAGTTATTAACCGCCACCATTCCGGGAATGATCACCGTATAATTCGCATTGCTAACGGTTGGTACCGAGAATGCAACGGCTTCCTGCGTGCTGATCGGATCACGTCCGGCAAATCTGCGGAAGTTCTCGATCTGTAATCTGGTATCTGGCGGGTTAAGATCCGTCGGGTGCGGCAGGTGCCGTGCGCCGACGAAGATATAACCAACGGAAAGCGACATATCCCGGGTCAGCCGCTGTTCGACCGTGAAGTTAGCCTGGGTCGCATATGCGTACTCAAAGTCCTTTGAGATCGGAAGCGTGAACGGGAGCACAGCTCCGAATCCCGTAAATGTTTGATCATCAAAACGCTGACGGCCAAATTGGTAGTTCGCTGAAGATGCAACACCCGGCGTGAAGACCGTCGGTCCCTGGGCAGCACAGACCGGGGTTTGTGCAGCTCCGGGAACGCAAACCGTACCCTGGAACACTTGTGCAGCATTCAACAGAGCAGTTGATGCCGGGCTGCCGGCCGTCAAAACGGCCTGCTGCTGCTGTGCAGCGTCTGCAATATCTGAGTTAAAAGCAACGGCTAGCAGCGGGTGGTCGTAAAACAGTCCTAAAGCGCCGCGAACGACCGTTCTGCCTGTCCCAAAGGTGTCCCATGCGAAACCGAATCGGGGTGCCCAATTGTTTGTGTCGCGGGGAATGCCTTGTTGAACTCCGACCGCATCTTGTGCGGCGAGAAGGTCCGTAGTTGAAAGACTGATTCCCGAAAGCGGGTCGCTGAACGGCACCGGCTGTATGGTTTCGGTGAGTTCGACATCGTAGCGAATGCCGTAATTAAGCGTCAGCCGCGGATGGATCTTCCAGCTGTCCTGAGCGAAAAACGCCAGCGGCCGATTCTTGATCCGGCTGACCGGGTCGCCAAACCCCTGTATATAAGTCGACGGCAGTCCAAGACCATATGCCTGTACAGGCGTAAGGTCCGGAGCTCCAAGCTGGCCGAATGCGGCGTTAAGATTTCCAGCCGCGAACGGGCCAAAGTTAAATAGGCCTGCAAAGTTAAGTTCGAAGACCGCTGATGGAATATCAATAAAGTTGATATCGCCACCGAATTTGAACGTGTGATTGCCCGTAACCCAGGTAAGGTTGTCGGCGAACTGGATCCGTCGTTCCGTTCGATCGACGGGCGAGAAAAGCTCACGGCCGATGAATGCAGTTCCCGAGATGTTGAATGCCACGGCCTCACCGTTCTGTGATCGGAAAGAGGTGTCGCGGTGTCCGAACGAAAACTTGAACTCGTTCGCCATGTTATTGCCTAGAGCACTGGCCAAGCCTGCCGAGAACGATGTGTCTTTTAGCTCCTGAATGCCCGTTCGCGAAAAATCGTTCTGCCCGAGTGACTGGTTCTGGGATTCAACCTGTATACCTGTTACGTCGCCCGGGTTGTAACCGAAGCGAAGCGATAGCTGATGGTTCGAATTGAAACTATGATCGCCACGAATCGAGAAGAAATTAGTCCGTTCCGTAACAGGGAAAATTCGCTGCAGGCTGTTTAGCGGACGGAATGCAATTGGCTCACCATTCGAACCGGTGGTCGTGAACGGAACAGGTGCCCCTGAGAGAAAGAACCGCGGGCCGACTTGTTGTCCCGCAGGGATCGGAGTTGCAGTTCCGCCGGGGCTGATCAGCGGGTTTACGCCGGTCAATGCGGTATTAGATCCGCTCGACGCGAGATAGAGATAGCCGACCGCCGCCTGGATAAATGCCGGGTTTCCCGAAGCGATCAGGTTATTCGCAAACGTCGCTTGGGCTGGAGTGAGTCCGTTGAAGGTCTGTGTGAAGGGCAGTATCGGCGCTCCAACGGTGACAGAAGAGGTCAGTCCGCGTGCCACATCACTGGTGAAAAAGCCCGATTCGTCCCGCTGTCTGCGTTCAAATGCGGCAAAGAAGAACGTGCGATCGCGAACGATGGGCCCGCCAAGCGTGGCACCCCATTGCGTTCGTCGAAAATCCGGCTTTGCAACCGGGGCAAAAGCATTGCGTGCCTGAATGTTCTTGTCACGAATGAAGCCGAAGACGTTCCCACGAAAATCGTTTGTGCCGCTCTTGGTGACAACGTTCACGATCCCACCCGTCGCACGACCAAATTCGGGAGCATATGAGTTAGTTGCAACCTGATATTCCTGAACGGCCTCCTGCGAAACCGTAGAGCGAGCAGCGTTGACCGAATTATCGGTGAAATCAGAGCCGTCGACCTGCACAAGTGTCGAGCGACCGCGCTGGCCGCCAACGTTCAGTCCCGAGGTAGGAGCGGGTCCGATCGGCCGGCCGTTATCACGTCCGATAGTTGACAGCGTAAGTGCGAATCCGGTAGCGCTGCGTTCGTTTATCGGAAGATTTTCGATCCGCTGCTGGTCTATTGTGTTCGAAACTGTAGTCTGCGTGGTCTCGACCAGCTCAACGCCAGGTGTTACGTCGATAACGACATCTTCCGCACCGACCTCAAGGTCGATCCGGATCTCAGCGCTCTGACCGACCGTAAGGCGCAATGACGAGATCAACGCTTTCTTGAACGAAGCGGCCTCGGTCGTCAATTCGTATTCGCCCGGAGGCAAGGCGATAAAACTAAATGAGCCGTCAGACCCGCTGGTCGTGTTCCTGCTGATATTGGTAGCACGATTCCGAGCCGTCACGGTCGCTCCCGGAACAACGGCTCCATTTGGATCATAGACCGTCCCGCGAAGGTCAGCGGCGTTAGCCTGTGCCTGGCCGAATCCGATCGAGGCACTTAACAGAACAGCCATCAAAAATACAGCGGACCTTACTCCGATCGCCGTGATGCTGATTCGAACTGCTTTCATTAGTTTCTCCTTTATTTTGCGTCTGCCTCTTCGTCCAAGCAGGGCTTCAGGCGTAGCCTTGCGGGGAGCGGCCTGAACTGCGCGATTATGATGTTCGGTACTTTCGGACTACTTAATGCAGACAATATAACTGACTAGAATTGCTTTGTTGTTTTTAACTCAAAACAACCCCAAACGCAAGCAAAATAAGAGATTTTGCCTACCTTGGAACGTGGCCGCTGCCATTCGCGACATCGCTCCGAGTCAACCGTGCAATACGTTTGCCGATCTTTGCGCTGAAACCGAGGCCGGTGATCGCAGTTGAGGCTAACAATGGATTCATTGAGGCAAATCTCAGAAGCCGGCAAACAGCAAGGCGCTTCTTGAAACGGGCAGCGTAGACTTTTCGATACGCGGACGCCAAAATGCTGAGGTCGTAAGAATGCTCAATGAGACAGCTCGCCATTATCTCGGCACTCTCGAGCGCCATTAGCATACCGCTTCCGGTGAAGGGATCGATGAACGACGCTGCGTCGCCGATGCTGAAGAGCCCACTTAATTCATCGGTTTTACGTTCGCCGAATGCCGCCACCGCGACTGCCAACCAAGGTGCGGCTCTATTCATCTCGGCAAGGGCCTCTCTCGCGCGCGGATTTCGCATTACCATTTCTCGGACAATGCGATCCGCATCACTTCCGAGCTTACGGGCTTCATCGGCACGAACCAGAAAGCACAAGTTAGCAGAGCCGCCCTCTATAGGACTTAGCCCGCCGTAACCACCGGGAAAGGAATAGATGTCGCAAACATCGCGCGCGAACGTCACATCGGAAAGGTGGGTCTTGAACCCGATGAGATACGGCCGGACACGGATTGGCCGTGCACTCAGTTCTCGAGAGGCGAATTTCGACAACATAGCTGCACGGCCTGTCGCGTCTATGACGATATCGCCGACGACTCTTCCGTTCTCGGTTCCCGACCGTGTTACTACGCCGGTGACGGCACGACCATCTGTCTCAATACCCGATACCGCCGTCTCCTCGTGTACCGTTACACCTAACGACTCGGCGGCACGCAGCAGCTGCTCGTCCATTGCAGCTCGGCTCAGACTCAGTGCAGGTCCAGAACCAAGCCAGTCGGATGGCACCACTGCTTTCCGACCGCTCATCGAGTAAAAGTGGGTCTCATCGATCCGACGCCCGCCCAAACCAAGCAGCTGCGGCGACACGCCCAGCTCGTCAAAATGCCGCATGCACTCCGGCGAGATAAACTCTCCGCAAAGCTTATGCCTAGGAAATTTCTCCCTCTCGATGATCGTGACCGAGAATCCCGCGTGGGCCAGCCGAATGGCTAGCGCCGAGCCAGCGGGCCCGGCTCCTGCGATCACGATCCGTGCATTTGATCCGTTGTTAGAGATAAATGGATTATAAGTGAAAAGCTAACATCGCGTTGACTTTCGAGTGAGGCAAACTGAAAATCCTCTTGAATGGATATCATACCGATCTCACTGCCCACGCCCTTCTATGTCGGTGACGTCAATGTTTACTTGATCCGTGAAGATCCCGTGACATTGATCGACGTCGGGCCGAAGACACCGGAAGCCGCTGCTGCGCTGGAAGGAGGTCTCGCGGATCATGGCCTGTGCTTCAGCGATGTTCGTCGTATCGCATTGACCCACGCTCATGAGGACCATTGCGGGCTTGCCCGACGGATCCGTGACGAAGCTAAGAACGCAGAGATCCTGGTGCATGATTGGGAAACTGGTCATCTGTTCGGGCGGCTGGCTCAGGAGGAACAGAGAAAGCTTTTGCTGCGATCCGGAGTTCCAACCGAAGTTATAGACGACATGCGGGGTTTGTATGAGGAGATCAGTTTATTGACGGATGCACTCGATGACGGCGAGTTTGGACCACTCAGTGACGAGATGCAGCTGGAGTTCGAGCGTGGTTCGCTTACTGTACTACATACGCCCGGACATACGCCGGGCTCTTGCTCGTTTGCTCGCGAATCTAACCGGACACTCATCTGCGGTGACTGCGTATTAAAACGGATCACGCCGAACCCGGTGCTTTCGCCTGATCCCGTTGACCCGGAAAAGCGTTTTCCCTCCCTCGCCGAGTACCTCGTAAGCCTTGCAAAGGTCCGCGAGTACAAGCCGACACTTGTGCACGGTGGACACGGTGAACCTGTAACCGATTTCGAAGAGATATTCCACCGTTACGTTCGCTCGATCGACGATCGGCAGCAGCGTGTGGTGGACCTTGTGCCGAAAGCAGGCACGACCGCCTTCACATTGGCTAAAGAGCTATTTCCGAACTCATTCGATCACGACGTACATAGGTTCCTGGCGATCTCCGAAGCAGTTGCGCATCTCGATTATGCGTTCTCTCATGGCCGCGTCGAACTTGAAGTGAAAGACGGCGTCGAATTCTACCGATAGCCCTGCGGAACGGCATTTGCAACCAGCCCGATCACACATTCGGAGTGCAGAATATGCGATCGATTGCATGTTTTTAATGCAAAATATCGAATTCAGACAGCACTTTGCGTCAAGGGGGTGGCAGGTGTTCAATGGGTTGCAAGAGTTAAATGAACGTATTCTGCGAGGGCTGATGGCATCTGTGATCGGTATCGTTCTTCTATACGTATCGCTTGTTACCACTTCCCAGCCGATCACGTACTACGAGCGGGCCGACGTAAATAACGGAATTGCCGTGCTCGAGCAACGGGGCTTCAGATCGGAGGTATTTCTGCTCCGCAATACGGCGACCTTCAGACGCAGCGATCACTGGCTGAATAAGCTGGCTATCGCCGAGCCTGCATTCGCATCCACCAACTTTCCATTCCAGATCGTCACGATATATCCAGATTTTTTCGAGACCGCTTCGGACGATACCGAAAGGGCGATGATCTTGCTGCACGAGGCCCGCCATCTTGCGGGAGATGGTGAACGGGAGGCCTACACATTTGTCTGGGAAAACCGCGATCAGCTCGGCTGGACCAAAGCTTCGCATGGCAACACGGCACTCTACGCGATGGTGATGGAGCAGACGCGTGCGTATGCACCGGATCTTTTTACATTAACGGACGATAAGATCGAGTAACGAGGTATTTATGGCTAACAAAGGCAACGGCAAACGCGAATTAATAGACACCGGCAGTGACAAACGTTACGTTCGGCGCGATAGGGACGGACAGTTCAAGGAAAGCGTTGATGTGGGACGGTCACATGCTCAGGACAATCGGCGTGACGCCGAGAATGAGTCCAAGCCGGGTCACGGTGATCGAGGCGATAGAAAGAGTTGAAGAACTCGACGCGGGTTGTCTTGCGAGTCACGGTCACGCCTTGACCAACCGGCTGCCCGCGACCTCACCGATCTTTTCGGTCACCTTTCGGACGCCGTCGAAGCCCGGCAACTGCTGCAATCTTTGGGTCACGGTCTTATCTAAGGCGGCCAAGGCATCGTTGTCGCCAAATAGGATCGAAACGACATTCTTTGTCCGCTCCTTTCTTAGTGACCCTTCTCCGACCGGGTAGTAGAAGTTTTCGATCACTTTGCGAGCGAGGCTTTGCGCCGCACCATTGTTCCGAAGTTCAAGACGGGCGATACTCCAGTAGAAATGCGTATGTGCGGACTCCTCGCGGATTATCGCCCTAAGTATCTTCGTAAGTATCGGATGATCAGCGATCTCGATCATTCGCCGGTATGCCTGGGCCGTTGTCATCTCATGAACCGCACCAAAGGTCATGTGGGTGGCAGTGAACCTGGACCCAATCAGGTTGGTCAGAGAGGTGAAAAGGAATGTGCTCAAATGATAACTCTTGGAAACGTCCCTGCGGATCTTTCGCTGCCAGTCGCTGTCAGTGTGGTAGCCGAGTTCGTTGAGGAACCTATTGAGCACCTCTCCGTGGGTTACTTCTTCGATCCCCCATCGCTCCATAAACTTTGAGATCACTGGATCTCGACCCGTAGGTGTTCGGCGGAGTTCCTGCCAGTACATGTCCGTGAGCGTCTCGACATCACGCATGTAGAGGATCACCGGCACGAGGCGTTCATCAAAAGCGTGATCGCGCACTTTCGCCCACTCAATACTCTCGATGAAATCATCCGTCAGCGCTCGCTCCTGACGGTCGTACCAATCGAGCACTTCCTGTTTTGTTTCGAAATTCATCGCTGGAATGACGCTGCACCGAAAGCTGGCGCTGCGAGATCAGTTTCACTTCCGAAATCTATTCGCTATACTTATAATATCCGAAACAAACTCCTTTCAGTTCACGTGTTACCCTTTTAATATGTCACGATCGATCTTTATTTCATTCGCAATTATAGCTCAGTTTCTCGTAGTTTCAGCCCAGGCACCTGAGCTTGCCGTCAAGGGCGAAGCCCGCTTAAGCAACATAAAGCAACTCACATTCGGCGGTGAGAATGCTGAGGCGTACTTCTCACGCGATGGCAAGAAGCTGGTCTTCCAATCAAAACGAGACGGCCGCGGCTGCGACCAGATCTACACGATGAACATTGACGGGTCAGACGTAAAGATGGTCTCGACCGGCGAAGGCCGTACGACCTGTTCATACTTCTACAACAAGGATAAGAACATCCTCTACGGATCTACTCACCTGGGATCGAAAGAATGTCCGCCAAATCCTGACTTCTCTATGGGCTACGTTTGGGCGATCTATCCGACGTATGACATTTTCACTGCGAAGGCCGACGGCAGCAACGTCAAACGGCTGACGTCCACGAACGCATATGACGCGGAAGCGACGCTTTCTCCGAATGGAAAGACGATCGTGTTCACCTCGACACGTGACGGCGATCTGGACATTTATACGATGGACACAAAGGGCAAGAACGTAAAGCGCCTGACTACCGAACTCGGCTATGATGGCGGGCCGTTTTTCTCGCCCGACGGCAAGCAGATAATCTACCGTGCTTACCATCCGAAGACCGAGGCCGAAGTGGCCCGCTACAAAGACCGGCTAGCCAACGATCTGATCGAGCCGAACAATTTCGAGCTCTGGGTGATGAATGCTGATGGCAGCAACAAACGCCAGGTTACGAAGCTTGGTGCTGCGAGTTTTGCTCCGTTCTTTACTCCTGACGGAAAGTCGGTGATCTTTTCGACAAATCATTTCGCGTCGGATCCGCGTAAACGCAATTTCGACCTGGCCTTGATCAATCTAGACGGAACCGGTCTGGAACGCGTAACATTCAACGAGACGTTCGACGGATTTCCAATGTTTTCGCCTGACGGAAAGAAGCTGGTTTTCGCTTCGAACCGTAACGCGGCGAAGGAAGGCGACACCAATGTCTTCATCGCCGACTGGGTAAGATAAGCGGGCTCTGACCCTTTCACACGCCCGCCTCCGGTTCAGGCGTAATCAACCCGCGATCAAGAAAGACCTCCACCGATAGTTCGGTGGAGGTGATTATTTACGGTCATGAATAATACTTTCATTCGAAGCTCGGCACTGGCCTTAACGCTGTTTTCTGTCGCTGCTTTCGGTCAAGCATCAAAGATAACCGCCGTTGAGGCATCGCTGAAAAAGCATGTTGAATATCTCGCCTCTCCCGAACTTGAGGGTAGAAAGACCGGCGAGCCCGGTGCTGTAACGGCAGCGGGCTATGTGGTGAACCAGTTCTCGCAGTTTAAGCTCAAGCCGGGATATCGGCCAGCGAATGCCAAGCCGAGCTTCATGCAGCCCTTCCCGTACATTGCCGGCGTGGCAGTCGGCGAAGCCTCTTATTTCCGCGTGATCCCGGCGAATGCCGGAGACGAGCAAAAACTTGATAAAGGCGTCCACTATATGCCCCTCGCGAATTCGACTGGGGGCGATATTGCGGACAGTCCGCTCGTGTTTGCCGGATATGGCATTACGACTCGTGATAAGTCGTACGATGATTTTGCAGACGTCGACGCGCGGGGCAAGGCGGTGGTTGTTTTCGATGGCGTTCCTGCGGGCGGCACGCCGATGCAGTTCGCCGGGATGAACCTTCATACAAAGGCTAACCTGGCGAAAGACCGCGGTGCGGTCGCCTTGATCGTGATCGCGAGGTCGGATGACTTTATTTCCGACCCACTTTCACGAATGAATTACGAACCCACGCTGGGCGAAACGGCGGTTCCGGTCATTTCAGTTTCACGTCAAGCCGCAGTTCAGCTTTTGGGCACTCGTAATGTCGCTGATGTCGGCGAACTCGAGAAGTGGGTGGCGATGAAAACAAATGCACCGCCGACGGTCCGGATCTCGTTCGCGGACCCACCGAAGCTCGCCATAAGGGCAAAGATCGATCTGCAGAAACGCACGGTAGAAGCCTACAACGTGATCGGCATACTTGAGGGTCGTGATCCTGCACTAAAAACTGAAGCGATAGTTATCGGTGCTCACTACGATCACCTTGGACGCGGCGGACGTTCTAGTCTTTCCCCCGATTCTGGTGACATACACCACGGTGCAGATGATAACGCTTCGGGGACGTCTGCAATGCTGGAACTGGCTCGCCAGTTCGCCAAAGACAAGAACAATAAACGCACCATAATCTTCATGGCGTTCGGTGGAGAGGAAGAAGGCCTTCTGGGCTCAAAACACTACGTAAACAATCCGGTCTGGCCACTCGATAAAACGGTCGCCATGATCAATATGGACATGGTTGGTCGGCTGACTGAAAACAAGCTGACCATCGGAGGGATCGGAACTGCTGACGAATGGAAAGGCCTCGTCGAGCGCTTGAATACAGAGGAAGACACCACTCCCTCGCCATTTTTGCTCCAGCTAAACCAGGACGGCTTCGGGCCGTCGGATCATTCTTCGTTTTACGGGAAACAGATACCGGTCCTTTTCTTTTTCACCGGCACGCATACTGACTATCATAAACCCTCGGATACCGCTGATAAGATCAATCTCGGTGGATTGGTAAAGATCACGAACTACGTTTCCGCCGTAGCAAGGTCGGTCGACAACCTACCCGCACGCCCGGTCTACAAGGTCGCTCAAACCGCACCGACCGGAGGCCGCATGACCTTTAATGTGTCGCTGGGCACAATACCGGCTTACGGTGACGGCAATGACGGCCTGACTATTGACGGCGCGCGGGAGGGCTCGCCCGCGGCAAAGGCCGGACTGAGATCGGGTGACAAGATCATAAAACTCGCCGGAAAAGACGTCAGAAATATTTCGGACTATATGTTTGCTCTCGGCATTATGAAAGCCGGAGAGGAATATGAGATCGTCGTGAAACGGGCTGATGAGACGCTTACAATGAAGATCGTCCCGGCTCCTGCACAGCCTAGGTAACGCCTTGTCGCTCATGCCGATCGATTTCGCAAAATTTCATGGCTTCGGAAACGATTACATCGTGATCGAGCGTGGAAACATCCCTGCTGAGACAAACCTGTCTCAACTCGCACAGTCGATTTGCCACCGCCATACAGGCGCCGGTGCCGACGGCATCGCGGTTATCGAGAAAAAGGACGCTGCGGATTCGGATTTTATTTGCGAGATCGTAAATCCGGATGGCAGCATTGCAGGGTTTTCCGGGAACGGGACCAGGTGTGCTGTTTCATATATTTATCACAATCGCTTGTGGAGCGAGGATACGCTCAAATTGCAGGTGCGCAGCGGTATAAAGAAATTCCGGCTTCTAAGCTCATCTACCGGCGGGCATTATGAGTTTGCAGCTGAGATCGGTAAGCCTGTCTTTTCGAGCGAAGGCGTTCCAGTAAATACACCCGAGCCTGTTAATGCCGTGATCGATCTCCCGGTCGATGCGGGTGGCCGAGTATTCCTAATGTCTTGTGTGAACGTCGGTAATCCGGTAGCGGTAACTTTCGTGGAAGATTTCGATCTGGATTGGCGGAGCTATGGCAAGGAACTTGAGGTACACCCAGTATTCCCTGAGAAGGCAAACATCGTCTTCGTCAAAGCGATCGACAACGCGAACCTGGAGATTCGCATTTGGGAACGGGCTGCCGGGGAAACGTCCTCATCAGGAACCTGCTCTAGCGGATCCGCAGTGCTAGCTGCCAAAACGGGCCGCACCGGCCGCAAGGTGTCAGTTCACGCTGTGGGCGGGACGACCGAATTCGAATGGCGTATGGATGATGAAATGATCATCAGCGGTCGTGCTGACCTTTCATACACGGGAAGCTGGCCTTTCGATTAAAGAGTCACCCCTCTACTTAATACCCGCAAGTATCTCCCTTACCGCCTGCTGCCGATGATCGAATATCTTGTCCAACTGCTTCCTGATCAGATAATGTATCACGTCCCCAAAAGGCTCGACCGGCAAGCGGTATCGCACCTCATCTTCGATAACAGTGACTCCTGCTTCCGGCTCCGTAAAGGTGTGGCTGTGTATCCACTGCTTGTATGGCCCGCGTAGCTGCCGATCTACGAACCGATAAGGCGGGTCCCAAACAGATATCTCCGTACGCCATTTCATCGGAACACCTCGCAGGCGTAACTGGTAGTCGATCAGGGTCCCCTGACTTATCTCTATCGGCTGCGGTGTCGCGATGTTGAAACTCAACTCGGGAGGTGTTATCCGCTCCAAATTCCCCGCATCCGCAAAAAATTGGAAGACCTCTTCGCGCGGCAGGTTCAATGTAAGGCTTCGCGTCAAAATGTGTTCTGCCATAGTGAAATTCCCCGAAACTTTAAAGCAACGGGGAATAAGAATATTCGCAAATTTGTGCGTATCAGATGTTATTTTCGCGTGGTTAAATAATCCTTCGGTATCGGGTTGTCGGGGGTTTCCGCGAGCCAGAATATATTCATCACCCACCAACGCTTTCCGTCGTTCAACAGCTGAAAGCTATTTATGCCCCGCATGAACGGTTCCTTGTCGTCCTTTTTGCGGAAGGCGTGGTAGGTGGAGAACACCTGTGCGATGTTGCCGTATTGATCCACGCGGCGTGCGAGCTCGCGTTCATGGAATCCATCCTTTTCGAGCATCGGCCCGCTCCGCGTGACATAATCCTCAGGCGTCCAAAACCTAGCAACCGTGACACCGGTCGTTGGATTCTTGCCCGTCGGAATCAGCTTCGCGTCCGGGTGAAATAGTGACCGAAATCGGTCCCAGTCGCGCTTCTGCCCTGCGTCGCCTGAGATCACTTCATAAACGGCCTTCATTATCGCATCGATCGATTCAACATCTGCGGGATTCGCCTGTTTCGGCGCGGCGGCTGCAGGTGTCTGTCCTATCGAGTTAACGGTGAATAAAAATAGTGCGGTAAATGCTATGAATGCGTATTTCATGATGGCTCATACGTCATAGCTCACGCCCGGGTTTCATCAGCGGACGCTGCTGATCTCGATCCGGGTTTCTATTACATCTTGCAGCGGTTTCGAAAGTGTTGCGAACAGGTCCACACCTGCTTTCTCTTCGATCGAGCGAACAGTCACGCGGTAACTTTCCCACGGCACTTTCTCGATGCCATCGATATTTGGCATATCGACCGCGATCACGCGTGTTCGCTCAGTTACCTCGGGCGTGCTCCCTCGCGGGATCAGTACGACCACTTTCCAGCAATTGGCCGGGGCGACCAGTCGTCCCTTAATAACCTCACGTTCGCCATATACACCCGCGATCTGGTACGCGTCAAAACCGATCCTCCTTCGAACTTGGCCGCGAATGTAGGACTCGAACTTTTCCCATGGATATTGATTCAATGCTGACGTCTGGGGGACGATATTGGTCATCCGGAATGTTTCCATGTTTCGTCGCCGATCCGCGAAACGATCGGCGCTCGGCACCATATGGCCGCGGTCGTACCCGCTACCTGAATAATCGTAATAGGCGATCCGCCGTAAACCTTTTGGGATCCGGTCATCTATCTCGAAATTCGGTCTCGGGATCGAATCTCCGAGATCCGCTCGCGTCGTGCGCCAAGCAACCCAGTTAACCGTTCCACGTGAATTGTTGTATGAAAATACTGACTCGGATCCGGTGATCAGAAGATCATCAGGATTCGCATCGGATCCGGATGGTAAGCCAAAAGGTGAATGTATGCTCGGGACCGCAGTGGTACGGGCCGTTTCTGTCGGGCTGGTGGCAGGCTCGGTGCTAGTCCCGTGACCCTCATACTTAACGCAACCCGTAGCCGCAACAGCAAAAACAGCGACCGTAAAGATAAAACTGTAAAAGTACCGCGGCATCGAAAGTTTGAGTTTAGCAATTACAGCAAGAGGGAGCATGCATCCAACTGCTAATGTCACCGCAAATGCGATAAACTCGATATAATGACCGAATCGCCTCACATTCTGGGTTTTTCTCGTAATGAGCTCTCGCGCTTGTTCACCGAGATGGGCGAACCGCGTTTTCGGGCCGATCAGGTCTTTCGGGGGCTGCATGGTCGACGGTTGGAAGACTTCGACGCTATGACCGATCTGCCGAAGGCCTTGCGAGCAAAGCTTAACCAAAGCTTTCAGGCTCGCACTCTTACCGTCGAGTCAAAGTTCACCTCAGTCGACGGCACGCGGCGTTATTTAATGAGAACGCATGATGGTAATCCGGTCGAAGCTGTTTTTATACCGACGCAAAATCGCGACACCATCTGTTTTTCATCGCAATCGGGCTGTGCCCTCAACTGTGATTTTTGCCTCACTGCTCGGCTTGGGATCCTGCGCAGCTTGACCGCCGGCGAGATCATTGAGCAGATCGCTATCGTCCTCAATGACGTTTATGGCGTCGGTGGTGAAACACCCCATGGGACGAACCTTGTAGCTATGGGCGAAGGCGAGCCATTCCTGAACTACGATAATCTCCTGAAAGCACTCGATATAATGTCGGATGAAGATGGGCTATTTATTGTGCCCGGCCGGGTTACCGTGTCAACCGCAGGTGTTGTGCCTAAGATACATGAGTTTGCGGCCCTTGACCGGCGGCCTAATCTCGCTATCTCACTTTCTGCCGCGAATGACGAGCTTCGCGACCGTTTGATGCCCATAAACAAGCGATGGCCGATCGACCAGCTTCTCGCGGCAGCGAAGGTGCTGGAGCGATCTTTAAAGCGTGGCGAGCGTTTTACCTTCGAGTATGTCCTTTTGGGCGGCGTGAACGATTCAGATGAACAAGCCGCCGAACTAGCCGCATTGCTCGCACGTCATGACCTGCGAAAGGTCAAGATCAATTTGATCCCCCATAACCCGGCCGAGCAATTACCTTATCGTCCGAGCGATCCTGATCAAGTCCAGCGTTTCAAACAGGTCCTCGAATCACACGGTGTGTCGGCCTACGTTCGAACGCCGCGTGGACATGACATTTACGCAGCGTGCGGGCAGCTCGCGGCGAAGCACGAACCGAACCTCGTCCAGATACGCGGTGTTGCAGGAGTTCGCTGATCCATTATGGAGCTACTTATACCGGGACTGATCTTGGTTGCACTGATGGTGTGGACATCGACCCGCATCAAACGAAACGCTGCAGCCGCATTCGAACCCGAAACGATCGAAACTGGCGCTTACGTTCTCGAAAAGCCGGATGGGTTTCTCCACGTCCTTAACGATGAAACCGATCGTGATCTTTTAGCGTACTCAAAGGAGTATGGGCCTGGCGATCTCAAGGGCGATCGCAAGGCGACCATTGAGATCCGCATTCTTACGACAACGATCGATTCACGGATTGGGCAACTTAAGACCGATAACCGATTGGTTGGCTCTGTTGAAACTTTCCTCGATGGCGGCGAGCGGGCAGCGATACTGCAAGCTGAACCATCTGAAGACTCGGAGACGATCTCGTTCTACAAGCTGGTCACTCGGGGTTCCCGTCTCTTCGAGCTTCGATTCACGGTATTGAGGGATTTTGAGGACGAATTCGCCGAACAAAGAGAATTCGTATTTCGTGGGTTCATGGCAAAATGAACACATCCCGGCTGCTATCCGTTTCATCAAACACCTTTAACCTTATGAGAATAAGATCCGCAATTTTTTCGTTCGCATTCCTGTTAATGTTTCTGATCGGTGCCGCCTCGATCGCCGAGGCCCAGACGGTCAGCGGTTCGATCGGCAACGGCACTGTCGCCAAGGGAACGCGAGCCCGTGGTACGGTCGTGCTGTCGATCCCGGGAAATCTGCACGTAAACTCTTCACGTCCGAGCAGCGAATATCTGATACCCACGTCGGTTCGTTTAGTCGGCAATGGCGGCGTTCGCGTAAGCGGTGTGACGTATCCGCGTGGGCACAACCGAAAGTTTCAGTTCTCTGAGACGCCGCTGAATGTTTACGAAGGTACAGTTCGTTTTCCGTTTACCGTAACGGTTCCCGCAAACCATCGAGGGAAGACAGTCAGTGTGCGTGCGATCGTCAGATATCAGGCGTGTACTGACGAGGTTTGCTATCCGCCTCGAAGCCGAGAAGTAACGCTTACCGCACGCGTCCGTTAAAGGCGGCCGATCACTGACAGCAGGCGGCCCGTTTTCCCAAACTTCTTCTTCTCGACCCTGTAAGAAAAGAAAAGGTCGATTCGATCTATCGTGCAGAATGGGGCGGTATAAATTGCCGCCATCGGCACGCCGCATCTTAATAACTGATCCATGTTAGCCAGTTGCAGATCGATCAGTGCGTGCCCGTTAGCCGTCGGCTGGAAGTATTTTCCGCTTGTGGAAAAACTTGCCTCAAACGCCTCGACAACGTCCGGTCCGATCTCATAGTTTCCACATCCTGCTGCGGGCCCGATCGCGGCGATCATGTTGCCTGGCTCACTGCCGAACTCGCTTTGCATCACCTCAACCGTCCGTACAACTATCGAACTTACGGTGCCGCGCCAACCCGCATGAACCGCTGCAAAGGTGCGTGTCCGCTTATCTCCGATCAATACAGGAACACAGTCAGCGGTCTTTACACCCGTAAGGATCGAGTCCAGATCTGATACAAGTGCATCGAACTTCTCGCTAGATTCAGCTGCGGCGTCTAGATCTCGTACGACCTTTACATCACTTCCATGGATCTGCCATGCTGTCGCGAGCCGATAATCATTTGGAAAAAGTGAAAGAAAACGTTTACGATTCTCCTCGATATTCGCAGTCGGATCTTCATCGTAACCTGCCAGATTCAGCGAATCTTTGGGAAAATCCGACACGCCGCCAAGACGTGTCGAAAACCCGTTGGCGAACCCGGCCGCCTCAAGGGGTTCGCAGACCAGCATTCGCAGGCCACCCTTCTCTCGCCAATAGAAGCCCGATTCTGCTAAAGTCTGTTCGTCGTCTATGATCTTATCGACCGGCATCGACATAGTTGAAGTCTATCGTATCGCTGAAACCATGGCGAGAACCCCACGGTTCGGCGACCGCGTATTCACGGCTGCTGAACGCGCCTATTGTGACAGTAAAGGGGCTGCTGCCGCTCAAAGTTATGCCGGCCGTTTTGCAGCAAAAGAGGCGTTCCTGAAAGCACTCAAAACAGGCTGGCGGGGCAAGATCACTTGGCACGATATTGAGATCCTGAATGACACCGATGGCGTGCCTACACTTTCCGCAGTTGGCGAAGCTCGCCGATTGCTTGACGCGATCGGAGCTGTGAACATCCACCTTTCGATCTCGCACACTGCCGAACACGCCGTTGCTCACGTCATCTTCGAACGCGTCTGAGATCCGTCTAACGCGCGGCATCCAGCCGAAAATACGCGACGGCAGGATCATGATCCGAAAATCTTTCAGCACGTTTAGGGTCGTTGCGAAAGCTTTCCGGAAAATCGGCATTTACTCGTGCAAATCCGAACCCCTTAACGTAAGCGGTCAGCGGCTCATTGATCAGAAAGTGGTCCAGCACCTGTGCATTTCCGTCAAAGATGTACGAGTACCGTTCCCGTTCGGCGATCAACTCCACGAGATTCGTCAGATCGGAAGTCACAAGATCCTCGGACGTGAGCATTGTCGAATCCATTCCGGCCGGCATTCCCTTGATCGTCCCCATCATATCCATGATCCCGTCGCTGAACTGGTAAGAATTGAAATCTCCGAGCAATGCGATGCGCTCATTTGGGTCAGCTTTTTGCCGCTCCTGAACTATCTTCGCCAGGTATTCCGCCTGCAGACGTTTCTTGAGCCGGACGTTCTCCATCTGCCGCGGATCGCTATAGCCCAGGTACGATTTCATGTGGTTAATGATAGCGGTCAACTCGAACGGCTTTCCCGACTTTGGATCCGGCACCGAAACGCGGATCATCAGCGGTGTGCGGTCGTTCAGGAAGATCTCTTCTTTCGTCGTCGGATGCTTGTACTTCTCGGCCTTTCCAAGCTGCTTTACCTCGATGACCTTCACCCTTGAACTCTTTACCAAATAACCGTTGTCGATGCCGCGTCCGTCATTGCCGTCGGACAAAAAGGCTTCATATTTCGGGTCCGGCAGTCCTGCGGCAACGGCATCCTTGTTGACCTGTGCCGCGAGCGACTCGAGGCCGTTCAGGCTTTCCGCCTCGACGATCCCGATCAGATCAGGAAGCCGAAGGACGTTGACGAATGCGAGAGAGATCTTGTTGAGTCGATTCTGAAACGCCTGCGTCTCGACCACGTCCTCGTCAAAGGCCGGATCGTCCTTATCATCAAAGAAGT
This sequence comes from Acidobacteriota bacterium, assembly GCA_023389035.1. Taxonomy (GTDB): domain Bacteria; phylum Acidobacteriota; class Blastocatellia; order Pyrinomonadales; family Pyrinomonadaceae; genus OLB17. The sequence goes on from JAEWFC010000030.1 coordinate 436,048, forward strand.
TTTCGATGTTCATCCCGACGACCGAAAACTCGCGATCGTTCAATGCCGGCATCGGATTGGGCTTCACACCCGCTTTTACAGCAGGGTTATAGCCCGGATCGACCAGGATCGTATTCACGCGGTACGAGTAGTGCAGCACGCCGGTGAGATCTTCCATCACCGATCCGGTGATGACCTCCAGGGGCTTCGCACCATCCTGAAATGCCGACTCGATCCGAAGCCGCTCGGGGTTGGTGTCGAACAGCTGCATCTTTGGATGGTCAGCACGAAGTTTTGCCTTCGTCTTATCATCTAGAAAAAGATACTCAGCAATGTCATAGCCAGGCTCGCGGAATGGACGTACGAAAGCGTTCAGAACCCCGTAGAATGAGCCGTTTGACTCAGCTGATGCGGTCTTGATATTTACTCTGCCATCGGTCGGCGAGATCACTCGCAATTCCGGAACGCGGATCCGCATTCCTTCAAAACGCTCTAGCTGATCGATCTCATTCGGTTTGAAATCGTCGACCGCAAGCGTCACTGGTTTGGGCAGCGAATTGCCCGTTGAGACAACGCTGATCGAGCTGAAAATGATGTTTGTAACTGTCAGGCTCGCGGGCTCGTTGTTTCGGCGAAACGCCTCGACCCTGCCGGTGACGATCACGAGCGATCCGACGCGTGCCCTGAAATCCGGTTCCGTCCGCGTGAAAACGAATATCCCCTCGGAGGTCGCGGGATTCCCGTCGGTCTTATCGTCGGGCGACTGCAGGAAGAAGCCGGTCCTGATCCGTGCAGTAACAATGCCGGTCACCCGCACATTCTGCATCTCGGCCGGCGACATATTCTTGTCGCCCTGAACGGCGGCGATCGCCATGTCCCTCTGAGCAAAAATGGCAGCAGCGGCAAGCAGTGTAACCGCCGCCGCCGCTATCGCCTGGCGAAATATTCTGACTTTTATCATTTCCCGTTACTTCTACTGAATATCACTTCTGCGTTCGATCAGTTCCTGCGTGCCCTTTGGTATCGCGGAAAAGAAATCAAGACCCGTAATGTTCTCGACCGCGTTGACCGTCGTCCGGAAGTTCCGCCAGGGTGCATTGATGTTCAAAGGCGGCTGATTCGGTACTACGATGCCGAAAACTCTCGTGGATTTGTTCACCCGCTGCAGGTCATTGGTGCCGTTCGGCATGATCAGCACGACCTTCCAGGTGACCTGGGGAATGACGATGCGTCCCTGGGCGATCGTGCCGGCGTTGCCGTGCGGGCCGGTGTATATGTAGATCTCCTGGCCCTGTTGTGCAAGCGATCTGAGGTACGTTTCAAATTCCTCCCACGGCCCCTGATTATTTGCTGAAAGCTGCGGAACGAAATTCGTCATCAGAAACGTCGCAGAATTGTCTGCGACCGAACGGGTCCTGTCGCCCGAAGGGCACATATGGCCGCGATCGTAACCCGAGCCTGAGTAATCGGCGTCTTGCACGCGATACCATCCGTTTGGCAATGCCGGATCTGGACGATAGTCGTCTTGCCTCGATGCGGTGCCGATCCACGTGCTGTCCAATCGCCACGCGACCCAATTCGGCGTCGCTGTGCTGCGATTATATGAGAGCGTGTACTGCGGCTTTGGCATCAGGTAATTGTTCTCGTTCAGGATGTCCGGAGTCGCGTTGCTGGGATTTCCGAATATCAGCGGGTCGTCGCCGGGCAGCGGTGCGTTTACGGTAATTACCTGATTTAGGTTCACCGTGCGGCCCTGGCCGTCCGCCGCGGTGGCGGTCACATTTCTGACTCCGCCGGTAATGCCCGCGGGCAAAACCGCGAGATACGAATAAACGTTGTCGCCCGGCGTTTGGTCGCCATTGGTTCCGTCATCAAAGAACGTCTGCGTCGCCGAACCGCCGATGTCGGTCAGGTCGCCGACGACCGTAATGTTCGTACTCGGCGGAGTTGTCGCCGGTATGACGGTGACTGTGAGCCGCGTGTTGCCGCCGGGAGCCACAACATTCGGGTTCGCCTGAATTCCCGCCTGCAAGCTTCCGCCAAGGTTACACGTTGCACCTTGCACCGCACTGTTTCGCGGAGCAGGCGTGACCGAAGTAAAATCAGCCTGGTTGTTGTCCGTGTCGGCACAGCCCTCGCCATTACGCTTGATGGCGGTGGTCGCCGTCATTGCCACGGCCGCCGTATTTTCAAAGCAGTTTGCAGTGCCGAAACCAACCAGATCGACAAGCGACGGATCAACAGGACACGTCTGTGCCGGAAGTCTCGTGGAAACGTTTACCAAAGCGAGCTTGCCGTTCGTCGATGAGATGTTCGGGATAAAACCCTCGGGATCGAGCACGGTCGCGACAAAATCGGGGGTCGGCAGTGCGGCACCATTCGATCCACTTGAGGCAAACTGCACCAGAAAATACTGACCGGGCTGCAGCGAAAAATTCGGCAGCGGGAAGGCCGGCAGCCAGTTAGAACCGTTCGCCGACGCATATTGCACTGACCAGCCGCTCAGGTTTACAGGCTCGGTGCCGCGATTGAATAGCTCCACAAAATCATGCGTGTACTGAGCATTCGTCAGCCCGCCGCCTCCATAGATCTGGCTGATCACGACGTTGGGCGAGACCGCCCTCGCAGGTTCACCCTGCACCGTCGTCGAAATAAACGTCGATCCTATCAATGCCGCAACCGAGAGGCACAATACAAGCGTGAAAAACTTCTTCATTAATGGTCCTTTTGTTAACGATCTACTAAAGAGGGCAAACTAAATTTCTAGCATATTCCGCACAACTTTGGAATGTCGCCCCGCTGAAGCGTTAACACCGCCTTAACGAGTAAATGCCGAAAACCGCGATGTTTGTCCCAGCGTGAGCGCGTTCGGTTGGGACAGGCTGGGACAAAAATAGGCTTTTTTGCCCCTTTTTGTTCCGCTCGGCGCTCGCGCAAGCGGAACAGTTCGGAACAAACATCGGCATTTTTCGCGTTTTCGTGCTCCCGCATCAGTTTTCTGCCTAGAATCCTTATAAGTGAGCCAGATCGTAGCTGGAGCGGCTGGCGCAGGGTGGCGCATTTATCGGCGTTTTTGGCGATTTCTCTTTGAAGCGTGCCAAAGATCTCGCGAAAGTGCCGTCCCGGGCTTAGTCTGTGATCGCGTCCACGTTCACCCTTTTCTTCTAGCTATCGAATGTGTGCGCGCACCGCGGCACCGGTGCAGTTGGTGTCGCATCTTGGTGCCGCTGGTGACGACACTTGGTGCCGCATTTTGGTGCCGCTGGTGACGACATTTGGTGCCGCATTCTGGTGCCGCGATATTATTGCGATCGAGTTATCAAAGATCCGGCCGGTGGATCGGTCCCGGTAGATTATTACTCTTTGAGCAGCGGATTCAGATGATGTTTTGCGCGATATGCGCGATTTGCACGATATGAAAGGTTAGAGAGGTTTCACGCAAAGACGCGAAGTTCGCGAAGGTGAATGCAGAGGCCCGCGCGTGAGCAAGGGCCTAGTCTCAAAGGTAATTGAGCGCATCTATGGCTGAAGCCAGGTTTCGTAAGGACGTTGAAACGGCCTTAAGAATCGCTCGAATGCTAGCCACGTCCTAAAGGACGTGGCTAATTACCCACTTCGTCGGAAACACGGCTCCGCCGCCTGAGGGGTTTTTCTAACAGTTGTGAGTTTTCAGTTTTAAGCTGATAGTTCGGAGTTCCGGCATCGGCATTATGGAATGAAGGCAAGCGCGCTTTTAAGCCCTTGCTTACGCGCGGGCCTCTGCATTATTCAGTGCTCGCAGCTCTTATAAAGCGTGATCGTTCCAAATCGGCTCATCAGCTACTTTGTAGGTTTCGGTGTGCTCGGGGAGATGCGCCAGAGTTCGCCTTTGGCTTCGTCGGTGACGACGTAGAGAGCGCCGTCGGGGCCTTGTTTTACGTCACGCACACGTTTGCCGCGGTCGGTCAGGAGGTGTTCCTCGCCGGTCACGCGGTTGTCTTTCATCACGAGCCGGACGAGCCGCTGCGACGCCAACCCGCCGATAAAGATGTTGCCCCGCCATTCGGGAAACGCACTGCCTGTGTAGAATTCCATCCCCGCAGGTGCGATCACAGGGTCCCAATAATAGACCGGCTGCTCGAGGCCCGCCTTTGCGGTGATGTTGCCCGGGATCGGTTCGCCGGAATATTCCTCGCCGTAGCTGATGATCGGCCAGCCGTAGTTCTTGCCTTTCTCGACCATGTTCAGCTCGTCACCGCCTTTTGCACCGTGCTCGACCGTCCAGAGCCTGCCCTGATCGTCGAATGTCGAGGACTGGATGTTGCGGTGGCCCACAGACCAGATCTCGCCCAAGGAGCCTTCCTGGCCTGCGAAGGGATTATCGGTTGGGACGCTGCCGTCGGGATTTATGCGGACGACCTTGCCGATATGGCTGGTCGTATTTTGCGCCTGCGGCCGCATCGTGGCTTTGTCGAACCGGTCGCCGAGCGTGATGTAAAGCTTTTGATCGCGGCCGAAAGCGAGCCTTGACCCGAAATGCAGGCCGTTATTGTAGGTAGGCAAAGCACGGAATATCACACGGACGTTTTCCAGCTGCTTACGGTCGGCGCTCAGCGTACCTGTCGCCACGCTGGTTCCGCTGCCGCCCTCGCGCTGCTCGGCAAAGCTCCAATAGATGGTGCGGTCCTGTGCGAAATTAGGGCTCAGCGCTACGTCGAGCAGTCCGCCCTGTCCGCGAGCCGTGATCGGCGGCAGGCCGCCCTTCGCGCTTTCCTCTGAGACCCCGCCCTGGCCGACAGGCAGCAGCCCAGCGATCGGGTCGCTTACCTGCCCTTTCGCGTCCACGATCCGCATCCGCCCGGCCTTTTCCGTGACCAAAAAAGCTCCGTCAGGAAGCGGCTCGACCGCCCACGGACGCTCAAGCCCGGTCGCTACAACGGTCACCTCGATCGCGGCCGCAGTCTTGGCGGCGCACGCACGCGTCTGGCCGGCAAACGCGGGCTTCTGCTCCGGTGCGTTTGCGGTCTTCGTCTCGAGCGGCGTGCACTCGGCCTGTGCCTGCGATGCTTTCTGCTGCGCGTTCTGCGGCGGATTTTGCGCACAGGCGACACCGGCGCTCGCGATAGTTACAATTGCGAGAAAACTAAACTGTATCTTCTTCATTATTTCTCCAAGGTCTATGGTCCATGGCAAGTAGACCGCTTCCCCAAAACTCGTTCGAGCATGAACGCGTAAAATGTTTCTATATCTACATTGTAGTCTAGCGCTTGGACGACGCCAGCCGCAGAAATGCTGCCTGCGAAAGTTCTCAAAGCACCGGTACATCCTGAACCACACCGCGAAACGTCATTCGGTGCAGCGGGCACGGACCATGCTCGCGGAGAGCGGCGTAGTGAGCAGCGCAGCCGTAGCCCTTGTGCCCCGCGAATCCGTAGTGCGGATACGTGCTGTCGTGATCGCTCATCAGTTGGTCGCGATAGGTTTTCGCGAGCACAGAGGCTGCGGCGATCGAATACGAGATCGAATCACCCTTGATAATGGCCTTTTGCGGCAGCCGAACGGCCTTTAGGGCGAGAGCGTCGATAAGCAGATAATCGGCCGACGTCCGCAAGCCCGCGATAGCCTGCGACATTGCCTTTTTTGTGGCTTCGAGAATGTTGATCGAATCGATCTCGTCAGCCTCAACCGAGCCGATCGCGTACGCAAGTGCGTTTTCGCGAAGCTCGGCGGCGATGTCGTCGCGCTTTTTCGCGGTCAGCTTTTTTGAATCGTTGAGCCCGTCGGGCACGGGTTTCGAGATATCGAGAATGCACGCCGCAGCGACCACAGGCCCCGCGATACACCCGCGGCCGACCTCATCCACACCGGCGATGAACGTGAATCCTTCCGCGATCGCTTGTTGCTCAAAATCGAAACCGATCTTGAACTCGAATGGTTCAGCCTGCAGTTGGAATGCGGTCACGGACTGATTATAAGTGGATTGGCGCGGAAAGCGAAAAGTGGCGTGACGGCTGCAATGTACTTATGCCTCACTAACGTGCGGGCTTCTGCATTGTTCAACGAGTGAGCTTCTGCAGGCCATGGCCGCCGACGGGTTCGGTCTCGAAGCGTTCGCCGAAGCCGGTGATCATCGGACGGCCTTTTGCGATCGCGGCTTGGACCGAGGGCAGTTTTAGTGAGGCCTCGTGGCTTTCTTTTGTGTCCCAGACCTCTGTTATCCAGATGGCGTTTGCGTCCGTCGGATCTTTCGCGACGATGTAGCTCAGGCAGCCCGGCATTTTATCCGTGTCGTCGAGCAGGATCTTTATAAGCTCGTCGCGTTTACCCTCGGCCGTTTTCATTTTCCCGATCAGACCATACATATTGTCAGCTCCGTGGACCATATCAGAAGGCGCGAAAAGGGCGAACGCACTTGCACCACACATCGTGATCACAAATTCGCGCCGCCCTAATTCGAGCATAATGCTTGTTAATTACTTAGCTGCCTGAGCTTTATTGCGTGTGTCGCGCTCTTTGATGCGAGCAGCCTTACCACGCAGATTGCGAAGATAGTAGAGCTTTGCACGACGCACTTTACCGCGGCGGACCACGTCAATGTGGTCGACAACGGTCGCGTGCAGCGGAAAGATGCGCTCGACGCCGACGCCGAAGCTGACCTTTCGAACGGTGATCGTCTCGCGTGCACCGCCGTGCTTACGGGCGATGACGATGCCTTCAAAAACCTGAAGACGTTCCTTGTTGCCTTCCTTGATGCGGACGTGCACCTTCACGGTGTCGCCCGATTGAAACGCGGGAATATTGTCCCGCAGCTGCGTGTTCTCAATTGAATCTAAACGGTTCATAAGGTTGTCGGCCAGAGGTCAACGCTCCCGAGGGAATCGTTCACATTTCACCATTTTCTCCTGATAAAAGGTCCGGTCTATTCTTCCTGGTTTTCTCGAGCGCCATCTCGTGACGCCATTTATCTATCTCGGCATGATTGCCGTTCAAAAGCACTTCGGGAACTTTCATTCCCCTAAATTCTGCGGGCCGCGTGTAATGCGGGCAATCGAGCAAACCGTTTGAGAACGAATCGTTCTCAGCCGATGTATCGCTGCCCAGTGCATCCGGCAGCAGCCTGACGATCGCGTCGGTCAATACCACGGCAGCCGGTTCGCCGCCTGACAGCACATAATCGCCGATCGATATCTCGTCGGTGACGAGCGTAGCGTTAACGCGTTCATCGACGCCCTCATATCGGCCGCATATCATCACGATGTGCTTGGCGTCGTCGGCAAACATTTTTGCTAGGGGCTGCTCGAGCTTTCTGCCCTGCGGCGACAGCAGCACAACGCGTGTTCCCGCGGGATACGCATCGCGGTCAGACGTCCCGATCAAATGCTCGATCGCGGCAAATATCGGCTCGGGCTTCATCACCATCCCGTCACCGCCGCCAAAAGGGCGATCGTCGGTCATCTTGTGCTTATCGAACGCGAACTCGCGAATATCGATAACGCCGATCTCGACGATGCCGGCAAGTTTAGCCCGGCGGATAATTCCAAAATCAAAGACCTGTCCGAAAAATTCCGGAAATATTGTCAAAACGTCGATCTTCATTTGCTTAGAAATCAAGCAGCCCTTCGGGCGGATCGACCACTATCCTTTTGCCGTCGATATCGACCTCGACACAGATCGCTTCGGCAAATGGGATCAGATATTCTTTGTCGCCGTCGATGACCAGGTTCTCGGTCCCGCCGGTCCGCATCAGTTCCCTGACGGTGCCCAGTGTCTCGCCCGTGACCGTCTCGACCGTGCAGCCCTGAAGCTGCCAATCGAAGAATTCGTCGTCCTCAAGATCGACCGCTTGATCCTCAGTGATGCAGATCTCGGCATTTCGCAGAGATTCCGTGTCCTCGATCCGGTCGATGCCCACGAACTTTAAGAGCACACGGGCGTTTTGAAATCGAAAACCTTCGAGCTCAAGGCTGCGGCGTTCACCGTCCGCCGCGATCGCAACTACCTGCTCAACTGCCTCGAACCGTTCCGGAAAATCGGTCAGCACGTCGGCAGATACTTCGCCGCGTAGCCCGTGGGCTTTTGCCACCCGTGCGATCGCTACCAGATCGTCCATCTGAGGCTCTGCCAATTAATCCTCGACCAGGTCGAGATGAAAGCGCTTATTCTGCTTTTGGCCGGCAAAGAACAGAAGGCTTCTGATGGCTTTGATCGTTCGGCCTTCACGGCCGATCAGGCGTCCATAATCATCCGGAGCGACGCGTACGGAAAGCCGCACGTTCTTTCCATCGCCCGATTCATCCACCTCGACCATGTCGGGTGAACCGACGAGCGCCTTGACGATCTTTTCGACAGCTTCTTTCATTCAGAGACCTGTGATCAGCGACCGCCGAACTATTCGGCAGCGGCGGCGACCGGATTATTTTTGATCAAGCTCGCGACCGTTTCGGTTGGCTGTGCACCGACGCTGATCCAATACTGGATGCGGTCGTGCTTCAGATTGACCTCGGCCGGGTTCAGCATCGGGTTGTACGTACCAACATTTTCGAGGTACTTGCCATCACGCTTTGAACGCTTTTCCTTGACCACTAACCGGTAAAAGGGCTTACCCTTTGCACCGATACGCATAAGACTGATTGCTAACATATTCGTTTCCTTAAAACTGCTACTTTTTCTTCTTGTGTCGTTTCTTCTTTTTGATACGACGGGTTCCGCCTTCGCTGCCGCCATCGTCATCCGAAGACCCGGCTCCGAGCATTCCGGCGAGACCGCCGCCGCCCATTCCCGGCATTCCGCCGCCGCCGAGCATTCCGCCCAAACCGCCGGCGAGGCCGCCCATCATCTTTTTACCAAGCCCGCCGAGCAAGCCGCCCTTGTTCATCTGGGCCATCATCTTCCGCATCTGCTCGTACTGCCTGAGCAGCTGATTCACCTCGGCGATAGTTGCACCCGAACCGCCGGCGATGCGTGTCTTGCGGCTTGCGTCCAATATCTTGTGATCGTTCCGTTCGGCCTTGGTCATCGAATCGATGATGGCCTCGGTCTTTTTCATCTGCTGGTCGACCTCGGCCGACTGCTCTTCTGAGATAGAAATGCCGCCGGTCAGCTGCTCGGGCAGCATCTTCATCAGCTTTGACATCGAGCCAAGCTTTTTGAACTGGCCCAACTGCGACCTGAAATCTTCGAGCGTAAACTGGTTACGCGTCATCTTCGCGAGGCTGGCCTTTGCCTCGTCCTCGCTGATCTTGCCCTGGACCTCTTCGATCAGCGTGAGCACGTCGCCCATTCCGAGAATGCGCTGCGCAACGCGGTCAGGGTAGAACGGCTCGATCGCGTCGTATTTTTCGCCGACGCCGACGAACTTCACAGGCTGTCCGATAACCTGCTTGATCGAGAGCGCCGCACCGCCGCGTGCGTCGCCGTCCATCTTTGTAAGCACAACGCCGGTAATGCCGATACGCTCGTGGAAAACCTCAGCCGAACGGACAGCGTCCTGGCCGGTCATCGCGTCGGCGACGAAGAGCACCTCAAGCGGTTTCGTCTCTGCCTTGATCTGTTCGAGCTCGACCATCAGCTCGTCGTCGATATGAAGACGGCCGGCCGTGTCGATCATGAGCGTGTCGAAGCCCATGTCCTGGGCGTGCTTCATAGCACCGCGAACCAGGGTCATCGGATCGTTGGTCTCGCGATCCTGATAAACAGGAACACCGACGGCACCGCCGACGACACGGAGCTGCTCGCGTGCGGCCGGACGATAAACGTCCACCGATACCAAGAGCGGCTTTCGCTCCTGATTTGCCGCGAGCCATTTCGAGATCTTACCGGTCGATGTGGTCTTACCGGATCCCTGCAGGCCGACGATCATAACGACATTCGGGATCTGCTTGGTGAATACGAGCCGCGACGACGTTCCGCCCATCAGCTGGACGAGCTCGTCGTAAACGATCTTGACGACCTGCTCGTGCGGATTTAGCCCCTGCCAAACCTCTTGCCCCTCGGCCTTTGCTCGTACCGAATCAACGAAATCTTTAGCGACCTTGTAATTTACGTCGGCCTCTAGAAGCGCCATCCGGATCTCACGAAGAGCCGCATCCACGTGCTCAGGCGTCAGCTTGCCCGTCCCACGCAGGTTTTTCAGCGATTTCTTAAGCTTATCCGAAAGCGATTCGAACATATAGGCACACTTCGGCTACAAGAGTCGAAACTATAAATACTAAGCCTTTGGGCGTTTCGTGTCAAGAAAACGGACTTGGTACAGCGTTTGCACCTAATAACCCGGAACAAATCAGACTGTAACAAAACGTTACAGGTAGCTAATTGCTAATTTCAGGAGGGATTTATGAAGATTGGATACTTTCTAGCTTATTTTGGTGCGATTCTTTCAACCGCGTTCCTATCCGCGGCCTGCGAGACCACCTCGAATACTAATGTCCGTGTCGCAAATGCGAACGCGAACACCGCCGTTGTGGTCAACGCAACGCCGGCAGCAGCAGACAGAGACGACCGCGATGACAACAGTAACCGGTGGGACCCGGACATGACCCGTGAAGAGTACGACCGCAACCGTGCTGATTACGAAAAGGATCGCGGCGACAGCAAGATCGGAACCGGTGCTAACGACAGCTGGCTTTGGTTCAAGACGCGTGCATCGCTCGCGACAGCTGACGACCTTCGAGATTCGACCATCAACGTCGACGTCGAGAATGGCGTGATCACCCTGCGTGGAACCGTTGCTTCAGCAGCACAGAAGACGGCTGCCGAAAAGGTCGCTAACGGTATCGAAGGCAAGACCAGCGTTCGAAATCTGCTTCAGGTCCGGGCGAATGATTCCGCAGTTAACATGAGCTCGAGCAATTCGAACAATCGATAATTTTTATACCTGCCCATTTTTGGGAATTTATACGCAGCCGGAATTACTTGCCGGCTGCGTTTTTTCGTTTACGGGTCAAAAAAGAACAAGCGATGCGATGTTGAAATAAAAGACGAGCGTTAAGATATCCGTGGTCGCAAGCGTGATCGGTCCCGCCGCGATCTTGGAATCTTCATGTATCGCGTGCAGCAGCGTCGGAATGCTCATTCCGATCAACCCCGCCGCAAAGACCGATACTGCGATGCTAGATCCTATTATTAGAGCAGCCGCCGGCTCGCCTCGCCAAACGTAAGCGATCGATCCGACGATCGCCCCGCACGCGAGCCCCAGAAGTATGGTCGCAGAGCCCTCACGGCGAACGGATTCCAGATATGTTTTGAATGATGGCTTGCCGAAATGAAGGTTCTGCAATGCCACCGTCATCGACTGAATGCTTACACTCTCGCCGAGAGCCAGAACCAGAGTGATGAAGAACGCTAGCACCAATGTTTCAGCCAACGTCGTTTCGTAAAGCCCCGTTAGCAACGCACAAATGGTTCCGCTGATCATCGTCGCGATCAGCCACGGGAACCGATACTGAAAAATACCGAAAGCCGATTTTCCACGAACCTGTGAGATCCCAAAACCGATCAGCGAAAAGACATCGTCGAAGTGGTGCCGCTCGGCGAACGTGAGCGTCTCTTCGGTAAACAAACCCGCATCCACCACACCGCAAACGTGCCCGTCGTCATCAAGCACGGGGAATGCCAGCAGCTTGTGATGAACGAACATCTCGCACGCATTCAAAACGGTTGCGGTGTGCGGCAGCGAAATTATGTTTGTTGACATAAGGTCGCTGATGCGAACGTTAGGCATTGACGTCAGCAGTTTACGGGTCGGAACTATCCCGATCAGGCGTTGATCGCGATCAAGCACGTAAAAGTAAACAATGCGTTCGCCGATCCCTTGATGGCGGATCACGCGAAGTGCTCCCTCGACAGTAAGCGTCTCGCTTAGTTTTGGATAATCCGTTCGGACGTAGCGAAGTATCGGATCGTGCAGGTGATCCAGGCTGTTTGGATCGATCGTATTATGAATGTTCTCTGATGCCATCGAATATCTCCCGCTTGCCCTTCAGGCCTTGGGGCCCAAAACTCGTTTCGCCGTCGCGGCGTGATGGATCCGGAAAACTCGGTTTCCGGGCGAGTCAGAGGTAAGCGATGGGTGGGGACCGGTCGGAACAGCACGTCAGATCGAGTTTTCCAGGCCGGACGGGAGTCGCAAGGGCTCCCGGCGGCCCGGCCACTCGGAAGGTCCTGACCTGCTCGACGCTAAAATAAGTTCCGGCTATGGCAGCATCCGGCCATACGTGGTCATCGGATCCGAGATCGAGGAAAGCGCCGTCCTCGGGAGACTTTGAGAGGTGATAAAGCGGTTCGCCGTCGGCATCGAAATTCGCGGTCGTCGCCTCGATCTGGGATCCGAACGGCAATAGATGCAGCCCCTCGCCCCGCGATGAGCAAAGACACATCAGCAGTGCGATCAGGACGACGATCCTGGCCGTATACGCTCTTGACCCAAATAAATTCACGTCTGGAAATATTTTAGCAGGTTATAAAGCCTGCGAGAACAGGGGTTTTTTGGTGGGTGCAGAACGCTATTGTTCTATTTACGATCCGCCTCGATCGGCAGGATATTATCTATCGCCCGTACCACCGCGTCGGTCGACACGCTCTGTATGCAGCGCGGTTCGCCGAAGACCTTGCACTCATAACCTGCACAAGGCTGACACGCATAGGGCTCAAAGACGAGCTGGTAAGGTGCAGCCGTCCAGGGCCGCCAGTGGTCGCGGTTCGAGGAGCCAAAGATCACGACCGTTGGCGTCCCTACCGCCGCTGCAATGTGAGCGATCCCCGAGTCGTTCCCGACGAATACCGACGCCCGTGCAGCGAGAGCACTGATCTCCGGGAGGCTTAGGTCCGAAAAGGTCGTTAAAGGCACCGACGCAGCCGCCGCCAGAAGCTCCAACACGGGCCGCTCGCTCGGCGACGACACTGCGACAGGGTGTATTCCGCGGCGGTGGAGATAGGCAGCTGCCGCGGCAAAATTCGCGGTTGGCCATTGCTTCGTCTCAAATGCCGCAGCGGGATGGATCAACGCGATCGGCCGGTTTCCGATACTTTCAAGACGGTTTGTTACAGACGTTTCCGCGACCGGGTCGATGGTGAGGCTGCTCGCCGGCATGTCATTAACAGGTACCCCGACCGAACCTAGCAATGCGAGCTGCTGCTCGGCCGAATGCGTGGTTTTTCGGCCCCAGAAATCCGCCGACGACGAAAGCCTGTGATCGTAGAGGAATGCGTACTGATAATTGGAATAGCCGACCCGATGCGGTGCACCCGTCGCACGCGTGAAAAAGGTCGAGGTCGTGCCGCCATGAAGGTTAAACACAACGTCGTAACCGGTCTGCCGCAGGCGCCGAGCGACAGCGATCCGCTCCGCTGTGCCTTTCCCAACTGAAATTACGTTGTTAACTGAGCGATGACCGGCGAGGATCGGTGCTACCCAATCTTCCAGTAGGATGTCGATCTGAGCATCAGGCAGGAATCGCCGCAGGGCCGTTAGCGACGGCGTGGCGAGCACAGTGTCACCGATCGACCGGAGCTTGACCACCAGCACGCGGCTGACTTTGTTCCAATCGATCATTGCGAATAACGGGGCGAACTACTTCTCGACAGTCGCCTCATCCACGAGCATCACCGGGATGTCGTCCTTGATCGGATACACCAGCGAGCATTCCGGGTTCACACATTTCAGGGCACTGCCGTCAGGCTTTTGCTCGACCTCGGACTTGCATTTCGGACAGCGGAGAATTTCTAATAATTCGGAACTAATGGGCATTTTTTCCTCTTACTTCTTTAGGTTAACAGCTGCCAATATCTGACCGGCCGTCCGCATATGGACTACTCCGCCCTCGCAAAACATGAGCGGCAGATCCATGTTGGCTACTTTTCTCATCGCGTCCAAGACTTTTGGATCGCTAATATTGTTACGTCGCTTCAATCGGGTCAACTCCAACAAAGCATAAACTCTTCCTCCGGGGTTTAGTCCTCGGAGCACATTCGCCAGAACAACTGGCTTCTTTAATGCCGCCAATTCGTCAATCAAGTTCTTGCCAAACGGGACTACACCACCTGCGCCGCAACCGTCAATTCCCACAACCGAATTCTCAAATGGCGAAGTCAGATAGGTGTAGCTGTCGATATCATGTCTCCGCAATTTTGGGAGATCCTCTTGGCGGCCCAGTTCCTCCTCGACCTCTAGCTTGAAAGCTTTAAGCACGTCATCATTCGCAAACTCAAAGTAGACACTATCTTCATTTTCTTTGAAAGGTACCCTTACATGTTGCTGCCACTCCGCAATAATAACGGCTCGAATTTCCTTCCATCTGCTTGAGTCCCCAAACAGTACACGATAGCGCAAAATCTTGTCTCTATGTATGACCGCCGATATCTCGATCCGAGAATAGCCAAGCCCACGAGAGACTTTGTATCGGTAGGCCCCAAAACCAATATCTTCTGAATCGCTGTAGGAGCTGACACCCAGCGCCTTTGCAGCACCATCAACAGTGGTCGCCCTTGCCTCAATCAGGGTTGGCAATGTTTTCAAGCCCGCAATGTCTTTCTGAATCCATTCTTCGACAAGGCCACTCCTTTGTCCGCTACAAACTACGAAAGAAAGCAACGAAATTAATATGAAGATTACGGTTGTACGCATTTATATCGAAAACCGCAGGAGTCGTGTTTCACGTCTCCTGCGGCTGAATTAGACGATTTGCCAGTCCTATTCTGTTCCAGGACTTTTAGTCCCGCATTCCGCACAGAATTTGGTTCCCGGCGTCAACTCGGCACCGCACTCTGCGTTCGAGCATTTCTGTTTCTCCTGCGTCGATCCGCATTCCGAACAGAACTTCGCCCCTTCGCGTAGTTTCGCACCGCATTTTACGCACGGCACCTGAGAGACTTCCATCTTTCCGCCGCAATCCGCACAGAATTTCGAACCGGAAGAATTGGCCTTGCCGCAAGCCGGACACGAGACAGTCGCGGCCGGTCCGCCGCCCGATCCGCCCGATCCACCCGGCTGATTCGCACCGAATGCATTCGCCATCTGGCCGCCGACCGCAAAGCCGGCACCAAGTCCGGCACCGAGGCCCGCACCGCCGCCTTCGTTCTGGGCGGCATCACGCATTGCGTCAGCCGCCTGGAACTGGGCATACGTCTGAACGTTTCCGAGAGCACCCATCGACGCCCGCTTATCCATCGCGGCCTCGACCTCAGGCGGAAGACTGATGTTCTCGATGTAAAACTTTGTGACCTCAAGCCCGTAGCCCGCGAAGTCTTCGTTGATCTTTTCGCGGATCGCACCGCCGACCTCTTTATACTGGGCAGCGAGATCGAGAGCGGGTATCTTAAGCTCGCCGAGTGCGTCAGAAAATTCGGTGACGATGGCACGCTTGAGCTGACCGTCAATGTCCTCGGTCTGAAAATGAGCATTGGTTCCGGCGATCTCTTTGATAAATCCGGCCGGATCGGCGACACGCATGCTGTATGCACCGAACGCACGCAGCCTGACGATGCCGAAATCAGAATCGCGGAGCATGATCGGGTTCGACGTTCCCCATTTCATGTCGGTGAATTGCTTCGTGTTAACGAAATAGACCTCTGCCTTGATCGGCGAATTAAAGCCGTGCTTCCAGGCTCCGAGCTTTGACAGGATCGGTGTATTGCCGCCGTCGACGGTGTAGCGTCCCGGCGTGAACACGTCCGCAACCTGGCCTTCGAAAACGAATACAGCAGCCTGCGATTCGCGAACGATCAACTGCGCTCCGTTCTTGATCTCTTGCTGGTAGACCGGGAAGCGATACAAAAGCGTATTTTGCGATTCATCAAGCCATTCGATGACCTCAATGAACTGGTTCATCGCAGCTTCTTTAATCTTGTCCACAATACTCATTAATATGATCTCCTTATGAAATAGGGTAACGATAAAATAGCACAGTTCGTTCCACGAATTGAACTATTGATTCGCTACCGACAGCAGTAGGGATGCAGTGTGTTTCACCGATGCGACATTGTGCAAAGGCGTGTCGCTTTAGTAAAATGAAGTTGTGATAGATCTAAAGACCAAGCTAGGTATATTGGCGGATGCTGCTAAATATGACGCCTCGTGTGCGTCGAGCGGTTCGCATCGTAAACGTGATGAGCGGGGCATCGGCAATACGGAAGGCATGGGAATCTGCCACAGCTACACTCCCGACGGCCGCTGCATTTCGCTGTTAAAGCTACTGCTTACGAACGTTTGCATCTGGGACTGCTCATACTGCATTAACCGCCGATCGTCCGACGTAAAGCGTGCCCGATTCAAACCGGACGAGGTCGTGCGGCTGACGATGAGCTTTTACAAACGGAATTATATCGAAGGGCTGTTCCTCAGCTCGGGCATAATCCAGAGCGCGGACTACACGATGGAGCAGCTGATCCTGGTCGCAAAGACGCTGCGCGAGCAGGAGCACTTCGGCGGGTACATTCATCTCAAGGCCGTGCCGGGAGCGTCGAAAGAATTGCTGCTGGAGGCCGGAAAGTACGCGGACCGCCTGAGCGCGAATATCGAGATGCCGCTGCAGGAAGACCTCAACAAGCTCGCACCGGAAAAAACGATCGCTGAGATCGAGTCAACGATGGCGGATGTAAAATACGGCATCGACGACGCAAAGGACCGTGCGGCCGCCAAGGCTGAGACGACAACATTCGCAAAAGCCGGCCAATCAACGCAGCTGGTCGTCGGTGCGACCGCGAGCACTGACACAGTTATTCTCGCGAAGGCCAACGATCTTTATAAGAATTTTAAGCTTCGGCGGGTGTACTATTCGGCGTTTTCCCCGGCAGCACAGACCACCGAGGAATTGCGGCTTCGTCCGGCCACACCGCCGATCCGGGAGCATCGTCTGTACGAGGCTGACTGGCTGATAAGGCACTACGGTTTTTCGCCGCATGAGATAACGCGGGGAACAGTCGATGGAAACCTCGACCTAGCCAAAGATCCGAAGCTCGCATGGGCGCTGCGAAATCGCCATATGTTTCCGGTCGATGTTAACCGAGCGTCAAAAAGCCTGCTCCTGCGTGTGCCGGGCCTCGGCGTCCGCAGCGTCAAGCGGATCTTGAGCACGCGGCGTTTTCATCGAATCCGCCTGCAGGACCTG
Organism: Acidobacteriota bacterium; assembly: GCA_023389035.1. GTDB lineage: Bacteria > Acidobacteriota > Blastocatellia > Pyrinomonadales > Pyrinomonadaceae > OLB17. The sequence goes on from JAEWFC010000030.1 coordinate 453,108, forward strand.
CAAATGCTCCGTGCATCGATGAATCGTGCCAAGTGGTTCGTCATCACCGCAGATCATAATCCTGATGTATTCAAGATCGATCGGGAAAGCCTGCCGGATTCATTTCGCCGGCCGCTGGTGCAGCCGTCTCTATTCGAGCCGCGTGCCCCTGTCTCGGTGATCACAGGAGAGATATGAGCTTTGTTTCGGCTGATCCCGGCGAAACCTTTGAGACATGGCGGCGGGCGGCGAGAAATTTGATCTCACGGAACGTACCGCCCGACTGCGTTGTCTGGAACTCCGGCGTGCAAGACGGACTATTTGGCGACGCGAACGGTGAGCCGTCCGGTCTCGTGAAAGTCCGCACGCCCGCGTCGTTCGTTGAACTGGCAAAAGCTGTAGCATGCTTTGACGGGCCGGAGCGTTGGGACGTGCTTTACCGATTGCTTTATCGCCTGCAGAATGAGAACCGCCAGCTGCTTGAGATCGAAACGGACCGGGACGTTCGCAGTGCACGGCAAATGGAAAAGGCCGTGAATCGCGACGTCCACAAATTTCATGCGTTCGTACGGTTCAGAACGATAGAGATCGATTGCGACGAGCTTTATGTTGCATGGCACGAACCGCAGCATTTCACGGTCGAGCGTGCGACGCCGTTCTTTGCTCGGCGGTTCGGATCGATGCGTTTCTCGATATTGACGCCGAAAGGTTGCGCTCACTGGGATCGGGAATCGCTGGTTTTCAGCGCGCCGGCCGATCGTTCACAGGCTCCCGAGGTAGATGATACCGAGGACTACTGGCTGCTCTACTATCGGTCGATATTCAATCCGTTTCGGCTTAAGGTGAACGCGATGAAAAAGGAATTGCCGGTCAGGCATTGGCGAACGCTGCCGGAAGCGGTTTTGATCCCGGAACTCATCCGCGAAGCCGCGGAGCACAACGCCCCGTCGCAAACGCCTCAGACACAGCCCACGCGAACCAAGTTACGAACCTGATCAAGTAGTTTGGGGCCTCCGACAAAATGGGGTTGATAATACCCTGGTTTGAGACGTATTATCAACGGCGGTGGAGTTAATCAATAGTCATGCCGCTTCTTTATATTCAGCAAACTCGGCTCGGCGCAGATTGAGAAAAACATGAATTTTTTACTGAAGACTTTTTGTATGTTCGCCCTTTGCTTTCTGTCAGCAGGAGTTGTCTTTGCTCAAGATGGCGGCCTTACCAAACGAGTTGAATTTGAGGAAAATAAACCATCCGTTCGTTTTGAAGAAAAAGTTGACTTAATGAACTCGCACAGGTATTTAATGTCTTTGCGTGAAGGACAAGAATTAACAATCAAATTGAAAGGAAAACAAATACATCTGAGTTTAATTGCTCCAAGCGAGAAAACACTTGTAAAATTAGAAGGTCAGTCTAAAGCAAAAACTGTAAGCGAAATTGCGAAGGAAAGGGGCGATTATCTGTTATTGGTTCAATGTTTTTGTAAGGGATTTCCAAAATATAAACTTGATATTACTGCAAAGTAATATCTCTTATTCTGGCGGCGGCATAACAATTCAATGGCCGTGAGGGCGAAACAGCTACTTTCTTATCAACGTCGTCTGTTAAATCTCGGCGGGCTTGGCGGCGGTTTCGCCCCACGTCATCTCAATCGTTAGAAGGCACTTATGTTTGGGCGCGTAATTCTGAAACCAGAGATCGGCCGTGAGCCGACTTACGATAGCGTGTACAACCGAGAGGAACGAAGCCAACGGTTCAGTTGTATACACTGCTTGACAGAGATCTCTGTAGATATTGTTCGCTGTATCGGTGCTGAGGCATGTGATCCCGAATCAGTGCTGGGGGCAGAAAATGGTGCAAAGGTCCGAGAGCACTTTGGTATTCTTAACAAGTCGCTGGCCAATGGCTGGCCGTTCCTTTCTATTCATTCCTGTTCTCGTTGTGGCTGCCAATATCTTGTATATGTTGCCGTGTTTGAGCCGCGCAATGGTTGGGAACAAGCAGTGTTCCAAGGCATCACGGAGCTGGTGCCTTCTAACCAGTCGTTCAACCGGACAGTTTAAAGCGGCGCATTGCTTCGCAATTTTACGCGCCGCTTTAAACGGCTCCGCCGGCAAGCCGGCTCCGCTCTGCCGGTTAACTTGGCGTTAGCGATCGATCAAAACAGTGGACCCTCTCCAACAAACTGATGAGGCGGCTCAGCTTCCTCTCCGAAACACAAGAGCGTAGACGACGACAGCACTGGCGGCGCCAGCGAGGTCGAGGGCGACGTCCGAGGGTGTGCCGGTGCGTGATGAGAGCAGGCTTTGGTTTAGTTCGTCGGCGGTGGCGATGATGAGAGCGAGCCAGAGGGCTGTGAGGTACCAATACTTGCGCAGCATCCGGACCGCCGATCCGCAGAAAGCGTGTGCACCCAGCAGCCCGAGCACGCCGTATACTGAAAGGTGAGCACCCTTTCGGATCAGACCGTGGATGTACGTCAGCGTATCCGTCGATGCGCCGGGGAAAAGGAATTCCAGCAGCGGCCGGATGAATCGCGAGGTCTGCGTCGTCGAGCCCGCGTCGCTCGAAAGGTAAAATATCACCCCGACCCACAAAAAAAGCAGCCCGTAGCGGATTATCCGCCCGAGCCGCTTGTCGTGATCTTCCGTTTCCGCCATTTCGCCAAAAATGGCACGTCCGCTATGCCGCGGCCGCTCCGCTGACGACCTCAATGATCTCTTTCGTGATCGCTGCCTGACGGATGCGGTTCATGTTGAGCGTTAGCGTGTCGATCAGCTCACCTGCGTTCTTCGACGCAGAGTCCATGGCGGTCATACGTGAACCCTGTTCCGAGGCGACCGACTCGAGCATCGCTTTGTAGACCTGCGTCACGACCTGTTTCGGCAGTAGCTTGCCAAAGATCTCGGCGGGCGGCTGCTCGTAAATATACTCGGCCTCGACGGCGTCTTCAGCTTCATCTGCAGCGGCGATCGACGGGATCGGGAGCAGCTGCTCGACGATCGGCTTTTGCGAGAGAACGGTTTTGAATTCCGTGTAGACGAGGAAGACCTTGTCGATCGATTCATCGTCGGTGAAGGTCTCGATGACCTTGTCCGCGATCTCGGCGGCGTCGGAATACTTAACCTGCCCGGCACCCGTGACACCGATGTATTCGGCGTTGATCGCGATCTCGCGACGCTTGAAAAAGTCACGTCCCTTTCGGCCGACGGCGACGATCTCGGTCGATTTCTCAGCGTTGTCTTTTAGAAACAGCTGTGTTGCCTTGATAACGTTCGCGTTGAAAGCACCCGCGAGGCCCTTGTCGGCCGTGACCAAAACCACCAGATATTTTTCGTCGCCGCGTGGCGTTAGCAGCGGATGCGAAAACTCGTCCGCGACCTTGGCACTCAAGCCGCCAAGTACCGATGACATCTTTTGCGCGAACGGACGTGCCGCGGTAACGCGATCCTGTGCGCGTTTCAGCTTTGCAGCGGCGACCATCTTCATCGCCTTGGTGATCTGCTGCGTGTTCTTGACCGACTTAATGCGTCGGCGCATGTCTAATAGACTTGCCATAATTCAGTGACAAGTGAGCAGTGACAAGTGATAAGCGGCACGCTGCCCCTCGTCACTTGTCACTCGTCACTTATTCTTTACGCTGCCGCCGCTTCGGCCTTGTTCCAGCGTGTCGCCTTAAAGTCTTCGACGGCTTCCTTCATCTCGGCCTTCAGGGCGTCGTCGATGCTCTTCTTTTCACGCATCGTGTTCATAACGCCCGGATGCGCGTTCCTCATGTACGCGATGAGCTCTTCTTCAAAACGCTTAAGGTCTTCGACCGCGACGTCATCAGCAAGGCCGTTGGTCACGGTCCAGATGATCATCACCTGCTGTTCGACCTCCATCGGCTGATACTGTCCCTGTTTCAGGATCTCGGTCAGACGGCGCCCGCGTTCGAGCTGCGACTGCGTTGATTTATCGAGATCCGAGCCGAACTGTGCGAATGCCGCAAGCTCGCGGAACTGTGCAAGGTCGATACGGAGCGTACCTGCGACGGATTTCATCGCCTTGGTCTGTGCCGAACCGCCCACACGCGAAACCGAGTTACCCACGTTGATAGCCGGTCGAACGCCTGAGTTGAAAAGGTCCGACTCAAGGAAGATCTGGCCGTCCGTGATCGAGATAACGTTCGTCGGAATGTACGCCGAGATGTCGCCTGCCTGCGTTTCGATGATCGGCAAGCTGGTCAGCGAACCGCCGCCGCGTGCATCTGACATCTTTGCGGCACGCTCGAGAAGTCGTGAGTGAAGATAGAAAACGTCGCCCGGATATGCCTCACGGCCCGGCGGACGGCGAAGCAACAGCGAGATCTCGCGGTATGCGGCGGCCTGCTTCGACAGATCGTCATAGATCGTCAAAGCGTGGCGGCCGTTGTCACGGAAATATTCGCCGATCGCACAACCGGAATAAGGTGCGAGGAACTGCATGGCCGCCGGATCCGACGCGGTCGCCGAAACGACGATCGTGTAATCCATCGCTCCGTAATCCTCAAGCTTTTTAACCACCTGTGCAACGGTCGATGCTTTCTGCCCAATGGCCACGTAAACGCAGATAACGTCCTTGCCTTTCTGGTTGATGATCGTATCGATCGCCACCGCGGTCTTACCCGTCTGACGGTCGCCGATGATCAGCTCGCGCTGCCCGCGGCCGATCGGGACCATCGAGTCGATAGCTTTCAACCCCGTCTGCAGCGGTTCTTTCACCGGCTGACGGTCGATGATGCCGGGAGCGATACGCTCGACCGGAAAATAGGTGTCGGTAATGATCTCGCCCTTGCCGTCGATCGCGTTTCCGAGAGCGTCGACCACGCGTCCGATCATCGCGTCGCCAACGGGCACGCTCATGATGCGTTTCGTACGCTTGGCTTCGTCGCCTTCCTGGATCTTCTGGAAATCACCGAAGAGCACCGTACCGACCTTGTCTTCTTCAAGGTTCAGAGCAAGCCCGCGAACGCCGTGGGGAAATTCGAGCAGCTCGCCGGCCATGACCTTTTCAAGCCCGTAAACCTCGGCGATACCGTCGCCGACCTTGATAACCGTACCGACCTCATCAACGGTCATTCCGGAATCAAAATTCTCGATCTGTGCACGAATCAATTCGTTGATCTCGTTTGCCTTAATTGCTTCCATATAAGTAGGTCGTCCATTAGGATATACTCCCGGTTCGGACTATTTCTGCATTAATTCTTCTCTTAAATTTTCAAGCTGAGTTCGGACGGAACCGTCGTAAACCGTCGAGCCGACTCGGGTCACAACACCGCCGATCAATTCCGAATCGATCGAAAAGTTGAGCGTGACCGTCTTGCCGGTCGCGTTCTCAAGGTTCTGTTTGAGCTCCGCCTTTTGGCTTTCCGAAAGTTCGTGTGCCGACGTAACATATCCCTGGACGCGGCCACTGCGTTCCTCGATCACCGAGTCAAACCTTTCGTTGATCGCCGAGAGTTCCGTGAGCCGGTCGTTGCGTAGAAGCACGCGAAGGAAGTTCGCGGTCGTCTTGGACGGACGTGTCCGCTGCAGCAGGCTTTCCAGAATGCCTTCCTTCTTTGAATGTGCTACCGCGGGGCTCGCGAACGCAGTATGAAGGTCCGAGTTCGAATGGACCATCTCGTCCCAGGTCTTAAGCTCGTTTCTGACCTCAGCGGTCTCGCCGGAATGTACGACCACGTCTGCCAGGGCAGAGGCGTAGCGGCGTGCGATGGTTTCAACGCTCATTTAGTTAAGGCCTCCGATCGCTTGGATTCCGGATGAGATGAGTCTCGCATCGGTTTCGGGATTGACCTGTGCCTTCAGTTTTTCTTCAGCACGGCGAATGCTCTCTTCGACCGCGAAACGGCGAAGTTGCAGACGTGCGACCTGGCCGATGCGAACGATCTCGCCGGCAGCCTGTGCACTGAGCTTCTCACTTTCCATCTCGGCCTGTGCGATAAGGCGTGCTTTCTCCTGCTCTATCTCAGCCTTTGCTTCCTTCAGGATACGCGTCCTTTCGCTGTCAGCACCTGCAAGCTTTGCCTCGATCTCGGTAAGTTTAGCGAGTGCTGCCTTCTTGGCCTCTTCGGCCTTGATCAGCTCTGCACGTATCAGCTCGCGTTTTGCTTTGAACGCCTCGGAGATCGGCTTCTTGAGGATGTAGGTAAGGATACTGACGAAAACAAAAAGGTTGACGAACTTCCAGATCTCGAAACCCGGATAGTTCATGTATTGATTCCACCAGGCACCGAAGCCCTCGGTCGGGGCCGAACCGCCGGCGGCGAGCAAAAATGTAAAACTGGTCAAAAATGCCAACATACTACGCCTTCAGAATGTTCGAACTGATCTTATCGGCCATCTTCTCGGCCTCTAAAGCGATCTCGACCTTAGCCGCAGCGACCGCATCGCGAAGTGCGGCCTGCTCGGCAGCAAGCATTTCCGCGGTCTTGGCCTTCGCGTTCATTATGGTGTTTTGACGAAGGTCGACGGCCTCTGCACGCTCACGTTCGATCAGCTCATAGCTTTCGCTGCGGGCATCGAGCATCGTCTTCTCGTATTTCTTTTGTTTTGCGGCAACGTCCGCCAGGATCTCTTCGGCCTCACCGCCGCGTCCCGCCTTTTGGCGAGAGCGTTTTTCGATGATCGCGTTGATGGGCTTGAAAAACGTGCGGTTGAGGACCCAGATCATTATCAGGATCAAACCGATATGGATGATTAGGGTGCCGTCAGGAAATAGCTGGATCGAACCCTCGGCAAACGCCAGCAAGAACATACTTTTTTAATAATAGAGCTTTATAATAAAGGGCCTCTGCGGCGCCCTGGTCTCAAAACATACAAGCCTATCACGCGCATTTTTAAGGGTCAAGGAAGCTCTGCGGCATTCAGGCCGCGGGCCGATCAATGCGATAATGCCGATATTGTGGTCGACAGTTGGTGGGACAGCTTTATACGGCTCATAGGCGGCCGTCAGGAATACGAAGACATCACGGTGATGCAGGTCGCAGTGCGGACCCTTGTGATATACGGCGTCGCCCTGCTGATGATCAGGCTCGGGAAACGCCGGTTCATGGGCAATTACTCGGCGTTCGATATCCTGCTCGGGTTCATCGTCGGATCGGTCATGGCGCGGGCTGTCACCGGAGCGATCAGCCTGCTGAACATGGTCGTCGTGATCGGCGTGCTGATGGGCATTCATTGGCTGCTCGTTACGATCTCGTTCTATTGGGAAGGTTTTGATAAGGTGGTCGAGAATTCGGAGCGAAAGCTAGTCGTTGACGGCGAGATACAGCACGATGCAATGAAGGCGAGTAAGATCACCGAGAACGACCTGCTGCAGGCGCTCCGTGAAAAAGGCGGCGTCGAGGACCCGAAAGAAGTAAAGCTCGCAAGCCTGGAACGCGACGGCACGATAACGGTGATCACGAAAGACGACAAATGAAAGAGCGGGCCGGAAGGAACAGAACTCTGACGGTCAGAGGCGACGAAGCCGGATCTCTGCGTCAACGGATCGCTTTCGCAGACAGCATCACGCACGGGATCGACGCGATGATCTGTGGAAATGCTTCAGAGATCCTGCCGAGACTTGAGCCAAACAGCTACGACCTGCTCTTCGCCGATCCTCCTTATAACCTGACCAAACGTTTTGGGAGGGAAGCTTTCAAGAGATCGACCAGCGAGGAGTACGAGAAGTGGCTCGACGCCTGGCTGCATCTCTGCCTGCCGCTGCTGAAGCCGACCGCGAGCGTGTACATCTGCGGCGATTGGCGAAGTTCTGCAGCAATACAGCGTGCCGGAAGCAGGCATTTCACCCTGCGAAACCGGATCACCTGGGAACGCGAAAAAGGCCGCGGTGCCAAGGCGAACTGGAAGAATGCCGCAGAAGACATCTGGTTCTTTACGGTGTCTGACGAATTCACATTCAACCTCGACGCCGTAAAGCAGCGCCGCCGCGTGATGGCTCCGTATAAACAGAACGGCGAGCCAAAAGATTGGAGCGAATCGGCCGACGGAAATTTCCGCGACACGCACCCTTCAAACATCTGGTCCGACATCACCGTGCCGTTCTGGTCGATGCCGGAGAACACTGATCACCCGACCCAAAAGCCGGAGAAACTGTTGGCAAAACTGATCCTCGCATCGACCAACACCGGGGATAATATCCTCGATCCATTTGCCGGCAGCGGGACAACAGCCGTAGTGGCAAAGAAACTCAGCCGGCACTTTACTGCGATCGAATCGGACGAGCAATATTGCCTGCTCGCCGCCAAGCGGCTCGAGATAGCGGAGACGGATCGCACAATTCAAGGATTCTCTGACGGCGTATTTTGGGAGCGAAACTCCGCTCCTAACCGATGATGCATGACAGCTGGATTTTGTCTGCAGCAGCCGGCTGTGATGAAATTGCTGACAATGAAAATAGCAACCTGGAACGTAAATTCGATCAAGATCCGGATGGGAGTTTTGACGAACTGGCTCAAAGAGAACGAGATCGATGTGGTCTGTTTTCAGGAGACCAAGACCGTCGATGAAAATTTTCCGATCGACGAGCTTCGTGAGGCGGGTTATGAGTCGGCGATCCTCGGCGAGAAATCCTATAACGGCGTGGCGATCGTCTCCAGATTTCCGATCGAGGACGTCCAAAAGAATATGCTCGACGACGCGGAGGACGCACCGAAACGCCTGATCGCCGGAACCGTCAACGGCGTTCGTATCGTCAATACGTACATCCCCAACGGCACTGAGCTTGGCACTGACAAATTCACATTCAAGCTCGACTGGCTGCAGCGGTTGAGGCGGTTCTTTGACGAGACCTGCGAGGTATCGAAAGACGTTCTGCTGTGCGGCGATTTCAACGTCGCGATGGACGATCTCGACGTGTGGAATGTCGGAGCGTGGGAAGGCAAGCTTCACTTTACCAAGACCGAACGCGCCGCGATGTACAACGTTAAGCAATGGGGTTTTGTAGACGTGTTCCGCAAACTGAACGGCGATGCACAGGAATTTTCCTGGTGGAACTATCGCGAGGGTGCGTGGCAGCGAAACCGCGGGCTGCGTATCGATTACATTTGGACAACGCCCTCGCTCGCCGACAAGTGCACCGCTTGCCACATCGACCGTGTACCGCGTGCACTCGAAAAACCCAGCGACCACGCCCCAGTGATCGCCGAATTCGACCTTTCTAAAAACTGATAACTCAAAACTGAAAACTTTTAACTGTTATAGCGATTTATGACCGAGCGAAACGCGATAATGTGGAGCCAGTTCGGTGCAAGCATCGACATGCTTGAAAACGCGGTGCGAGCTTGCCCGGCCGATGTTTGGGGCGATCGCGCCGACTTTCAGGAGTTTTGGTATATGGCGTACCACACGCTCTTCTGGCTGGATTTCTATCTCGACGGCGATCAAGACAATTTTGCGCCGCCCGAGCCTTTTGGACTTGAAGAGTTCGATCCCGCCGGAGCCTTTCCGCCGATCATATACAGCCCTGACCAGCTGCTTTCTTATCTTTCACACTGCCGCGAAAAACTGCGGCTGCTGCTTCTCAACCTCGACGACGCTTCGGCCCGGCAGATCATTCCCCACCCGAAACGCAAGATGTCGCGCGAGGAATGGCTTTGGTACAACATGCGGCACGTGCAGCATCACGCCGCACAGCTCAACCTGCTGTTGCGGCAAAGGGCCGGGGACGCTCCGCGATGGGTCGGGCAGACCGCACATCAGCTGTTAGCCGAAGCGGACGGAATATAGTATGTTGGTGCTCCCTAAGCAGACGAAAAGGAGATACCGAATGAACGAATCAACAGCCGCAGCCACTGACCGCGATGCCATCGCCGCAACCATCCAGCTGTACGTCGACGGAGCGATCTCAGGAAGCACCGAGCAGTTAAAGCCCGCGTTCCATCCTGACGCGGTGATCCACGGTTACGTCGGCCCCGACCTTTTTGCGGGCCCGATCCAGATGTTCTTCGATTGGCATGATGAGAACGGGCCGGCACCGGACCTGAAGTCAACGATCGCCAACATCGATATCGAGGGCACGATCGCCACCGTTCGCCAGGAACTTGATAACTGGACCGGCCACCGGTTCACCGATATGTTCACGCTGCTGAAAGAAGACGGCACGTGGAAGATCACGGCAAAGGTCTTCTATCTGCACCCGTAACGCGCGCAAAACTCGACTATTCAACCGCTGGCGTCACCCATGCCGGCGCTATCTTCGCGCAAAATCCTCTGACCGCATCCGTCATATCCACAACTTGATCAACTTTTTGGAGGACATTTATGGGTTTCAGCATTTTCGCAGCGGGCAATCGAGATTTTCATTACAGCCGGGACAACTGCCTGGACGACAGCGATTTCAAGGTCGTCGAGATCCTAGGCAAACTGCAGTCGATGGAGCCGACACGCGCCGGCGTGATCACGACCGGTATCGATATCGCACAGCCGTCTGCCGGCGTCATCGATGCGATGAACGCTCTTGCGACGATGCAGTTTCTTCATCTGCTCAACACGACCGTCACGATGCTGGCGATGAAGCCGCAGGCACGCAATGGCTGGATCTTTGTCTCTGCTCGCGAGTCTCATCTGCTGTGGCCTGACACAGGCGGCAACGGCGATTACCGTTTCCGCGGCGACAGCCCGGGAGCTGACTTTATGCGTGAGGTCGGACCCGCGCTACAGGCGGCCGATATGGCCAACTGGGGTGTCCTGCGGGAGCTGGTGCTGTGCCTTTCCCGGTTCGAGTCACACATCGGGAATGCTCGGCCGGTCATCAATATTCAGCTGTCGCACTAGACCGAAGAGCGAGCGGTCGGATAAGCTGTTGAGCTTAAATGAAGATCGCGACCTGGAACATAAACGGGATAAATTCGCGGATCGGGCAGGTGATCGATTGGTGTGCGGCCGTGCAGCCTGACGTGCTGTGCATGCAGGAAACTAAGTGCGTCGACGCACGCTTCCCGCGCCGAAAGTTTGAGGCCGCCGGCTACGAACATGTCGTATTTACCGGCGAAAAGGCATATAACGGCGTGGCGATCATCTCCCGTTATCCGCTTGAGGATGTGACCGCGAAACTGCCGGGCGTTGACACGGACGAATCCAGGCGTTTTCTTTCGGCGAACATAAATGGCATCCATGTGGCGAACGTTTATGTCCCACATGGAACGCGGCTCGCGTCTGACAAGTATCGGTTCAAGCTTGAATGGCTGAATCAGCTGCGGCGATATTTCGATGAGCGGTTTACCACCGACGACGATGTGATACTCTGCGGCGATCTGAATGTCGCTCCGCACGAGCTCGACGTCTGGAAGCCGCAGGCCTGGGCCGGAAAGATGCACTTTACGCAGGAAGAACGTGACACGCTGATCAACGTAAAGCGTTGGGGGTTCGTCGATGTTTTCCGCCACATAAACGGCGAGGCGCGCGAGTATTCGTGGTGGGACCATTTCTTCCATTCGTTTGAAAAAGACCGCGGCCTGCGGATCGACCACATCTGGACATCGCCCGGCCTCGCCGACGCATGCACTGACTGTTGGATCGACAAACAGCCCCGCGGAAATGAAAAGCCGAGCGATCACGCTCCTGTGATCGCCGAATTTGCAGTTTGACCTATGGACGGAAAGCTATTCGAACGACAAATAACGAAAGCCGAGATCGAGTCCGGTATCGAAAACGTACTTGATTCGCCCAAGGACCAAGGCACGCTTGCGATGATCGTGCGGCGGCCAAAGATCGGCAAGCGTGAGGTCGTCGACGAAGGAATTCTCGACAGCGGGCTTGGCCTGCTTGGCGATAACTGGCTTACTCGCGGCAGCTCGCGCACGACCGATGGCAAGGGCCATCCAGAAATGCAGCTGAACCTGATGAACATCCGCTTTGCGGAATTGATCGCGGGAAACCGCAGCCGCGTCCCGCTCGCCGGCGACCAGCTTTATATCGATCTTGATCTCTGTTCGGAAAATCTGCCGCCGGGCACGATCTTGGCGATCGGCACAGCGTTGATCGAGGTTACGTCGATACCGCACCTCGGCTGCAAGAAATTTGTCGAGCGTTTTGGAATGGACGCGATGATGTTCGCAAACTCGGACTTCGGCCGACAGCACAATCTTCGGGGTGTGAACGCACGTGTCGTCATCGGCGGTAAGATCGCCGTCGGAAATCGCGTGATCAAAGCTCCCTCCGCGTAAGCCTCTAACCTAAGCTGCCGTACACGCCGACGTATCCGGCACGGCCTCAGCCTCTTCCGTTGGCCTTGGCCAGAGCACTGCCGCTCCGACAGCCCCCGCGAGTATCGATGCGATAAACACCGCGATCTTTGCCGCAGCGAAATCTTCCGGATCCTGAAAAGCCTGCCCCGCGATAAACAACGACATCGTAAAACCTATTCCGGCCAGCAGCCCGACGCCTGCCATCTGCCTCCAGTTGTACTCCACCGGTTTGTCCGCGATCTTCAGCTTGACCGCAGCATACGCTAAAGCCACGATCCCAAGCGGCTTGCCAAGGAAAAGCCCGAGTATGATCGCCGACATCAGCACTGTGTGCGTTGCGAAAACGTCCGTCGAAAGTGCGACCCCCGCGTTCGCAAGGGCAAATATCGGCAGCACGAAATAGCTCGACCAGGGCTCGAGGTTTCGCAGCAGTTTATCGGCCGGCGATTCGATGCGGTCATGCAGTGTATCAAGAGCTCGCATCGCAGGTTCTGACGGCCCGTGACGCAGCACTGCTTCGCCCGAACGTCGCATCTCATCCTGCAAAATATTCTCAGCCTGGGCAAGAAGCGCGGGCAGATTTCCGGGCGGCCGCGTTGGCGTGATGACGGCGATGATCACACCCGCAAGCGTGGCGTGCAGCCCTGCCTCGTGCAGAAACACCCAGAGCACGAGGCCGCCGATAGCATACGGCAGCGGACGGTAAACGTTCGAGCGGTTGAGCACGATCAACAGTATCGTGACGCCGACCGACAACGCGATGAACAGCACGCTGATGTTCGCCGAGTAAAAGATCGCAACCACGACAATAGCTATCAGGTCATCGACGATCACCGCTGCCGTAAGAAAGACACGCAGCTCGACCGGTACGCGGTCCCCGAGCAGTACGATTATCGCGATCGCAAAAGCGGTGTCGGTCGCGATCGGCACGCCCCAGCCGTGCGCGAGCGGTCCGGTTGGTATAAGAAGCAGATAGATCAGGGCCGGTGCGACCATTCCGCCGAGAGATCCCGCGATCGGCAATGCTGCAGATCGTCGGGTCGCGAGGTGGCCGACCGTGAACTCCTTCTTTATCTCAAGCCCTACGACCAGGAAAAAGATCGACAGCAGTCCGTGATTTATCCAGTCGAGCAGCGGCAGATAGAACCGGCGGTTCCCGAGCCCGATGCCGGCCTGCGAATGCCAAAAAGCCTCGAACGCCGGTCCGATCGGCGAATTCACTAGGCCGATCGCGACCAAAGACATCAGCAATAGCAAAAGTCCGGTCGACGGCCCCCAACTAACAAAATCCAGTGCTGCACTCTGAATACGATGCCCGAGCGAACCCAGCATCGCTTCGGCGAGCGCGTTCTCGTCCCACGCGCCTTCGTAACGCCGGCCATTAATAAAGAACGACGGAGTCACGCGTGCGCCGCTCTCTCGCGCACTCGCACGGTCCTCGTCGACACGTGCCGAAGCACGTTCGCGCGCCTCGGCAAATTCCTCGCTGTCGATCGGCAGGTCGAAACGCGCGGCGATCTCGGCGAGATCTGTGTCGGTGAAATCCGGGCCGCGGCGCATCAGCTCATCGTGGACCTGCCAAAAGCTCTCGCCGGTCTGGGCCGCGAACTCGGCGAGCTCTGCCGCCGGCCTCGCGGTCTCGCTGCCGCGGATCGGTAGCTGCCGAAATACGTACTTCATACGGTCGCCGAAACGATCGCGCAGATCGGCGATCACCTCGTGTGCCGCATGACAGTGCTTACACGAATAGCTGCCGTATTCGACGAGAGTTATCTCGGCATCGGGATCACCGATGAAATGGTCTCGGGCAAGATCGACGGGTTCGGCGAGGCGGCGTGATTTATTGTGCTCAGCCATGGCGTTTTTCGGTTAGCTGAGTTTAAGAAAATCGCGGACGCCTTGCAAAGAAGTGTGGCTAGCCGATTCGAACTGCGGTCATCGAGATCGATCCGCCGTCGAAACCGGTAACCGGAAAAGTGACGTCGTCCGTCTCGTTTTGAAGTCCCAGAATGTAAACCAGCGGAAGATAATGTTCCGGCGTCGGTACGGAAAGCATCGCGTCGCGGCCTAACGTCTCGTAGTTGATCAGCGGTTCATGGTCACCGGCAAGTATGCGGCTGCGTGCTTCCTCTTCGAATCGCAGCGCCCAGTCAAAGGGTTCGACGTCGTGCTTGCCCCATGCGTACGTGTGCAAGTTGTGCACAAGATTCCCGCTGCCGATGATCAGCACGCCCTCATCGCGGAGCGGAGCGAGCCTTCGCGCGAGAGCGTAGTGAAACTCCGGCGGCTCCGTCTCGTTGATCGAAAGCTGGACGACCGGCACATCAGCCTCGGGAAAGACATGGCAGAGCACCGACCACGTTCCATGGTCCAGGCCCCAGCGGCCGTGGTCGAGGAAGGCATCGCCGTCGAGAATGTCGGACACGCGGGCGGCAAGTTCCGGTGAGCCCGGTGCCGGATACTGGACCTCAAAAAGCTCTCGCGGGAAACCGCCGAAATCGTGGATCGTCCGCGGCCTGTCCATCGCGGTTACCGCGACACCCGGAACGTACCAGTGCGCCGAAACGCAAAGAACGGCCGTTGGCCGAGGAACTTCGCGCCCGATCGCCGACCAGCCGCGGGTGTATTCGTTATCCGCAAGCGCGTTTAGCGGATTGCCGTGGCCAAAGAATATCGCGGGCATTCGTTGTGCCATAGTCGCTCCTAAATGCCGCTCAGAAATTGGCCAAGTGTAACGGCGTCGGGCTCGGCGGACTGCATTATCGCACCGGCGATGCCGAAAAGTAATGCGATTATCGCGGCCGGTATCGCGGTCTTTCGGATCGCGGTCAGCAGCCAATGACGCCTTGGCAGGTCCTTGACGGGTTTATAAAGCGCGCCGACCACGGCCGCATCGACCATCAGCTCAGCGAGCAGAACAGGCGCTATCCAGATCACATAGATCAAGGCACTGAATACGAGCAGCAAAACGATGATCACAAGCACCAGTGCGATGCCGTCGTCGAGATCTACGTCCATCACGTCCGTGACATCAAACGGCGAGGTTCCGCCGCCGGTCGCCGCAGCCTGTGCGGGCGATGATCCGACATTCGACATTATCCCGACCGGTACCGGAGCAGGCACGTCGCTATCCCAGCTTCCTCCGGCACCTGCACCGGCAAAATCTCCACCGCCGCCGAAAGGAACATCCCGAGCCGCCGTACCGACGTTCCCGCCGATGCCGCTCAGATCCGGGATGGCCAGAGCATCAAGGTCCGATGAGATATCGCCTGTCGGCTCGTCGGACTGCCACCACAGCCAGATCCGCAGCAGAAACAGAAACCCGACGTATGCTGACATCACAGCGATCGGATAACGGATGAGCATTGACGTCAGCCCGATCCGCAGCAGCAATGCGGAGACAATAAACCCGATAAAGGCCGTGATCAGCAGTATCAGCGAGATCTGCAAACGCGGCATCGACAGCCGTGCCGTCAATGCCGCGATCACCTTCTCACGTTTGTCCCATCCCATAGGCAGCGGTTCAGCGGATCTTGCGGGTCCATTCCACTAGATTCACCAGCAGATCTGAAATGAATTTACGCGTCTCTTCGTCGGTAAGTTCGCCCTCGTCGTTGAATACCTTTGCACAGTTCCCGATCATAACCTCGGGTTGATTTATCGGGAACATATTCAGAAAGACCATCATCTGCCGCAGGTGGTATTGTGCACGAGCGGTCGCTATCGAGCCGATCGACGCTCCCATTATTGCTGCAGGTTTCCCGTTCCAAGCGCTGTCGCCGTACGGTCGCGACGCCCAGTCGATCGCATTCTTTAGAACGCCCGGCACTGAATAATTGTACTCAGGCGTTACAAATAATATCGCGTCCGCGGCCCGAACTTTTTCCTTGAATGCCGCCGCTTTTTCCGGCATGTTCTGTTCGTCGTCCTGGTTAAATCCCGGAATTCCATCGAGTTCCGCAACCTCGATCACCGAACCTTCCGGTGCCAGCTCGACCGCCGCACGAAGTGCCCCGCGGTTATACGATTCCTTTCGCAGACTACCTGCGATCCCCAAGATCTTTATCGTTTCAGCCATTATTTCCCCCTCACTCGTCTAAAGTTATCAGCGTAAAAAACGTCCAAATGAGAAAAAGAAGCGCCCCTTCCCTTTCTCGTTAACACCGCCGCCGATCAGGATCGGGCCAAGCGGAGTCTCTACTATAGCACCCGCCGAAAGGCTCTGGCGGTAATTCGCATTTTCGAAGCGGTCGAATACAGTTCCGCCTTCGTACCACGCCCCGACGTAACCCTTGCCGCCAAATATCGCCGGCAGGATCTGGCGGCTGTGCAGCACACCGACGCCGCCGTGCACGTAATTGCTGCCGCGAAATTCATCAACACCGTAGCCGCCCAGACGAAACGGCCCGCCGAGCGTAAACTGCCGCAGCACCGGCGCGGTCGAGCCAAAGCTCGTTCCGGCACCGCCGAATGCGAACGCAGTATTGAGCTCGCTGATCGGCTTAAAGGCGTTGATCCGGGTCTCGCCCTGAGCCATTCCGCTGTCGCGGCCGGCGGTCTCAAAATAGTAGCCGAGAGAGCTGCGAACCGCTATCCCGCTTCGCGGCACCTGTGCCTGATCGAGCGTGTCGTAATTCCACCGAAGCGATGCCAGCGAGAATCGCCCGCGCGATTCCGGCAGCAGCGGATCGCCGATGCTCAAGGCCGCCTTTTCATAACCGAGCGTGTAACCGAGCCGTGCCTCGCTCCGCGTGCTGAACGTGTACCCCACGTCGGCCCCGAGCTGTGCCGCCCAGATCGAATATTCCGACGTGCGGTTGCCGTCATCGTAGAACGAAACCTTGCGGCGTTCGTAAGATGCCCGCGGTGCCGCGAAAAATCGGGATGTTCCGAGCGGCCGAAAATATTCCGTCGCGAGAAGCGTGCTCGACCCCAACCTTAGGTCATTTCGCCACTCGGCACCGTAGCGGCCGACGTCGAAAAACGTCAATCGAGCGAGAATACTGATCCCGGCGTCTTCGGTCTCGACGCTGTTCACGTCAAACCCGACATCAAGCTTTGTCGCCTCCGACGCACGGCCATTCGTCGAGTTCATCCTGATGTTCAGCCCGACGACGCCTTGGCGGTCCGTAAGTTCATAGCTCAGAGCATCGAATCGCCCCGTGCCCGTAAGCTGCGAAAGATCGCGTTCGAGCTCGGCCCGCTTTTCATCGGTGAGAGCCACGCCCGTATAGCGATCGCCGAGCTTCTCGCGGATCGTCCGTTCCGCGTCGCGATCGTTCCCTTCGACGGCTATGAACGTCGGCACGACATCAATGTCGGGTTTCCTGCGGGAGCGCCTCGCCGCAAGGTGTGCCTGCCATTCGGCCTCTGAAAGCGTCAGCCCACGCAGCAAAACTTCCTTCTGCTTGGCACCGTCGTAGCCCAGTTTGATTATCGCCTCGCTGCTGCCAAAGCTCGTCGACGTGTAATCCTGCATGTCCGGTGCGATTATGATATCCGCCTGCTGCAGGCTGCGGCGGGAGTTCTCAGCCGTCGCGATATTTATCGTTTGAGCAAGAACACCGATCAGGCTTTCGAGCGCCTCACGGTCGGCAAGCTGCGTCTCGATGTTGACGACAAGCAGGATGTCGGCACCCATCGCCTTCACTACGTTCGTCGGGATGTTGTTGACGAGGCCGCCATCCGCCAGTATCTTGCCGTCGACCTCGACCGGTGCGAAAACGCCGGGTATGGACATCGTCGCCCGCAGGCTCCGCGAAAGCGAGCCGCTTTCCAACACCTCGGAATTGCCATTCACCATGTTCGTCCCGACGGTGCGGAACGGTATCGGCAGTTCGTCAAAATCACGCACGCGTGCATAAGGCAGCGTGACGCGGTCGAAGAGCACGCCTATCTCATGGCCCGAGTTGAACGCCGAGGGCAGCTTGAGATCGGTCGGGTCGCCGCGAAACGGGATCGGGCCGGGAATGTTGCGGCGGTCTTCCTTGCGGCGGAATGAAAGATTGTCAAAAGCGGTCGTCGACGCAAAGAGCTTGTCCCAATCCAGCCCGGCGATCAGCTCCTCGATCTCGTCCGGCGTTTTACCCATCGCATAGAGAGCCCCGATAAGTCCGCCGATGCTGGCACCGCCGACGTAGTCGACGGGAACGCGGTTCTCTTCGAGCACCTTGAGCACGCCGATGTGTGCAAAGCCGCGGGCACCGCCGCCGCTAAGCACCAGGCCGACCGTCGGCCGCGACCGCACCGCGTCAGCCGGGATTTGACTCGCCGCAGGGAACGGCAACGCCCCAGCGATCAGCAAAAATACGATGAGAATTGACGTTACCCGCTTGATCATAAGATTTCGGAAATTCCAATTATAACCGCCTGAGCTTGAGCGTGTATCACGGTCGCTTCCTGCGAAGCGCATTTATCCGTCGCCACAACCTCGGCAGCAGCGGGATCGTGCGGAACACAGATCCGCTTGCGAAGTTCGTCGCAAAGCCGCGAAACGTATCGACGGCCGCGGGCGAATACGGCATCCACCAGGCGTTCGGCAAAATTGTGAATCGATTCGTGTGGATGTGCTGCGGCTGAACGAGCTCCATCAGGCCCTCGGTTCCGTGCGTTCTGCCGCGGCCGCTGTTCTTGAAACCGCCCCAAGGCGTCTGTCCGATGCCGTGCGTGTATAGCACTTCGTTGATGCACACCGTGCCGGCCTCGATCTGCTCTGCGACTCGTCTGGCCCTCTTTAAGTCGCGGCTCCACACGCTCGCGGTCAGCCCGAATTCGCTGTCGTTCGCGAGGTCGATCGCTTCGCGGTCCGTCACAAAAGTGCAGATCGGCAACGTCGGCCCAAAGGTCTCTTCCTGCATTGCACGCATCTCATTCGATGCACCGGTGATCACGGTCGGCTCGTAAAAGAGATTGGGCACCTCGCTGCGGCCGCCAATGTCTGCCCGCTTTCCGCCGGTGAGGATCTTCGCACCCGCTTCGCGAAATGCATTGACGTGATCTTCGACTATCCGCACCTGTCGCTCGGACGACATCGCTCCCATCGATATATCGTCCGCATCGCCTACCCCCAGCTTGATCTCGGCCGTTTTTTCGAGGATCAACCGCGTCAGCTCGTCCGCAACGCTTTCATGAACATAAAGCCGCTCGACCGACGAACACGACTGTCCGGCATTACAAAAGGCGCCCCAGACCGCAGCTCCGGCAGCAAGCTCCAGATTCGCGTCCTCGAAAACGATCATCGGATCTTTGCCGCCGAGTTCAAGCACGACCGGCGTCATATTCACGGCCGCGTCGGCCAGTATCTTTCTGCCCGTCGCGACCGAACCTGTGAACATTATTTTGTCGGGTGCAGAGCGCACGAGCGCGGCTCCCGTCTCGCCCGCCCCGTAGACGATCTGGATCGCATCGCGCGGAAAACCCGCTCGTTCAAATATCTCCCCGATCCGCATGCCGACAAGCGGCGTAAGCTCTGACGGCTTCATCACAACGGTGTTTCCCGCCATCAACGCCATTACCGCTTCGCCGAGCGGGATCGAGAACGGATAGTTCCACGCCGGAATTATTGCGACAACGCCGAGCGGCTGATAGACGATCTGCGATGATCGGCCCAGCAGGCTGTAAAGCCCGATGCCGACGCGTCGCGGACGCAGCATCTTTTCGGCACTGCCGGCGATCCACTGCATCAGGTCGAGCACGGGCGCGATCTCCATCGCGATCGCTTCGCCAAAGGGTTTTCCGGATTCGCGTGAGATGAGTCGCGCAATGCCGTCGATGTCATCGAGTATCACCTGACGGGCACGCATCACCAGTTCGCGACGCTCGCGAAAGCCGGTCCGTCGCCAGCTCGCAAATGCAATGCGTGACCGGGCAACCGCGGCATCGATCTCTCCGGGGGTTGTGATGGGAACACGGCCGAGCTCTTCGCCCGTTGCAGGCGACGTGGAAACGATCTCAGTGGCCGTGATCTCTCGAACCGGATGGCTCATAAAGTTAGCTAGAGAATAACTTAACTTCGATGCAAACAGTTAGCGTTTTAGCCGCACGGCGTATTTGACCTCGTTTGCGGCTCGTATCTCGCAAAAAAAGGGCTTGACAAGCCCCGTCACCGATGATTATTCTGTTTTGGATGCGTATTACAGAATGATTGACGATATTGACAAACAGATACTAAACATCGTTCAGTGCGATGGGCGAACGTCAAATGCCGAAATAGCCCGTCAGGTTAATTTGGCCGCATCTGCGGTGCTTGAACGTATTAGAAAGCTTGAGGAACGCGGCGTGATCCGCGGCTATTCGGCATCGGTCGCCCCGAAAGCGGTCGGCTTCGGCCTAACGGCATTCGTGTCTGTACGCACGAATGAGTGCGGTGACGGCACCGATCTGCTGCTCGCACAGATACCTGAGGTGCTTGAGGTGCACGATGTCGCGGGCGAGGATTCTTATTTGATAAAGGTTAGAGCGGCCGACCCGGAAGATCTCGGCGTGCTGCTTAAGGAAAAGATCAAATCGATACCGACCGTCGTCACGACACGGACCACGGTCGTGCTTCAGACCGTCAAGGAAACGATGGAATTACCGCTCGACCGCTGCGTGAACGACAGCGGAAGCAAGCGGCGGAAATAGAACGAGCAGGGGTGGTTTTATGCAGGAACGTTCGGAGAAGAAGAACCTGATAATTTTGATCGCGGCATTCGCGGCTGTGTATGTCTTTTGGGGTTCGACGTATCTAGCGATCAAATACACGATCGAAACTCTGCCGCCTTTTCTAATGGCAGGAACGCGATTTGCGATCGCAGGCTCGGTGCTCTTTCTGTGGGCGCGAATGACCCGCGATTACGAAACGCCGCGTCGCGAGCATTGGCGAACAAGCTTTATCGTCGGCACGCTGCTGCTCCTGGGCGGTAATGGCGGTGTGGTGCTGGCTCAGCACTACATTTCTTCAAGCCTTGCCGCATTGCTGGTCGCAACCGAACCGCTCTGGATCGTGCTGCTCAGCTGGCTGTGGCTGCGGACCGGCCGCCCGAGCTGGAAGGTCGCGGCAGGATTGGTCGTCGGGTTCTTCGGTGTCTATATGCTGATCGGCGGACGCGGCTCGGGATTTTCAGGCGATGCCGCCGCGAGCGGCCAAATGATCGGAACGATCGCCGTTATGCTCGGTGCCTTGTTCTGGGCGGCGGGCTCGATCTACGGCCTGCGTGCACCTGTGCCGCGTTCTAGCCTGCTCACGGCCGGAATGCAGATGATGGCCGGCAGCATCTCGCTGCTGATCGTCGGCCTCGTTCGCGGAGAGTTAGCGACATTCGACCCCGCGGCCGTGTCTGCAAATTCGCTTTACGGTTTTGTTTACCTGATCATCTTTGGGTCCTTGATCGGCTTCACGGCCTATAGCTGGCTGCTCAAGAACGCCCGGCCGACGATGGTCTCGACCTATGCGTATGTGAATCCCGTGGTTGCTGTGCTGCTCGGCTGGAGCATTGCGGGCGAATCGCTAACGGGGCAGATGCTGATCGGAGCGGCGGTGATCGTCGTCTCGGTCGCACTGGTGACGTCGCAAAAAAAGTTATCTAAAAATTCAGAAAGCGGGGGGCCGAAACGACCGGCCCTGCGGAGCGGCGGCCGCTCGGAACCCGTGACGGCTGCGTAGCGGCAGCCATCGGCTCTGAATCGCGGATCATTATCAGATCATTGTTGACCGTACCCCGAGCGATCAGCAGATCGCGGCCGTTGGCCGCCCACGCAAAATTAAAGATCCGCCCCGAAGTGAAATCCGTTATCGGTTTCGCTTCGCCGCCGTCGATCGGCTGCCGCCAGATGTTTTGCGTACCGCCGCGATTCGTCAGTATCGTCAGCTCCTTTCCGTCCGGCGACCACTGGTAATTGTTGATCAGGTTAAACGGGATATCGCGCTCGATGCGGCTGATCCGGCCGTTCTCGATCGCCGCGACGTGCAGCATTTTTGCAGTGGTCGCGATATCAAAGCTCGTGAACGCTATCCGCTTACCGTCCGGCGAGATCCGCGGATGGAAAATTCCGCGATCTTCCGCTTCGTAAAACACTTCCGCCTGCCCGCCATCGATCGGCACACGCATCAGCCTTACACGTTCCTCGTTCGTCGTACGCCGCTGAAAGACAACGTACTTACCATCCGGCGTTACCTGCGGCATGTTGTCGGCGTGGTCCGCACCTTCCTCGGTCAAAGGGATCAGGCCGCTGCCGTCGGCATTTATCCGCCAAATACGCGACTGCTTGTCACGCTGCAAATTGAAAACAACGTACTTGCCGTCCGGTGAGTAAACAGGGTCGAGTGCATAGCCTTCTTCTTTAAAGATCGTCTTACCGTTCTTGCCGTCAGCATTTGCCAGCCATATAGAGCCCTCTTTCCCCTCGTATCGAGCGTACAGCAACCCGGCCCCGGGGACCTGTGCGATCCCGGCTTTGCCCTCGATATTTCGGCTGTCTGACGTGAGCTGCACCGTGGAGCGGTCGCCGGTCGAATACTTCCAGATCGAGCCCGTCGAATCGCCCTTGGTCGTGACGACCGTACGGCCGTCTGCGGTCAGCCCGAGATCGATGTACTCGTTCGGGTCATTGGTGACCTGATGAATCGCTCCCGATGGAAATTCGGCCCGCCATATCTGCGAGGGATCGTTCTGTTCGCGGCGTCCGGTGAAGACAAAGCCCGAGCCATCAGCGAACCATGCGAAGTTCGCCGCGGTGAAAAACCCGTCTCGATTGACGGGCCTTACCCTCTTATCATCGATCGAGATCGCAACGATATCGGTTGATTCGATGAAGCCGCTTTGCCGCTTGCCTGCGCCTGTTATCAGCGTGCGGCCATCGGGCGACCACGCAAGCCGAAATACAAAGAAACTGTAGTTTGTCTCGGCGGTGGAAAGCAGCTGCGTCGGCGTAAGCGTTTCCGCATCGACGATCATTATCAGGTCTTCGTTCGTCTTTGGAACGTGGCGCACGAACGCAAATTGCCTGCCGTCAGGCGAGAACGTAATGGAGCCGTCAACGTCGTCGATCACCTTCTTCGGTGTGCCGCCGAACGCGGGCACTTGATAAAGAGTGCTGAGCGTAAAATCGGCACTCATCTGCGTGTAGTAAACGTGGTCACCGCTCGGCGAAAACGACACCGACTGCATATTAAGGCTGGTCGGCGGCACGAGCGTAATGATGCTGTCCGTCGCGATCTGCCTTACGACCAGGCTGCGGCTGCCCAGCTCGCCGCTCACATATGCGATCGATTTGCCGTCGGGCGAGATCGCCGGCAGCAACACGCGGCCGTCCGTATTGATCCGCGAGATCTGCGGCCGCGAGAACGCCGTCGCCGCAAGCGGGGCCTCGCTGCCGTACCAGTTATAAAAGCCGAATCCGACGACAGCGATCAGTGCGATAGCCGCAGCCACGCCGAGTATCGCGATGCCGCCTGTCCGCGACGCCGACGGCCGTTCGGTGTGATAAGGCTGCGAGTGCAACACGGTGTTCACGCCGGTCGGATGATTGCCGCTGACGGTCCGGTGGATCATCGTCGGGTTCTCGCTGAACGACGGGTCTGACATTATGTGTGCTGTACGCTCGCCGCTGTTCGCGTGGTCCAATGCGTAAAGCAGGTCCTTGATATCGAGCGCCAGGTCCTTGATGCTCTGGTAGCGTTCCTCGCGGTCCTTCTGCAGAGCCTTCCGCACGATCCGCTGCAGCTCGAACGGTGCATTCGGCAACACGTGAACGAGCGGCATCGGCTCTTTATAAACTACCGCCGCGATGGTGTCAGCGGTCGTATCGCCGTCGAAGGGAGCCGTCCCCGTCAGCAGTTCGTACAGTACAACTCCAAGGCTCCATATGTCCGTCCGCTGATCTACCTCGTGGCCGCGTGCCTGCTCCGGCGACATATATCGCGAGCTGCCCATCACGGTTCCGGGGATCGTTTTGCTGCTGGTCGTGCCGTCGGCAGTGCCGAGATCGATGATCGGTTTGGCGAGCCCGAAATCGAGAACCTTAACGATCGCGTCCCGCCGCACCATTATGTTCTCAGGTTTGATATCGCGGTGTACGATCCCGGCCGCATGAGCGGCAACAAGGGCGTTCGCGGCCTGTTCGATGATCCGAAGGATCCTCGTGAGCGTCATCGAATCGCTCTTCATTATCTCGCGAAGCGTCTTGCCCTCAACGAATTCCGTCGCGAGAAAGCTGCCGTGCTCATTCTCGCCGATCTCGTAGATGGTGATGATGTTCGGGTGATTTAGCGCGGAAACTACGCGGGCTTCCTGTTTGAATCGTCCGCGGCGGTCGTCATCATCGACAAATTCATTAGGCAGCAGTTTGATAGCGACGTCACGGTCCAGTTCGAGATCGTGGGCCGAATACACCTCGCCCATACCGCCTTCGCCGATCTTTCCCCGTATTTCGTACCGTCCAAATTGTGTGCCCGCAAACATTTGTACAACTCCGACACCGCTCCGTAAAAGATAAACACCGTGCGGCCTTTGAATGTGACAACCTTATTGTCACGGCACGCACGGCGTTCAAATATCGTTGACCAATACTTTAAACGAGTCAGGGACCAAGAAAAGTTTCAATAACTTTATAGCCCGCCTCGATCGCCTCGTTCAGCTTGTCAGCATCAGGGC
This sequence comes from Acidobacteriota bacterium, assembly GCA_023389035.1. Lineage (GTDB taxonomy): Bacteria > Acidobacteriota > Blastocatellia > Pyrinomonadales > Pyrinomonadaceae > OLB17. The sequence continues at coordinate 477,930 of JAEWFC010000030.1, forward strand.
CGCCGCCCTCGGCCATATCGGGCCGGCCTCCGCCCTTGCCGCCGATCAGCGGAACTATTTCCTTAATAACGTTGCCCGCACGGACCCGGTCTTTCAGGTCATCTGAAACGCGAACGATAATGCTCGCCTTGCCCTCGTCCTTGCGTCCAAGTACCACAACGCCTGACTTTAGGCGTGCCAGCAGCGTGTCCGACAGCTGCCGCTGGCCATTCGCATCAAGGCCGTCGACGATCTTTGCCAGTACCTTAACGCCGGCGATCTCGCGCGCCTCATCTCCATTCGAAGACGCTCCGCCCGCCGCACCGGTTGCAATTTTCAGCTTCAGCTCTTCGATCTCACGCCGCGTGCGTTTGACCTCTTCCTGCAGCCGCTCGATGGCGTGCGGCAGGTTGTCACGCTGTGTTTTCAGAGCCTCCAGCGAGCGGTCGATCAGCCGTTCGTCCTCGCGGAAGCGTGCAAAGGCATCAAGCCCCGTGATCGCTCTGATGCGTCGAACGCCGGATGCGATAGCTTCGTCGGAAGTAATTTTAAAGCTCCCGATGTCACCGGTAGCTTTCACGTGCGTGCCGCCGCAAAGTTCCATAGAAAATTTCCCGTCGCCGACGCTCAGAACGCGAACCTCAGAGCCGTACTTTTCGCCGAACATCGCGACCGCACCGCTTCGCATCGCGTCCTCGATCGACATCAGATTGGTCGCAACAGGTTGATTCTCAAGGATATAGCGGTTCACGAGGTCCTCTATCTCCTGCAGCTCGGCGTCACTGATCGGCTGATAATGCGTGAAATCAAAACGCAGATAATTCGGCGCCACCACAGACCCTGCCTGCTTAACATGCGTGCCCAAAACCTCTTTGAGCGCCGCATGCACAAGGTGTGTAGCCGTATGATTTCGCCGCGTCGCATCTCGCTTGAACTCATCAACGAGAGCCGTGACCTTATCGCCAACTTTCAGTGTTCCCGAATCTATCTTTACTTTATGAACGATCAGGCCCGCGACCGGCGAGAATGTATCAGAGACCGTCGCACGCATTTCCGGCTCCTCCGCATCTACAGCTGCAGCCACCAATGAGCCCGCGTCGCCAACTTGGCCGCCGGATTCCGCATAGAAAGGCGTCTCGTCCAGCACAACGCTGCCCTGTTGTCCCGCCGCAAGCTCGCTTATCTCGTTGTCGCCGTCAAAGATCGCGACCACCTTAGATTCGTCATACCGCGTCGCGTCGTATCCGTGAAACTTGTTCGACCCGACCTTCTCAAGCAGTGCCGCATAAACCGGATTGATCTCAGATTTCCGCTGCGTCTGGCCAACGCCGGACTGCTTTTGTATCTCCTGCAACGCCGTCTCGAATCGATCGTTGAAATCTTCTTCTTCGAGCGAAATGCCTTTCTCTTCAAGAAAAACACGGATCAGGTCGCGTGGCGTTCCATACGTGTCGTAAAGCTTCGCGATCTTCAGGAAAAGCTCTTGCACTTCAGGAGCGTCTTTGCTGATCCCCATTTCGCCGAGCTTGCCCAAGCCCACGGTCATCGTGTTTCCGAAGCGCTCCTCTTCGAGCCGCACCATCTTGCCGATGAAGTCACGCTGCACGGCGAGTTCCGGAAAAGCCTGATGCATCTGTTCTACGACAGTGTCGCAGACCTTGTAGAAAAATGGCTCTGTAAAGCCCAGGTGCTCGCGGCCGTGGTAGATCGCACGCCGCATTATCTTTCGCAGCACGTAGTTGCGGCCTTCGTTGCCGGGTAGGATGCCGTCGGCGATCGCAAACGCCGTCGAACGCGCGTGATCGGCGATGACGCGGCAGGCAAATTGTTGAGATTCGGAAAGACCTTCGTAAACGCTCATTTCGCTTTGATTGTATAACAGGGCGAATCGCGAGCGGTAACCACTCGGCCGCCGACCGCTGCCGATGCGTGGCTGAATATACCGCCATAATGAGTTAGAATCGCGGACATGAAAATATTCGTGCTCTTTCTGCTGGCGTTTTCGATGGTGGCATGCGGCGGCAGCGTGGCCGTCAATAACACCGCAAACGCGAGTATCACGACCCCAACTCCCTCGGCAACTGCGGCTGCAGACGCAGACACCGCAAATTCCAACCAGGCGTTCCGCGCCGACGAGACGCCCGCGGGCGAGGCCGATTTTGAGGGCACAGCCGGCGTCACGGAAAAGGAAAATCCGGCCGTCACCGGTGTCGCGATACTGCGTGAGGTCCGTTCGGCAACGCATCCGGGATACGACCGCGTTGTCTTTGAGTTCGACCGCGACGAGCTGCCGACGTATCACCTCGAGTATATCGACAAACCGGTCCGAGCTTGCGGCTCGGGCGATGCGGTTCCGCTTTCGGGCGACGGCTGGCTTGAGGTGCGGTTTACCGACGCTCAGGCCCATACACCCGAGGGCCAGCCGACCATCAAGGACCGTGCACGCAGCCCGGATCTGCCCGTCGTCAAAGACCTAAAGATCACCTGCGATTTTGAGTCAGAGGTCACTTGGGTCGCGGGCGTTTCGTCGCCGAACCATTACCGCGTGCTGGAGTTAAAAGGCCCGACGCGTCTCGTCGTCGACATCAAACACAAATGAGCCGAGTCTTTCTGATAGGCGGCGGCTGGCGTGAATACGGCACACCGCTTTACCGCCGTTTTCTTGAGGCAGCGGTGCGAGACGGCTCGCGGTCGATCGCGGTGATCGCCGCAAGCGGCAGCGACAACGCGGCTGAGAATATCGCACGATTTCGCGAAGGCCTGCTCGCTGCCGGCTGCTCGCTAGCGGAAATGACAGAGCTTATCGTATCCGCTGATGAGCCGCTGACACGCGAGATGCTCGAGGCGGCGAACGCGACCGGTATCTTCGTCTGCGGCGGGCTGACGCCTGATTATTACGACAGTCTCTGTGTCGATCAGAAATGGCTCGGGTTCGTCTCCGAAAAAAATATTCCGTATTGCGGATTCTCTGCGGGTGCGTCCATAGCGGCTCGCGAAGCGGTGATCGGCGGATGGCTTCGGAATACTGGAGACAGGAACATCGAGATCGCTGACGAGAACGCCGCTGAAGACGTTGAAATGTTGTTGGTAAAGATAGGCCTCGGGTTGGTGCCATTCTCGGTCGAGGTCCATGCCACACAATGGGGCACGCTGACGCGGCTGCTGCACGCCGTCGACGCCCGCCTAACGGAAGAAGGCTGGGCGATCGACGAAGACACGATGCTCGAGTATCACAACGGCGAGATCTCAGTTCACGGTGCCGGCAGCGTCTATCGCGTCTATCGGGCAAACGACGGCATCGGTCTCGAGATCAAGACTGCCGAAAGCACTTAAAACAATATGATGAAATACGCGACTACTGCCACACTGGCGATTCTACTCGCTTTTCAAACGATGAACGCACAGCCGACAAAAGAGCAAGAATTTCGCGAGACATTCCGCAGCGAGCTCAAAAATGCGGGCATCGTCGGCGGCAGTTTCGTGCTGGTCCGCGACGGAAAGGTCGCGATGGAGGAGCATTACGGTTTCGCGAACGCCGAAAAACAACAGCACGTTAATGCCGACACCATCTACCACTGGGCGTCGAACACGAAACCCTTCACCGGCATCGCGATAATGCAGCTTCGCGATCGCGGTCTGCTGAAGCTCGATGATCCTGTCACGAAATACATCCCCGAACTGCGAAAGATTCACAATCCATTCGGCCCGATGGATGACATCACCATCCGCCATCTGCTGACGCATTCCGGCGGTTTCCGCAACGGCACGTGGCCGTGGCGCAACAACAAGCCGTGGGAACCATTCGAACCGACCGAATGGTCACAGCTCGTCGCAATGTTTCCGTTTACCGAGGTGCTCTTCAAGCCTGGTTCGAAGTTCAGCTATTCAAACCCCGGCATCATCTATCTTGGCCGCGTGATCGAGGAGATCTCCGGCGAGCCATACGAGACCTACATCGATAAAAACATTTTTCGCCCGCTCGGTATGCACAGCACCTATTTTGACACCACTCCGCCGCATCTGATCAGGCACCGCTCGCACAGCTATTACATCGAGAACGGAAAACTCACCGAAGGCCGCTTCGACGCCGACACCGGAATCACCGTATCGAACAGCGGTCTGAACGCGCCGATGGCCGACATGGTCAAGTACCTGAATTTTCTTACCGTCCCGTCAGAACCGCCTGCGTCAGCGGACGGCCAGTCGGCCAACGTTCGCGCGACATACGACACTATCCTTAAGCGCTCATCGCTCGAAGAAATGTGGCAGCCGCAGCTGCCGGCAGCAACCGACGCGAACGGCAACACCGGCTTCACCACTGACATCGGCCTGATCTACTTCATCGACCAAAAAAACAGCCGTAAGCTTATCGGCCACGGCGGCGACCAGAATGGGTTCCTGAGTTATCTGGAATTCGAACCCGCTACTCGCACCGCAAGCCTGCTTGTCGTCAACACGACCGTGAATTACCCTGAAAACACTCCACCCGAAAACACTATCATCCACCGCCTGCGAACCGCGATACGCAAGCTTTTTTGAAGGTTCTAACTGACGCCTTTTGATGGGTTCCATTTGCCCTGCAGCTTCAGCATCAGCAGCATCTGGCCCGCGTGGTAGGCGTTGTGGGCGTTGATATCGGCGATCACCTCTGCCCAGGTTGCGGGGTTTTGTGCTGAAACGCTCTGGCTAAATTTTGTCTCGTCCGCGGCCGCGATCAGCTGCCTAAACTCTCGCATTATCTGATCAAACCTGGCGACGTCGGCCTGCCATTCAGCTTCTTCGTATTCGCCGGTATTGAAGGTATCGTTATTATGCGAGATCGAATGTTGAAAATCGATCCCCTTGAATCGCTGCAGATTCGCTTCGTTGTAATACGTCAAATGCGATAGCGATTCCCAGATGCAGTTCACATCATCGCTTTCCTTCCACGCAGCCTCCTCGACGCCGATCCCGTCGATCACGTTCCGCACCGCTACGAACCAACCGTTCTCGTTATAACAAGTGTCGAACTGACCCAACAGTATTTCCTTGATCATAAAACTCGTGAATATAAGCTACTTGGATCCGCTCACACAATCCGGAAAGCTCCTTGCATATGGGGTCGGAGGCGGGCTCGTGGCTTTCATCAGATAGAGTTCTATCGTGTTCTCATCTCGAACTCCGCCGGTTAAGATCTTGATCCTATCAGGTGACATCTTGTTGGCATCGAACAGCCACTTTTCCATCCGGGCCGTTAGGTTCGATACGCTCTTCGCACATGGATTCTTCGAATAAATAAAGATAAAACCGTTCAGAGTCGAGTCGGAATACAGCCGACCAACGAGGTCGCCGAGCAGTCCCACATCCCAGGAATCCAGATCCCCAATGTCATCAAACGTATGGTATGAGTTGAAAGCTTGGGGAAGTACCCGAAACTCAGGAAATCTTTTACATCGCTTCCCCGCAGATCGCGAGGGGTAAAAGGTAAGTCTGAGCAACTGTTTGTCGAAGTCGCGGACGAAATAAAGCAGGCCGCTATTGTCGTTTCCATAAAACACGTCCAGCGTGTCGGTTCCGTACGGCTCATATCCGCTTCGCAAGAGTTTCCGAGTATCGATGGTTCGTTTTTCAGCAGGTAGGATTGTTAACGATATCAAGGTTCCGGGCTCTACGTCCCATCCGTGCCAGGAACACCGTTCCGAGGCGAACTCCGCACGGACTCTTCTCCCGTCGACAAGGTACTCATCTCCGTAATAATCCGCATCTTCTCGCTTCCCATCCGTTTTCCACCGGGCCATCTCGTCTTTAGATGTCTTCAATAATTCGACGCCAGCCGGCAGTCGATCCGATTGCCCATACGTCGAAGCAGAGCAACCCGCAATGATAAAGCAGATCACGACGTAAAGAATTCGAGCAGATCTATACGCTGAGTCTGTGGCACTCTTCATTTACTGTCTTGATCGAAATATCAACCGCTTGCATATAAACGTTTTGACGTCATGACGCTAAAACGCTAAACTGTCGCTGTATGGCAGTACAATCGAAAAGGTCGACTATATACCTCGAACCCGCACTTCACCGCGCGATCCGTCTTAAGGCAGCGGTAACGAACAGCACTATATCCGATATCGTCAACGATTCCATCCGAGCGTCCTTGAGTGAAGACGAGGCTGACCTCGCCGCATTCGACGAAAGGGCCGATGAGCCTAACGTATCATACGAGGACTTTCTGGCTAAGCTAAAAGCGGATGGCAAAATATAAGGTCGAGTTCAAACCCTCGGTTTGGAAGGATCTTGACTCTGTACCGAAGACCGACCGTCGTCGAATCTTGAAGAGGATCGAGCATCTGGGCACGGATCCCCGACCGGTTGGGTGTCAAAAGCTATCAGAGCAGGAAAGATATCGCGTCCGCCAAGGGAATTACCGCATCATTTATTCTATCGAGGATGATCTGCTCATTGTCATCATCGTCAAGGTGGGCAATCGGCGGGAGGTTTACGAACGATGAGGCGTGTCATGTGGATCGAACAGAAAGTCGGTGATGGTCTTGCCGGCCCAGCACGAATAGGGTGGGTGAAGGTTTCAGAAAAAGGGAAACGCCTGGACTATGGCGGCAAGACGTTTAGAACGCTTCGCGGCAAAGGTTTCAAATCAAACTATTACGATATTCAAAGTCAAGACGAATACTGGATTTCCGGGTGCAGGAAAGACGGCCGCGATGCGCTTTACAGCACTACGGTTTGAGATCGACGAGGACGCCCTTGAGGAATACTGGGTCAATATCCGAAAGCAGCCTGAGAACAGATCGCTTCGACAATTGTCGGCACAGGGAAAATATTGAGGTCGCCCGTCTAGATCAGTCTATTAGCTTTCTTCACAACATTCTCGACCGTGAAACCGTAATCCCTAAACACATCCTCCGCCGTTGCCGAGGCGCCGAATTTGTCAACCGTTAATGTGTCGCCCGCGTCGCCGATGTACTTGTGCCAGCCTTGTGAGACGCCGGCCTCGATCGCCAGTCTCGCGGTGACGTTTTTCGGAAGGACGGATTCTTTGTATTTGGCGGACTGCTCGTCAAAGAACTCCCAGCACGGCATTGAGACGACGCGCGTCGGCGTACCGCTCTTGTTCAGTTTCTCACGAGCTTCCATTGCGAGTCCGACCTCGGAACCGGTGGCGATCAGGATCAGCTTCGGCTCGACGGACTTGCCCGCTTTGTCCTCCGCCTCCGCCAAAACGTAAGCCCCTTTGTGCAGTCCGTCCGCTTTGGCAAATTTCTTGCGGTCGACTAGAGCGACCTTTTGCCGCGAGAAAGCGAACGCGGTCGGTGCCGTATCGCGTTTCAGGGCCGCACGCCACGCCTCACGTGTTTCGTGTGCGTCGCACGGGCGGATGACCGCGAGGTTCGGTATCGCACGCATTGCCGCGAGATGCTCGACCGATTGATGCGTCGGGCCGTCTTCGCCCAAGCCGATCGAATCGTGCGTGAAAACGTAGATCACTTGTATCCGCGACAGCGCTGCAAGCCGTATCGCCGGCCGCATATAGTCGGAGAATGTCTGAAACGTACCGCCAAACGGTATCACGCTGCCGAACAGCGCCATGCCGTTCATAGTCGAGCCCATTGCGTGTTCGCGAACTCCGAAATGGATGTTGCGGTTCTGGTATTCGCCGGCCTGCAGGTCTTCCGACGATTTGATCACCGTATTATTTGACGGCGAAAGGTCTGCCGAGCCGCCGATCAGTGCGGGAATAGTATCGGCGATCGCGTTGATCACATCACCGCTGTACGCACGCGTGGCCTTTGCCTCAACGCCGTCGAATTTCGGCAATGCCTTTTCCCAATCCTGCGGCAGCCGGTCCTTGCGTATCTGTTCAAGCTGCTTGGCAAGGTCTGGATGCGCCTTGGCGTATTTCTTGAGCGAGTCGTTCCACTCCTTTTCCATCCGTGCGCCGTTCTTTACCGCGCTGCGGAAATGGGCCGCGGCCTCTTTCGGTACGAAAAAGCTCTTGTTCTCAGGCCAATCGAGATTTCGCTTGGTCTCTTTTACGGCGTCGTTTCCGGGTGCGTCAGAGTGTGCTTTCGACGTTCCCTGCTTCGGCATTCCAAAGCCGATGATCGTTTTCACGCGGATCAGCTTCGGCTTGTCCTTGATCTTTTGCGCCGACTTTATTGCGGCCTCTATCGCCTTGATGTCATTGCCGTCCTCAACCTCAGAAACCGCCCAGCCGCACGATTCAAACCGCTTAGTCACGTCCTCAGAGAACGCGAGGTCCGTCGAACCGTCGATCGTTATCCGGTTGTCGTCGTAAAGATAGATCAGCCGGTCGAGCTTCAGATGGCCGGCCATCGAGGCCGCCTCGTAGCTCACGCCCTCCATCAGGTCACCGTCCGACACGATACCGTAAATATAACCGTCGATGACGTTGTGGCCGGGCTTGTTGAATCGTGCCGCAAGGTGCGCCTGTGCCATCGCCATCCCTACGCCGTTCGCAAAACCCTGCCCAAGCGGGCCGGTCGTGATCTCGACGCCGGGCGTCATAAAATTCTCGGGATGGCCGGGCGTCTTTGAGTGCAGCTGGCGAAAATCCTTGATGTCATCCATCGACAGGTCGTAGCCCGTCAGGTGCAGCAGGCTGTAGATCAGCATCGAGCCGTGCCCCGCCGACAGCAAAAACCGATCGCGGCCGTACCACAGCGGATTCTTCGGGTTATGCCGCAAAAACTTTGTCCACAGCACATACGCCGCGGGTGCCATCCCGAGCGGCAGGCCCGGATGGCCCGAATTCGCCTTCTGGATCGCATCCAGCGAAAGCGTGCGGATCGTATTGATGCAAAGTGTGTCGATGTCGGTCTTCGTTTTCAGTTTAGCTGCGGTTGTCATTGGTCGATGGTCGCTCGCGTCGCATACGCCGCTTGGTGACGCTTTCTCGCTCTGGCGTAGATAGCGGCCCGGTCCGGGTCGTATGAAATTTTCACGTTCTTTGATGTTGAGATCTCGTCGGCAAGGTCTATTTTGCCAGTGTTCGCGAGAGCAAGCAAAACGGCACCGCGCAAAGATGCTTCCGGCTCGTCGATCAGCGAAATATCGCGGCCGAGAACATCGGCAATGATCTGCGCCCACACCGGCGACGAGGTCAGAGCTCCGCCCGACGCGATGATCTCAAGCTCGGGAAACAAGCTCTCAAGCTGGCCCAGCAGCTCTGCCAGCCGATATGCGACCGCTTCCATCGCAGCCTGCAGTACATCGACGGCGTCGTGCATCATCGTGAGGCCGATGATCTCGCCGCGTGCGTTCTCGTTGTAGCCTGTACCGCGTTCGCCGGCAAAAAATGGCATCACCGTCAGCCCGTGAGCGTCCGGCCCACGCGACGCGATCTTTGCTGCGATCGATTCATCTGATTCGGTGACGTTCACCAACCGCTTCAGATGATCATAAAGCCCCCCGCCGTCTGACAGCGCCCCGCCAACCGCCGTGTATCCGCCGGTACTATAGCACCACAGTCCCGACGGCAAATTCGCGGGCGGCTCGCCTTCGTACACCACACGCACCGCTGCCGACGTTCCGATCATCAACGCCGCACGACGCGTCCCGACACAGCTCGAACCGACATTATTCGCCGCACCATCGCCGATGGTCAGATCGAATAATGCTCCCGCGAGTCTCGGCCGCCGGGCGGTGAAACGCGTCGAAAGCGGCAGCGGCGAATGCCCGATCTCCGTTAGATCCGCCGGCGTCATCTCCAGAAACTCCAACAGCTCCGCATCCCAATCGCCTTTCTCCAGATCATAAAGGCCCGTCGCCGAAGCCATCGAATCGCTTGTGCGAAATTCCGCCCCGCACATGCGCATCGCGACGAGATCCGCGAACGAGATCCATCGCTCCGTCCGCTCCCAGACATCGGGAGCTTCATTCTTCAGCCACAGCAGCTTCGCCGGCCAAAAGCTCGAATGAAAACGCGCTCCCGTCCGCTGATGCACACGGTCTTCGTCCAATTTTTCCCGCAGCACCTTTACGTATTCGCGGCTGCGGTTGTCGGCCCAGCCGTAAACGGGCGTGGTCGGTTTTCCGTGCTCGTCGATGCCGACCAGGCTATGCCAAAACGAGCACGACGCGATCCGCGTGATCTCGCCCTTGACGCCGCTCGCTCGATCCAGGACGCCGTCGATCACGTGTACGACCTGACGGTAAGCGCGCTCAGCATCGAGCTCCGCACCGCCATCCTCGGTCGCTGAGAACCGCCGCTGCTTGGCCGTAAACGTCTCGCGCAGCATCTCGCCGCGGTCGTCAAACAACGCGCCGCGCACGCTCGACGACCCGATATCGAGCCCAAGGATCAATTCTCTTTTCACTTGAAAAAAATTTAGCTGTCAGCTTTCGGCCAACAGCTTCCGCACCCCGCAATAATTACAATGTCGCTACTTTACGCCTACGACCTTCTTGAACCACCAACGCAGCCCGACGAACAAAAAACGCCAATCCTTAAAAAACTCCGGCGGCTTGCCCTCGAAATAATGTCCAACGAATTGCAGCACCCAACCAGCGACGAACAGCCCCAACGCGATCCGCCAAAATCCGCCGACGAAGAAACACACCGGGATCAGCAGTATCGAGACCGCGATCATCGGTATGCCGATGCTGTGTGTCAGCCGATTCACCGGATGCCGGTGCCCATCGGCGTATTCCTCGATCCACTCGTCCCAAGATCTTCCGCCCATCATAGATCGCTCCTCACCAATCGCCACAGAAACACCCCGATCCCGATAGCAATGCCGACCTGAAATATCAGAAACCAATCGCCGGTCAATGCATTAAGCAACATAAAAACAAAGAACCCCGCACCGATCGGCAACGCATACAAACGTAATGTTTCCCGCATGGCGCCATTATATAGCCGCTGTCAAACCCTTTCGAGAAATCGAACCTTCAGCCCGCCGTCCAGCTCTTCGGTCCTCGTTTCTTGAAACCCGGCAAACAGCTCCTGCGGCATGAACACATCCGCATCCTCGACCGTCTCAGGTATGTCGGTCACGATCCACTCGTCGATATCGCCTGCGAAATTCTCATACGTTTTCGCACCGCCGATGATGAAAACGTCGCCTTTCAGAAACTTGGCGAGCGTGGTCAATTCCTCTTTGCTTCGCAGCAGCAGAACGCCGGGCTGCGGCTCGACGGTTGCCGAGCGGCTCAGCACGATGTTCAGGCGATTTGGCAGCGGCTTCCCGATCGATCGCCACGTGTTCATTCCCATCACGATCGCGTTGCCGGTCGTCGTCGCCTTGAAAAATTTGAGGTCCGCCGGATAGTGCCACGGCAGCTTCCCGCCCTTGCCGATGGCCAGATTCCTCGCGACCGCAACTATCCCGATCATCGCCATAACTTATAACTAGAAACTAAAAACTCTTAACTGCTAGAAAACTACAGGCTAAGCGTCTGCCCTTTGTAAACCGCTATCTCCGAACCCTTTGCGAGCACCACCGAGTATGGTTCGGCATCCGTCAGAAATGTAAATTCGTTTCCGTAAGTAAACCCGAAATCGACATTTATCCGCGGATTCATCGCTTCGAACAGTTCCCATTTCGGATGCTCGACCTTGTATTCGCTGGTGCGTGATTCGCTGTGACGCGTGTAGCCCCAATAGTGCTCGATGATAAATTCTTCGTGTGAGCCCGCGTCCGGTACGCCAAGATTCGGTCCGCTTTCAACGCTTATCGTGTTCTCGCGCCCGCTCTTTTCCCACGTGTAGCGGACGTGCAGCGCGTCGCGGAAACTCGACATCCGCCAACGCTCGTACGGCTCGCCATACAGCGTGCGTGCGACCGCCGCGATCGCGGCACGCGGAACGATCTCTTTGACGAAGACCACACCGCGCCGCAGTTCGCCCTCCACCTCGCGGACGACATAAAAACGCAGGTTTACTTCCTCAAAGTTCACATGGAACGGGACGATAAAATCCATCACCCGCGTGTTCATAAACATAAAGCCGACCAGGCTGACAAAGCATTTCCCATCAAAAAGGTCGAGCTCCGTGCCGGCCGGCAGCAGCGGTTTCAGCAGCGACGGATTGACCTCGTAGTTAGCCATTATCAGGTCTCGCCATTCCGCTGTCAGGAATTTTTTCATTTCAGAACTACGCGTTTGTCGCCTGCCCTGACCGTCACGCGCTCGCGGTCGAAATATTCAAGCAATGGTATAGCATATTTCCGCGAAACGCCTGCTATGTCCTTAAATCGCGGCACGTCGATCACCCGGTCGGGCGTCGCGTCTGCGTACTTTTTAACTGCAGCTATCAGCCGTTCGATGACGTCTGCCGCGAAATAAAACTCGTCCGTTATCTTCGTCAGGCTACGGCCGCGGACCTGCATCTGCAGCAGCTTTCGCGCATCAACCTTTATTCCTTCCGCCGCCGTAGACAGAGCGTCGTCGAGCTTCGGCGGTTCGAGTCCGGCTTGTTTGTAGATCGCGATGAGCCGCTCCGCAAAACGCGCTTCGTCGCCGCTTAGCGTCGTTTGATGCGTGGCCAGGCGAACCGTCTCTTTTTCTGCAACGATCGATCCGTCCACCTGCAGTTTGTCGAGTACCGCGGCAAAGACGTCCGACGGCAAATACCGGAATTGTGATTCACGCAACGCTTCCCGCTGAACGCCCGCCGCCAGCGGATCGCGTTTGTGAAACTTCTCGATCGCGGCACGTGCACGCTCCGTCAGCTGCGAGAAACGGTCGCGGCCGATCACACGATCCTTCAGCTTAGTGACATCATCGCCCGCTATCGACTTCTCCTTGGTCTCCGCGGTCCAGCCGGTCTGGGCGCGTAGGGTCGCGATCAGAAGTCCGCCTTCGCCGGCTGCTTCCGTCAAAACATTTAAGAGCGTTACAGGTTCGCCCATCGCGCCGCTGATCGACCGCAGTAGGTCTTCCGTCGCTGCTATATCGCGGCGTCTGCGGCGTTCCGCGATCGGCAGCAAGACGCGGCCTCCGCCGATCGTCCGCTGCGGCGAATAGCTGCGGATGATGAACCGCTCGCCGATGTATGCCGCTGTCGGAGACTCAAGCCGAAACTGAACGAATCCGCGTTCGCCCGCAGCGATCTCGCCTGCGTCATTGATCACAAATACGCGCGCCAGCACCTCGGCGGTCCCTATGTGCACACGCACACGCTGCCGCGAACGCAGCGGCCGCGGAGCGTCAGCCAGCATCTCCACTTCGGCGTCAAAGATCTGCGTCGGCTGCAGGACGTCCGGTTCGGCCAGGATCATCCCGCGGGAAAGCTCACTGTAGTCGATGCCCGCCAGGTTTACCGCGGTCCGCTGTCCAGCAGCCGCCGATGCGACCGAGCGGCCGTGCGTCTGCACACCGCGAACGCGCACGCGGCGGCCCTCAGGCAGCAATGTCAGTTCCGCTCCTTCGCTGATCTCGCCGCTCGCGAGCGTGCCGGTCACGACCGCTCCAAATCCTTTGACCGTAAAGCTGCGGTCGATCGGCATCACCGCGACTCGGTCCTTTGTTCGTTCGGGAATGTCGGCAGCCGAGGCTGCAAGCTGTGCCTTCAGGTCCTCGATTCCGGCGCCCGTGACCGAGCTGACGGCGATCACCGGTGCATTTTCGAGAAACGAATCTGCCACCAGATCGGCCGCGTCCATCTGAGCCAGCTCGAGCGTTTCCGCATCGACGAGATCTGATTTGGTCAGCACAACGATGCCGCGCTCGATGCCGAGCAGGCGGCATATCTCAAAATGTTCACGCGTCTGCGGCATCACGCCCTCATCCGCCGCGACGATCAGCATTACCAGGTCGATGCCGCCCGCACCCGCGAGCATGTTCTTTACAAAACGCTCGTGGCCGGGCACGTCAACAAACCCGATGTGAACGCCGTCGAGCTCAAGCTCCGCAAAGCCGATGTCGATCGTGATACCGCGTTGCTTTTCCTCAGGCAGACGGTCAGCATCCGTGCCCGTAAGCGCACGCACCAGAGCCGTCTTCCCATGATCGATGTGCCCCGCCGTGCCGACAATGATCTCCATGATTCTGAAGTAGTGTGAGAGTTCTGCCCGCGAATTACGCATATAGACGCGAATGAGAGAAAGAGAATTTACGAGCGCGGCCGCGGCAAGTGGTCTCACAACCAGGTTTACCTCCGCCGCTTCGTCAGAATATTCGCGATCATTCGCGGTATTCGCGGGCAGATCCAGTCGGCGGGCAGAATATCATAGACGCCCTTAGATGAGAGACACGCCTGCTAACCGAAAGTATGTCCGCGTCTAACTGTACTTGAGAATCAAAGTAAACTAGCGTGAGCGGAGGAGGCTTTCGACCGAGACGTCGGCATCGAGCGCGTCCCAGCGGATGCCGAGGCCGCCGCCGATCAGCCGCCAGTTCTTACGTTCCTGCGGTGTGGCGTTCTCAAGACGCGGAAACCAGACAAGCGGGACCGAGACTGCACGTCCGTCGGCGAGAGCCACGCGGAGAGCGTCATCGCTGCACATTACATCGACGGCCAGGGGCTGGATCTTTACGGAAAGTATGCTCATCGGTAGGTCTTACGATACAGGAATTTATCGCACGGAATCAACCTATTCGTCCGCCGGCTTGTCGAGGTCATAATCCAGGACCTTGCGGTAGAGCGTCTTGCGGCCGATATCTAAAAGCCGTGCGGCGTACGATTTATCTCCCTCGGTCAGCCGCAGCGTCGTAGCGATGGCCTGCTTCTCGATCTCTTCTAACGTGGCGGGAAGTTCGATCTCAAACACTGGCCGCTCGCCCAATCTTGCGGCTCTCGCACGTGCCTCGCGCGCGTGCGCGCCACCCTCGCCGGCGAGCTGGCTGATCGAAGGCGGCAGGTCATCAAGCTCGATCTGCCGGCCGGCCGCGATGATCACGGCACGCTCGATCGCGTTCTCAAGCTCGCGGACGTTGCCGGGCCAGTCGTAATTAACAAGAGCACGCTGCGCCTCTTTTGTGATCCCGGTGATAAAGCGTTTCGTCTTTTCCTTGTACCGCTCTAGGAAATGATAGATCAGCAGGTGAATGTCTTCGGGACGCTCGCGCAGCGGCGGTATCTCGATCGGGAATGCCGAAAGCCTGTAGTAAAGATCGCTGCGAAAACGTCCGTTCCGTACAGCCTGTTCGAGATCGACGTTGCTCGCCGCGATCACGCGAACGTCGGTATTTATCACAGCATTTCCGCCGATGCGCGTCAGTTGTCCGTCCTGCAGCACGCGGAGCAATTTGACCTGCGCCTGCATCGACATCTCGCCGATCTCATCCAGGAAAAGCGTTCCGCCGTCGGCCTCTTCGAACCGTCCGCGACGCTGGCCGCGTGCGTCGGTAAAGGCGCCTTTCTCGTGGCCAAAGAGCTCCGATTCGAGCAAGGTCTCAGGGATCGCACCGCAGTTGATCTTGATGTACGGCTTGTCCTCGCGGCCGGAATTCACCTGGATCAGGTTGGCGACCAGCTCTTTGCCGGTACCGGATTCGCCCTGAATGAGCACGGTCGTCGTCGCGCTGGCAACGCTCGAGGCAAGCTCGACCGCACGCAGCAACCCCGGAGCCTGCCCGACGATCTCGCTGCTGCGATGGTAAAGCTCGCTCTTTAGCCGCATCACCTCGGCCGAGAGCTGATCACGCTCGAGAGCGGTCCCGATCTGGTCGGCAATCCCCTCGACGAGAGCGATGTCGTGATTCTGAAAAACGACCTGGTCGCTCCAGACAAAACCCAGCAGGCCAAAGGTCGCTCCGCCGACGCGGACCGGCGATAGCAGCGCGGCCTTGCCCCCGAGCGTCTTATTGAACATCATCCGGATCGCGAAAGGCAGTTCCGAATCGGTCACCGCACGCGTCTTGCCATCGCGGATCAGGTCGGCCACCGCGGGGAAGGTGTCGATCCGCATTGACTTGCCGTGCGACTCGACCATCTTCAGCACACGTGCCGGCTTGACGCCCTCGGCCGCCTTGAACGACGCCAGCGAGATGCGGTCGCCGGCCTTATCGATCACGCCCAGCGCACCGTAATCAGCCCCGACCAAATAGATCGCGCGCTCAAGAGCACGTGCCGAGACCTCGGTGAAATCGCTATGGGAATTCAGCGTATTGGCTATCTCGAGCAGAGCGTTGGTCCGCCGCGATTCCTGCTCCTGATTTACGTAAAGCCGGGTGTACTGCAGCCCGATCGCCATCTGCCGGGCGATCGATTCAAGGAACTGGACCTCTTCCGGCAGCCACTCGCGGGGCTTGCTCGTGTCGTGCAAGCCGAGCAGGCTGATCACCTGGCCCCCGAGCGAGATCGGGATCACCAATAAAGACCGTGTTTCCAATGCTTTAGCAAAGAATTTCAGCGTCGGGTCCTTTGCCTTGGCGGTGTCGTTTATCTGGATCGGCTTCGAAATATCGAACTGCTCCGTCAGCCGTTGGCGGTCGATCGGGATGACCGTTCCGCGGCTGGTCGGGATCTTGTTCGATCGCCGCCATTCATGGCTGATCCTAAGCTCTTTGTCATCAACCAGTTGCAGAACGTCGCAGCGGTCCGCCTCGAGCATTCGCCCGATCTCCGACACGACCACGTTCAAAAATCGCTCGATCTCGATGCTTTCCGGCAGGTCGCGCGCGAGCCGCTCTATGATCGCCTCTCGCGCCTCGTGCATCTTGAGCTTTCGGTCGAAGGAAAGTTCATTCGATTGTTCGATCTCGATCTTCATCGGAACTGGTATGGTCAAATGTGTAATTTTGACACACCTATGTCAAGTTGACCCACTTAGGCTCCACCTTAGGTGCGCCAAAATGACACACTTTAGGATATTACGGTCGATTAGAGGCTGGCGTGCGCCGTGGTGTCGGTGACCGCTGCGGCGCCGGTGACGACTTCGGGGTTGGTGACGCTGCGTTCGATTCGGACGTATCCGATGAACTGCCGCCGGGAGTGGGTTTCGGTGTCGAGCGGTAGTCAATCCGCTTTCGGCCAGCCTCGGCGTCGGAAAGGAGCTCCTCGGCCTCTATGTTGTCAGGGTCTAGCTCCAGGGCCTTCTTCAGCGGTGCGATCGCCTCACGATATTGGGCAAGCCGGATCAGCACGGAGCCGAGTTCTGTCTGGTACAGAGAGTCCTCAGGATTGAGCTCAACGGCCTTTTTTAGGGCCTTTGCAGCGTCCTCGTCCTCGTTGAGCTTGAGGTATGACAGGCCAAGATTGAAGTGCGCCTGATGGTCTTCAGGGTTCGCGTCGATCACCTTTTCATAGGCGTCAACGGCCTTTTCAAAGGCTATTTGGGAGTTAGGTTTCTTGGGCTCCGGCTTCTTTTTGCCGTCAGTATTCGTAGGCTCCGGATCGGGCGTCGCCTCTAGATTCAGGGAGTCCCGTGTCTCCACCAGTGCATAAGCGACACCAAGCTTAAAGTAGGCCTCTGCAAGGTCCGGATTGAGCCGCACCGCCTGATTTAGGGCCGAAATCGCCTTGTCCACCTCGTCCTCGTCAAGGAATTTGGTGCCGTCGGCAAGGGCAATGTTTGCGTCAGTGTACTCGGGGACGGGCGCGTCCGCGTTCGTCTCGGCGACGTTCGCGTTGGTGTCAGCCGGAGCTTCGCCGCAACCCGCGAACACTAGGGCAGAAGCTGCTAACCAAAAGGTGAAGAGATACTTACGCATACCGAATCAACCTGGCGGAAACACGAACTGCCGGCCTGCAAGCAAGTGCACGTGGAGATGGAAAACGGTCTGGCCGCCGTCGGAATTCGTGTTAATGACGACGCGATAACCGTCCGCGGCAAACCCTTTATCCCGTGCGATCTGACCTGCCGTCAAAAGCAGATGGCCAAGCGTTTCCTTGTGCTCAGCTGATGCCTTATCAAGCGAATCGACATGCTTTTTCGGGATCACCAGCACATGCGTCGGTGCCTGCGGACTGAGGTCATTAAACGCGACGCAAGCCTCGTCTTCATACACCTTTGCAGCAGGAATGTCGCCCGCAACTATCTTGCAGAATATGCAGTCCGTTGCCATATAAGCGATATCTTAACAAATGCCGGCCGCAAAACCCCACTAGCCCTCGTCGATGAACTCTTCCTCATCGGACTTGACCCGTACGATACTTGCCCCCACAGACCTTAGTTTCCGCACGATCCGCTCGTAGCCGCGGTCAATGTGGTAAACGCGATCGATGACCGATTCGCCTTCCGCACAGAGGGCCGCGAGGACCAGCGACGCCGAAGCGCGCAGATCAGATGCGATCACCGGAGCTCCCGTCAGCCGCGAAACCCCTTTTACCACAGCAGTATTGCCGCTTATGTGAATATCGGCCCCCATCCTGATCATTTCCGAAGCGTGCATGAAACGATTCTCGAAGATCGTCTCTTTAATGGTCGAGGTGCCCTCGGCCTGCGTCATCAGGGCCATGTATTGGGCCTGCATATCGGTGGGGAACAGCGGGTGCGGCTCGGTGGTGACGTCGCGGCTTTTCAGCCCGCCGGACGCACGCGTAACCCGCAGTGTGCTTGGGTTTAGATCGTCTATCTCCACACCCGCTTCGCGAAGTTTTTCGATGACGGCAACGAGATGGTCCGGCCGGCAATTCTTGATCTCGAGGTCTCCGTTAGTGATCGCCGCCGCGACGATGAACGTGCCTGTCTCTATTCGGTCCGGTATTATCGTGTGTTCCGCACCGCCAAGCTGCTCCACGCCGTCGATCTCGATCGTATCGGTCCCCGCACCGCGAATGCGCGAGCCCATCTTGTTCAAAAGGTCTGCCAGATCTTCGACCTCTGGCTCCCTTGCGGCGTTATGAATGACGGTGCGGCCCTTGGCAAGTGCGGCGGCCATCATCACGTTCTCAGTACCGGTTACGGTGACCTTTTCGAATTCCAGTTCGGCACCGGAAAGTCGGCCCTTTGGAGCCGTTGCGACCACGTCACCTGACTCAAGCGAAACGCTCGCACCTAATTTTTCGAAGGCCCGTAAATGCAGGTCGATCGGCCGCGTGCCTATTGCACAACCGCCTGGCAAACTGACCTTTGCCCTGCCGAAGCGAGCCAGCAGCGGTCCAAGCGCGAGCACGCTCGCACGCATCGTTTTGACTAGCTCATATGGAGCCTCAAACGTCTCGACGTGATTTGCGGTGACCTTGTGTGTCCGTAGTTCCGGCGTCAGCACGGTCGCCCCGAGGTCTTCGAGCAGCCGCCGCTGGGTGATCAGGTCCTTTACATACGGCACATTATGAAGCGTTACCGTCTCGCCCGTAAGCAGCGTCGCTGCGAGGCATGGCAGAGCAGAATTCTTTGCTCCACCGATCTCGATCGTGCCTTTCAGCGGTGTTCCGCCGTGAATTTGAAACTTATCCATAAAAAGTGGCCACCGAAGCCGTAAGCGTGCCTTATAGGTGCAAATACGAGATGTTATCATACGACCTCGGGTTACGCATTTTCCTTAGATGGGCTAATTAGGCCGTTGCGATTTATCAGAAACTCGATCAGAATCCAGATCAGAAAGTGAAAGTTCCCCACGACACGTTAGCTTCTGAAGAGTTCCCGGCGACCTCTCTCGCACGGTCGGACGCCGATCTTGTCCGCGGGTGCGTTCGTGGTGAGCAAACAGCGTGGGACGAGCTGGTCGATCGCTATCAGCGTTTGATATACGCGGTCCCTAGGCGGGCAGGCTTGAATGAAGAACAGGCATCGGACGTCTTCCAAGAAGTATTTTTGACGCTGCTGCAAAAGATCGGTGAGATCGAACAGCCGGAGCGTATTCGCTCGTGGATCGTCACGACCGCCAAATTCAAGACATGGGCCGTAATCCGCGGACAAAAAGGTCATTTTTCGCCGGTGGACGATGAAGAGCTGGAAAATGAAATGGCTCGGCTGCCCGACAATTCGCCTCTGGCCGACGAAATTCTGGTCACTTTAGAACAACAGCACCTGATACGCACGGCCCTCGGGAAGTTGGAGGAACGCTGCCAAAAGATATTAGCTATGATCTATCTGCGTGATACGGCAGCTAGCTATTCTGAGGTCGCGGAAGCGATCGGCACCGGTGAGACGAGCATCAGCCCGATGCGATCGCGATGTCTAAAGAAGCTCGAGAAAATATTGGTCGGCTAGCTTAGATCGTGTCTTTTAGTGATCGGGAGCGACACTGTTTATGCGGAGAAAGCGATATACCATTGCCGCAGACGATGAAGAATAAACTGGAAAAAATAGTTGACCTGATGGAGCGTGACGATTCGACGGACGCTCCTGCCGATTCCGTAAAATGGGCAAAGAATCTGTTTAGACAGCACGTTGCAGCTGGCGAACCGTCGTTGATTCGCCGACTGATCGCAACATTGCAGGCCAGTCTTTCGCCCGAAACGGGCCTCGCGGGTGAACGTTCAGCAGGTGCCGCCGCTGAACGTCAGATGCTGTTTACGGTAGATGATTTCGGCGTGCATATAAACATCACGGGATCGAACAAGATTGTGAGCCTTCGCGGCCAAATGCTCAGTGAACGGTTTGCCATCGGGTCTGCCAGGCTGAGCGGCGAGGCCGGAACGATCACACAGCCCATCAACGACCCGGGCGAATTCAGCTTTGAGCGCGTGCCCGCAGGTAACTATTCGCTTACGCTCAGAGCGGGCGATACCGAGATAGTTATCGAGAACCTCGAGCTCTAAGATTTCTTTGCTCGCCTCACAGGTTTACATTATATGTGTGGCCGCATCGACACCCCTTAGCTCACCGGAAGAGGTCGCTTCCAAACTTGTTTCCTCGACTTGCACGGCAAGGCGACGAGCGATCGGCCGTTTGCCCGTCGATTCCTTATTTCCCGTAATTCTTGCTCTTAAGGATATATGCTACGAAACCTGGACGTCAGACCCGGTCGCGGCCCAGCGAGCGGACGAAAGCGCCGCCGAGATCGTCAAGATATTTGAACACCGCGAGATAGCCGCAGTTGCCGACTGGATCCGCGGCATCGCGAACATCACGCGGGGCAAACTCGAAGCGGCGGTCGAAGATCTTGAGAGCTCTGCCCAACGATACAGATCGCGTCGAATGGCGACCGAATCTGCCCAGCCCCGAGTAGCCCAGCTGATAGCCCTGGCCATGCTCGGCCGTTACGAAGAGGCCGCTCGTGCCGGCCGGATCGCTCTCACCGCATTCAAAAAAGCAGGCGACGAGCTTGCTGCGGGAAAGATAGAACTCAACCTCAGCAATATCGCCGCGCGGCGTGAGCGGCATCGCGAGGCGGAAAAGCTTGGCCGGTCGGCGTTGGAACGATTCGAGAAATTGGGGCTCCGCGATTGGCAGACGATGGCGGAGAACGATCTCGCAAACACATACGCCGATCTATGCAAGCTCGAAAAGGCCGATACATTCTATCGCTCGGCGCTTGAACACGCCGAGGCGGCCAAAATGACGGTCACGGCGGCTGAGATCGAGGCAAGCATCGGAAATCTCGCTCGGTCCCGCGGCCACTACGATGAGGCACTCCGGCGTCTCGAGAGCTCTCGTGACAGTTACGATCGGCTCGGAATGCCCCATCAATCTGCTATCGCCGAGCTCGAGATCGCCGATATCTACTCCGAGCTTAACCTCGCTGCAGAGGCCCTAGATTCATACCCATCATTGGTTAAGAGACTGCGGCAGCTGAAGCTTCGAAGCGAGGAGGCGCGTGCACGCTCGAATTACGCCCGAGTCTTGCTTTCGGCGGACGAATACAGGAAGGCGATGCGTCAGCTGCGGACGTCGCTGGAACTACAGCGCGCTGAAGGAAATGTAGCGGGATCTGCTCTGATCCTGTTGCGAATAGCAAACGCTGAGCTCGACCGCGGGATACTTACGACAGCGAAAGAAAACGTCAGACAGGCTGCAAAACTTTTGCGGAAGACGCCCTCGCCGCGTTACACGATGTACGCGACTCTGCTTTCAGCCGAAATAATGATACGTGAGGGGCGCCCCGTGGCTGCCATAAAGCAGCTTGGCCGTCTGGTGGAGGAATCGGAAAACCTCGATGATCCATCAACATCGATAGCAGCACTAGCGGCAATGGGGCGGGCGGCGGTACTCAAATGCGATCCTGTCTCGGCCGAAAAGCACCTCGACAAAGCGGTGCTCATGATCGAATCGCTCCGCGAACCGCTTCCGGGCGAGGAATTCCGGCGCGCTTTCGTTGCCGACAAGCTCGCTCCGTTCGACGAGTTGGCGGGCATTCTGATTCAACAAAAACGGTACCGAGAAGCGTTTCTGACCGTTGAGCGAAGCCGTGCACGGTCACTGGTGGAGATGATCGAATCACACTCGCACGGAGCCGCGGTTTCGCGGAACGGCGAAGAAGATAGTGAAATACGCGAGCGGCTGAACTGGATCTACCGCCAAATGGACAATGCCGCTGCCGATGACAGGCCGACACTTTCCCGCGACGCTGGACGGCTCGAGAAGAAACTAGCCGCGTCCAAGCGGCGGTCGTCCAGCCGATCGGTGCAGAAGCGGATCGCGTCGGCAGCCTCCGTTGATATTGACGAAGTTCAGAAGAGGCTCAGCAGGAAGCGGGTACTCATCGAGTATGTGCAGCTTGGCGGCAGGATCTCTGCTTTCGTGATAACGGATCGCGAGATCCATTTCGCACCGGATCTGGCGACATCCAATGAGATCACCGCGCTGCTGCAGGATCTGCATTTCCAGTTCGCACCGCTGCGGATGGGGGCTGCCGCTCTCGGCGGGTTCGCGGGCGTTCTCAGAGCGAAGGCCGATGCCGTTCTGCAAAAGCTTTACCGGGCGTTGATCGAACCGGTTATCGACATCGTGGGCAGCAGAGATCTTCTGATCTCGCCGGCGGGCCAGTTGAATCTCGTGCCTTTTGGTGCACTCTTCGATGGGACGACCTATTTGGCCGCATCTCGCGAGATCGTTCTCGCACCGAGTGCCGGATCGTGGCTGAGCCTTTATCGTCGGCCAAAGCGGAAGATTTCGCCTGCAGTACTCATTGGCTACGCTGACGCAAAGATTCCGCTTGTGGAGCAAGAGATCACGGCCCTCCGGAAATTGATGCCGACGTCGAACGCCTATCTGGGTAACGATGCTACGTTCTCGCGATTTACCGCCGAGGCGCGCGAGGCGGGACTCTTACATCTGGCATGTCACGGCCGTTACCGCCCCGATAATCCTATGTATTCAAGCCTGCATTTCGCAGACGGGTGGGTGACAGCCGCTGATACCATCCAGATGCAGCTGCGTGCGGAATTGGTGACGCTGAGTGCGTGCGAAACGGGCATCAGCAAAGTTTACCCGGGAGAAGAAGGAGTCGGTTTCGCCCGTGGATTTTTAGGAGGCGGAGCGACGAACGTGCTTTTAAGCCTCTGGCGAGTAAATGACAATGCCGCCAAGGAGCTGATGACCGAAGTTTACAGCGAACTGCAACGCGGCCGAAGCCCCGCCGCATCTTTACGAAAAGCACAGGAAACCCTCATCGACCGAAGCTATCACCCGTACCTGTGGGCACCTTTCGTTTTGATCGGACGATAAAAAATTTGTCGGCCGCGTCTTTTTTGTCGCATTATTGACACTGTACAAGTGCTCGGATGCGTTGGAGCGTTATGGAAAGAAGCGTGAATTTTAGAGTGATCATTGCGGCGATGCTTGTATTAGCGTTCGGGCCGATCACCCTGAACGCTCAAAAGAACGCCGGAACTCTGTGTGATTGTACGCCGGACGATGTGCTGATAGACATCGTAAATCAGGCCGACCTCGCAGCGATCGCCGCTCAATACGATCTGCACCCAACGCCGCAATCACAAGTGGGCAGTCCGCCAACCTATCGTATGCGGATCGACCGCAGCAAAACCCAGCAAACGCCGCTAGAGATCGTCGCCGCGATGACCGGCGATGCACGTATCACCCAAAAGGAAACGAATCGAAAGTTAAGCGTGGTCGAACGCGAAGGCTTGCCGTGGACGCTTGGCCGGTCATGGGCGATCGGGCGATCGTGGGCGATCGGAGGCAGTTCGAAAGGCTATAACCGGCAGTGGTTTCCGGGCATGATCCGGCTTAACGAGGCCCATGCGATATCTCGCGGTGCCGGGGTCAAGGTCGCGGTGCTCGACACAGGGATCGATCTGACTCATCCCGCATTCGAGGGGAAACTGGTGCCTGGTTATGATTTCGTTGACAACGACAGCGACCCGAGCGAGGTCGGCATCATCCGCCAAAATCCTACATACGGCCATGGAACCCACGTTGCCGGCATAATCGCCCTGACCGCTCCGGACGCGAAGATAATGCCCATCCGCGTCCTGGACGAGAACGGCGAGAGCGACCTTTGGCGTATCAAGGACGCGATGATCTGGGCGTCAAAAAACGGAGCAACGGTCGTCAACATGAGCTTCGGTTATCCGCAGGACTTCACGCCGCAAAGCAATACATTCCTCAGCGATCTGTTTAATGGCTGCGATGACGAGGTCATTCCCGGGCAGCAGCTCTTTCCGGAATTCGATGACAATAGACTGTTGATCGTCGCCGGGGCCGGCAATGGCGGAACCATCGGTAACGGTGCAGACCGCATCTATCCTGCTGCCGAACGCGGCGGTGAGTTTGAGATCGACGACAACTTGCTGAGCGTGGGAGCTTCGACTCGGCTCGATCGGCTTGCAAGTTTTTCATCAATGGCCCACGTGGCTAACCGCGACATCGACCGCTGGGTAAGGGTGGTCGCACCCGGCGAGGATATCGTCAGTGCGATCCCCGGCGGCCGGTACGGGTTGTGGTCGGGAACGTCCATGTCGGCGCCCGTCGTCAGCGGCATTGCGGCATTGGTAAAGGCCGCGAACCCAACACTTCCGCTGACAGCTCTCGTCGAACGGGTCGAGGAGACCGGTTTCGAATGGGACTGTCAGCTGCCATCAAGAAATATAAGGATGGAGACGTCGCGGGTTGACGCCCTCTGTGCCCTTACAAACAACGAAGCGTGCTATCAGCCGCGTCGAACGTGCACAGAATAAGACCTTGTAGCTTCATCAACTATCCGGCCGGTCCTGAAAATGGATCGGCCTTTTTTTGTTTGCCTGTCTTTTTCGGTTCAGGTCACGCACTGTCTTCGTGACGACCCTTTAATCGCGGAGCCCTTCGGCGAAGAAAGCGGCTGATTATCACGAAGAAAGGAAGACAAAGAAATGAAACTCAAAGGAAAAAGATTCGGGACAGTTCTAAAGGCGGCGGCTACACTGGCGGTCGCCGTTGCGTGGATCTCGGTACCGCTCATGAGCGACCGGGTCGCAGCCGGCGGCGTTCCGATCCTGGTTCGCACCGCCAACTTAGTCAGCCCAAGCGGCAGCGTTAATCCTCATGGCTTCGCCGAATATGAGCTCTATGCGAATGGACATCGCGAACTGGAGATAGAGGTTGAAGATGTAAATCTCCCCGCCGGAACGGTAATGAATGCGGTCGTTGACGGTAACTCCGTAGGCTCACTGATCTTACAGTCCGACCGCCGCGGCGAGCTGAAGCTTCGCACCGAAGACGGCCAGAACGTACCGGTCACGAATGACGGGTCTACCGTACAGGTTATCGCGAATAACAATGTGCTCGTCGCAGGCATTTACGGCGGCGGTGGGCCAAACCCCGGTCCTACAGCAAGCCCGAGCCCGACATCATCGCCTACGGGCAGCCCGAGCCCCGGCCCAACGGCATCGCCGACGGGAAGTCCAAACCCCAGCCCGAGCCCCAGCCCGACATCGTCGCCAAACTCTGGGAATCTCTTTGCGGGCTTAACGGGCCCAACGCTCAACGGCGTTCTCCCGAGCGGTTACGCGGAATTTGAGATCCACAGCAGCCGGCTTGAACTCGAGATCCGCTTGCGTCAGATCAATCTGCAGTCGGGAAGTTCGCTGCCCGTCCGTGTTGATAACGTAGCGGTAGGCAACGTGGTCGTGGAAAGCGATGGTGAGGGACGTCTGCGTCTTCGCACCGACAATGGCCAGACAGTGCCGCCTGTCGTGGTAGGCTCGACCATAACGATATCTTATGCCGGTAACATTATCTTGAACGGTGTCTTCGCCGGATTCAGCGGTCCAAGTCCAAGCCCAAGCCCGAGTCCCAGCCCATCGCCGGGAAGCACCCCTGGACCGACACCCAGTCCGAGCCCATCGCTCGGGCGGTCGTTCGAGGCCCATTTAACCGGAAGCGGGGTGCAGCCGCCTGTGCAGACGAACGCTACGGGCGAGTTCAAGGTCACGCTGAACGCGGCTGAGACGCGGGCGACGATCTTTGGCGAATTTCACAACCTCGGAAGCACCCAAACCGGTGCCCGCATCGAAACGACCACGAGCACTGCTGTGACGGTGCACGACTTTGGTGCCATCGGCGGTTCTAATGGTAACTTTGCCTCGGTGACTGTCGATGTATCGGCAGCCCTTGTTCAGCAGCTCCGAACTGGTCTCTGGTCGGCGGTGATCACGAGTTCGGGCAATCCCGGTGGCGAGATCCGCGGACGTCTGATACCGCGTTCCAACGAAAGCGATTTTGACGGTAACGGCAGCCATGATTTCGCCGTCTTCCGTCCGTCAACCAACGTCTGGTACTCACAGAACGAATCGGGTTTCTCGGCAACCGTCTTCGGCAGCGGTGACGACAAGATCGTCTCCGGAGACTACGACGGTGACGGAAAGACGGACACTGCGGTCTTCCGGAATGTCAACGGGAACGGCGTGTGGGAGATCAGGCGAAGCTCTGACGGCGGCATAACCGCTGCCCAGTTTGGATTCGCTACGGACACGCCCGCACGCGGAGATTTCGACGGCGACGGCCGTGCTGACATCTCGGTGTACCGTCCCTCTACGGGCGTCTGGTACGTGCAGCGAAGCAACGACCGCGGTTATTCGATAGTGCAGTTCGGACTTCCGGAAGACAAGCCGATGCCCGCCGACATGGACGGCGACGGTAAGGATGACGTCGCTGTATTCAGGCCTTCGACCGGTATTTGGTACTGGCTTCGAAGCGTAGACGGGGCTTTCGGTGCAGTCCACTTTGGGATGAACGGTGACGTTCCGGTCCGCGGTGATTTCGATGGTGACGGCAAAAACGATCTGACCGTCTATCGTCCGTCGACCGGAGTCTGGTACACCCTTAAAAGTACGGGAGGCTTCCAGATCCTACAGTTCGGGCTAAACGGCGACATTCCGGTAGCTGGCAACTACGACGGCGATGGGAAAACTGACGTGGCCGTGTTCCGTCCGTCAGACGGCTACTGGTACATCCTGCGGACAACGGATGGCACATTCCAGGCGTATCCGTTCGGCCTCGATGGGGATATTCCGCTCGTCGCTCGGTAATGAAAAAACCAAACGGGCGGGATGCTGAATAGCAGCAACCCGCCCAGATAAAGAACCATCCAAACGTCAGCTTCGGAAAACTAATAGGATAGCGATCAGAAGCGTTTGTTTGGACCGAAGGCCCCGGCTGGATTCGCCCTCCTTATAGCCGGGGCCGCTTTACGTCGATACGACGGATAAGCGATCTTCGATCTGCTTTAAGTGCCGCATCGCGTGGCCACCTCGTAGTAAAAGCCACTCATGCGCGGACAGGTCGCCGAAGATCGGATGCGGAAATTTCGATGCGGTACCGTCCCAACGGTAAAATTCGCTTCGAAGCTCGGCAAACCGAGCTTCAGTTTCCGCGATCTTCTGCAGGGACATCTCAATAGAAACTCGGCCGGTGGGATGTACCTGTTCCGGTGCCGCTAGCTTGGTCGTCGCCGCCGAGCCCCATTGCTCAATGAATGCTTCCGATATATACAGCTTGCCATCGGAGGTGAGGTCGTCCTTCTTTGATCGAGAAAGCAGTTTCGCGCAGATCTTGAACATCGCCTCATCGACAATAGCCACGTGCTCGACAAGCTGCTCTAATGACCATGTCTGTCCCGTTGGTATCTCGCTCGTCCGCCTCGGGCTCAGACCGCTCACCGCCGTGCCGAGTCTTGCTATTGCAGTCGCATTGAAGCTGTAGACGTCGTCGATCGTATTCAGGTCCATTTTAGTTTCCTGATGCCTGCGGGGTGAGTATTAATCGGTGCCAGCGTGGAAAGCTTGATACGCTGTCAGTCTCGTTCAACATCCGCTTGATAAATGCGGTCTGAAAATAGAGCTGGTCGTCGGTTGGCCAATGCAAAGCGACGATCGGATTGAAGGAGGCAAGCGTGTTCTCATCTGGCAGTGTCGACGGAGCGGCATTAGCGTCGACGTTGGTCGGAACAACGGTATTATCGGATCCGTTAGTATTCGACGCCCCAAGCTTGATCGATTGATCGCGGTCGTACGCCTGCGATGAAAGAAGGAGATTATTCCGCAACGGAATAGCCGCCTGTGTCGGCACATTACCGCCAGCGTCGTATAAACGAACCTGCTTATCGAACGCACAAGCGATCTTGGTGGAATCCGGAGACCAGACCGGCTGCACTGACGTGAGAGCGTCATCGAGTAAGCGTTCGCGTCCGTTCTTTTCAACAACACGCGGACGGCCCGCCGGAACAAATACCTGCCCGGCAGCCTCCGCGTTGCGTTTTACGTACTGCCACTCAGCGACCGTAGCCGCAAGTGTTGCGAGCTTTGTGCTGTCAGCGGACCAGACGTAGTAGTAATAGATCAGGCTCTCGTTCTGCGTTAGCGGCCTGGCACCCATCCCATCCGAATCGGCAACGTAAAGCTGCTCTGTTCGGAACGTCAGGATCCCGACCGGTGCCGGTGGTGTAGGAGCTGCATTGGCTGGCGGTTCGGAGACCCCGGGATCAGTATTTGCATCGGGCAGCGGTACCTCAGGATCCTGAACTGCATCGGCAATGTCTTCAGTAACGCCGGCCGCAGGGCGTATGGCATTCTCGTCGGCATCCGAGGCCGCCCTCAGCATTGCGACAAACGCGATCGTCGTGGAGTCCGGTGACCACGCGATCGTGTCCGGGAAGTGTACCGCCATCAGATCCGAGGTTACTTTGTTGAGGAGCGTACCGTCGGATGCATACATATCCAGCCGATAATCTTCCGGCTGATCGCCAACGCGGTTGTAGACGACTGCGACGCGCTTTCCGTCAGGCGAGCCGATAGTTCGTGCTACAAATTCCTGAGGCCGCGTGCTTTCGAACTTCATCTGCACGGTAGCAAACTTCGCCGGGTCGTCGACCGCTGCCGCTTGTTCGGTCGGTGCAGGTACGTCCGGCTCGTAACGATAACTGAGGCGAACCGCAGGAACCTCGCTCAAAGACTGCGGCAGGCCGCCACCTGTCTCTTTCGGCACTTCCTGGCAGGCCGCTGCAAAGGTCACTGCGGCCAGCAAGGCGAAGATCCGATTAAAGTTCGGCATTCAGATACTCCCTGTAAAGCTTCTTCTGAGCTTCGGTGGGTGCGGTTACCGGACTGATCGAAAATTCCTGCCGCGTGTTCGCCCCGAGAACGAAGTCGATCGTACGAAGCTGATCGAACCTGAACAAAGAGAGCTTCACTGTATCTCCGGGCTTTTTCTCGGCGAGGTAACTGTTCATAAACGACGTACTTGCGCGGTAACCATCTATCGCGATGATCTGGTCGCCCGTATTAAGGCCCTGCTCATATGCCGGCGTACCTGCACGAACCGTTCGGATCGTCAGTCGATCGCCCGCCTCTGCGAGATCAGCACCGATATAAGCTTTATCCTTGTCGGGCTGTCTCACTTCGACCTTTAGGCCGACAGCGGAAACGATCGGATCGTAGTCGATCTCCGCTGTGCCGCGAACGTACTTATCAAAGAAGTTCTCGAGGCTCGCTCCGGCCGCCTTTTCTGCCGAGCGTTGGAAGTCAGCGGGCGAAAAATTGCGGTCCTTCTTCCCGAAATCGTCATAAAGGTCCCGCATAACAGTATCGAGCGACGACTTGCCCCCGGAAAGTCTTCGGATCTCGATATCAAGCAGCATCGCGACCAGATCACCTTTGTCGTAATACGAGATCTGGTTGTTTACGGAGTTTTCATCCTGGCGATAATACTTGATCCATGCGTCAAAGCTCGCTTCTTCAAGACTCGTCTCAAATCGGCCCGGGCGAGAGTGCAGATCATTGATCAAT
Organism: Acidobacteriota bacterium; assembly: GCA_023389035.1. Classification (GTDB taxonomy): domain Bacteria; phylum Acidobacteriota; class Blastocatellia; order Pyrinomonadales; family Pyrinomonadaceae; genus OLB17. Next base: position 507,919 of record JAEWFC010000030.1, read on the forward strand.
CCGGCCTTGCCGCTCAAAAACTGATCGTCAGTGATCAGTCCGGCCCGCCGAAGCAAAACGCTTTCGTAATATGAGGTTACGCCCTCGGCGACCCAGAGCAGCGTCGTGTAATTCTCGTTCTCGTAATCGAAAGGCCCGAGAGCGTCAGGGCGGATCCGCTTAACATTCCATAGATGGAAGTATTCGTGTGCAACAAGATTAAGGAATGCGATGTACCGGGCACGCGGCTTGAAACCAAACCGGTTCCACTGCAGTGCGGTGGAATTGAGATGTTCCAACCCGCCGCCTCCGCGAAGATTCAATATGAACAGGTAATCATCCATCGGCAGTTCGCCGAAGATCTTCACGCCCTCTTCGGCGATCTTTGTCGTATCGCGTGCGATCGCATTGAGATCATAATTACCTTCGCCGGTGACGATAAAACGGTGTGGTTTGCCCAGAACATCGAAGGTTATCTCGGTAAAGTCACTGACCTCGAACGGTGAATCGTAAAGTATGTCGTAATTTTCAGCCCTGAACGTGTTTGCAGGGCCCAGGACCGGACGCAGACCCGTGGCGACCTTCCAATTACCATGCGGGACAACAGTCACCGTCGATGGTGCGGCGAGCTGGCCTTTCGGAAACATCAGCAAGGCACCATTGTTCCAGAAAGCGTGTTCATCGTTCAGCTCGTTCGTGCGGACCGTAAGCTCATTCGAATAAACGCGATAGCTCACGACTATCTCTCTAGCACCTCGCGTATCAAGCTCCCAGGTATTCTTGTTGATCTTTCGCCACGACAGATCGCGGCCTGCCGCATCTTTCGCAGCAAAATCCTGCACGTGCCTGGCGTACTCACGGACAAGATAACTGCCGGGCGTCCAAACGGGCATTTTCAGCTCGGTTCGATCTGCGAAGGACGAGGCTTTTACACGCATTTCGACCTCGAGGAGATGAGTCGAAGGTTTGGACATTGAGACCGTGTAACTGATCTCGGGCACTGCGGCCTGCTTTTGTTCTCGTAAAACGTTGGCCGTGGGAAGCGCCGACGGGATCGCATGAGCCCCCTGATACATCGCTGCAACGCAAATAGCCGTTAGTACCAGATATACTGCGATCGAGCGACCTCCGCCGATGCGGGGATATGAGGTTCTTGATAGTTTCATTAGCGTCAATTCTACTATTAATCGGCGGTTTGCTAAAATTCGTCTGACCGCGAAAACCGCGAGCTTTCGGCGTGGTCGAGCTTTAACCAAATGGAAACCAAGAAGCAGTCGGAACGGTTCTTTACGCCGCCGCTGATAATCATTTTCGTAACGGTCTTTATCGACCTGGTCGGGTTCGGCATTGTCATCCCGATCCTGCCCTTTTACGCGAACAACGCGCCGTTTTACGCGACGCCGCTCGAGATAGGCCTTCTTTGGTCCATCTATTCGTGGATGCAGTTCATATTTTCGCCGATCCTCGGAAGGCTCTCCGATCGGTATGGCCGCAGGCCTATATTGCTTATCAGCCTGATGGGTTCCGCTGTCGGGTTTTTAATACTCGGGCTGGCTGATTCGCTGCTGGTCCTGTTCATCGGACGTGTGGTGGGCGGCATTACCGGAGCGAATATCTCGACAGCACAGGCGTATATCGCCGACGTTACCACCCGTGATCAGCGGGCGAAGGGGATGGGGTTGTTCGGGGCGGCTTTCGGGCTTGGCTTCATATTGGGGCCTGCGATCGCCGGGATCTTGAGTACATGGGGCGTGAACGTGCCGTTCTTTTTCGCGGCGATCCTTTCGCTGGTCAATTCGATCGCTCTCTACTTTTTGCTTCCCGAATCGATCAAACCGGGCCGCCGGCCGGAGCGGGACGAAGGCAGCCGGATCGCGAATCTGGTCGGTTCTCTGAAAGAGAAGCGTTTCGGATTCGTAAATCTCACCTACTTCCTTTTGGTCACGTCGTTCTCGATCATGACCTACGCTTTTGTGCTGTTTACGGCCGCACGATTTGGTTATGACGCAGCTGAGAACGGCTACCTGTTCGCTTTCATCGGATTCGTATCAATAGTAGGGCAAGGTGTGCTCTTTGGAAGGCTCGAGAAAAAGTATGGCGAGTCGCCGCTGGTCATCGCCGGCTGCATCATCATGGCTATCACGCTTTTCCTGATGCCGATGATAGGGCCTCTCGCCGGTGGTCTGCCGGCTCTGCTTATTATCGGTGCGTTTTTGTCGTTAGGTAACTCGCTTGCTTCGCCCGCACTCACCAGCATCGTTTCACGCATTTCGCACGAAGAGGAACAAGGTAAAGCCCTGGGGATAATGCAGTCGGGTGCGAGCCTGGCGCGAGCGATCGCGCCGATGATCGGCGGCGTGCTTCTCAATAATGCGATGGGTTCTCTGGACGATTCAACGATCGGAAGAACGTTTCGAGCAGCGGCACTGATAATGGTCGCCGCAGCGGCTGTCGCTATCTACTCGCACGGATTACTGATCAAGCACACAGATGTCAGCTGACCGCACGCTGTCGCATCTTTGAGGCCTCGGGGAATTTGATCTGAAAGGTCGTACCCTTACCGATATCGCTTGCGACCTCGATCGAGCCGCCGTGCTCCTGAACGATCCCGTAAGTTACAGCGAGTCCTAACCCGGTACCGTTGCCGACGCCTTTAGTCGTAAAGAAAGGATCGAAGATCTTCTTCAAGTTTTCTTCGGCAATGCCCTCACCGGTATCAGCGACCTCGACAACGACGTCCCCGTCATCGCCCGCGCGGGTCGCGAGGGTGATCGAACCGCCGGAAAAGATCGCATCACGAGCGTTTAGGATAAGATTAGTGAACACCTGCTGCAGCTTGCCGGCGTCGCCGAACACGTTCGATGCATCTGCCTCGTAATCCTTGAAGATCTCCACGTTCGATTTTCGAAGCTGAGGCTCAAGCAGCTGCAGCGTGTCATCGAGCAGCTTATGTATATCGACCTCGTAGGATTCGATCGCACTGCCGGTACGTGAAAAATTCAGGAGGTTGCCGACGATGTTAGATGCACGGTCTGTCTGCCGCTGCATCTTTTGCAGCAAAGCGTGTTTCGGGTCGGTCTCGGGGATCATCCCCAAAAGCATCTGTGTATAGCTGGAGACGCCTGTGAGCGGTGTGTTTACTTCGTGAGCGACACCGGCCGCGAGCAGACCGATACTTGAAAGCTTTTCGCTCTGCTGGAGCGATTCCTCCAGTTTTACACGTGAGGTAACGTTCTCGATCACAACTATCGCACCGGTCTGCTCGTTCGAGACGGACCGCAGCGGTGCGACGGCGACGTTCAAAATAAGGGATCGGCCGGCAGCATCCGTCGTGTGGAGCTTATAGGCGTTGCGAATCTCTGTCAGGTGCCAGCGTGACCGTCCGAGTATATTCATCAGGTTCGCCGCGAAGCCGCTTTCGAAGACATCTTCTACGGCCTTGCCTACCACCTGCTCACGCGAGAGACGCAGCATGTCCTCAAAGGTCGAATTGCATCGGGTTATCGTCCCGTGCTCGTCAACTGCGAGCAGGCCAACGTTTACCGATTCGACGATCGATTCATTGAACTCTTTAAGCAGAGCGAGTTCCTCGGTCTGCTGCTGTTGTTCCTGATAAAGCCTGCTGTTCTCGATCGCGACCGCAATGTATCCCGAAACCGTACGCAGGATGTCGAGGTCTTCTGACGACAACAGCGAACCATCTTTTGCACGGCCGAGGCCGATAACCGCCACCATCTTGCTTCGCGCCACACACGGCACAAAGTAATGAAGTTCTTGTCGGGCGGGTCTGCCATTGCCGTTCCCATTTCCGTTATGGTGCGGAATCTCACCGTCAGCCTGGTCTAGCTCGTCCGCACGAACGACGCCCTTGATGGCCGATTTTTCGCGGATCATTTGCTTGAAGTCGTTGGGGATGTTGTAGGCCTCGCTTAAACCGACCGATCGCGAAACGACGAAGCGTCCCGGGTTCGCGGGGTCTTCGGTAAATACCGCGACCTTTTCGACGTCCATCACTTGAACGAGCCGTTCCGTCAAGGAATCGAGCAGCGGAACCATTGCGGTGGTAGCTGAGAGTGTCCGCCCGAAGTCGAGCAGACCTTGACGCAGGTCGTAGCGTTCACCGTAAAAGAAACGGTTAGCACGCTCCTGAAGATAATTCTTTAGCGGCTCGCTGAGCAGCACGATGGCAGCCATGGCAACCACGGCGATCAAGGCACGGAGGGCGATCTCCGTATTTGAAAGACCTCCATCGAACCGGACGAGTAGCACAAGAGCAAGGGCGACCGCACCGATCATCATCGAGATGGCCAAGGTGGTCAGGGCGTAAACCATCGCACGGCGGACGACGACGTCGACGTCCATCAGCCGATAACGCACCACTGAATGGCCGAAGCTTAGCGGAATCAACGCGAGCGGTAATGTCGTCAGGGCGGTTGTCAATGTGTCTTCCGGCAGGTAGATGAACCGGCTTGCGATCTGATAGCTGAGGATCGGCATCACCGATACCAGTGTTCCCCACATCGCCCACTTCAGTCGTTGGCGAACCAGCGGCTGACGGCTCGTCAAAAATCGCCACAGCAAGATGCTTCCGCCGATAGATATTCCGCCGATAAAATGCACCAGCAATGCGAGATTGAACCGAGGCCAGAATTTGATCTGGGCACCAAATTCGAGGATCCAACTGCTGAGCGTCGCGGCAGGCAGAAAGGTGGCTACCCCGAATACAAGCATCGCGGTCGTTAATAACGCCGCCGGAACATAAAGTGCTACCGTCCGCCAGCGATAACGATCAAAGACCTCGCTGCGGACCGGATATCGAAAACAGAAATGAAGAAAAAGCGGGACGAATAGTGCGAATGCAATATCGTCAAGCAACTGGATCGCCAGATCGAGGTCCTGGCCCGTGTTAAGCGGCCGATAAACGTGGAAAACAAAGGCGGCAAGGCAAACCGATGCAAAATGAAGAACGAACGGGGAACGGCTGCCCTGTTTGAACAGAACAAAAAGGCCGATCGCAAGCCAGATGATGCCAACGACCATCAGAAAAACGATCGATGGAGTCCACCGTGGAAGTGTGTCGATGTTCGTCAGTTCGGCAACGTACCTGTTACTTGAGAACGAGTAAGGCTTTTCGATCAGATAGGTCAGGCTACCGCCGACTCCCGCCGCGTCGAGGTACATCGGAACGTCGCGCACCGATATGCCGTAATCCGCCTGTTCGCCATCCAGAGTTATGAGGAGAAGTTTGTCACCGGCCGATACGCCTGCACGCGATGCGGCGAACCCCGTTCGTACGGTCTCGGCATAGATGCCGTCAGCACGCTGTACCCAAAGCACGCCGTCAGTCGGAGGCAGAGGACTGCCTGCTCGCTGGGAGACGTTCAACGCACCTCCCGCTACGAGAAGTACGGTTACTACCAGCCAGATCAAGCTCCAGGTTGTTATAACTTTCCCGGTCATTGACTGAGGCAAACTAAACCGACCATTTTCAGATGCAAACCGTGTTCCAACAACGGTTGCGGCCGAACGGCTAGAAATCCCTATTAATCACCGAGCGATTCTCTAAATTTTAACAGAATGCGAAACGGACGTGCGGAAATATATTCAGTTTTTTGCTCGTAATCCAAGTTTTTGGAGACAAGCCGGTCAGATGAATATGCGGCGTCAGAAGCGGACTTTTATGCTGCCCCGTACTGCGCGGCGGTGGCTGTTCAGCCGAAGCGTCCCGAACTCGTTCTCGATCCCGGAGTAAAAACCGAGAATGTTGCGTGCATCTACCGAAGCGACCGCACGAAAAGGGAGGCCGAGCGACGGAAGATTTTGGGTCACCAGAACACTGAGGCTCGGATCGTAGATAGCAAGCCGCCCCTGAAATGGGTCGATCGCAAAGACCGTCGCCTCCGGCGATAGTCGGAACACTGTCCGAACGCTGGTACCTGTGTTGAAGTCAGCATCGAGTTGGCCGAAAGCCGTGTGGAAATATCCGCTTTCAAATAGACTTTCGGGATCAGTAATAGCATCCTGAGAAAGACGCTGGCCGCTACCGAAGCTATAGCCTGCCGAAGTGCTCAAAATTCCGCTCAATCGACGCGAATAAACCAGCCGGAATCCTTGAGAATTGCCCTGCTGATTCCCGGTAAGTTCTGTAAACACGTCACCAGCGGGTGAAAGGCCAATCGCTGAGTACCCAACGCCGCGAGCGAACGTTGTGTCGAAGAATGCGTTCAGCTCGAGGGACGAACGATTGTCCAAAACGCGTTCAATGCCGATCTCAAAGCGGCTGCTTCGATTCATTACCGGCTTTCCGGCCTCGACGGCGATGTCGTCGATCGCTACCGGTTCGCGAAAGATGACTTGAGCATCTTCAAGCTCGATCTCGCTGGTCCAGCTTCGGTCCTCACTGAGTGAAGTAAAAGCGGAGCGGAGCCGTGTTTTCGAGTCAATATCAAACTGAAAGCCCAAACGCGGATTCAGCGAAAAATCACCGCCTGCACCTACGAACTTCGAGTAATCAAAGCCATAGACCAACACTATGCCTTCGCGGACGTTCCACTGATCTGTCGCCTGTAACGAGAATTGCCCGAGCTCACGGCCTACGCCGTCGATCTCGAGCTCTCCGAGCTTTGCATAGGCAGCTTTTACTCTCATCTGGTGATTCGCGAATGGAGCGAATTTTACCTGCGATTCCAGACGCAGCGGAGCATTTCGGCCGATCCCTGTCTGTGCAGCAAATACAGCATCCGCACGTCCGATCGGCACCGCGGTCGCGAAATTCAGACCCGCGTAGCTTCCGCCTTCTGAAGCGGCTGCGAACGTCTCAACAACGGTCTGTGTTGGCTTTCCGTTCCGCCGTTCCTCATCATCATTCGCAGCGACCTCTACAGATTCTTCGACCGCGACCTCGGTACCGGGCGTGTTGCCCTGATCGATCTGATATGTGCCGCGGCTGAGCATCCCCGAACGAATTAGCCATTTCGGATTATTCCGGTCCAGCCGTTTGTCAGGCAGCGTGTTTCCACCGCCGGCACGCTCAAGCCTGAAACCGTAGTTAGCAAGCGATGCACTATTTACCTGTACCTCAGCGAGCGTCACCGGATTGAAGCCCTCGGCGACCGCCAGGATCGTATATTTGCCGGGATTTATCTTTGCGAGGAAAGAACCGTCGCGGCCCGAACGCACCTGCTTTAGAAGTTTCGCCGTTCCGAGCCGAAAGATGGCAACCGTCGCGTCAGCTATCGGCGATCCGGTCTGATCGCGAACTATGCCCTTGATCGTCGCAAGGTTCGATGCAGTGGGAAACGGAGCTGAAGAGACGCTCGGAACGTTTGCCGGCACGGTGTACGCGAACATCGTCAAGAGGATCGCAAAAACGATCCCTCGCGTTGGTACTGGGTGAGATTTTAGGCGAAGTTCAGCCATGATCCAGGATCAAGCGTAACGGCATTCCGGGCCGGTAACAAAAAAGATGCAGAAACAGCAGAAAGGCCGAAAACGACCTGTTCCGAGCGACTACAATATTTTCTGTGCAAAAATCAATCGTGTCAAGCGTGAGAGCCGGTCCCTATTAGCCTCTAAGATGCCACTAACTTGACAAAGTTTGCCCTTCGGCTAGAATGAAAATCTGCCTTCGAGGCAGTTTGCGGAGACGTGGCTGAGTGGCTGAAAGCGGCGGTTTGCTAAATCGTTGTACTCCAAAAGGGTACCACAGGTTCGAATCCTGTCGTCTCCGCCAGAACATCTAAGTCTGTCAGTGTAACTGGCAGGCTTTTCATGTTTACGTTCCGTATAACACGTGATGAAGGCCGTAGTACAGGATAAAGATCATCCCGAACGCCAGGAAATATAGACCCGTCATGAAATAGGCTTCCGTAAAAATCGATTTTTCGGGCAGAACCAGCATATACCGAGCATCCGTCGGGCCCCGTACTATCAAAACGAACAATATCGCAACGATCATTAGATGTCCGATCGCATCAACCATCCCAAACTCAAAGACGGCTAAAACGAATATTGACATCATCCCCAGCGAGATCAGCCTCCCTATCACCGAAACCGCGCCGAGCAGGATAAATGTAACGTTAAATTCGATGAACCCGCTCAGCTTCATAAATGTCCGAGGATCGAGACCCATCGTCAGCGACGGCGTTTGCTCAAGCAGCGGATAAGTCCAGGCTGCATATCCGAACTTCTCCACCGAAGCCCAGATCAACGTCAGCCCGGCGCAGGCAAACAAGGTAATAAAGCCGGCACGCAGCCATTCGCCGTTTCGGATACTGGATGTAACTAGGAAAACTCCGATGCCCGGGAAGATCAGGTAATCCAGCATGTGAAACAGCCCGAAGTCACCCAAGGCTGCGGCGAAAAGAATGAATATCCCGACGCCGGCAAACACCGCACCTTGCCGGAAAACCAATGATACCGCCATCGCTAAATGCAGCCATGCAACCCACTTGGCTTGCGTCGTTAGCTCGGGTGTTAGGTAAAAGGTCGAGCCGTATACGGTGTACCACACGAAAAGGCTAAAGAAGAATATGCCCGCGCTTACACGCATTATCAGGCTTGCCAGGTCGTCAAAACGCTTCAAGCGTTTATCGAACTCCGCCAAGATGCCTCGTTTGAATATGTATCGGTCCGCGAGAAAGAAAAGATAAATTCCCGCAACCGATACAAGAAACATCTTGACGAACGTGCCATCCAACACCTCGCCGATCGGCAGCGGCGGTTTAGAGACGTCATGCTCTACAAACCATTTTACGTGCCCATAAACAGATCTCTCGCCAAGCAGTAAGAGACAAACCGTTGTCAGAAGGCCGATACGAAGTTTCATGGTCATGAAGGTTAATGCGTTGATCGGCCGATAAATATATCACCGTTTGCGGTTAAAACGTTGCCGCCCGTAACCGTAGATACTGCATTGATTAATACACGGTCATAGGTAAGAATCTTGCATTATGTCCGTAAGGGTAAGATTCGCTCCGTCGCCGACGGGTTATTTGCATATTGGTTCCGCGAGGACCGCACTTTTTAACTATCTCTACGCCCGAAACACCGGCGGCAAGTTCTTGCTTCGGATCGAAGACACTGACCTTGCGCGGTCGACCGAAGAATCCACGCGGTCAATACTCGACGGATTGGAATGGCTGGGTTTTGCTCCCGATGAAGAGATCGTCTTTCAGTCAGACAATGCCGATAAGCATCGTGCGGCAGCCCTACGGCTTCTTGAAGAAGGGAAAGCTTATCGCGATTTCACCCCGCGCGAAGCGCCGACCGACGCAAACGTTAAAGATGCGATCAAGGAACGCGCTCGCGCTCAACAGGGCGAAAAGAATATGCGTGATAACCCGTACCGCAAATTATCGCGCAAAGAGTCGGACGAACGCGCCGCTACCGGCGAGCCTTTCGCTATCCGGCTTTTGGTAGCCGAACATGGCCGCACTGCTTTTGACGATGCGGTCTATGGTATTCAGGAACGCAATTACGATGACACTGAAGATCTCGTACTGCTGCGCTCCGACGGACATCCGCTTTACAACCTCGCGGTGGTCTGCGACGACATCGAAATGCAGATCACGCACGTAATTCGGGGACAGGACCATCTGACGAATACCCATAAACAGGTATTGATCTACGAAGCACTCGGTGTTACGCCGCCCACCTTCGCGCATCTGCCATTGATAATGGCGCCGAACAAGGGAAAGCTCTCGAAACGGAAGCACGGCGAGGTCGTTTCGATGACGACCTATCGCGATGCGGGGTTTCTTGCTGCAGCCTTTCGCAATTTTCTGGCGCTGTTAGGTTGGTCGGCCGGTGAGGAACGTGAGATCTACTCACTCGATGAGCTGGTCGAAAAGTTTTCCCTCGAGGGTATCCACCGGTCGAACGCGATCTTTAACTTCACGCCCGACGACCCGCGTAAATGGACGGATGATAAAGCAATATGGATGAACGCGGAATACATTCGCACGATGCCGCTCAGCGAACTGTTGCCGTTTGTAAAAGCCGAACTCCGAACCGCCAAGCTTTGGCGTGAAGAATACGACCAGCAGAGCATTGCCCTGACAACTGAAATCCCGTCGACAGCAGACCTCGGATCGGATGAACGGCCCGAATCCGTAGCACTCGAAGGTCGAGAAGTAGGATCGCACGCGTGGTATGTTTACACGGTTGATCTGATCCGGCAGCGATTTTTCACGCTAAAGGATTTCTCATCCCAGGGCCGTGCGTACTTTAGCGAGGATTTCGATTTTGATCCCGCGGCAATTGCAAAGAATCTGACAAAGTTCCCGGACCTGAAAGAGTGGATGCCTCAGCTTGCCGATCGTTTTGAAGCAGACTTTGCGGAAAGGCCGTACACTGAGGAGCACATTGAGATCGTGGTCAAGGCCTTCACCGAGGAAAAAGCCACAAAGCTCGGCGTGATCATGAACGGAGCCCGTACGCTATTAACTGGTGTCGCCGTAGGCCCGTCGATGCTTTCCGTGTTTGAGGTCATTGGTCTTGAACGCACGCTTTTGCGTCTGAGGAGCCGTGTCGCTTGGAGCGATCTTCAGAGCTAATAAGATGTGATCCCGTGAGCATGTCCGGAGAATACAGAATATTTCAAAATACTATTTTTACGAACGAGGAGAATAAAATGAAAGGCTTCAAATCAAACATCGAGAAAGACACACTCAAGAACAAGAATTTTCGCAAAGTGCTCTACACATCCGTACACAGCCAACTCGTACTGATGAGCCTAAAGCCAAAAGAGGAGATCGGTGAGGAGACTCATCCGGACAACGATCAGTTCTTTCGTTTCGAGGGCGGCCGTGGACGCGTCGAGATCGACGGGAACAAATATACGGTCAAGGACGGCGATGCGGTCGTGATCCCTGCGGGTGCGAAACACAATGTGATAAACACATCGTCGTCTGAAGAGCTGAAGATGTACACCATTTACTCGCCTGCTCATCACAAAGATCAGATCGTTCGCAAGACAAAAGAAGAGGCCGAAGCGAACGAGGAAGATTTCGACGGCAAGACCACCGAAAAACGTAAGAAATGAACGCGGAGATCAAGCGGTTCAACGACTCGCTGCCGGTCGACGACAAAAAGATCTGCGACGCTCTGGCTAAGCAGATCTCAAAAGCGATGCCGGAGGCTGAAAACAAGATCTGGCACGCTCATCCCGTTTGGTTTCTCGACGGAAACCCGATCGTCGGCTACAGCAAGTTAAAAGATTGCGTGAGGCTGATGTTTTGGAGCGGTGCGAGTTTTGACGAGGCGTCGCTTAAACCGGGTACCGGAAAGTTTAAGGACGCCTCCATCAGATTTACGTCAGCCGACCAGATAGATTCGCGCGATCTTGATCGATGGCTCGAAAAAGCTCGTACGATCCAGTGGGATTATAAGAATCTCATTAAACGGAAAGGCGTTTTGGAGCGTTTGAAGTAGTAGGTTCTGCTGATCTAATCGATTATAATTAGTTATCGATCAGATCTCGCAGAGGAGCAGCCCATATGACGCGACCCGCTACGCTCACAGACAAACCTTTTACGCCTTTATCCAACTACCGCGTAGACGATGGCGAATTGCCCGCGTTTCGAGACATGCCTTTCGAGGATATCGAAGAACTCGACCTCGATCATCCCGGAGCATCTGACCCTGAATACCGCAAGCGACGCGACTACATCGCTAGCCTTGCAAAGCGTTTCCGCGAGACCGGTGAAATTACTGACGTAGACTACAACGACGACGAGCAGGGTATATGGCAGCACGTCGCAACAAAGCTCGAAGAGCTTCATCAAAAGCACGCTTCCCCGTTTTACCTAAAAGCAAAGGCGGACCTGGGCATCTCGACCCAACGGATCCCGCAGCTTTCCGAAATGAATCGCCGGTTGAAAGAGCTGACCGGTTTCCGGCTTGCACCTATCGAGGGGCTCGTCGACACGCGTGCATTCCTTTCATGGCTTTCATGGCGGACGATGCTGTCAACGCAATACATCCGCCATCATTCCCGCCCTGAGTACACTCCGGAACCCGACATCGTCCACGAAGCCATCGGCCATATTCCGATGTTCACCAATCCCGACTTTGCTGACTATTCTCAATTCGTCGGCCACGGGGCGCGAATGGCAAACGACCAGCAGCTTGAAGAGCTGGGAAGGCTCTACTGGTTCACAGTAGAGTTCGGTCTCGTCGAGCACAACGACGAGATCAAAGCCTATGGCGCGGGACTGCTTTCAAGCTACGGCGAACTCGAGCATGCGTTCTCTGACGATGTCGAACGCCGTCCCTTCGACCTCGAGCAGGTCATCAACCACGACTATACCTACAGCGATATGCAGCCGGTGCTTTACGTTATCCCGTCCTACGCCGAGCTGAAAGAGGTCACGCGGAAATATATCGAGTCTTTCGAAAATAGCCGGTAAGCCTTGCTCTTCGCGACGAATGAACGGCCTGATCGATGAGATCCGCAGGGTTTTCTCCAACCTAATTCAGGCGATGATCTGCAGGAAAACCGAAATTGTCGCGTGACAAAAGAAAAATGTCTGCTAACAATTTCAATTTGTTGCGTAACAAATGTAATTTGTGACGTGACAAAAGCAATTTGTCTGGTGACAAATGTAATTTGTCTCGTGACAAAAGCAATTTGTCTGGTGACAAAAGCAATTTGTTGCGTGACAAAAGTAATTTATCTCGTGACAAAAACCATTTGTCTGCTAACAAAACCGAAAATTCTCGAATACAGAACGCACGGTCACACCATTTTCCGGAGGCAAAAAGACATATGTTTATACGTGTAACTATAATGATCGCAACGTTTCTCTTCATTTTGCCCACAGTGTCGGCCCAATCCGTTTATAAGCCCGAACGAGATTCGGCTGAACGCAAGGCGATCCTGGCTGCTTTGCGTGTTCCGGTTGAAAAGGATTTTAAGCAAAAGATCGTGTTCGTCATCGATACCTTCAACTCGAACGGCAACTGGGCATATATCAGCGGATCACCGAAATCGCCAGGCGGCGGAGATCCGAACCTCAGAGGTACCAAGTTCGCGGAGTACGAGGACGCGTACGACCACAACTTCTTCGGCCTGCTTCGAAAGACCGGCGGGAAATGGCGTGTCGTGACCTACGCGATCGGGTGCACAGACGTGTGCTGGCTAGATTGGGCAGAGACGCATCGGGCTCCGAAGGCGATCTTCCCGCGCACTGATTGGTAGCCGCGGGCTTCGGCTCACTTTACGCAATCGAAACTATCGATGTGGCGGCGACCGCAGCAAGCGCTAAGATAATAGTCGTTATCAAAAGATAAAGATCTGTCGAGCAGACGGAGCAGCTCGAGATCATTGACGCGAGGTTGGTCGTAAGCAGGCGATCGATGCTGAGCCAAAAGGCTAAACCATGAAAAAGAACGACATCCTCTGGAAGCTAGGCTATCTTGCCATCACCGGCGGCGTCTTTATGATCGACCAGGTGACAAAGGCCTGGGCGGTCCGGCGTCTGCGCTTCGGTGAGGACATGCCGATCATTCCGGGGTTCTTAAATTTTGCTTACGCACAGAATACGGGCGTCGCCTTTTCAATGCTCGACGACCACGGTGACACAGGGCGCTGGGGTTTGTCGGCTGTGGCAACTATCGCCGGTGTTCTCGTTCTATATTTTTTCTGGAAGACACCGCGTTCCGATGACCGCATTTTAGGTGCTCTAGCTTTACTGCTCGCAGGCATCATAGGTAACGTTACCGATCGGCTCAGGCTTGGTTTCGTGGTGGATTTTATCGACGTTCAGTTCGGGTCGTGGCATTATCCGACCTTCAACGTCGCCGATATGGCGATCGTGATCGGAGCGGGCCTGTTGATCATCGATATGTTCATGACGAAAAAGAGCGAGAAGCCGGAAGCAGAAAGCAAGTAGGAAGATGCCGGCACGAAGTTTTGAGGATGTCGAGATCTGGCAGAAGTCACACGCCTTTGTGTTGGAGATATACCGTTTCTCCGAAAATTTTCCGAAGCATGAGCAATACGGACTGACTTCACAGTTGCGGCGGGCAGCCGTATCAATTCCGGCGAATTTTGCCGAGGGGTTCGGTAAAGCGACAAAACCCGATAAATTGCGTTTTTATGGAATGTCCTATGGCTCGTTGGAGGAGTGCCGCTATTACCTCATACTTGTACGAGATCTTGGTTACGGCGATACGTCGAATTTGAGGACAATGCTTGATGAGATAGGCCGTATGCTCGGAAGTTATATGCGAACCATCAGAGCTGATATCAGGTGAAAAGCGTAAAGCTTCATCCCGTTGACTTCTGGCTTCTTGCTTCCGGCTTCTTGCTTCTTTTTACATGTATCCCGAACTTTTCCGCATTGGCGATTTTCCCGTGACCGCGTACGGCCTTTGGCTGGCGGTGGGGATGTTGGTCGCGCTTTATACGGCGTCAAGGCTCGCGGCGAGCGACGGGCTCCCGCGTGATCGGTTTTACGATCTCGGGCTTTGGACACTGGTCGGCGGCCTGCTCGGGTCGAAGATATTGATGTTCTTCGTCGACCCGAACGTCTCGCTGTTTTCACTCGATTTCCTGCGGAGCGGCGGCGTAGTTTTCGGCGGCATCATCGGCGGCTTTCTGACCGTTGCAGTGCTCGTTCGGTACTACAAGCTTCCCTTTTGGAAAGCGGCAGATGCCCTGGCGCCGGCCGTCGCATTAGGGCAGGCGTTTGGAAGACAAGGCTGCTTTGCTGCGGGCTGCTGCTGGGGAAAGCCGACGGATTGGTTTTGGGGCGTGCACTTTACCGAGGCCGGCCATGAATACACGGGCGTTCCCATCTACGGGCCGGATGCCAGCGAGCTTTTTCTTCATCCGACGCAGCTCATCGAATCGTTTACGATGCTCGCGGTCTTCGGCTTTCTCTTTTGGCTGCACCGGCGAAAGAAGTTCGATGGCCAGGTACTGATCGCCTACGGCATTATCTATTCGATTTTTCGTTTCTCGATCGAGTTCATCCGCGATGACCCACGCGGCGACCTTTTCGGGCTGACCACCTTGACCGGACTCTCGACCTCACAGCTCGTCGCCCTGTTTGTCGCTGCCGTCTGTATCGTATTCATGGTCCTTCGTCTACGAAAGACCGGCAGTGAGCCGGAACCGCAAACCTAAGGCGCCAATAAGAATTTCTTAGATCCGATCTTGTCTGAAGACTCCAGTCTTAGCTTTACGATCACCGCTGATGACGGCGGCAAAAGGCTCGATGCGTTCTTAGCGGAGCGCATCGAGGATTGGTCGCGGTCGCGGCTGCAGCGTTTGATCGCAGATGGCGACGTGCTGGTAAACGAAAAACCCGCAAAGCCCTCGTACAAGCTGCGCGCAGGCGATGAGGTAGACGTCGATCTGGTCGAGGCTCCGACCGCGGTCTTTGAAGCCGAGAACATTCCGCTTGATATAGTGTTCGAGGATGAGTTCCTGGCAGTGATCAACAAGCCCGCGGGAATGGTCGTTCATCCCGGAGCCGGAAACAGCAGCGGAACGCTGGCAAACGCGATCGCCTGGCATTTTCAAATGCAGAGGCCCGCGCGTGAGCAAGGGCTTGACCAACAAGTTGACATTTACGCCAAGGCTTCTTCAAGCGGAGACCGCGTCGGAATCGTTCACCGCCTGGATAAAGAAACATCAGGGCTGATCGTCGTTGCTAAGGACGAGGAGACGCACGAGCTCTTATCAAATCAATTTCGCGACCGTGTCGTCACCAAGCAATATGTCACGCTCGTGCACGGCAGCCCGCGTGAGAATTCGGGGACCATTGTTCGCCCGATGGCTCGCGACCGCTGGCATCGGACGAAAATGACGGTTGCCGCCAACGGCCGCAACGCCCTGACAATGTGGAAGGTCCGCCAGCGATTCGAAAAATTCACGCTGCTTGAGATTGAGATCAAGACCGGCCGCACACACCAGATCCGCGTCCACCTCGCCTCGATCAATCACCCCGTCGTCGGCGACGCTACCTACAACGAAGGCCGCGACAACACCATCGCCGATCACGGAATAAAAAAAGCGGTCGAAAGGCTCGGCCGTTTCTTCCTCCACGCGGAACATCTCGCCTTCACTCACCCGCACACCGGCGAACGCATCGCTCTCAGTTGCGATCTACCCAAAGAGCTAAAAGATCTGCTCACTCAGCTACCGTGACCGGACGAAAGGTCGGGAGTATGTTTCTCTCCATGCGCGATAAGCGCAACCACAGGCAGAAACACGACCGGTAGGGAGTGTGTCCCTCAATGTGCGATAAGTGCAACCGCAGGCAGAAACACGACCGATAGGGAGTGTGTCC
This sequence comes from Acidobacteriota bacterium, assembly GCA_023389035.1. GTDB lineage: Bacteria > Acidobacteriota > Blastocatellia > Pyrinomonadales > Pyrinomonadaceae > OLB17. The sequence goes on from JAEWFC010000030.1 coordinate 524,199, forward strand.
CTCAATGCGCGATCAGCTCAACCAGGCAGAAACACGACGGAAGGGAGTGTGTCTTCTAATGTGCGATTAGCGCAACCGCAGGCAGAAACACGACCGGCAGGGTGTGTGTTCCTCAATGCGCGATAAGCGCAACCACAGGCAGAAACACGTCCGATAGGGACTGTGTCTCTCAGTATGGAATAATATCGACATCTGACACCCTCGCTACTGCTCGGGTTTCCGCCTTTAATTATGAAAACTCTCTTCGCTGCCGTCGTGCTATCGCTAACGCTCGTGCCGTTCACATCTGCCCAGTCGGGTGAAATTAACATCATTCCCAGACCAAAGTCGATAAAACGGACTTACCAAGGTGAATTTATCATCGACAAGAATACATCGTTGATGGCACGAGGTCCGGTTGAGCGAGGTATCGCTGAAGAATTTCGCAAATACCTAGCGGCCAACTACGGTATCAGTCCTAATATCGTTACACGGGCCAAGAAGAACTATGTTGCGTTCGGTGTGCCCGACGACTACACGACGGCGAAGGTAGGATATCAGCTAAGAGTGGAGCGCGACTTTGCATCCGTTACCGCAACCAGTTCGGCCGGTATGTATTACGGAATGCAATCGCTGATCCAACTACTCCCGATGCAGAAGAGTTCACCGGTTTCGATCCCGGTCGTGTACATCGAGGATGAAGCTCGCTTCCGCTACCGCGGAATGCATCTCGACGTTTCGCGCCACTTCCAGCCGGTCGAGTTCATCAAGCGGTACATCGACCAGATGGCGCAGTATAAGTTCAATTATTTTCACTGGCATTTAACGGACGATCAAGGGTGGCGGATCGAGATCAAGAAGTACCCAAAGCTCACGACCGTCGGGCAGTATCGCAGCGAGTCGCACGAAGGTTCGTACTCGACGATCTTCAAGGGCGACGGCCGTCCTGTTGAAGGCTTTTACACGCAGGATCAGATCCGCGAGGTCGTCGCATACGCAAAAGAACGGCACATCACCGTGATCCCGGAGATCGAACTCCCCGGCCACGCGTCCGCCGCACTCGCGGCATATCCTGAGCTGGGAAAAGGCTGCGCGGCGCCCGATTACAAATTCGAAGTCAAGAAGACCTGGGGCATTTTCAAAGAAGTGTTCTGCCCGACCGACGAGACCTTCAAATTCCTCGAAGACGTGCTCGACGAAACCATCAAGCTTTTCCTTGATTCACCCTACATCCACATCGGCGGCGACGAGGTGCTGAAAGACTATTGGAAAGAATCTGCGTTCGTCCAAGACCTTAAGAAACGCGAGAATCTGAAAGACGAACATGAGGTGCAATCGTATTTCATTCGCCGCATAGCTAAATTCGTTGATTCCAAGGGTAAAAAGATCATCGGATGGGACGAGATACTCGATGGCGGCATCGCTCCGAACGCCACCGTCATGAGCTGGCGCGGAATGCGCGGCGGCATCGCTGCGGCAAAGGCCGGACACGATGTGATAATGACGCCGACCGATTTCGTGTATTTCGATTACGGCCAAGGCGACCCGGCATACGAACCGCTCAACATAGGCAGTTACGTTCCGCTCGCAAAGGTTTACTCGTTCGAGCCAGTTCCGCCTGAGCTTACCGCCGAAGAAGCAAAATACATCCTCGGCGGACAAGCCAACATCTGGACCGAATACATCGAAACGCCGCAGCAGGTCGAATATATGGCATTCCCGCGAATGCTCGCCTTGGCAGAGGTGCTTTGGTCAAAGAAAGAAGATCGCAATTTCGATGATTTCAAACGGAGGCTAAATGCGATATTGCCCCGGCTTGATAAGCAAGGCGTGAACTACCGCATTCCCGAACCCGGCGGTTTGCATAATGTCGTTGCGGAAAATGAAAAGGTTTCGATTGAACTAAAACCCGCGCCGGGAACGCGGGTGCTTTACACAACCGACGGTTCAACCCCGAACGATTCTTCGTCGGTTTACACGAAGCCGATCGAAATGACGTTGAGCGAAGGCGAGATCAAAATGCTGAAAACAGTTGTCGTGAATTCGATTGGACGAAAGAGCGTGGTGTACGCGGCAACGATCGTTCGAGGAACGATGCGTGAACCGGATCAAACGGACGCGAGCAAGCCCGGTTTGAACTATGAACTGTTCATCCCCGCCGGTGACGGTTCCGGCGAGGGCGAAAAGATCACCGGCGAAACGCGATCGACGAATCTCAACCAATTCGCCCAGCGATTCGATCTGAAAAAAGCGTTTGCCGTAACATTCGACGGATATTTCCGCGCGCCCGAAGATGGCGTTTATGAATTTCAAGTAGATTCGACATGGGACACGACGATCTTGCTCGGCGACAGGAAGATGATCGACGATGCGGGCACAATAGACCGAAAAGTTCGGTCGGCCATCGTCCCGCTGAAAGCCGGTCTGCACAAAATGTCTTTACGATACAATCATCGCGGCGGCGAACCGCATTTCCGCTTTCGATGGGGCATCAAAGGCCGCGGCCTGACCCAGGCATGGGGCGGCGAATTTGTCCATTAAGGAGCGTGAACACTTTTGTCCGCAAGGTCGCGTAGCGAACTGAAATTAAGAATCGAACCACGAATGAACACAAACAAACACAGATCTTGTTTTCGATCTTTGGCATTTGGCACCCGGGTACTATTATTCGCGATCATATGTTCGCTGCTCACCGCGTCAGCGCAGACGAAAGACTACACCCGATGGGTAAATCCGTTCATCGGCACCGGCGGGCACGGGCATACGTTTCCCGGAGCGACGATGCCGTTCGGGATGGTCCAACTCTCGCCCGACACCCGCATCGACAACTGGGATGGCTCCAGCGGCTACCACTACTCCGACGACATCATCTACGGCTTCTCGCACACGCACCTGAGCGGTACGGGTATTCCGGATGGCTGCGATATCTTGTTCATGCCAACGATTGGTGAACCGCAATTTTTCGCAAACGAAGGCGACAAGTCCGTAAATACCTACGCAGCAAAGTTCTCACATACAAATGAAAAGGCGGAGCCTGGGTATTACTCGGTAAAGCTCGATGACGGCATTCTCGCTGAGCTTACGACAACGAAACGCGTCGGTTTTCATCGGTATACTTTCCCGGAAAATACAGATCGAACTGTGCTTCTTAACCTCGCTTGGCGAGACCGGGCTCTAATGTCAGACATCACAGTCAAAGGGAATCGGATCGAGGGTTATCGACGGTCAGCGTCATGGGCCAAAAATCAAAAATTGTATTTTGCCGCCGAATTTTCTGAACGCTTCGCTGCCCCGTTTTGGTATAACGAGTATACATATCCAGAGGTCAAAAAGGTTATCCAACAATCATGGAAAGATAGAAGTCTTGGACCAAATATTAAGGTGGCATTTCCGTTTAACAAATCCAAGCATCCCCAAATCCTACTAAAAGTCGCCATCTCCTATGTTTCGATCGAAGGTGCGCGGAAGAATCTCGAAGAGGAGCTTCCGGGCTGGGACTTCGATAAGGTGCGAGCCGATGCAAAAGCGGCGTGGAACAAAGAGCTTTCTAAGATAGAGGTCTCCGGCGGCACGGACGAGCAGACGACCAATTTCTACACCGCGCTCTATCACACGATGATCCACCCGAACGTCTTTAACGACGTTGATGGAAAGTATCTGGGGCATGACCGAAAGGTGCATCAGCTAGGGAGCGCGGACACTCCTGTCCGCATCGCCGGTTCCTCCGGCGAAACACTTGCTGACCCTCCTCGACTCGTAGGGGATCAATTCATATCGCGTCGCGGCGACGCTCATGCGGACAAAAGTGTCCGCGCTCCTTCCGAGCAATATACCGTCTTCTCGCTTTGGGACACGTTCCGGGCAGCGCATCCGCTTTACACGATCATCGACCAAAAACGCACGGTCGATTTCATCAATTCGTTCATCCGCATTTATGAACAGGGTGGGCGGCTGCCGGTCTGGGAACTGTGGGGCGAAGAGACCGACACGATGATCGGCTACCACTCGGTCTCGGTGATCGCCGATGCTATGGCTAAGGGCATAAAGGGCTTCGATTATGACAAGGCATACGCCGCCGCAAAACACTCGGCCGAACTAGATCACCATGGGCTCGCAGCGTACAAACGCCGCGGCTACATCTCCGCCGAGGATGACAATGAATCCGTTTCAAAAACGCTTGAGTATGCCTACAACGATTGGTGTCTGATGACAATTGGCTCGACACTTTACAATATGCGGTCACTTGGAAAGGCGAAACCCGATCCCAGCGACGCGGCGTATCTCGAGGCTCTCAAATCAGATATCGAAAAATATAGGAGGCGTTCGGGAAACTTTGAGAACTTGTTCGATACGGAAACGCGTTTCTTCAGGGCGAAGCGAAACGGTGGATTCATTGAGCCGTTCGAACCTCAAGAAGTCACGTTCCACTACACCGAGGGCAATTCATGGCAATACTCATTCTTTGTCCCGCATGACGTTACACGGCTCATGCACTTGATGGGCGGCACCGAAAAATTTGCCGCAAAGCTCGATGAACTTTTCACCACCGAAACAAAACTATCCGGGCGATTTCAACCGGACATCACCGGACTGATGGGGCATTACGCACACGGTAACGAGCCCTCGCATCACATTGCATACCTCTATAACTACGCCGGCCGCCCGTCGAAGACCCAACAGCGCGTGCGCCGGATAATGGATGAATTCTACAAACCTACGCCGGACGGCTTGATAGGCAATGAAGACTGCGGGCAAATGTCCGCCTGGTATGTGTTGAGTGCCAGCGGATTCTATCCTGTTTTGCCCGGCGATCAGCGCTACGATCTCGGGAGCCCGATCTTTAAAGAGGTGCGATTCAATCTCGAGAATGGGAAGACGTTCACTGTCCGTGCGCCAAGGGTCTCGCGATCGAACATCTATATAAGGTCCGCGAAATGGAACGGCGAAAGGCACCTAGCCTCATACATAACGCACGACCACATCAATAGCGGTGGCGTCCTGGAGCTGGAAATGGCGGCTGCACCGAACGACAAAGCGTTCGAGGCATTCTCGTCATCCTCAGTCTATAGAGATCATCTGGCCGTTCCCGTGATCGAGGGTGCAAGCAAGCCGTTTTCCGGGACGGCAACGGCATCGATTCGATCGACCGATCCGCAATCAAAGATCTATTACACGATCAGCACGGGTTCCGCAGGATCCGAATCGGGGTTGCGAGAATATACCGGTCCGTTCAGCATATCGGACACTTCGCTTGTAAGAGCGATCGCCAAAGACACTGACGGCCGGTCGAGCCTTTGGACTGAAGCGTTATTCACGAAAAAGCTGAACGATTGGAAGGTCATCAGCACTTCCGGATACAGCCCGCAGTACACGGGCGGCGGCGACGATGCCATCGTTGACGGGATGCGAGGGACGGCAAATTTTGCTTCGGGCGAGTGGCAGGGTTATCAGGGAAAGCGATTTGAAGCGGTGATCGATCTTAAGGAGCCGACACGCATCTCTCAGGTCGGCGGCTCCTTTCTACAGACCACACGGTCATGGATCTGGATGCCGGCAGGTATCACTTTCGAGGCTTCAGAAGACGGTGTGAACTTCGCCCAGATCGCCGAGATCAAGACCGATATATCGCTGACCGATGAGCTGCCACGAGTCAAGGAATTCACCCACGATCTCGCCGCGCCGGTTACCGCCCGTTACCTTCGTGTTCGTGCCGAAAATATCGGAAAGATCCCATCGTGGCATCTCGGTGCGAGCGGGGATCCGTGGATCTTTGTTGATGAAATATTCGTTCGATGACGCTAAACTATTGAAATTCTTGACCTTTCGGCCGCTTTCGAATATTATGCCAATAGTTTGGGATGACCTTTTACCTCGCAAAACTTGTCATTCTTGGCATCGGGATCGGACTCGCGATCGGCGTTGGCGTTTATACTTTCTGGTACGGCAAGGGCTACTCATATATGAGCAACGACCCCGCTGCCTGCGCTAACTGCCACATAATGAATGAGCAATACGACGGCTGGCAGAAATCGAGCCATAAGGCCTTTGCCACGTGCAACGATTGCCACACGCCGCACGACATGGTCGGGAAATATAGCATCAAGGCCTGGAACGGCTTTTGGCATTCGTATTACTTCACGGCCGGCGGCTTTCACGAACCAATACGCATTACCGAGCTCAACCGTCAGGTAACCGAGCAGTCTTGCCGCCATTGCCACCAGCAGATGGTCGAATCCATCACCCTGAATGAACGGCCCGAACATCGCAGCGAGGTTTCATGCATACAGTGCCACCGCAATGTGGGACACATGCATTAGGCGCCGGTAACGGCTGCCATTATTGAGGAATGATATGACCGAAGAAAAGGACAATGAGAATACGCCTGAGGCGAAGGTCACTCCGCCGGCCGAAGAAAAGCGTCCGCGGATGTTTGGAGTAAAGGTGATCGCCCTGGTCGCGTTTGCTTCGTTTGCCGCAGCGATCCTGGGTCTCGGCCTTCTGACGAATATCTTTGAGCGAAAGCAGGAGGCCCGCAACCCCTTCTTCCGTGTCGTCGAATTGACCGATGACACGACGGACCCGGCGATCTGGGGAAAGAACTTCCCGCTTCAGTATGACGGTTATCTTCGTACTGCCGATCAGGTCCGTACGCGTTACGGCGGAAGCGAAGCAATTCTCCGTTCGCCCACAAATGCTGACCCGCGATCGGTCGTTGCTCAATCTCGGCTTGAGGAAGATCCGCGGCTTAAGACGATGTGGGACGGCTACGCATTCGCGGTAGACTTTCGCGAAGAGCGCGGCCATGCCTACATGCTTGAGGATCAGACGTTCACCGAGCGTCAGAATGTTACGCGTCAGCCGGGTACCTGCATCAACTGCCACGCGTCTGCTTACGAAGCGTACAAACGGCTCGGAGCAGGCGACATCTTTGCCGGCTTCCGTGAGCTGAACAAAATGCCCTACACCGAGGCTAGGAAAGAGGTCCAGCATCCGGTGTCATGTATCGACTGCCACGACTCGCAGACAATGGCGCTTCGCGTCACGAGGCCGGCCTTTGTTGAGGGCATCAAGCTTGTCAAAGCTTCGCAGGGCATTGAGAACTTTGAGGTCAACCGAGACGCGACACGGCAGGAAATGCGTTCCTTCGTCTGTGGTCAGTGCCACGTCGAATATTACTTTAAGGGCGAAGGCAAAGAGTTGACCTACCCGTGGCACAAGGGAATGCGGGTCGAGAATATCCTCGCTTACTACGACGAGGTCAAACATAAAGACTGGACGCACGCTCAGTCAGGAGCCGAAGCGTTAAAAGCGCAGCATCCGGAATTCGAGATGTACAATCAGGGCATTCACGCACGTGCGGGCGTTTCTTGTGCCGATTGCCACATGCCTTATGAGCGCCAGGGAGCGATGAAGATCAGCAGCCATCACGTTCGCTCGCCGCTGCTGAATATCAACACCTCGTGCCAGACATGTCACAAAGGCACGGAAGAGGAGCTGAGATTCCGCGTCGAAACGATCCAAGAGCGGACTTATAATCTTCGCGGCATTGCGATGGACGCTCTCGTGCAGCTGATCAACGACATCGTGGCTGCTAAGAACGCCGGCGCGTCTGACGCCGATCTCGCCGCCGCACGTGATTTTCAACGCAAGGCACAGTTCTACGTCGATTTTGTCGAAGCAGAGAATTCGATGGGGTTCCACGCGCCGGGCGAGGCGGTTCGAATACTCGGCGAATCGATCAACTTTTCACGACTGGGCCAGGTCTCGCTCCGCGAGGTCAAGTTTAATAACAATCTCACGGCTTTTCGGGCTTCCGAATAAAAAAACCCGACAAACCTCATTTTTCGGCCGTCTAATTAAATTGGCGGCCGAATCTTTTTTGCAGATCGAGGAAAGATCATGGACAGACGATTTTTTATCAGAAGTAGCGGGATCGGGCTTGCGGCTTTTGGGTTGATGGCTGCGGCACCTGAGTTTCTTCATCAGTTCGCAAGAGCTCAGGCTCCGACATACGGCCGCAAAAAGGTTCTGGTCACGATCTTCCAGCGTGGAGCTGTCGACGGGCTGAACATGGTGGTTCCTCACGGTGACGGCAATTACTATTCGCTGAGACGACAGATCGCCATCCAGCCGCCCTCACGAACCGAAGGTGCGATCGATCTAAATGGACACTTTGGCCTGCATCCTGCGATGGCCTCGCTCTCGGAATTCTGGAAGTCGAAACGCCTCGCCGTGATCCATTCAGCAGGCTCGCCTGATAACACACGTTCTCATTTCGATGCACAGGACTATATGGAATCCGGAACGCCCGGTTATAAGGGAACCCGCGACGGGTGGCTAAACCGGTCTCTGCAATCAACCGCCGGACCGGAAGATTCGCCTTTTCGTGCGGTAGCGATGACGCAGCAGCTCCCGCGTTCGCTCTATGGGAAGGCCGCCTCGATCGCGATGACCGACCTAGCCGATTTTACGATCAACGGCGGACTTTACACGTCGGACCTTAAAGGCGGCTTCGAAGGTCTATACGAAAAAGATACAAAAGATACGCTCGGCGAAACGGGCAAAGAAACATTCGCCGCTGTGGATTTTCTCAAGCGGGCGGATCCTGCAAAGTACAAACCCCAGAACGGGGCCGTGTATCCAAATTCGCAGCTAGGCAGATCGCTAAGGCAGATAGCGCAATTGATCAAGGCGGGCGTTGGACTCGAGGTTGCTTTCGCTGAATCCGGCGGTTGGGATACGCATGTGAATCAGGGCGGTGCACGTGGTCAGATGGCCAATCTGCTGCGTGACTTTTCAAACTCGATCGCTGCATTTACCACTGATATCGGAAAGCGTATGGATGACGTCCTGATACTCACGATGAGCGAGTTCGGACGAACCGCACGTGAGAACGGCAGCCGCGGAACGGATCACGGCCACGGCAATGCAATGCTGGTACTCGGGAATTCAGTAAAAGGCGGGAAGGTCTATGGCGACTGGAAAGGGCTTAAAAACGAGGAGCTCAACGAAGGCCGCGATCTTGCGGTGACCACCGACTTCCGTGACGTATTTGCCGAAGTTGCACTCAAACATCTGGGGAACAAGGATCTCGCGACGCTGTTCCCGCGATACGCTGCGAAAGCCGCGAACTTTCGCGGATTTCTCGGATAATGTCGCCATCGACCGGTAGGTCATTTCCGGCCTTTAGACGGTTATATTTGATATTCTCGAAACGTGTTTAAAACACGCAGCTCAGAACTTGAGCGCATCGACACGGGTGATCATACTGAGGAGGAATACGAGACGTTCCTTCGCGAGATCAGATTTATTAACCGTTACCTGGGCGACGTGAGGGCTCTTCGTCGAACGTTGTTCCGCGAGATCGAAGATTGCGAACTTCGGTCGTTCTCGATCCTGGATGTTGCCTGCGGCTCCGGCGAGTTACTCAGGCAGACCGCGGCATTTGCACATGCGACGGGACGAGAAATACGGCTTACCGGTATCGATCTTCATGAGCGCTCGTTTACCGAACGCGCCGTTGACATCTCATTCGTTCGGGGCGATGCATTTCAACTTCCTTTCGCGGACGATTCGTTTGACTTCGCGATATCTTCGCTCTTCTTCCATCACCTGGCTAATGAAAGTATCCCGCTAGCTCTTGCGGAAATGTCCCGTGTGGCTCGCCGGGGCGTGATCGTTATTGACCTGGAACGCAGCCGAATTGCCTATCACCTATACAAACTGTTCTGCTTTGTGTTTCGGATCTCGCCGCTTGTGACCCAAGACGGATCGCTGTCGGTGCGAAAGGGCTTCAGGAAAGACGAAATGGCGCGAATGTTACCGGCCGGCGTTTGCCGTCGATCATTTCCGTTCAGGCTGGTCCTTTCGCTGCCAGCATCTCGCCCATCTTCTGATGGATCAGATTGATCGCCTTGAGCGGCCGTACCATTACTTTGAACTCCGTGATGTGTCCTCGTTCATTCCACTTGATCATATCCACGCCGTTGACCGTAATGCCTTCGATCTCGGTCTCGAATTCCAGCACTGCGTCGCGTTCGCCGATGATCTCGCGAATATATCGAAAGCTATCATTCCCGAATACCTGGACCGCAGCTTTAAGATACATCGACGTGATCTGTTTGCCGGTTTGCCGTGCGTGTACAACGGGCGAATAGAAGACCACGTCGTCAGCCAACAAATTGGCAAGAGCGCTCGCATCACGAGTGCGAACGATATTGTGCCACTCAAGTAAAGGATTCATCTCCGTGTTGCAGAAAAAACTAAACTGACAAAGCTCGATGGCTGTGCCACTCGTGCGCAACATTTCGCATTATCAGGGCGTGGTCAAACCTTATCGCGTCTCTGGGAAACACAGCGAGGTTTTCATAGAAGGACGACCTGATCTCTAATACTTCAAGGGGTTCGACCAGCCAATCTTTGGTTTCTAATTCGATCCCGTCAAGCACTGTGGGATCGTGTGTCACGGAATAGCCAAGTGAACCGCCCTCAAAATATTGCGAAGCCGATTCTAGTGAACCGAATATCGAATCCGGTGGGAAGCTGTCAGTCGATCGCGCCTTCAAGCTCACTGCCACTTCGCCGTCCGTAGATGACATCGCAAAGTCGATATTTCTTCCATCATCGTCAATAACAAACTTTGCAAGGTGGTGCTCACCGGGGAACACGCGGCCGCCGGTAAGATGGTTCAGGCTCGAGTTAGTGTCGCGGCGCGGAATGAAGACTCCTTCGCGGGCAATTCCGCCATCATCTTTCCAAGTGACGGCGATCCGATGTGCCGCATTCTCGCTCGAGATTCCTATAAAAGGAGGTGTGTGAAGAGGTCGAATCTCTTCAAGTCTGATCAAGCAGATACCAACGATGGCATGTCCTTTGAATAGCTTTGGTTCAAATCTCGCAGGTAAAAGACCGCGAACAACCGCGGGGTCAGCTTGATAATTCACCAATATACGCCGTTTGATAAGGCCTTGAATTGTCGGCAATGCGATCATCGTCCCTCCACGGATAAGTCGCTGCCGGCCTATGAGCCAGCTTCTCCCGTCTCCGAGTTTATTCGTTCCAGTACGCCCGGCTGTTCGCCTTCGAACTGTTGATAGCGTGTTTTATCTTTTTCGCTGAACTCCACGGCGAACTGTAGGTGTCCGCAGTGTACACAGCCGTAGCCGTGTATGTTCCTCGTCCCGACCCCTAAGAGACTCTTCCAGATCGAAGCATCATCGAGCTTGAAACCGACCTTGGATCCATTCGAGTCGTAGATCGTGCCGCCTACAAGCGATCCGCTGCCGCATGCTAAACATTTCATGTTCTAAGGACACCTTCTCTCTCTTGCATTTCCAAATGGCCCTCTGACTGACAACGCATTACTCCATATTCCGCAATCGCAATCTCAACGCCTGGAGTTTGATAAAGCCTTCCGCATCGTGTTGGTCATACGCGCCTGCGTCATCTTCAAACGTTACCACACGTTCGCGGTATAGCGTGTTGGGCGATCTGCGGCCTGTGACGATCACGTTCCCTTTGTAGAGTTTTAGTCTAACCTCGCCGTTGACCGTTTCCTGCGTTTGATCGATCATCGAGCGGAGCAGTTCGAACTCAGGTGCGAACCAGAAGCCGTAATATACAGATTCGGCGAATTTCGTGCCCAACGAATCTCGCAGACGCATCACCTCGCGATCCATAGTGATCGATTCGAGAGCCCTGTGCGCAGCCATCAATATCGTTACGCCAGGAGTCTCATAAACACCGCGTGACTTCATTCCTACAAAGCGATTCTCGACCAGATCGACGCGGCCGATGCCGTGTTCGCCGCCCAGATAGTTGAGCTTGGTGAGCAGATCGACCGCACCATAACGCTCGCCGTCGATCGCGGTCGGTTCGCCCTTTTCAAACGAAAGTGTGATCTCTTCAGGTTCGTCCGCCGCACTCTCGGGTGACTTCGTAAGAACAAAAATATTCCCCGGCGGAGCGACCCAAGGGTCTTCCAGAACGCCGCTTTCGTATGAGATGTGCATCAGATTGCGGTCCATCGAATACGGCTTTTCCGCCGTCGCCGTTACGGGTATACCGTGTTTCGCACAATACTCGATCAACTCCGCCCGGCCTTTAAAATCCCAATGACGCCACGGAGCGATCACCTTTATGTCGGGCTGCAGTGCGTAATAGGCTAGCTCAAACCTGATCTGGTCGTTGCCTTTACCGGTCGCACCATGTGCAACGGCATCCGCACCTTCTTTCCGGGCGATCTCGATCTGGCGTTTAGCGATGACAGGACGGGCCAATGCCGTCCCAAGCAGATAGACACCCTCGTATAGCGCGTTTGCCTTAACTGCGGTCCAAACAAAATCGCGGACGAACTCTTCCCGCAGGTCCTCTACATACAATTTTGATGCTCCGGTAGCACGTGCTTTCTCTTCCAGTCCGGCAAGCTCGTCACCCTGGCCAACGTCGGCGCAGTAGCACACCACTTCGCAATCATATTTCTCCTTGATCCACAGCAGCATTGCCGAGGTATCCAGGCCGCCCGAATAGGCTAGCACCACCTTATTTACTTTCTTCATCGTGACTTACGGATATATAAAAAAAAGGGTAAAGTCAAAATCAGTCCTGCGACTGGAGAAAATCCGTGAAGATCAACGCCGTTCTCTACGACGCCCGACGGGCGGATCAGCAGATAGAGTTAGACGACCTCGGTCACGAGTCGCTCCATGACGAAAAACTTCTTTGGGTCGATATATCGGAGCGTGACCCAGAAGCCCTAACATCGGTAGTCGAAAAGCTGCAGCTTGAAAATGTGCCGTGCTCGAGGATCATTGAGGAATCGCCGCGGCCCCGCATTGCGAATTTCGAAGATTTCTTTTACTTCTCGATCGATTCGATCGCCACGACGGAAGACGAGCCGCCCCGCAAACTGCCCATCGATTTCGTCGTGGGGACAAATTTCATCATCACAGTGCACGACGGTCCGGTCACCTACTTTGACGAGTTTCGCGATCGCGAGAAGGGAGAGACCCAATTCGGAGCGCTTGACGCTGAAAGTTTTGTCGCGGCGTTAATGGACCGCCACATCGTTTCGTACTTTCGCGGAATCGAATATATCGAAAGCCAGGTCGATTCTCTGGACGATAAGGTCATCGATAGGGAGATCTCGACCGATGACTTTCTTGCGGAAATGGTTAAGCTCCGCCGGTCGGTCTCAGCATTGAGAAACTGGCTGCTACCGCACCGTGATCTAATATATACATTCTCACGCAGTGATTTTACACGTATACACAAATCAGACTCGATCGAGCAATTTCAGCTGCTATCGCAGCATTTCGAAAGTGCGGTCGAGGGTGTTGAGGCAGCCCGAGAAAAGGTGCTGGGAACATTCAGTCTGTACGCGACAAAGTCTGATCAGATAATGAACCTCTTTGTTCAACGTCTGACATTTATTGCTCTGGTGGTCGGCGGTTTGGGTGTGGTCGCCGGCGCTCTTGGAATGAATTTCCAGGCATCGATATTCGACTCTCCCCTTGGTTTTTGGGTCGCGATCGCGCTCATGGTTGTGTTTTCGATCGTCGTGACGGTTTACGCATGGTGGAGGAAGTGGATCTGACGATGGCGAAAAGCAAAAATCTCTGGGGAGGCCGATTTTCAGACGTCTCAGATGAGACTTTCGCAAAGTTTAACCGTTCGCTGGGATTCGATCGGCGGCTGTTAGCAGCGGATGTCCACGCAAGCATCGCCCACGCCAATGCCCTCGGCCGGGCCGGAGTACTCTCGACCGAAGATATCGCGGCCATCACTGAAGGACTGGGCTCCCTGCTCGATCGCGTCGATGCCGAACCGGATCTGTTTGATTCTAGTGAAGCTGAAGATGTTCACTCATTCATCGAATCTAACTTGGTAGCAGCGATCGGCGACGCCGGGAAAAGGCTTCATACCGGCCGCAGCAGGAACGATCAGGTTGCGACCGCGATGCGGCTTTGGCTCCGGGAAGAGATTGACACGATTGTCGACCACTTGAAAGATTTGCAGCGCACGATCATATCCGCTGCCGAACGCCATCGAGATGCCGTCCTGCCGGGATATACGCATCTGCAGCGAGCACAGCCCGTCCTATGGGCTCATTGGTGCTTGGCATACTTCGAGATGTTGTGCCGTGACATCGATCGTCTTCGTGACGCTCGAAAACGTATCAACGTTCTTCCACTTGGCTCCGGTGCTCTCGCCGGCACGGGCTTTCCGATCGATCGTGACGCGGTGGCTTCGGAACTTGGGTTTGAGGGTGTCACCGAAAACAGTCTCGATGCCGTCGCAGATCGCGATTTTGCGATCGAATTCATCGCTGCCGGTTCGATCCTGATGGTTCATCTTTCCCGGCTAGCGGAGGACCTGATCATTTATTGTTCAACGGAATTTGGCTTCGTGACGTTGAGCGATCGTGTATCAACGGGCTCGAGCCTGATGCCGCAAAAAAAGAATCCGGACGCTCTCGAGTTGATCCGCGGAAAAGCCGGCCGTGTTTTTGGCCATAATGCTGCGCTGCTGGTGACGATGAAGGGACTTCCGCTTGCCTACAACAAAGATATGCAGGAAGACAAAGAGGCGATCTTCGATACGGTAGATACAGTTAAGATCTCTTTGCAGGTTGCCGGCATAGTGCTAAACGAGCTAACGGTCAATACAGAGAAAACCTGCCAAGCCGCTGCCGCCGGGTATTTGAATGCTACCGATCTTGCGGATCATCTTGTAAGACAGGGAGTTCCCTTTCGTACGGCACACGATGCCGTCGGAAAGCTTGTGCTGCTGGGTACGAAGGAAGGTAAAGAGTTAAATGAGCTGAGCCTGGATGAGATCCGGTCGATCGTCCCCGACGCCGAAGCTTCTGTTTTTGAGGCCCTGTCGCTCGATCAAATACTGAGCACCAGATCGGTGATCGGCGGCACCGGCCCACGCCAAGTTTCTGACGCTCTTGACAAGGCGAAAAGGAGTCTCGATGGATAAGGACGCGCTTATCAAAATCACCGCTGAAAATGAGCTGATGCGATTCCTCGGCGTAAAGATAACCGAGGCGACCGCCGAACGCGTTACGCTTACGATGGAGGTGACGCCAAAGGTCCACCAGTACGTCGGTATAATGAACGGCGGCGTATCGCTCTATTTAGCCGAGACTGCCGCCTCGATCGGGGTGGTATCAAGTGCTGATCTGTCTAAAGTGACCCCGGTGGGGGTAGAGATAAACGCCAACCACCTGCGGGCGGTAAGCAAGGGAATGCTGACCGTAACTGCTACACCGATCTTTCCCGGACGCACTATGAGCATTTGGCAGATCGATATCACAAACGACCGCGGAAAGCTGGTCTGCACCGGCAGGTGTTCGATACTGCTGCAGCGGCGTCCCGCATTTCCCGGCGAACAGGGCGTTTGAACTGTGCATAGATTCGTTCGCGAGCTATTGACCGAGTGGCGGCGCCTTGAGCTCCCATTCTCCAAAGAGGCTATAGTTGTGGCGGTCTCGGGCGGTGCCGATTCGGTGAGTCTGCTTCTTGCTCTGCATCAACTAAAGAACCGGGAAAAGCTGAAGCTTCGTATCATCGCCGCGCATTTTGACCATAAGCTGCGTCCGGAGTCTTCAGGCACGGATCTCGAGTTCGTCCGCGAGCTAACGGTGAGTCGGAAGATCGAACTCGCCGTCGGAACGTGGGATCATCAGCGAGGCGGAAACCTTGAACAAGAGGCGCGCCGTGCCCGTTACGACTTTTTGAAGCACACCGCGGCGAATGTTGACGCCCGGTATATAGTCACCGGCCACACCATGAACGATCAGGCCGAGACCGTGCTGATGAACCTGATCCGCGGCAGCGGCGTTAACGGGCTGGGTGGCATGCGGGTGTTTCGAAGCCTGGAAACCGAAAGGGCCTCAGGCCCGGGCGAAACGCCGATGTTGCCGTTCCCGGACGATTCACTGCAAGTCGTTCGGCCCCTAATGCGTTGGGCGCGGCGAAGCGATACTGAGCACTTCTGCTCCGAGATGGACGCCAAATTCTGCCTCGACCCGATGAATGAGGACTTGACATTTCGCCGCGTTTGGGTCAGAAAGGTGCTCATCCCGATGCTTGCTGAGGTGAATCCGAGGATCGTCGAGACTCTGTGTCGAACATCGATCCTTCTTCAGCAGCTTCCTGTAGCCGAGGCAACTATTCCCTCCGCGGATGCAGCAAATTTGCGTCTCGCTGGTCTACGAAAAATGCCTCAGGCTGAGCTTTATTCCGTCATAAGAGATTGGCTCCGGACAAAACGCGGCAACCTTCGCGGCATAAAGCTCGTTCATCTTGAAGCGATCGAGCAATTGATAGGGAGCCGAAAGAGTGGAAAAACTGTCGAGCTGCCCCGCGGGATCCGTATATCTCGTAAATACGGCGAACTCATCTACGATGAAATTAAGGTTGATAAATAGGGCTTTCGAAACTAGAATTAAAGATTGTTGTTCGCCCGGATCGACATCTCGATTCCGAACAACGGGGTTTCGGCGTCTTTCATCTAACGACGTTGTTAGAGTTTCGTCGATGAAAGGGATTTTGGAGGCTATAAGTTGAATTCAAAGGCAAGACAGATCTTATTGTGGATGATGCTCATTTCCGGGGCGCTGCTGCTCGTATATTACCTGCAGGGCAAGCAGACAAAAGCACCTGAAGAGATGAGTATCGATATGGCTGTTACCCGTATCGATAACAAGGAGTTTAAGGAAGTATTCTTTAAGCAGTCCGGTGTCGAGTTCACGGATCTAAACAATGCCAAGTTCGTCACCACGGTCGGCAGCGATGCCACGCGTGAGCTGCTTGTCAATAAAGTAAACGCCTACAATGAAGCTAACCCGGCCTCAAAGATCATAACCAAGGAAGAAGCGCCATCGAGCGGACTGGGCTGGATCTTTCTTATCCAGCTGCTACCATTCCTGCTGCTGGTAGGTTTCCTGATCTTTACGCTTCGGCAAATGCAGGCGGGCGGCAATAAGGCATTGAGCTTTGGTAAATCGAAAGCAAAGCTTTTGAATAATCAGCAAAAGCGGATCACCTTCAAGGACGTTGCCGGCGTCGAAGAGCCGAAAGAAGAGCTTCAGGAAATAATCGAGTTTCTTAAGGATCCTCAAAAGTTCCAGAAGCTTGGCGGGAAGATCCCTAAGGGTGTCCTGATGATGGGGCCTCCGGGAACTGGTAAAACATTGCTTGCCAAGGCGGTTGCCGGCGAAGCGAATGTGCCTTTCTTCTCGATCTCGGGATCTGACTTTGTCGAAATGTTTGTCGGTGTCGGAGCCAGCCGCGTTCGCGACCTGTTCGAACAGGGTAAGAAGAATGCACCCTGCATAATATTTATCGACGAGATCGATGCCGTTGGTCGTCATCGCGGTGCTGGGCTTGGCGGCGGTCACGATGAGCGCGAGCAGACGCTGAATCAGCTGCTTGTCGAAATGGACGGTTTTGAATCGAATGACGGCGTTATCCTGATGGCGTCAACAAACAGGCCCGACGTTCTCGATCCTGCACTTCTGCGTCCCGGCCGATTCGACCGGCAGGTGGTCGTATCGTATCCGGACGTTCGCGGCCGAGAAGGTATTTTGAAGGTTCACACCCGCAAGATACCGCTCGACGAAGGCGTCGATGTAAACATCATCGCTCGCGGAACACCTGGCTTCACGGGTGCTGACCTTGCAAACCTCGTCAATGAGGCGGCATTGGTCGCTGCACGCAATAACCACAAGGTCGTTACGCTCCGTGATCTCGAATATGCAAAGGACAAGGTCCTGATGGGGCCCGAACGCCGCAGCATGATCATGAGCGACAAGGAACGCCGGCTGACCGCGATCCATGAGTCGGGCCACGCTCTGGTCGGGATGAATATTCCGGAAAGCGACCCCGTACATAAGGTCACAATCGTACCTCGCGGCCGAGCCTTAGGGGTAACTTTCTTTTTGCCTGAGCAAGACATTCTCGGCCGCACAAAGGAAGAACTTCTTGCCATGATCGCGAACGCGATGGGCGGACGTGTCGCTGAAGAATTATTTATCGGACAGGTCACCACCGGTGCCTCAAACGATATCGAGAAAGCGACTGAGATCGCACGTGCGATGGTTTGCCAGTACGGCATGTCGGACCTTGGGCCGCTGGCTTTTGGTAAGAAGGAAGAGCAGATCTTTCTAGGCCGCGAGATCGCACAGCATCGTGACTTCTCTGAAGACACAGCCATTAAGATCGATATCGAGGTCAAACGTATCGTTGCGGAGCAGTACGCTCGTGCGACAAAGATCCTTGAAGACAATCGGGAGGCGATGGAAAGGCTTACGGAAGCCCTACTCGAATACGAATCGCTTGATCTGGAACAGATGAAACGCGTGATCGCGGGCCTTCCGATCGATGCACCGATACCGGTCCGCTCGCGTCCTGACGACGGTTCATCGGCCGAGACCGAAGAAGCAAAGGAGCGGTTCAAAAAACCGATCCTGCCGCCGATCACCCCAAACAATCCCGCGACCGCGTAAGAAAAGGTCGGTTTAGTTATGATCGGGCAAAGGTGATATTTAGATCACCTTTGCCCGTTTTCTTTATTAACATTGAATGTATTGGAAGACTTCACACCGCATATTGGATCTCAATCGGCCACTGGTGATGGGAATACTCAACGTCACGCCGGACAGTTTTTCTGACGGAGGGCGTTTTCTTGATAGCGGCGAAGCAACTCGGCGCGCCGCGGCCATGGTTGCGGAGGGCGTCGATATCATCGACGTCGGCGGTGAATCGACACGTCCGGGGAGCGCACCTGTCCCGTCGCGGCAGGAAATCGATCGCGTCGTTCCTATCATCGAAAAGATCCACAGCGAATTCGACACCCCGATCTCTATAGACACTACAAAGAGTGCCGTCGCAGCCGCGGCCTTTAATGCCGGAGCCGAGATAATTAACGATATTTCGGGGCTTCGCTTCGATCCCTCGATCGCTGAGGTGGCTGCGGGTACCGGTGCCGGCCTTGTTTTGATGCACTCACGCGGTGGGTTCAATGAGATGCATTCGCAGCCGCACGCGGACGATATTTTTACCGTTGTCGCTGACGAACTGCGCGTTTCGGTGGATACGGCGAAAGCTGCAGGCGTCGACGACAACCGAATCGTCCTGGACGTAGGCTTAGGATTCGCCAAGTCCTTCGAGCAAAACTTAGAATTGATCGCAAAACTTGATAAGCTGAAAGAACAATTGCCGTTTCCAATGCTGATCGGAGCTTCCCGAAAATCTTTTATTGGGAAAGTGCTCGACGGCGTTCCAACGGAGCAGCGTTTAAGCGGCTCGCTCGCTGCAGCCGCGATCGCCCTGTGGAATGGAGCAGATATCCTGCGAGTCCACGATGTGGGGCAAACGCGGGATGTAGTGCGAATGGTCACTGCCTTAAGAAGCCAGATATGAAGAAGATACGCATCGCAGCCCTACTTAGCCTGGTTCTTTTCGTTTCGGGCTTCACCGAATGTTATAAACCGGTGACCAGTTCGGGCCTTCCTAAGCACATCAGGACCGTAGCCGTACCGGCGTTTCAGTTTGAAGCTCGTGGGCTCCGATATCGGATCGAGTCACGTTTTACAGAGGCCGTCTCGCGGGAGATCATTCGCCGCGGCAATGGGTTGCGGGTGCAGGGCACGCTTGACGGAGCAGATGCGGTCGTCGAGGGTAATATCCGCGACTTCAGTTTTTCAGGAGTATTGCTGGACCGCGAAGGGCGAGCCCGGGTTTACGAGATCACCGTCGTAGCCGCGGTCACGATCCGGGACCTTAAAGAGGATAAGGTTCTCTTCGATAACCAGAATTTCGTATTCCGCGATTCATTCGAGTTCTCTTCCGACCCAAGGTCGTTCTTTGATGAGGAAGATCCTGCCGTCGAGCGGATCGCAAGAGCCTTTGCGGAATCAGTGGTATCCGCCTTTATTAACGGCGTCGGCGTACGGACGGAAAAGAAATAATCAATGCCCAAGGTCTCGTTAGAAGAGCTCCGAACTCAACTGCGAAACAGGCAGTTCGCTCCGGTCTATCTTCTTTACGGCCCGGAAACGTTTCTTCGTGACAGTGCGGTAGGCTATCTGTCAAAACAGGCGTTCACCGATTCAGACCTTGTTGATTTTAATGACAACTCATTTTCCCTGAGTGATCCGGAAAGTATCAGAAGCGCTCTCGCGGCAGCTGATCAACTGCCCATGATGTCGGAAAGGCGCGTGGTGCGCATAACCGATGTTCGTGTTTCGAGCACTTCCGCAAGGGATACCTTGAAGGAAGAATACCTGGACCTTTTGAACTCGTATCTCGAAAGGCCCTCACCGCATTCCATCGTGGTGTTCATTGCGGACGAGATAAATGGGAATCGTAAGATATCCCGGGCGCTCGAAAAATACGCCTCAGTTGTAGAATTTGCCGAACTCGCCGGAGACGCTCTCCTTGATTGGATATCTAAAGAATTTGACCGACAAGGTGCGAGTGTCGACCATCGAACAGCCCAGTACCTTGCTTCGGTTTGCGGGGCCGGCCTGCAACGGCTTTCAAATGAGATCTCGAAGCTTGCCGTCGCGGCGCTCCCGGCCGGTAAGGTAACGCCGGATCTGATCGATGGCCTGATCTCGAACACCCGCGAGATCGACAACTTCGCTCTTACTGATCATCTTGTAGCCGGGCGAGGCAAACAGGCGCTCTCGGTAACTAAAAAGATCCTCGATGATGGCGGCGAGCCGCTTATGCTGCTTGGCTTAATGTCCTATAACTATCGCCGGCTGTTAATGGTGAAGGACATGATGGACGAGGGCAGAGACCGTGCTCAAATCGTTCGAGACCTGCGACTGTTTCGTGATCAGGAAAAATATATGACAGCCGCACGTAGAACCTCCCGGAAACGTCTCATGTCAGCCATCAGCCAATTGGCATCGACCGACCTCGCAATAAAAACCTCCGTCGGTGGCAGTACCGGCGGAGGGCGAATTCAGCTTGAGATGTTGATCTGCGATCTGGCGGCTTCAGGCCGACAGTAAGTATGGATTGTAGGGGCAGCATCTATGGCTGCCCGCGTTCCAGTTGCCTGGGAAAGACAGACGGACCGGGCATTGCCCTGCCCCTACAATTTCATTTGCGATGGTCGATCAGGTTGCGACTAGATCGATTGCACGCCAAGTCCAATATTCAGGTAGTGATATAGGTCGTTGTAGTCGTGAAGTGCACGGTTCAGTATCAGCGGCAGCTGCTGGATGTCACCGGTGTTTACGACTAAATTGAGATTTCTTAAGAACGCTTCGTGTGCGTTCATCGTCGTTCCATTGTCTTCAAGCGAGACAAGGTACAGTCGCCGGCGTTCGGACGAGTACATCGCGTTCGCCTTTTGCTGGATGATCGCGGCTCCGCCGTATTCAGCCGCGAAATCGGGCGAGAAAATGACGATCTCGGTCTTGCCTTCCCTAAGTCGCTCATTCGCCTGTGCCGGGGTTTCGGCAATATAGACACGATAGCCGGCCTCGGCGAGTATCTTCGCAACCGGCTCCTTTTTCTCTCCTAAGCACAACAAGACCCGACGCGACTTGCTGCCGGCATCATCCTCATCGAGGGTCGATTTGCCTGACTGCAGAGCCGACAGCAGCGACCGCAGCGCTTTGTTGATCTCTGCCTGTGAACCGTTCTCGGCGGTCGAACCATCAGCAGCGGCCGCAGGCTGATTTGCTTCGAGCTGCTGGACGGTCGAGGACATAGCACCGCCTCGCGGATCTTTCATCGCCCGCAGCAGATTCTGGCAACGCGGACAGCGGACCGTGAAGTTCCCGCTCGGGATCTTCGACTCGTCGAGCTGTAGAGAGACTGAGCAGTTGTCGCAGCGAATTATCATAGCCGGAGTGTTCTTCTACTGATCGTGCGACCAGTTATTCCATCATATCGAGCACTGAGTTTGAACTGCTCACCGCAGCCGCAGGTGCGACGGGTGAAGCAATGGCGGGAACTGCGGGGCGATTCAGATTGTTGTGATTGAGATAATCTTCGGTTGACGAAAGGCCCTTTAGCTGCAACAAAAGATTGTTCTTGTTGGTTGCGTACGACAGGCCGTCGTCTAGGGTGATCACCTTATCCTCGACCATTTTCTTGATAA
Source organism: Acidobacteriota bacterium (assembly GCA_023389035.1). Taxonomy (GTDB): domain Bacteria; phylum Acidobacteriota; class Blastocatellia; order Pyrinomonadales; family Pyrinomonadaceae; genus OLB17. Next base: position 546,312 of record JAEWFC010000030.1, read on the forward strand.
CGTTGTCGAAATCCTGCATGCCGTCTATCTCGCCGTCACGGATCGCGTCCAACAGGGTCTTTCCTTCGCTCTCGCCTTTTTCAATGTACTCGCGCGTACGCGGATTTGATCTCATGATCTCGACCGCCGCGATGCGACCCTTTCCGTCAGCCCGCGGGATCAGCCGCTGCGAAACTATGTATCGAAATGTCTGAGCGAGACGGGTTCTGATTATCCTTTCCTCATTCTTTGGATAGAGCCCGATGATGCGGTCAATGGTCTTCGACGCATCAATGGTATGCAGGGTTGAAAGAACCAGGTGTCCGGTCTCGGCAGCTTCAAGGGCGATCTCTGCAGTCTCGAGGTCACGCATCTCGCCAACTAGTATCACTTTCGGCGCTTGACGCAAAGCAGCTCGCAAGGCCGAGGCGAAATCCTTTGTATCTGCACCGACTTCCCGCTGGTTGATCGTGCTCTTTTTGTGATTGTGGAGAAACTCGATCGGATCTTCGATCGTCACTATGTGATAGCTTTTGGTCTCGTTTATCCGGTCGATGATCGCCGCTAGCGTTGAGCTCTTTCCGGAACCGGTTGGGCCTGTCAGCAGAACGACACCATTGCGGATCTCGCAAATGTCCTTCAACTGCATCGGCAGGTTCAGGTCCTCAAAACTCGGAATGTCATGCGGGATCACACGCATGACGATCGAGTAAGAGTTTCGCTGCTGAAATATATTTACGCGGAAACGGCATTTTCCGGGTAAAGCGTAGCTCAGATCGGCCGTGCGATATTTTGCAAGCTGCATCGCCGCTTCCGAGTTATCGCGGAGGATCGACATCGCGATCATCTCGGTCTGAAATGCAGATAATCTTCCCAGGCCTAAAGGCGTCGAGGGATAAAGCGTCCCGTTGATCTCGACCTGCGGTTTTTGGCCGCACGAAAAGTTCAGATCGCTCACGTTATCTGAAACGAGCAGCATTTGCTCAATGATCGGTGCTACATCCAGCAAACTCATCTGGCGGGTTACTCCTGGAAAGTTAACAAAAGGAAGGCTTTTTGGAAGCTAAACTAACCGCGACCGCATCGAGGCTTAGCGGTCAAGAAAGATTATCGCGTAACTCGCTCGGGAAAAGCAAGAAATATTTTCAACAATGTTTATTAGATCTCAAGGTAGGCCGCAACTATGTCCTGAATTGAACGATCCTTTTGATGAAGACTGCTGATAACCGCGACAGAATCCGCTCCGGCGTCTATCACATCGCGGAGATTCCCGAGACCAATGCCGCCGATCGCCACCAACGGCAGATCTCCTACAATATCTCGAACGGCTCTCACGCCCTCAAGTCCAACAACCGGATCCGTGTCGGCTTTTGTTAGCGTTGGATAGACAGGTCCGATCGCGATGTAGTCAACCGGCTCAGCGAGCGCCGCTACAGCTTGTTCAACTGAGTGGGTCGACAGGCCAATGATCGCTTGCGGGCCCAGTATCTTTCTGGCTTCTGCGGGAGGCAGGTCATCCTGTCCTAGATGCACGCCGTGTGCACCGCCCACCAACGCAGCATCAACCCGGTCGTTCACAATTATCTTCGCCCCTGAGCGATCGGCGGCGGCGACCGAGCCGCGAACCGTATCGACCAATGCCTTCGTTCCCGCGTTCTTATCGCGGATCTGAATGAACGTCGCGCCGCCGCGGATCATCTGCTCGACTTGCTCAAGATGGGTCAAGGCTGCTGCTGCAGTTGTGATGGGATAGACCTTTGGAAGTTTCAATCGAACATGCGGTCAGACCAATGACTTCATCATCAGGTAGCCGTCTTCTCCGTTGTTGTAATAGCGTGCGACACGCTGGACCACCATATATCCCGCGTTCGTATACAGCTCCTGCGCACGCAGGTTACTGACACGAACCTCAAGCATGATCGTCGAGATCGACTTTGCGGCCAATACACGGTCCAGATGCTGGAGCATGCGGCGGGCAATACCGCGGCGACGGTGCTCAGGTGCAACGCCCAGCGTCGTAATATGTGCGGCGCCATCCTGATTCATCAGGACGAACACGAAGCCGGCGATCGCACCTTCAGTAGTTTCGGCCATGTAGCTTAGGGCTCGGGGTTCATTCAAAAGATAGTTGAACGTGTGCTTGGAATAGTTTTCACCTTGGCGAAAGCATCGCAGGTTCAGGCGGGTGATCTCGGCAAGCCGCCGCTGCGTAACGGGTTTGATCGAGTATTCGGTAGGCTCGGCGGCAGTTATAGCTTCGGGCCGGACGATCGGCTCGGTAATAAAGAAATTCTTGATCGATTGAAAGACTGCCATTTCGATCTCGTGTCAGCTAACTGATGAACATGCAGTCGCCATAACTGTAGAAGCGGTATCCCTCGCCGATCGCATGTTCGTAAGCCCTCATTATAAGGTCGTAGCCCGCGAATGTTGAAACTAATATCAGCAGTGAGCTCTGAGGCAGGTGAAAGTTCGTCAGCAACGCGTCTACTACGTTGAATTTGTAGCCCGGCAGTATCGTAATATCGGCCATCCTCCTGCCGGGCGTTATCGCCTCAAATTCACTGTAATTTGATTCGAGCGCTCGAGTGGTCGTTGTTCCGACCGCGACGATACGCCTTCCCGCAGCTCTTGCCGCCTCGATCGCTTTTGCCGCTTCACTCGATATTTCATACTCCTCCGCAGCGACACGGTGTTCCTGCAGTTCCTCGACGCGAACTGGTTCGAATGTGCCGTAGCCCACGTGCAGCGTGATCTCTACTATTTCGACGCCCTTATCTCGCAGCTGTCGCAAGACCTCGTCCGTAAAGTGGAGTCCGGCAGTCGGCGCCGCGATCGCGCCGCGTTTTGCTGCATAGATGGTTTGATAGCGTTCGCGATCCTTGTCCGATTCATCCGCACCGCGGCGAATGTATGGCGGTACCGGAGTCTTGCCGAACAGATCGATCGCCGCATCCAGAGGTCCCTCGCAGTCGAACCTAACGATCAGATGTCCATCGGGCATCTTTTCGAGCACTGTTGCGGAGAATCCGGGCCCGATATCGATACGCGTCCCATTCTTAAGGCGGCGGCCGGGCCGTGCAAGGCATTCCCAGTCGTTGTCCGCGATGGATCGTATCAGGAAAAGTTCGATCCTGGCGCCCGTCGCTGTTTTGCCGAATAACCTTGCCGGAAAAACGCGTGTGTTGTTCACGACCAGCAGATCGTCCGCCCGCAAACAGCTGACAACGTCTGAAAAGCGTTTATCTTCAAAGCTTTGGGCCCCTCGGTCGACCGCCATCATTCGTGATCCGGAACGATCGGCAAGCGGTTCTGAGGCAATTAGGTCGGGAGGAAGGTCAAAGCTGAGATCGGCGAGTGTTATCGACACAATAAGCGGTTGTAGCTGAACGGTTTACTGTTATAATGCCCGATACAGACGGCCAAAGACAAGAAGTATGAGCGGCAGAGTACCGCCGCCCTCGGATCTGCAGCAGTTCGTCGACTAACTAAAAGATCTTGACGTGACGATCGAGGTTGAGAAAACACGGAGGAGCAAATTATGAAACGAGAAAGGGTACTAAGAGGATCGCTGTTACTGTCTGCGATCGCTTTTGTTTTGTTGGGCGTGACGTATAATGCCGACGCACAAGGACGGTATGTAGGTCGGTATTCACGAGCAGACGTTGATAACATCATTCGCCGGCTCGAGACCAGCGGGGACGATTTCCGCGACAACTTCAATCGTGAACTGAACCGCAGTAATCTGAACAACAGTCAAAAGAATACTTATCGACGACAGGTCGAGGCATTCGAAAATGCGACGGATCGGCTTCGCAGCCGGTTTAATAGCAATAACAACTGGTGGGAAAGCCGTTCGCAGGTGCAGGCACTCGTATCCAACGCACAGCCGCTGAACGTTACGATGAACGCCATCCTTTTCCGCCGTAATATCGAGAGGCAGTGGAATCAGCTTCGTCAGGACATCAATACCCTGGCGGACACGTACGATCTTCCCGGTATTGCCGGCGGCGGATGGACAGGCGGACCCGGCAGCGGCGGCGGCGTGTTTCCTCCGGGCGGCGGAACAGCCACACGGCCTCCGGCATGGGCACAGGGAACATGGTATTGGATCCAGGGCTACGGCCGCACGATGAATATCGCTTCGAATGGACGCGTAACTCTGTATAACCAGGGTCGCACATCTTACGGCACGTATAATCGCGGAACAATATTCGTCGATGGCATCAGCTCGACCGTACAGCGAAACGGCAGCAACATCCGCACGATCAATTCCGCAACAGGAGAGATCTCGGATTATTCGCGTAACGATACGGGCATCGGCGGTGGAGGCGGTGGAGGCAACATTAGCCGGCCGCCAAGCTGGGCACGTGGAACCTGGTATTGGACCGGCGGCCCCGCTCGTCGAATGGTGATCGAGAACGACGGACGAATTACCTTGTTCAATCAGGGCAGAACCTCGTTCGGTACCTATTACAACGGCACCATCACGATCGATGGCATCACGTCTACCGTATCGCGTGCCGGTAATGGGATCCGCACGTATAACCAGGCGACGGGTGAAGTTTCCGACTATCGCCGTTAACGCCTGCAGCGCTCAAAATAGAATGGCCGTCCGGAGATGATCCGGCGGCCTTTTTCTTTTTGTTTGGTCGTGGGAGCAGCGATCTTCCGGTCCATCGTCAGTTGGCCGGTCGCTCTAACAAGTGGTTTAGACCGCCAGAATCGAGTGCAATGTTACGTGACAAAAGACAAATGTCACGTGACAAATTAGAAAAGTGCGCTAACAAATTAGAAATGTCTCGTGACAAATTACATATGTCTCGTGACAAATTACAAAAGTCTCCTGACAAATTACAAAAGTGCGCTAACAAATTAGAAAAGTGCGCTAACAAATTAGAAAAGTCACGTAACAAAAGAGATTTGTCACGTAACAAATGACCATCTTAGCAGAAAGTTAGAGCGTGAAACCGTGTCAGATCCGTTAAAACACAGTCTTCGGTGCCAAAAAGCAAAAGCGGCCGTAAATAACGCCACCCGCTTCTGTTGATCTTTGGTGCCGGAGGTCGGACTCGAACCGACATGGGCGTTAAGCCCGCCAGATTTTGAGTCTGGTGCGTATACCAATTTCGCCACTCCGGCTTGGAACTTTGAATGATAAATGTCGGGAATGCCGACGTCAAGAAGCGATCACGGTATCATGCGGCCCGGGATCGGCAGCTCGCCGGCTTGGCCGAATTGAGCCCCTCGGACCTCGCCGTTCTTACTTTGTATATAAAACCAGGTTTGATCTGATGGCCGGAACACGCCGATGTCAGCCTTGCCGTCACCGTCGAAGTCACCCTCGACCGGAATATCTCCCTGAGCCCCAAACGGCACCTGCACGAAACCGTAACTTGAGCGAAGGATGTACCAGGTCGCCTCTGCGGGACGGAAGACCGCGAGATCGGCCGTGCGGTCCCCGTCGAAATCGCCCGCAACAGGTATATCTCCCGCCTGTCCGAAACGTGCATACCGCACCTCACCGCCGCGAGAGCCGACAATATACCATTCGCCCGAACCCGGACGGAATATCGCAACGTCAGCCTGCCTATCGCCGTCGTGATCAGCCGGGATCGGAATGTCGCCAGCAACCCCGAATGTGACGGATGCAAGCCCGGCCGAAGAACGCAGCAGATACCAGACGCCCGTTGACGGACGATATACCGCGATATCATCACGTCCGTCGCCATCGTAGTCGGTGGCCACTGGAATATCGCCTGATAAACCGAATCGCGAAACGTTTAGGGCTCCGTTCGAACTTCCCACGACGTACCAGGTACCTTCTGACGGACGAAAGATAGATAGGTCCGCACGTCCGTCGCCGTCGTGATCCGCGTAAACGGGCATATCGCCGCTGCTTCCAAAGCTCGCCGCCGAAAGCGTCTGGTCGGAGCTTCTAAAGATACGCACATCAGGACGCTCCGGCGCATCGTTGTGATCGAAAAGCGAAAGATCGGTGCGGCCGTCACCGTCAAAGTCGTATGGGGCAGCGATCTTGCTCGTTACCAGGCACGAACATTCATAACCATCGGTGACGCGAATGTCATCGATATACTGTCCCTCACGAAAGCCGCCGATATCGGTGCCGATCCGCCACCTGAGCCGCACTGTTCTCCCTTTAGCGGCAGCGGGAAGTTTGACGGCCGACTCAATGAAAATGGGCGTCTGCTCGATCCCGCTTCGCCCGGACCACCCGAACCTTCTCGCCAGCGGGTTGCTGCAGCACGCATCGATCATCCCGTCGTATCCGCCCGTTATGAAACGACCGCCGGCGTCGATAATGTCTTGCCAGCGCGTTGAGCCGATCTTTATCTCGAGTACAGAACCGTCGTAGAGCCGATTGCGCAGAAAAGTGCTCTCTATCTCGTACCAGTTCGAAAACGACAGCTCGGCGTCGTCAGTTGTGATCTCAAATGGAGGCGACTCAAGCTCATTAACACCACGCTGCAGCGGTGCAGGCGAAAAGACCGCGTTATTGCCTGAGGTCGTTCTGGCGGTAGCGGTTCGCCAGAGCTGATGATTCGGGCTGCTCGATGTGCTCCAACCCGCAGGCAGTGCCGGAGCGGTTACCTGATCGAAATTCTCACGAAAGGCAACGGATCGCGTTCCGGTACGCAGCGGGATCTGCAATATTTCCAGCAGGTCGCTGCCGTCTCTGATCTCAAGCCGCAGAGTAATAAGTTCGCCGCACGCGGTACGCGGATCAATCGTAAAAGTGAATTCACGAGTTATTGGCGGCCCGCCGGCCGGAACCGCACCAAAGTGCTGGATCGGCCCTGGAAGTATCACGCCCGATCCGTCCAAGACGCGTGCCGTTAGGTCACCCGCGTCGCGTGCACCGCTATTTCGCAGCGAGATCGCCATCGTGACCGTTTCGCCCGGTTCGGGAACGGAATTTATCGTGCAGCTCTCGGCAGTGAGCGAGTTTTCAAATACCACCGCCACAGGGATCGGTTCAAGTTGATAAGTCTCGACCCGGTCTTCGTTCGCGGCGAGCGTGATCGAACCTGTAAGCGTCCTGTACCCGTGTGCACTAACGGTAAGCGGATAAGAGCCTGGCAATGTCAGGAGCGGACCGAATGATCCGGCAGGTGAAGTGTGTCGGTCCATCGCTCCGAGCGTGATGGCGGCGTTTTCGACCGCGTCGCCGTTTGAGGCATTCGTAACGTTCCCACGGAATGTTGATCTCGGTGCAGCGTCGCATTCCGGAAATTTAAAATTTCCGATGCGGGTCAGCCATGTAAACTCGCTCTGCTCTTCGCTCTCCTGCGTATAATAGGCGTTCGTCATCCAGAACGTGCAGTCGTCCACCGGATCAACGCTCATCCCACTGTATTCGCCCCATCGCCAGCCGAAAGCCCTTTGAACACCGGTTCCCTCGACCAAATGCGCTTCCGGGCGAAATTCCCCGGGCGCGTCTGCCGCGAGGCGTCCGGAATACAAGACCGACGGTTCTTTCTCGTCTGTCACATGGTTGTACTGAACGGCTAGATTCGACCGATGGTCCTGGGCCGCGGACGCGATCCACCGTGATTCGTGGCCGTTGCCGAGCGTCGCCTGCTCGTGCACGGTGAATTGCCCGCCGCTTCGGCGCAGCTCATAGACTCGAACGCCTGCCCGGTAGACTTGGTCGACCGCTGTCATACGGACGGTCTGATTTGTCACAAGCGATTCGTGAGTGCCGTGATTGCGATAAGCAAGGCGATGATTTAGACGATCGCTCTGCGAATCAAGACGTTCGCCGGGCCACGGCTGTGCGATATCTGCACGTCCGTCCGGGCTGGTCGGGTCGAACGCAGCGACCGCGATCGGGCTTTCCTGCCGCTCGATGAACGTCGAACGCTCCGGCTCGGCGAAATCTGCTCTAAAGTCGAAAACACGCAGAGCGTCCGCAGGATCACCGTATTCGGTCGCAGTGTACGACACAAAGATATTTGGCGTGCCCTCGGGCGGAGGACGAAGGCCGTCAAGATCCGATGGCAGCATTCCGCGGCGACGGATCGCGACCGGATCAGGCCGGCTGAAATATATGTATCCGGCCGTCGGATCTCCGGCGAGCATCTTCGCTCTATCGAACGCGAACATGCCGCTTCCGTAATAGTCCGATCCGAGGAATTCGTCAGTGGACATATAGTAGCCGTCCGGCCACACGCCAAACTTCGGAAAGTCATTTAGCCTGACGTTCGGCATTACGAATTCGTAAAGATGGTACTCACCGCCCGGATCGCCGGTCACTGAGATCGCGATCAGCTGGCGAAACGGCGGAAAGTTGGAACACGTCTGGCTGATAAGCCATCTATCGGCAAGCGGGTCATAAAGAACATTCGGAAGTCCGTCGTAACGCACTGAGCATAGCGTGCCAAGCGGTTCAAAAAGCTTGTTAAGCCTTATCGGCTGTGTTTGCGGAACGCCTGAGCGGTCGTACACCCGAAACAGGGCGTTCACGGCTTGCACGTAATGGCCCGGACCGATGTCGCCCGTCATATCCGGCGGCAGAAAAAGCAGGCCGTAAGCGTCCACATTGTCGAAATTGATCAGTCCGTCGACCGACAGATCTGGCAGGGGCATCGGCAGCGATCCAAAAACGCTTTGCGGTATGAGAGAGTCGCGGGCATCTGCAGTTCGAGCATCGGTCGGCGTTGTCCGTCCGAACATTATCGGCGAGCTTGCAGGATCAATTCCAGGCTTCGCTCGGCTTTCCTCGCCAAGCTCCCTCGCCGCGGCTGAGCGCGCCGCAGCCGCAGCCTTTTGCGATACCGGTTTTGAAATACTGGCGGGCGCGGCGGCCGTAACGTTGTTCCAGGCAGGCTTGTCCGGCACAGAAATGCCGGCTAAAAGCACCATCAGTATAAAAGCGGCTCGGGGGATCACTATCACACGGATCTACTTGGTTAATGGTTCAGAGCCGCTAAACGGCGTTAGTTTCCGATATCGCTCAACGTTACGATCTCGACGCGTCGCCGTGCATCGTCAAGGAACGTCTCGATATTTTCAGCGACACTTTCCTCTCTGAGACGCGCGTTTATGTCAGCTCGGGCTGCATCTATTTGGGGCACAACGCGGCCCGGATTATTCCTGCGAAATTCCGGAACGTAGTAATTATCGTAATACTCCGATTCGTCCGTACGAGTGATGACGACAAAGGACCGGAATCGAAAATCGAGGTATTTTTCTATTGCCAGTCGCTGGGCGACTATACGCTCAAAGTTATCATCGCTTATCGAAGTAAAACCGACCGCACGGAGGCGACGCTCAAACTCGGCCGTTGACGGAAAATATGTCAGCAGCTTTGCGATCTCGGCCGCGATCTCTGTGTCCGTCGGTGCGTTCCTGGGCAGCCGCTCGGCCTCGAGCAGGAATATCCGCTGGTCGATAACGCGCTGGAGTGTCTCTTCGAGATCAGCCTGAGTTGGCGGATCGACCGGCTTCCCGGGCTGCAGAGCAAGCTGCCATTTCAGGTCCGAAAGCGTGATCAATTCGGTCCTCAACCCATCGGAAACGGTCGCGACGGTCTTGTCCACAACGACCTGCGAAGAGACCGCGATCGCCGCAAGACTAAAGAACAGTCCAAAAAACGCGAACGCATAAAGTTTGCGAAGCAAATATCTCATCAAGTTCAACTGTGATTCTAAGTGAATCGAGACCAGAGTCAACAACTTTCCGTCAAATTGATTGACAAACGGTGTTAAAAAGCGTTTAATATTCCACGGAACCCGAGGTTGCTTCCGCAATTCTGCCCCGGTCCTACCTTTCCCGTTAGATGCCAATTCTTACAGACCGTTCTCGCGTTTAGTTGTAACTCGAAATGTCATCAAACGTCGCATCCAGGCGATCTATCAAGCCATTTCCTCACGTAGGCCAAAAACAGGAACCCTCTACCGAACTGAAATTTATTTCTGAACTCGGCCGGAGCCTTCTCTTTATGGTCCACCCGCGAAAGGTCGCATTGCGTGTAGCAAGCGCGATCCAGGGCGGTGTCTCGGCCACGTCTTGTGCCTTCATTGCCGAGCTTGAGAATATCGGCGTCGTAACATGCGGGTTTGATGAGCGAGGCGAGCTGGACCGAGACTTTCTCGATCGATCACGCTTCGAGAAATGGATGGAAGTTCTCCCGCCGCAGGTCGGCTACGCTGAGGAAAACCCGGACAAGTTCTTGCTGACGACATCCGGAAATTTGCTGGAATATGTTTCGCCGCTGCACATCAACGGCGTTATCAAGGGGCTAATAGTCGTCGGCTTCGCTCAAGCCGGCGATTTTACCGAAGCGAAAGGCAGTCTCATCGAAGCGGCGACGCAAATGGCCGCAATGAGCGTAAACCTCTCAGCACACTATGAGACCGCGATCAATAATTCGATCAGCCGCGCACGCGAGGAGCACCGCCGTTTTACGGAATCTGTACTCGATGCGCTGCCGGTCTCGCTTTATGTTGTGGACCGCGATTATCGTATCGTCACCTGGAATCGCCACCGCGAGATCGGTTCGCAGGGCATTCCGCGTGATGCCGCTATTGGGCGCGACGTTTTTCAGGTCCTCGCCCGATATCCCGAGGGCCGTGTCAGGGATGAATTCGAACGGGCGTTCCGTACCGGCAAGATCGAGCGTATCGAACAGCGAACGCTGGCCGATGACGGTTCTACGCAGCACTGGCTCGTCAGCAAGGTCCCGATGATAGACAGCGACACCGGCGAAGTTACACATGTGATCACCGTGGGCGAAGACGTAACGATCCGAGTCGAGGCGATGCATGCCGTCGGCCGTGCAGAAAAGCTCGCTGCGGTCGGCAGGCTTGCTGCCGGCGTTGTGCATGAGATCAACAATCCACTCGCGACGATCTCAGCATGTGCCGAAGCTCTCGAGCACCGGCTGGAAGAAGGTTCGTTCGCGGGCTCCGAGGCCGAAGATGACCTGACCGAATATCTCGGCTTGATCAAGAATGAGGCCTTTCGCTGCAAATCCATCACCACCGGCCTGCTGGATTTTAGCCGCCTGCGAACCGGTGACCGCCATCCGATAGATATTGCCGACCTGATCCGTTCGTCAGCAAACCTAATATCGCACCAGAACCGCGGGAACGCTGTCGAGATGGTGATCGAGATCCAACCGGGTCTGCCGCTGGTGAACGCTGACGGCGGTCACATTCAGCAAGCGATCATCGCCCTCGCGACCAATGCCATCGACGCAATGCCCGACGGCGGCACCCTTACGTTCCGGGCTTCGGCAGACAGCAAGCGGCTTGCCATCGAGGTCCAGGATACGGGCATCGGAATTCCCCCTGAAGACCTGTCAAAGATCTTTGAACCCTTTTTCACCACCAAAGAGGTGGGTAAAGGCACCGGCCTTGGCCTCGCGGTCTGCTACGGGATCATCACCGACCACAGCGGCCGGCTTAGCGTCCGCTCGAATCCCGGAAAGGGCACGACCTTTACGATCCTGCTCCCGATCACCGAATGATACCGGGCATACAGCCCGATCGGATCAAAACTTATGGCAAAACTCCTCGTAGTTGACGACGAAAAGAATCTCCGGATGGTGATCCAAAAGGAGATGGTACGCAAGGGCCATGAGGTCGAAACAGCGGCCGACGGCCAGGCCGCGTGGGAACTGCTTGAGGCGCGCGATTTCGACGTACTGCTTTGCGATATCAACATGCCCCGGCTGGACGGCATGGCTCTGCTTCGCCGTATCCGCGACAAGATCCACAACCCGCCGGAGGTGATAATGCTCACGGGCCAGGGAACCGTCGAGACCGCCATCGAGGCAATGAAGCTTGGATCCTATGATTATCTGACCAAACCCTATCGGATCGCCGAACTGGCAGCACTGGTAGCTCAAGCGGCGGAGAAGAAGGACCTCAAGGTCGATAACCAGAGACTCCGGGCACAGCTTGCCCGCTCAACCAGTTCGTCACCTGATATCGTTTCCGAATCGCCGCAGATGAAAGAAGTTCTCCGGCTAGTGCACCGCGTTGCTCCGTCCGAGACGTCTGTACTTATAACGGGCGAATCGGGCACCGGAAAAGAGCTGGTTGCCCAGGCGATCCATCGTTTCAGCCCCCGTGCAGGAAAGGCATTTATAGATCTCAACTGTGCGGCTCTGCAGGACACGCTCCTTGAGTCCGAACTCTTCGGTTACGAAGCCGGAGCCTTCTCAGGGGCAAGAACACGTAAGCTAGGCCTGCTCGAGCTCGCCGACGGCGGAACGCTTTTTCTCGACGAGATCATGGAAATGCCGCCGCAGCTGCAGTCCAAGCTGCTTCGGGCGCTGGAGACTCGCTCGTTCTTTCGCGTCGGTGGTGTGAAGAAGGTTGAGGTTGACGTGCGTCTCGTGGCCGCGACCAACCGCGATCCCGCACAGGCGATATCAGAGGGGCGTTTCCGAAATGACCTATTGTATCGCATCAACAGTTTCTCGATCCATATACCGCCGCTTCGTGAGCGTAAGGAAGACATCGAACCGCTTGCACACTATCTGCTGCAGCAGGTCGGCGGGGCGAATCCGCCGGTGATCACGGAACCGGCACTCGAAGCTCTGGCGGAATATCAATGGAGCGGAAACGTGCGTCAGCTGAGGAATTGCCTTGAGCGTGCAGCACTGCTCGCCGACCACGGCCGCATCACGGTGAAAGAGCTGCCTCCTGAAGTATTAAGTCGTGCTGAGGCACCTCGGGTATCTGTCAGTTACAACGGAGCCGACTCGTCGAGCGTCGGATCGTTTATGAACTCGTCTTCGTCGAATCTTCGCGACGTGGAACGCCAGCAGATCCTTGGAGCCCTGGAGAAAACAGGATGGCATCGCGGGAAGACTGCTGAGCTGCTGGGCATCTCGCCGTCTACCCTCTATCGCCGGTTACGCGAATACGATCTGGAATCGCGGCTGCGTTAATGGATAGCAGCATCGAGAAACGTCATCAGGCCAAACCCGACGAAGAGAGAGAACGTAGCACCGTTCTCAAATCCCGGGCGATGCGTTTCCGGGATGATCTCGTCGCTTACAATGAACAGCATTGCGCCGGCAGAGAACGCCAGCGCCCAAGGCAGTATCGCACCTGACACCATCAGCACCGACGCACCGATAAGCCCGCCGAATACCTCGACCAATCCTGTCAACGCCGTCACGCCAAACGCGTAGCGTGAGGAATATCCCTGCGACTGCAGTGCGATCGCAACCGATAGTCCCTCAGGCAAGTTTTGCAGGCCGATACCTAGCGTCGCACCGAGGCCCGACCCAAACTCACCCGTTCCGTTCGCGACACCGACCGCCAGTCCTTCGGGAAAATTATGTATCGCGATGGCGATGACGAATAACCAGATCTTGCGAAGTTTGCCCGCATCGATGATGCCGTCATGCCCTTTCTCAAAGTGCTCGTGCGGAACTAGTTCATTGATGCCCCAGATCGCGAACCCGCCCAGAAACAGAAAGAAGATCGCCCATAGCACTGAGTTCGTATTCGAATAGCCTTGGCCCCTCGCGTTCTCGATGCCCGGCAGCAGAAGCGAAAAAACCGTGGCGGCGAGCATTACGCCCGCGGCAAAGCTCAAAAGGTTGTTATTCAGTTTTTCATTGAGCCGTCTGAGAAAGAACGCAGGTATCGCACCGATCGAGGTCGCGGCAAAGCCGGCGATCGCGGTGGCGATCAGAGCATTTAATAGGATCTCCGCGTTCATTTACCGGTTATAAATAAGTACCTCTGTTCAGAAAGCGGCATCAGTTCTTCGGTATACTTCATCCCGCGGAGCTGCAATGCCTCACGCAGCGAAGGCCCGCCGAATAGCAGCATTGTCGATCTACCCGACCACTTTGTCAGTGCGGGTAGCTTTTGAGTGAACCTGTCCAGTGCCCTGCAAGTCACATATGAGACATTTGGGCGAGGCACCTCGGAAAACTGCTTGTTGATCACGGACGTTCGTTCTTCGAGAGCGAAATGGGAAACAACGGTTCGCAAGAAGGCCGCCTTCTTTTCCTTCGATTCGATCAAAGAACCGTGCAGTCCCGGCCGAACCAAAAGACAAGGTATCAGCGGCAGTCCGGCTCCTGTCCCCACATCGGCAATGCAGGCGTCAGACGGAAGATGCTTCAGCAGCGTTAACGATTCGAGAACGTGCCGCACGGCAAATTCCTCAGGCGCCGCCGGCCCGACTAGATGAAGCAAAGCGTTATTCTCGAGGATCAACCCGTGATAGTCCGCTAGCCGCTCGCATTGTTCGCTCGTGAGACCGATCCCAAAGGCATCCTGATTCGCCTTTAGGGCTGATATAAACTCGGTTCGCGCGTTATGTTTTTCCTCGATCATCGACTTCATCAGCTATCCGGGTTTGTCCGCTCTACCATTTTCTCGTAGATGTTAAGCAGCGGTTGGCTGCTAATTCCATGAAGCAGAATGCTCAGGGCAACGACCGAGAGCGTCAGGCCCACAAGGTCTGAAACATTATCCTGCAGGCCGTGGTTAAGCGCATAACTCAAGTAGTAAAGGCTGCCTAAACCGCGAATACCGAACCATGCCATCATCAGCCGCTGAAAACGCGCCGTCGGCGACCGCAGCAAAAAGATCATTACCGCCACCGGCCTGATCACAAAGAACAGCGCAAGGGCCAATGGAACTGCACGCCAATCCCAATAGAACGCAAGACACACACCGACCAAGATGACCATCAGCACCTCGAGCATCCGTTCGGCCGTATTGCCGAAAGAGACCACCTCGGACACCACGACGCCGCTGGCTATCGCGGGGTTTTCAAGATCGTCTTCCGAGACACCTTTTGCGACGATATCTTCGGCTGGAAGTTCTCCCGTGTCGTCATCTTCGCCTTGATCCTTCTTTCGATCTTTTCTGTCAACCGGATGCTCCCTCGAAACGTCTACCTCAGCGTGTCTGAACCCAAGGCCGGCTGCGAATGCCGCGAGAAATCCCCAGGCTCCGATCCATTCCGCGCCGACATAAGCCAGTAGAATTAAGGCGAGTGCAAGAAGGTCATTCGGCGCCTCGGTTTCACGGTGCTTACTTCTTAGCCAGATAGCCAGGCGTCCGACGCCTTTGCCAAGCAAGTATCCCAGGAGCAATCCGACAGGCACCGCCCAAACGAGCCGATGAAGTGCCCAGCTACCGACCCAACCGCCGAGCCGGTCGTACTCGAGCCACAGCAGTGCAAAGATGACGAACGGGAATGCCGCACCATCATTAAATCCGGCCTCGCCCGACAGGCCGTATCGCATCCGATCGCGATCAGCCGCGTTGTCTACCGAAACAAGCCCTGCGAGAACAGGATCCGTCGGCGCCAAGACCGCTCCCAACAAAAAGGCCGCCGGCCAAGGGATCTCAAACAAATAATGGGACACGGCTGCAACACCGCAGATCGAGGCGACCATCACCGGCCCGGCAAGTCGATAGGCCGCACGCCACGCCGGCTCGCCGAGCGGAAGCCGGAGCTTTAATCCGCCAACAAAAAGCGAGACGATAACGGCAAACTCGGTAAGATGCTCCCACCAAAACTTCCATTCAACGAAATCGATCGCGACCAGCCCGAGGCCAACCGGACCGACCAGAACGCCCAGGGCAAGATATAGCGCTGAGGTCGTGATAGGCAGCCGCCTGATATACGCCGACGACAGCGCCATCACCAGCAGCAGTGCGCCTGCGAACGCCATCCATTCGAGAATGCCCATTGCCACTATGGTAGCGGAATTAATGAAAATGCCTGAATGAGGTCAGAGAGACGAGCCGGTCGGTCCTTCGAATCTCCCTGACCCGCATATGTGTGAAGCGGCCACGGAAAATCTTCAAGCAGAAACGGTAATTGGCATAAACTCCATCGAAGCCCGGTGGCGAATAGTTTCCAGCGACTCGTCCGCCGAGTAGTAGATCTCCCCGTCTTGGAAGACGGTTTGCATTGCCGTGGAGAACGAGTCCGAACCGCCGCGCTGCACCTCCTCGAGTCTGATCGTCTCGTAGGTGCGAGTACCGCTTGCGGCATCGTGCTTTATCAGATCCAGGCGTCCTCGCTTCGAGCGTTTGCCTGCATCCGTAACAGGGTCTTTGTAGACGTCCTGCCACTCACCGTTCCTCATCACGGCAGAGCACTTGAATGCAAACTTCAGTGTGTCGCGGTCAACTTTCTGGAGCAAGGCACCGCCCATCCCGAACGCGATGTTGGTTGCCGAATAGCCTTGCTTCTCCAGCGAGACCAGAATCGCCTCAATGGACTCCGGATTCACGCCGTCGCCTTGGATGACGCGGACGTTCTTCAAGACCTTGTAGCCTTTCGTGTTGGTCGTCGTTCCGAACTTTTCGGCGAGAAGGTTCGTCACTTTTGAAACGACCTGTTGCGGGTCGCCGCTGTCCGGTCGAATAACCACCGTGGCTCCGCTGTCGATAATGTTCTGTCGCAGAGAATCGCCCCAAATGTTCGCGACGGCATTGTAAATGTCCCAACTGTCGGAGACCACCGCGATGAGGGCGCCGGGCTGAGCGTACTGGTTCAGCATGTTGCGGTAAGCATCGACCTCATGGTCTTTGCCCCAACTCGTCATTGTGCTGTGCTCGGCCGCCGGTATCGAGTAGGCGGAGATTTCGTGGTTGTAGAAATTCCGCAACATCCGCATCGCGACGATCGTGTCGGTACCGCGGAAATTTACGAGGTGTGCGGCTCCACCGATCGCCGCCGACTCCATGCTTGATACGCCCCGCGAACCAAAGTCGTGCAGCTTGAAGAGGATCTCGTTCGCCGGGTCGTCGGCTGTCTTCTCCAAGTAGCTGTAAATCAGCTTCTTGAGGTAGTAGCTCTGTGTGGCGACCGTTATCGGGTACCACAACCGCATCAACTGTGTCTCGAAGTAGCTGGTGAGCCAGAAGAATTCCGGGTCGGTATTTTCGACCGTCATCAGTGCGTTATGTAGCGGCACGATAGTTCCTTCCGGAACGGATCTGATGCGCAATGGAAGCCGGCCGTGATACTTCTCGATCAGGCTCTTCCAGCCTGCTTCATTGAACGGGACGCCGTGCTTAGGCACGATGGCGGCGGCTTCGTAGAACTCGTCATACGATATAGGCTCTTGGAAATACTCTTTCAGGATGTACTGGAGTCCGAAGAATAGGCAACTTTGCCAGTTGCGCTCGTTGCCCCTCGATTCGAGGTACGAGAACACGCGCCGCGTGTCGGGCGGATATTGTAGGTAGTGGCTCGTCTTGTACGAGTCGGTGTCCAAAATTCTGTTCTTTCTCATGATGGTTTTTCACTCCCTGTGAAACTCAAAAAGACGGGTCTCTCCCTGAGACCCGAATGCTCATCTACTCGCCGCGTGCAGCGTCGAGGAAAAACTTAATGATGTCGTAGTGGTCTTCGAAGAATTCGTGCTCGACATCGCCGAGGGCCGAGATAGGAAGCCAGAACGCGTGTGCCGCGTCGTCACCTCCTTTCACCAGCGGCAGGCCGTCCTCGAGCCGCGGGAACAGTTCGAAGTGGAACGCGTGTGTTATGGTGCGGCCTCGCTGGCTGCGGTCAACGTCGTCGAAAACCTCACTGGCCTTGAGTGCTCGCCGCAAGGTCTCCGCCTGGATGTTAATGCGGGTCTCCTCACGCAGTTCCTTAATACAGTTCTCTTTTAGCCGCATCCCTTGAGCGAGAAAACCGCCGGGTAGCGCCAGTTGGCCTAAGCCCGGCTGGTGACCTCTCCGGACGAGCAATACATGACCACGGGCGACGACCACAGCATCCGTCGTCACGAACGTAGGAGCGTAATTGAAACCGACGAACTTAGACTTCTCTTTGTAAGCCGAGACGTATTCGTACTCCTTCTTTAAAGCTTCGAAGTCATTCGTCTTGCGCCACTCGCGAAGAAAATCTTTCACCGGTGCGGGGAGCATCTCTGCGATGCCCTTGCTGCCCGTGAAAAGGCGCGCCCGAATGTCGGTGCCTCCGATATTGTTCGATAGAGTTCGGTCAGTATGGATCTCCTCGAACGACCATTGTGGGAAAACTCTTAGATAGTAGCTACTAGAATCCTTGTAATGTCCCACCAATGCGGTCTTCACCTGTCCAAGGAGAATGTTATGCCGAACCGGGTCGAACTCGACACCCGAATCATCCAGAATGCCCTCCTGCTCATTCCGGACGAGATTCTGGACTTCTGAGATCCAATTGTTCTCGTTGTATGGATAGTCGCGCAGCGGTTGGAAAGTGACCCGGGCGTTCTCCTCATCGCTGAAGCACTCCCGGATCATTTGCTCCCGCTGAGCGGGCGTGAAAGGGTTCTTGATGTTAGGCGCGCGTTTTGCGGACCCTAGAATTACCAGAGTCTTTTCTCCAAGCCCAAGAGCTTTCTGAATCAGTTGTAAATGGATTAAATGGAAAGGCTGGAATCGTCCGATGACGACCGTAAGTCGGTACTTGTACATATCTAACACTCCGTGTGTTTACAGTTTTTAAGATGGTCTCCGTGACCATCTATCGCCATAGTATTCCCTAACTCGGAAAACGTCAATACCCTTTTCCGCAATGAAGATATCGTTTATCACTGGCGAAATAAGCGACGGTCCTTCGAAATAGTGCGTCGGGCCGTAAAATGGCAAAGTGTTGCTGATCAGCACCACTTTGCCACCGTAAAGCATTTTGTTGAGAGTTGAGTGTTTAGAAACGTAAAGACTCGGTAAGTTTGGTGCGGACGAGAAGAATCGAACTTCCACTCCCTTGCGGGAACAGGCTTCTGAGACCTGCGCGTCTACCAGTTCCGCCACGTCCGCATTTGGGCGAACATTGAGAATACTAATTCGATAGGGGAAATTCAAGATTGGCGGCGACTTTTGCTATAGTCGAGACAATGCCGATCGACGTAAAAGCGAATCTGAAACAGGTCCGACGGCGGATCACTATGGCTGCCAAGCGTGCCGGCCGCGACGTCAAGGAGATCGACCTGGTCGCCGTGACGAAGAAACATCCTGCGAAAGTGGTCAAGGCCGCCCTCGATTGCGGTATAACGTCCATCGGCGAAAACAAGGTGCAGGAGGCAGAGGACAAGATCGCCGAGATCGGCCGCAATGCCGCACGCTGGCACCTTGTCGGCACGCTGCAGAAGAACAAGGTTCGAAAGGCCGTTCAGCTTTTTGACGTGATCCACTCGGTCGATTCGCCCGAGCTTATCCATCGTCTCGAGCGGATCTGTGTTGAGGAAGGCCGCGCATCGCTCTCAGTTCTGGTCCAGGTCGATCTTGCAGGCGAGGAGACAAAAGCCGGGATCGGCGTTCCGTATTTGCAGATGGTCGTCGAGGCTCTGAAGCGCAGTACGCGGCTGCGGTTCGACGGCCTGATGGTGCTGCCGCCGTTCGCAGAAGACCCTGAAGAGACGCGCCCGTTCTTTCGACGCTTGCGCGAGATCCGCGACCGGCTCGCGGACGAAGGCGCTTTTGCGGGCGGCCGAGGCCATCTTTCGATGGGAATGAGCCACGATCTCGAGGTCGCGATCGAAGAGGGTGCGACCATGGTCCGCGTCGGCACTGCGATCTTCGGCGCCCGGCAGTAATAAAGTGATGCTTTCTACAACGGTTTATCCGATAGTTTCATTGGTCGTCTGGAGCCTTTTTCTCGTGTTCCTGACGCTGATGATCCTGCGAATGATCTTCAATTATGCGGATCCGAACCCATTCGGCTCGATGGGGCGATTCGGATTTAAGATCCGCAAGATCACCGAGCGCTTTGTTTATCCCGCCGCAAGATTTCTCGCAAATTTCCGTGTCGATATTCGCCTCGCACCTCTAGTCGTGATGTTCATCGGCCTTGTGGTCACGTACTTTTCGCTCTCGATCATTCAGAGCGCCTTCTTCATCATCGACGGCCTTTCGCTCGCCATCTCGAGCGGAAACGTGAAAGCGACGATCGGCTTCATTCTCTACGGACTGCTCAGCATATTCGTGCTGTTCGTTCTCATCCGCTTCGTTTCGCAATGGTTCGTCTTTGCCCGCAATTCGTTTCTCGCATTCGTCCATAAGATCACGGACCCAGTGTTGATCCCAGCGCAGCGGCTCATCCCACCGATAGGAATGTTCGACATCTCGGCGATGGTCGTACTTATATTGGTCTTCATTCTGCAGGCGATCGTGATGGCGACGCTGATCAGGAACTAAGCATGATCGAGATCCACGAATCGGATGGCGGGGTGGAATTCACCGTGCGTGTGATACCGCGTGCCTCGCGTTCTGAGGTGGTCGGCGAATTCGACGGCGCCTTGAAAGTAAAGGTCTGTGCGCCGCCTGTCGATGGGGCCGCAAATGCCGAGATACAAAAGCTTATCGCCAAACGGCTAGGCGTAAGCAGGTCCGCAGTGCAGATCGTTTCGGGCGAAAGCTCCAGGACCAAACGGCTGCAAGTATCCGGCGTTACGGCCGCGCAGGTACTCGAGGCACTCGGAATATCCATTACATAGACGTGCATGAATGTGGTTAGTTTTTGCGCCCTCAAAAGCTGCGTGCTATATTCTTTTTTTCTTTCCTCCGCAATAAAACAAAGGAATTCTTTAAATGTCAGGACATAGTAAGTGGCACACGATCAAGCACAAGAAAGGAGCGCTTGATGCGAAGCGCGGAAAGATCTTCACCAAGATGATCAAGGAGATCACCGTCGCGACGCGCACCGGCGCGAGTGGCGACGTCGATTCCAACGCCCGACTCCGAAAGGCAGTTTCCGACGCCAAGGCGCAGAACATGCCGAACGACACGATCGAGCGAGCGATCAAACGCGGCATGGGCGAGGGCGAAGGCGCCAACTACGATGAGGTCACCTACGAAGGCTACGGACCGAACGGCGTGGCCGTGATGGTTGAGGCGATGACTGACAACCGCAATCGGACCGTCGCCGAGATCCGCCATATCTTCTCGAAGAACGGCGGCAACATGGGTGAGTCAGGCTCGGTCGCGTGGATGTTCGACAAAAAGGGCTACATCGTGGTAGATAAGGCTGCGAAGAGCGAAGAAGAGCTCTTCGAGATCGCGATCGAGGCCGGTGCCGACGACATGCAGGACGACGGCGACGTCTTTGAGATCGTTACGGCACCCGATGCGTTCGACCAGGTTCTCGAAGCCGTCAAATCAGCGGGCGTCGAACCGCAGGCCGCCGAGGTCTCGATGATCCCGCAAAATTACATCAAGCTCGAGGGCGGCGACGCCAAAACGATGATGAAGCTCTACGACGCGCTTGATGATAACGATGACGTGCAAAAGGTCTACGCGAACTTCGACATCGACGAAAGCGAGATGGGCTGATGAGAGCTTTCTTTACAAAAATTTGCTTGACCGCCTCGGGGGTGCGTGTGAGATACTATCGCCACTGGGGGTGATATTATGATAAATAATAAAACTGAGGTTACGAATAACTAACCGGATCCTAAACGATTCGGACAAGAGCGGCGGGCTAGTAGCTCGTCGCTTTTCGTTTTAAACTAATAGCTGGCCATATGTCAGGCGATGGCCGTTCGGGGTTACAACGCTGAATTCTCGTAGTCCCCAGGGCTTGTTCGCTATCGGAATGATGATCTCTGCACCGCGTTCGCGTAGTTCACCATACACATCGTCTACGTTCTCCACCAGCACATGAGCGAAGTACGAGTGGTCGCCCGTTTCGATTGCAGGCAGTGCGTCGGGACAATCGCCCATCATCACCTTGAATGCTCCGAACGAAAGAAACTCCCAGCCGGGCGCACTGAAATCGTGATCAAATCCTAGTTTATCGATGTAATGTTCTTTCTCGGCCGCCAGGTCATGAACCGCCAAAACGTGCCGGGTGTGTACTACCGTGCGATCTCTCATGATCTTCCTCTGGTGGAATCCAGTATAAGGTCTCGGAGAAATCTCCGCTCCATCCCGTTTCCCCCTCCGGGACAGCATTGAGTCACCGAAAGAGTGACGAGTGAACCAACCACTGTATAAGTTTATGCGGGCCTTCGTTAAGCGCTCCTTTCCAATCAGGAAGGCCCAGCAGATTGAAAACAAGATCGGTTCGTCCGCGACTGATTAGATCCAGTATCGATTCCTTGTTCATAGCCTGGTCTGAGCAGACGTGTTATCCGAATCGCGCAGCGGATCGCTCCCTCGCTTTGGCCGCTTCCACTTCTCGATCCCGCGGCGGCGCGTTCGTCACCAAGGTATTCAGCATCTCCCGGGCCGCTGCCGAGACGCGTTCGACCGCGAGTTCGAACGCCTCCTCATTTGCTTTCGAAGGCTTGTTGAAACCCGAAAGCTTTCGCACGAACTGAAGCGAAGCCGCCCGCACTTCGTCTGAAGTTGCGGGCGGATCGAAATTATAAAGTGTCTTGATATTCCTACACATCTTGGTCTTTTGATGTTCTCTCGCCGAAAGGCAGCCGCACGATGAATGTCGCGCCCTTCCCGAGCCCCTCGCTTTCGGCGGTGACTGTCCCGCCGTGCATTTCCACGATCTTTTTCACGATGGCAAGCCCCAGCCCCAGCCCGCCCTTTCGGTTCGTCGTCAGGGTGTTCGCTTGACGATATCTGTCGAAAACCTGCGGCAGGAATTTTTCGTCGATACCGTCACCGGTGTCCGCGACCCTTAATTCAGCATGACCGTCCGCTGAACGCGCCGAAACAGTGATGGTGCCGGCTTCCGGCGTGAATTTGACCGCGTTTGAGATCAGATTGTTCAACACCTGCTGCAGACGCACCGCGTCACCAATAATCGTTTCTGTTGGAGCTTCCACATCTTTTTCTAATGTGATCGATTTGGCCTCCATCGATGGCCGCGTCGCATCGATCGATTGATCGATCACTGATTCGAGATCTACTTCGGCAAGCTCCAGGTTGAGCGTGCCATTTACGATTCGAGTCACGTCCAGCAGGTCTTCGATGAACTTTGTTTGTAAGACGGCGTTGCGCTCGATAGCCTCGATCGCCCGTTCGTATACTGCTTGATCGTCTTTCTCGGTCTTGAGCAATCGTATCCAGCCGAGCATCGCATTGAGCGGAGTTCTGAGTTCATGCGAAAGAACCGCGAGAAACTCATCCTTCGCCTTGTTCGCTGCCTCTGCCTGATGTCTCGCTTCCTCAGCTCGCGTGTGGTTTACCCGCTCGTCCTGAAACAGCTTTTGCTGAATAGCGTAGCGGATCGAACGCTCAAGGTTATCGGCGTTCATCGTACCTTTGACAAGATAGTCCGACGCGCCTGCGTTCATCGCCAGATTATCGATCTCTTTGTCGCCTTGCCCGGTCAGAAGGATCATCGGGCATGAGAAACCGCGGGCCCGTAACTCTTTCAGGAGCTGAACGCCGTCGTGAGCGCCAAGCCGGTAATCCAGAAGGCAAACGTCGTAACAGTTTGGGTCCGCAGCTCGCAGGGCCTCGTCGAAATCGCTAACCCAATCCAGCTGGAAATCGCCGGAACGCATCTCGGTGAGCATCGACTTAGTAAGGATATAGTCATCCTCATCGTCTTCGACCAGAAGCACTCGCAGCTTAGCGTCTTTCTCTGCCTTTTGGGGGGCGTTTTGGCTCATTAATCGGGAAGTTCGACGAATTCGACCCAGTAATCTCCGAGGGCCTTCATCAATTCGACCAGGCGGTCGAAGGTAACAGGCTTCGTAATGAACGAACTCGCTCCGAAATCGTAGCTTCGGAAGATATCTTCCTCAGCTTTCGAAGTTGTCATGACGACGATCGGGATCCGGCGAAGTTCCGGGTCTGATTTGATCTCTTTCAGAGCCTCACGGCCATCCTTTTTCGGCATGTTGAGATCGAGAAGGATCAGGCCCGGCCGAGGCGACGTCGCCGGGTCGGCGAATTTTCCCTTACGCGTCAGATATTCCATCAGCTCTTCGCCGTCCTCAACGAATTTGAGCTCATTAAGCACGCGGCTTTCCGCCAGAGCGTCCTTTGTCAACATGCGGTCGTCCGCGTCGTCATCAGCCATCAGAATAATGATCGGCTGTCCTGCTTTTGTCATTCGGTAACTCCCCTAGATTTTTCGTGCTTTTCCGGCAACGTTGCGTAAAATGTCGAACCCTCGCCCGGCGTGCTCTCTGCGGTCAGCTCACCGCCATGTCGCTCTACGATCTTTCTGCAGACCGCCAGGCCGATACCTGTTCCCTCATACTCTCCGCGGCCATGCAGCCGTTGAAAAGGCGTGAATATTCGGTCAAGATACTTTTCATCAAAACCGATTCCATTGTCACTAAACATTATACGGTAAAACGGCCCCTGACGCCCTGATCCGGCCATCTCCGAAACTTTCTCCGCCTTGATCTTGATATGCGGAGCCACACCTTCACTCTGAAATTTGAGGCCGTTCGCGATAATGTTCTGAAACAGCTGCCGCATCTGCATCGGGTCTGCATCAATGGTCGGCAGCTCGCCGCGATCGACCGTCGCCCCTGTCTGCTGGATCCGGACCTCCAGATCGCTGAGCACATCGTCCGCGATCGTGTTCAGGTCCGTGCTTTCGAAAGGCTGTGCTTTGGTCGTCACCCGCGAGAACGTGAGCAGGTCATTTATCAGCGTGTGCATACGTCCGGCCGCACTATGCATACGCTCAAGATAGTCGCGGCCTTGGTCATCAAACTTCGGCCCCTGTACCGTCCGCAGCCGATCGCCGAACGCCTGTATCTTTCTAAGCGGCTCCTGCAGATCATGTGACGCAACAAAAGCAAAATCCTGCAGCTCGCGGTTGCTTCGCTCCAGCTCGGTGTTCGTCGAAGCAAGCTCAGCGGTTCGCTCACGAACCTTGTCCTCGAGTTCCTCATGTGCCCTCTGCAGCGCTTCGGCCGCCTCATCACGTGCGGCGACGTCCTTCTTGATCAGCCAGTAGACCGCGATCATTAGCCCCAACACGACAAGGTTCGCCGCGAGAAATGTCGCGACCGAACTCTGGCTGCTCGCCTCGGCTTCGGCGATACGCAACTCTAGCCGCCGCTGGTCTTCGCGCCTAATATCATCAACCAGCCGACGAATGTCATCCATTTGTTTGCGTCCGGTTTCGAGGAAACCGATCCGCTCCTCAGACACCTGCCTATCGTCCTTATAGTCGTCGATAACGAGCTGCAGCGTCGCCATCCGCAGCTTGATCAGGTCCTCAAGCTGCGTCAGCTGCTGCATTCTCTCGGCGTCATCAGAGCGTAGCGAGCGAGCGGTTTCGATGCTCTGTCCGACGGTCCGGAGCGCTGAATCATAAGGCTCCAAAAAAACTGTATTACCTGTGAGCAGGTAACCACGCTGGCCGGTTTCCGCATCCTTCACCGCCGACAAGACCTCTTCTACAGCCCTGATCGACTTTTGCTTGAGAACTACCCGTTCGTAATTCTCGATCAGCGTATTCGCCGCCCTGAACGAGACCAGCGCATTGCCGATCACGAACAGCAACGTAAGTATAAAGCCGATAATAAAACCCCAACTGACGCCCCTTTTCATAAGCTTTGATTCTCGCAAATGGCCGCGAAGTCAACAAATCAGAAATCAAACGCAGGTCCTTTACTACTCTTTGCGCCCTAAGCGCGGAACCGTTGTACGAACCCACCCGATCGCATTAGAAGGCCCGCAAGAGCCGAATCTTGTAAGCGCGCCAAGATCGTCGGCTTGGTTGCCCGATCCCACAGGCGGCGGGGCCGTCTTACCGACGAAATCGGCGATTAGCCACGTCCTTTAGGGCGTGGTTCGGCCGCACAATTGCTAGGGCGTTTTAACGTCCTTGCTGCACGCCTGCTTCAGCCATCAGATCTCCTCAACTCCGCCTCTCAGGCGAGCCCTGCTTTGCGAACTTGCCGTCTTTGCGTGAAACGGTGTTACAGGCTTTCCAAGCCCTTGCTCACGCGCAGGCCATTTTGTGCCACGTCGTTTCAGGTGACCGCCTCGAGAGGGCACAAACATCGCAGGTTTTGAGTTCTTGACCGGAACCCGCGATGGTGATAGTGTCATCGCTGCAACGACCCCCCATTTATGACCGAAAGGAGACCACTATGTTGAGAAAAATTGGAGATTTCAGAAAAAATTGGGATTATGAAGCCGAAATGACAGGTAAGGTACTGAAGTCGCTTACGGACGCTTCGCTTGGGCAGAAGGTGACGGAATCAGGACGCGATCTTGGATTTCTCGCGTGGCATCTCTGTCAGAAGCTGGGAGAAATGCTCGAAAAGGTGGGCCTTACCGTTGAGGCACCGCCACACGACGCATCTCGCCCGGCAAAAGCCTCAGAGATCGCAGACGCTTACGACCGGGCCGCAGCGTCACTGATCGAACAGGTCACCGCAAACTGGAACGATGAAATACTGCTCCAGAAAGATGAAATGTATGGCGAGACCTGGGAACGCGGCCTTACGCTCTTTTACGTGATCACGCACCAGGCACACCATCGCGGGCAAATGACCGTGCTGATGCGGCAAGCAGGATTGCCGGTCCCAGGAGTCTACGGCCCGTCGAAAGAGGAATGGGAAGCTTTCGGCATGCCGGCCCTTGCGTGATCTCTTGGCGTCGAGGCTCGTTAGAGTTCATCGGAATCGGTTTGAAAAAAGCCGCCTGACCGCATAAACTCTTTTGTTTTGCACAAGTCACCGAAGTTTGCTGTGTGCAGCACAGCTCGGACGCGATGCTTAACGAAAAGAGGGGAACGAGCTTTTTAATGACTGAGATCACGCCAGAAGTAATCGAGCAGCACAATCTTACATCCGACGAGTACCAGAACATCGTCGCCATCATGGGCCGCGAGCCGAATCTTACAGAGCTCGGGGTTTTCAGCGTGATGTGGTCCGAACATTGCTCGTATAAATCGTCTCGGGTCCATCTGAAAAGGCTGCCGACGAGCGGCCCTCGTGTGATCGTTCCGCCCGGCGAGAATGCCGGCGTGGTCGATATCGGCGATGACTGGTGCGTCGCATTCAAGGTCGAATCGCACAATCACCCTTCGTTTATCGAGCCGTTTCAGGGCGCAGCTACGGGCGTCGGCGGTATCTTGCGTGATGTGTTCACGATGGGAGCCCGGCCTGTCGCGGCGATGAACAGTCTGCGTTTCGGCCCGCTCAATGATCCGAAACACGGAAACCGCAATCGATCGATCCTCAAGGGCTGCGTCGAGGGGATCGGCCATTATGGAAACTGTTTCGGCGTGCCTACTATCGGCGGTGAGGTGGTCTTCGACGAGTCCTACTCGCTCAACCCGCTGGTGAATGCGTTCGCACTCGGAATAGTCCGTAAAGACCAGATCTTCTTCGGAAAGGCCGAGGGCATCGGGAATCCGGTTCTGTATGTAGGTGCGAAGACCGGCCGCGATGGGATTCACGGTGCCACTATGGCGTCGGCTGAGTTTGACGAAGAGGCATTGGAAAAACGTCCCACCGTTCAGGTCGGCGATCCTTTCCTTGAAAAGCTGCTGCTTGAGGCCTGTCTCGAGGCGATGCGGAGCGGAGCGATCGCCGGGATACAGGATATGGGAGCTGCGGGCCTGACTTCTTCCTCAGTGGAGATGGCGGCAAGGGCCGGAACCGGGCTTGAGCTCGATCTGACCCTCGTGCCGCAACGCGAGACCGGAATGACAGCCTACGAAATGCTGCTTTCCGAATCGCAGGAAAGAATGTTGATCGTCGCCCGGAAAGGACGTGAGAAAGAGCTGGTCGAGATATTCAACAAATGGGACCTCGACGCGGTAGTTATCGGCAAGGTCGTCGAGGGCGACCGGCTTCGCATCATTCACAACGGCGTTCTTGAGGCCGATCTGCCGGTCCAGGCACTTACCGACGAAGCTCCAAAGTACCAGCGGCCGATGGCCGGAAGCCCGGCTCCTCATACAGGGCGCATTTCCGATCCGGTTGACAAACTTCCTGCCGACTTCGATTTCACGAATGCATTAACCCAACTGCTTTCGTCGCCGAATATTTGTTCCAAGCACTGGGTTTATGAGCAATACGACACGATGGTGAGGACGAACACTGCGGTGCTGCCTGGTGCTGATGCCGCCGTGATCCGCGTTAAGGAAACACGGCGTGCCATAGCGATGTGTCTCGACGGACCCGGCCGGTATGTCGGCGTCAACGCTCGCGAAGGTGCCAAGCATGCAGTCGCAGAGGCCGCACGCAACGTTGTTTGTGTCGGTGCGAAGCCGATCGCCGTGACCAACTGCCTGAACTTTGCATCGCCTGAGCGGCCCGAAGTAATGCAGTCTTTCTCGGATGTCATCGACGGAATGGCCGAGGCGTGTGAGGCATTTGAAACGCCTGTCGTTTCCGGAAACGTTTCCTTTTATAACGAAACGGACGGTCGCGGCATTCTACCTACTCCGACGATCGGAATGGTGGGCCTGATCGAAGACACTCGTAAGATCATCACGCAGGGCTTCAAGAACGATGGCGATATCATCGCTCTGTTGGGAAACAATGGCGATGGGCTTTCCGTCAGCGAGTTTGCGGCCGTCCGTGGTGCTAACACGGCCGAAATGATCGAGACAGGTTCGCTTCCACCGATCGATCTGGGCCTCGAGAAACGAATACAGTCAGCGTGCCTCGCAATGGTCGATGCCGAGCTCCTTCATTCCGCCCACGACTGCTCGGAAGGCGGGCTCGCGATAACCCTCGCTGAAAGCTGCTTTTCATCTCTCGGCCGCGAAGCCGCAGGTGCTTCGATCGAGCTGGCAACCGGCGGGCTGTCGGCGGAATCTCTTCTTTTCAGTGAAGTTCCATCGCGGATCGTGATCAGCTTTGCGCCCGAGGATCTGGAACGAGTACGATCTCTCGCCGGCGATTGTCCTTTTGCTGTTATAGGCAAGGTGACGGACGACATACTTCGTATCTCGGTGGATGGCAATGAGATAATTTCAGCTCCTGTGACGGAGTTGGAAATGGTCTGGGAATCTGCACTTGCACAAAAGCTCACGTGATCGGGACACCCCTGCCCGGCTAAAGGTTTTTATCGAATGAACGAACAAAACCCGGCAGAGCCGGACAACACCAAACCGAACAATTTCTATTTTCGCGCTCTTGATCGGGTCGAGCGAATCGGCAATGCCATTCCGAATCCCGCCTTCCTGTTTTTCATTCTGGCGATCCTGGCATTGGTACTGTCAGCCGTGGTGTCTTGGGCCGGCCTTTCTGTCACGCACCCCGGAACCGGCGAGACGGTTGCCGCCGTGAACCTGTTGACCGTCGCAGGGCTGCACCGCATCCTGACCGGTCTCGTCACTAATTTCACAGGCTTTGCCCCGCTGGGCGTGGTGCTCGTCGGAATAATGGGCATTGCCGTAGCGGAGGCCAGTGGCCTGATCGGCGCGGTGCTTCGCGTGTTGGTGCTATCGTCGCCAAAGCGACTGTTAACCGCGGTCGTCGTTTTCGCCGGTGTAATGTCGAACATGGCGAGCGACATCGGCTACGTAATATTGATCCCGCTCGCTGCGATGATCTTTCTGGCGGTCGGACGGAATCCGTTAGCCGGCTTGGCTGCTGCATTTGCGGGCGTCTCGGGTGGGTTTAGTGCCAACTTACTGCTTGGCCCCACGGACGCATTGCTTGCCGGCCTGACGCAGGAAGGTGCCCGGATCATTGATGCGGCTTATGTTGTAACGCCCGCCGCAAACTACTATTTCCTGGCCGCCTCCGCCGTGCTTGTTACGATCCTCGGTACCTGGATCACTGAAAAGGTCGTAGTGCCGCGCCTAGGCGAATATCACGGCGATGTAAAGCCTGAACGGCTGGACAGACTAGATGCGAACGAGCGTCGCGGACTCTATTTCACTCTCGTCACCGCCCTGATCTTTGTCGGGTTGCTGTTGTGGGGGACGATACCGGCGGATGGCTTTTTGCGTGATGCCAAAACGGGCAGCCTGCTACGCTCGCCGTTTCTGTCGGGCATCATCGCACTCGTTTTCTTCGGCGGTGTATTACTGGGCGTGGTCTATGGTTTTGCGTCCCGGAGTTTTACAAAGATCGACGACATTATCCACGCGATGGAAGGCGCGATGCGGACGATGTCGGTCTACCTCGTACTCGCATTTTTTGCCGCACAGTTCGTTGCGTTTTTCAATTGGTCCAACCTCGGGATCATTCTTGCTGTCGAGGGAGCAGAGCTCTTACGCAGTTTGAACCTGAGTGGCGTGACGCTCATCGTCGCGTTCGTGATCTTGTCGATCGTACTCGATCTGTTCATCGGTTCGGCTTCAGCAAAGTGGGCGGTGATGGCGCCGGTCTTTGTCCCGATGCTGATGCTGCTCGGCTATTCGCCGGAGCTCACTCAAGCCGCGTACCGCATCGGCGACAGCGTCTGCAATATCATCACGCCGCTAATGTCGTATTTCCCGCTGATAGTCGCGTTCGCACAGAAATATGATCCGAAGGCAGGGATCGGTACGATCATGTCAATGATGATGCCGTATTCAATGGTCTTCTTTATCGGGTGGACGCTGTTCCTGGTCGTCTGGTTTCTGTTTGAATTGCCGCTTGGGCCGGGAGCGGGCATCTACTATCAGGTAGGTGCGGCACCGTAAGCGATGGCCGCCGGCGTTTATCTTCACATTCCTTTCTGTAAGTCACGATGTTCTTATTGTGACTTCGCAACCGATATCTATCGGAGCGATGAAGTCGTCGAACGTTACGTGGCAGCACTTATTGCGGAGGTAGGCTTTAGAAGATCCGCCGCCGATCAAACTGTTCGCCGAATCGACACGATCTACTTTGGCGGCGGTACTCCATCGTTGCTGAGTCCAGATCAGTTGAAACGGATCATTAATGCAATCGAGGTCAGTTTCGAATGTGCAGCCGATCTCGAGATCACGATGGAAATGAATCCGGGAACCGTGACGGCGGAAAAGCTTGACCGGTACCGGAATCTCGGGGTGAACCGCGCGAGTTTTGGGGTGCAAACTTTTAACGATCGTGACTTGAAACTGCTCGCACGCGGGCACGATGCGAACGATGCTCGAACAACTTACTGGCTGCTGCGGGAAGCAGGTTTTGAGAATGTCAGTTTCGATCTTATTGCGGGATTGCCGGATCAAACCCTCGACGACTGGTCACAAAATCTAGATGAAGCGATCGCAATGTCTCCCGAACACCTTTCGCTGTATCTGCTCGAGATCCATGAAGCGACTCCGCTTGCTGAACAGCTCCGCTCAGGCCGTCGGCCTTTACCGGACGCGGAACTGGCAGCGGAGATGTACGAACTAATGCTCGACCGGTTGGCGGCAGCCGGCTATCAACAGTACGAGATCTCAAACTTTTCGAAGCCCGGATTTGAGTCTCGTCATAACAATAAGTATTGGCGGCTTGAGCCGGTTTTCGGTTTTGGCGTCTCGGCACATTCATTCGACGGCCGCGAGCGCTTTGCAAACGAGCGAGACACGAATGCCTACGTTCGGTTGATCGAGGGTGTTGGAGCAGCAGAAACGTTCCGCGAAACGGCGGATCTCTCAGCCGAGTTCGTTTACCTCGGCCTGAGGCTAAATGAAGGGATCGATGTCGCGGAGTATCAGGAGAGGTTCGGCCGTAATATAGACCAGACAATCGAACGGTTAACTGAAGACGGCCTCGTCTCTCGGACCAACGGCCGTCTGCGTCTGACACGGAAAGGAATGCTTTATTCAAACGAAGTATTCGCCGAATTTGTTTAGTTCAGACGGGTGATCCTACCTTCGACCTTCGGTGAAATGGTGGAATTCGGGGATTCCTTTATTGCCTTCTCGAACACTTCCGAATCTTTCGGAGCTTTTTCCGCGGGAAGTAGGATCTTGCCATCGGCAAACATAGTGTACCCGTCACCTGCGCGAGAAACTAGAAAGTCCGAGGTCGCAACGGTATAGATCGCATCGTTCGTCACCTTTTTCCCGCCGACCGTGGCTTCGATGATCCTCTGGCCCGGCAGCTTATTTGCGTCGAACGTGAACTTCAGCCCCGACACCTGCGGGAATCTTCCCGGTTCATTATCCTCGCGGCTGCGGGCGACACCATGCTCCAGAATTTCGAGCAGTGTTTTGCCTGTGATCTGGACCTTTATGATCGGGTTATTGAACGGGAGCATCGAGAGCACATCGCGTTTCGTTAACGGCCCGGGGTTATAAGAAAGGTCCGCTCGGATCGACCCGCCGTTCACAAATCCAATGTCCGCATCCACCGCATTTCGATAAGCATCAGCGATGAAATTACCGATATCCGTTTCCTTCGTTCGCACGGAGTGGGACAACGCATCGAGCGGTACCGCCGTAGCTCCAACACGGACCTCCAATTGATCAAGAAGATCTTTATACTTAGCAACCACAGGAGCGAATTCCGGTGCATCAGCGATCTGATCAGTTACCGGAATCACTTCCCAATCCATGCTGGTCAGCTTGCCTGATCTCTTGTCGATAAAGAGATCAAACTTACCTACCTCACGAGCGTCGGCCCACATCTTGAAGATCGGCGTTCCATTAGCGGATGATTGCAGCAGTGTATGCTCATGTCCGCCCAGGATCAGATCGATCTCGGCACACGCCGCGAGCTTTTTGTCCTGGGCCATAAACATATGCGTGAGCCCGACTATAGTTTGGGCTCCGGCAGCACGCATCTTCGGGATCAGTTCACCGGCGACCTTACAGAAGTCGCTGATCTGCAGATGAGCTTCTATCGATGATGTCTCACGTGTTTCGGGTAGCAGCAATCCAATGATCCCGATCTTGACCCCGCCGATCTCGCGGATCACAAAGGGCGGTAGGTCGGCAAAGGCTTTTCCGGTTTTGGTATCGATCACGTTCGCTCCGAGCCACGTGAACTTTGACTCTTTGATCCTGTCCAGAAGCTCCGGGGTCTTAATATCGAACTCATGATTCCCTAAAACGCTGTAATCCAGGCCGACCATGTTCCAGGCGTCGATCATCTGTTTGCCGCGGTAGGTGCGGGTCTCTACCGATGGTGAAAGCGTATCGCCGCCGAGAGTCAGAATAGTGTTCGGATTTTCCGCCAGAGCATTTTTACGGATCGTCATTACACGAGCGAGGCCGCCGCGTGCCCCGCCATCCACAGGAGTGAACTGGTACGTATCGTTTAAATGCAGAATTGTCACCCGGACGATCTCGCTCTCTTGAGCAGACACGCCGCTGCTCAAGAGACTGACAAGCACAACGAACAAGGCTGGCAGGAAACGGTCAAATACGCGCATCAGAAATATCCTCGATCTTTAGATGTGTCCTCGCTTCCCACAGTTCCGGGAAAAACTTTTTGCTGAGCGTTGTTTGCAGGTAGCCGACACCTTCAGATCCGCCGGTGCCCCGCTTCATCCCCAACATTCTTTCGACCATCTGGATATGGTTATATCGCCACGCTATTATCAGTTCGTCGTGCTCAATCAGCAGGTCCTGCATATTGTAGAGCTCTGCATATTTCTCGGGGTGAGTGAGGATCTCGACAGTTGCTTCGATCCGCTCGTCGTGCGTCGTTGAAGGTAAACCGCCCCGTTCGACCAATGCCCAAAAGGCATCCGCAAGAGACGGTCCGTTGAACCTGTCGCTAAGTCTGCGATATGCGAACTCGTCATCCGTGAACGAGTCTAAGATCTTTGCGTCCTTTGCCCCGGATGCGAATTCCAACTCCCGAAATTGCATTGATTGAAATCCGCTCGCGGGGTTCAATTTGTCGCGGAATTCCAGGAATCCGATCGGGGCCATTGATTCGAGAACGTGTATCTGTGTTACAAGGATCCGCTCGATCGAGACGATCCCTCTAAGGGAATGATTGGCGCGAAACATGCGGCCTTCTGTGATCCAGCCAATGCAGCCGTCGACCTCGTGCAAGATCTGTTTGAACCACAACTCGTATGTTTGGTGGATGATTATGAAGAGCAGTTCGTCATGGCTAACGGGATCCGACAAGGTCGCCTGCAGGCCGATGAGTTCACGAACCTTCAGATATTTGTTGTAAGAAAGCGGTGCGGCTTTTCCGTATTCGTTCGACATTCTTTTCTCTGAGTTTTCGACGTCAATCTTCTTTCATCGACCCTTGCATGTCAATTTTCGCAACGTTTTCAGATGTTTGCGAAAGATTTGTCTTGACACGGCACGAAAATATAAGTAAATTCACTTCGTCAATCGAAAAATACGCAAATTCACTCTGTAAAATCCTGTATCTTAAGGACTAACGCCACTCGGACGGCGTTGAGTTTTTCAGATTCGCCCGCCCGCACGCGTCCGCCACATCCGGACGTGAACGCAGCGTGATTTGCCCGCTTTTCTATTGCGACCCAAATTGAAATCAGGAGAACGATCGGCTGGTTCCAGCGATCCGGAGGAGTTGCGAAGTATGAATAAAACGATTGGAATGGTCAAATGGTTTAACAACGCTAAGGGTTATGGCTTTATAGAGAAACCCGGCGAGCAGGACATATTTGTCCATTACAGTGCTATCACGGGCGATGGGTATAAGACTCTTATCCAGGGCCAAGAAGTCGAATTTGAAGTAACCAACGGGCCCAAGGGGCCGCAGGCCGAGAACGTGATGAAGGTCGCAGGCTAGATCTCAGACTCTGTAGCTGCGATCCTATATTCCAAAATGACAGGGCGGACCGTAAACGGTTCCGCCCTTTGTGTTTCCGCAATAGTTCTTGCCTCAGATCAGATCATCGCCACGCGCTTTGAGTGTGCGGCGCCAGAGCTCGCGGTAAGAGGTGAACCGTGAGATAAGCGTATTGAGCTGATAACGCTGTGCGAACGAGAGCGTACGGTTATCGCTGATCCGTTTGATATTTGATTCGAGTCGCGCTCGAGCCTCAAGCGGCGGACGCTTAACGGAGCCGGCGAAGAATATGTCGAAATCGATCTTCAGCTTTCTGATGGCGTCATCGATCCGTTTTAGTTCCTGATCAACCGCGGCGGCCTGCTCGAGCCTGGACGGTGTCGAATTGTACATCTTGTTTGGAGGAGTAGCCATAATTTGAAATGTAGAGCGGGGTTTGCGAAGGACATGGGGTAGCCTCTTTAAGTAAAGCAGAATCGACTGGATATTTCCACACTTTTCTCGCGCCACACGGTAGAATTGGAACCTATGGATCCTACACAGGCTCGATCATCTAAACCCAAACTTAGCTCTCTTCCGTCGGTCAGTGATCTAATAAATACCGATGCTGGAGCGTTGATCGCCGAAGCCGTTGGCCAGTCGAAGCTAACCGATTGGTCGCGAGAAGTGATCGGGGAGCAACGACAAGAACTCTTGTCCGGCAAACAGATGACTCGAGAACAGCTCGTAGCGCTTGGCGGTGAGTCGCTGCTTCAGCGTCTCGAGAAGGAAGATAGGGCCCAACTCCAGGGAGTGATCAATGCGACCGGGGTGATCATTCACACAAATCTCGGACGAGCGCCGCTTTCCCAACAAGCTATCGACGCCGTCGTCATGGCGGCACGCGCGGCAACGGTCGAATATGACCTCACGACCGGAGAGCGTGGCAGGCGCGGTGGAAACATTGATGCATTGATCTGCGCGATAACGGGAGCAGAGGCGGCAGTAGTGGTTAATAATTGCGCGGCTGCAGCCTTGCTCGTTTTGTCGGCACTGGCGTCCGGCAAGGATGTGATCGTCTCGAGAGGTGAGTTGGTCGAGATCGGTGGGGACTTCCGAATCCCCGAAGTTTTGGAGCTATCCGGATGCACACTGCGAGAGGTCGGTACCACGAACAGAACAAAGCTAGCAGACTACGAGCGAGCGATAAGTTCGAACACAGGAATGATCCTTCGCGTCCATCCATCGAATTTCAGGGTTAAAGGCTTTACCGAAACCCCTGCTGCGGCTGAACTTGCAACTCTCGCTGCCGGGAGGGGTTTGATCTCTTTCGAGGATGCCGGATCCGGGGCCCTGATCAACCTTGCCCCTTACGGATTGGGCGATGAGCCTTTTATCACACGGTCCTTGTCTGACGGCGTTGACATCGTAAGCTTCAGCGGGGACAAGCTGATGGGCGGGCCTCAGTCAGGATTTATCGTCGGGAAACGCGATCTGATAGAACGCATTCGACGCCATCCGCTATACAGGGCCCTACGCGTTGATAAGCTAACCTACGCGGCTCTTCAGGCAACGCTTATGTCGTTTCGACGAGGTCGGGCGGTCGATGAGATACCAGTCCTGCAGATGGTCTCTTACGACCCTGCTCGGCTTCGCGCACGTGCCGAAACACTTCTTTCCCGGATAACACCCTTTGCCGACGGTTTCAACTTAGAGGTCGGATCGACGGACGCAGTTCTCGGAGGGGGTGCAGCTCCAGACGTAACGTTCGCGTCTTTTGCGGTAGCCCTGACACATTCTTCGATAGGCGCCGATCGGATCGCCGAAGCGTTGCGAAGATCAACGCCTCCCGTTATCGCCCGTGTTCACGACGGTAAAGCGCTGCTCGACATGAGGACCGTGAACGAGTCGGATGATGAAAAGATGTCCCGGACAGTTTCGGACACCCTTGCAGCGATCGTTTAACCCTTTCGATCGCTGAAATCTTTCATAAAATCCACCAGAACGCGGACGCCCTCGATGGGGAAAGCGTTATAGATCGACGCGCGCAAACCACCGACCGAGCGATGTCCCGCAAGACCAGACATCCCTGCTGCCTCTGCCTCGGTGCAGAATTCTGCTTCGAGCTCTTGCGTCGGAAGCCGAAACGTTACGTTCATTCTTGAGCGTGCCTCACGTTCGGCATGTCCGGCATAGAAACCATCGCTGCTGTCGATGGCGTTGTAGACAAGTCGAGACTTTCCCTCGTTGATCTTTGCGATGCCTTCGACACCGCCTTGGTTCTCAAGCCACTCTGTGATCAGCCCAATTAGATAAATGCCCCAGGTGTTTGGTGTGTTAGGCATCGACCGTTCGTTCGCAAAGACGCGATAGTCGAGCAGCGTCGGCAGACCGGCAGGAACCCGCTCAAGCAGATCGTCCCGAATAATCACGACGGTCAACCCGCTAGGGCCGATGTTTTTCTGGGCACCTGCATAGATCATTCCGTATTTGGCAACGTCAATAGGCTTTGAAAGGACGTTAGACGAGGCGTCGCAGATCACGGGAATCGAACCCGCGTAGAGGTCGTAGTCAAATTCTACGCCATGTATCGTTTCATTTGAGCAGTAGTGCACGTAGTCAGCGGCTTCGCTAAATGCGATCTGCTGCGGTCGGGGAATGCCGGTGTAACCGTTCTGTTCGGTTGAGAATACCGCTTCAGCATTTCCCATCTTTCTGGCTTCGGCAAGTGCCTTTTCGCTCCATGCACCCGTGATCACATACTGGGCCAGGCCTCCCGCTGTCAGCAGATTCATCGGTATCATGCTGAAGTGTAGCGATGCGCCGCCGGAGATAAAAAGTACTCTGTAGTTCGGCGGTACATTCAGCAGCCTTCGCAGCGCGGCCTCGCTCGCTTCCAGCACTTCGATAAAATTCGTCGACCTATGGCTGAGCTCCATCACGCTCATACCGGTGCCGCGATACGATGTGATCTCGCTTCGGGCTTTTTCAAGTACCTCGACAGGCATCGTCGCCGGACCGGAACTAAAATTAAATACTCTATAAGTCATTGGCAGCAGTGATCCATTTGAAAGAATGACGATGATATCACCGGCCTGAGCGGCATAGAAAGCGTCGGATCGTAACCGATCCTTTTGATCGTACAAAGGCATTACGGAGCCGCTCGCCTGGCTTAACATCATCCCGCAGAATGATGTAAAATGGGATAATTTCAACAACCCTATCAACCGATATCGCATCGTATCGGAGCTTGGTTTTCGCAATATCCGGAGGAATCCCGAAAATGTATCTCAGATCTCTTTTAACACTATTATTCATCACCGTTGCCTTTACGGCGGGTGCGGTCGCTCAGGCGAATCAGATAACAGGTACCGTTGAGCTTTCTCGTAACAGCGGCAAGACGCCGATCGCCGGTGCAAAGGTCGATCTTTTCCCTGAAGACGTGAAAGGGAAGGGCCAGACGGTTCAGACGGACGCCGAAGGAAAGTTCGCTTTTTCGTCGCTCGAGGCTGATAAACTCTACATCCTCTCGATCAGCGCTTCCGGAGCAGCCCCTACATACCTCGATAAGATGAAGCCCGGAATGGTTAACGTTCTTATCACGATGGAAGTCGGTGACGGTAAGAGCGTTACTGAGGATGAATTGAAAACAGCCATCGCACAGGCCACTGCCGGAATGAGCGCTGAAGAAAAGAAAAAACTCGAGGAAGCCGAGAAAAAACGCCGAGAGGTCGAGGAACGAAATCAGCGAGCAGAACAGAATAACAAGATCTTTGAATCGTCGTTAAAGGATGGCGAGGCTCTATTCAAACAGGCCAACTACACCGAGGCTATCGCTAAGTTTGACACAGCGATCAACGCTTCGCCGGATTACGAAGGTACTGCACCGGTCTTCCTTAACTACAAAGCTGTCGCGTTAAAGAATCGGGCACGTAAGCTCATCGTTGACGCCCAAAAGGGAGACGCTGCGGCGCGAAACGCTGCAAGGGACCAGGCAACGCCGGACTATCACTTGGCATTGCAGTCGTATGATCGCGGCCTCGCGGTGATCGAAAAGGCTCCGATGGATTCACCCGCAAAGGCGAGTCTGCCCGGCAGTAAGAAGAATCTTTATCACAATTACGTGATCACGCTCGGGGAAATGTATGAAACCTCGGTCCCGGTTCCCGAAGGCATTGACGCTGCGAAAGCAGTTGCCGGGTTTATTGAAACGGAGACCGACGTCAAGAAACGAGCAGCCGTGTTAGCTAGCTTTGGTGAAAAGGCGATGCGCGGCGGCGAACTTGAGGGATCGGCCATGGCATTCAAGAAGGTTCTTGAATCGACGCCGAACGATCCAGATGCTCTCGGCGGAGCAGCGATCGCATATGGTGCAATGGCATTCATGAGCGACCCGCCGAATGCTGAACATCTGAAGCTTGCCCGGCAGTACGCTCAGGAATATACGAAATCCGCTCCGAAAGACCATCGTAATCAGGCAGCGGTTCAGGACCTGATGGAAAACCTGAAAGCCATTAAATAGTTGGCTAGTCATATCGGTGTGAAGAGGCTGTCAGAAATGGCAGCCTCTTTTCATTTGAATGAACGATTAACCGGCCGCAAGACCCCAATTAATGTCTGGGGGGATCAGTGCGATCCCCACGTTTCTTCACGCTCCGCTAGAGAACTTAGCCCCCTGTCGTAACTAACTTTTCGATTTTGTCACGAGACATTTGTCTTTTGTTACGCGACTTAACTCTTTTGTCGCGTGACAATTGTCTTTTGTCACGTGACTTTTCTAATTTGTCACGAGACTTTTCCTTTTTGTCACGAGACATTTGTCTTTTGTCACGAGACTTTGCCCTTTTGTCACGAGACTTTTCCTTTTTGTCACGTGACAATTGTCTTTTGTCACGTGACATTTCACCGGATTCATCGGGTACCTTTGCTCTTGGTGCATGATCGGCAGCCTTTAGCCTCGCAAATTTATGTGTCACGAAACACGCCTGTTCGGTGTTTTGATTTCGTAAGACGTTCGAAAGTGAAATAGAAAATTTTTGGAGGCTATTGTAATGCGCAGATTTATTGGCCGCATCGGCGGAGTTTTGTTTGCAGTAATAATTATCGTATTCGGTTCATACGTCATCGTCGCTCAATCGGAATTATCGGGCGAGTGGACAGCGACTCACGGACAGCGTGACGCTGCTAAGGTCCACATCTCATTTAAGACTCGCTCTGATAAAGGGAAGCATCAGAACGGCTCGAGTTTTGACTACAGAGATCTCGAAGGCTTGCAGCCCGGCCATGATGGCCAGGTAAATTTTCGATTAACGCGAGAGGCCGGAACCATCCAGGCAGAAGGCAGTTTCTCGGGTGGCAAAGGTTCGGGAACATTTCGTTTCATTCCGAACACCGCCTTTGTCACGGGTATGCGTACCCGCGGTTTCGATTTCGAACAAACTAGTTCGAAAAACGATTCAACACTCGAGGAACGACTTTTTGCGGCCGCAATGCTTAACGTAACGACCGCGATCGCCGACGATCTGCGAACGGCGAATTTCCCGGATCTCGGGGTCGATGATCTGTTCAAGGCGGCGATCTTCAAGATCGATGCAAAGTTCATGACAGAGATGGCGGCGACGGGCTTTCCAAACCTGACCATGGAAGACCTGGTAAAGGCTCGCATCTTCAAGATCGATGCCGAATTCGTCAGAAGTATCAAAGATATGGGGTTTGGGGCTGACAATTTTGAGCACCTGGTGAAATACAGCATTTTTAAGGTCACGCCCGAATATCTAACGGAGCTTCGGAACGAAGGCCTCGCAAACCTGACTGCCGAAGAGGTTGTAAAGCTGCGGATCTTTAAGGTCGACGCATCGTTCGTTCGTGAAGCCCGGTCAACTGACCCAAGTATTACCGTCGAGCAGATCGTTCAGAAAAAGATCGGTGTCTGGGCGCGATAACTGTACGCAAAAGACATTTTTCTGCTTAGAAGAGCGGGTAAAACCGCTCTTTTCCATTGATTTCGACATTTTCGCAATGGGCACGATATTTGCTCAGTACTGCACGGAAAGCGGAATTCGCGGTCCAGGCGGTGGCTTAAGATGCAGAAAACGGTACTAGTAGTTGAGGATGTCGAGGACGCCCGCGTGATGATGCGGGTGATGATCGAACAACAGGGTCACTCTGTGATCGAGGCGGCCGGCGCCTACGATGCTATTGCCAAAGCCGAAGAATATCACCCAGACCTGATCCTGATGGACATCGGCTTGCCGTTGCTCGATGGGCTTTCAACCGCAACCCTTATCCGGCGAACAGATGATGATCTGGATAAAACACCGATCATTGCGGTGACGGCTTTTCGAGACGTACGGGATCAGGCAGAGAAGGCCGGGTGTTCGGGAGTTCTCTACAAGCCCGTCGACGCTAAGCAGCTTGAGCGGCTGCTGCGAAAGCATCTGTCCGGACATTAGTCGAACTGTTTTTTAAACTCCTCAAATTCGGCTCGAAATTCCGTCAACGCGGTTCGAAGGCTCTCGATCTCCGTCTCCAATTCACCGAGTTTATTATTCGAACCTGTGGTTACGGCCGCTCTTTCCACAGACGCTGATGATGCATCGACGGGGCCGCACAGCAAATGCGCATACCGAGCTTCTTTTTGGCCCGGAGCACGTTCCAGCCGGGTGATAAGCGGATCATTGCGATCCACCAGTTCATCAAGTGTCGCCTGAACCTCATCCAGTCCCCCAAATTCGTGGAGCCTGTCCGAGCGGCCGCGAAGCTCGCCCACCGTCTGCGGGCCTCGAAGCAGCAGCAGCGCCATTACCGCGACGCCCGCTTCATCGAGTTCGAAAACATTCGGGAGCATATGCTTGTATTTCACGGTCCGGCTGCCGCTTCCATAAAACAGGTACACAAGATTCTTGTCCCGGAGTCGATCGATCGCTCCCATGATCTCGGTCTCTCCAAGCGCCATAACGGGTTCGCGATTGGATTTTTGATTGCAGGCGGCAGTAAGCGCGTTTAACGTAAGCGGATAATATTCCGGCGTGGTCAGCTGCTTTTCAACTAAACTCCCGAGCACGCGAGCTTCAACTTCATCAATAGTGGTAGGCATTGTCGTAATCTAAGATAATACTCGTGACGTGGATTTGCACGAGCACCACGAACCAGGTCGTCACAGGCGATTGAACCTATGGACGTTTTCATCACCCGAACTGCAGAAGAGATCGATTCAGCGTACGAGCGGCTCAGCAAGGCGCGGGCTCTCGGGTGCGATACCGAGACGTCCGGCTTCAACTCAAAGGTCGGCAAGCTCTTCTCGCTGCAGTTCTCCGACGGCGATCTTAATGTCCTGGTGCCGCTAAGTGAGGGTGTCGAGATCGGCCGTCTCGCACAACTACTTTCGACGAATTCGATAATAAAGATCTTTCACAACGCGAAGTTCGACCTTGAATTTCTGACCGCTGCCGGCGTCCGGGTGAACAACCTCTTCGACACCATGATCGCGGAAAAGGTTCTGACTCGCGGTGCGAATCAATCCGCTTCGCTTGCTGAGACGCTCTACCGCTATTTCGCGGTCGATCTCGATAAGACCCAACGCTCAAAGTTCAACCGAAACTGGGATGGCGTCTGGACCGATGAACTAGTACATTACGCACTTTCCGACGTCGTTCACCTACCCGCACTGATGGAGGAGCAGCAGGCATGGCTGGCAAAGCTCGGCCTGGGCGATGAGTTTGTCCGGCAGATGGACAGGCTGTCCCTGCAAACGAACTTACCGACTTCTACCATCGGTGATATGCCGGATGGCCTTCCTTGACCGCGACGAACGTACCGCGGCACGTGTCGCAAACCTTGCCGCCAGCTATCAATTCGGCCTCGACCGTCGCACGATCTTCGCTGGACTCTACGACGCGTGCCCTTAGCGTGATCGGGCCATCGACCGGTGTCGGACGCAGCAGCTTAACGTGGAAGTCGGCAGTAACAGTGCACGGTGCGGTGTCAGCACCGGACTGTTTCATCAGGTGGTATGCGGCTGCCCAATTCGAATGGCAATCTAGCAGCGCTCCGATAATTCCGCCATTCAGTACGCCCGGAAACGCCTGATGGTGCGGCTCAGCATGCCACTCCGCGACGACCTCGTCGCCGTTTACGTAGCTGTTAACATGCAGCCCTTTCTCATTTGCAGGGCCGCAGCCGAAACATATGCCCTCCGGCGAATATCGGTGCTGTAGAGACTGTTCGTCGTTCATAGATCATTGATGGGGCTGTCGTCACCGGTGGATCACACGCGACTCTTCGAGCGTTCGCGTCGTCTGATCGGTAACGCTATCTATGCCCATATCATGCGGTTCCGTAAGCTGAGCGGTATTCGCAGGCGGCAGGTAGGCCGCCTCTGAATCTGTCCGGATCTCGGGTCGTTTCGAGCGCGAGAACCCCCCAACCTGCTGCAGGATCAGATAGCAAATTCCGAATAACGCCGCAAAATAAACGAAAGCGATCGGCACAAGCTTTCCTAGATCCGCTTCCCTCTTTGTGAGCACGACCACGAGAAAGATGAATCCGATGAATCCCGCGCTCCCTATGTACCCGCGCGCCGTTGTGAGATTGGCCGCAAGACCCTTACCGATGGGATCAGCATCCTCGAGCCGCTTACCGCAGCGATTGCAGTAGTTAAGCCCGGCCTTGTTCTCACTTCCGCACCCTGAACAAAACATCATTCTAGTTACGAATTGGCCCGATCTTTTCCTCCAGCCAATTGGTCAGGTCGTCTACTGACTCAATATGTACCGGCTTTCCGCTCCACGCCTTGAACGCGAATATCACCAGCATAACCGTTGTGACGATCTTAAATATCAATGCACCAAAGTCCGCGAAGTCAGTTACGTTACCGACGATACCCAAGATCGTCGCTACGATCAGTATCCCGACGTGGGCCGCCAAGCCTTGCGCTGCGTGAAATCGCACCTTTGTCTCTTCTTTCGGGATGACCAGCAGCTGTATCAATCCGGCGATAAGGCCCATCGAGAACGGCAGGTACGGCAGGCCGATCAGCCACTTTTCCGGTATTCCGGTCTTTGCCACTTTCCGCTCACCGGCCCGGTTCATGTCCGCAAAAACCGAGACCTGCAGTCCGGGCACAGGCTCGCTTGAAAAGCTATACGCGTTGAACTGTGCCTCAGTAAATCGCTGCGTTTCATCCTCAGTAACGCTGCCCGGCGATTGCGGAAACTCTGCTGTCTTGAAAGGCGAACGCTGCGGGGCCGTGTAGTCCGCAGCCGCCTGCCGCGAGGTCTCCGCCGCAGCCGCACGGGCCTTTTCCGGAAAATCCGGATCAAGCGGGTTTGTATCAAACTTTTTTGCCATTTCTACCAGCTATTTTACGACATCTCCGCCACTTTGTTCAGTTTTTCGAATATCGCCTCACCGCAAGGATTCCGAATACCTCAAGCATTCGGAGCTGAGACAGACCTGATCCATGAATGGGTGCTCCTGCTTGATGGTCCCCGCGATTATTGGCCGAACGCCTAAGCCATTTGCTACGCACGAGCCTCTCGAATTTCTGCTTTTCGAACCGGTCATCGACCAGGTCACGTTGGCCTCATAGTGTAGAATGGCAGCATGTTTTGTCCAAAGTGCGGATCGGGGGAGCAGACGGCAGAATCTTATTGCCGAAACTGTGGTGGTTGGTTACGCGATCCTGACACATTAGCCGGAAGCGGCCTTTTTAGGAAAACGACGCGTGAAGAAAAGATACGAAAGATCAGAACGCTCGAGATCGTCAGTATAGGCCTGTCGCTGACGTCAGCAGCGATCATATTTTCATTTCTGTTCGGCTCCCTTGATCGCGGACTGCTATTTCTTGCGATGGCCTGCGGTATAGTCGTGGCGGTGTATCAGGCAGTAAACCTGTATCTCGGGCAAAAGGTCACGAAAACGATGCCGCGCCAGACGCCGCAACACGCGAACCGATCGGACAACGTACCCGCACTAGTGATGCCTCCAAGTCCGACCCGGCAGCTAAACGTACCTGCAAGCGTGACCGACGATACAACAGAACTTCTTGAGCCGGAATTTGTCCAAGACCGCTCAAGAAGGGCGTAGAATCGGTCGCGGGAAACGAATAAAAGAATAGTCCGATCCCATACTCGCCTCTCGCCAGCCTTTTTGTAATACACTACATTTACAGATCTTGGGAACTAAAGATGGCCTAAAGCATCTAAGGTTGGGATGAGTTTTCTTGCGGGACTACGGCAGCAGGTGGTGTTGGGGCGTGTGTCCGGGATACCGGTGCGTGCTGATTACCGTTGGTTCCTGGTGATCGGAGTGATGACGGTGCTCATCGCGGCGAGTGTGGTACAGATCGGCGGGGAGATCG
The DNA here is from genome assembly GCA_023389035.1 of Acidobacteriota bacterium. GTDB lineage: Bacteria > Acidobacteriota > Blastocatellia > Pyrinomonadales > Pyrinomonadaceae > OLB17. The sequence continues at coordinate 591,110 of JAEWFC010000030.1, forward strand.
GGCTGATCACCGGCATTGTGCTTGGACTCGCGGCAACGCTGGTATTTTTTCTTTCGATTTTCCTTCACGAATACGCACACGCCGCGATCGCCCGGATGGAAGGCCTAGACGTCGTCGAGATAGTTCTTCACCCCTTTGGCGGCCTGACGCGTTTTCGGCATGAGCCCGAAACTCCGCGGGCCGAGTTTCGCATCGCGATAGCAGGGCCGGTTGCAAGCTTTCTGCTCGCGATCTTCTTTGTGGGAATTGCATCTGCCGCTTCGGCGGCAGATGCGCGGGCGCTTGTAGTGATCACGGGAGCTCTCGCAGTTCTAAATTTCTTGATCGCCGTCTTCAATATGCTGCCCGGATATCCGCTTGACGGCGGACGCGTGCTGCGGGCTTATCTGTGGCGTTCGGGACGGGACCTCGACGAGGCGACCATCCTTACAGGACGTTTCGGGCAGGCCATCGCCGGCGTCCTGATCATCTTTGGGCTGGTTATCGCGATCGTTAGACAGGAATTCTTTACGGGATTTTGGGCGGTGCTCGCCGGACTTTTTCTCTACGATTCGGCAAAACGCATCATCGAAGAGGTGCACGCGCTTGAGCACGTCGCAGTTGATGACGTGATGATGCTGCCGGTCGCCGTACCGCCTGAGACGACTATCCAGCATTTCGTTGATCAGATACTGCCGATGAACCGCCAGTCGGTCTTTCCGGTCGCAGCGGAGCGTAAGCTGTACGGAATTCTGATGCTTAGCGAGATGCGCGGCATCGAACGGGCCGAATGGCGGACGAAAGTGATCGGGAACGTAATGAGGCCGGTGGAACCCGATCATTTTGTCGAGATTGGAACGTCGCTGCCTGAGGCACGCGAGATCGCACGGACAAATGGGCTAGGAGCCGTTGCCGTCGTTGATCTTGAAGGAAAATTGGTCGGATTTGTTCACGGATCGCACAGGAAACGCCCGTAGCGATTGGTGTTTCTGTGATATTCTAGGAAGAGGCTGCGCTTACGGTTTTTGCTCTGATCTTCCCTTGCGGGTACAACCGGACCCGTTTTCAGCCGCAATAAGCACAATGCGATCAATCGTTTAATGGAAGCATACGACTATCTACCGACATGGAACACGCTGCGAAATCTAATGGATATCGCGCTGGTCTTCGTGATCGTGTACGTCGTGCTTCGGCTGCTGAGGGGAACGCGGGCAGTGCCGACGATGGTCGGACTCGTGATGCTCGCCCTGCTTTATTGGCTGGCGGTCGCGCAGGAGCTGGCGACGCTGGAATTTGTCCTGCGATCGGCGGTGCTCTACATCGGTTTTGCGATCATTGTGCTGTTTCAGTCGGAGATACGCCAGGCTCTCATGTACTTCGCCAATCGCCTACAGCTGCCGATTCTCAGAAAACAGCGCGGCCAGTTCGGCGGCAGCATCTACGACGAGATAGTGCTGGCGGTGACAACGCTTGCAAGTGAAAAGATCGGAGCTTTGATAGTCATCGAACGAAACATCGGCCTTAGAAATTTCATCGACGCCGGCGTGCAGCTTGATGCGGCGATCAGCTACGACCTGCTCGTCACGATATTCAACCCTGCGACTCCGCTGCATGATGGGGCAATCATTATCCAGAACGAACGCGTCGCGGCGGCCTCAGTATTTCTGCCGCTGACAAAGAACCCGAGCATTTCGCGAGAGCTGGGCACGCGACATCGCGCTGCCATCGGCATAACCGAGGGCTCAGACGCGATCGCGATCGTGGTTTCCGAAGAGACAGGCCTTATCACTTGGGTCGAGGCCGGCGAGGTTCGGCGCAGCATGGATACGACCCAGCTTAGAAAGCGTTTGCTCAAGACGATGAACATTCCGCTGATCGACAGCAAGCGGCCAACTGCGAAACCGATGAAGGAGGCCGAGACCGAAATAACGTGATGGAAGCTCGTGCGGATCTAGAACCGAACGAACGATCGACCCCCGTTCTGATCAAACACATTCTTCGGAAGATATTCCTCGAGGATTGGGTGATGAAGCTCGTCGCGCTCGGCATCACACTCGCGCTTTGGTTGGGCGTTACGGGCCTGAGCACGCCGACCACGGAGCTGATACGCAACGTTCCGCTAAACCTTAGATTTTCGAGCGAGGTGGAGGTGACCGGCTCAGAGCTGCAGCAGGTCGACATCATCGTAAGCGGCGATAAGCGCCGCGTCTCGCAGCTAAACCGCGGCGACCTGGTCGTATCTGTCGACCTTACTGAAATGGCTACCGGTGAGCAGGTAGTAAATCTCACGTCTGAAAATGTCATGCTTCCGCTACCGACGGGCATCAAGCTTGACGAGATCTTGCCGGGCACGACCACGATAAAGCTCGAACCGGTAGTCGAAAAAGATATACCTGTCCGCGTCGAAACGTTTGGCGAATTGCCCGAGGGCTACGAGGTCTATTCCCAAACGGTCGTGCCCGAGACCGTGAAGGTCCGCGGGCCTGCGAGCTACATCCAGTCGCTGGATTCTCTCACGACCGAACGCATCGATATCGCAAACCGACGCGGCGATTTCACCGCCCAGACCGTGCAGCTGAACCGGCCGGGCTGGGACAAGATAACCCTGCTGAAGGGTGTGGTCGACGTGGTATTCCGCATTGGCGAGACACGCGGCGAGAGGGTTTTGCTGCTGGAAGTCGATGGCCTGCCCGAGCGGAGAGCAACTGTCGTGTTATATGGTCCTCGATCAGTTTTGGCAGCTCTTGATCCGCAAACGATGCGGGCCACAGGTTCAAGAGACCAGGTCGGCGAAGAGAGCGCACAATTCACACCACCGGAAAGCGTCCGCAACCTGGTCGAGGTCCGGGAAGTTAAACTCCGCCCCTAATATATATCAAAGCTGTATTCGAGATAGACAACAACCGACACCGGTTGCCCATTGATCGTTTTCGGCTCGAAAGTTATCTGGCGAGCCGCTTCCAGCGCATTTTGGTCGAGACCAGTTTCCAGACCCTTGATTATCATTGGACGTCGGACACGTCCATCGGCACCGAGTATGAGCGCGATACGGATGCTGCCCTCTACGCCGGCGGCCCGCGCTTTGTCAGTATACGCAGCTGGCCGTTTCGATAGTATCTTGTACGGGGTAACGCCAGGCTCATCGGCCGGCTTGGAGGGAACCGTAGGTTTTGGCTTGGAAAAATGGTCGAGGTAGAGCTTAAGGTCGTCCCGTGTTTCCACAAGTATCGCATTCGCTACCGGTTCAGTGGTTTTCGCGATGCCCGTTTCGAGAGTTTGAATGGCGTCCCGGAACAACGGAAGGTCGATCTGGATCTCATCTCCATCATTCGACTTTTTGGAGATCCGCTTAAGCAAGATATCGACTTTCAGCTTGTATCCGTCAACGAACGTCGGATCAAGCCCGATCATTTTGATGGCATCGCTTTGTGCCCCTTCAAGGTCGCCCTTATACAGACGGGAAAATCCGCGAACGTTGTAGGCCATCGTCAATTTTGCATCGAGCGAGATCGCTCTACCAGCCTCAGAAGCGGCCTTGTTTATATCGCCGTTAATCAGGTATGCAAAGGCAAGGTTCGCACGGTAGGCCGCATTTGTCGGCCCGAGTTTCACGGCTTGCTGGAAGGATCTCTGCGCCTGTTTTCCGTCGTTGGTGCGAACCTGAGCAAGACCGAGGTAGTTCCACAATTCGGCGTTGCGTTTCTCGGTCTTATCCTTTACCGCGTCGCCGAGTATCCGAATCGCCTCAAGATCTTTGCCCTGATCGAAAAGCACTACGCCCGGATGCTTAGCTTGTGACGCTGTGGCTGAAGCGAGAGCTAACAGTAAGAGAAATGGGGCACAAAACTTCATTGCTTTAGAAATTCTCTGATATCAGACCGCATTTCCTCGGTGATCTCGTGCTTAGCATTGTATTGTTTGGCGGTCAGGTTCGGCAACATTTTCTCAAGGCGGCTAATGTGACTCTTGTACTGCTCGTCGGAATAAAACTCGTCGTCGTCGCTGTACAGATAGAGAGTTGGGGCATTGCAAACGCTGTACTTCTCGTTAGTTTCAAGATCGCCGGGGACGCCGCCGCAGACGGCGACTATCCCTGCAAGAAGATCGGGGCTAGAGAACGCGAAGCGAAAATTGATAGCGACCGCCTGCGAGAATCCGTAAAGAAAAACACGCGACCGGTCGACGCAATCGTCGCCCGCGAGCAGGTCGATGATCCGTCGGACGAACTGATGATGCAGCGTGACGTATTCCTCGGGACGATGATCGGTAAGCCAGCCAAAGCCGACGCGGTACCCGTCATCGGTCTTGCGAAAATGCTGATGCGGAGCCTGTATCGAGGCGATGACCCAGCCCTCGGGAGCAACGGCGCGAGCCTCACGCATCATATAGCGCTTATGCGCTCCATAACCGTGGACCGCGATCAGCAAAGGTGCGGGCCGCGACAGGTGGTCTGGCAATAGCAGGTCGTAGTAGAGGTCGATCTCGGCCTTTAGTGTTCTGTCAGTTTCAAGCATTCGGGTTTAATCAAGGAGAGCGATCCATTGCTCCGGTGTGGGCAGGCTGCGCGCGATGCGCGACCGATGGAGCTTGTAGAGTTTTTTCTGCATTCCACCGAGCGAGCGGTCGAACGCAAGGAACGGGATCAGCCGTGCGAGCTTTTTATAGAGCCGCAATTTTTCATCATGGTGCTTGGCTGTTCGAGCGGGATCTGAGCGATACTGCGACCACGCTATCGACCCGACAAAACCGGCTGCTCCGAAATTCGGCGAAAGCAGAACTTGCTCGGCAAAAACCCGTGCACCGCCTTCGAATTCATGCAGTACGTCGTGAAACGCGACGATCGCACCGTCGGTCAAATGCGGGAGAAATGCTTCCAAGTCGATACGCGTTCCTTTGTACGTATGATCGCCGTCGATCCACAGCAGCCTGAGCGGCGTCGTCCATTTCGCGGCGAGGTTTGAAGAGAATTCGCGATGCAACCGTACGCGCTCGGCAACATCGTGCTCTGTGACATTCCGCGTGAAATCGTCGAATGAACTTGCGTCGCCCTTCAGATCCGGATCGGTTATCGACGGAGCGGTCATCGGGTCGACTGCGTTTATGTGATCGTCGCCCGCGAGTGCCGCGGCCTTCGCGAGCAGTATCGCCGAGCGTCCCTTGAACGAGCCTATTTCAAGCACCTCGCCTGCAGCAGTCGGCACCGCGCCGAGCAGACACAGAAAGCGCATCTCGTTCTCGGACAGAAAGCCCTCGACCGTCTGCGTTTTCGGTATAAGATCGTCTACGAAGGCCGCAAACCCTTCTGGCAGCCGACGTTCAGGTTTTTGCATATTGAAATGGATTTTGTCAGACTACGTAAGCTTACGGCAGACGTCATAAAACCCCAAGTATGCAGGCTACGCTCCGCAATTTCGACGCCGTCGCGTGTATCTCGTCCGAACATAAAGTCACACGCTTACTCGAAAGGGCGGCCTTTGCATGCCTGATACTGCTGGCGATCTCGGTACCGCATTCGATCGCGGCGACGCAGACAGCCTGGCTGCTTGGGATGCTGCTGACGGTGGCGCGACTCGCCATCTCACCCCGGCCAAAACTGAAGCTCGGCCCTGTCGATGTCGCACTGTGGGCGTTCTTCCTATGGACGGTCATAAGTGCGTTAATGTCCTACGATCAGCCGACTTCGCTCGACAAGCTCCGCGGAGCCGCGGTTTTCCTGCTCGTCTATTTTGTCCGCCTTAACGTACGTTCAGTTCGTGCGGCTGTATTGGTCGTCGGATTTCTGATCGTCTCGTGCATGGTAAACGTGCTGTGGGTGCCGATCGAACGGGCGATCGGCCGCGGTGTTGAGATCCATGGCGTCCGTCCCGAAAGCCCGCTGGCAAAAGCGCGTCTGATGGACGGCGACACGCTGCTTTCAGTGAACGGCGTCGATGTCGGCACGCCGGAAGAGCTCGTTACACTGCTGCAACAGGCGGCCTCGTCAGACGTGAAGTTTTACCGCCCGGATTTCGAATTCACTGTAAAGATATCCCGCGATGATCTGCTGTCGGGCTCCGAGGCGGTTCAGGCGCTCGGGATCGCTCGATGGAAGAAAAGCCATAACTGGCGTTCGAGCGGATTTTACGGCCACTATGCGACTTATGCGGAGGTGCTGCAGCTGATCGGGTCGCTCGTGCTGGGCCTGTTAGTGGCGTTGTTTGCTTTTAGAATGAAGGCAAGTGAGGCTTCAGGCACGAAGTGGATCGCCTTGCTCGGGGCGGCGTTTCTGCTGACCGCATTCGCACTGCTGCTGACGGTGACGCGCGCTCCGCAGCTTGGGCTGCTGATCTCGGCATTTGTGATCGCGTTCGCGGGCCTCGGCCGAAAGTGGCTCATGATCGCGATACTGGTCGCAGTGCCGGTCGCTGCCGGCGGGCTATTCTTTTTGCAGGTGTCGCGCGACGTCGGATTTTTCGACAGCGGCGATGAATCGACGCGCTACCGAAAGGTAATGCTGCAGGACGGCTTGCGGCTCTGGACCGAAAGCCCGCGAAATTTCGTCTTCGGCGTCGGGACCGATTCTATCAAGAAATATTGGCGCGAATGGGGATTGTTTGAGGGCGGCAATTTGCCGATGGGCCACTTCCACTCAACGCCGCTGCAGCTGTTGGTCGAACGCGGTCTGCCGGCACTTCTTATCTGGCTATTCCTAATAAGCGCCTACATCGGCACGATGTGGCGTGGAATTAAGCAAACCAGCGCGGACGACAAGTGGCGTCGGGGAATTATTCTGGGATCCTTTGGCGGAACGGTCGGGTCTGTCGCGAGCAGCGTTGTGCATTACAATTACGGCGATCAGGAAGTAGTAATGACGATCTATCTGATCATGGGGATCGTACTCGCGATCGCCAACCGCGTTGAGGAAACGCAAGACTTGCGTGCCTAGTTTTCCCGTCTGCAAGCCCCGCAGTGTCCCGTATTTCGTTCCTTAGCAGATGTCCGAATCAGCGATCTCGGCTAGCAAATTACTTCTACCGCAAGAACTTTTTTCGGATTTCTGACGTAATTTTTGATAGACCCAAAAGAATCACAAATATGAAAAACCAAGCTTTCCGAAAGATCTCAGCATATCTAGTTCTGTATTCGCTCGTTCTGATCGCGGTTCCGGCATCGTTCGCACAGGCTCCGGCGGCCGCGAATTACGCCGCGGCACTCGCGTCCATCGAAGAAAAGGTCGAGGCAAGGCGAAAGGCTCTGGGCATTCCCGGAATGTCGCTCGCTATCGTTAAGGACGACAAGGTCATCTATTCAAAGGGCCTTGGATTCAAGGATTTCGAGAATAAGGTTCCCGCGACCGCCGACACGCAATTTGCGATCGGCTCGGCGACAAAAGCGTTTACGGCACTCAGCGTTTTAATGACAGCTGATGAAGGCAAGATCTCGCTTGATGCATCGCCGCGAACGGTTTTGCCGTATTTCAAGATGGCAGATCCCGAGACGGATAAGAACATGACGATCCGCGATCTGCTGACACATTCATCCGGGCTGAACCGCACCGATATCGCAATGATCACCGGCAAGCTCTCGCGGCAGCAATTGATACAGGTCGCAGGCACGGCAAAACCGATCGGCAAGCTGCGAGAAAAGTTTGGCTATCAAAACCTGATGTACGCGGCCGCCGGCGAGGTGGTCGCCGTCGCACAAAAGCAGCCTTGGGAAGAGTTCGTTCCTAAACGTATTTTGAAGCCGCTCGGCATGACGAACAGCAACATGTCGATGAGGGAGATGGCAAAGGCAGCCGACCGTTCGCTCGGGTATAACTACAATTTCGATACGAAAGAGACGATTCAGCTTCCCTATCGCGATATAGATCAGGTCGCCCCGGCCGGCTCGATAAATTCGTCCGCTAACGACATGGCAAAGTGGCTCCGGTTCGTGCTTGCCGGCGGTGAGCTCGATGGAAAGCGGCTCATCTCCGAAAGTATCTTTGCGGAGTGGATGAAGCCGCAAATGAAGGTCAATCCAAATGGCACGGTGCAGTACGCACTCGGTTGGTTCGTTCAGAAGTGGAAAGACCACAAGGTGGTGCAGCACGGCGGCAACATCGATGGGTTTAACGCGATGGTCGCCATGATCCCGGAAGAGAAGCTCGGCTTCGTAATGCTGACAAATGTTTCGGGTTCACCCCTTGGGAACGAACTGATGCCGATCATCTTTGAAGGCATACTTGGCGGCGGAAAACCGGCGCCGGTTGATAACTCGTCAGCCGTCGAGGTCGCCGCAGAAAACGAAGCCGGAAAGTATCGTCTGGCCGAGGCAAACGTAGTGATGGACGTTCGGTTCGCTGATGGAAAGTTGACCGCGAGCCTGCCCGGACAGCCGACCTTCACGCTTGAAAAAGTTGCGGGCCGTAAGTACAAGCTTGTCGGAGCGCCCGATGGATTCTTTATTACGTTCCGGGGCAAGGAGTTGTATCTCGAACAGCCGCACGGGAATTACACACTGCCTCGTGTCGATACGCCGGCGGCCACGCCCGTTATTGGGCCAAGTTCGGCAAAGGAACTTGTCGGAAAATATACCTCCGAGAGCAGCGGCCGTTTGGGTGAGGTAAGGGAAGAGAACGGCTCGGTCGTATTTGTCGTCGGCACACAGCAGCCGGTGACGTTGACCGAAAAGGCAAAGGACCAGTACTGGATGAAACCGCTGCCGGACGAGTATTTTCTTTCGGTAAAACGAACTGCGGATGGAAAGGTCGAAAAGCTTGGAGTGAATCAGCCCGAAGGCGAATTTTTCTTCAAGCCCGGAGCTCCTAAACCGCCGATGTCTGCCGACGATCTGATGGCAAAAGTGCTGGAGGCGAGCGGCGGTGCCGACAACATTCGCAAGATCACGTCGCGTGTCACGACCGTCGACGTCGATATGGAACAGCAGGGCGTAAAAGCTGTCGCGACCGTCTGGTCAAAGGCACCGAACAAGACAGCTACCGAAACGAAGTTCACCGCCGTAGGCGTCGACATCGCGTCCGGTTGGGAGTATTTCGACGGCACGTCATCAGAACAGGCATACACCTTTGCACCGGTAACAAAGGTTACGGGCTCGCGAATCGACGATCTCAAGATCGCTTCCGACCTGCACTTGCTGCTCGATTGGAAACCGAAGTTTAAGAAGGTTGAAGTAACGCGGACCGCGAAGTGCGGCGAGGAAGAATGCTACGTCGTGGAATTCGAACCGAACGCCGGCTCGAAATTCACGGACTATTATTCGACCAAGACGTTTCTGCTGAAACGCCGTGAGTCGGTCATCACATCAAGCACGAGCTCTGTGACGACCCCTCTCGTAAACACCTTCGAGGACTATCGCGAGGTCGACGGCGTTATGATACCGTTCAAAAGCACTAGCAACACGACCGGGAACGGCAACGTCGTGACCGTGGTGAAGAGCATCAAGCACAACGTCCCTATAGAGGACAGCTTTTTTGCTCCGAGAACTATAAAGTAGCTCGACTTAAAAAAGAAAGGATCAGGAATTCACGTTCCTGATCCTTTTTGTTTCTTTATCGCTGCGGCTCAGCGGGCAAGGCCCGATACCGCCATCAGGTCTGTAGCAAACGCAGGTTCGCTGTGGTCAAAGACAGCGTCGAGTTCCTTTTCAATGCTGCCGTGTCCCGCCGGTATCTGCTTGATCAATGGTGCGAAATCGCGAAAGTCGTAGAGCTCGGTATCAAGCAGATGCGAGCCCGTCACATTTGAAAGTGCCGTCAGTATCGATTGCCTCAGCGATGGTATCTCAGCAGCAAGGTCCGATACGAGCCGCTTTACGCGCGCACGTTTCAGATTAGGCTGCGAGCCGCACAGATTGCATGGAATGATCGGGAACTGCTTTTCGTCCGCGTAACGCTGAATGTCCGATTCCTGACAATATGCGAGCGGACGGATCACCGTGTTTCGGCCGTCATCACTGCGGAGTATCGGCGGCATCGCTTTAAGCTGGCCGACGAAGAACAGGTTCAGCAGGAACGTGTTTATAATGTCGTCACCGTGATGTCCGAGAGCGATTTTTGTGCAGCCCTCCTCGACCGCAACGTTATACAAGATGCCGCGGCGAAGCCGTGAACACAGCGAACAGAACGTTTTGCCCTCAGGCACGTGCTGCTTGACGATCGAGTAAGTATCTTCCTGGACGATCCGATACTCTACCCCGACACTTTCCAGGTATTCCGGCAAGACTTCCTCGGGGAATCCGGGCTGTTTCTGATCCAGGTTTACGGCCAATATATCGAACGTCACAGGAGCACGCCGGCGAATATCGAGCAGCAGGTCGAGCAGCGTGTAGCTGTCTTTCCCGCCCGAAAGGCACACCATCACCTTGTCGCCCTCGGCGATCATATTGAAATCGCCAATGGCTTTGCCCATTTTCTTGAGCAGGCGTGTCTTTGTCTTGCTTTCTACGAACAAATATCTAACCCTCCGTCGAAACCTTTAATTCTCGCACCTCCACCCGCGCTTTTCAACCCTGTTAAAATAACTAGACACCGACGCGTGCGCTCGTTTATCATTCGGATGAAGGCACTTTTCGGCGTAGCCGCTCACCTGAACGGCCAAGCATTGACCCAGTATGTCCTCCCCGGACGCGTTTGCTGCCAACTCTGCTGCCTCTTAGATCTTACAATTCGAAAGGAGACCATGTCTTATGATCAGAATGGGAAATAAGTCCAAGACTGAAACTTCCGACGCCCCTAACTTTCAAACGAGTTCCCCCTCGGCACAGACACCTGCTTACCAATACGGCAGCGAGAACACCAATACCATCAGCAAGCCCAGTACCGATAGCGAAAATATCGCCCGGGACATAAAAGACGGCAAGCTGAGCGGATTCGTCGGGCACGGAACATCATTGACAGGCGATACATCCTTTCAAATGATGCTGCGGGTCGACGGCCATTTGACCGGAACCGTCTCGTCTGACGGCGGCACTCTGATCGTCGGCAACAACGGTCAATTGGACGCGAATATTTCGGTCGGTGTTGCAAACGTTAACGGCGCGATCAATGGAGACGTTGTCGCGACGGAAAAGATACATCTCGGCCGCACGGCTCGCGTCGTCGGAAATATCACTACACCAAAGCTTGTGATCGAGGACGGTGCGCTTTTCGAGGGCGGATGTACGATGGTCAAGGCCCGCGAGGCACAGGAAGAAAAGAGCTCGGCCGTAAGCTCATCCGCTGCCAGCACGTCAAGCTATGGCTCTTCGTCGTCTTCGTATGGCTCGTCGAGTTCAACCTCGTCGTACTCCGGCAGCAGCAGTTACACTTCTTCGACCGACGATGATGACGATGCTGATGACACCGTCGATGCAGATGATGAGAAATCAGAATCCGTCGCTGTCTGATGGGCCGGCTTAACTATTCGGATCAGGCGGTCTCAATACCGAGGCCGCCTTTTTCTTTGCCAGTGTTGTAAGACTGTGCAGGCGGGAATATACTTTCGCGGAAACACAGAACCCAAAGGAGCACTGTTTATATGTGGCAAGATTTCAGAAAGTTTATCGCTCGGGGCAATGTCCTTGACCTGGCGATCGCGGTCATCATGGGAGCAGCATTCGGCACGATCGTAAAGACGTTCACCGATGGGATCGTGATGCCGATCGTCGGCCTGCTCACAGGCGGCGTCGATTTCAAGAGCAAGGTGATCAATCTCGGCGATATGCCCGTGAATAACGGTGCAGAGATCGAAGCCGCGATGGCTGCCAAGCAGCCGCTGATCCTCTACGGGCAGCTGATCAATGACATCATCACGTTTGTCATTGTAGCCATCGTGATGTTCTTTCTCGCCCGCTACGCGATCAGCATTTTTCGCGGACTGGAAGCTAAGGCCGACCCGACAGCCGAAGAGGTCTTACTCACCGAGATCCGCGACATTCTAAAAGCTAAGCAGATCTAGCGTTCGGGAAGGTAGATCTTGTCCGGTGTGATGCAGAGGTCGAGCGGGAAGTCGCCGTCATGAACGTCGTCGATGGGCTCGCTCGGCCCAAAAAAACTTACGCCGGCTTTCAGTGCATCAACCCTGCACCTGCGAAGGAATCGGTCGTAGTATCCCTTCCCGTAGCCGACACGGTGCAGCGCCGTATCGAAACACAGCAAAGGAACGATTACAAGGTCGATCTCCTCAGGCTCCACGGTCTCGCCGCCGACGGGCTCGCGGATGCCCCACTTGCTTTGGGACATTTCGGTATCCCGCGAGTAAAGAACGTGCTCCAGCTCATCGGCTTCAACGTCAACGCGCGGCACAGCCGTGCGAGTCCCGGGAAATTCGCTCCAGACGCGTTCGAACAGGATCGACGTCTCCACCTCATTAAACTTTGCCGTGGAGAGAAAACAATGGATCGTGCGGGCTTTTGAAAGATTTATCTCTGAGAAAATTCGGTCGAATATCTTCCGGCTGCCATCAGCAACCTCGTCATCGGAGAGAGCCTTTCGCTTTTCCAGGTATTCGCGGCGCAGGTCGGCCTTCAGCATCCGTTGCTCCTAACCGCGCTTTTTGTCAGGTCTCGGCTTGATCGCGCCGGAAGTCCTCGGCATCGGCACCGATCCTTTGAACAAAGAATCGTCCTGAGCTTCACGCTCCGTCTTGTCATTCAGCAATTTCGATTCGCTGACGATCTTCTTCGCAGCCTTGGCCGCCTTGCTCGGTCTTTTTTTAGATGTACTCATAAGCGCTATCCCTTCACGATCCAGCCGCCGCCGACGACCTCTTCGCCGGTTGCGATGTCGTAGAATATCGTCGCTTGGCCAGGAGTTATTGCTCGCTCCGGTTCGTCAAACACGACACGCACGTGACCGCCCGGTAAGGCGTAGAGCGTTGCGGCTGCCGGATCGCTGCGGTATCTGACCTTCACGAGAGCCCGGACGGGTTCTGACGGCTCGTCAAACGCAACCCAATTTACGCCCTTCGCCGTGAACTCCAATGTATCCAGATCTTCTGCTTCGCCGACGATGATCTGATTCTTCGCTCGCTCGATCTGCACAACGTAAAGCGGCTTTTCGTGTGCGATCCCGAGCCCGCGGCGCTGCCCGATCGTATATCGATGAATTCCGGTGTGCTCGCCGATCGTTTCGCCGGCAGTGCTGACGATCTCGCCGCTTGCGGGCGTGTCGGCTGAGCGATCGGTCTGCTCGAGATACCGATCAATAAACTCCGAATACTTCCCGTCCGGGACAAAACAGATCTCCTGCGATTCCTGCTTCTCCGCAGTGTAGAGCTTCGCACCGCGAGCGATCTCGCGCACCTCGCTCTTGAGCATCTCGCCCAGCGGAAAGTGCGCGCGCGAAAGCTGGTCCTGCGTCAGCTCCCAAAGAAAGTAGCTCTGATCTTTCCAATGATTGCGTCCGCGAAAGAGCCGATAGCGGTCGGCGGCCTCGTCGTATTCGACGCGTGCGAAATGTCCGGTCGCGACCTTATCGCAACCGAGCGAAACGGCCATCCGATCTAGCGAGGCAAATTTTAACCGTGAATTGCAGGCGACACACGGAATGGGTGTCTCGCCCGATAGATAGCTTTGGACGAATGGCTCGACCACATCGCGTTCAAAATCCTTCTCGAGGTTCAGAACGTAAAACGGAAACCCGAGACTTTCCGCGACTCGCCGTGCGTCGTAAACGTCATCAAGCGAGCAGCACCGCGAGGGCAGCGGATCGCCATTCTCGTCCAGACTTCCTCCGCGCCGCTGGTCCCACAGCTGCATCGTAAAGCCAACGAGTTCGTGTCCCTCGGCCTTTAATAATGCGGCTGCGGCCGAGCTATCGACCCCGCCGCTCATTGCAACGGCTATCTTCATGACAAAGGTTAGAGTATAGCCGTTCGGTCAGAGGTTGGAAACTGTTTACCCGACGCCTCGGCGTGTGACGGGTTGCCGACAGATGCGCCGGCTTGATCATTTGAACGGCACACGGAAAAGGATATAGGTCACCGTGCGGTCGGTGCCGACGCTGAGCCTCCTTGCCCAGCTGGTTTCAAGCTGCTTCCACTCGTCGCGCCGCATCACACGGGCCTCGACGTATTCGAAACCTGCCGAAATATACTTCGGAATTAGATATGAATGGACTGTCACCGGCGTCAGCAGCGTAATACCTAGCCGCTCTATTTCGGCGCGGTCACGCTCCGGATCGATTCCGATGACGATCTCTAATAGGCAGCCCGGCGCGGCGATCCCGCGCAGCGATCGCAGCATATCGGCATCACCGGTCGCCACCGCTCTCAGCAGGCTGCCCCACGGAAAGTGAATGTGGATCTCGTCAGCGACGCCCGCGAATTCCTCGGGCAGATCTTCGACCGCGGCCTGAACGAACATCAAATTCGCGAGGCCGCCTTTCGCGCTTTTACGCGTCGCCTTCATCGACGGCCGCTCGAGCGCCTTTACGTTCGCGTCGATCCCGATGAAGAACTTGTCCGGATGCTTCGCGGCATGCGCGGTCACAAACCGGCCGTCGCCGGTCCCAATGTCCAGCACGACGCCGCCGCCTGTATGGTCGAATGATCTCTTCGAACTCGTCACGTGAGAGTTATCAGATGGTGCTTCCGCGGATCTGTTTGATCATAAAATGCTCCGTTCAACGCGTAACAGTATGTAACGATGGAAAACTGCCGCGAAATGTTGCCAAGCGATATGACGTGAACTTTTACGAAATTTGCTTCGTAAAGGATTCACAAATCATTTTCTCTTGTGCTAAGGTGCTATGATCATGCGTCTCGAACTTGTCTAACTCATCTGCTCGTTCGCGCTCGTCACGGCTGAACCGGTCGTAACTCGGGCACGTCTCCGGCGCCGTTTACGCGTGCCGTCATTTTTCGTTTTTATAATTATTGGAGCAATTTATGTCTTTCGATAGACAGCAGCCGCCCGTTGCGGCTGTGGACAATTCATTTTTCGCCGTTTTGCGTGAGGCATTTGTCGGCACAAACCGCGATTTCACGCAGGGCTCGATACCGGTCGCGCTTGTGATACTTGCGGTCCCGATGATCCTCGAGATGTCGATGGAGGCGTTATTCGCCATCGTTGATACTTTCTTTGTCGCAAAGCTCGGTGCGGCGGCGGTCGCGGTTGTCGGGCTTACCGAATCCGTGCTGGTACTGATCTACGCGGTCGCCGTAGGCCTGAGCATCGGTGCCACGGCAACGGTCGCGCGCCGCGTAGGCGAAAAGGATATGGAAGGCGCGGCGCGAACGGCGACGCACGTCGTCTATCTCGGCCTGATCGTCTCTGCGATCATGGGAGCACTCGGTGTGATCTTTGCGCCGCAGCTCTACCGACTGCTCGGTGCGGAACCTGAGGTGATCGCGATCGGTCTGCCGTTCATGCGGATCATGTTCGGCACGAACGCTGTGATCGTATTCCTCTTTCTGCTGAACGGAATTTTCCGCGGTGCAGGCGATGCGGCGATAGCACTTCGCGTACTGATCATCGCGAATGGCCTGAA
This sequence comes from Acidobacteriota bacterium, assembly GCA_023389035.1. Classification (GTDB taxonomy): domain Bacteria; phylum Acidobacteriota; class Blastocatellia; order Pyrinomonadales; family Pyrinomonadaceae; genus OLB17. Next base: position 606,540 of record JAEWFC010000030.1, read on the forward strand.
CATCATCCTCGATCCGCTTTTCATCTTCGGCATCGGTTTCTTTCCCGAATGGGGCGTAACGGGTGCCGCGGTCGCGACCGTAATCGGCCGCGCGGCCGGTGTAGCGTACGCCGCCTGGGCACTATTTATCCGCACGGACGGCAGGCTCAATGTGCGTGCTGAACACTGGAAGTTTGACCCTGAGATACTGATCGGTCTCGTCCGCCTTTCGGGTATGGCGGTGCTGCAATTCCTGATCGCGACGCTTAGCTGGACGGGCCTTGTGCGCGTCGTTGCGGGATTTGGAACAACCGCGATCGCGGGCTACCAGATCGGGTTGCGAGTGATAATGTTCGTCATTCTGCCCGCAGTCGGGCTCGCGAATGCTGCGGCGACGCTCGTCGGCCAGAATCTCGGCGCCGAACGCCCCGACCGTGCCGAACGCGCTGTTTGGACCGCAGCCGTGCTGAACGCCGTTCTTCTCGGCGTGGTAGGAATGTTCTTCGTACTGAACCCGCACGCGGTGATCGCAATATTCACGACGGATCCCGAGGTCAGCGGCTTCGCTGCCGATTGCCTGCGGATAGTCGGTTACGGCTACGCTTTCTACGGGCTAGGGATGGTGCTTGAGAGCGCGTTCAATGGCGCCGGCGACACGCTGACACCGACGTGGCTCAACTTCATCGTCTTTTGGCTGATCGAGATCCCGTTGGCTTACATCCTGGCGTACCGCTTTGAGATGGGGCCGCAGGGCGTGTTTTGGTCGATAACGATCGCGTTCTCGATACTCGCAGTGGCCTCGGCCTTTCTCTTCAAACGAGGGAAGTGGAAGAAGATGGTCGTCTGAGGTTGCCGCGAGAGACCGTTCGCTGAAACTGTGTCGGGTTGTGGTAAAACTAGTGTATGGCAGGTGCGTTCCCGGATCCGATCAAGTACAAGTTCCCGGAATGGGTCCGGCACGAAGACTACTATTATTACGGAAAGGACATCGTCTCGTTCGGCGATGAACTTTCCGTGCATAACCTGATCGACGCTTACCGCCGCGGCATTTTCCCGTGGCACATTCCCGGTATCCCGCTGCCCTGGTATTGCCCGGAGCGGCGGGCGATACTGGATTTTGCCGACCTGCACATTCCGCGAAGTCTCGCAAAAATTCGGCGGCGAAGTGAATTCACATTCACAATCGATCGGGATTTCGACCGCGTGATGTACGAGTGCTCGCAGGCCGATCGCCCCGGGCAATACGGCACTTGGATCACTGAAGAGTTCATCTCGTCGTTCACCGAGCTGCACCGCCTCGGCATTGCGCACAGCGTTGAGGTCTGGGATACCGAAGGCAACATTGCCGGCGGACTTTATGGCGTGGATGCCGGCGGCGTCTTTTGCGGCGAATCGATGTTTCACCTCAAGCCGAACGCTTCAAAGCTCGCGCTGCTGTTCCTGATCGATCATTTCTCCACACGAGGCGCGACGTGGCTCGACAACCAGGTGATGACGCCGCATATGCAGCTGCTCGGTGCAAAAGAGATCAGCCGGCGCGAGTTCTTGGATAAACTGAAAGCGACACAGGGGCTCGATCTGAAGCTGTTTGACTAAAGGCCATGGAAGATCAACATTTATTGCGCGAACATTTGCTTGAGCTGCTCGAAGGCCGCTCGGCACACATCGATCTCGAAACGGCTATCCGCGGATTTCCGATCAACCTGATCAACGAGCGGCTCGACGACCGTCAGCATTCGCCGTGGGAACTGCTCGAGCACACAAGAGTCGCCCTTTGGGACATCGTCGAATTTTGCCGCGACCCTAAGCATAAGTCCCCGGATTTTCCCGACGGATACTGGGCGCTAGGTAACGCGAATATCATCCAGTGGCAAAAGACCGCGGACGCGATCTCGGAACTGATGGGCGCGATGCGTGCGATGGTCGCCGACACACGCAATGACCTGCTCGCTCCGATACCACACGGCGACGGACAGACCTTACTCCGCGAAGCCCTGCTCGTCGCCGACCATAATTCATACCACCTCGGCCAATTGCTGCAGCTCAAGAAAACGCTGGAAGCTCGCGGGACAACATAAAATGCCGCACAGACAACGAAAAAATATCCGCCCCGGCCTTAAAGTCGCCATCGTCCTAAAACAAGACCAGCGCACCGGCCGCGAAACCGTCGGCACCGTCAAAGACCTGCTGACCAATTCACCGACGCATCCGCACGGGATAAAAGTTCGGCTAACTGATGGAAATGTCGGTCGCGTGCAGCGATTTTCCGAGGACGGCCCTGAATTATGAATAAGAATTTCCTCATCTACGGAGCGAACGGTTACACCGGCGAGCTGATCACGCGGTTCGCGGTCGAGCGTGGGATGCGGCCGATCATCGCGGGGCGGAATGAGTCGGCTGTCAAAGCGCTTGCGGAAAAGCACGGGCTGGAATATCGCGTGTTCTCGCTTGATGACACCGCCAAGCTCGACGCGGCATTGAACGAGGTCGAAACCGTTCTGCACTGCGCCGGGCCGTTCTCGCTCACCTCGCGTGCGATGGGAGAAGCGTGCCTGCGCACAAAGACGCACTACACCGACATCACCGGTGAGATCGCCGTCTTCGAAGCCTGCGCCGCGGCCGACCAAAAGGCGAAGGACGCGGGAATAATGATCATGCCCGGCGTCGGTTTCGACGTGGTCCCCAGCGACTGTCTGGCCGCACATCTCAAACAGCTCATGCCCTCAGCGACCGATCTCAAGCTCGCGTTTTACAGCAAGGGGCGAATGTCCCACGGCACGCAGCTGACGATGACGATGAACATCGACAAGGGCGGGGCCGTCCGCCGCGACGGCAAGATTATGCCCGTCCCGGCCGCGTGGCGAACACGCGAGATCGACTTTGGCGAGGGCGTCGTAAAAACAGGCGTGACCATTCCGTGGGGAGACGTCGCGACCGCGTACCATTCGACCGGCATCCCGAATATCGAGGTCTACACCGTCGTGCCGCCATCCGCACAGCGGCTGATGAAGCTCAGCCGATATCTCGGGCCGCTGCTCGCATCCGGCCCTGTTCAGCGTTATCTGCAAAGCAAGATCCCGCACGGCGGGCCGAGCGATCAGGAACGCTCACGCGCGCGGACACTGCTCTGGGGCGAAGCAAGCGACGCGCAAGGCAACCGCGTCGAGGCACGTCTGCAATGCCCCGAGGGCTATACCACGACAGCGCTCGCCGCTCTCAACATCACCGAAAAGATACTCGCCGGCAACTTCACTCCCGGCTTCCAAACTCCCGCCAAAGCCTACGGCCCCGACCTCATCCTCGAACTCGACGACACCTCACGGCAAGATGCGTAGATTTACAAACGAAGCGATTCACTTCTGTTCGACTCGTTCGACCAGGGAGCTGAATCGCGGGTCGCTGCGAAGCGAGTCGAGCGCGGGTTCGACCCTAAGTGTTGCGACAAGAAAGCTGCGATCCTGAAATGCCCGTTCCAGATGTCCGAAGGCTTTGTCGTTATTCCCAAGTCTCGCGTGCAGGCATGCCAGCTTCCAATTGTCCCGGTCCGGATCTGCCTCGAGCGCCCTGATATCTTCTATCCATACTCCGCGCCAGCCTTGCGATCGGAACGCGATCTTGTAGCGATCCAACGTTGCCTTACTCGCCCCCTCCAATGTCAATCGTTTGATCAGACATTCAAACGCCTCTGACTCTTTTCCTTGAAGCTGCAGTATCAGAGCTAATCGGCCGTGGCTGAAAGCGTGGTTAGGATTCAGATCTATCATCCGTCGGAATTGCGCTTGTGCCTCCGGATACTGCCGGGCAAAAAACAGCGTCAGCGCGTACGTTTGCTGATTACGAAATGATATCGGCTGGAGATCGATCGCAGTCTTTATCTCGGCCAGCGCTTCGTCAAAACGGCCACGTGTATAGAGGAAATTCGCATAGGTCCTGTGCGCGGCGGGCGAGTTTGGGTCAAGTTCCACGGCCCGCCTGCACGCGGCCTCGGCTCCTTCGGCATCGTATTCGTAACGGTTCTTGTTATGGCAAAGTGCGCTGTACGCCTCTGAAAGGTCCGGATCGATAGCCAGGGCGTTGCGGATCGCCTCGGCCGCTTTTGGAAAATGCTCATGCTGTCCGGCATTCGTATGTCCGACGATGTCCTGATGGGTCAACGCTTTTCCGGCCCACGCGCGGGCATATTTTGGATCAAGTGCGACTGCCTGCTCTAAGAGCTCGAGCGCTTTCCGGACGTTATTTACGCCGCGTTCTTCGCTGAGGTTCATTGCCGTGAGGTACACGCGGTACGCGTCCTCATTGGTCGTTCCGCGATCTACCTGTGGGCCGGCCGTTCCCAATCCGATCCGCGATAGCAGACGATTCGCAAGGTCGATCGCGATCACTTCCTGTGCGGAGAATAGGTCTGCCGAATCCGTCGATACCGTGAACGTATCGTCCACTTTTCCGGTCGCGACGTTCAGGAAACGCGACGTCACTTTTATTCTTCCGTCGGCGATCTGGTAACTCGACTCAATTACGTGGTCCACCTTTAGCTCGCGGCCGGCGGCGAGCGGATCCTGGTCGATATCGGTGAATTTGCGGACCGCGCTCAGGGGCCGAACGACCACTCGGTCAGCCGCGTGCAGCCGATGTATAAGCGAATCTGCGATGCCGATCTCGTAAAGGTCGTTACGGTTTGCCCGATCGATGGGCCTCAGCGGCAGTACGGCGATCGTCCTTGCTTCGACCGTTCCTGTATTGCGGGGAGCGAAGAAATACGCCGTCACTGTGGATATTCCTGCGAGCAGAACGATTGCCGCAAGCACCCGCTTCGTTCTCCGTCCGGTCCGCACGCGTTCAGCGGCACGCGGCGACTCGTCATGTTCGTCACCGTAAATTTCCGCGATCTTTTTCTGCGTTTCATCGCTCCAGCGGGCGGAAACGACGAAGGTGCCGGAATCGGTCGTCGTTGTCGAGATCACCGGCTGTGAAACGCCTTTCACCGCAGCTGCATCGTTCGGCACGACGGCGATCGAGCCGTTGTTTGCCGGCCCTTCCGATCTCACTGCACCGACAAAACGGTAGCCATGCTTTCGCACAGTTTCGATGTATTTTTGCCCGCCCGCTTTTTCTCCGAGCACTTGCCGGATCGCGTGAATACACTTGTCGAGATTGTTCTCTTCGACGAACGAATCTGGCCAGATCTGATCTATCAGCTCGCTCTTGCCGAGCAGATGGCCGCTGTTTCGAACGAGGATCACCAGCGTTTGGAAGGCCTTTTCAGGAAGTTGAGCGATCTTTTCTTCATCGCTCCTTGTTAGAGTGTGCTCGTCGACATCCAGGCGGAACGGCCCGAATTCGTATAACTCTTTGCTTTCCTTCGACATACGTGACCTTTGAAGGGTCGGAAGAAAAACGGAAGAAAACTTTCAGCCAAGCCGAAAGATTTAGGGCCATCGCATCGGTACCGTAGCTCCAACGCGACAACATTACACCAGGCACCATTGTGACGAACGCGGTGATTCTAGCACCGTTAGCCTGCTGAAACAACGTTTTTTTCGGGCGGGCGCTTCCCCCTCGATCAGGTAGGAACGCCGGCTGAACCCCGCATCTTACGCCGAATCTTTTAAGGAGAATTCAATGACATCGAAAGCACTGAGATCTGATACGAAATTTGCGGAAGTATTCGCAGCTCTACTCTTGATAGTGACCTTTTCGTCGGCGGCGTTTGCCGACGCCGTCACCGATTGGAATGCGCGAACGGTCCAGTATGCTGCTACCGGAGGCAGGCCGGGCCCGACTTGGGTGCTCGACGTTGCTGTCGTCCAGTTGGCGGTCTATGACGCGGTGCAGGCCATCGAGGGCGACTACCAGCCGTACTGTGGCAGCATTCCGGGTGCAGCGGGTTCCACGACGGCCGCTGTGGCAAAGGCCGCTCGCGACGTGCTGATAAATCGCTTCCCGGCCCACGCCGTTGCGGTCAATAACGATTACAACGCATACGTTGCCGGGATCGACCCCGCCGATGCCGGATTCGCCGTCGGCGCGGCGGCGGCCCAATGCATCATCACTCTGCGGAGTACAGACGGCGCTTTTCCTGCCGGTTGGCCGCCTTATTTCGGCGGTACGGAGATCGGCGAGTGGCGGCCGGCCGCCAGCGGTCCACTGACGTTCTCGTGGCTGGCCGAAGTCACGCCGTTCACGATGCGCTCACCCGACCAATTCAGATCAGGCCCGCCGCCTAGGTTGACTAGTCCTGAGTACACTCGCGCCTACAAAGAGGTTAAGGATTATGGTGCGGCGACCGGCAGTCTTCGCTCAGCCGAACAGACTGACCTGGCAAATTTCTGGAACGGGAACTTTCCGGGCCAGTTCAACAAACTCGGGCGCGATCTGGCGGCCAGCGAAAACCTGAGCGTCAGCGAAAGCTCCAGGCTATTCGCGATGGTGGGCGTGTCGATCGCTGACTCGGCGATAACGGCGTGGGACTGCAAAATGGCATTTAACTTCTGGCGGCCCCTGACCGCTATCCAGTTTGGCGATATGGACGGCAATCCAAAGACCGAAGGCGATGCTGCCTGGGCGTCGCTAGTCGGCACGCCTCCCTATTCCGATCACACATCCGGTGCCAACAACCTCACCGGCGCAGCGATGCGTGTGATGGCGCTGTTCTTCGGCGGCAACAATATGGAGTTCGAGATAGCAACGACAAATCCGGGACCGACGCAGAACGATACTCGGTATTACACAAAATTCTCGCAGGTTCGAGAAGAAGTGGTCGAAGCTCGCATCTTGCAGGGAATTCATTTCCGGTTTGCCGATCAGGACGCCCGCAAGCAGGGCGAGCATCTGGCCCAGTGGGTACACTCTCACTTCTTCCGGCCGTCCGGTGAAAAGTTCCTATCGAAACATTTCGATACCGAGACGCTTCTTAACGGCCTAGAGTAGAGATCAGCAGGACCGAACTGCAACCCAAGCAGCCTGGAAGAGATGCCGTGGGATCAGGATTCCCCGGCACCTCTTCTAGAAATACCGCACCCGCCAAGTTTTGTCTTTTCCCAAGCCCGGGTTCGTATATAATCTGGGCGCTAGTTATGTACGAGAAAATACTCATCACCGTCGCAGGAGTTCTTTTGTTTTCGAACGCTGTCGGAGCGCAGAACGCCGTGCTGGACCTGAAGCCCGAACACGCCGCCGCGTTAGAGGTCTATTTGGCCGAAAATAAGACCCGGAGTTTCCGGAAGGAATCGATCCTGAACGACGAATATCTGGCGTCGATGCGTGACAACCGCGAGTTCGGGAAAACGTTCAAACCGAACTACGCGGTGGGTGACTTCAACGGAGACAAGATCGAAGATTTTGCGATGATCTTGAACCGGTCCGGGAAGCCCGAGTGGCCAACGGAAGACAAGAACCGGATCACCGAACATACTCCCGATTATCCGCTTACGATCGTGATCTTCAACGGGCTCGGGAACGGGAAGTTCCGATTGGCATTCGCCGAGGATACGATGGGTCCGGCAGCGGCTTTCATCCATTTTACAGGCAATAAGAAAGCAAAGGCTCTCTACTATTCCATCTACGAAACCGACGAGATCGCAAAGTTCGCAGCGTCAGGCAAGGGTTACATCATCGACTAAGAAGACATTTCGAACCCTAAGTATCGCGAAGTTCAGTTTGGCTTCATTAAGAGGGTCGGCGTCGGGGTTTGCTCAGGCTGACGCAAACGGTGTCTGAGAGGCTTAGGTAGAGCTTGTCTCCGACGAGGTTCGGGTGTGCGAACTTCATCTGTTTGTCCACCTTGATGTTGAAGTACCTGCAAAAGGGCGCGGCATTGATGCGAAAGTTCTTCGGGTTGGCGACGACCGGGAATGCGTCATCAGATCCCGGGCTCGCCGGTTCGATCATGATCGTCCCGCTTCCACGGCTAAAGCTCAGGTAAACAGCCTCAGGCTTGCCCATCAGCTCGTACATCCTGCGGTTCAGCAGTATCAGCCTCGCCGGACTGATCGTCACATGCACCCGCCTCGCAACCGCCTGATTCGCCCCACCCCGATACCGCTCAAAATCCTCGTCGTCCATCACCGTTTCATCTACGACACCGTCGTATCATAGATAGCACACCATGTGTCAGATGTCAATGGTCATCGTTTGCGGTCGATGTAGTGATCGCTCCGGTCGATTCTGCATTACCGTTCGTCGAACCCCAGTAATCGGCATGGAAAATAGCTGTCAGTTGAGCAACTCTGGGCTCATCGTGTTCTGAATCCATAGAATGATTTGCCATGCGATCTAAAAACACGACGCGGGCAAATATACAACAGAATGGATTAGAATTGACAGGAAAAACTCATCAATCACTGGCGAGAAGATTATAATTTCTACCGTATTCTTGAGAGCCTACCGGAAAGGCACAGCCTTTCCGCACACAAAAGCGGCAAGCCGCAGAGCGCTCTCTGTCCTGAAAACTAAGCTCCCGATCCGGTATGCCATTAATTGAACTAACCTCAAGATGGAATTCTTCTCCCGAGCACGATTCAGTGAGTGAACAAATATCCAACGTCTTCAGCCACGGCGGGAGTTTAAATCTTGATCACAGCCCATTCGGCCGAATCGAAAATGATCTTCTGGATTTCAGAGGGTACTCGGCCCGACAGATGCGCATTAGGGATGTGATCATTCGGGATGCGAACTTTTCCCTTGCCGATTTTTCCGCCTCATGGATGGAGGCCGGTCGTTTTGAAAATTGCCTCTTTGAGGGGACTGACTTTAGCGACATTGCGGATCACGGGAATACCTTCTATCGCTGCAAATTCCTGAAATGCAATTTCAGCCGCGCTGTTCTCGGCTACAAGGGCTCCAAGTTTAACGATTGCCGTTTTCAAGAATGCAATTTCACAAGAGCTGGCTTTGTCAGAGCTGAGTTTACGGATACCGACTTCACACGATGCAAGCTCAAGGGGATCGATTTCAACGGCTCATCGTTTCATAACTGCAAGTTCGAGGGTCTGTTAGAAGATGTATGGTTTCGGGGAACATTTCCACATGACGCTCTTTTCGAAATGTTCGGCCAGCCGCGCCCAAATCGAATGCTGAACGTTTCGTTCGAAAACGCCGATCTGATCGATCTTACTATAAGTGATGGATGTGATCTCTCTACCGTGAAACTAAAAGATAACGGAAAGCTTCTTAGATACGACGACTGGTTCAGACGAGTCCAATTTTTAGAAAAGCAACTGGAAGCGTGGGATGGCGAATTGCAGAAGAATGAAGCCACCCGATTTGTTTACGTTGCCAAAGTTCATGCTCAACACCAGAAATGGGCAATTGTGAATATTGATGATCTCGACAGGCACTTTGGCGGTCTAGAAGTTGCACGTAAGATAATTGACACCCTCAACAGCTACGCGACCCATCGAGAGTGAGGTCTACCGAAGGCGTTATGCTCTGGCTGACGCAGACGGTGTCCGAGAGTCTAAGGATGGTCGTTGTACGAAAAGCATTGTGAAATAAATCGACGTACCTTGCCCACGCATGAATCTGACCTCTATCCCAGACCGATTCTAGTTCGGGTCTTAGGATCAATTGGAGGCGCAGCCTCCTAATATTTTAACAGCCTACCGGAAAGGCACAGCCTTTCCACACACCCTTGCGGCAAGCCGCAGAGCGCTCTATGTCCTGATAACTAAGCGCCCGATCCGTCCACGCATGAATCTGACCTCTATCCCAGACCGATTCTAGTTCGGGGCTCCGCCTTCCGATGTGCGGAAAGGCTCGGCGTCTCGATTAAATCCCCACGGTTCAGCCATTTAAGCGGATGAAAAATTATTTTTCAGTGCGGCGTCAACAGCAATATTTTTGCTTGACAACTTTCGATTTCGAGCCCAATATTCATCTGCTGTGAACCTCATTCTTGCCCCCCTTTTATGAGATTCTCTGGCTGGTATTCTGCAGATTATGGAGATGCATTGAAATGTCACTCTTCGCGACCAAGCCAATTGGTCAGATCGTCGCCGAAGCCGCCGAGACAGGCGGACACACCCTAAAGAAAACACTCAGCTCCATTGATCTCACGATGCTCGGTATCGGGGCGATCATTGGCACCGGAATTTTTGTTCTGACAGGACAGGCAGCAGGTAAGCACGCCGGTCCGGCAGTCGTTATCTCAATGATCCTTGCCGGGATCGTCAGCGCATTTGCGGCCCTGTGCTATTCGGAGTTCGCCGCCAGCGTGCCGATCTCGGGATCGGCTTACGCGTATGGGTACGGAACTCTCGGCGAGTTCATCGCCTGGATCATCGGTTGGGACCTGATCCTCGAATACGCATTCGGGGCCGCCACCGTCGCAGTCGGCTGGTCCGGCTATGTGGTCAGCTTTCTTAAAGACATCGGGATCAATTTCCCGGCCGCACTCGCGGCACCGCCGGGGCAGGTCGTCACACTCGCTGACGGATCGACCGTTACCGGCGTTTTTAATCTGCCTGCGTTCCTGATCGCGGTCGCCGTGACTTTGCTTCTCATTCGCGGCATCAAGGAATCCGCGACCTTCAACTCTTTGATTGTTGTTATCAAAGTGATCGTGGTCCTACTGTTCATCGTCGCAGGTATCGGTTATGTGAATACAAGCAACCTCGGCATCGGCTGCGGAGCCGGCGACCCGGGATGTGCCGAGTTCATGCCGTTCGGATTCTCGGGTGTCGTCACCGGTGCGGCGGTGATATTTTTCGCCTACATCGGCTTCGACGCAGTTTCGACCGCGGCCCAGGAAGCAAAAAACCCGCAGCGCGATATGCCGATCGGCATTCTCGGCTCGCTGGCTATTTGCACTGTGCTGTATGTTTTGGTCGCCGGCATAATGGTCGGCCTGGTCGATTACAAACTGCTTACAAATGCCGCCGCGCCGATCGCCGTTGCCATCGACGAAGCCGTAAAGGTATCGGCCGGCACCACGATGGGAGCGATTCTCGTCGCATTCCCGTTCATCATCAAGGTCGGGGCGGTTCTCGGCCTGAGCTCTACGATGGTCGTCATGGTGATGGGCCAGCCTCGCGTCTTTTATTCGATGTCGAAGGACGGGCTGTTGCCATCATGGGCTGCCAAAGTGCACCCTAAATTTCAAACGCCTCACATCACGACCGCTATCACCGGAGCGATCGTCGCGATCCTTGCCGGCTTTGTCCCTATCAGCTTGCTCGGCGAGCTGGTCAGTATCGGGACGTTGTTCGCATTCGTGATCGTGGCAACGGGAATTATCATTCTCCGGTCGTCAAACCCCGCATTGCACCGGCCGTTCAAGGTGCCGTTCTCGCCGCTCATTCCCATCCTCACCGTGCTGTCTGCCGCTTACTTGATGAACAGCCTGCCGCTCGATACGTGGATACGGCTGATCGTCTGGATGTCGATCGGTCTGGTCGTCTATTTCGCTTATAGCTACACCCACAGCAAACTCGGTAACACGGCGGGACTCGACGAGAACCGCGAGGTACCGGCAAGCTACGAGCCGCCGATAGCCGCCATGCTCGCGATCGTCGGTGCGATTCTGCTGACCGTTTGGCAAGTGTGGGGAACCGCATGGATCGAGATCGCCGTGCGAGGCTTCGCGTGGCTAGTGACCGGTGTGCTGATCGCCGTGCTGATGTACGGCAAGGGCGACCGATCCATCGGCCGAAGCTCGCAGACGCGAAACATCGGCCTGGCCTTTTCCCTGCTGAATCTGGCGATCTGGATCGGGATCACGTATTGGTTCTTTGCCCACTACGCCGAACTCCACGCAAAGTGAAGTTTCAAGCACGAGCGGAGCTTCCTCGCGATCCGTTCGGCTCGATCTTCGCGTGAGTGTCTGGACTCGTCGGATCCGAAGAAAATGAATCTCGCGGTCGTGCATATGACGCGGCCGCGTAAGCCAAGCGCAGAAATTCGTTCGAGAACCGCTCCGGCGATGCTTTAGTGTTTGGATCTATCGCTATCTTTAGTTTCAGTAGAAATCTAGCTGATCTCTGGCAACGGAATTTCCAAAAACGAGAATTTAGATCATTGACCAAATCCGGTCGTCCCGTCATGTTGTAGTCAAATTCCTGCTTTTTCGGTGATGTCCGGTGATGGGTCGTTTGGGCCGGGGGGCTGGCGTTCAAAAAACGGTTGGCTAAGGGCGAAAAGTGGCTCGTCTGAGCGTCAAATGCGGGGCTGGCTGCTGTTTTCGGAAAAGATCAGCCCCGCGTGGCTCAAGCTGCACCGGGCAGCATATGTTCAAAAACAGCGAACGCCGGGAAGATCAGGTCTTGCCGGCGTTCGTTATTTCTTGCACCACTCTCGCGAATCTAGACGTCCAGGTTCTTTACATCGAGGGCGTTATCCTCGATAAATTTACGGCGGGGTTCGACGTGGTCGCCCATCAGGATCGTAAAGATAGAATCGGTCTCGACCATGTCTTCGACGCGGACCTGCAGCAGCGTACGTTTTTCGGGGTCCATTGTCGTTTCCCAGAGCTGCTCGGGGTTCATCTCGCCGAGACCCTTGTAACGCTGTATCGTCAAGTCTTTTTTAGCCATCGTGGTGACCTTTTGCAGCAGCTCGATCCGGTCGGAGACCGCTTCGCTCTTGCCGTTCTCGCCGACGACGAATGGGCCCGGGAAATCGGCGTCAAGGCTGCGGGTAAGCTCGACCGCCTTTTGAAATTCGACGTAAGAGGCCATGTTCCAGTCGAATATAGTGGTCGAGCCGTTAGGGTACGTGATCTCGATCTCGAAGAGGCCGTGTTCGACGTCAGGTATCAGTTCGGTCTGGAAACCTGCATTGGAGAGATGCGCCTCGACCTCAGCCATTAATTCTTCCTGCGCAAAGACCTTTTTAATGCGGACGTTGTGCTTTGCCAGCACGCCTTCATTGCCCGCAAAGGCCTCGACCAACGTTTTCATCAGCTTTTCATCGCTGCCGAGCCGGCGTGAAAAACGTTCGAAATAGTTTTTGAACTCGGTCGTCTGCTCGAGCATTTTTGCGAGCTCGCGGCCCTCGATCGTGCGGTCGCCGGATGTGATCTGGACGTCGGTCGTCCCGACCCGCATCAGGTAGCGGAACATCCCCTTTTCATCCTTGATGTATTCCTCTTTCTTACCGCGTTTTACCTTGTAAAGCGGCGGCTGGGCGATGTAAACAAAACCGCCCTCGACCAGGGCCGGCATCTGCCGGTAAAAGAAGGTCAAGAGCAGCGTGCGGATGTGGCTGCCGTCGACGTCGGCGTCGGTCATCAGGCAGATCTTGTGATAACGCAGCTTGCTGACGTCGAAATCTTCTTTGCCGATGCCGGTGCCGAGCGCGGTGATCAGCGCCTTGATCTCGCCGTGGCCCAGCATCTTGTCAAAGCGTGCCTTTTCGACGTTAAGGATCTTACCCTTTAGCGGCAGCACGGCCTGATTCTTTCGGTCGCGACCCTGCTTCGCCGAGCCGCCTGCAGAATCACCCTCAACTATGTAAAGCTCTGATTTTTCGGGATCTTTCTCCTGGCAATCAGCAAGTTTTCCGGGCAGGCCCGAGCCCGTCATCGCGCTCTTGCGCACGATCTCACGAGCCTTTCGCGCAGCCTCGCGGGCACGCGCGGCGTCCACCGCCTTTCCGACGATCTTTTTAGCCACGCCGGGGTTCTGCTCGAAAAATTCGCCGAGCTTTTCATTAAGGAAAGATTCGACCGGCCCCTTAACCGGCGAATTTAGCTTTCCCTTCGTCTGGCCCTCGAACTGCGGCTGCGGTATCTTGACCGACACCACCGCCACAAGCCCCTCACGCACGTCGTCACCCGACAGCGTGACCTTGGCGTTCTTGGTCAGGCCGGAGCTTTCGGCATAGTTGTTGATCGTACGCGTGATCGCCCCGCGAAAACCCGAAAGATGCGTCCCGCCGTCAACCGTATTGATGTTGTTAGCAAACGTAAAGATCTTCTCGTCGTAGCTGTCGTTATACTGCATCGACACCTCGATCGAAAGTTCGTCGGAGGCGAGTTCAAAATACAGCGGCTCATCGTGAAGCGGGCTTTTGTTCTTGTTAAGGTGCTTTACAAACTCGGCTATGCCGCCTTTATAGTAGAACTCGTGTGACTTTTCGGGTGCCTCACGTTCGTCTTTTATAGATATACGTATGCCCTTATTAAGAAAGGCTTTTTCGCGCAGTCGCTCTGACAGTCTGTCGAAGCTGTAGACCGTGCTTTCGAAAATGTCGCCGTCGGGCTTAAAAGTGATCTTCGTTCCGCGTTTCGCGGTCGTGCCCGTTTCTTTCAGCGGAGCGACGGGAATACCGACTTGAAACTCCATCTCGTTCGTCTTGCCGTCGCGCCAGATCTCAAGTTTGAGCCATTCGCTCAAGAAATTGACGCATGACACGCCGACGCCGTGGAGGCCGCCCGACACTTTATATGAATTTGAATCAAACTTACCGCCCGCGTGCAGGACCGTCATGACGACCTCGGCCGCCGAACGCCCTTCCTGTTTGTGGATGTCTGTTGGAATGCCGCGGCCGTTATCGATCACCGTGATCGAGTTATCCATGTGGATCGTGACCTCGATCGTGTCGCAGTAGCCCGCGAGAGCCTCATCCACTGAGTTGTCCACAACCTCATATACCAGGTGATGCAGCCCCAGGTCTCCCGTCGATCCGATATACATTGCGGGGCGTTTTCTGACCGCATCCCGGCCTTCCAAAACCTGTATCGATTCTGCCCCGTATTCCGTCTTTGCTTTAGCCAATTTCTAAAAAACCTCGACTCGGCTGACGGGCCCTCGCGTCAGCGTGTTTATGATTATTTGATCTGCAAATGTTGTGTGAAAAGGTCTAGTAATAACAAGCGTTTGGACCGCATGATCAATAGCAAATTATACCACTTTACAGCCGTTTGAAACAGTGCGAAAGCGTCATTTAACAGGCACGATTTGCCCCGACTGAGAAACCGACGCTTTGCCGCCTGAAACCTCGAAGATCGCGCCCTTCGGTGCCAGCGACCGGGCGAGATCGAATTTGGAGGTCGTAATTATCGTCTGCGTTTTTCCGTCGAGAAATTCAAGCAACTGCCCGATGCGTTGGTGGTCGAGCTCCGCATCGATATCGTCGATCAGAAATAGCGGATACTCGCGCTGCTGGGTCCAAAAAACGGCGATATTTGCTATCTGCAGCGATAGCAATGCACTTCTTTGTTGGCCGGACGAACCAAATTTGCGAATGTCCCGTCCGTCGAAGCGTATCTCACACTCATCACGATGCGGCCCGATCAATGCGTATCCCGCTGCACGTTCGGCCTGAACACGCATTCTCAGGCGTTCGGTTATCAGGTCCTGATAATTCTCGAGATCGCCCTTGCCTTCCAGCGAAGAGATATAATGAAGCGTTAGCTCCTCTTTTTGAAAGACGCTATCCCGCAGCTCGGAATTTAAACGCTCGACTATGCGGACACGTGAGCGATGTATGCGTGTTGCAAGCCCGGCCAGCTGCTCATTCCACGGCAGGAGTTGTTCAGCGGTCTCTTCGAGGCTTAATTCGCGGTCTTTCGCAGTCTGCAGCAGCGTGTTTTTCTGCCGGATCACGCGATTATGATCGGCTACGGTTTGTGCGTACGGCGGATGGATCGAAACTATGATCTCATCCAGAAAGCGGCGGCGTTCATCCGGCCCGCCGCGGACGATCTCTAGAGCATCTGAGGTAAAAAGGGCTGCGTGCAGCTGCCCGTGGTATTCGCGTGCAGGAATTTGCTTGCTATTTACCCAAAGAGATTTTATATTTTTACTTATCGTGACCTGAAGGTCGCGGTGTATCTCCTCGGTTCGGCGGACACGCCCACGTATGATCCCAAGATCTTCGCCGAACTTTACTGTTTCAACCAATTTTGTGGTCTTAAACGAACGAGTACTAGCGAGTAAATAGATCGCCTCGAGCCAGTTCGTTTTTCCCTGTCCGTTCTCGCCTACGAGAATGTTAAGGCCGGGCTGAAACCCAATTCCCCCTACAAGATTGCGAAAATTCTGTGCCTCTAGCTCTTCGAGCAGCATTGAGGTGAATTTTAGCACGCTGGAATTTTCGTATATCGCACGTCAGAAACTTTTTTTGGATTTGAATGGAATTCGGCGTTTATTTAAATTAGAGAATGTTCAACATTCTTTAACGCTCATTTTCTCTCAAGTCAAAGCCATGCGTAAAATAAGCATTCTCACATTATTAATCGTCCTCTCGGTATCTGCGTATTCTCAGCAAAAGCTGAAGACCGGCGAGGCAGCCCCTGAATTCGCCGCGCAAACACTTGACGGCAAGCCGGTAACGCTCGCAGATATGCAGGGCAAGGTAGTGGTAATGACCTTCTGGTCGACCCGTTGTGCGATCTGCCATAGCGAGATCCCGAAGCTTAATCAAGTTGCCGCCCGCTACCGTGACAAAAACGTTGTTTTCCTTGCCCTGACGATGGAGAATCAGACAAAAGTAGAACCGTACCTGCGTAAGAATCCTTTCGATTTCAATATCGTCCCGAATAGTTTTGGCGTCGTGCTGAAATATGCCGATATGGACTCCGCGGGCCGTATCAATATGGGCTTTCCTGCCTATTTCCTGATCGGAAAGAGTGGAAAGATCGAGCTCCGCGATGACGGTTGGGACAAGTCCACAAAGCTCGACACACAGATCTCAAAACTTCTGGCATCGGAATGACAGAAACCAAAAAGGGGGTTTCCTCTTTTACTCCTTAGCCCGGCCGGACGCAAAACGGCCGGGCCTTTTTGTTTCGAATTTATTTGTAAGAGCGTGTTCTTTACGGTATATTTTTTGTTCGCCCGTTAGGATCACTTATCGGGCTTCGGAGAGGTAGCCTAATTGGTAAGGCAGTAGTCTTGAAAACTACCGCGAGTGATCGCTTGCAGGTTCGAGTCCTGTCCTCTCCGCCACTTTTCTCATCTACTCCCGAAATTCTTGCTTCAAAATTAGAAATGGTTTACGCTTGCAGAATGAATGACTGTTCATTCATGCGGTATGTCAAAAGCGAAACCGGTTCCCTCCAAACAGAAAAACATAAAAGATAAACGCTCTGCGATCTTACGGGCGGCGGCCCAGGTATTTGCTGATAAAGGCTATTTTAATTCGAAAGTTTCCGATATTGCCCAGGAAGCCGGTATAGCTGACGGCACTGTTTATCTGTATTTTCGCAGCAAGGATGAGATCTTGCGGTCGATATTCGATCAGGCAATGTCGGATTTCATTCGTGAAGGCCGTGCGGACGTGGTCGCGCTTCCGACTCCGGAAGCAAAACTTCGGAAGATAGCCGAACTCCACCTTGCGAGGCTCGGTGCCGACCGAAATATGGCGGTCGTCTTTCAAGTCGAACTTCGCGGTTCGACGAAGTTCATGCGTGAATTCTCAGCGGCCGGCTTTTCAGAGTATCTGGACCTTATTAAAACAACGATCGAAGAAGGTCAGCGGCTCGGAATGTTCAGGGCTGATATCAAGCCTATCGTCGCGGCAAAGATCCTCTACGGTTCGTTGGATGAAATGGTCACAAACTGGATCCTGTCGAAGAAAGCCTACCCGCTTGCCCCAATGGCTGATGAGGTGATGAAGATCTTTTTCGGAGGGATGTCGGTCAAATGACGGTGAGCTTTTCAAATGCTCTCGAATCGCCCCGAAAAGCGGTCGGCCGCGGCCAGCCGCTGTACGATGATGAGCCGCAGAATATACCGCAGATCTTTATCACAGCAGCAAAAACTTACGATCGCCCGAACGCGCTCAACTATCGGACCGATGCCGGATGGCAAAAGATCTCTTCGTCAGAAATGATCGACGCGATCCGCGAAACCGCGGCCGGTCTGATCTCAATAGGGCTCAACTCGGATGACCGTGCAGCGATATTCGCCCCGAATTCACCTGAATGGACCGTCGCCGATGCGGGTTGTCAGTTTGCCGGCATCATCGACGTGCCTATCTACACGACTCTTGCCGAAAGGTCCATCGAATACATCATCAACGACTCTGCGGCCAGGCTTATATTCGTCGGTGACGCGGCGATGTATGAGGTGGTCCGTGCGATCAGGCCGAATTGCCCGTCGATCGAGCACGTCGTGGTGTTCAGTGGTGAATCGCCCGACGACACCATCTCATTCGAGCGATTAAAGCGGCTCGGATCTGAGATGCTCGCTCAGGATCCCGAGGTGATCGATCGCCGATCGGCGACGATCGATCCCGAGTCGGTGGCAACGTTGATCTATACCAGCGGCACGACGGGCGAACCAAAGGGCGTAATGCTTTCCCACACGAACATCGTATCGAACGTCATCGATTGCAGCGCGTCGTATGATTTCTCAGCAGACGATTCATGCCTGTCGGTCCTGCCGCTCTCACACATATTCGAGCGGTCTGCGATGTACCTTTACATTGCGAACGGCATCGCGGTGCACTATGCCGAATCGATCGACCGTGTCCCTAGAGATCTGGCTGAGGTGCGGCCGACGATACTCGTTGGGGTTCCGAGGATATTCGAAAAGGTCTATGCAAAAGCAAAGCTGAAAGCTGCGGTCACAGGTGGGTTGAAAGAACGAATATTTGACTGGGCCATCGAAAACGCCAAGAGATCTGCCGCGACTATCGAGCAAGGCGAGACGCCAGGTTTCTTTGCATCGCTTTCGCACAAGCTCGCGGACAAACTGGTGTTCGCAAAGCTCAGGGAATTCTTTGGCGGCCGGTTGCGAATGTGCATCACCGGCGGAGCAGCGTTGTCTGAGGACATTTCGCTCATCTTTACGGGTGCCGGAATACCGATAATGCAAGGCTACGGCTTGACGGAGACATCACCCGTGATCTCGTCGAACAATCCGGATTCGCGGCGTCTGGGAACTGTGGGACGGCCGATAAGAAATATGCACGCCCGGATCGCGGAGGACGGCGAGGTCGAAGCAATGGGCCCCGGTGTGATGCTCGGCTATTACAACAAACCTGAAGCGACACGTGAAGCGTTTACCGCAGATGGTTGGTTTCGCACCGGCGACATCGGTGAAATAGACACAGATGGTTTTCTTCGCATTACGGACCGAAAGAAAGAGCTTTTCAAGACGTCGGGCGGCAAGTACATCGCACCGTCGCCGATCGAGCAGATGATACGGATGTCCCGATTCGTCAGCCAGGTCGTATTGGTCGGCAACGAACGCAAGTTTCCGGCTGCACTGATCGTGCCGAATTTTGAGATGCTGGATTCCTATGCACGGCACAAGGGCCTTGAAATTTCGTCGCCGGCTGAGTTTTGCAAGCACCCGCGAATCATTGATCTTATCGAACGGCAGGTCGCTGAACTAACCGCTGAGCTCGCACAGTATGAGAAGGTAAAGCGGATCGCTCTGTTGGAAAAGGAATTGTCGGTCGAGGGCGGCGAGCTTACTCCGACGCTAAAAGTTAAGCGGCGGGTCGTCGATGAAAAGTATAAGGTCGTGATCGACGAGATATATGCTGCAGCGGAAAACCACAAAAGGCCTGCCAATTGACCGCGAGAGTTCGAATCTGAGTTGTTAGAAAAGTTTAGTCTTTGGAACGACGGATCGAATCAGACCCAAGTTAATTCCTCATTTATCCGATAGTGTTTGGGCTAAATTTTGTCTTTTGTTGCGTGACATTTTTCATTTGTCACGTCAAAAAAATGATTTGTCGCGTGACATTTCTCTTTTGTCACGAGACTTTTCTAATTTGTTATGTGACTGCGGAGTTTTGTTACGTAGTTTCGCTTCTTTATTGTGCAAAGCTTCCTATCTCTTATGGAAAAATCGGGCGCGTACAAGTGGGCGCGTCTGTCTAAACGACAGACGATCCGCGACAACGCAGCTGCGAAAATGTTAAAAGGCTGCCCGGTTAAGTTTCCAGACAGCCTTTTTCCTTCGTGCTTTTAGAATGGCCTGATCGGCAATGGGATCCGGCCCGGAATGCCCACGACTGCCTCGAGCAATATATCGCCGATCGATTTCTTCGCCTTATCAACCTCTACGATGTCAAAGGGTTTGAGCATCACGTCACTTTCGAGTCCCTTTTTTATCTGATCGTAGTTGACCGCGACCACTTCCGGCTGGGTCGCTCCTTCCTTGCGGCGATAGATCTTAACGTTCTTGGTCTTTGCCTCGCGGGTTATGCCGCTGGCCATAGCAATAGCCTGCGTCAACGGAAGTCCCGCTTCAGGAATGTCCATCTCACCGGGCTTGATCACCTCACCAGTGACATAGACAGGTGCGGCTTTTTGCACGACGATGATATCACCTGGAAAGATCTCGGGATTCGCCTCTTCACGTCCCTGTCGTAAGCTAGCCAGGCTGTACATACGTGACGGAACATCGAGCCCGTCGGCCGCCCAGTCACGATCAGATCCGGGCTCCCGGCATATCGGGGCCCGCGTGCGAAATACCTGTATCATTCCGCCGCTCTTTTCAGTAACACCGCCGGCGAAAGAGATCAGTTCCAACAGATACGCTCGGCGGGTAAGGTCAACCTGCTGCTGTTGCCGGACCTCGCCGTAAATGCTTACGGGCGGGCGACTGTTTCGCTTCGTGACGCGTACGCTCGCCTGCGGATTTTTGAGATATTTCCGAAGAAGTTCCGTGATGTCGGCCCGAAGCTCTCGCTCGCTTTTGCAATTTGCGTCGATTGGCTTATCAACGAAAGGAACTTCGATACGGCCGTCCTGATCAATGGTGGCAACGAAATCGAATTGCTCCTCACCGAGGACCTTGGTCGTTATCTCGTCGCCCGGGCCCAGCAGATAACCGCGTGTGGCCTCCGGATCAATAGGTGTGATCTGTGAACTGGCACCGATATTGGCCAGGAATAACAATCCGAGGGCGGCAAACGTATACTTAAACATCTTATTTCGCGTGGGAGGCGTTACGGTTCAGGATAACCCACAAGTTTATCTGATTCAATCACTTATTGAAGCCGTTGCCTGCAGTATTGTCGACCGAAAGGTCGGTTTGAGTGGTCGCAATCGCCTATTGACACTGCTTTCATGCCAATGTAAGTTCAATTAAGCCAAAAATTCTACCCAAGCAGACTAATTAGGATGGACGAAAAGGTTCCACTATCAGAGGTTCTTTGGTTCCTGCGGAGGCCGGTGCAGTTCATTGCGGACGTATCGGTGCTGACCGTGGCCTTCCTGCTTGCCTATCTGCCCGCTATCAACATCCAGCTCGGCGATTACTACCTTGAAAGTGCGTTGCGGCAGCTGCCCTTTGTCATCTTCATTCAATTCTCGTCGTTATTCCTAGTAGGCGGATATTCGATACTTTGGCGCTACGTAAGCATCGAAGATATTAAAGTCTTCCTGAAAGCTGCGGCGATCTCGACCGCGTTGCTTATCGCGTTTCGCTTTCTTCCGCTGCTTTTTCAGTTTGATCTCTGGCAGGTTCCGGTATCGGTTATCCTGATCGACTCGGTGCTGGGCTTTGGCGGCATGCTTGCGTTGCGTGTGTTGCGGCGATTCGTCTATGAGTTCGGTGACGACAAACGCGTATTTGCCGGAAGGAAGCGTCCGGTGCGTAAAGCCGCGTTGCTGGTCGGCGCCGGAAGGATCGGTGCGACGATCGCAAAAGAGGTAAGCGGCCGATACGACGCCGAGCTCGACATTCGCGGGTTTGTTGATGATGATCCGCGTAAGAAAGGCGGCAGCGTAAGCGGTATCAAGGTGCTCGGCGGAACAGATCAGCTGCCGAGATTCGTGGATGAGCTCGATATCAAGCAGGTCGTCATCGCAATTGACGAAGCGCAAGGGAAAGAGATCAGAAGGATCGTGGACATTTGCGGCAAGATCCCCGTCCGAACACAGATCGTACCGAGCCTGAACGAGATCGCTCACGGACGCGTTGCGGTTAGCCGCATCCGCGACGTCGAGATCGAAGACCTGCTGGGCCGCGATCCGGTAAAGCTCGACGATAAGAACCTCCACGACCTGCTTACAGGCAAAACTGTAATGGTTACCGGAGCCGGCGGTTCGATCGGGTCGGAACTCGTCCGGCAAGTGATCAAGTTCAAGCCGGGATCCATCCTATTGGTCGAGCGGGCCGAGTTCTTCATGTTTCAGATCGAACGTGAACTCGCCGCTCAACACAAGGAGCTGAATGTCATCCCGCTGATCGCTGACGTCGGTGACGCTCCACGGATGCGTGAGATATTTGAACGCTACCATCCGGACGTGATCCTGCACGCTGCTGCGCACAAGCACGTTCCTCTGATGGAGACGAACGCGGCCGAGGCAGTTAAGAATAATATCTTTAACACACGGCTGCTCGGCGAGATCGCCGGCGAGTTCGGCGCAAAGCATTTTGTTCTGATCTCAACGGACAAGGCCGTAAATCCAACGTCGATCATGGGCGCATCGAAACGCGTTGCGGAGATCGTGGTACAGGGCCTGAACCGAAAGCACGCCACGAACTATATGGCCGTGCGATTCGGAAATGTGCTGGGATCGGCAGGCTCGGTCGTGCCGATCTTTCGCGAACAGATCGCAAAGGGTGAGCCGATAACCGTCACCGACCCTGAAATGACGCGATATTTCATGACCATCCCGGAAGCGTCGCAGCTTGTAATGCAGGCAGGGGCATTGGGTTCGGGCGGCGAGATATTCATTCTCGACATGGGCCAGCCGGTCAAGATCCTGGACCTGGCAGAGGACATGATCAAGCTATCAGGCCTGACGCCGTATGAGGATATCGATATCGTTTTCACCGGCGTTCGTAAAGGCGAAAAGCTTTTTGAAGAGCTGGAGATAACCGGCGAGGACCTTGAACGCACTCTGCACCCGAAGATCTTTATCGGCCGGATCGCAACCTACACGGACGCTCAGATCGCCGAAGTGCTTGAAAATTTCGAAGGGGCCGTGCGCCGCGGCAACGAGAGTGAGATACGAAGCATCTTCAATTCATTTCTTCCGGAGGCCTCCGTCGACGCTGAGATCGTTGTCTCCGGCCCGAAGGATGCGTCTTCCCCCGATCAATTCTTCGCACCATCTCATAAACTGAGCACTGCCAAATAGTCGAACTAAAATGATCGCATCCACTGTGTCCAAAAGCAGAGTCTCAAGAAAAGCATCGTCGTTTACGGAATCGGTTATCCGCGAAATGACACGCGAGGCGGTTAGGTACGGGGCCGTGAACCTCGGCCAGGGCTTTCCTGATTTCGCCGCCCCTGATGACATCAAGAAAAAAGCGATGGAGGCGATCGACGCCGATCACAACCAATACGCGATAACGTGGGGTGTCAAGGAATTTAGGGACGCGATCGCAGAAAAGACGGCTTCTTTCCTGGGACTTGAGATCGATCCCGAAACTGAGATAACTGTCACGTGCGGCTCGACCGAAGGTATGATCGCCGCAATGATGGCGACGGTCGACCCCGGTGAAGAAGTGGTAGTTTTTGAGCCCTTTTACGAGAATTACGCTCCCGACGCGATCCTTTCCGACGCGATACCGCGGTACGTGCCGCTGCATCGCGGAAATGACGGATACTTCTTTGACCGCGACGAGCTGCGCGCGGCATTCAGCCCAAAGACCAAAGCGATCATCATCTGCAATCCCAACAATCCAACGGGGAAGGTGTTTACCGAAGAAGAGCTCGCTTTCATCGGCGAACTATGCAAAGAGTTCGACGCACTCTGCTTTACAGACGAGATCTACGAGCACATTACCTATACCGATAGGACCGGCAAACCCGCCAAGCATGTTTCGATGGCAAATATTGCGGGGATGCGGGAGCGAACCGTCGTAATCAACTCTCTTTCGAAAACGTATTCGGTGACAGGTTGGCGCGTCGGATACTGTATCGCACCGGCTGATATCACAGGTGCGATTCGCAAAGTGCATGACTTCCTAACGGTTGGTGCCGCAAATCCGCTGCAGCACGCGGGTGCTTACGCATTAAGTTTACCTGAAGCTTATTACGCCGATCTGCAAAAGGAATATCAGCGAAAACGCGACATGATCGTTCCCGCTTTGCAGGAGGCCGGATTCGATTGCGACGTTCCGGATGGTGCTTATTATGTGATGGCCGGGATCGCTGACTTCGGGTTCGCGAATGACGTTGAGTTTACTAAACATTTGATCCGCGAGGTCGGCGTCGCCGTCGTTCCCGGGTCGTCCTTTTATCATGACTCCGCTATGGGCTCGCAGCTCGTTAGGTTTTGCTTCTGCAAACGAGACGAAACGCTCAACGCCGCCGCCGAACGTCTCGCCAAACTACGATAGACCGTTGTAACCGCACCCGGTCGCCGCGCGTCTTTATCTTTCCAGGCATTTGGCTGAGGCATTGCCATTAGGCAACCTACTCCGGCCGATGCCGCAACAAAATAGATATAAAATTATTACCAGCTAATTCGGAGGTTCTATGTATTTGAGATACATCGCGTTCCTTAGTTTATCGATCTGCTTCGCCATGCCTTTGGTCGGACAAACGCCTGCACCTCGAGGCGGTGCCGAGACACGCAGCTTTGCTTTCTCCATCGACGGGAATGGGGGCTATTTGGGCGTCCAAACGGTTGAGGTTTCAAGCGAGAACTATTCTAAATTTGGCTTGGATAAGGTCCGCGGCGTGGCCATTGAAAAAGTTGTCGAGGGTTCACCGGCGGAAAAGGCAGGATTACTGGCCGGCGACGTTTTGCTGCGCGTGAACGGTGACGAGATCACCAGTTCGCGAAAGCTAACGCGGGTGATCGGGGAGATCGCTCCTGATCACACGGCTAACATCACGGTCCTTCGTGGCGGGGCAGAGCGCAACATTTCAGTGACGCTTGGAAAGAGGCCGGAACCCGCAGTTCCCGCTGCGATGTTGGGACGGCTCGAAGGTTTCCGTCGCATACCTATCCCGCCCGATGCCGGATCGCTGGAAGGTTCGGTTCCGCCAATCGGAACTCCGAGCGAACCGATGATCTGGGCATTCGGCGGACGCCGACAGATCGGCGTATCGGCAAACGGACTTACTAAGCAGCTTGCTGATCATTTCGGAGTTGACGGCGGCGTGCTTGTCGCAAACGTCCGGGAAGATTCTCCCGCCGCGAAGGCAGGTCTTAAAGCAGGCGACATCATCGTCGAGGCGAACGGCAAGCCGGTCACGAATGAGAACGAGCTTGTGCGTGAGATCAACGCCGCGAAAGAAGGCGACGTGTCGATCACGTTCATCCGTGAACGGAACCGTCAGACGTTGAATGTCACACCTGAAGCGGCGAAACGTAATCCGGGGACTTATTTTGAGTTTCCGGAAGCACCGGAAACCCCGGCTGCTCCGGGAACGTTTAGGATGACGCGTCCGGGGGCGTTCGGTTTGCCGCGGCTCATCGTCTAGTACGTCTAAGATCGCAAAATGAAGGCGGTGGCTTTCAGGCCGGCGCCTTTTTTATTTCGCACGCCGCTGAACAACGTCTTTGTATAGCTCATTTGCCTGACTGCTGTTGTCGCGGGCTTTCTCCATTATCTCGCGATAGCTATTGCTCTGTTCTTCGAATATGCCCTTGACCTTATCTCGGACCTCAGCATTCTTTGGATCGTAGTTCGCCCTCAGAGATTGCGCGGCAGCACGGTACTTGGCGAATGCCTCTAATTGCTTTTTCAACGCCTCTTCTTTAAGCCGCAGGTATTCCTGGTAGTCGGAATTGATACGCATATCCCGAGCCTGCTGGATCTTATCCACGGCTGTTCGCCCGTGCTCTGTTCCTTCATCGATAAGCTGTATTATTTCACCGGTCACCTTGCGAACTTGCTCAGTGTCATCCGCTTCCAACGCTTTTCTGAGCTGCAGCCGTTTGCCTTCCTTGTCTGCATCTCCTTCATTCTCTCGGTAGAGCTCCTTGATCTTTGTAAGCTCAGTGTTCGCATCGATGATCAGCTTAGCCGCTTCTGACGTCTCGTCAGCAGGAGCGAAAACACCTCCGCCAGAGCTCTTGCAGCCTAATGAGACGCCAAGGACGATCAAAAGAATAACCATAAGGTTAGCAAAGTTGTTTTGGCTCAAAAGAGGCGATCGCATCAGTAAAATTAAACCACGAAGCCGCCGCGATCGGTAAGCATTTAGATCGCCCTTACCACTGATTCATTTCCACGTCGCCGCCAGATAAATCCGTCGAGCACGTAATGGGTCAGCTGCGGTACTGCTAGCAGCGGCACGATCCACATTCTCCATTCGCTTAAGTCCCAGTATCCGCCGAACATCCAATCCTTCTCATGCCAAACTCCACGGTTCCA
Source organism: Acidobacteriota bacterium (assembly GCA_023389035.1). Lineage (GTDB taxonomy): Bacteria > Acidobacteriota > Blastocatellia > Pyrinomonadales > Pyrinomonadaceae > OLB17. The sequence goes on from JAEWFC010000030.1 coordinate 632,705, forward strand.
AACGAGCTCCTCAGCGTAAGCAAGTGCCCACAGCGTCGCGAGAAAAACGAGCCAATTGCCCGACAGCGATCGATAAACCGTGCCCGCCCTTTCTCGCCGGGCCTTCGCATAGAAATATATCAGTGCAAAATATGGCACGCCGTGAATGACCACATTTGTGACGGTGAAGGCGTAATCGGAATTGAACGCAACGATACCCAGATACCAGCAGATCGCGGTGGTCGCGACTACGATATCTTTCCCAAGGCTAAGGAAACCCTTCGTCAGGTAAAGGTATAGCGACTTGAGAAAGTACGCCGAAAGGGCGATGACGTACAGAGGAAACACGACGTCGTCAAGAAACTGCGGAAGAAGGTAGAAATCATTCTCGACAAACCAGTTAAAGTTTCGCGGCAGCGACGTCATCCAGTAAGCGAGCGGGTAAATTGTCGCGAGATAGATCGCCGCCGCGTCGATGCTCCACGTGAGCCGATCGGTCTCGCCCAGTTTTCGTCGATACAGGGCGACCCATCCATATTGCTGCCGCACAAAATGAAACACCGCAATTATGGCGAGAACTCGCCAAAAGGTGAGCTCGCCCTCGGAGTACAAAGCTACACCGAATGCATACCCGATCAAGGGTACGAGCGTATATAGCCAAATGCGACGTTTGAATTCTTCGCTGTCGAAATAAACGCGAAAGCTGGTCGACCAAACGTGGGCAACATCAATTAGCAGTATCGCGGTGATCCATGTCCAATCGGGCGAGTCTTCATGCAGAATTCCCAGCCGCCAACCAACCGCGAGCAGCAAGAGCGAGACGACAGCACTCCCAAGGAACACCGAGAGATCGATGTTTCGCGAAAAAAGCCATGTAGTTTTTTCGACTTCGTCGGTCACGTCATGTCCTTTTGGAATCAGTGATCGCCGTCGCGGCGGCTGTGCCATGATGGAACGCCTCCTCAAACAATGCGATGCCGCTGAGATCCGTATGGGCGAAATGGATGTTCCGATAGGACTTTAGAGCTTTGGTTCTCTCTGTTCCCCAGATGAAACCGGGGCGCGGGCTGATCATTGCGTGGCCCCAACGCATTATGTCAATGCGTTCCGTGAGATCATAGATCTCGGGATGTGCCCGAGCAATATCGCTCATACATACGTCGGCAAGTTCGTCTCGGTCATAGTTGAAAAGTTTCGTACGGCCATCTTCTTCGTGACACATCGGATAATAATAGGTCCACACGGTTGGGCCGTGATCCATGCCTTTTTGATGTGTTGCATTCACGTAGCCCAGACTCGGGCTTTCATACAACACATTGTCCCATGCGAGTGGAAAATCGCGTGAGAACTGCGGTCGCGGCCGATTCTTCATAAAAAGATTAGCTACGAACCACGCGTTGTGATGAAATTCGTTCGCAGAAAAAGGCGGGTCGTCGGCGAATCCGCGAATGACAAATGGAGCAGTGAACATCGGTGAAGCATAGATCACCTTCTCGCAGCGAAACCCTCGCAGCTCGTTGTTCACGAGCGAGACGACGTCCACCCCGCGATCAGTTGGGATGATCGATACGACCATGTATTGGCGGTTTATACGATCGCCGATCGCTTGGGTCAGGTGGTTGACGAACCTGCCGTTTCCTTCTGGGAAAGTTATGAAAGGCTGCGACTCGTTACCCGCGGTTCTAACCCGTGAGCAAAAATAGAACAGCCCTGCCCATGCCGAGGTTTGTTCAAGTTTGAGGCCATAGTCATCTCGGCAAGCATAGTCGCAATACCAGACAAGCCTTTCTGAATTGAAATTATTTTGCCGCAGCCATTCACCAAATGAGATGCGGTCGAGTGCGGTCGCTTCAGGATCGTCTGAGCAGAGCGCGGTCGGAACAACGAACGCCCGGCGGCCGCTCGCGTCCCGCCAACTCACCCAGCGGTCGATCTCTTTCTCAAACCGTTCCAGTTGTGCAATATCGTCAGGGCTCTCGCCGGCGTGAAGGTACAGGCCGTGATACCAACGGCCTTTGTAAAAGACGCGTTCCTCGGGCTTGCGGCAAAGAAATTCTTCCCTGATTCGCACATCGCCATCGGCCGAAGTGCCGTCGGTGAGCTGCATTTCATTTAGCAGTTCGACGAGTTCCGTGTTTTCGCGAAACGGCACCGGAAGATAATGTGCTCCCCAGGGGTAAGGCACGAGCGGACCATTTCCCGAACGCGACGTGCCGCCGGTCTCATTTTCAAGCTCAAGGACCACGAAGTCTTCGACTCCGCTTTTCTTCAATGCTCGAGCCGCTGAGAGACCTGCAACGCCCGCTCCGACGATCGCTACGCTCACGGACTGCCAGTTATCCTTAGAAACTTCAAAGCTGCGCCCTTCACGCAAAAGATGCCCCAGCGCCGCACTTTGTCCGACGATCTCACCCTCGGGCAACCCTCGTACAGATGCGTTACGGCACGCGGTTAAAGCCAGCGGTGCACCCAGGAACATCGTGAGCAATTCTCGTCGGGAAAGGTCCATTCGAAGTAGTTGCTGATCTGATCCGGCTCGCGAAGGTCACTCGAAGCGCCGCCACTCCGTCTCGTAGTAGCGGACAAGTGCCTGATTATCCAGTCGGTTCACCTCGATATCATCTGACGGGAGCGTCATGTCGGACGGAAAATCGAACATTGCGGAGAACGAGCCGTCATTCAGAAATTTTAGGTCGAGCCCGCCGGCCGGACGCTCCGGTGTCTCGAAAGGACTTAGCCTCGCTAGAGCGTAGCCCCAGACGCCAAAGCTCGGAACAGAGGTCTGGAACGGTTTAACTGCAAAGCCGCTTGCCTCGAGCGTCTTGATTATCGACCAATACGATTGGCGTGCATAAAGCGGCGACGTGCACTGGATTACTACCGCGGCATCCGGATGCAACTTGGCTTTAAGCAGATTGTAGAACCGCGTCGTGTAGAGCTTTCCCAAGGCGAAGTTGTTCGGGTCCGGAAAGTCCACGATGGCGATATCAAACGGCTCCAACTGGTTGCCATCGAGCCAAACGAATGCGTCGGTGTTGGTGACGGACACACGCGGGTCATCCATCGAGTTGTTGTTAAGCTCGGCGAGAACGGGCAGCTCTTTCGAAAGGCCCGTCATTTTAGGATCCAGATCAACGAGCGTCACGCTTTCGACAGTCGGATATTTCAAGATCTCTCTCACCGCAAGGCCATCACCGCCGCCGAGGACCAGAATGCGTCGCGGCGTGCCGGGAAACGCGGCGAAAGCGGGATGAACGAGAGCTTCGTGGTAGCGATATTCGTCGAATGAATTGAACTGCAAGTTTCCGTTGAGAAACAACGCGTGGCCGGTCTTTCCTTTCGTCACTACGATCCTTTGGTAAGGCGAGCTTGCGGCGTAGACGATCTGGTCGGGGAAAAGTCCGTCCTCGGCCAGAGTCGTCAGGCTGTCAGCTTTTATCAGCGCGATGCCGAGGATCGCGATCACGATAAAGCCCTTGACTCGAAGTAGCGTCAGCTTTCGATTCGGGATCAGCGGCTCAAGCAGCCACGTCGCCCAAATGCCGACCGCTGCATTCAGCATTCCAAACAGAAGAGACGTGCGGTTCAGGCCAAGTTTCGGCACGAAGAATATGGGGAACATCAAAGCCGCGACGAGTGCTCCGACATAGTCCAGGGCCAGCACACGCGAGACAAGCTCTTTGAAGTCCAGCTCATCCTTCAAGATCCGCATTAGTAGCGGGATCTCGAGACCCACTAGCGTGCCGATGATAAAGACCATCGAATAAAGAATGATGCCGAAGTAGGAAACGTAGGCGAACGACAGGAAGAGAAGAGGCGCCGAAGCTCCGCCAAGGATCGCTACCGAAAGTTCGATATCAATAAACTTTTCGGCGACATTCTTTTCGATAAAGCGTGAGAGGTAGGATCCCACGCCCATCGCGAAAAGGTAAATGCCGATGATAAGGGAAAACTGGGTGACGGAATCACCCAGCACGTACGATGAGACCGTGGCTGCTAATAGCTCGTAGATCAGCCCGCAGGTGGCGATGATGACTACGTTTAGGAAAAGTAGCGGAACGTGCTTCATGCGAATTCAAACGGGAACCGGCATGGACAGGATCTAAAATTCAGCTCCCTCTGTGACCCCGCCGCCGTTTGAACCCGGTTAGCCGTGGATCGCGGCGGCGATGATGATCGAAATACCGATCATGATAGCTCCGATTATGAGCCCGAGAGCAGTATTGTGGTCTTCCTCGATCTCATGGTGGATATCGAACACGCGGCTAAGTATAAAATACGCGATCGTGAAAAAGAATAATCCGATAATAACGAAGATCAGCGTCGTCACCAGGATCTCGGCGAGCTGGTCAAACCGAACGACAAACCCCAATACGCTTGGAGCAAAAAGATTCATCAACATTTACTTTCCTCCGCGAAATCCAGAATAAATGAATGGAACGCCGAGCCGCGATCGGCTGCCGGAATTTGCTAGCTCCCAACCGAACCATGCGGCCGAGGCGTACAGCACGACCACAGCGATCCCAAATATCATTACAAGTGCCTTGAACATATCTATCTACCTTTGATCACTCTTCGCCGGTGCTGCCAAACATGCTCTCACTCCAGCGTTTCGATTCGAACGACATTTTTCGTATAAGGCCAAGTGCGGGTATCAAGATCAGCACGATCAACGCACAGAAAAAATTTACTCCGCGGTTAACACTCTGTTCGACCTTAACCGTCACCGGCATCTGCTGCTGCCACTTTTCCCACGTACCCTCGATACGAAGAGTGTATTTGCCCGCGGGTAGCGACGACATGGTCGCATCCTGCGTCTGTCCGCCCTCGGTCCACGCTCCGTCACTGTCGGTTCCCGAGTAATATTCGATCGGAATATTTACCGATTCGACCTCCTGGCTATGGTCGTTTATCAGATCTACGTCAAGGTCAGCCCAGGTATTGACCACTTGGGCATTAGCGGTAATGCGGACATTCCGATTCGCCTTTATGTCGAAGGCCTGGCTGAAAGCGACCTGCGGCGCCGCGGCTGTCGTCATCGGAGGCAGTACCATTTGCTGCGAAAGAGGCGTACTCGTTATACCGGAAAAAGGGATCATAAAGACCGCGACCACAAGTAAGGCTAACAGCGGCAAAGCACCCCAAGTGTAGTAAAACGAGCCTGTGAACGGCTGGTTAGGTGCCACGGACCACGGCTTGGGAAGATCGGATACGCCGAACGCCTGTTCGATCTGGGCATTGGTCATATAAACCCCGACGGACCAATTGATCTCATCGCGGCTGACTTCCTGCGAAAGCATCATCGGGGCAGCAACGTAATCGGTTGCCCGTACAGTCTCGCCCTGATTGACCCGCCAATAAAATTCGCCCTGAACATACCGCACCACCGCCGGGGCATCCTGAAAGATCTTAAACGATCTGCCTTTGTACAAGGCGCTGGCTCCCGCAACCGCTGCACCCGACGCAGCGACCTCTGCCGGATTGACCGGCTCGACGAAGTTCCAGTGATTATCAGAATGGACGAGCCAACGAAAACCTATGGTCGGTTCGTAGAGCAAGTACTCGTGCCAAAAATACTCGATTCCATCAATTCGCACGCTGCGCACAACGGCACCGATGACCTTGAACTTTACGTCGTTAAAGGTGCCTTCCGCACCGATCGGCAGAACGAAAGCATGTGGCGACGGCGATGGGTCAAGCGACTTTAGGTATTTGAGATTTCCCTGATTTACATCGAGAAGCGAGCTACAATTGGGGCAGGTCACGCGCTCGGCCTTGTCCGGTGCGATCAGGTTCAGCGGGCCGCCGCAGTTCGGACAGCCCATCGAAGCTGCCGTCGTCCGCCGCGCCTCACGCGTCACCGGGCGGGCATTCGATAGGCCGATCTCGGCGAGAGTCACCTGGCTGCCGGCGAAAACCCAGGGAGGATCATTGCTGTAATCGATCGTCGCAAAGGCGTTGTTTATGCCCGAAAGATCAGCATAATTGCTCCGCTCATTCGGGATCAGCTTATACGGTATCTCGCCCTGTGCTGCTACCGTGGTCGCTGTGCCCTTTTCCGTGACCATGAACGGCGTCGCGTTCGGTATCTCCGGTACCGTCGAGCCCACTTGCAGCCGATCGAAAGTCGGCAAGTCGGTCCCCTCAGGCAGCGGCAGATAGAACGTCATATAAAAACGTCCCTGTGCCTCGGCTAGCCAGCCGACCCAGCCATTGGAAAATGTCGCGTACCATTCGTCCCAATACCCGCCCATCTCGTGCTTCAGCTGGGCACGCCCGGTCAGTTCAAACCTCTCTCCCTTATAAACGCCTTTCAGTCCGACCGTGAGCGGAGACTCCGAATCAAATATCTCCGCGACCTTGCCCAGATCGTCGAGCCCGCGATCCGTCCTCGCCACCGCCGATCTGCAATACGGGCAGACGAGTACGATCGTCGATCCTTTCTTAAATTCTATCGGTGCAGCACACGAGGGGCAGTTCGCCTGTAGAACGCTCATGCCTCACCCCCTGCGCTGCGCTTCAAGTCCTGGCCGGCTACCTCACCTCGCTCGATCCTGGTGACAGTCACGCTCTGTGCACCCAGGTCGGAACGAAGGTTCGCGTCCCAATCCCATTCAGGCCGGGTTTTGCAGCAATATAGATTAAAGGTAGCTGTGCCGTGTTCGGGGTATGTATGGCACGCGAGGTGAGACTCCGTCAACGCAATAAGTCCAGTGACACCGCCTTCACCCGGAAAGCTGTGCCATATCGAATCGATCGTCTTCAGGCCCAGGTCGTCTACGATCCTCGCAAAAATCGAACGAAGCCCGGCCTCATTTCGCAACTCAGCCGGGTCGCAGCCCTGGGCTTCAATAAGCCATTCAGTTCCAACAATCATTCTGCAAACCTAACTTAGATACGATAAAACCCGGCAAGATGTTTGAACATCTCTTTTATGCGGCGCGTAAAATTGCTTTTATTACGGACAAACTATGCTGTCAGACAATATAAACAAAATTTTCTCGATTGTCATACCGTGCTTTGCTGCCGTTCTTTTCGGCTCTGCATGTGCTTATGCACCGGTCGCGGGCGGAACTGCTCCCGATCCACCCTCCGGATCTGATTTCACACCGTCTGAGGTCGTCGGCAAGATCGAGTCGAAACGCATTAAGGAAAGCAGTGGACTGGCGGTTTCCCGCTGTCAGGACGACGTGCTATGGACGCACAACGATTCGGGCGATGGTCCATACATCTTTGCATTCAACTCAAAAGGTAAAGATCTCGGCACATGGAAGGTCGCCAACGCCGAGAACCGTGACTGGGAAGATATGTCGATCTGGAAGGATAGTCTTGGGACGTGCTTCCTATATTTGGGAGACATTGGGAATTCAAACGACGGAAGCCGCGCTGAGCATACCATCTATCGAATTCCGGAACCCGTCGTTTCCGGCAAGCCAAGCGGGCAGGCAGCCGAGCCGGGAACCGCTATCGTCTTCTCTTATCCTGATACTCGTCGGAATGCCGAGACGTTGATGGTGCATCCTGAGACGGGCGATATTTACATCGTCACTAAAGAATCAAAAGGCCCGGCCGCGATATACCGCATCGGTGCGGGTTCTAACAAGGCCGAAAAGATCGGCGAGCTTTCGGTACCGGCGGGGCCGCCCGGAATTCTTACCGGCGGGGACATTTCGCCTGATGGAAAACGCCTTGTGATCTCCGATTATTTTGCCGCTTACGAATTCGCGCTCGCTGATGGTGGTGAAGATTTCGGATCGATTTGGAAAGCTGTTCCGACCGTGATCGAGCTCGGTGCGAGAAAGCAAGGCGAGGCTATCTCATACGCGCCCGACGGTATGGCTATCTTTGCGACCTCGGAGAAGGTCGGTTCGCCGGTCATTCGAGTAACGAGGCGCTAAAAAGCCGGCAGGAAATTCCCACCGGCCTTTCGTTATCGACCTTGGTCCTTAGTCCTCGATAGAGAACTTTCCTTTGTTTTCGATGATCTGGCCGCTTACACGGTCCTTCGTCAGAACCTTAAGCTCATACTCACCCTTCTCAAGGCCGTCGGTCGGCAGAAGCCTTGCTAGAGTCAGCCGCTGGCCCGAATCGCTGAGCCCCGTCCAGTCCTCAGGTTGGCGAAGTATTTCCTTTCCGCCCTTCGTTAAAACATACTCGACGTCTACCGCCGGACGCAGAGTCGTCTGGTCGATGCCCGCATTGTAAACCTGGAGATAAACGCCTACTTCCTGTCCGCGTTTGTAGTTGCCGGCCAGATTCGGAATGACCTTTGCATTGCCGATCACGAACATTCCTCCGATATCCGCCTCGCTTGTCGTACGAAGTTTCGAAGCAAGGATCATTGACGACGTCGAGAGCTTTTTGTCGTCATAACGCGGCACCGTGAAACCCTGATTGATCAATCCGCGGTTTCCTGTGACGACGTCGCGAACGACCACGTCCACCTTGTACGTACCGGGCTGAAGAGCAACCGCCTTTTGATAAACCGACTTGCGTTCCTGCGCGTCTGCCAGCTCATCGCGCGTCGCGTACGTGCTGACGGCCTCTTCAAAGATTCCCGATCGCTTTCCGGAAACAGCCGTGATGCGTCCAAAGACATTCAGCTTTGCCGCCTGCAGTCCGCCTGCATCCTCAAACGACAATTCCTTGTTATCCGTCTGTACCGTAAACGTTACGATCACGCGGTCTTCCGACTGCCGGAAGAAATCGACCCGAAGATCGAAATTAAGCGGGTTAGCGTCGATAACGCCTGACGTACCGCTCGCCACATCTGCCAGGTCGCTGAACTTGACTTGAGGCGGACGCTGCAGGTTCGCGATCAGCTCGATGCGCCGGAAAGGCATATCCTGCTCGCGTTGGAATCGGTTATGATTATCAACTCCCGAGATACGTCCCGCACGATCTTGCAGGCCGAGCTGTTCGTCGAGTGTCATTCCCGCACCGGGGACCATCAGCAAAGCGTCTTTTTCGTTTGCATTTCGAGCGATCCGATATTCACCGCTGCCTGTCGGATCGACAAACTCGATCTCGATGCCGTCGCCGACGCCCTCTAGATGGCGATAGAACCAGATCTCGAATGGGTAGGTCGATGTCGAACCGCCGCCCTCCCAGCTCGGCCGGTCATATGAACCGCCTGCAGGACGCGATTCGATAGAATCAGGTTTCCCCCACGCGATATACACGCGGCCGCGGTCAGTTTTCCATCCCGGAATACCGGAGGCAAACCGCTCATTTGCATAAGCAATACGCTCATAATACTCTTCGCGGTATTCGTTCTCTTCGGTATCGGGATTTGGATCGCGGCGACGCCAAAAGCTTTCGATGAAATTCTCACGCTCTTCATCGGTCTGAAGAGCGTTGAAAGCGCGGCGTTCCTCTTTGGTGATAATGTAAGCAACGTCGTTCGATAACCAGCGTTTGTATGCTTCTTTAAGCTCGGGCTTAACATTCCTGGCTTTATCGCTAACGTCCTGTGCGGGCGTAGCAGACGGTCTTTGAGCGATCGCTCCCGGACCGACTGCAAGCACAGCAACGGACGCGAACGCGGCGTTCCTCAGCAAACTCTTATATGACATTATCGGTAAAACTCCTTTCAGGGCTCGCGAATTATCGGTGAAGATCTGGTTTTTCGCGCAAACTAAGATTTTAGACAGTAAACCTTAATTGTTCAAGATGATTTCGGGCCGACAAGAGTTGCTTTCCGTCAAGCAGCTTCCGCGTCTGTCTTTCGCCTCTGGCCAAAAACCCACGCCACCCCGATCGAAACCAGGTAGAGCACCATCATCGGAGTGGCAAAAAGCATCAGGTTCGGGATGTCGCCGGTCGGTGATACTAGTGCCGCAACTATAAGTATTATGACGATCGCAAACTTCCAGCTGCTTATCAAAAAAGATGCCGAAACGAGCCCGATCCGTGCGAGCACGTATGTCGCAGCCGGCATTTGAAAGATGAAACCCATCGCCAGCAGCACGATTGTCACAAAGTCCAGATAATCGCTCGCACGCAAAAGCGGCCGGAAATCCTCTGCAAGACCTAAAAGGTACTGCAGTGCAGGCGGCATAAGGATGTAGTATGCAAACGCGACGCCGATCACGAAAGAGACGGTTGAAAGAAGAATAAACGGCGTCACATACGAGCGTTCGTGCTTGTACAATGCAGGCGAAATGAACGCCCATAGCTGCCACAGCAGGAACGGAACCGATAGGGCGATCGCAGAGTACAGTGAGACCGTTATATAGAGCTGAAAGCTTTCGGGTGCTGTAGTAACGATCAGCCGCTCGTCCGAGCCGACCGCGTTGTCGTCGCTCTGCAGGTCGATCGGGAGTTTGGCTCCCCGAGGAATGACGACCGTTCCGGTGATCAGCGGTTCGTCCGTGTACAAACCGGGAACACCGGTCGTATCAGTTGCGACCACAGCGTTTACCGTCGTCCCAGGTTGGACGACGCCGGTGCCCAACCTTGTGATCCGGTCGAACATATAGCGTCCGATGTCGCCCTGCTTGAGATCGCGAAGAGGTATCACGGCCTCGTTCCCGGTAAGCCCGATCAATGGGACCTCACGCCGTACTGCCTCGGAAAGCGCGTTGACGACCGGGACCGAAAGGAAATTATAGATCTCGCCAGAGAAATTCCAAGAGACAGCAAACGCGATCACCACTGCCACCGCCGAATAGACCAGCCGGCGACGCAGCTCATCCAGATGGTCGAGAAACGACATCTGTCCGCCGTGGTCCAATGAATTTCTGGTCCGAAGCTGTTTCATCTAGGCGGCGTTACAAGGACTACCACAGGTTTCAAATTACAGCCACGTACGCTTATCGGAAAGGGGATCGACTGCCAGCTCGTGATCTTCCGGTTCGACCGTATTTTCATTTGCTGTTTTGTCGGACTTATCGGATGTCATTCGCGCAGCCTCAAACCTGGCGGGATCGATCGAACGGATCTCAGGAACGGAAACGTCCGAGTGCAGCGCAGGCTTGTCACGCGGCACCGGCCGTTCAAGCTCCTTGTCGATCTCTTTTACCTTTAACGCCCTGCTCTCTTCTTCAAAATCGACCTCACGTTCCCAGGTCTGGCGAAACTCGCTGGTCGTATTCCGCAGGTCCGACATTATCTTTCCGGCTTTCCGTGCCATCTCGGGCAAACGCCGCGGCCCGAGAAAGATCAGGGCTACGAGGCCGATCAGGATCAGTTCCTGCGTGCCGAGCGATTCAAAGATGAAAAGATGGATATTGATAATCAGATGACCTCGATCAGCTTGCCTCTAAACTCCGCGACACGACCGATCACCACCGACCCCGGAACCTCTGCAACAAATTCATGTGCTGATGATTCACTAATACTAATTAGCAGCCCGCCTGCAGTTTGTGGATCAAACAATGCACTTTGCATATGGCCGGTCACGGTTCCATCGATCGCAACGGTGTCGCCAACGTAGACACGATTGTTGCGGTCACCGCGTGTGAGCATTCCATCCGCGATCAGTTCAACCACATCCGGCAACAGTGGAACTTGGCTAGATTCAATAGTTAGCGTCACTTCGCTGGCCTTGGCAAGTTCATACGCATGTCCCAGAAGGCCGAAGCCGGTCACGTCAGTGCAGGCATTAGCACCAAGCCGCACCATTGCACTTGATGCTTTTGCAGCTGACGTAGTCATCGCCGCCACCGCCGCGTCTACGGTCTCGGGACGTGCTACTCCGCGTTTAACGGCCGTGTTTATAGCCCCCGTGCCGATCGGCTTCGTCAGAATTATCACGTCCCCGATCTTTGCCCCTGCATTGGTGACCACCTTATCCGGGTGGACGACGCCGGTGACCGCGTAACCGAATTTCATTTCCTGGTCATCCACCGAGTGCCCGCCGATCACCACGACATTCTCGTCGATCATCGCCTGCTGGCCGCCTGCCAGTATGTCTCCAAGCACATCCCAATCCCCTTTTTGAGGATAGCAAACTATTGACAGTGCCGAGATCGGCTTGCCGCCCATCGCATAAACGTCGTTCAGCGAATTAATTGCAGCCACTCGTCCATAAACGGCCGGATCATCCGCGACCGGTGTGAAGAAATCGACCGTCTGTACAAGCGCCAAGTCGTCCGAAAGGCGAAAAACACCCGCATCGTCGGCTGTATCAAAACCAACGATCACATTTGAACTGTCCTGTTTTGGAAGCCTGCTCAAAACTTGAGCAAGGTCGCTAGGGGCGAGTTTCGCCACTCAACCGGCACATGCGACAGTTTCCGTTAAACGCTTTGCAGTCAACAGTTAGCCCTCCTTATTACCTTTCAATGCCTGATAGATGCGATCAAGGTCGTCAAACGTATAGTATTCGATCTCGATCTTTCCGCCGGCACCGCCTTTGGCAGGTTTGATCGTTACACTGGTGCCGAGGGCACGCATCAGTTTGACCTCGGCATGGCTGATATTCGGGTCTTTCGTTTCCTTTCGGCTGCCCGACTTTGGTGAGGGATTCGCCTCCCGCTCGACGATCTTGACCGTCTTTTCGGTCTCGCGCACCGATAATCCTTTAGCGATAGCTTCACGTGAGACCAGAGTTTGGAGAAACGGGCTATCGACCATCAAAAGAGCGCGGCCATGACCAGCCGAAAGCTTGCCGTCCTCGATATTCTTTAGAACCTCGTCCGGCAGCTTAAGTAGCCTCAACGCGGTCGCGATCAAGCTCCGCTCCTTCCCGACCCGCTCCGATACCTGCTCCTGCGTTAGCCCTATGGTATCAATGAGTCGACGATATGCTTTGGCCTCTTCGATAGGGTTCAGCTCTTGACGCTGTATATTTTCAATAAGCGCGACTTCGAGCAGTCGGTCGTCCGCGACCTCTTTTACCGTTACGGGTATCTTTCGCAGGCCTGCTCGCTGAGCGGCACGCCAACGACGCTCACCTGCGACGATCTGATATCTGCCATGCCGCGGACGTACGACAATAGGCTGGACGATCCCGTTCGAGTGGATCGATCTGGCCAGTTCATCTAGAGCTTCGTCGGTGAACCGTGTACGCGGCTGTTCAGGATTAGGGTCTACAAGGGTGATGTCGACCTCAGTGATCGCATTAGCGACGGCATCTGAAGGGTCTCCACCGAGTAATTCGCTAAGGCCGCGGCCCAGGGATTGTCTAGCCATGACTTAAGATCTCCTTGCCCAGTTCAATATAACTCAATGCCCCACGCGACTTCGGATCATATAGCAGGATCGGCTTTCCGAAGCTCGGCGCCTCTGCCAACCGGACATTTCGGGGGATGACCGTTTTCAGTACCTGCGGTCCGTAAAAGTCCCTAAGATCTTTAGCCACGGCATTTGATAGGTTAGTACGTTCATCAAACATTGTAAGCAATAAGCCCTCAATGGCCAGGTCTGGGTTCAGCTCTCGTTTAAGACGAGCTAAGGTCTCAAACAGCTCCGTCACTCCTTCAAGAGCGAAATACTCACATTGGATCGGTACTAGCAGCGAATCTGCCGCGGTAAGGCCATTGACTGTAAGAATGCCGAGGCTAGGTGGACAGTCAATGATCATATAGTGAAAGAAGTCACGAATGGGGTCAAGAAGGCCTTTTAGCACGCGAGCACGGTCAGGCGAGTCCGCTAACTCGATCTCGATTCCCGCCAGATTCTTCTCAGCCGGTAAAACCCAGAGTGATGGGATCTCGGTAGGTACCACAAGTTCGCGGACCGATGCTCCGGTGGTCATTGCATGATACAGAGATTTTCTTCCGGGACTACGGAGGATCCCGGCGCCCGATGACGCATTTCCTTGCGGATCAGCGTCAATGAGTAACACCTTTTTTCCTTCTGTCGCCATCGCGGCAGCAAGATTTATGGCCGTAGTTGTTTTACCGACCCCGCCTTTTTGATTAGCGACGGCGATGATCTTTCCCATATTTGCGGTTGAACTTAAGATAACATACGGACGGTCGCAATTCACTTAGCGGTGTGGTACGTACCACAAATAATAAAACGTGGAACGTACCACAAATATTAAGAGCCGCCCTGAGTCTGCGCAGTGAGGTGTACAAGAACGGTTGATATAGCAGCGGGCGTCAAGCCGCCGATCTTCTTAACCTGCGCGAAGTTTCGAGGTTGAGCCCGTTCGAGCCGCTCGATCATTTCATTCGAGAGACCGCTGATACAGTCGAATCGAAAACTCTCAGGCACCTTCAAGGCATCGTGGTGGTTAACTCGCTCATTCGCCATTTTCTGCTTATCGATATATCCCGAGTAGAGCGAATCGGCAAGCGCTGTATCCAGATCAGACTCTCTGATATCGGCTCTTACGCTCTGAGGCAACAATCGGATCAACAGATCACGTTCAACGCCCGACCGCATCGCTAGTTGAGAAATAGTAAACGCATCGCCTAGATCGACACCCAGCAGTTCCGACACACCAGCATATTCGACCGAAGACCGTTTGAATCGCGTGCCATCGAGTGCGTTTCGCAATGCAGCAAGGCGGTCACGTTTTGCATTGAACCTTTCCCACTCAGTATCGCCTACAAGCCCGATCTCACGGCCTAGCGGGCTGAGACGCTCGTCCGCGTTATCGTGGCGAAGCGTCAGCCTGGCCTCCGCCCGTGAGGTGAATAGTCGGTAGGGCTCGTCAACGCCATGTTGTATAAGGTCATCTGCAAGCACGCCAATATAGGCTTCATCTCGTTGCAGAATAAAGGGTTTCCGACGTCCCACGTAACCAGCGGCGTTGATCCCGGCTAGCAAACCCTGACATGCTGCCTCTTCGTAACCGGTCGTCCCATTGATCTGGCCCGCCAGAAAGAGACCTTCGACTCGTGTGGAGCCCATCGTAGGCCGCAATTCTCGCGGATCTACAAAGTCGTACTCGATCGCGTAGCCCGGACGAATGATCTGAACAGATTCAAAACCTGGAATCATCCGCAGCAGCTCAAGCTGTAGAGCGGATGGCAGCGAAGTCGAAAATCCATTAAGGTAGACCTCATTCGTTTCGCGACCTTCCGGTTCGAGGAAAAGCTGATGCCGATCCTTCTCGCCAAACTTGACCACCTTATCCTCGATCGAAGGACAGTACCGAGGCCCTACGCCTTTAATCTTTCCTGAATAAAGAGGCGACTGGTTAAGGTTTCCGCTGATCGAATCATGCAGCCGCTTATTTGTATAACCGATGAAACATTGTATCTGCGACTGCTCAATGCGTTCCGTGGCGAATGAGAACGGTACAGGCTTTTCGTCTGCCGGCTGAGGCTCAAAAGCATCCCAATCGATGGTCCTGCCGTCAAGCCGCGGCGGTGTCCCGGTCTTGAGGCGCCCGACCGGAAAACCGAGGGCTTTTAGGGATTCAGCCAGTTCGATCGAAGCGGGTTCCCCCGCCCGGCCCGCTGAATACGTTTCGCGCCCCGTATGAATAGTGCCGTTTAGAAAAGTCCCCGTAGCGATCACGACCGACCTTGCTCCGAGTCGACGAGAATCCTGCAGTTTAACCCCTATAACCTGATTATTTTCAACGATTAGGTCAACGACAGTGCCTTGGCGGAGATGCAGGTTTGGGGTTGTCTCGAGCACCCGACGCATTTCAGTGCGATAGAGGCTACGGTCGGCCTGGGCTCGCGGCGATTGGACCGCGGGACCACGTGAGCGGTTCAGCAGGCGAAACTGAATACCTGTCCGATCAATGACGCGTCCCATTATCCCGCCGAGTGCGTCTATCTCACGAACCACGTGTCCCTTCGCGATGCCTCCGATCGCCGGATTGCATGACATCTGCCCGATCAAGTCGAGGTTCAATGTGACAAGCGCGGTTTCCGCGCCGAGGCGCGCAGACGCTGACGCCGCCTCGCACCCTGCGTGGCCGGCTCCGATGACTATCACATCAAAGCTTTCGTCAAACATATATGGCGAAATCAAAAGCGCGTGGTCAGCTTTCCCACGCGCTTTTCAGCAAACTTTAGATTGTAGTTTAATCGGCGTTCTTTGCCAATAAAAATAACGCTGCGGCTAATGCCACATACCTTTGAGCGGCTTCATCGCGACAGATTGAAATCTTGCGAGCCGTACCTTATCTGTGTTCTTAAACGATACCAGCGGCATGAGGCCGAGTTCCAAAAGATGTTCTACCGCATTTTCGGTCAACAGCACCTCGCCGCAGGGTTTGAAGACCGTTTCCGTTCCGTCCTTATATACGTGCGTCGGCAGTCCTTCGGTATCTTGTGGCATCGATCCGCTCATCTGCCATCCATTCGAACTGTATCCAGCAGCGAGCAGTTGTCCCGCGATGAAGGCGGCGTTCGACCATAGATACTTGTCATGCTCTATAGTGCGGTCGAACTCTTCAAAGTGAAACGATTCCAGCGGATCGGTATCCGCTCCATACGGGAGCCTCGATAAGAAACGTGGCATCGTCATGGCCAAATATGACGACTCGCCCTGTCGCATCAACGCGGTCCAAAGCTTGCCGGTATCCGACTCGCCTTTCGTGTCCCACTGTTGCGGGTCGGGCTTTGCAGCGATCGACTGAATGCCTAAGAACTCCGGCCGCACATGCGAAATGAATGGGGCGTTAGCGACAGCCGCAAGCTTTGAAATCCGGATCAGCGTCGCGATGTCATCAATATCCGTATGGAACGAGTAGTTCCCGATCATCGCGGCCCATGGTTCGCCATCGGGGATCTCGATCGTGTCCCGGATCAGGTGCTTGTACAAGAATGTGTTTGCCAACGTTTCCGAAGATTTGAGATCTTCGCTCAGTTCGGCCTGTGCAGCCTGCAGAATAAAGAGCTTCAGATCAGATGCTGTCTCGGTGCGGCGCACCAAAAAATAAAGCCCGCGCCACGACGCTTCGAGCTGCTGAAACTTCTTATCGTGCAAGATCAGCCTCATGAGCGAACCGGTGGCGTTGTCAACGGCACTGACGTAACCTGAGCGTTCGCTATCATTTACGGATACTAAATAGGGTCGCACGAGCTCGCTGATCAAACTGCCAAGCTCGCCGGCGGGCTTTGCGTGCTTCACTGTGCTGCCGGAAGGCTGATCAAGTATCGACTCGAGAAGTCCTTCCGATGTTGCGGGGTCGGGTTCGTCCGAGGTCTGCTGCTCGGAAACCTCACCCGCGGAAAAGCGTTCCCGCACTTCTCGTGCGGCTTGGTAAAAGGTGTCTTCGCCGTTAAGCAGCTTTCGCATTCTTCGCAGCTCAGCGAACTCCGGAACGCGTTCAAAGATGTGGTCGGGATGGAAATCATCGAGCGAGCGAAACTCCAGGTCGATCGCGTTACCGTCGTCGGTATCTATTCTGAGTTTGACGCCGAGACGCTCCAGGACCTCATCGAAATTGTCACGGTCGATCTCGATCGGGCTGCGGCCGTCGAGCGGGCGCGTTTCGCCATCGCCGATCCAGTCGCCCATCACAAGCATCCGAAACGGAGGTTCTTCTATTAGGCCGGTCTTGGAGCTTTCAAGTGTAAAGACTGCTTCTAGCGGGGAATCGGTGTCCTGCATACCGAAGTACTATCTGCATTTAGCCTCGGCTTGTCAATAAATCGAGCAAGCCGGACACTATTCGGCGGGCATTGATCTGCGGACGAACTCGGTCTGTTCTTCGGTGAGACGTGTAAAGCTGATACCGAAACCGAAACCCTCAAGAACGTACGCCACTTCGCCGGTGAACGTGAGAGTCTCACCATTGGCATCGATCAGGTCGAACGAAACCTGTTCACCGGCTGTGAAATTTGTCATCGATTCGACATAGCAGCCGCCAAGGCTTAGGTCGCTTATACGTGACTCGCGCCGTCCGACGGACGATTCCAGTACCGCGTCCATCGCAACGTCCTTTCGTTCATCTTTTCTCGGCATAGGGAAAATGGAATTGTCGGGCCGCATAGCGCGAGCCTCTTCTATTATAGAAATGTCGAAACACGTACTGATTTCGATTTGTCAGACCGCTCGGTGCGACCGGCGTCACATCGCATAACACAAGCTTTCGATATTATAAACACAGTGCCCGGTATTTGTGGTATTCCTCTTCGGCGGCGATTCCGTTAACTACGGCAGATTAGTGTAGAATTCTAATCAATTATATGAAGATATTGATCGCTTACGACGGTTCGAAATGTTCTGAAGCGGCTCTTGATGACCTGGCAAAGGCCGGGCTGCCTTCCGATGGTGATGCTCAGGTGATCACGGTCGCCGAAGTATGGCTTCCGCCATCGCAGGGTATCGACGGTTCGGTCAACGACGACCGTATCGAGGCCTTGCTGGAACATGCTCGTGAAAAGGGGCGGGCGCTGGTTGACGCTGCCGAACAGAATGCGGCGAGGGCGGTCGAGCGTCTCCGGCGGATACTTCCGTCTTGGAGCATCAACAGCCAGACGACCTATGGTTCGCCCGCCTGGGAAATACTGCGAGCGGCGGATTCATCGGAAGCCGATCTGATCGTTGTGGGTTCGCAGGGACATTCTGCGATCTCGCGACTGATACTTGGCAGCATTTCGCAAAAGGTCTTGACCGAAGCACACTGCTCGGTGCGAGTAGCTCGCGGAAAGATCGAGACCGAACCATCGGCGATCCGCATCGCGATCGGGTTTGACAGCACAAAAGGCGCTCAGGCGGCCGTAGAGGCAGTGGCTAAAAGGTCATGGCCCGAGGGTACACAAGTTCGTCTGATCTCAGTGATGCAGGATGCAGCACCGACGATCATTGGGAAATTCGTACCGGCGATCGTGACCGCCGTCGATGACGTTAACGATGCCGAGCATGCAGTGCTTACAGAACTCGCGACATCCGCTCTCGAACGGCTGAAAGCCGCAGGCCTCGAGGCTGAGATGCACATAGAATCAGGAGTGCCGAAGGCCGCTCTCGTCGAACATGCCGAAGCGTGGAACGCAGACTCGATCTTTGTCGGAGCGAACGCGTTTGGCAGCCGGCTTGAAAGGTTCATGATCGGCAGCACCTCATCAGCAGTCGCAGCTCGAGCTCACTGCACAGTCGAAGTCGTACGTCACTGATCGTCGCTCATGCGCAAGAACAAAGGCAGGCGCAGGGCTGCTTTTTTATTGCAGCGAGCGGGCGACGTAGACCGAATTCACCGAGTTTGCGCCGGTGTACGGGTTCGGAAATTCGACATCGTGCCCAGCGGCTAAGCCAAACGCCTCTTTCAATCGCTCAAGGAATTCGTCATCGACCGGATCGTTCGACCAGAGGGCGAATGAACCACCGGGCTTGATCTGCCGCTTGAGTGACCTAAGTCCATCCGCCTTATAAAAGCTCTCGTTATTTCCATCGAGGAAATGGCGGGGCGAATGGTCGATATCGACGACCACAGCATCAAACTGTCTCGAGGTATCGAACTCGTCAAGGCCTGTACGCGACAGTTCAAAGAAATCACCCTGCCGAAGTTCGCAGCGAGGATCTGAGCTGAGGAACGGACCTACCGGAACGATCCCGCTCGAGTGCCAGCCGATGACCTCCTGAAAAAGATCGATCACCAAAAGCGATCGGACCGCAGGATTCTCGAAGACGGCCGCGGCGGTATAACCGAGGCCAAGCCCGCCGACGACGATGTCAAGATCACCGCTTAGTCCCGCGAGGCCCAGATGTGCAAGCTGTCTCTCGCCCTCGGTGAAGAGGCTGGACATCAGATACTCGCTGCCCAGTTTTACCTCGAATATCTCGACATTTTTAAGCCGCGGCTCGAGCCGCCTGCGAAGCGTAAGCTCGCCTAATGAAGTCTCGTGATGTGCCAGCTCCTCGATCATCTTATATTTCCCGTGTTCCGGTTAAGGTAGCATTAGGGATCCGTATCTGTGAAAAGAGGCAGCCCACGATGGACTGCCTCTTAAGTTGGGTAGGTTGGGAAACTAGAATCTGAACTTCGCCCGGAACTGACCAACGCGCGGGCCGCCGATCGATTCGGTGATAAGTCCGAAATCGGTGCCGTCCTGAAGGTCGCTGCTCGGGTTTGCAAGATTCACGCGGTTGAACACATTGAACAGATCAAATCCGACCTCAAAGCTCATGCGTTCATTGATCCTCGTGCTTTTTGCAAGGCTCAGGTCGAATCGCTGCTGCATCGGGCCGCGAAACGTGGTGCGTCCGAGGTTCCCGTAGAGTCCGCCGGCAGAACTGAAACAAGACTGATCGATCACGTTAAGATTCCCGGTCGATGCACTTGAAACAGCTTGTTCAGCCGAGCAAGTTACATTCGGTCGCCCAAACCCCAGCCGCAGCAAACCGCCAGCGCCACGCGTCACACTGGTATATTGTGCGGCGGTCTGCACTTCCGGCTCAGAAGCAAAAACTGTGAAGGGCGTTCCCGACTGTGCCTGGAAGAAACCGGAGACAGACCAACCTCTGACGAACACATTGTCGAAACGTCCCGTGGGAATATCCCAGACAAAGTTAGTGCTGAACCGATGTGTTCTATCGAAATCCGAGAGGCCTCGATTATTGTCCAGGTCGTACGCACTGCCCTGGGCGATGAAACCGGTGTTGGGAACATCGGGCTTACCCCCGCCCGCCGTGCTCCCGGGATCGCTCGACATCACGTCGATCGATTTGGCGAACGTATACGCCACGTTGAACTGCAGCCCGCGTGAGAGCCGCTTCGTCAGCCCAAACTGTCCGCCGTGGTAATTTGAATATCCCTTGGACTGCAGAAGTATCGCCTCGGGAACGTTGAATCCGAGTATCGGAACGCGGGCCTCGAAGTTGATCACCTGCCCGTTCGGGTTCGCGAGATTAAGATCGACCTGTCCGGTTGCGGAGTTCAGGAATCCAAAAGCACGCCCAACCCCTCGTTCACGTGCTGTCGAACCCGCATTAAGCGGACCGTTCGGAGATCCGGCAGCTACGTAAGCTTGGTTGAAACGCTCGTAAATGTGATCCGGATTATTAGGGTCGTTCATATCGAACCCTTCGTTCAGAGCACGTGCGACAAGAAGGTTCTTACCTGCGGTGCCGACGTACCGAGCCTCGAATAATAGGTCTTTCATCAATTCATACTGAACGCCGGCGTTCCACTGGTGGATCACCGGCGTTTTTAAGTTTCGGTCGATGGCACGGAACTCAAAGGTCTCAGCGATGTTTCCGCGGATGCAATTCACACCGGTCGTTACATTACATCCCGCACCCTGAGGCGTGCCGCGTGAATCGACAAAGACGGGTGTGTTATCGCGGATCTGATACGTGCCGTTCGCACCCGAACCTCGAACGATACGGAACGGGAGCCACTCGCTTAAAGCAATATTTGTCGGAACACCCGAGAAGGCGGTCTGGATCGGAACGTTGCCGCTCGGTACCGTGATCTCCACCTCGCGTAGGAAAGGGTAGTTTGAAAAGATAGTGTTGATGAACGCTGCCGAAGGGCGGTCGTAAAACATACCGTAGCCGCCGCGAACGACCAGCTTTCGCATCGGCGAATAGGCAAAACCGATCCGTGGAGCGAAGTTGTTAAGGTCCTGGCCATTTAGCGTGTGCTTATTGCTAGCGATCTGGGTTACCGCTACCGCAGAGTCAACGACGGACAGCCCCGTCTGCCTAACATTGTTCGGTACGATAAACCCCGAGCTCGGGTTGTCACAGAGTGCAGTGGAACCGCCCGAACGAGTAAAGCACGGAAGCCACGGGTCGAGATCAAAGTTGCCGATATAGCCGTTTTTTTCGGTCGGCCACAAGAACAGCTCGTATCGCAGGCCCGCGTTGATCGTCAGTTTGGGGTTGACCTTCCAATCGCCGGCGAGGTACAGGCCGACGTCCTGGAAGCGAAATTCTTTGTGAGTAATACCGTACTGTGTGTCGGCCTCGGTTGCGTTTCCGGTAAGCAGCTGCGTAAACGAATCGAACTTTTCAAACTCGGTGGCTTGTTCTTCCGGCAGGTCGCTGTCGTACTGGTGACGTTTGTATTCGGCACCGAACTTGATCCCGAGATTACCCTTGGTCCAGCTGACACTGTCAGCGATGCTCCACGTCACCTGCTTTCGCTGGTTGAACGAATCATTCGGGCCGCCAAACGAGAAGTTCGAGATATTGTTGCGGCCGATGAAGTGGCCAAGCCGAGTCGTCGCCGCAGTCGAATCGAACGTTGATGCCGGGTTCTGAATTCCCACCGCACTGTTGCTCATCTCCTCCGTTAGGAAATCGTCGTCCAGCCGGCGTGTATTGTTCAGATAGTAGTAACCGAATCGCACCTCGTTGACCAGGTTCGGCGTGAAGATGTGCGTATCGCCGATCGAAAGAGTCCGGTTGCGATCTGCCCGCCGCAGCATAAATGGTGAAGCGAGGCTGCTGGGGTCAGGGAAAGGATCGAAGCCTGGGAAGTTTGCAAAAAAGAATGTACCGCTAAGAGTGTTTTTGCTGGACAACTGGCCGTCCAAACGCGTTGTAAACTGATTCTGACGGAACTGCGCGGGCACGACATCTACGACCTCGACCAAGGGGTTGTTTCTCTGCAGCGTGCGAGTCCCGACGTTCGGGAAGTTTCCAAACTGATAGCTTCCTGTTCCGCTTTGGTCCACCCTACCGAGTTCCTGAAAGTTTGTGATCGACGGCAGGACGAAACCTCCGGTGACGGGATTCCGCATATTGAAGATGCGAAAGGCCACATCGCTGATGTCGTCAGGTGTCAGACAGTTTGAACCGCTGCAGCCATTGAACTGATTGAATGCGGCCGCGATGGCTGCCCGCGATCGATCGTCACCAAGAACGCTCAACGCGATCGGCAAGACGGTTCGCGTACGAGCGGTCGGGACCAGTCCGGTTTTAGCGTCTGTGAACTGATATCCTCCAAAGAAAAAGAACTTGTCTTTGACGATCGGCCCGCCGAGCGTGAAACCTGTCTCTGTTCGATCTGCCTGCGGCTTTTCGTTCCCGCTTTGCTTCAGGAAAAATTCATTCGTATTGAAAGCTCTGTTCTGCAGATAGTAATATGCGGAGCCGTTCAGTCTGTTCCCGCCCGATTTTGTCACCAGCTGGAAGTTGCCGCCGCCGCTGCGTCCTGTTGAAGCGTCGTAGAGAGAGGTCTGCAGTTTCACTTCCTGAAGCGTTTCCGGGGCGGGCGAAATATTATCTGTTAGCGAGCCTTCATTGCTCGTTATGTTCGTCGCGTCGATGCCGTTAAAAAAAAGGCTGGTCGATGTAGTTCGCGTCCCGTTGACCGACGGAGAAATGTTACCGTTGCCTGCGACGCCGACCGGCGACAGCCCAGATGAAACTCCGGCTTCGGATCCTAAAAGTCCGGTGAAGCTGCGTACCGATGTCGGCGTCCGTGTGAGCTGCTCGCCCGTTATTTGGCGTGAAACTGCGGCGCTCTCTGCCTGAACTAGAGGCTGCTCGGTAGTTACGTCAATAAATATGTCCGTCGACCCGATCTCCAGCGAGACGTCGACCGTCCTCGTAACGGACGCTTCAACCTCTGTCGCCTGACCGTAGGATCGCTTGAAACCGTCCTTTTCAAAAGTAATAACGTATGTGCCGACGGGCAGCAGAGTCAGGCTCCATCGTCCATTCGCGTTGGTTATTGCGGTACGTGAGAAGTTTGTGGCGTTATTTCGCACAACTACCTCAGCACCCTGAATGACTGCGCCGACCGGATCGGTGACAGTACCGCTGAGGCCGCCCGTGGTTTGAGCGTAAAGGTTTTGAACGCCAACTATCGCAAATGCAAAGACAATCAGCTTTGCAGCTATATTCGTTTTCATCGTTGTTCCTCGGTTTGGAAATTCTGAAACAGAGCAAAAACGGTTCGCTTTCAGTGCCCCGTAGATCGCCCCGCCAACTTGATCTGTCCTGGAATCAAATCGAATGGTAAGCCCGCCGCGTTAACGATCGGTGACGGAAAAGTTAAATGGACGTTAACTAATGAAAAACAATTTTGCGCCTACGGAAAACTTCCCTCATTGATATCGGCAGCGTGTTCCAGATTTCCCGGGATACGGTCCGAATAGCGACCGCGTAGTGATTTTCCTGAATAAAATCATCTGTGGTTGATTGGCACGTCGGTTGCCAAAGAGGGTGTAAACCGGTGAGATCCCGACTTATCGCGTTAAAAA
This sequence comes from Acidobacteriota bacterium, assembly GCA_023389035.1. Classification (GTDB taxonomy): domain Bacteria; phylum Acidobacteriota; class Blastocatellia; order Pyrinomonadales; family Pyrinomonadaceae; genus OLB17. Next base: position 656,701 of record JAEWFC010000030.1, read on the forward strand.
AAGAAGGAGAATCCCACTCTCGCAGTAGTTGCTGTACGTGGAACTAATAACGAATGACGGAAGTAGTTGAAAACAATGCCTTGTTAATAGGTTTCCGCCTCACATCAGATCAGGACCTTATGGAGGCGATCGGTTCGTTGGGCCTTGAGGTTCGGGTTTCCGAGACCGGCCGTCTTGGCCTTGTCGAGATGTCGCGTCGCCCGCCCAGCCTGATCATTATCGACCCAGAGATCGGCGACCTATATAGCGCCGAGATCTGCCGCGACATCAGGAATAATCGTGAGCTTTCGTCGACACCCGTTCTTGTATTCTTTAACAGGGAGCCCGAAGCAGTAGAGATATTTGAAGCACTGGAAGCCGGAGCCGATGACTGCTTTACACGGGAGGACCAGTCCACACAGTTAGTTGCGAAGATCGAGTGGTTAATGATGAAGCGCAAATCGGCCGCGACGCTTCGCCAGTATTACGCTGACCTTAAGACCCGTCAGGTGCAAACACTCGAATTTGTTCGTGCGACGGCCAATCTGATGGAATCGATCGATGCTGAGTTTCGGGCGAAAGGGTGCTTGGACGATCCCGGATGCGCCGGCCTTTTCGAGGACCGTCTTGATATGGGTCTGGATATTGTTAGAAGTCTTGCGTCAATACTTGAACAGCAGATGGACGCTTTCGAACTCCCGTCTGTTTTCAGCGAGACGAGCCGGGCGAGGTTACAAGTATCGAATCGAGCGCCTGTTGGTTCACTTGAACTGGCGATCTGAACACCAGCTCGCGAATGATGAACTTTTATCCCGCGCTGTATTACCCGCCGGCGCAGTTATTGGGAGAGAGCAATGAACACATTTGAGATAGATGGAATAATTTGTTCGTGGTGCAAGCGGGTCAAAGACAACGAGCGCGGTTGGGTCTATCCGTCGACCCTTTCGGATCGCTCGACCCCGAGTGAATTTACGTCGCACGGTCTATGCGACTCATGCTACGCGCGGATCTCACACGATTTTATAAATAAATCAACGCCTCAGGCAGTATCGATCAGGCCGTGATCCTGGCGGTCTTCGGACCTTCGTCAAGTAATGCTTCGATCTCACCGGCGGGCAGCGGCCTGCTAAAGAAATAGCCTTGATACTCATCGCACCGCACCCGCTGCAAAAATTGCCGCTGTTCTTCCGTTTCAACCCCTTCAGCAACTACCTTCAATCTGAGATTGTGGCCAAGTGAAATGATCGCTACGGTCAGGGCGGCATCGTCTGCGTTCGCGGGCAGTTCTTTTACAAATGATCTGTCGATCTTGATGACGTCGATCGGCAAGGTTTTCAGGTAGCTAAGTGAAGAATAGCCGGTGCCGAAGTCATCGATCGAGACCTGCATTCCTTTATTACGAAGCTCTTTCAGTGTAGCGATCGCAGGTTCCGCGTTCTGGATCACCGAGCTCTCAGTGATCTCGAGGTTTAGATGCTGCGGCTCGAGCCCGGATCCATCAACGATCGAGAGGATCGTCTCGGCAAGGCCCGGCTGCTGAAGTTGGCGGGCAGAAAGATTCACGGCAATGCTGAGATCAAATCCTTTGTCACGCCATTCCTTCGCTTGCTTCACCGCGGTCGAAAGGACCCATTCGCCGAGAGGAAGTATCAGGCCGGTTTCTTCTGCAAGCGGAACGAACTCTGCCGGCGACACAAGCCCCATCTCGGAACTGTTCCATCTTAACAATGCTTCGAGCCCGACAACCGCGCCTGAAACCAGATCGACCTTTGGCTGATAGAACAACTCGAACTCACGCCGCTCAAGCCCACGCCACAGACCGGTTTCAAGCTTAAGGCGTGCGACCGCCCGCTCATTCATATCCGGCGTGTAAAACCTTACATTGTCGCCGCCATCCTTCTTTGCAAGCGAGAGTGCGGCAGCGGCATTCCTCATCAACGATGCCAGATCTTCCCCATTCTCAGGAGCTATGCTGACCCCAATACTGCAAGTCGCGACCACTTCGCTGCCGGCAAGGTTGAATGGCCTACGAAGCTCGTCGGAGATCTCACGGGCGATGGACGCTATTTCGTCGGCCGACGAGAAATGTTCGGAGAGGATCGCAAACTCATCCCTCTCGTAATGCGAAACTGTTGCGCGTCTCCCAAGGCCGGCTAGCAGACGCTTCCCGGTTTCGATCAGCATCAGATCTGAATTTGTGTGGCCGAGTGTACGCTGGACCTTATTAAATCCGTCGATCGAGATCAGTATTAACGCGGCCCTGCTTTCGATCCCACCACCATTGAGGGCATGCGATACCCGGTCCTCGAACAGCGCACGATTCGGAAGGTCGGTCAGCGGGTCATAAAATGACAGATAATTGAGTTGCTCGGTCCTTTCCTTGACCAGCCGTTCCAGGTCTTCATCGTAGAGACGCTTTTCGCGAAGCAGCGTGTGGTGATCGATGGCCCGCTGCACTACGAGTTCTAGATACTCCAGATCGAAAGGCTTCTTGATATAGTCGAACGCTCCGCCTCTCATCGAATCAATGGCATCGTCAAGGTCGCGATTACCACTGATCATTACGACGACTGTCTCCGGCGACTGGCGCAGTATCAGCGGAACCAGTTCGGTCCCTCGTTCTCCGTTACCGAGATCGATATCACTCAGGATAACGTCGTAGATCTCACCGCGTTCGAGCCGCTCGCGAACATCAGCGGCACTCGCCGACAGAGTACACTCACAGCTTTCGGATAATGCGTCGTCTAGAAGGGCACGAATCGAAGGTTCGTCATCGACGATCAATATTCGAGAACGGCCGCGTGCTTCGGGAGCATCTTGCATCGGAAATGAAGATAGTTCTTCAGACATTTGCAGGGAACCGACGACATCCCGAAAGATCGTTCCGCCCGTCGAATAGTCTGAATAGTGTAACATCAAGTGCCCTTGCCTCACGAGATCGAACGTCAGCCGAAGATAGAAAAGGCCGCGAGCACCCAAACCTTCTGGTGATGCTCACGGCCTTATCTCGGACCGACAGATAGTGGGAGCGATCTGCGTGTCATGGTCGCCGTATGATCACGGCAGGTTTGGTACAGGTCGTGGGAGAGCGTACCGTTTCTACAGAAAGGGACTAGTACAAGTGGGAGGTCGAACCAATGTCGATCTGGGAACGCCAACGGGCAGACCCTGAAGATCAAACCTTTCTGACGATCACGGCAACTGCAACGCACGTGCCACACCGCAATAGGCGGGCAAACCAATGCTTTGCGATCGGAATGTAAATATTAGTTACGAGGAATGCGGAAAAATGCTACCACTAACAGATGGGACGTGCGGAGATACGCCCCACTTTCGCGGGGTCAAGCCGCGCCCTCACCGCGTTCTATGATCCGCGAAAGAGTTTTTCTATCGATCTGAAGAATTCTCGCCGCTGCATTCTTGTTCCCGCCTGTGTGTTTCAGGATCTTCGAAACGTGTTCGTACTCCGCGACCGCGAGCGGTTTTAGAAACTCATCCGGATCGGATTTCTTACCCTCGCGCACGTTCGAATCGTGGTCTGATCGATTCGTCATTTGCGGCGGCAGGTGCTCGGGGTACACCATTCCATCGCTTAAAGAGATGCCTCGAAGGACAGCGTTCTCCAACTCGCGAACATTCCCGGGCCAGTTGTAATTTTGCAGAACTTCCATTGCCTCCGACGAAAATCGCGCTTGAGGACCACCGTCTGATATCGCTTTCTGCGCGAAATGCTCAGCTAGCAGCGGAATGTCATCGCGGCGGTCGCGTAAAGGGGGAAGCGTGATAGTTACCGCGTTTAGCCGATACATCAGGTCCTGCCGGAACCGCCCTTCTTCCACCTCTGCTTCGATGGATCGATTCGTCGCCGCCACTACGCGGACATCAGCCCGTGTCGTCTGGTTCGACCCTACCTTTCTGATCTCGCCCTGCTGCAACGCACGCAGCAGCTTCACCTGAAAATTGGCATCGGTCTCAGTGATCTCATCTAAGAATATCGTTCCACCATCAGCTTCCTGCCACATCCCGACACGATCGGAGGACGCTCCTGTAAATGAGCCCTTCACGTGGCCGAAAAGCTCGGATTCGATCAATTCTGACGGTATCGCGCCGCAGTTTACAGTTACGATCGGCCCGGCGGCTCGAGGACTGCGGCGGTGGATCACGGTCGCTATTATTTCCTTCCCGGTGCCGGATTCCCCGGTCACCAGAACGCTTAGATTCGACGGCGCGACGCGGCCTACCAGCTTAAGGCATGCGACAAACTTTGGACTGCGCCCGATAAGCGGAATGTCGGATGTGTAGGCTCGCTGCTGGGCAGGCGCGGGATCCGTGTGCAGTGTTCGATTACGTTTAAGCTGCTCCTTGACCTGATTTGAAATGTTGATGATCTCATCGATCTCGAAGGGCTTGATCAGGTAATCGAACGCCCCGATGGCAGTAGCATCGAGAGCACCGATAGCTGATCCGTGGCCCGTCATCAAAACGAATCGGGCATCAGGCTGTTCTTCTGAGAACCGACGCAGAACGTCGTATCCGTTCTGCTTTCCGAGCACGACATCACAAACGATCAGCTCGAATGTTTGGTCCTCAGCGGCTTCGTAGGCTTGTGTTTCGGAGGCAGCTTCCCGAACGGTCCAACCCTCGGAACGGAGGATCTCAGCGACCAGTGCTCGAACCTGCGGTTCGTCATCAATGACAAGTGCGTGGGATGTTCTAGACACATTCGAATGATAAAGCAAATGAGCACAGAGTCGCAATAACGTTTGCTGCCATACATAACCTCTAACGGCATTCCCCGATACTACGAGCAGCAAGTTATACTGGCATACGCATTGCTTCTAATGCACCCGTTACCGGCGCCCATTCGCTGGACCTCAATGAACAGTCCTGAAAAGATCATAGGCTTCGTATCCGACCGGATCGCCAAGAGCGTGGCGGACGCACTCGCCCAGCGCGGGCTTTCGTACGAATTCGAAGAGGCCGCTGACATAAATCAATTGCAGCACCTTATCGACAGTCCGGAGGTCGCGTGTTTGATCCTGGAATTGATCGATGGTGATACCGCACGCGGTGAGGTCTTAGATTCGGTAAACAAGAGCAAGCCGGAACTTCCCGTTATCATTGTATCCACCGATCCGTTTAAGGACGATCGCGTCAGCGATGCGATTCAGCGCGGCTTGGGTGATCATATTGCTGTTGATGACCATAACGGTCTTAGACTCTGTCTCGAGCGAGCATTGACGGTTGCGGAGATCAAACGGGAAAACAACGTCTTAAAGAACGCTTTGTGTACTTCAGAAGAAAAGTACAGGTTACTGACCGAGGAAACCAATCGCGCCGCGAGCGAGCTTCGTACATCTGAGGAAAATTACCGATCGCTGATCCAAGCGACAACACAATTCGTTTGGACAGCGGGAAGGGACGGCTATAGCGGGGAAGTCTTCGCTTGGCTTGGCGACCTTAGCGGCCGCCGGATCCTGGGAGTTAATGGGCTTATCGAGGCATTACACCCGGAAGATCGTGATCGTGTCGTAATGGAGTGGAAACGTGCCCTGGAAACCCGGTCGCTATTCGACCAGGTGTGCAGAATTCCCACGGCCGATTCTTCGATCGCATATCTCGCGGTGCGAGCGATACCAACATTCGACGGGAGCGGCGAATTCCGAAACTGGATCGGAACGTTCACCGATATCTCACAGCGAATAATTGAACAAGATGCTGTGCGACATAGTGAAGAAAAGTTTCGCGATCTTTTTGAAAATGCAAATGACCTGATCTATACACACGATCTTGCCGGAAATTTTACTTCGCTGAACCGTGCCGGCGAGATCATAACCGGATATACCCGAGCGGAAACCGAGAAGCTGAACATCAAAGACGTAGTCGTTCCTGAATATCTCGGGATCGCGGCCGAAATGATCGCGGCGAAGCTTGATGGCGATCCGGCCACATCGTATGAGACCGCAATATTCACGAAAAGCGGCCGAAAAGTACTCCTGGACCTCAGTACGAGGTTGATATACAAGGACGGTAAGCCCGTGGCGGTTCAAGGTATCGCCCGCGACATTACGGAGAAAAAGCGTGGTGAATTGGCACTTCGTTCCAGCGAAAAGCAGCTGCGGATCATCACTGACACGATTCCCGTTTCTATTACGCACACGAATGCGGATGGAACGGTTCGCTTCGCCAATCAAGGTTTCCTTGATTGGCTCGGAAAGGATGAAAGCGAGGTGGTCGGCCGGCAGCTAGAAAGAGTTTTGGGCACGCGAACATACAATGGCGTGCTTCCTGAGATCGAGCGCGTCCTAGCAGGAGAAACGTTAGCAGTAGAACGCAACGCCTTCCGACAGCCCGCAGGAAAATCGGTCGGTGAACGGTTCATTAGAATGAATTACGTTCCGGAATTCGACGATGAAGGGAAGGTGGTCTCGTTCTATTCATTCATGACCGATCTTACCGAGAACAAACGGTCAGAGCAGGCCCTGCGAAAAAGCGAGGAGCAGTTGCAGATCGTCACGGATACTGTCCCGGTCTTGATAGCCTACTTCGATCGCGATCAGAAGTGCACATTTGCAAATCGATCGTACCTTAACTGGCTCGGCAAAGGTGAGGCGGACGTGATCGGCCAGTCGATCCTTGAGATACAGGGCGCCGGATCGTACGAAAAACTGAAGCCTGAGATCAGCCTCGCTTTAGCTGGAAAGGAAGTCACGGTCGACCGTCCGGCCACAATGTGGCCCGAGGGATTGAACGAGCAGGATGCGAGGTACTTCCGCGTGAGCTACGTTCCCGATACCGACCACGAAGGCAGCGCACACGGGTACTTCATTTTCGCGATCGACATGACCGAGAACAAACGAGCTGAAGAGGCTCTTCGGAAGAGTGAAGAGCTGTTGCTGCAGTCGCAAAAGCTCGAATCGGTCGGCCGTCTGGCAGGCGGGATCGCTCACGATTTCAATAACATGCTCACCGCCATCAATGGATACAGCGATCTGACGCTGAGAAAAATGGGGCCCGACGATCCGCTGCGACGTAACATTGAGGAAATCAAAAAAGCGGGCGAACGCTCAGCCGAGCTGACAAATCAATTGCTTGCATTCAGTAGGCGGCAGATCTTACAGCCACGGGTTCTGGACCTTAATCGTGCAGTTGCGGACCTTATCCCGATGCTTGAGCGGCTCATCGGGGCAGACGTTGATCTTCGAACCAACTTCTCGGCTGACAGCGGCATGATCAATGCCGATCCGGGACAGCTTTCGCAGGTGCTCTTAAACCTTGTAATCAACGCACGCGACTCGATCACGCGTGGCGGAACTATCGTAGTCGAAACGCGTCGTGAATCGGTGACAACGCCGATCGAGTCTTTCGGTGGCACGGTAACCCCTGGCGATTATGCTTTGATGTCGATCGCAGATACCGGCATCGGTATGGACGCCCAAATGATGAGCCAGATCTTCGAGCCCTTTTTTACCACGAAGGAAGTTGGGAAAGGAACAGGGCTCGGCTTGTCAACGGTGCACGGGATCGTACTTCAGTCTGGTGGATATGTCCTGGTCGAAAGTAAGCCCCTCAAAGGTTCGCGTTTTCAGATATACCTGCCGATCGTACGGCCCGCCGACAGCGCGAACGCTTTAGGAGTGGGTGACCGGAACTCATTCTCTTTTGGTTCTGAAACGATCCTATTAGTCGAGGACGAAAAGACCGTACGTGAGCTAGGTCGTGAGATCTTAGAAGCTTGCGGCTATTCTGTGATCACGGCTGAAGATGGGGTTACCGGTCTGCAGAAGCTGGATAAGCACGGTCATGAGATCGATCTCGTTATGACCGACGTCGTCATGCCAAACCTAGGCGGGCGCGAACTTGCTGCCGAAACTAATCGGCGATTCCCAAACATGAAGGTTCTCTTCTCGTCGGGCTATGACAACAAAGAGATCGTTAAGAACGGATCGCTTCCCGAGGGCACGAACTTCATCCAGAAGCCATTCACATTCGACGCCCTCGCAATGAAGATCCGCGAGCTTCTCGACAAGGTCGGTCACTGACCTACTTACCGATGCAAAAAGTCTCGAAGATCTGCGAAAGCATGTCTTCCGTTGTCGTTTCTCCTGTGATCTCGCCCAGATATCGCAGCGCATTATGCAGACCTACCAAAACGATCTCCTCGCTCTTTCCGCCCGCAAGCAGATCGATCGAACCAGCGATCTCGTCAGCCGAGCGCTGAAGCAGATCATGGTGCCGGGCATCTGTTACAATGAAGCCACTATCAGTGATTTCGCCATCTTGAAATGGCTCGAGCATCGCCTGTTGAAGCGGTATCATCCCCTCACCGGTCTTTGCTGAAATTTCCTTGACCCCTACTCCAAGCTCTTCCATCTCCGACCGCATCCGCATTATCGCAGTGCCATCGGCTTTATCGATCTTGTTTAGTACAAACAAACGTCGCAGATTCTCTGTCGCTGCGATAATTTGCCGATCCTCGTCAGAAAGAGGTTCGGTCACGTCGAGCAGCAGTAGCACGAGATCTGCATCTGTAAGTGCCCTCCGTGAACGTTCCACGCCGATGCTCTCGATCTGGTCCGAGGTCTCGCGGAGCCCGGCCGTATCTATCAGTGAGATAGGAATACCATCGATCGTGAAACGTTCGTGCAACTGGTCGCGCGTCGTTCCCGCGATATCGGTCACGATGGCACGGTCACTCCCAAGCAAAGCATTAAAGAGGCTGGATTTTCCTACATTCGGGCGTCCGACAAGTGCAACACGTAGGCCGTCCCGCAACAGCCTGCCTGCTTTGTATGTCTCGGCTTTTGCCGTAATCGCTGACTGAACTTCCTTAAGCTTTTCCACGATCGACGAACGCTGCGTCTCGGGCAGATCATCCTCGACAAACTCGAGAGCCGATTCAAGCACCACGATCACGTCGAGCAGATCGCTCTTCAGAGGTTGCAACTCATGCGAGAATTCGCCTTCCATCTGGCGGACCGCCTGGCGTGCGGCACCGACACTCTGTGCATCGATAAGGTCGCGGATCGCCTCGGCTTCCGCCAGATTCATCCGGCCGTTCGCCAAGGCCCGGAGCGAAAACTCACCAGGCCCGGCCATACGAGCGCCTTCGGCAAGGCATGCATCTATCGCCTGCCGCAGAACGATCGGCGAGCCGTGACAACTTATTTCGACAATGTCTTCCCCGGTGAAAGAATTAGGCCCGCGAAAATATGTAATAACTGCCTCATCGAGCACTTCTGAGGTCGCGGGATCGATTAGTTTTCGAAGCGTAGCCTGCCGCGGCACAAATCTGTCATGCTCGGTCCGTGCAAGACTCGCTGCGATCGTGGGTGCACTATCGCCGCTTAGCCTGATGACGGCAACACCACTGCGGCCAAGCGGTGTTGCGAGTGCGACTATCGTTTGCGCCATATTTACAAACTAAAGCGGAAAGGCCGGGAAGCCAACTTCCAACCTTTCCGCGATTCAACGTTTAGTACGATCTAATTACTTTAAGCTGACCTGAAGGCGCCGATCTCGGCCGGCTCCGACCGACTCTGTGATCAGATCTTCTTCCGCTTGGAGCGTTGTGTGAATTATTCTTCGTTCGGTTGAATTGAGTACGCCAAAGGTGAACGCTCGGCCATTTTTTCGGACCTGTTCGCCTGCGAAGCGGGCCATCGCCTGTAGCTCGGCCTTTCGCGTTTGGCGGAAACCGTCAGCATCGCAAATGAAACGATGTTCCCGCTCTAGTCCGCGACCGAAAGCTTGGAAAAGGATCGTCTCGAAAGCATCGAGCATTTCGGCATTTTCTGCGAGTGCGAGGCCCGAGTCGTTCCCGCTCAAATTGAGCAGGCACCCGTCGTCGATCCACCGAGCGCTTACTTCCAGGTCTAATCCGAAGTCTTTTACCAACTCCGAAAGAAACTGCTCTGCGTTCTTACAAATCTCGTTCATGACAAATTAAATTACTACAGTTTCTCCGTTGCGATAAACAATTACGACTTGCTGAGCTTCGGCTTGCCTTTTACCTTCTTCGCTCCTTGCGGTACAGCATTCACTACCTCGGTCGTCGCCGGTTCATCTGTCTTGTTCATTTTATTGATGATCATCTGTTGCCCAAAGCTAACGATGTTACCGAAGAACCAGTAGAGAAGCAGACCGGACGGAGCGGTCCACATAACCCATAACATCATTATTGGCATAAGATACATCATCATTTTCTGTTGCATCTGCTGCTCAGGAGTGACCGCCGGCGCGGTCGGGGTGAACTTCATGGCGAGGACCATAGATATCGCGAAGGCGAATTCTAGAATGTGCCATGGATCGGCTGCGGAGAGGTCGGGGAGCCATAGGAATGACGCTTGGCGTGCGTCGAGCGAGATGGTGATCGCCGTGTAGAATGCGATCAGCAGCGGGAATTGCAGCAGCATCGGGAGGCAGCCGCCGATCGGCAGTGCGTCCTTGGTCATCTTCAGCTGCTCCATTTGCAGCTCGCGCATCCGCGGGTCGTCCATCGGGACGCCCTTTTTCTGCAGGGCCTTTATTTTTTCCTGCAGCTCCTTCATTTTCGGCGCGTTCGCGGCGGCCTTTTTGAATGATTTCGACTGCTTCCATCTCAGCGGGAAGAGCAGTGAATAGAACAGGAACGTGAAAACTATGATCGCCACGCCGTAATTCTTCGTCAGCGTGTTTATGTAGTGCAGGGCGGTCAGGATCGGCACCGACAGCGGTTTTACGATCCATCTGATTATCGAATAATTGCTGAAATTGATCAGGTTAACGAAATTCAGCTCGCGGCCGACGGTTGCGTTCAGCTGCTCGCCGAGCGGGTCGAGCAGGAAATAATCCTTCGTTCCCGTAAATATCTTCGTCGTTGAACCGTCCGCGGCGATCGGCACGTAGGCCGTCACCAGATGCCGCGTTTCTTTCGTTTCCTGGCTGCGGAGCACCCAGCCGAATATGCTCTTAAAATACGGCCGCGTCTCGACCTCGTATTTAACGGCCTGCACTTCGAGGCCCTGCGTCGGCGTGGCCGGGATCGCGGCCATCGCAAAGTACGAATCGCTGACGCCTGCCCAATCGATCATTCCGGGCACGTTCAGCGACGCCTTTCCTTCCGGGCCGTACTCAAACGAATAGTAGCCCTGGTGCCGGACGATATCGCCGTCAACCGCCGCGACGGCCTCCGATTCGATCTGGTAAAAAGTGTGATGGTTGATCGCGTGGTCGCCGATCGAAGCACCGACGGCGAGACGTGTATTCGGCACCGTTTGGCCGTTCTGCTTTAAGTCAACGGCAAGGTCTGCCAAGTAGCTGTCGGCACGAAACAGGAACGTTTTTCGCACTTCGACGCCGTTCTCGCCCGTCAATGTAAACGCGATCTGCCGCTCTTCGCCGGGCGCCAGCGTGATCGTGTCCTCTGCCTCACCGACCTGATAATTGCGATCGTTCGCGAATGTATTGATGGCTGCGTCGGGGGTTATCAGGCGAAAAGGGACGTCCCGCGGCGTCTGTTCCAGGGCCTTTTGCGATATCAGCTGCAGAGGCTTTTGCTCGGAATCGGTCGAGCCGTCAGCGAATATCGGATACGCGTTCGGCTCGGCGTTCTTGAGCAAGATCCAGCTAGTCGCGACCGCGCCCTTAGAGTCCAGGGTCACTTCGTAAAGCGGCGATTTAATGGTTATCTGGCGGTTCGGCGCCGTGTCCACAATTGGCTGCTGCTGGCTGCCGGGCTGTGCCAGAACTGCCTGTGCGGGCGTCGCCGCGCCGGTCTCAGGGGTCGCAGCCGTGTTGGCAGCCGTATTCGCCGCCGTATTAGCGTTATCTGCGGGCGGCGTGGTCGGCGTAAACAGATACGACCAACCGAAAAGCACTACCATTGAAAGCACTGCGGCGATCAAAAAGCGTGACTGGCTCTGATTATTCTGTGGTTCCATTATTTACCGCGACCGACGGCCTACTGCACCGGGTCGTGACCGCCCTTACAAAACGGCTGACAGCGTAAGATACGCTTTATTCCCATCCAGGTTCCTTTTAGGGCACCGTACCGCTCGACCGCCTCGCGTGTATATTCCGAGCACGTCGGCTGAAATCGGCACGCAGGCGGCAGGAACGGCGAGACCACCGCCTTATAAACACCCAAAAGATCCAGGACAAGAAACTTCATCTTAGAAAGATGTTTTCAAACTGTTCAAAGCGTTACGACGCCTGATCGCGAAGGCCTGCTGACGCTTTTGCGATCAATGACTTAAACTCCGCTAGCGGCTTTTCGAGCTTTACCTTTAGAATGCTTCGCCTGGCGTTCAGCACCCAATCGCATTTTGTCTCGACGGCGTCCAGCTCTTCGCGGCTCAGCCGAAATGCTTCCCGCAGCAGCCTTTTCGCACGGTTCCGGTCGTGGGCCTTATTGCTAATGCCGCGTTTCGTCGCCGTTACGCCGACACGGTGCGTATCCCGTTCGTTCGGAAAAAGAAAGACCGTCATAAAACGGCCTTCCACTCGCGCACCTTTATCGTAAACACGAAGAAACTCGGCGCGTTTCAGCAGCCGAGCCTCTTTCGGTAACGTAAAACTTAGTAATGCTGTACCGTCAGGCGCTTGCGGCCCTTTGCCCGGCGGCGCTTGATCACTGCCCGGCCGTTCTTGGTCGCCATCCGCGCCCTGAAGCCGTGCTTTTTCGCGCGTCTTCGGTTGTTTGGTTGATAAGTTCTCTGCGGCATAATTACTCTCCATTAAATTCACCCGAAAGTGAAAACCTAGAGTTTACGAGAAAAAAGCGCCCAATGTCAAAGCAAACCGCGGTAAATTCGGCCGCTCGCGGCGTCTTTGTTCATTCTCAGGCGTCGGCTGCGATCGCCCTCAAAATACACGGCCGGCTCCCGAGCTTTCGTGCTCCGAATGTCGCCGCGGGGCTGAGATACAGACTGTCGGTGCTCAGCCCCGCGTTCTGGGTGCTCAGCCCCGCGTTTTTTTGCCGTCAGCAACGGCTGTCAAAGTGCCGGTCATCGCCCGCATCATGCATTTGAGGCACCGGCCATCATCTGCGTGATCATAGGGCCCATCACATTAAAACAAAAATCTCTAGTCCGTTTTTGTTTTAGGAATGCAACAGGTAGTTATCTATGGTACACTCTGAGCATTATGGCAAGATCCTGGAGAATAATACCGAAGGGCGAGACCCGCGCACAGTGGGCTGACCTGTATGTGACGCTGAACAGCAAAGGAACGATCGTGATGAACAAGGCCGCGTACGAAAAGCTGAAAAGCCCCGAGGCCTTTTTGCTGCTGTATGAGGACGTAAACCGTACCATTGGACTGCGGCCGACGAACGCCAGCCGGCCGGACGCACATCGGGTACAGCGGTCCGGCCGCCACGGCGGAAAAAAGATCACCGCATTTCAGCTGCTCACCGAGTGCGGCCTGATCGTCAAAGAAACCCTCGAATTCCACGACGCCGAAATCGACCCCAGCGGCATCCTCATCCTGGACCTAAGAACCGCAAGAGCCTCAAACCGCGCCCTAAATCATCCGACACGGAAAGAGAAATAGCAGTCCCGCGCGGGGCGGTTCGACAGCCACATTGGCTGGATCGCGTAGCGATCGCGTGAATGTAGCCGTGGGTGATAACCCACGGTACTTTGTGATCGGCGGGGCGTCGCGTTAGCGACGGTTGAACGCGTTCAATTGTCGCTACGCGACAGCGTATTCGTACCATAGTTCCGTGGGTTGTCACCCACGGCTACATTGACCTTACCGCTACGCGGCGAAATCGAAACCCTCTTCGTTCGGAACTAGCTGCTGATCGATTCTTATGGGTGGTGATCCGGGGCTAATGCCCAATTCACTTTTAATGACCTAAACCTTTGCCTAAAGGCAACGGAAATCGGGTAACTTCCGCCGGACTGTTGTGCTAATCGACGCTGAAGGCGGCTTCGGGGATCTGGGCGGTTTCCTTGCCTTGGCGGTTATCGAAGACGGCGAAGTAGACGCCGGGCTGGAGAAGCCTGCCGACCTGGACACCGGGTTTTTGGCCGGTGGCGACGATGGTCTCGTGTTCTTCGCCGGCTTTTAGTTTCTTGTAGTTCGCTTCATCGACGACCGCGAAGGCGATGGTGCGGTCGGGGCCGAGAACTGAAAATCCGCCCTTTAGTATCGCACGGCGGTTTAGATCGATCTTGAAATCCAGCGTCTTGCCGGCATCGACCGATAGCGGGCCGGTGATGAATTCGCCACGCGTGAACAAACGTTTCGGAGCGGCATTGGCCTCACGAGATGACTCGGGCGGGTTCGCCACGAAGATGACGATGAACGCCAGAGCGGCGATAAAGAATATCGCAGCGATCTGGAATATCGTTCGTCGGGTCTTATCCATCTGAAGGCAGTTGCGGCGGAACCACTAGAAATGTATCAGCAAAAACACAAAAAAGGCGAGACCTTTTTCGGGTCCCGCCTTTTGGAAAACGACAGAGGTTAATTAATTTGCTGCTACAACCTTGCTTGCTCCGGACGTCTTCTTATCGATGTTCGTCGGCGTGCCGGAATAGGTGACCGTGCTCGCACCTGAAAGGTCGGCCTTGAGATCGCCCGAAACGTTTACCGATACCTTGCTTGCACCGCTAGCGTCGACAAATGCATTTACGCTCGAAACGCTTGCAGCGTCCACCTTCGACGCTCCGCTCACATCCACGGTCAGGTCGCGGGTCTGGCCGGCGAGCATCACCTTCGAAGCACCGCTGGTATCAACCGTGAGTTTTTCGTTGCTGACATCTGCGAGCGAGACCTTTGCCACGCCGGAGACCTCGAGCCGTTCGATATCGGGTGCACCGATGCGGATCGTCATACGCGTCTTTGAACGGATGCGTTTTTCCGAGGAGATCTCGAGCACGCCGTTATGCACTTCGGTCTTGATCAGCGGCAAAAGGTTGTCGTCAGCCTCGACCTCGACGCTGAACTCTTTTTGAGCAACGATCTCGACATTGAAAACGCCGCCGACCTCTATGGCTTTAAAGCCTGAAAGGCCGCGCTTCTCGGTCACAACGTTCCCGGACCCTCGTTCACCGCGTTTGAATGTGAAATTAAAGGCACCGATGTCAGCCTTTCCAAATGACGTAAAATTTGCGAAAACGACGCCTACCAACAGGGCAAGAACAAAAATTATAAAGCCGATCTTTTTCATGATTTCCTCCGGGGTTTTACCTCGCTGATGTGTGAAAACGAAACGCACGCGGCTAAAGTTCGGAGAAAATCATCGGCGGGCAAAAAAATGGAGCAGGCCGAATATCAGCCTGCTCGCGGTTAAACCTTAGTTCAAGACGCCGAAACTAGTCTCGGCAGTATCCCTCAGAGCCCTTGGTTATAACGACGCAGTTCTTTTTCTCCTGCAGCCATTTCATACCTGTCTCTTCGGCGGTCGCCTTTTTGATCGATTCGGTCTTGCCGTTTCGAGTAAATTCGATGGTGTCGCCCTTGGCGGTCCCTTCGTATTTCTTCGAGCCGTCAAGGTCCTTGATCTCGATATCGAATTTCTCGCCTTTCGCCTCGACATTGAGATATGTGCCCTCGACACCCGGCCAGCGGCCGACGAACGCGGCGCCGGGAGCCTTAGGATCGACCGGTGTTTTGTCCTCGGCGTTCGGAACGATGCTGGGCACGGCGGTCGGTGAAGCCGCGGGTTTCGTATTGTCGCCGGCCGGCGGTGTTTCCGGTGTGCAGGCTGCAAGCGTAAACGCCGCCAGGGAAAAAAATGTAAGCAAAATAGATCTTCTCATTGTATTTAACTCCAAAAAACGTCTCATCCCGGAAGCGTTCCGGGTGCCGCCAAGGCCGGATGCCTTACGGCTTTCGTCAGCTAAACACACGTCTTTCGCGAGCCTGCTGCACCGGTAAGTTCGGACCGATATTTTCCGGCATTTTGTTGCCGATGATCGTGTCGCTAGGGATGCAATAGCTCCGCATGTTCGTTCTTTCGATAGCCGTTCGGGCGATAGAACGTGCGGACGGGCGAAACTTGCAGCAGATCGCGATATTTTTTTTTGCGCGAGGCACCTGGGTTAATCGTCGTCGTCAGCGAACTCTTGCGGGTCGCAAGTTCGGCAGAGCGGTTTGATGGATAGGATCGAATCGCTATCGTCCTTCACGAGTACATTGCAAACCGGGCAAATCGCGTTTCGATGCATGCAGCCGAGATCGTAGGCGTTGCCGCCCTCGCGTTCCGTGACGAACTGGACCGTAGTTTCGCGGCGGCAGATCCCGCATTCCACATTGCTGCCTACGTCGATGGTGTTCATATAAGGTTTCTCCTACGTTAACGCCGACGATAACCACACGCCCGCAAACTACATTATCTCGCGGAAATAGAGGATCGCACCCTGAACAAGTCCGATGATCAAGCCGAAAGCGGCTCCAAAGAGCTCGATCGTCCGCAGATGTTCCTTCGCGACCGACATCACCAGGGCCTCGAGCTTTTCGACGGGATAATTCATTATTTTCTGCCTGACGACGTTGCCGACATCGAATTCCTTGATCGCCTCAGGCAGTTTCTCGCGGATCGCGGCGATGATCGTATCGGCAAAGGTCTCGCTGGCCGAGACGAGCTTTTCTTCCTCGATCTTGTCAGAGAGCTTTCCGATCGGAGCCGCAAGCAGCTGATCGATCTGGCGTGAAAGCATATCGTTCACGAGCCGCGCGGTGTTTTCGCCCGCGATGATCGACAGCAATCCCTTGGCGAGCATCGATTTGAGCTTTGCCTCGGACTCAGGGTGAACATTTCGCAGGATCGAATCAATGCTGTGCGGACGCAGCGTGTCGATGGAGTCTGAAACGTAGCGCGAGATCGAACGCCGCATTTCTTCGCCGCGGACGAGCTTGACGAGCGAGCTGGTTACCTGCTGCTTGAAACGAGCGAGCTGGTCGGGGTCGATCGTCCCGATCACCTCGGGTAGCGGCCGGGCCATTGCGTTGTCGATGGTGGTGTTGATGAAGCTAGCGGCTTC
This sequence comes from Acidobacteriota bacterium, assembly GCA_023389035.1. Classification (GTDB taxonomy): domain Bacteria; phylum Acidobacteriota; class Blastocatellia; order Pyrinomonadales; family Pyrinomonadaceae; genus OLB17. The sequence continues at coordinate 673,656 of JAEWFC010000030.1, forward strand.
CTCGGCAAAGACATCGCCCTTGAGCGTTTCCTCGATCCGCTTGGGCAAGCTGTCGTTGACCAGATCATCTACCTCGCCGAGCAGATTCTCGCGCGAAACGAATATCTTTTTAAAGAACGGCAAATTCTCGTAATAGGTGTGAACTTCCTTTTTGATCAGCGAGCTTATCTGGTTGCGCGTACGTTCGGCGGCGGCGATCTCGGTCAGATGATGCGTGACCGGCGCGACCTGCTCGGCGGCTTTTTCTTTAAGCAGGTCGATAGCATCGGTGGTGAACATCTCGCCGATCGGCGTTGTGGTGTTCACGAGATCGTCGATACGCCGGCCGACAAAATCCGCGATGGCTTTTTCGATAGCAGGCGAATTCAGCGCCGACGCGATTCGTTCGTCGACGAACGCCAGGATCTTTTCGTAGTTTTCGTCCGAGATCACGCCCGACACGCGGCGCGAAAGCACCTCGTCAACGCGACGTTCGACAAACGCGCTGATCGCGGCCTGCGTGTCGTCGTTTTTCAGGATGCGCTCGACGTGCTCGGCGATGGTGAACTGCAGCGATGTGATCGCATCGAGCACCGGCCCGCGAAGATTCGGCGGCAGCGTCTCGACCAGCGAAGGATAATTTTGTGCGAGCAGGTCGCGGGTATAACCGTCGATAACACCGCGGATCTTTGTCCGCAGAAAATCCTTGCCGACCAGCTCTTCCATTATCGTTTCCTGTGAAACTAGCTCCTCGCCTACGGCCTTGCCGATCGCCGCCGCCAGCCGATCGCGATGCCGCGGGATCATTCCCTGCGGCACGACCGTTATCCCGAGCAGCTTGAACGGACGCCGCGGACGAAACAGCATACGGATCGCAAGCCACGCGCCTGCGTAGCCGTGAACGGTCGCAAAGACGATCAGCAGCAGTATCTGGACGCGAATGTCCTTAAACCACGGCCAGAGCGTATTTGCGAACTCGTTGATGCTTTCCATTTATCGGCGTGTGTCGCTGATCAGAATATCTGGAATCCTTTGGACCGAAGGCAAAACTCGGAAAACTCCTTCACCCAATCATGGTCGACCGAATAGTTCTTCCACTGCTCGTCCTCGTCCTTATGAAGCGTGCCGTCGTCAGGCTCGTCGGTGATCGAGCCGTCGGCGTAGATGCGTTTATTTGGTGCGAGCTTCGGCAAGATCACGTCGCGCAGCTTTTCGCCGATCATGTGAGCGTCTTCGAGGTCGACCTTTACGCCCATCGCGTTATACGCCATCTGCCGAACCTTGCCCTCGCTCAGCAGGTCGAGGCTTTTGATCACTTCGAGAGCCGCCTTCCACGTCCAGACGTTTGCGTTAAATTCATAGCCCTCGGAACCCATATCGTGAAGTGTGAAACTCATAGCTTTGATCCGTATGACGATGCTAATTGTGAATGGATAGAATAGTCAATGAATGCGGCGGCGGTCTATAATCGTCCTTCGGCCCAGTTTAACTCAAACCATTATGGAAAGATCGATCTCTTATTCGGACGCCGGCGTTTCGATCGACAACGCCAACCGTGCCGTCGCCAAGATACGCGAATACGCGAAGGCGACTTTCAACGAGCGCACGCTGACCGAGATCGGCAGCTTTGGCGGTATGTTTTCCGGAGCGTTTCCGGGAATGTCCGACCCGATCCTGGTCGCCTCGGCCGACGGCGTCGGGACAAAACTAAAACTCGCGTTCGAGACCGGAATTCACAATACGGTCGGCGCCGATCTGGTCAACCATTGCGTAAACGACATCCTTGTCCAAGGCGCTCGCCCGCTTTTCTTTCTGGATTATTTCGCGACCGGAAAGCTCGAGCCCGACGTTACCGCGTCCGTCGTTGAGGGAATGGCACGGGCCTGTAAAGAGAACGGCTGCGTGCTGCTCGGCGGCGAAACTGCCGAAATGCCCGATTTTTATCCGCCCGGTGAGTACGACCTGGCCGGATTCATCGTCGGTGTGGTCGATAAACCGAAGGTGATCGACGGAAGATCGATCGTTCCGGGCGACATTGTGCTGGGAATTCCTTCTAACGGGCTGCAGACCAACGGATATTCGCTCGCAAGGAAGCTTTTCTTTGAGGTTGGTAATTACAAAGTAGATACTTTTCTCGACGAACTCGGCTCGACGGTCGGCGAATCGCTGCTCGCCACCCACCAAAGCTTCCTTCCGCAGATCGCCCCGCTGCTTGATCTTGCAGGCGGAAACCCAAGCGGTAGCGAGGGTGCCAGTCGGCAAAGAGGAATTATAAAAGGGCTCGCACACATCACCGGCGGCGGATTCCTCGAAAACATTCCGCGAATCCTGCCCGACGGCGTCTCCGTTGAGATCAACCGCGGCACCTGGCCCGAACTCCCCGTCTTCAGCCTGATGCAGACGCTCGGAAACGTCTCCGACCACGAAATGTTCCGCACCTTCAACATGGGCATCGGAATGGTGGTGATCTGTTCTGACGATGAGGCAAAGGTGCTTCTAAACGAAGGCCTCCATCAGATCGGCCGTGTGGTCGAGGGCGATCGTGAGGTGTTAATACGTTGAGCCGATCCGCAGCTCTTTTTTGTCTAACAAGATCCGGCCGTTCCATGCCGTTCAATACTTAATGAAGATCGGCATTCTCATCTCAGGCCGCGGGTCTAATATGGCGGCGATCATCGACGCTGTGCAGGGCGGCGAGATAGCCGGTGCAGAGGTCGCGGTCGTCATCAGCGACAAGGCTGACGCCGCGGGCCTTGAAAGGGCACGCCGACGCGGTGTCGAAACACGGGTGATCGAACGAAAACGACGCGCCGCGCCTGACGCTGCCTTAAAGACTCGCGAGGAGCACGATACCGAGATCGTCGCCGAACTCCAGAAACGCGGCGTCGAGCTGGTCTGCCTCGCGGGCTATATGCGTCTGCTGTCGCCGGTATTTGTAGATGCCTTCGCGAACCGCATCATCAACATTCACCCATCTCTCCTTCCCGCATACCCCGGTCTCAACGTCCACGAACGCGTCCTCGCCGCCGGCGAAAACACCTCCGGCTGCACCGTCCATTTCGTCGACGAACTCCTCGACCACGGCGACGTCATCCTCCAACGCTCCGTCCCCGTCCTCGCCACCGACACCCCCGAAACCCTAGCCGCCCGCATCCTCAAAATAGAACACGAAACCTACGTCGCCGCGATCAAAAAGATCGTGGGAGATCTTTGATACGCCGTTGGTCGGAGCCACGCGATTGATATGCTCTGCACCGTCGGTGCGGCGCTCCCCAATGCCGGAGGCGTAGTTGGAAATTAGCCTGCGGTGAAACCAACAGAAAAAATCCTGCACCGAAGGGTGCGGCGGAATTATCCGTTATCCCCAAGCCGGGCCGTGTCGAGTCGCCGCGTTGCGGCAAGGTCAATGTAGCCGTGGGTGACAACCCACGGCTATGGTACGAATACGCTGTCGCGTAGCGACAATTGAACGCGTTCAACCGTCGCTAACGCGACGCCCCGCCGATCACAAAATACCGTGGGTTATCACCCACGGCTACATTCACGCGATCGCTACGCGATCGAGCCAATGTGTCGAACTGTTCGTCAAACACGACACGCACGTGACCGCCCGGCAAGGCGTGGAGCGTTGCGGCTGCCGGATCGCTGCGGTATCTAACCTTCACGAGAGCCCGGACGGGTTCTGACGGCTCGTCAAACGCAACCCAATTTACGCCCTTCGCCGTGAACTCCAATGTATCCAGATCTTCTGATCCATAGGCTTTTGTCGTCACGTGGCAATTGCTAATACACTCGGTGCGGGATCTCTGCGTATTCATGTCTGATCACGTTTCGACTGCTTTTGTTTGGATTCCCATTACGTTGCCTTGGGGGTCTTTGCCGAGGATGTAGATGGCTATTCGGATCCTGCCGATCCTGATCAGCGTTAGTTCGTCGAGTTCGCTGTTGAGTGTGCATCGCAGGCGACGGAAGGCGCGGCTGGCCGGGTTTTTGCCGGAGCGGTCGCGGAGATAGCGTTGGAAGAACTGATCGATGTCGCTTGATTCTGTGATCGGCTGGCTTCGGGTAATGACGTCGGTTGATGAGTTTAGAAACTGGAGAAGCGAATCGGCGTCCGGCGAGGCCATGGATCCGCCGTTAAAAAATTCGACCGGAGCGTCTGTTTCTGAGATGTAGGTCAGGCCTTCGCAGGCATTTTTGATCCTGGTATCGGAGCTCGGGACTGTGTCGCCGCCATGATGTTTCATGAATATGAAATTTCTGAAAATTTTTTGCTCGTTTTTGACTCGTTCAAGGTCCAAAATGGGCGAATTTTCGTAGTGTTAAACGGTCCAAATCGTTGAAGAGAAAAGCCCTTACATTGTATTACAGCGAACATAGTTTTTCTGTGGATTTCGGTTTGCAATGGCATTTTCTATGTGTTAATCTGACACCCGTTTTGGATCGATAAGCCCTTGTAAAGCGTTGAAAACAAATAACTTAAAGTGTCACTTTAAGTCCGTGTTTTTGTTTCCACAGGACTGTGGAAATTATTGTGGAAATTTTCTCCCGCCGAAATTTTTCCATTTCCGCAACCGGCTCAGATCAAAAACAATACGTTGATTTTCCGATGGATCTCCCCGAGCTTTTTGAGCATCCATCCGAAACAAAAATTTACCCAAGAAATTCATAGGATATTAACACAGCCGGCGGAGAGCATTTAGTGCAAACCCTTGAGAAAAAGACAGACGTTTGGAACGACATATTAGCGGTCGTCGAAACACGTCTAAATAAACACATAATCGATACCTGGTTCAGGCCCATACAGTTCGAAGGGATCGATAACGTGAACCGGACCGTCACGTTGCGTGCGGGAGACGTCACGAAGGACTGGGTCAGCCTCTACTACACCGAACTGCTTTACCATATCCTACGCGACCGCGGACTTGATGGTTACACTATCGTCTGGCAGGTCGACAAGACCGACGGCGTCGACCAAAGGCTGACCGCCTCCCGGTCGAAATCTGAAGACGAAACGTCCGAGATGAGAGGCCCGACTCAGACACACGAGACACCGGCCCATAGAACTCCGGCGATGGTGACTCCCGGATCGGCGACGACCTTCGTAGATATCGAACCTGTCGATAATTCTCTAAATCCGAAATACACGTTTGAAAAATTCGTCGTCGGGTCGAGCAATCAGTTCGCCCACGCAGCATCGATGGGTGCGGCAGAAACACCGGGCAAGACATACAATCCGCTATTCATCTACGGCGGTACGGGGCTCGGGAAAACTCACTTGATGCACGCGATCGGGCATTCTATCAAGCAGCGAAACCGGCACATGCGTGTGTCGTACATCACGTCGGAAAAATTCATGAACGAGCTGATCAACGCGATCAGGTACGACAAGACCGACAGCTTTCGCGAGAAGTACCGCTCGATCGACGTACTGCTGATGGACGACGTGCAGTTCTTTGCCGGCAAGGAGCGAACGCAGGAAGAGTTTTTTCACACGTTCAATACGCTGCACAATAATCAGAAGCAGATAGTGATAACCAGCGACTGTCCGCCGCGCGAGATCCCGACATTAGAGGAACGTCTGCACTCGCGGTTCGAATGGGGATTGATCGCGGACATCGAACCACCGGATCTTGAGACCAAGGTCGCGATCTTGAAACGCAAAGCCGACCTCGACGGTATAGATCTGCCCGACGAGATCGCGATTTTCATTGCGAGCAAGATCAAGAGCAATGTGCGTGAGCTGGAAGGCTCACTGGTCCGTCTCGTTGCGATAGCGAGCCTCAGGGGCGTCGCTATCTCAAAGATGCTTGCCCAGGACGCTCTTAAGAACATAATCGATTCAGAACGGCCTGAAGGGCTAACGATGGACCGCATCGCACGCATCGTCGCATCGCACTACGATCTGACTGTCGAAGAGATGAAGTCAAAGAACAACAGCCGGGCCGTATCAATGCCGCGGCAGGTCGCGATGTATATGTGCAAGCGGCTGACAAAGCACAGCTTTCCAGAGATCGGAAGAGAGTTTGGCGGGAAGCATCATACGACCGTAATGCACTCGGTTGATAAGATAGATAAGCTCACGAAAGAGGATCGCGTTTTCCACAATACGATGAGTGAGCTGATCGACAATATTTGTCGATAAATAAAGGGCTTCAGCGATATTTCTCGCAGAAGCATTTCCACAAAGGCATTTTCGGCACTAGACATATAAATCAATTGTTTACAACACTTACAGAAAGTTTTCCACTTTTCCGCAGCGTTGGCGATCGCGAAGCTGTGAATCTAAGTGGAAAAAGCAGTGCCCAAAAGGTTTTCCGCAGCACGGACAGGTTTTCCACAGGTTTTCCACAAAATGCCTGTGCACGGAAAAGACCAGAAGAAATGGGCATTTAAGTGGGTTTTGCACAGTTCCACAGGCCCTATTAGTAGTACTATCTAAATTAACCAATTTATTTCTTAGATAGAGAAGAAGAGAGATCCGCAAAGTTCTGGAGCATTAAAGAAATGGAATTTACGATCAAGCAAAGCGTTCTGAAAGAAGAGCTGGGTTATATCCAGGGTGTGGTCGAGCGAAAGAGCACTATACCGGTCCTTTCAAACATTCTGATCGAATCGCTCGGCGAGGGATCGATCCGCATTGTCGGCACCGACCTGGACGTCACGATCCGCTGCGACGCCCCGGCCGATATCAAGCAGGCCGGAGCGATATGTGTGCAGGCACGCAAGCTGTTCGACATCGTTCGTACGCTTGACGGCGGCGACGTACATTTCAAGAAGGACGAGAACGAGTGGGTGAAAATGAAAGCGGGACGAGCGAACTTTCGGCTCGCAGGCGTCAGCCGCGAACAGTATCCCGAGATCCCGATCTTCAAATCGGCACCGCTCAAGCTTTCGTCTGAGATCTTTAGCTACTTTGTGCAGAACACCGCCTTTGCGATCACGAACGAGCAGAGCCGGTTCACGCTGTCCGGTGCAAAGTTTATGCTGGCCGACGGCGTTGCTCGCATGGTAACTACCGACGGACACCGTCTGGCATTCATCGAACGAAAAGTGGAAAGCTCGGGCGATGAAAAGATGGATGCACTTATCCCGAAGAAAGCCCTGCTTGAGTTGGTCAAAATTTGCCGCGACGCGGAAGGCGACATTCAATTTGGCGAGGACCCGAATCATATCTATTTCGAGACCGACGGCCGGCTGCTGATCACGCGTAAGCTTTCGGGGAATTTTCCGAATTACGAAATGGTCATGCCCAAGGACAACGAGCGAAAGGCGATCTTTGAATTGGCCGATATGAAATCAGCGGTTCGCCGAATCTCACTGATGGCGGACGACCGCAACCGCTCGATCAGGATGACCATTCGTGAGGGCGAGGTGGAGATCACCGCACAATCGAGCGAGGAAGGCGAAGGTGCCGAAACGATCCCGGCCGAGTACAAAGGCGACGAGGTCACGCTAGGGTTTAACCATCAGTATCTGCAGGAATTCCTGAACAACGTCGGCTCGGTCGAGACGGCGGGCAGCGGCACCTCAGAGACAGACACCGAGACGGACGCGTCGTCAGGCGGCACGACGACCGCCGCCGCACCGGCACGCGAGAACCGCGGGGCGACACGAATATCGTTTGAGTTCAAGGACGCGAACGCCGCCACGCAAATGAGCATCGAGGGCGAAACCTCATACGATTACAAATACATCGTAATGCCGCTGCGTATATGATCAGAGCCGGTTGGCTGTGAAAAATGATCAAGACCTATTCTGAGTTTTGGGAGTTTTATGTACGCGAGCATTCACAGCCGCTGACCCGGACGCTGCATTTTATCGGAACATCTTTGGGGATCATTTTGCTGATCTGGTTCATCGCGACCGGGAAGTGGCATTTGATCCCTTTATGCTTTTTTGTCGGCTACGGTTTTGCGTGGGTTTCGCATTTTGCTGTCGAAAAAAATCGACCCGCCACGTTCCAATACCCGTTATGGTCGTTCATCTCTGACTACAAGATGATGTGGATGATGGCGACCGGCCGGATGCATGCTGAGATCGACCGGATCAATTCTGTTAAGCGATAAAATTTAGATTAGATTCCCGCCTTTAATCGCGTAGAATCATTTACATGTTCGCTTCAGACTTGGTCGATGTCGACCCGCAGGCACTCAGCTCTACGATCGAATTTCTAACGGCAATGATCACGCCGGCGTTGCTGATATCTGCGACGGGTTCGCTGGTGCTTTCCACGTCGACCCGGCTGGGGCGGGTTGTCGACCGCGTTCGCGATCTTGAAAAGCGTCTGAGTGAATTGATAACTACCGAGGATAAGAACGATGTCCCGCTCTACGAAAAACGCATCGACACCGTCGTCAGCCTGCTCGACAAGGTCACAAGCCGAGCTCGCATTCTGCAGAAGGCGATGGGAACGTTTTACTACGGCCTGGGATTCTTTGTCCTGACCAGTGTTTCGATAGCGATCGTCGGCATCTTTCCCGCGGTCTATCGCTGGCTGCCGATACCGATCGGCATCGTCGGCATAATGTATCTGGCGTGGGGCAGCGTGCTGATGCTTCACGAGACGCGGATGGCGACGGCGACGGTCAATGCTGAAATGGACTTCACATGGGCGCTCGCCCAGGAGGTCGCTCCGAAAGAGATCATTGGGAAATACACGTACAACGTTCATGGTAGACGAAGATTTCGTTCCAAGGCATCAGGTGCTCCTGCGGGAGAAGAAACTGACCGCGAGGGTTGAGGCTCTCGAAAACCTGCTCGCTGCCTGTACCGTTTGCCCGAAGGACTGCGGGAACGACCGGCTGCGTGATGAACTTGCGGCGTGCTATTCGGGCCGGCTGCCGATCGTTTCGTCGTACACCGCCCACTTTGGCGAAGAGCCTTGTCTTTCGGGAACGCACGGAGCCGGGAATATATTCTTTGGCAACTGCAATCTTCGTTGTGTTTACTGTCAAAACTATCAGATCTCGCAGACATGGAAAGAGCAGCGTAAGAACGAGGTAACGCACGAACGCCTGGCCGAAATGATGCTCGAACTCGAGGCTCGTGGTTGTCATAACATCGGCTTTGTATCGCCGACGCATTTTGCTCCGCAGATGGCGCGAGCGATATTGATCGCCGCTGAACAGGGATTTGATCTTCCGATCGTTTACAACACAAATGCGTACGATTCGGTCGAGGTTTTGACACTGCTCGATGGCATCGTTGATGTATATCTTCCTGATCTGAAATACGCGGATGCTGATGCGGGGTTCCAATTTTCAAAGATCCGCGACTACCCACGGCACGCCCGGGCCGCGATCAAAGAAATGCATCGACAGATGCGCGATGAGCTCGTGTTCGATGAGCACGGCCTATTGAAACGCGGGCTGCTGATACGTCTGCTTGTGCTGCCGAACGATCTTGCGGGCCTCGAAGAAAATCTCCGCTGGATCCGCGACGAACTTGGGCCAAAGACGGCTGTTTCGCTGATGGCCCAGTACTACGCGACCAACAAAGCCGCGACCGACCCGCGTTATATCCTGCTGTCACGCCGGATCTCAGAAGGCGAATGGTTCGATGCGGTGTCGCTTTTAGAAGATCTCGGCATGGAAGAAGGTTTTATGCAGGAATACGAATCGGCGTCGCATTACTACCGGCCGGATTTCAACGACAAGGACAAACCGTTCAAGGACATCCGCGATTTTCAATAGCGGAAAATTGTCCCGATATCGACCTAAGAAACGTCTTCATTTGTATGAAAAAGTTTCTAGTTCTCGCCCTTCTTATATCGTCGCTGAACATCGCGACTAATGCCGCACCCGCGATCGAGGAGGTCGACCGCATCCGCATTGCTGAAGTATATCGTATCGGCGAAAAACTGCAGGATAAGCTCTGGCCGGGTTGGAGTTCTGCACCGTTCGGAATGCTGTTCATCACAGATGATCATGAATTCCTGATCAGGCATCCAAAACCGAATAACGAGTTCACCTCGATCGGCTACGACAAGCTATTGAAAACCGAGGTGTTTGTGCGGCCGCGAAAGTTTCAGAAGAATTTCCTGGCTACATTTCCGGCGTTCGGTCCTACGCCCGTCATCGTAGTCGGGAAGGCCGAGAATACAGCCGACAAAACATCGACGCGATGGGTCTTTGTCGTCCTGCACGAACATTTTCACCAGCTGCAGTATTCAAGGCCGGACTATTTCGGCGAAGTCAATAAGCTCGGTCTCGACGGCGGAGACACTACGGGAATGTGGCAGATCAACTATCCGTTTCCTTATAAAGATACTGTGGTCGCCGGGCGATTTAGAAAGCTGACCGAGCTCCTTCTTGTGGCTTACCAGGCGAAAACAAAGAACGAAAAAGAAGAGACTCTAAAGGCATACCTTTCTGAACGTTCTGCGTTTGCCGCGTCTTTGAGCCCGGCCGACTATCGGTACGCGTCATTCCAGATCTGGCAGGAAGGCATATCTCGCTACACACAGTACAAAATGGCTGAACTCGCCGCCAGGAAAATGACGCCCAGCAAAGCGTTTCGGTCGCTCCCGGATTTCGTTCCATTCAACACCGAGGCCGATCGATTGCTTGTCTCGACGAACAAAGAGATGCGCGATCTGGATCTTTCGAAATGGGAACGCACTGTGTTCTATCCGTTCGGTGCTGTCGAAGGATTGCTGCTCGACCGAGTCCAGCCCGGTTGGAGGAAGCGGTACTTTGGAGAGAAATTTGCCATCGAGAACTTCTACGCGAACCTAGGGGCTGACGGTAGAAAACGCGATAACAAAAACCGTTATCGATAACGAATTATGTTAGTATAGCTGTCAGAGGTGAAGTCCAATGAATGTATCGCTAACGCCTGAACTTGAAGCCGTTATCGCCGGAAAGGTTGATTCGGGAAAGTATAGCTCTGCCAGTGAAGTGGTCCGCGAGGGTCTGCGCTTACTGCAGCAGCGCGACGAAATGCACGAGGCTAAGCTAAACGCTCTTCGGACAGATATTCAACTCGGGATCGATGACCTCGAAGCCGGACGAATTTATGACGGACCGAGCACGATGGCTGAGTTTAGAGAAAAGCTCTTGGCAATGAAGAGCGAAGATGCCTAAATACTCACTCTCGCGACAGGCACGTCAAGATATTGATGAAACGCTCATCTTTATTGCAGCGGACAATATAGATGCTGCGGCAGCATTCAACGACAGGCTCGATGATGCATTCTCCATGCTTGGTGATAACCCGACGGCTGGTCGGGAACGCTCAGAACTGAACGAGGGGTTAAGAAGCTTCCCCGTAGGCAGTCATCTGATCTTCTACCGCATATGGGCAAAGAAGATAACCATCGTTCGAGTGCTCCACAGCGCACGTGATCTCGATGAGTTGTTTAGTTGAATTTGATGAGGCAGAAGGTATCGAGTCATCAGAATTTTGGAAATATGAACACCAGCGACAACGCACCTGATTTTACGCTCAAAGACGGCAATGGCAGCGACTGGTCATTAACTGATCATCGCGGCAAGACGGTTGTCCTGCTGTTTTATCCAGGCGATAACACGCCGGTTTGCACGGCGCAGCTTTGTTCGGTGCGGGACCACTGGTCGGAGTATCAGGCGACGGGTGCGGAGGTCGTCGGGATCTCGACAGATTCGGTCGAATCGCACAAAGGTTTTGCTGAGAATAACCAATTGCCGCTCAGGCTTCTGTCCGATGCGGATGGAAAGGTATCCGAGGCGTACAGAATGAAAAGCTGGCTGCCCGGCCGATCGGCTCGCGGCGTCGTTGTGATCGATAAAGCCGGCAAGATCGCCTACCACAAAGCTCAGGCACTCAGCCTTTTCAAACCCGCCGACGAAGACGTGCTCGCCGCGATCAAGCGTGCCGGATAAATGGAAACGCTGCTCTATATCATAGAGGTTACGGCGATACTGGTCTTTGCGTATTCGGGCCTCATCCATGCGCGTCGCAGCGGTTTCGATCTTGTCGGAGTTCTAACGATCGGGTTCGTCACAGCGTTTGGCGGCGGAACGATCCGCGATGTTCTGCTCGGGGTCCACCCGCTTTACTGGATCGCGAACTGGGAATTTTTGATCCTCATAATGCTGCTGCTTCCGGTCGAACTGATCCTGCTTCGTCTTAATAAAGATCTCTCGAGCGGCCGCGTCCTGATGGTGATCGATGCTCTTGGGCTTGGCCTTTTTACCGCATCGGGCGTCGGTATCGCCTTAGCGATGAACACGCCGGCGTTGCCCGCCGCGATGATCGGTGTTGTGACCGGCACATTTGGCGGTGTGGTCCGCGACATACTCTGCAACCAAAAGCCGCAGCTCTTTCTGCCCAGTGAACCTCTTTACGCAACCTGCGCTTTTCTCGGAGCATGGGTTTACATCGCTCTTGTCAGAATGAGCGTGGAACCGGCCGCGGCGATACTCGCATGCATCGCGAGCGTCTTCATTCTTCGTGTACTGGCCGTGCGATTCGACGTAAAGCTCCTTTTCTAGGCGGCTGCAGCATCGGTATCGGCGGATACCGTGTGATAGACTTTTCGTATGGCGTTATTCGGAGACAAATTCAGATGTGCCCGCTGCGGCGAAAAGGGCGAGCCGCTAGGTTATGCACCGATCCCGACCGAACTCGGGCAAAAGATAGGCTCGGAAACCTGCGGCGATTGCTGGAAGGAATGGCTCCAGAAACAGAATCAGCTGATCAATCATTTCGGCCTGGACGTATCTAACCCTGATTCGCACCAATTTTTGTTCGACCAGATGAACATCTTCTTCTTTAACGAAGGCGTCGAGATCGCTCAGATCGACACGACAAAAGAAGGCAGCGTTAATTGGTAATAACGGGCTCCGATCGGAATGCTTTCAACGGACTTCCGATACATCCACGAAGAGTTTGACGCCGACCTCGTTACACCTGAACAGATGGACGTTCTGTGGTCGGACGGCTGGCGTCATTTCGGAACTCATTTTTTCCGCTACAATCTGGGACTGCTCGGCGAGCATATCCGATACGTGATCCCGCTTCGCATCGATCTCGCCAACTTTAAGTTTTCAAAAAGCCAACGCCGTATCCTGCGGATCAACTCGGATCTGACGGTCGAGCGCCGCCCGATCAAAATAGACACTGCAACCGAAGAACTGTTTCACCGCCACAAGCGGCGGTTCAAACATTCCGTTCCACGAACGCTCTACGATTTGCTCTCTAGACAACCCGATCTACTGCCAGCTGAGGCCCAGGAGTTTCGTGTCTATTACGACGAGCGGCTTATCGCGGTAAGCTTTTTCGATCTCGGAGCAACATCGGTGTCCGGCATTTATGGGATGTTCGAGCCGGAAGAATCGCATCGCAGCCTCGGCATCTTCACGATGCTGAAAGAGATAGAGTTCGCGATCGAGACTGGCCGCCGATTTTACTACCAGGGCTACGCTTACGCCGGCGAATCCTTCTACGATTACAAAAAACGCTTCCGCGGTACGGAAGCGTTCGATTGGAATGGAAACTGGTACGCGTATGACCGTGCAGACGAGGCGTTTCGTTAACCGATAACGTTTAGTTCGGCCGGCAGCGTCGGTACAGCTGGGCGGGCCGGGTGCGAGGCGTTCAACGCTTGTTCAAACGCCGTGTCCATAAAGGCCGGATCGGTGATCTCGACATACCTCTCGGTTTGCTCAGGAGTCATTACCTCGAGCATAAAAGTGTTTTCCACCCATACCTCGACAAGCTGAAACAGTCCGCCGCCGCGGTTGCACACCAGCACGCGCCAGCCTTCACGTTTTGCGAGGTCGCGAACCTCGTCGATAGTTTTCTTTGTGTTGATGTTAAGGTGCGTGGCGACGTATCGCGGGATCAGTTCCGACCTTATGAACTGTGCCTCGTGCTTCTCAGTTGTAGCCAAGAGGTCGTTCTCGTCGGGCAAGCCTTCGCCGGGCACCAGGATCGTGCCGGCAGGCGTGACCTCGACGGCCGTTCCTTTGCCGTCGTCTGCCAAAACAAAATATGAATCAGGGACGGGCGGGAACGGATAAACGCGGCCGTCCCACAGCTCGGCGATAAATCCGGCCACGCGTTCCGGTTCATTAACTGCGATAGAAATATGATTGATCATTGTAATAGTGCTCCTGATTTATAAACTGGAGAATTCGGTCTCCAACCTTCACACGCGATTATCTTTCGCGGGATGTATCAACGATCCATTGCAAGTTTCTGTGAGCCAGGCCGTTCATTTTGGAACAACACTCCTTGTGGAGCGTCTAAGGAGTCGGAGGGAATATGAAGAGATCAACCAGCCCGCTAAATAATGTTCGCGTCGCATCACCCTGTTCCGCCGAATGGAATGCAATGTACGGTGATGACCGTAAACGCTTTTGCGGCGACTGCAAGCTGAACGTTTACAACCTTTCGGGGATGACACGCGACGAGGCCGAGAACTTACTCGTAACAACTGAAGGCCGACTGTGTGTTAGGTTCTATAGGCGGGCAGACGGCACTATCTTGACCAAGGATTGTCCGGTCGGATGGCGTGCGCTGAAGAGAAAAGTCTCACGGACCGCAGCGGCTGCGTTCTCACTGATCGCGGGGTTTTTCGGCGGGGTGGTCGGGTTTTCAGTGGCGGAGGGATCTCATGAGGTCGGCGGGATCGAGAGGCCTGTGTCCACCCAGAACGACACGATGACCATGGGTGCGATCTATTACGAACCTGAATCAGACAAGGCTGGCATGGCCGAGCTTGGCGAGATCGTAGAGACGCGGGGCGAGGTAGTTGGAATGCGTGAAGCTCCCCGACCGAGCAAACATGTTCCGTTCAAGCCGGTGAAAGGAAACTAAAGACCTTTCGTCCATTGGATGTATTTCTTCGAATCAAACTTTTTCCCTGTGCTGCCGCTTGTCATGTAGCGCATCTGACCAAATACCGGCCGTTCCATCCACGGCCGGTCATGCTTTCCAAAGCACCACAATATTCCCGCATAGGAATTCGGGTTGCGGCCATCAAGACAATACTTATTATTTAGATGGACTAGTGTCTCAAATGCGACCTCGTATGAAGACGTCCAGGCGATGACATTTTTTCCCCACAGCATCCGCACGTAGTTGTGCATCTCACCCGTCGCCAGCATTTCGCGCTGAGCGGCGTTCCAAAGTTCATCGTGCGTTTCGCCCGCCTCGAGCTGTTCGAGCGAATAATCGAACGCTCGCTGGTCAGAGCTATGGGCCCGCATCGTCTTATGCACCCAGGCCGGCAGTGCCTTGAGCGAATCATAATTCGGATTGTGGCGCGTCATGTTGTATGAAAGCTCGCGACGGACGATCAGCTCTTCAAGATATGCTTCCTTAGAGGCTTCCGGAGCCTCGGAATTCTTCACCGCGAGTGCGATCTCAAGCGAAGATAAAAATCCGAAATGCAGATAAGCGGAAAGCCTGGACGAGCCGTCGCGTTCGGGTTTGTTCCGGGCCGTGTAGTATTCGGGGAGAATCGTTTCAACGAAATCCGCGAGCCGCTTGCGTCCATTTGCAGTGCCGCCGCGGTAGATCGGCGATGGTTTCACGGCGTGGTCAATGTCACACCCTGCGACGAGATCGGGGATGGACCCATCGGTTACGAAAGTCTCGAATTCCGCGTCAATATCGATCGACAGGCTGCTTTTATCGACAGTCTCTTCGGCAAATGGCTTCAGGTAATTCGGCAGCAGTTTATTTATCTTTGGCCTGATGGTGTACGCGGCGTATTCTTCTTTATCGAATTTCGACATCGGAATGACGCCGTTAGAATCGACAGTGTGGACCGCGACGTCAGCCCGCTGTCCGATCCGGGCGTTGTGTTCAGGAATGATAAAGCACGGAAAATCGTCGGTGACGATCAACGCAGCATCTTTCGCCAGCTTGGCGACGGTGTTCTTGGGCGAGCTTTCGTCTTTTTGCAGGTAGAAAATGTAGCGGATGCCGAGCCGCTCGAATTCCTGTCGCTTTTGATCGACGCCTTCCAAAATGAATGTGTGAATCCGATCGCTAGCCCACGGGTAGTAATATTTCAGCCCTTCGTAAACCACCAGCGGCAGTTTCAATTCATTAGCTTTACGTGTCGCCCAGGTGAGCGCGTGGTTATGCGTCGTTCGCTTGAACATTTGCATCCAGTAGAGAACGTAACGCGCGTTTGCGTTAATAGGTTTATCATTGAGCTGGACGACTCGTTCGTTAATGCGCATCGGAAACAATTATAAGTTTGCTCGGCTAGAGATGATATGACACGTAAATTATTAACACCGCGATCTGATCGCTACGCAATTCGTTTCGCGGGAACGGCCCGCGCGGTTTCGATCTTTTCTGCCGTCTGCTTTTTGTGTTTCGGCGGAGCGTCCGCACAAGAGTATCGCAGCGTTCATGACGGCGTCGAACATGCGGAGATGACCCACATGATCGCGAACGAGCCGGTCAAGCTAAACCTGCTGCGGCTTGATCTCGCGAAGGTAAGGCTCGACGTAAAGCTGGGCATGGACATGATAGTCGGAACGGAGACCACGTCATCGATCGCGGCGAGACACGGCGCGGTGGCGGCGATCAATTCCGGATTCTTTCGGCTCGATAGCAGCATATTTGCGGGTGATCCCGCAGGCCTCTTAATGACGGACGGAGCACTGCTAAGCGAATCGGTCAACGGCCGGGCGGTGATAATGATCAACAATCGTCCGAACATTACCGAGGTCGATCTGGATCGAGCAGACGTGTCTCACGCACTAATGGTGCGAGGGCGTGAGATCGCGGTCGGTACAAATCGAGAGCTGAAGGCTGACGACGCCGTGCTGTTCACGCAGGAGTTTGGGCGCAGCACTTTGTCCACTGCGGGCTCGGTCGAGTTTCTGATACAGAATGGGCGAGTGCGACGGATATTCTCGCGCGGCAGTAACTCGATACCGCAGACCGGCTACATCATCTCCGCGAGCGGGTCGCGATTGGCAGACTTGCGAGCTCTGCTCACAGTCGGAACGCGAGTAACGATAACGGTGAAGCATTCGTCGCCCGTCAGCCCAGTGCCGACGACCGCTTTCGGGCGGGCGGAAGATATTACAAATGGTGTCTCGTTTCTGGTCCGCGGCGGACAGTCCGAGCTGACATGGGAGGCCGAGCGCTCGGTACGAAGTTTTGCCGAGAACCGCCATCCGCGAACGGCGGTCGCAAAGATGCGCGACGGGAAATTTTTGATGATCACGGCTGATGGCCGGCAGCCGAATGTCAGCGTCGGGATGACGCTGCAGGAACTCGCAGACTTTTTGGTGTCGCTCGGTGCGATCGATGCGATCAATTTAGACGGCGGCGGATCGACTGCGATGTTGTTGGACGGAAAGTTGGTAAACAAACCATCCGACCCGAATGGCGAACGAAAGGTCGGCGACGCCATCATCGTAACACTGCGGAAACCTGCAGCGGCAGTGACTCGTAACTAACTTACAGACTCTCTCCACACAAAGACATATAAATGAGACAACAACACACTGCCAGATCACTGGCCATCGCACTCCTGCTCTTCGTTTTCGTGTCGATCGCGAACGCAGACGATCTCGATCGATTGATCCGTGAGCGGATGGCGGAGCGAAATATCCCCGGTGCGGCCATTGCAGTTATACGAAATGGAAAACCTGTGAAGGTGAAAGGCTATGGTATGGCGAGCGTAGAATTCAGCGCTCCTGTGACGACCGAAACCGTTTTCGAGATCGGGTCCGTCTCGAAACAGATGACTGCAGCCGGAATAATGCTGCTCGTTCAGGACGGCAAGGTGTCGCTGGACGAGAAGATCGCGAAGTATCTGCCGAACACACCCGAAGCTTGGAACGACGTCACAGTCCGCCATCTGCTTACTCATAGTTCGGGAATAAAAAGTTACTCGAGCCTGGATGGTTTTGAACTTTCCAGGCGCGTGACTATCGACGGTTTTATCAAGCAGCTCTCGCCTTACGCACTCGAGTTCACACCGGGCGAAAAAAATATTTACAGCAATAGCGGATATAACTTGCTCGCTTACATCATCGAGACGCAGAGCGGGAAGAGCTATATGGAATTTATGCGCGAGCGGATATTTCTGCCGCTCGGTATGACAAAGACCGCCGACCGAGATCCGCAGTTCGTAATTCCGCTTAGAGCGAACGGATACGAATGGCGCAACGGACGACTCGCCGGGCGTGACGGTTCGCTGACCGATCTGATGGGTGCGGGTTCGATCGTGTCGACGATAGGCGACATGATCAAGTGGGAGAACGCGCTTCGCAGCGATAAATTTCTTACGCCGCAGAGCAAACGCGAGATATGGACGCAATTCACTTTCAATGGCGGCGAGCGTTCGGTGTACGGACTAGGATGGCGGATCTCAGATGTGCGCGGCATAAAGCTGATCGGCCACACCGGACAAACTGCCGGCTTCGGTGCCGCGATATTTCGGTACGTCGACAACGATACTACCGTGATCGCGCTTTCAAATCTGGGCGAGCTTGGAATGGGCGCGATGCTTGCGACACTCGCCGCAAAACATTACATCCCAGCACTTTCGCTGCGCTCGATCAAGGACGAGATCTCGGCAGGAACAGAAATCTCAACCTTGGTGCGCACTGCGATAGAGAGCAGGTTCGGCAACGCGATCGACGATACCGTCTTCACCGAATCGCTGGCACGCACGTTAAAGAATACGCGCTCGCAAGAGATCGCAAAGCGTCTCGCGAAGTACGGTCCGATCAACGAAATTAGATTTACAAAACGGGAGAAGAATGATCGCGGTGAAACTTTCACAGTGCTCTCGAAAACTGGAACGCGCATCTTTCTGTGGCGCGCTACTGTCGATAACGATCGCAAGATCGCGGAACTGATACTCGACGAAGAAGAGTGATGAACGCGTGCGCGAAAAAAACTTTCGCGAAAAAGTTTTTTGTATCAATTTTTTGTTAACTACAGTTTGACGATTTATGCTAAATTTAGTGCGGTAGTTTTCAGACACCACAATATATACGGAGGACACGTAATGGCAGCAACCAAATCACCTGCAAAAAAAGCAGCACCTAAGAAGGCGGCTCCTGCAAAGAAAGCAGCGGCTCCTAAGAAGGCAGCTCCTGCAAAAAAAGCAGCAGCACCTAAGAAGGCAGCACCGGCGAAAAAGGCCGCGGCTCCTGCAAAGAAAGCAGCAGCACCTAAGAAGGCAGCACCGGCAAAAAAGGCCGCTCCTGCTAAGAAAGCTTCAGCTCCTAAGAAAGCGGCTCCTGCAAAAAAGGCAGCACCCGCAAAGAAAAAGTAGAAACACTTTCTCTTTAAGGACATTAGGCTCGGCGTAAAATGCCGAGCCTTTAATTTTGTGCTGTGCTTTTTTGGATGGAAGAAAGTTGGGACCAGTAGAGTTACTCGACGTTCGCCTCTACTTTTTCTTCCGCGTTCATTTCCAGATGCAGCTCGTCTGCTTTTACGGTTACGCGAACGCTGCCGCCATTTGCAAGTGCGCCGAACAATATCTCGTGAGCAAGCGGCTTGCGGATCTTGTCCTGGATCAGTCGCGACATCGGTCGTGCACCGTAGCGTGAATCAAATCCATGTATCGCTAGCCACTCGCTAGCTTCCTCATCCAGCTTCACAAGGACACGCTTTTCGGCGAGCTGCCCGTTAAGTTCATTGATAAATTTGTGGACGATCTTCTTGATCACGGACGTATCGAGCGCCTTGAATGGAACCCACGCATCAAGCCGGTTTCGAAATTCAGGTGTGAATGTCCGCTCGATCGCGCCCTTCGCATTTCCTTTGGTGTCGACTGCGTTACGGAAACCGACGCCGCCCGACGAGAGTTCTCGGGCACCGGCGTTCGTTGTCATGATCAGGATGACGTTTCTGAAATCGGCCTTTTTACCGTTGTTGTCGGTAAGCGTCGCGTTATCCATCACCTGCAGCAGCAAATTGAAAAGGTTCGGGTGAGCTTTCTCGATCTCGTCGAGCACCAGCACCGCGTGCGGCGTTCGCATGATCGCCTCGGTAAGCAGGCCGCCCTGATCAAATCCGACATATCCCGGCGGCGCACCGATCAGTCGAGAGACCGTGTGCGACTCAGCGTACTCGCTCATGTCAAAACGAATGAACTCGATACCGAGAACTTCGGCCAGCTGTTTCGAGACCTCGGTCTTTCCGACACCCGTCGGCCCGGAGAACAGGAATGACCCGACGGGCTTCGTCTCATGCCCGAGCCCTGCTCGCGAGATCTGGATGGCATCGACCACGCGATCGATCGCTTCGTCCTGACCGTAGATCACACGCTTCAGGTCGTCACGCAGCGAGCGCAAGCGGTCCTTCTCGTTCGAAACGACCGTCTTCGGCGGGATCTTCGCCATCCGAGCGACGGTGTTTTCTACCATCTGCACGGAAACCTTTTTCGGCCGCTTGGCTTCGGGCATCAGCTTTACCGAGGCACCGACCTCATCGATGACGTCGATCGCTTTATCGGGAAGGAATCTGTCGTTGATGTACTTGCCTGCGAGGTCCGCAGCGGTGCGGAGCGCTTCGTTCGGGTAACGCACGCCGTGATGGTCCTCGTAAAACTTCTTAAGCCCTTTAAGTATCTCAAAGGTCTCGTCGACGGTCGGCTCATTTATCTCAATCTTTTGAAAGCGGCGTGCGAGCGCGCGATCGCGGTCAAACGCGGCTTTGTATTCCGCGAACGTCGTCGAACCGATGCAGCGAAGTTCGCCGGCTGCGAGAGCGGGTTTCAGGATGTTCGACGCGTCCATTGATCCGCCGGAGACGGAACCTGCACCGACGATGGTATGTATCTCGTCTATGAACAAGACGGCATTCTTTTCTTTCTTGAGTTCGGAGATGATCGCCTTGAAACGCTGTTCGAAATCGCCGCGGTAACGCGTGCCCGCAAGAACGGCGCCCATATCGAGCGCAAAGACCTTGGCATCCGCCAGAACCTCCGGTACGTCGCCGTCGGCGATCTTTAACGCAAGTCCCTCTGCCAGCGCCGTCTTACCGACGCCGGGCTCGCCTACGTACAGCGGGTTGTTCTTTTTGCGTCGGCACAGCACCTGGATAGTTCGCTCGATCTCGGCTTCACGGCCGACGATCGGATCGATCAAACCTTCTTTGGCGCGGGCCACGAGCTCTACAGTAAAACTTTCCAGCGGCTTCATCTGCGCACGCTGGCCGCCGCCGTCCGCAAATTCGTCCTGATCATCGAACAGGTCGGAATTCAGGTCGATATCATCAAGCTTCGAGATTCCGTGTGAGATGTAATTAAGAATATCGAGCCGCGAGATGCCGTGCTGATTGAGCAGGTAAACCGCGTAACTCTGGTCTGCCTGAAAAAATGCCGCAAGGATATTTCCGCCGTCTACCGTCGATTGCCCGCTGCCCTCAGCCTGAAGAACGGCGTAGTTTATCGTAGATTGAAAGGTCGCGGTGAGTTCAGGCATTACCTTAGAATCGTCTGGCAGTTTTTCCAACACATCCGTAAAGTACGTCTCAAGGCTCTGTGCCAGTTCATCTATTCGGGCACCGCAGTTGAACAAGATGTCACTCGCCGCACTATCCTGCAGCAGTGCGTACAGCAGATGCTCGAGCGTTACATATTCGTGCCGATGCCTCACCGCCTGATCGACGGCGAAGCTTAAAGTCTGTTCTAATTCCCTGGTCAGCATTGAATTACGATTCTAACAGTTTTGCCTTAAACAAAAATAGCAGTAAAAAGATTAGATGGCGCGAGGACGACTTTTGGAACCGCAAAATATTCGTGCTTTCGCACGCCGAAGAGGACACCTGAGATAGATGCTTAATAGACCGATCACCGCCTTTCAAACGCTAATACTTGTTGCGATCATCTTCGCGGGCTGGCCTGCGTATGGCCAGAGCACATATGTGCCGCCCGCGGGAAGCTGGGAACGCCGAGCGCCGAATTCGCTGGGGTTTGATGCCGCAAAACTCAAGGAAGCTATCGGGTTTGCCATCGCGAATGAAGCGAAGGCGCCGCGTAGCCAGGAACTCGGGCAGGCACAGACCTTTGGGCGTGAACCATTTGGAGAAGGTATCGGTTTGTTCAAGGACCGCGGCGAACCGACCGGGGTCATCATCCGCGGCGGCTACATCGTAGGTGAGTGGGGCGAGCCCGGCCGCGTCGATATGACGCACAGCGTGACCAAGAGCTTTCTATCCGCGACAGTCGGTCTCGCGTTCGACCGCAAGCTGATCCGGTCGCTTCAGGATAAAGCGTCCGACTATTCGGCGGTAACGCTGCCTTACGACCCGCTGCAGCGTTTTGGCAAGGCGGAGAATTTCGGCAAGCAGCAGTACATCGATCTCTTCGCGACCGATCATAACCGCAAGATCACGTGGGAGCATTTGCTGCGGCAGACCAGCGACTGGGATGGGACGCTGTGGGGTAAGCCGGAATGGGCCGATCGCCCTGATCGTGACGCGACAACGTGGCTGACAAGAAAACGGAATGAGCCCGGCACGGTGTACGAATACAACGACGTTCGCGTCAATGTTCTTGCGCTTGCAGCGCTGAACGTCTGGCGGCGTCCGCTGCCGCAGGTGCTGAAAGAGAACCTAATGGACGAGATCGGCGCCTCTAACACCTGGCGATGGCTCGGATACGAAAACTCGTTCGTCGTGCTTGACGGTCAGATCGTTCAATCCGTCAGCGGCGGCGGCCACTGGGGCGGCGGGATGTTCATCAACGCCTATGACATGGCGAGGTTTGGACTGCTGACCTCCCGCAACGGCCGCTGGGGCAGCAAGCAGATACTGAGCGAAGAATTCATCCGCCAGGCAAAGACGCCGACATCGGTCCAACCGACATACGGTTTTATGAACTGGTTCCTTAACACCGAAAAGAAGTACTATCCCGCCGCTCCCGCCTCGGCATTTGTACACGTTGGCAACGGAACTAACATCATATACATCGACCCCGAAAACGACATCGTCATCGTCGCGAGATGGATAGAGAACGGAAAGATAAATGAGTTTATCGATAAGGTTACGGCGAGTTCGTGGAAATGAGTCCACCTCCTTTGCCTGCTCATAAACTCTTCGATTTCTTAGTTCGTTTATTTCGCGGTTCGCTGATCCGGAGTTTAGAACCACGAAATTGGAAATAAGAAAGGCACCTCGGTGGGTCTTTCTTCGATTTCTTTTTTCGTGTATTTCGTGGTTCGTCGATCCGGAGTTTGGAACCACGAAATTGGAAAATAAGAAAAGACACCTGGGTGGGTCTTTCTTCGATTTCTTTTTTCGTGTATTTCGTGGTTCGTCGATCCGGAGTTTGGAACCACGAATTAGGAAAATTAGAAATAGCTGCTAACGATCGCAAACTACTCAAGGTAACCAAATTTCCCTTGCCTGTAGTCGTCGATCGCCTGGGCGATCTCGGCTTGGGTGTTCATTAGGAAAGGGCCATATTGCGCGATCGGCTCGTTAAGCGGTTCGCCGCTCATCAGCAGAAATACGCCGTTCTCAAGAGCAGCCACACGCAGCGTTTCGCCGTCGCGTTCGAATAGTGCGAGGTTGTTCAGCGGCAGCGCAGCTTCGCCGTTCAGCAGGGCGGAACCCTCGACGGCAAGCAGTGCGGTGGTGTAACCGGCCGGAAACGATAGCTCCACGCTTTCGCCATGTTTCATCTTTAGGTTATAGAGATGGACCGGAGTGAACGTTGTCGCAGGGCCTTTCACGCCGCCGAATTCGCCGGCGATGATCTCGACCTCGCCGCCGAGCGGCAGTTTGACGCGGCCCATTTCGGCATTGGTGATCGCTTGGTATTTCGGCTCGGTCATCTTGTCCTTCGCGGGCAGGTTGACCCAAAGCTGGACCATCTGAAACACACCGCCGAGGCGGTTTGATTCCTGCTCGTGATATTCCTTATGAAGCAAACCACTGCCGGCAGTCATCCACTGCACATCGCCCTCGCCTATGATGCCGCCGCCGCCCCAACTGTCGTGATGCTCGACCTTTCCCTTGTAGGCGATGGTCACGGTCTCGAACCCGCGATGCGGATGCGCTCCGACGCCGAAGGGCTCCTCGCGCGGCGGAAACTCCGTCGGCGCGCCATAGTCCAGCAAAAAGAAAGGACTCATCCGCTCGCCCGTCAACGGCCCGTGCGGGAAAAACCCGTGCACGTTAAACCCATCGCCGACCCAATGCCTAGGCGGCGGTGCGATGATCTTCTCGACCCGTTTGATCTGTTCAGCCTTTGATGAAGGTGCTGTCATTTCGATATCTCCTTGTTCTGCACTGCACTCTTTGCGGTTTGGCGGAAGAAGATGTTTCCGGCAAAGTCGCAAAGCTATTACAAGAAGTTTATCGGTTCAGGCGAGGAATGTAATCATCAATCACAATGGGCGGAATCTAATACTTTTGGGTGAGAAAATTATCGCCTCGGCAAATGCGAGCGGTTTCTCGAGTAGAGAAAGAGCAGTGAATTCAGCACTGCGCCGACAACGAAACCGAGCATTATTATTTTAGCTCCACCCACTGTGAGGTGAACAATCAAGCCGCTTAACATCATTAACGGGATGCTCCACGGAATGGTAAGCGTGCCGAGGATGAATACTGAATCGAAGTAGAAAAGAAGCGCGACAATTCCAAGATAGATCGAGACAATCACTACATCGATTGCTAGTCGCGATTTAATCATTTACGCCTTTTTTCGCACGATCATCAACCCATCTCGGACAGGCAGCAAAACATTCGACACTCGCTCATCCGCTAGTACCATCTTGTTGAAGTCGTGCAGTGCCTGGGTGTCTTCGTCTTTTTCCTCGTCGAGCACGCGGCCGCTCCAGAGGACGTTGTCGGCGACAATGAAGCCGCCGGTGCGGATCTTGTCGATGGCGAGGCTGTAATAGCTCGAATAATTAATTTTGTCAGCGTCGATGAAGACCAGGTCGTATGCCGCGGTCATATGAGGCAGGATGTACATCGCATCCCCAAGCCTGAGTTGGATGCGATCGCGATATTCGGTGCGGTCGATGAAACTTTGCGCGACGGCATTGGTCTCCTCATTGACGTCGAGCGAGATCACTTCGCCGCCTTTAGCAAGTCCCTCGGCCAGGCAGATCGTCGAGTAGCCCAGGTAGGTCCCGATCTCGAGCACCTTATGCGGGCGTATCATGTGCGAGATCATCGAAAGCAGGCGGCCCTGGTAAAAGCCGGAGAGCATCGAGGAATCCTGGTAATGAGCGTAGCAATGCTCGCGAAGCTCGCGGAGGACGTCGCTTTCGCCGGAGGTGAAGCTTTCGGCGTAGTCGGTCAACGGTGTTTTGATCTCGATCATAATGTTTCGAACCTTGCCGCCGGAAACTGCGACAATATATCGGTAAGCAGTTGGGCCAAAGCCGGTACATTACAGAGCAACCTCCAGCTAACGGTTGAGGCAATTGACAAAAGTCTATAGATCAACCCTTACCAACCCGCGTTTGATGGCCGTGGTCGCGGCTGATGTGCGGTCCGAGACTCCGATCTTGCCGAAGATATTCTGCACATGTGACTTCACTGTGTTTTCGGTAACGTCCAGAGCAAAGGCGATCTCTTTGTTCGACATTCCCCCGACAATCATTCGGAGCACGTTGGTTTCGGTCGGCGTCAGCTCTTCGCGGCCCAGGTTCTCGCTAAGCATTTGTGCGATATCTGCGGGAATGTACTTTCGCCCGAGGGAAACGTTTCGTATCGCGGCGAGCAATTCTGCGGGAGTGACATCTTTGCAGATATATCCTGCCACGCCTTTTTTCAATGCCCGACTGATCTCAGCATCGCCGGCGTACTCGGCAAGCGCGATGATCTTTGCCTTGGCGTCTGCGACAAAGTAATCATCCAGATCGTCGATCGCACACGAATCCGGCATCCGCAGCCCAAGTATAGTCACATCGGGCCGAAGGTTCTTGAACTGAGCAAAACCGTCGGCAGCACTGTCCGACTCACCGACCAGATCGATATCACCCTGCTCATCTACAACCGCTCGCACGCCGAGGCGTGTAAGCGGCTGGTTCTCGATCAGGAGCAAGCGTATCGGATCGGTTCTCACTCGTTTTCCTTGAGCAGGTCTTTTATCTGCTGCACGGTCTCACGGAGCTTGGCTTCGTCGGGTGTGCCAGGTTTCTTCTGCAGGTAGGTCTCTAGTTCGACAAGCGCCTTCTCATCTTCGCCGCGTTGGAGATAGAGATTTGCCAAGGATCGGTGGGCTTCGACCATTTCATTGCCGCCCGTCGCGAGAGCATTCTTCAGGGCAACCTCAGCCGGATCGAGCTTCTTCTGAGCCAATAGCGAACGCCCGAGATAGAGATACGTGATCGCCGAATCATTCCTCGTCTTTAACACTTCGAGCAGAACGGCCTCCGCTTCGTCGTGCTTTGCCCTTCGCGAAAGGACAATGCCCAGATTTGCGAGCGGCTCATACGCGTTCGGCTTGAGTTTTAGCGCGATGCGAAGATGCTCTTCGGCTTTATCGAGCTGATCGAGCTTTTGATACTGGATCCCGAGTTCCGTGTGTGCCGCGGTGAAATCCGGATGCTCCGCTACTGCGAGCAGCAAAACCTCGACAGCCGCTTTTGTCTCACCTTTCGCGATCGCAGACTTTGCTGTCTCATAGTGCTGCAGGGCCTTGGCCGGAACACCGGCCAGACTCGCATCGACCACGCTGGCCTTTGGCTTGATATTCGGTTTCCAACGAAGCTGCAGGTTGACCCAAAACGTCTGCGGCGACGAATTCTGCGGAAGAGTTACCTCCACTCGCTGCGAGATCGGCTCGTAGTCCTCACCGGCGTCGACCGAAACTGTGTAGGTTCCATTGACCACGCTGGAGACGGTGAATTTCCCATCCTGATCCGTCCAAACCGTAACGTCGTTACCGCCTCGCGAGACCCTTATTTGAACACCGCGGCCGGCCGGAGATCGTTCGGGCGTGAATAGCAGGCCGGTGATCGTATGCTTGCCCGGCATATCAGGCCGTGCAAAATCGCCCGGCGTCTGGCCGTGTGCGAGCGTGGGCAGCATCAGCGTGACTATCACGATCGCGAACCGTAATGCGTTTGTTGCTCGCATGACTTAAGACCTCGCGCCCGCTGCCTGCTGCGCCGTGAATTCAACTATCGGACGGATCAGATCGGTGTCGTAATTCGTTCTCACTTGCTGCATCACGGCCGTGATCCGCTCGAGGCCCATACCAGTATCGACCGACGGCGCGGGCAGCGGTGTAAGTTTGAACGTCCCGTCAGGTTCCTGCGTCCGGTTGTACTGCATAAAGACCAGATTCCAGATCTCCATCGTCGTATCGGCGGGTCCATTGACGAGGTCCGCGCTGTTCTTAGCCGCATCGGTCGGATCTTCGCCCATGTAATAATGGATTTCCGAGCATGGCCCGCACGGCCCGGTGTCGCCCATCTGCCAAAAATTATCTTTGCGCCCGAAACCGAGGATGCGTTCCGGCCTTGCACCGACCTTTTCCCAAAGCCTGCGTGCCTCGTCATCCGGCCCGACCTCGTCATCGCCTTCAAAGACCGAGAACCACAGCCGCTCGACCTCTAGCCCCAGCTCATCGACCAAAAATTCCCACGCATACTTTATAGCGTCTTCCTTGAAATAATCGCCGAACGAAAAATTCCCCAGCATCTCAAAGAATGTGTGGTGGCGTGCGGTCTTCCCGACCTCGTCGAGATCATTATGCTTGCCGCCCGCGCGTATGCACTTTTGCGACGATACGGCCCGCTTGTAATCGCGTTTTTCGTTACCGAGAAAAACATCCTTGAACTGGTTCATCCCTGCGTTGATAAACAACAGCGTCGGGTCATTAGCGGGAAGCAGCGGCGACGACGGAACTATTTTGTGTCCGTTACGCTCGAAATACTCCAAAAATTTCTGCCTGATCTCGTTACCGGTCATACGCCAGATTTTATCACAGCGGCAAAAAAGCCGATCCCGATGTTGGTTAACGAAACGCCCCGGGCGGGTGTCTATTTGGAACGAACAAATCTAAGGGCAGCAGAATTAATGCAATACCGAAGCCCGGTCGGCTCGGGACCGTCATCAAAGACGTGTCCCTGGTGCGATCCGCAGCGAGCACAGACGACCTCGGTGCGGATGTCCTCCGGGATCGAGCGATCTTCGAGTTCAACGAGATGCTTCTTATCGATCGGCTGGTAAAAGCTGGGCCAGCCGGTCTTTGAGTCATACTTATGGCGCGAGCTGAAGAGTGCCAGACCACAGGCCGCACAATGATACGTGCCACGCAGCTTGTTTGCCGTAAGCTTACCGGAATACGGCTCTTCGGTGCCTTTTTCGCGGAGAATGTAATACTCGGCCGGGCTCAAAACAGCTTTCCATTCAGCATCGCCTCGCTCCAGCTTTACGCCGTCCCAATCGGTAATGAATACAGGTTTGTGAATAGCCGCCGGCGTCGCTGTCGGGACGGCCGAGTTCGATCCGGCTACGAGCACGTCGTGCGACGCGGCAAAAACACAGACCGCGGCAAATGCTGCGGCCAGAACGATAAATGATAACGAAGCCTTTCGCATCTCAGATCCGCGGTGCCCGCAATATACAACTCACGGCCCGCATCGTCAATAAAAAAACTCCGCTGTCGGTGAACGGGCACTTTTGGCCTTGCAGTTCACCGAAGCGGAGTTTTTTCCACCTTAGGCGGTTAGTTGGGCATTACAACGGTGTCGATCACGTGGATGACGCCGTTCGAACCCTTGAGGTCAACCGCTGTTACAGTCGAGCGGCCGCCTTTTTCGTCCATCAGAACAACGTTCTTACCGTCCATCATCGCCCATAGCTTGCCGCCTGAGACGGTGGTGAGCTCTGCCTTTCCGTTGCCGGCCTTGATCGCCTTAGCGACTGCTTTCGAATCGAGCTTGCCCGCAACGACGTGGTACGTCAGGACCTTTGAAAGCGTGCCTTTGTTCTCAGGCTTTAGAAGCGTATCGACCGTTCCTGCGGGCAGCTTGCTGAAAGCACCATTGACCGGTGCGAAAACTGTGAACGGACCCGCACCCTGCAGTGTCGTGACCAGATCTGCCGCCTGGACCGCTGCAACGAGTGTCGTATGGTCTGCTGAGCCGACCGCTATATCAACGATCGTCTTATCCTTACCCTGAGCCGAGACATCGGCTGCACCAACGAATGCCACCATTGCGAACGCAAAAACTGCAAATAATACTTTTTTCATAACAATTCTCCCTTAGTTCGTAGATTTACTTTCCAAAAGGAACTTCCCTTTGTCACAGTTTTCGGTAGGGCGTGCGGAACGGATTCAGAAAGTTTTTGGCGCAGTGTAACTAACCTTATCTAGCGATGTTCGGTTATTATGTTGAGGATCCGCGAACCAACGCATTTACATATGAAGAAGATAAGAATTCCGTTTTTCGCTGCGGGCATGCTGCTGCTGGCCGCTTCGGTCCAATTTGCTCAGACCCTCGAGCAGAAGATCGCCGAGATCGACAGCTATGCACAAAAGGTCGTCGCGACGCATGGCGGCCCCGGAATGGCGATCGCTATCGTTAAGGACGGGAATGTCGCCATGGCTAAAGGGTACGGCACCCGCGAACTCGGCAAGGACGCACCGGTAAACGCGGACACTGTCTTTGCGATCGCGTCCAACTCAAAGGCCTTCACGACCGCCGCACTCGCTATTCTTGTCGACGAGAGAAAGCTCAATTGGGACGACAAGGTGGCGAAATATCTGCCTGATTTTAGGATGTACGATCCGTGGGTTACTAACGAGCTGACGGTCCGCGACCTGGTAACGCACCGCGTCGGGCTCGATACTTTCAGCGGCGACCTGTTGTGGTACGAGACGACCTATAAGCCCGAGGAAATTCTCGAGCGGGTCCGCCACCTAAAGCCGGTTTCGAGCTTTCGCACCCGGTACGGCTATCAGAACCTGATGTTCATCGCCGCGGGTGAAATAGTCGAAAAGCTCTCGGGTAAGTCTTGGTGTGCCTTCGTAAAGGAGCGCATTCTTGATCCGTTGGATATGGACCGTACGACCTGCAGCGTTAACGATCTGCCCGATAATGCTGCGTTTCCGCATAACGAATCCGGCGGGAAGCTTCGCGTGCTTCATCGCGGCAACGTCGACGGATCATCATCAGCCGCGGCTCTGAACTCATCCGTGAATGACCTGACAAAATGGCTTCGCACACAGCTCGGACGAGGCAAGTTTGGCGATAAGCAGATATTCAGTGAGGCTCAGGCGTGGCAAATGCATCAGCCGTATTTTTCTCAGCAGATCAGCGAGAACGCCTGGAAAACCAACCCGACACGCCATTTCTCAGGCGTCGCGATGGGCTGGTTCGTTTACGACTATCACGGACGCAAGATCATCAATCATAGCGGCGGGCTGGACGGAATGCTGTCGTATACCGTTCTGATCCCCGAGGAGAACGTCGGCTTCGTGGTGCTTACTAACAGCGAATCTCCGGCATTTATCGTGATGATGAACAAAATACGCGACGTTTTTGTCGGTGCTCCGGCACGTGACTGGAATGCTGAGGCTGCAGAGAACACCAAACGGAGTAAAGCCGCCGCGGACGAGACTGTGAAAAAGGTCGACGCAACGCGGATCAGCGGCACCACACCTTCGCTCGCACTTTCTGGCTACACCGGAACCTATAGCGACAAGCTTTACGGCGATATTAAGGTAACTGAGGAGAACGGAAAGCTCGTGATGCGGTTCTTGCCGTCGCCGAATTTCGTCGCGGACCTGGAGCATTGGCACTACAGCACGTTCGTCATCCGCTGGCGGCCATCGGTCGCGTACAATTTCCCTCGCGGATTCGTGACATTCACCATCGATAAGGACGGTAAGGCTGACGAGATGAAGATCGACCAGCCAAACAACGATTTTTGGTTCTATGAGCTTGCTCCGCGGCGCTTAAAGTAGAAATTTCTCGACATCCTGGTGCTTCGCGGGTAAGATTTTGGTATAGTCTCAGTTCGCTCAGTGGTTCCACGTGCCCAACACAATGGAGGATTGCCCCTATGCCAGATGAAAAAGAAATAGAACTCGAACAGCCATCGACCACAAAAGTATTAACCGTCAAAGTTGAGGATCCGAATGGCGACTCAACACCGGGAGTGCCGATAGTTATCGAGTTGATGAGCCGTGACGGAAAGATACTCACGATCACGATAGCGGAGTAACAATGCAAGACGATCAGGATAAGGAACCGCAAGAAAATAGCGCAAAGCCGACGATCACGATCGCTGAGGACGAACTCGATTCCCCGGAAAGGGAAGAGAAAAAACCGACCATCACTATCGCTGAAAAGAACGGTTAAGATCTAAGAAACCCAAGTTAGGAGAAGAAACTAGTTAATGTCAGAAGAAGCAGTAAAGCAGGCTGAGGCCGCCGAGGAAACGGCAGCAAAGCCGACCATTACGATCGCAGAAAAAGAAGGCGGTGAAACCGCTGCCGAAACAGCGGCAGAACCGGTGGCTGAGACGCCTGCCGAGCCGGAAGATATCCATTATCAAGCCGTCGAGAAAGAAGGCAGCGTGACCGCTATCTGGGAGATGCAGGGACAAAAGCACCTTCGCACGATCGATCCTCGATCAAACGAAGGCAAGCAGATCCTGGCACTCTTCGAAACAGCCGCTTAAGGAACTCGAGCGATCAAAGATCAGCACGAACGCACGCGATCGATCTTGCGGGTGTTCGTGTTTTTCTGCGCCTCGCCATAGTTCACAAGCCCAACTCGGCCGGCCACAGATCGCCGGGAACATCCGACGTCGAAATCGTTCGGCCGTTAAACTCTGCGACCTCGCAGATACCGATCCCGGCTGAGGTCATAAAGATGGCATCGGCACGGTCGAGCTCTCCGGCCTCGGCCTCTACCTCTTCGCATTCGATATTTTCGAGCACGTGCTCGCGGGTCGTTCCCGTAAGGCAGCCCGTAGAAAGCGAGGGTGTGTACCACTTATCCGACCGTTGCCAAAATACATTCGACATACAGCCTGAGGTAATCTGCCCGCGTTCGTTCAGCCGGATGGCCTCGTTAAATCCAAACTTGTTGGCCGCCCCGATGGCCAAAATGTTGTCGAGGTAGTTGCAAGACTTCACGCCCGCGAGCGGCGACCGCGAGTTAACACTGTATGTCGACAAGGCCACACGAAACGGCTCGTCCCGAATTTGACGGTTGCCGGTGATGATCGAAACGATAAGCTCTCGATCAACCGCCGCGGGCCATATCGCGGAGGAGCGTCCGTCGTAGAGCGTTATTCTTGCACGGCCGCTATGGATGCTATTCGCGGCCAACAGTTCGAGCACGCCGGCAAACAGATCGCCCTCGTTCAGGCCTTCGGTCGCAAGCCCGACCGCTACGGCGTTTTGCATCAGCCGCCGCCAATGCTTATCCCACAGGAACGGCTTCCTGTCTATGATCGCTAGGCTGGTGAAGATTCCCTTGCCATACAGCCCTGCCGATGAAATCATAGGCAAGGCCGCATCGCTTGCCGCGATCAGCTTTCCGTTGAGAGAGGCCCAATTGTGCATCAATAGAATTATGGCGAGGTTTTCGAAAAACGAAAGCGGCCTTAGGACTTACCGGATCTTGCTCGTCACGCTAAGCGTCCTATTCGCATGTGCGTGCGGGGCGAACGTTTCTGAAAATCGTGACGCAGTTGCCGCGACTGCCGTCGAAGAACCGGCCGTTTCTGAGATCGCTTCGCCGCAGATTCGCAGCGTTCTGGAGAGTGCGATGCGCCAGACCTCGGTCACCACAAATTACACACAGGAATATTTCACGATCGGATATCCCGGCGGCGATGTGCCGGCGGAAACCGGTGCGTGTACCGACGTGGTGGTCAGGGCACTGCGCGCAGCCGGCGTCGATCTGCAGCAAAAGGTGCACGAAGACATGCGTGCGAATTTCGCAAACTATCCCAAGAAATGGGGACTTTCAAAGCCGGATACAAATATCGACCATCGGCGCGTCCCGAACCTGCAGACTTACTTCACACGCCACGGAAAGCAACTTCCCATAACTGAAGACCAAATTAATTTCCAGCCCGGCGACATCGTTTCTTGGGACCTGGACGGAAAGGGAATGACGCACATCGGTATCGTCTCAAACCGCCGAAACCCGCAAAACGGCAGATACCTGATCGTGCACAATATCGGCAGCGGCACACGGCTGGAGGACCGGCTTTTCGATTGGAAGATCACCGGGCACTACCGATACTTCTAATTATTGCGCGGACGGCTCCGGAAATGCCTCGACATCCTTCGGGTCATGGCAGAATCTCGTCACGACCTCGGTGAAGACATCGCTTTTCTCTTCCTGCGGGACGTGTCCGCAATCCTTGATCATCACCAGCCGCGACTGCACGATCGAATCGTACAACGTATGGGCGTGCCTTGTCGGGATTATCCTGTCGTCCTCGCCCCAAATGATGAGCGTGGGCTGTCGTATCAGGTGAGCGTCCTGCTCTATACGGTTGGCGTGCCAATTTCGCGAGGTCGCAAGGATCGCACGGTGCGCCTCAGCATTCGTCAGCGGCCGCTGCACGTTCGCGAGCCGGTCATCCGTCACAAGTGAATGATTCGCTGGTGCCAGCGTCTTGTGCATGCGCATTCTCATAAAGCTTTTAGAATCAATGAGAAACGGCGTAATGACCTCGCCGATCGCGGGTATCGACGCGAGCTTTAGGATCGGATGATTTCTTACATCGTCATTGATCACAGCATCGACCAAGACGAGTTTTTGAACTCGCGCCGGATAGTCGAGTGCGAGTGTGGCCGCTACCGCACCGCCATACGAACTGCCGACCACGACCGCGCTGCCGATGCCCTCGCGGTCCATGAATCGCGATATCATACGTGCCTGGCTGTCGATCGTGTAATCAAACGAAGCGGGCTTGGCCGAATATCCGAAGCCCAGCATATCCGGAACGATCACGTGAAAACCGGCCTCAGCGAACATCGGGGCGACGGTCTTCCAAACATACGCTGATGCCGTGTAGCCGTGCAGCAGTATCATCGGCGGGTTTGAGCGTTCACCAAATTCCTGGTAGTGGACGCGAGCTCCGTCGACCGTAACAAAATGCGAGTGGTCAGCGTGCGGCAGGTGCTGCGAGACGCGTTCCCATTCGACCGTACGCGGCCGGGCGATCATCTTAACGGCTACCGCTGCGGCAAGCCCGCCGCCGACTGCTAACGCCAGATTCCGTGTCTTCATATAAGCTCCTTAGCTCGGTATCTTAACTCAAAACTATCTTTGGGCGGATGGAATTCTCGGCTTCGACAAACGCTCCGATCGCTATCAGCTCACCGTCGCTTGCCGTCATTCTTATCGGCCCCGCGTCCGCAACATCTCCGCTATAGATCCGCGTCGACATTCCGTTCCGCGTCTTCTCAATGCGATCGTCCGGCAGCGAAAAAATGGGCAGATGTTCAACCGCCTGTTCGATCGGCAGTATCAGGTCCTGCGGCCGCTCGGTCTCAGCTAGCGTGTCTAACGTCACTGCCTCTTCGATACTGAAACGGCCCGCCCGCGTCCGACGCAATGCGGTCAGATGTGCACCCGTCCCGGCAGCTCGGCCGATATCTTCGGCCAACGTCCTGATGTAAGTTCCCGCGGAGCAGGTGACGTTCAATAGCCGCTCATCACGTCGTTCGGCCGGTGTGATATCGATATCTTTTATACTGACCTCTGCCGCCTTCCTTTCGATCTCGATACCCTTTCTGGCCAGCTCGTAGAGCTTCTTCCCTTCGACCTTTTTTGCCGAGTACATCGGCGGCGTCTGCAAAATATCCCCGCGGAACGGCCTTAGTATCGCCCCCCAATCCGCGCTATCTAGCGTACGTTCTATCTCATCAGCGGTAAACTTGCTTGCTGTAGTAACCGTACCTGTCGGATCGCCGGTGTCGGTCTCGGAGCCAAATCGCACGGTCGCTTGATAACTCTTTCCATCTTTATCCAGGAACTGAGCGAGCCGCGTCGCTTTACCGATCAGCAGCACCATCACACCCGTCGCGAAAGGATCGAGCGTACCTGTGTGTCCGATACGCTTCGTGCCTAATATCCGCCGCACGCGTCCGACCACCTGGTGCGATGTGATGCCCTCGGGTTTATCTATGACGAGAAGTCCGTCCATTGTCTAATTCTATTTCATTGGCCCGCGATTGGTAATCATCAGGCTTGGTGTTCAATAATCGTCTCCGGAATGTGGCGTAAGCGACGGCAAGAGATCAAGGACGAGGAGCGGTTCATCAAAGACCCCGCACGCTCGCGCGAGCGGACAATGAACCGTGCCGTTAAGCTGCTCGCTGCGAAACCGCGTTCGATCGGCGAGCTGCGTGAGCGCCTGCTCGAAAAGCTGTGGACCAACGAAGAGATCGTTGACACCGTGATCGACAAGCTTCGCGAATACAATTATCTCGACGATGAACAATTCGCCCGTGACCTCGCGATTTCAAAGCTTCGGCAAAAGCCGCAGGGCAAACGCAAGCTCAAATTCTCGATGTCACGCAAGCAGCTTAGCCCCGAAACAGTCGAGGCCGCTGTAAATGAAGCGTTCGAAAAATACTCCGAAGCCGATCTGATCGACATCGCGATCGAAAAGCGGCTTCGCATCCGCGGCATCCCGGAAACTCGCGAAGACCTTAAGAAATTCTACGATCACCTTATGCGACAGGGTTTTGGCTACGAACTGATCAGGACGAAGCTAAACGCGGTCGCCGAAAAAGCAGAAACTGAGGACCGCGATCGAGCTTGAAAGCCACAAGACCTCTCTTCCAAAAAAGCGGCCTTTTCTGTATCCTTTCGAACAATGTCCCCGATCGCCATCACGTTGATACTGCTGGCAGTAGCGATCATTCTATTCGCCAGCGAAAAGCTACCTGTCGATGTCGTCGGCATCTTGCTCGTGGTCGCGCTCGTGATGACGCAGGTCCTGACGGTCCAGGAAGGCCTCGCGGGTTTCGGCAACGACATCATCATTACGATCGGCGGGCTCTTCATTCTGGTCGGCGGGCTGATCAAGACCGGGCTCGTCGATCTCATCGGCCGCAGGCTGCACCGTATCGCCGGCGACAGTGAATTTGTCCTTACTGCACTTATTATGACCGTCGCAGCCGTCGCAGCGTCCGTGTTGAAAAACACGACGACAACCGCGATGTTTCTTCCGGTCGTCATTGGCCTTGCGGCAAAGGCCAAGATCGCCCCGTCAAAACTGCTGATGCCGCTTGCGTTCGGTGCGATCCTCGGCGGCAGCTGCACGCTCATCGGCACCTCGACCAATCTCGCCGTCAGCGGAACCATCGTACGCTATGGCTACGAGCCTTTCTCGATGTTCGAGCTCACCACGGTCGGGGCATTGGTCTTTCTCGTCGGCCTGACGTACATGCTGCTCTTCGGCCGAAAGATGCTGCCTAACCGCGGCGGCGAAGATTCTCTTACGGAGCAGTACCAGATGCGTGAATACGTGTCAGAGCTGATCGTGCTGCCCGATTCCCCGCTCGTCGGCAAGACCCTCGGCGAGGCAAACATCAGCACCGATCTCGAGCTCACAGTGCTCGGTATCGTTCGCGGAGACGACCGCATTGTCGCTCCCGGCGCGTCACAGCGGATACAGCGTCGTGATTCGCTCATCGTCGAGGGCACTATCGGCGATCTATTGCGCGTCAAAGAAGAGGTCGGGCTCGAGATCAAGCCGGATTTCGCTCTCAACGACGTTCTGCTCGAGGGCGGGAATGTCGAGCTCTTTGAGCTGATCGTAATGCGCGATTCTGAGCTGGTCGGGCAGACGCTTAAGACGCTGCGATTCAGGCAGAATTACGACCTTACCGTGCTCGCGATCAACCGCCATGGCGAGACCTTTATCAACAAGCTGAGCAACGTGATGCTCAAGTTCGGCGACGTGCTGCTGGTCCAGGGACAGCGTTCGAAGATCGAACCGCTTGTCATCGAGCGGCAGGCCTTAATGCTCGAAGATGTCTCGAAATCGACATTCCGAATCGACAAACGAAAATGGGCCCTTTCGGCATTCGCATTGTTCCTAGCGCTTTCGCTGACTAAGCTTGTCATCGGCTTTGAGGTGCCGCTGGCGATCGCGGTCATCGCAGGCGTGATGCTGCTGCTGTTCACGAAAACGGTGCGATATGCTGAGATGTACTCTTTGATAGATTTCCGTCTGCTTGTCCTGATCGCCTGTATGATGAGCTTCGGTGTAGCGATGGAAAGGACGGGAGCTGATGTTTTTCTCGCGGGTTACATCGAGCAATACTTCCGCGAATACGGAGCTACGGCTGTGCTGGCAGGCTTTTTTGTGCTGACGGTGATACTGACGCAGCCGATGTCCAATCAGGCAGCAGCTCTGGTCGTGCTTCCGGTCGCGATAAAGACGGCGGTCGCTCTCGGACTTAACCCGCGGACGTTCATCGTCGCGGTCACTTACGCGGCGTCGTTCTCGTTCATCACGCCGCTCGAGCCTGCATGTGTGCTTATCTACACGCCCGGCCGATATTCATTCATGGACTTCGTAAAAATCGGCTCGATACTTACGATCATCGTTTTCGCGGTCGCGATCGTGCTGGTGCCGATCTTCTGGCCTTTCTAGCCGTCGCTGCTTGTTTGCATGTTCCTGAAGCTAAGCCCGCGCTTCGCGATCAGGATGAGACCGACGGCCGTCCAGAAAAGTATTCGCCCTTTTCTGATGATGGCAAGGGTCACGCCGATCGCCGCCCCGAAACCGAGAGTCTCAGCCACGAATTGGGCACCCGCCTCGTCAACGCCGATCAGGAAAGGGATAAGCTTGAATACGATCGTGATCAGCCGGCTGACCGATTCCAGCAGAAACGCGCTTAGCAGGTGCCCGATCGCTGGTTCGACGATCCGTGAAAGGATGAACCAGACCTCGATCACGCCGAGTATGTGAAACAGAGCCTCGGTGATGCAGATCGGCAGAAATCGGTCCGGGTGGCGGCGATAAAACCCGTAGATCAGATTCTCAAACAGCCTGACCTGCATTCGTCCGCGTTCAAGAATTCCCTGCAGCCAGCCGCGTTGATAGATCCACTCACATGTCTCGCTGGCAAAGTGCCATTGCCGGACGATCATCACTATCAGAAACAAAATGATCGCAATGATCACACCTATTATTACGTCGATCGTGATCACCCAGCCCTGGTCGAGCGTAAAGCCGCGAAGCAGCGTCACTGCCCCGAGTATCAAAAAGACGCTGGTCGTAAGACTGTAGAAAAGGTTTTCGGTAGCGATCGATGAAAGCCCGACGACCAGTGGCACGCGCTTTCGCACCGCGACCGCCTTGGCCGTACCGCTTATCAATATCCCCAGCGGCAGCATACTGCTCATCGCCTCGCCGATGATCACGGCGGGCACGGTGTCGCGCAGTTCCAGTTTATAAGGCTCATAAACCGAAAGCTTCCACGCCAGCCCGCGGAGTACGATGCGGCAAGAGTAGATCGCCAGAATGACTGCAAAGCCGACAAATCCGAACCGCTCGATATTCAGAACGATCTCTGAAAGCCCGACCGAATACACGAAATAGATGAATAAAGCTATGCCGCCCAGCGTCATCACGGCGCCGAGCAGCTTGAGGCGGTTTGTGTCTTTTGCGGATATTCGCCGATGGTTTTTGGCGGGGATCTCGGCTTCGGGTTCGGAATTCACTTAGCGTTGCCTT
This sequence comes from Acidobacteriota bacterium, assembly GCA_023389035.1. GTDB lineage: Bacteria > Acidobacteriota > Blastocatellia > Pyrinomonadales > Pyrinomonadaceae > OLB17. The sequence goes on from JAEWFC010000030.1 coordinate 712,263, forward strand.
ATGCTGTGTTGCTGATTAGAATGGTATTTTATCTATCGTTGAATAACAAAACCTTATAGGAAAAACATATTATGAGCACTGCAACCGGAACTGCGTTATCAAATACGGGACTTACCACGCTCTCTGAAGAAGAAGAATTGTTTCGCGCATCGGTCCGAGAATTTGCCGAAGGCGAGGTCCGCCCGCGTGTCGAAGCCATGGAACACGCCTCAAAGCTCGACGGCGATCTGATCAAGCAGTGTTTCGAGCTGGGCCTGATGGCTATCGAGTCGCCCGAGGAATACGGCGGTGCCGGTTCGACCATCTTTAACGCGATCATCGCTATCGAAGAGCTCGCTCGCGTTGACGCCAGCGTCTCTGTATTCGTTGACGTGCACAATACGCTGGTCACCAATGCCTTTATGCGTTGGGCAAACGACGACCAGAAAAAGAAGTATATGCCGCAGCTCGCCGAAGGCCGCGTCGGTGCGTACGCGCTCAGCGAAGCGGGTTCTGGATCGGATGCATTCGCCCTCACGACGCGCGCGGTCGACAAAGGCGATCACTATGAGATCACCGGCCAAAAGCTGTGGATCACCAATGGCAACGAGGCTGAGATATTCATCCTTTTCGCGACGGTCGATCCCGCCGCCGGCTACAAAGGGATCACCGCGTTCATAGTCGAAAAAGGTTTTGAAGGATTCACCGTTGGCAAGAAAGAGGACAAGCTCGGCATTCGTGCCTCATCGACAACGGAGCTGATCCTGGATAACTGTAAGGTTCCGAAAGAGAACGTGCTTGGCGAGGTAGGCAAGGGCTACAAGGTCTCTATCGAAACCCTGAACGAAGGCCGCATCGGCATCGGCGCACAGATGCTGGGCATCGCTCAGGGCGCTTACGAAGCGGCGCTGAAATACACCGCCGAACGAGAGCAGTTCGGCCAATCGATCAATAATTTTCAGGCGGTCCAATTTCAGCTCGCCGAGATGGCCGTCGAGATCGAAGCGACTCGCCTGCTCGTTTACAACGCCGCACGCCTCAAAGACGCCGGCAAGCCTTTCCTAAAAGAAGCGGCGATGGCAAAGCTCTATTCATCACGCTGTGCCGAGGCCGTCGCATCAAAGGCCATCGAGCTTTTCGGCGGGTACGGCTACGTGAAAGATTACCCCGTCGAAAAATTCTGGCGCGATTCCAAGATCGGCGCCATCTACGAAGGCACCAGCAACATGCAGCTCCAAACCATCGCAAAACTCATCACCACCGGTAAATAGCCAGCCGCCCGGAAGCACATTCAAAACTTCGCTCGATATCCGGGCGAAGTTTTTCTTTTGCAAGGCGCTCGAGAAATGGCGGAGCCGTCTCACCGACAACGTCGGCGATAGCCACGTCCTTTAGGGCATGGTTATCGGCCGCACAATTCCTAGGGCGTTTTAGCGTCCTTCCTGCACTCCGGCTTCAGCCATCAGATCGCCTCAACTACGCCTCCCAGCCAAGCCCGTGCTCACGCGGTTCTGGATTCGCGAGCCTACTTTGCGAACTTGGCGTCTTTGCGTGAAATGGTGTTACAGGGTCTCCAAGCCCTTGCTCACGAGCGGGCTTCGGCATCCGGCCTTGCATATCATGCAAATCGCGCATATCGCGCAATCTACCATCGGGATCGGCACGTCAAGGATCCATGATCTACCGGGACCACCAACGTCCAGCTCTTTGATAACTCGATCACCAACCCCCAAAATGCGTCACCAAAATGTGTTCACCGCGGCACCAAAATGCGTCACCACTGTTACTGGTGACGCGGCATGACGGCAGCGGCTTTGCCGCTTTGGTGTGCGGAAAGGCTGTGCCTTTCCGTCAGGCTCTCAAAGATCCTGAGGCTACGCCTCCAATTGGCATAAAGACTGGGCGGAGCTCTAAAATCTTTCGTAGTTTCAGAAAGGCAGACCCTTTCCGCATACCGGTGGCGTAGCCCTTAGACCGTTTGACCGCTG
>JAEWFC010000038.1 GCA_023389035.1 Acidobacteriota bacterium
CTTTAATATCCCTAAAACCTGCCTCTCACTAAACTTCGATCGCTTCATTCCCAGCCTCCTTTCGTATCTTATCTCAAAGGCCGAAAACTCCACTTATCAGTGGTACCATTCTAGGGGATGCTTACAGATAGGCGGTTTGATTTTGGCGGAGGATCGGCTGCGGCGTGCGATCCGTTTCTCTTACTCTCGATCAGTGCCCTTCGATCGGCCATTTGGAGGATCATGCCGGTCGATCTCAGATCGAGCGTTGCGAACTTTGGGCAGGCGTCGGGCGTTATGATCATCGGTGCTATAATTCGGGCGATAAATTGCATCGAAGCAGATAGAAAGTCCCGCGTTTTGACGCGTTTAGCGGTAAGGCCGCTAATTTTCCGGTCGAGGCGGCCCGCGAGGTCTGTGCCGGCCGACGATCCACCGACGATCGACGAAGATATGTTTTCATTCACAAGGATATTTCTCGCGTGCGCGGCGGGTGTGCTGCTCTTTTCCGCAGGTGTTTCTGCACAGCAGGCCGGGCCCGTGATAGTTCAGCCCGGAGCTCCGGGGAAACCGACGCGTGTCCTGCCGCCGGCGACCCGCGGAAAGCTGCCGCCCATCGCTCAAAAAGACATCGAGTTTATGCAGGGCATGATCCATCATCACGCGCAGGCGGTCGAGATGACGGCCCTGATAGCGGAGCGCAGCAGTAACGCTGAGATCGCGCTGCTCGGCGAGCGTATAACGAAATCGCAGACAGATGAGATGGAGTTTATGAAGCGCTGGCTCTCCGCTCGCGGTGAACCGGCCGAGGCAAAGTCGGCAAAAGTCTCGCATGATCACAGCGGACACGCCGGCCACGGGGCCGCACAGCCATTGATGCCGGGAATGCTCTCGGAAAAACAGATGGCCGACCTAAGGGCCGCAAAGGCAGGCGAATTTGACCGGCTATTTCTCGCCGGCATGATCCAGCACCACGAGGGTGCGCTGGTAATGGTCGCCGATCTATTCGATACGGCCGGGACCGGGCAGGACGGCGAGCTGTTTAATTTTGCGACCGACGTCGATACCAGCCAGCGGGCCGAGATCGACATTATGCGAAACATGTTGGAGAAACTGAACGTAAAAGAAAAACCATGAAAATAGTCCACTTTCTAGCATTTAGAGCGCTTTTTGCGATCGCGGCCGTAGGCCTGACGTCAGCTGCCGTCATTGCTCAAACGCCGCAGCCGGCTAAACCGCAAATGCCGGCCGGTATGAAAGGCGCAGATACATCTGACCCGCGTGCAAAGCTGAAACCCGGCCTTTTTGACGCCGGCGTCGCAGCAAAAGGCATACGTCACATTTCCCTGCTCGAGAAACCCGAAGCGTTTCAGCTCGGCACGGACAATGCCGACGATCCGCGTGTGCAAAAGCTGCTCGGCTCGCTTGGCGTGAGCGATTCTTCCGGCATCCCGAAGCCCGCTCAGCTGCTTTTCGCACAGCTTGCCTTTGCCAATTCGGACCTCGCGTTCCAGGGCAACCGTTTGTTCATGGGAAATTTCTACGGGATGAACATCTATGACATCTCTGACCCGGCAAACGCAAAGCTGATCACATCGATGGTCTGTCCCGGCGGCCAGGGCGACGTTTCCGTTTACAAGAACCTGATGTTTATGTCGGTCGAAATGCCGAACGGGCGTTTGGACTGCGGGACCGAGGGTTTTCCGCCCGATGCCGGACAGGGATTGCCGGCCGCCAGCAAGGACCGTTTCCGCGGCGTGCGTATCTTTGACATCACGGACATAAAAAGCCCGAAACAGGTCGCAGCCGTGCAGACGTGTCGCGGTTCGCACACGCATACTCTGCTGATAGACCCGAAAGATAAAGAGAACGCTTACGTATATGTATCGGGAACGTCGTTCGTCCGCCAGGCCGAAGAGCTTGAGGGATGTTCGGGCGGCCCGCCTGATAAAGATCCGAACACGGCTCTGTTTAGAATAGAGGTCATCAAGGTGCCGCTGGCCGCGCCGCAGGATGCAAAGGTAGTTTCGGCGCCGAGAATTTTCGGCGATGAAAAGACCGGCAAGATCAATGTACTGAGTGACGGCGGTTCGCACGAGAACAAAGGACGCCCGGCTGAGACAGATCAGTGTCACGACATTACGGTCTTTCCCGAGATCGGGCTTGCCGCCGGCGCCTGCTCAGGCAACGGAATAATTCTGGATATCAGCGACCCGGTCAACCCGAAACGCATCGAGGCCGTCAACGATCCTAACTATGCCTACTGGCACTCGGCGTCGTTCTCGAATGACGGCAGGAAGGTCGTTTTCACAGATGAATGGGGCGGGGGAATGGGTCCGCGCTGCCGCGAGAACGATCCCGACAAATGGGGCGCGAACGCTCTGTTTCATCTTAATGGCGGCAAGCTTGAGTTCAAGAACTATTACAAGCTGCCCGCCGCACAGACCGAAGCAGAAAACTGCGTGGCGCACAACGGTTCGCTGATACCTGTGCCGGGCCGCGACATAAAAGTGCAGGCTTGGTACCAGGGCGGTATATCATTGATGGAATTTACCGACGCCGCAAAGCCGGTCGAGATAGGATATTTCGATCGCGGCCCGATCGATCCGGATATGCTGATAATGGGCGGTTCGTGGTCGGCATATTGGTACAACGGCAATATCTATTCGGCAGAGATCGCCCGCGGACTGGATATATTTGAGCTGACGCCGACCGAGTTTTTGACCCAGAACGAGATCGATGCAGCAAAGACGGTCCGGTTTGACGCGTTGAACGTCCAGATGCAGGAGAGATATTCGTGGCCGCGCAAGCTTGTGGTCGCAAAGGCGTACCTCGACCAGCTGGAACGCTCAAAGGCTGTCCCTGCCGACCGCATCGCCTCGACACGCAATGCGATCGCAAAAGCTGAAGCGTCAGGACTGGCGGCGGGTGACACGGCAGCTCTCAAGAAAGCTGCCGATTCGCTGCAAAAGTCGGCAAACGGCGTAAAGGCCGAGGTAGATAAGGCCCGTCTGGGCTCGCTGGTCGCGGTTTTGCAGAACCCTGAGCGATAAAGCTCTGCCGCAATGTGGAAACTGCCGCAGGTTGTAGGCCTGCGGCAGTTTTCTTTTTGCATTCTTCCCTTTTTTAACGAAAGCGTTTACCATTCGATAATCCGAATGCACGGGCATTCGGGCCGTCTTCATTCAGTTGATCGCCTTTTCAAACACGCTTCATTGATGGTTATCTCATCATTCGAAACAATTACCGGTTTGCCGGACCTGGTCGGCTATATCTTTGTCTTCATTTTCGGATCTGCGGTCGGCAGCTTTCTGAATGTCGTGATCCATCGCGTGCCCCGCGAGCAATCTATCGTGTTTCCGGGTTCGGCATGTCCCGCATGCGGAAATGCGATCAAGGCATACGATAATATTCCGCTGCTCGGCTGGCTCTGGCTCGGCGGAAAGTGCCGAAATTGCAAAGCGCCGATCTCCGCACGCTATCCGGCGGTCGAATTATTTACGGGCCTGATGTGGGTGCTGACATTTTGGGCGATCGGTTTCACGCCGTTCTTTCCGATCGCAATAGTATTTGTCTCGGCCATCATCGCACTGATGTTCATCGACGCCGAACACATGATATTGCCGAACGTGATCACCTATCCCTTCTTTCTTTTGGCCGTGATCGTACGGCTGGTATTCCCGCTTGTGTTCGCGGCCGACTATTTTCCCGACATGGACGACGCGCCTCTCGCGGCAATGGCGGGCGATTATCCAAGATGGCTGATCTCGCTCGCAGGCGCGGGGCTCGGTGCCTTAGCAGGCGGCGGTTCATTGTGGATCGTCGGAGAGGCGTGGAAACGTTTTCGTGGCGTAGAGGCGATGGGGCTCGGCGATGTAAAGATGATGCTCGGGGTAGGCGCGATATTAGGCTGGCGTTTATCGCTACTTGCGATCTTCCTGGGAGCTTTTTCGGGGGCCTTGATCGGGATCGCACTTGTCGCAAGAAAGAAAGAGGACGGAATGCAGGCTCAGATACCGTTCGGGATATTTTTAGGTATAGGTTCGATCGCGGCCCTACTATTCGGCGAAACCCTTGTCGCCTGGTACGTAAATACTTTTATACCGTAGTTCTTGTACCGCTCTCGACGCAGGCCGACGAACAGAAATTCACTCCGCGAGAGAGTTTGATCGCAGATCTTTCAGCAACCCAAGTTCCACATTTGGAACAACGAAGAAGTTTTCCCGCACTGACCGGCGGTGCCGCGTCCCGATCGTCGATCGACCTTTTCGTATTCGCCTTTATTCCCTTAAGCATCCGCCAAACCTGGATACCGGTCGCGATCTGCCGACGATAACGGTATGCGGTAAGCCCCAGAAGGACAAAGATCACCGCGAGAATGAGTAATGCTTCCCTCATTTGGTTGGAGGCTCTTTCGTCAGCATCGATTCCAGCTCGGGAATGACCTGGTTTGCAGGATTTACCGCACGAAGCTTGGCCAATGCCTCGGCGGCCTGGGCTTGTTTCCCGCTTTGCCAATGCGTTTGCACAAGGAACTGCAGTGCACGTTCGTTCTTAGGATCGGACCTTATCGCCCGCTCGAACTCTGCCGCGGCCTGATCATATGCCGCCGGCCTTTGGAGAAAATAGGTGAGTGCAATATCGGTGCGTACGTTCGCATCGTCAGGTTTGATCGCAGCCGCGCGATCGTAAATGCCGCGAGCTGTGGGAAACCTTTCCGTTTCACCGGCAAACGTTCCGATATCAAAATGCGTGTTGCCGAGCGCAACCAGGACGTCATAATCTTCCGGTCTTGCGCTGTTAACGCGTTCGAGAAGGCGCAAGGTTTCCTTCAATAAGGGAACGTCGCGCTTCATTGCTGAGTAACGGTAGAGTGCAAGTCCAAGATCGCGATTAAAGTTTAGGTTGGCGGGGTTCGCATCCGCCTCGGCTATCCGAGCCTTTATCTCGTCAAGCGATAGCGTCGATTCTGCCTGCGCCTTTTCCGTATCGGCGATGGTCTGCTTTAACCGTTCGTTCTCTTGCCGCAGAGTTTCCATCTCGCTGCGATTAAAGGAATTTGCGATCAAGAACCCGCCGCCTGCCCCGAACACAACGGTCAATAGGGATATTATCCAAGTCTTGTTGTTCACCTGAAAGGAAGTCTACCAAATGGAAAATGCAAAAAGAAAACGCCGACCGCGAAGGGTATCGGCGCTCTGAATAGAACTGTATTGTCGGTAGCTGCGTTAATCTTTCTTTTCGCCAGGCGGGATATACGGCAGATCGTCTGCCCGGCGCCTGATAGGAGGATCGGTCGCTCGGCGTCGCGGGACCGCTGATCCATCACGGCGGTCAACGCTGCCGGCAGGAAGTCCCTGGCCGTGAACGGCCTCAACGAGAATTCGTGTGATCTCCTGTGAGAGTGTGCGGTGTTCCGCCGCGGCGCGCCGCCGAAGTGATTCCTTCAGTTCATTAGGTACATAAGCACCGATGAACACGCCTTTTCGGTTTGCCATAGCTTGGGGAAATTCTCCTAAATTATTTCATGTGGGCAATGCAGCGAGACGTATCTGTAAGCCGAATTTTGTGACCGCACAATGTGCAGCGACGATCATTCATCTAGGCCAATGGTTACCCAAAGGCTCGAGCGACCTACCCGGAAACGCCGACGGCCGAGGCCGAAGATCGGACGGGCGGCCCGAATTAGCGTTTCCCTATTTGGTCTTGCACCGCGAGGAGTTTACCTGGCCAAGCCTGTCGCCAGACTTGCCGGTGAGCTCTTACCTCACCATTTCACCCATTACCCGTAAGGGCTGGTTTGCTTTCTGTTGCACTTGTCGTCACCCCGATAAAGGGTGCCCGGATGTTATCCGGCTCGCTGCCCTATGGTGTTCGGACTTTCCTCTTCCTTTCAGAAGCGACCGTCCGACACGTCTCGTTGCATGGCTGATGGATTATAGCAAAAATTGTTGAACAATAAAACAAATAGATGCGTGGCAACTAGCGGATCGAGAAAAAATCAGGCGGATACAGGTGTGACCAATGTGAACGTATAAATTCGCGGACCGCGATCTCGACTTCGTCCGGCGTTGCCATTTCTGCCAGGCTCTTTGTCATATTGTGGGCCTCTTCATACGCGATGTTGCGGACCAGATTTGCAACAGCAGGCAGCGAATGCACGTTCATGCTCAAAACAGTCGCACCGAGTCCTATCAATAGGGGCGTGTAAAAAGGTGAGCCGGCCATTTCGCCGCAGACTATTAAAGGTTTACCGCTCGCGATCGCAGCATCGCAGACCTTCGATATCGCACTTATCACAGCGGGGTGAAGCGAGCGGAACCAATCTGCAACCGATTCATTATCGCGGTCAACGGCGAGCATATATTGAACAAGATCATTTGTACCGAGACAGATCAGATCAACCTCATTCAAAATCTGATCGACACAGGTTACTGCCGCCGGGATCTCGATCATCGCACCGAGCCCCGGATCGCCGGTTTCCAGCCCTTCGCGGACCATTTCTTCCCGCACCTCATCCAGCACCGCCTTCGCGGCGCGTATCTCGCGAACACCGTCGACCATCGGCAAAACAATGTCGATCGGGCTGACGGCTGACGCACGGAGGAGCGCCCGGAGCTGAATGCGAAGCTGTTCTTCTTCGTGAAGTGCGAACCTGATGCCGCGAAGCCCGAGTGCCGGGTTCTTCTCTCGAAGTGTCGATATGACCGCCGTCTGTCCGATGCTTAGATCGAACGTCCTGATCTTTAAAGGCGAACCGGCGATCTCATCAGCGATGGCCCGATATGCCTTGAACTGCTGTTTTTCGTTTGGAAACCCGCTGAATCGGTTGAAAAGAGCCTCCGAGCGAAAAAGGCCAACGCCGCGGGCACCGAGAGAAAGGGCCTTCCGCGCATGACCAGGATTCTCAGCATTTACCATCAGCTCAACGTTTTTCCCGTCAAGCGTTTGAATTTCCGTACTCGAAACCGACGGCGATGGTTTGCTGATGGTGACTGCCGGAGCCTGGCGATCACGATAAAGTTCGACGGTTTCCGCGGTCGGATTTACTATCACCATACCGTTAAACCCGTCGACGATTAGAGAATCGCCGGTCTTTAGCACTCGCAATAGATTCTTGACACCGGTCACGGCGGGCAGCCCAAGATCTCTCGCAAGGATATTTGTATGCGAGGTCCAGCCGCCATGCTCGGTGACACAGGCGATCGGCAGATGGCTTTCGAGCTCTACCAGCGTTGACGGTCGGATCTCTTCCGCGGCAAGGATCGAATTCTTGCCAAAGGCGAGGACCGCGAGCTTTTCTTTCGAGAACGCCGAGAGCAGACGTTCTGCCACATCCGCAACATCGATATATCGTTCGCGAAGGTGCTGATCGGACAGTGATTTTAATCTTGAAACGTATCCGGCCGCGACATTTGATATCGCCCATTCTGCGTTAATGAACTCGGACGAGATCAATTCCTCGATCCTGGAACGGAACGATGGATCGGCGAGTACCATTAAGTGGGCTTCGAAGATGCCCGAACGCGAATCGTTGGCGGACGAATCGCCGGACAGAACCGTTAATTGATCGTTCGCACGGCGGAATGCTTCATCAAGCCGCTGAAGTTCCAGCGGCAGCTGGTCTTGAGTGATGGATGTTTTGAAGAACTGGTTCAGCTCGCCGTGAAGACAGGTGGCCTGACCCAGAGCGACGCCGCGGCTTACTGCCATTCCGCGAAGACGTATTTCAGCCCGCGACCGGTCCTGAGTTGTGCCTTCTCCCTTCATTCGGACTGCGAGAAAATGGTTGTCGAGACAGCGGAGCCTAACCTTGCGACGGGAAATACGGCCGCAGCATACCCGCGAATGCGGCGAGGTTTCGCGTTTGAATAAGTATCTCGCCCGGGCCCGTGAATTCGGCGACGAGACCTTCGCCGCTCATCATACTTCGAAAGAAACCGCTGCGGGCTGCCTTTCTCAGGTTGTACTGAAGATGTCCTTCCCACGCAACTAAGTGGCCGGTATCTACAACATAAGGTTCGCCGGGCCGCAGCACCTTGCGATGGATCGCACCAAACGATGAAACCAGCAGCAGCCCTGTACCGCTAACCTGCAAGACGAAAAGCCCCTCTCCGCCAAAGAAAGATTTCGCACCTCCGAATTTAGTATCTACGACAAGGCTTGTGTCACCCGCGAGATATGAACTTCCCTGTACCTTGAAGACCTGATTCTGCATCTCGATACCAACGATGTCGCCGGGAGATCCGGGAGCAAGTGTGACCTCACCCGGTCCGCCTTTTGCGGTAAATGTTGATACAAAGGCCGACTCACCGCCAACAGCACGTTTCAACGCGCCAAAGACACCGCCTTTCATCTGGGAGTGGAGGTCGACATTTGCAGACATCGAGACCATAGCTCCGGCTTCAGCCGCAATTGTCTGTTCAGCCTGGAGCTGGACGATCGCCAGCGCGAAGGATCCGGGATGTTTGATCTCCCATGAATAGCCGCGGCCCATGCCTTTTCCGTCAGTATCGACTCTAAAAGCACCGCCGGTGGTTGGTCCGGAACTAGAGGGCTGCTGTGCCTGTGAAGGCGGAGGTGCCTGCGAAGGCGGAGGCGACGCAACCGGAGCAGGGGCTGGTGCATGGACCGGCGGTGCACTCTGCTGTATCAGTGTGAATCCGCATGATCCGCAGAAACGAGCATTAGGAAGAAGAGAAGCCGAACATTTTGGACAGTTCATAGTGTTACCCCGTGCGATTTGCTGATAATTATCTTGCTGGCGGCAGATGCGTCGTCCGCAAAGTCAAGCATCCCGACATCTGCATTCGAGACGGCAAGATTCTCCTGCCAAGCCTTCACGACCCGTCGCCACGGGTCACCGATCAATACGATCGGCCGCGGTTCGAGAACGCGTGTCTGCAATTTGTTCCAGACCAGCGAGACTTCGGTGACAGTTCCCATGCCGCCCCTGAACGCAACAAACCCGACAGAACGTGTGATCAGGTTCTGTAGCCGTTCATAGAAGTGATTTGTGGCAACCTTATCGGTCAAGAACCTATTTGGTTCTGACTTGAATTGGTTCATTACGATACCGAGGACACGGCCGCCTGCCTCGCGTGCTCCTCTTGAGGCGGCTTCCATCACGCCCAAATAACCGCCTGTGCAGATCGTAAAACCCGCCTCCGCGAGATGGCTTCCGAGCTTTCGGGCCTCGTTATATTCAACCGAATTTTCATCGCACTGCGACCCGCCGAATATCGTTACTATTCTTTCTTCCGAGTGATGTTCCACAATTTTTTCTTAAGTTTTGATTATCCTATACGAGAGGAGCCGGTTGCCTACCTGACCGGCAGGTTCTTCGACGAAATTATAGCAGAGACAGCCATTCCGGTTGAATCGCTGATCACGATGCACGCGCGGCTTCATCCGGTGTCAAATTCCCTGCTTCGTGTATCGCCCTGCGAGTATCTGTGAAAAGCAATACGATCAGGCCCGTTACGAAAAAAACGATCAGCCCGAGGATCGCCGAGCGGAACGATCCGGTTGTGCTTACGATGATCGAAAACAGTAATTGCCCCATCCACGAGGTCCCTTTCTCGGATATTTCATAAAGGCCGAAGAACGAATTTTCCCGTCCTGCCGGTATCATTTGGGAATACAGTGACCGTGAAAGGGCTTGGACGCTGCCTAATACCAGACCGATCGCGCCGCCCATTATCACCGCCTGCCATTTCGTTGCGAGCATCGCGTACGCAAATATCACGATCGCGCACCATATCACCAAAGAAACTATTATGGTGTACTTTGCTCCGATTACACGCGCAACGCGTTCGAAAACTAAAGCTCCGGCAAGAGCAGCAACTTGCGCCACGAGAAATATCTGTATAAGAAACGACTGATCAGAGCCGTCGGAGCGTTCCGCCGCTGTAAATAGCTCATTCGACAGGAACGACGACGACATCAATATGACGGTCTGAATGCCGTCGTTGTAGAAAAGGTAAGCGATAAGAAATAGTGCTGTATAACGCAGGCGTTTTAGTTCCTTTAGGGTTTGCCATAGCTCCGAAAACCCTACAGTAACGATAGTTTTGCCTTCCGGTATCGGATTGGCCGCAACAGGTGTTTTGAGCAGGTAGAAGGTTATAAGGGCGAATACTCCCCACCAGAGTGCGGCAGCAAGAAATGAGATGCGAACCGCGAAGCCGGTAGATATTCCCAACGCTTCCGCATTGTTGATGAGGAGCAGATTCATCAGCAGCATCACAACGCCGCCGACGTAACCGGACGCGTAGCCGTAGCTTGATACGCGGTCTCGCCGGTCCTCAGTCGTTATGTCGATAAGAAAGGCATTATAAAAGACATTTGCCGAAGCGAACGCCATATTCGCGACGACGAGTATTACGGCCGTTGCAATATATGACTCGGTTATGAAGAACAGAAGTGAACTGGTCAACACACCCAGATAGCTAAAGAAAGCCATCATTCGTTTCTTGAGATGTGTATAATCCGCGATCGCACCCAATATCGGCAACAGCAGTACTATCAGCAGGACCGATAGTGCGAGACAAAATGATGGAAGGCCCTTGGCGGTTACCTGGTACGCGTACAGGTCCAGCACTACGCCGTCCTCTCCGACAGCACTTGATGCGAGCGAGATCAGAAATGGACTGATAAGAACGCTAATGATCGTCGTGTAAAAGGCCGAGTTTGCCCAGTCATAAGCCATCCAGCCAAAGATCTGGCGTTTTTCGTTCTTCTGTATCGCTTCCATACTTATCGGTAAATGATGTTGACAGGGTTCCGTGGATTCTTCAATTGTGAAGATCAGACAAAAGTCTCTTATACCGTCTGGAGGGTTGTCCGAAAAAGCCGATTCCTTGACAAAATCTTGGATCCGCGATAGCTTGTTGAGAGTTTTCCTTTTTGTTTGTTTAAGTTAGCAACTTTTTTCGCTCTCCGGGGTCCATCCAAGGTTCTCCTCACGGGCCGGACGCGGACGAGCTTTTTGTAGGAGGGAGAAGTGTTTATGCACAAGGTATTTGGTTATTTAACCTTTAGAAATTTTTCGTTGGTCATGACCGGCGTTGCTCTCGCAGCGGCCGGATTGATCTTTAACGCGGGAACGCAAACCGCGAGTGCCGCAGGCGGCGGTACGACGTTTCCGGCTAATGCCGGCACATTGGGGTCGATCCCGGACGGAGCTCTCGGCGGCACCGTTTGCGGTGACTACGGAGCACCTCGCGACGTAACCTTCACAGTGTCAGGAATGACCGCTCCGCTGTCGGACGTTGCAGTTAGCGTGACCGGTAATCACACATGGATCGCGGATATCGAGATGACCCTGATCGCTCCGAACGGAACGTCCCATGTTATCGTAAAGCAGACTGGTGGTACGACACCGGACGCGTGCGGAGATAACTCGGACCTCGGTGGCCCGTATCTGTTCAGCGACGCGGCACCTGCTTCGCCAACATTTTGGGCAGCAGCAACTACGGCTGGAGCCGCTGTTCCGGTTGCAGCCGGCAGCTATCGCTCATCCGCACCATTGTCAGGTGCGAACACCCTTATCACACCTGCATTTGCGGGTATCCCGGATGCAAACGGTACATGGATCCTACGCGTACGAGATGGTGGCGAGGGTGATACCGGTTCGATCACTGCCGCGTCGCTGACCCTTACGGGCGGTGCAGGACCTGGGCCTACCGGTGTTGCGAACGTGGATATGAACGGCGACGGCCGTACTGATTGGGTTGTTGCTCGAGGAACGGACACTCCGCTCACCGAAGCTGAAGGTTCAGGTTCAGTAGCGATCAACCGCGGAGCAACAACGATCCGTGAGCGTCTCGCAATGAAGAACAATTCTGAAAGCCTCATTGCTCCGGGGATCGCATGGTATATCAACATCAATGGTACCGGTGCAGTTTCGGGTGCCCAGTGGGGCGATGCTGCAACTGACTTCCTGACACCGGCTGATTTTGACGGTGACGGCAAGGTCGATATTGCAGTGTGGCGTGAGGCACCTGCCGGCGAAGCTGGATTCTATATCCTGAATAGCTCGAACGGCACCTTCCGCTATGAGCAGTTCGGCCAGTCAGGTGATGACCCGGCGATCGTCGGTGATTACGACGGTGACGCAAAGGCTGATCCGGCAGTTTATCGCTGCCCCGCTCTGGGTTCCGGCGACGGCCAGTGCTTCTTCTACTATCGTGGAAGCAATAACAATCCGGGCGGCAATGTGACCTTCGTTCCCTGGGGCTTCGGCGAAGATGGTGACTTCTTCGTTAACCCGGGCGACTTCGATGGTGATGGTAAATATGATTACTGTATCCAGCGAGCGACACCCGGTAATCCGACTCAGGGACAGTTCGTACTTCTTAAGTCCGGCGGCGGGATTGAGTACATAAGCTGGGGTCTTTCGACCGACTTCATCCTGCCCGGCGACTATGACGGCGATGGCAAGTCTGACTTTGCGGTCCGCCGTACGATCGGGGATGACCGTCAGCACTGGATCCTAACAAGAACGGGTGCAGCTATCGGTCCTGTCGTCTGGGGTATAGCCGGTGACGTAAGTGCACCTGGTGATTACGATGGTGACGGCAAGCAGGACCTCGCTGTATGGCGTCCAAGCGCTAATGCGGATCAGAACTACTTCTGGGTGCTGAACTCCTCGAACGGCTCGATCACACAGTTCGAGTGGGGACAGTGTGCAACGGTTGCGACCTGCGACTTCCCGGTAGCTGGTTGGTACGTTCACTAATCGCGTCTTAACATGGACCATCAAGAGCCGGAGGTAACTCCGGCTTTTTTCATTTGCCTGCAAGCGTTGGTGAATCGTTTCGATTTCGCGTAAAGTTTTATCGTTGTCGTTAGGCTGAGTATATGAAAGCAATGATACTCGCGGCCGGTTTTGGAACCCGGCTATTCCCGTTAACCATCGACCGTACGAAACCTGCGATCCCGTTCCTTGGCAAGCCCTTGGTCGGATACGTCGCAGAGTATATCGCCCGTTTCGGCATTAATCAGCTGGTGGTAAATCTGCATCACCAGCCACAATCCGTTATCGACGCTCTCGGAGACGGGAGCCGGTTTGGCGTGCATATCGACTACACCGTTGAGGAACCGGACATATTGGGAACCGCTGGAGCTATGGTCAACGCTAAGCAACATCTGGATGACGGCCCGTTTCTGATCGTTAACGGGAAAATAATAACCGACATCGACATCGCGGCGGCGATCGAAACCCATAGACGCTCAGGCGCTCTTGCAACGATGGTCCTTAAAGAGAACGTCAAACGTGAGCGGTTTACGATCGTCGAAACTTCCGAGGGAGCTGTGACAGCTTTTGGTGGGATGCCGCTTCCGCTCACCGAAGAGGAATTGCGTGATACCGAACATCCGCCGATCTCTCCGCTGATGTTCACCGGGATCCATATTCTCGAGCCACGTGTTTTCGACTATATTCCGGCGGCAGGCTTTTCTGACATAGTTGCAGACGTGTATCGGCCGGCACTCGCTAAGGGCGATATGATCGCGGCTCATGTGGCTGACGGCAATTGGTTTGAGCTCTCGACAATTCCCCGTTATCTGGATATTTCGCTTGCGATGATGCGCGATCACGATATGATCTGCGGCGATGGCTGCGAAATACCAGCAGATTCAATGGTCCGGTCGTCGGTACTTTGGGACAATGTGATCGTCGGGTCGGGTGCTGAGTTATACCGAACGATAGTGGCTGATGGCGTTACGATACCATCGGGTGAGCACTACGAGAACGCCGCGATCGTTAGGGCTGACATGGTGCGTAACTGCTCCGAGATACCGGAAAAAGCACTCAAAGGTTCAGTTCACGGGGAAAATTACATCGTTTCGCTAAGTTAGCCCATTTGTATGTCCGACTTCCTTCCCCGTCTGACGGGTTACCTCGACACCTTAGGTACGCCATATCACATCGAACAGTTGACGCCGGATGCGTCGACTCGGGAATATTTCCGTATTAGAACCGACGCATCCTCGGCCGTCGCTTGCGTCTATCCGGAACCGTTCACGGCGTCCGAACAGTCCTACTTGGACACGACTCAGCTATTTAGAAGCTGTGAGCTTCCCGTTGCGAAAGTGATCGATTTCAATGAGTCTTTGGGCGTGATCATTATCGAGGACCTTGGCGACACCATTCTACGAGATGTTCTCGTAAGTAGCTCAACCGAAGAGCGTGAGTCCTACCTCAACCGGGCTATCGGACTCATTGCACGCATACAAGCCGCTACCGATGCCGCGGTCGCCTCAGGGTCTATTGCATCAAGGCTTCGCTTTGACGTTGAAAAGCTATCATGGGAACTAGAGTTCTTTCGGGAGCATTACTTCACAACGTACCGGGCTCGTCCACTATCGACTGAGGACGACGCGGCAGTTCGGTCGGAATTTATTGAGCTCGCACGTAAGCTCGAATCACGCATCTCAGTCCTTTGCCACCGGGATTTTCACGCGGCGAATCTAATGATAGACGCCCGCGGCGAATTGCGTATCATCGACCATCAGGACGCGCGAATGGGCACAGCCTCGTATGACCTGGTGTCTCTGCTATTAGACCGGGTGACACAACCGCCGACCGCGGTGTGGCTTGCGGAAAAACGCCGCTTCTTTCTTTCGCAGCGAGAAGAAAATGGCTTAGAAAAGTTAGATGAGAACGATTTCGCCGAAGAGTTTCGCCTTCAGACCATTCAGCGTTGCCTCAAGGCAGTAGGCACGTTTTCATTTCAGTCGGCGACCCGGGGCAAGACGTACTTTGAACCCTTTATTTTGCCGATGTTCCAGATCGTCCGGCGAGCACTCGCCCAGGTTCATCGTTTCCCGGTTCTCGAACGACTCGTAGCCCGGGAGATCGAACTCGCGGGCAGCAGATCAGTATGATCCTGCTACGCCAGCTTTGACTTAGCGAACGGATCTTGCGGAGCAGTCGTGAAATCTTCCCCGGGGTTAACAAAAAGATTCTGTTCAAACCGATACTGTTTATCGTAAAGCTGCTTGTACCGACCATTCATCGTTATCAGTTCTTCATGCGTACCCCGCTCGACCGCCTCGCCGGCTTCGATCACCAATATCTGATCGGCACTTCGTATCGTCGAAAGCCTATGAGCGATAACGAACGTTGTTCGCCCGGCCCTCAGCCGATTCAAGCCTTCTTGGATAAGGGCCTCACTTTCCGAATCGAGCGAGGACGTTGCTTCGTCAAGGATCAGAATTCGAGGGTCAGCAAGCAATGCACGTGCGATCGCTATACGTTGCCGCTGGCCTCCTGAAAGCTTGACACCTCGTTCTCCCACTACAGTGTCGTAGCCGTTTAGGAATTTTTCGATGAACTCGTCCGCATTCGCGATCTTGCAGACTTCTTTGATCTTCGACAGATCAGCCTCGGGATTCGAGAAACGAATATTCTCGAGGATCGTCCCGTCAAACAAAAAGTTATCTTGCAGCACTACACCGAGGTGTCGTCGATAGTCTCGCAAACGCACCGTTTCAAGGTCATTGCCGTCGATCTTGATCATGCCTTTTGTCGGCTGAATGAAGTTCAACACCAGGCTCAGGATGGTCGACTTTCCAGAGCCGCTCGACCCTACGAGCGCGGTCGTAGACCCTGCTTTTGAAACGAACGAAATGCCTTTCAGGACCGGAACGCCTTCTTCGTATTCGAACTCGACATTCTCAAATTCGATCGTTCCTTCTACTTTGACCAGAGGTTTCCGCTTCGCGTCGGCCTCGTCTTCGGTGGTCATGGCCATAACTTCGCGAATGCGGTCGAGGCCCGCGAAGGCCTCGGTGATCTGCGTGCCGATCGCGGCAAGCTCGACCACGGGCATGGCAAGCAGGAACGTGAACGAGATGTACATCAGGAAATCGCCGAGCGTCATGGTCTGCTGCTGAATGGCATTGCCGCCTATCACGATCATCGAGACTGCGACCGCACCGATCACCAGCGACGCGAAGGAATTCACAGCAGAAACACCGGTCACGGTTTTCGCGACATTCCGGAATAGTCTGTGTGCCCCGCGTGCGAATGATAGCTCCTCACGCTTTTCCGCGGTGTAAGCTTTTACGATCCTGATCCCGCCGAGGCTTTCCCCGAGTCGTCCGGTCACCTGTGCGGTGATCTCACCCCGCTCGCGAAACACGGGACGCAATATCTTGAATGCGTATAGCAATGCCCCGCCAAAGATCAGAAGCACGATAAGCGTCGCCACAGTGAGCTGCCAGTTGATGTAAAACAGCACGCCGATCGAGATCGCGGCCGTCACAATGCTTCCAAGTATCTGCCCGAGACCCGTGCCGACCAGATTTCTGATACCTTCCGCATCGTTCATTATTCGTGAGATCAGCTGGCCGCTCTGGGTTGAGTCAAAATAGGAAATAGGCAGACGCTCGATATGGCTCATCACACGCTTTCGCATCTCGGTGATCGCCCGCTGGGCCGCAACGCCGAGTATCTGCGAAAGTGCGAACGCCGTCGTCGCCTGTATCAGCGTAGAAACGCCGATGGCCAACGCGATCCATTTGATCAGCTCATACCGCTGATTCGTAAAGACCTCGTCACCGATGAACTTTGTTGACGCCGGCAGCACCATGCCGGCCAATCGCGAGATCAGCAGCAGGACCGTGCCCAACGCCAAACGCCAACGCGCGTTCCAGACGATACGACGAGCCTCCGCCCAGGCACCCGAATAGTTGATCTTCTTCTTTTCCTTCTTTTCGTCCGGCATCTCATAACAAATTGGCCCCCAAGGCCCTCAATGTCAAATCTGGCACGTTGGGAGTAAAAGGCTGTATAATTAGCCCAGCACACGGCCTCATCACTGACCCGTTTCCAATGCCCGAAAATAGCTGGGAAAGAATTAAAGACATCGTGGATGGTGCGATCGGACTTAGCCCCGAGGAGCGGCCGTCTTATATCGCAGATGCGTGTAACGGTGACGCAAATATCCGCCGCGAGGTTGAATCGCTTCTCTCGTCCTTTGAAAAGGCTGACAGCTTCTTGGAAGTTCCCGCATTCGGCCGGCCGACACTTCGCATTAAGACATTGGAAAAAGGCGAGATGATCGGTCGTTACGAGATAGTAAGAAAACTCGGTGAGGGCGGTATGGGGAGTGTCTATCTGGCTCGTGACCGCGAACTCGATCGGGCTGTCGCGATCAAGGTGCTTCACTCGCAAAACGAACGGCACGAGGATAACGTCCAGCGTTTTGCACGCGAAGCAAAGGCTGCTTCTGCACTGAATCATCCGAATATACTTACCATTTACGAGATCGGTGAATTCGAGGGTTCACCATACATTGTCAGTGAATATATCGAGGGCGTCACGCTCCGAGACAAGCTCAGGACCGACCAGCCCGATCTTCGTACCGTGCTCGACGTCTCACGGCAGATAGCAGGGGCACTTGCCGCAGCACATAAGGCCCGTATTGTGCATAGGGACATCAAGCCGGAAAACATCATTGTGCGTGACGATGGTTATGTCAAAGTTCTGGACTTCGGACTCGCGAAGCTCATCGAGGATCGCCCGGGTGGGTTACCGGCGCTCAACGAGAGCGCCGAGACGGTTTCGGGAATCATTCTCGGTACGGTCAATTATATGTCTCCCGAACAGGCCCGCGGCGAAAAGGTCGATGAACGCACGGACATTTTCAGTTTCGGTGCTGTGATCTACGAAATGATCACAGGAAAGGCGCCGTTCGCCGGCAACTCGATGCCCGAGACTTTTGCAAACCTCGTGGATCGCGAACCGGAACCGATCAATGCCTGCGTTTCGGGAGTTCCGGATGAGATCGGACGGATCACCTCAAAAATGCTCGAAAAGCGTCGTGAGGATCGATATCAATCGGTTCGCGAAGCTGAGGAAGACCTGAAGAAGTTGGCCAATCAGGTCTCAGGTTCATCCTTTGAAAGACGTCGGCAGCCGGATAGCGAGAATCAGACCGTGTTGTTGCAGCAGACAACAGGGGGCGGCGGCAATACAACGGCCGAAACCACAAACTCACCCGCTCAATGGTATCGCGGTTGGCCGGCAGTCGCGGCTCTCGGTCTTCTGCTGGTTACTATTGGCGTTGGTGGATACTTTTTGTGGCAAGGCTCGGTATTTTCAGTTGGAGAGATCCGCTCGGTCGCAGTGATGCCCTTTGTAAATGAAAGTGGTAATCCTGATATCGAGTACCTTAGTGACGGCATGACCGACACTCTCATCAGCAGTCTGTCAGAACTTCCCAACATTAAGGTAAAGGCCCGCACATCGGTCTTTCGATACAAAGGCAAAGACATCGATCCTAAAGCGATCGGCCGCGAGCTTAGCGTGCAGGCGATCATCAATGGCCGCGTGGCCCAGCGCGACGGGCGGACGAGTGTCATTGTTGAAGTGGTCGATACCGAAACCGAGGACGTGATCTTCAGCACGTCGTATAACAAAGAGCAGTCCGATCTTATTGCCCTGCAGAAGGATATCGCACGCGACGTCTCAGGTAAGCTGAAAAATAAGCTCTCCGCCGCTGATACGGCAAGAGTAACGAAGACCCACACTGCCGATCCCGAAGCCCTTCAGCTTTATCTTAGAGGGCAGTTCTACGCTCACAAAGGCGGCCGCAGCAATGTATTGCAGGCGATCGACTTTTTCAATAAGGCCATCGAAAAGGACCCGAACTACGCGCTGGCATATGCCGGCCTCGCGCTGACGTACGATTCATATGATCTGTACAACATCGCCCCGCGTACAGAGTACGAGCCAAAAGCTCGTGCGGCAGCCATGCGTGCCGTCGAGCTTGACGACTCTCTGGCCGAGGCCCATGTTGCATCAGGAAAGTTTCAGTCGGGACCTCCCGCGGAACAGGAGTTTCGTCGTGCGATCGAACTCGATCCGAATAATGCTGAGGCCCACCACGCCCTTTGCGTGCTGCTTACCTACACCAAACGATTCGATGAAGCGATCGCGGAAGGCAAGAAGGCTCAGGAACTCGATCCGTTGTCGTCTATTATCACTACGGATCTCGGGGTAGCATACGCCTTTGGCCGACGCACAGATGAAGCCGTCGAAATATTCACTCGCGCTCATGAAATGGACCCGGCGCTGTTTGTGCCGCTTGGATATCTGGGTTTCGCTCAGACATTGAAAGGTCAGAACACCGAAGCTGTTGCGACATTCCGAAAAGCTATCGAAGTTAGCAACGGAGCTCCGAACGCCAAATCTCATTTGGCCTATGCTCTCGCAAAGACCGGGCAGCGAGACGAAGCTTTAAAATTGATCGATGAGCTTAAGCAACAGGCCGCCCGGGAGTACGTTTCGAGCTTTCACTTTGCAGTACCGCAAATAGCGCTCGGCGATCACGATGAGGCATTCTTCTGGCTAGAAAAGGGTGTCGCTGAGCAAAGCATAACCCTTGCGTCGCTGGATGTTCATCCCTGGTATGATGATATTCGTTCCGATCCCAGGTTTGCGACGCTTTTGAATCGCCTCAGGTCTCAGAACCCGTAGAGTTGCCGCCGCAGATCTACCCCCTCTTTTGCCGCACTACCCTTTTCCGCTACAATCTTACTTTTGCGAAAAGTCAGTAAAATAAGGTAAATGCGTCAGATATATATTAACGAACTAAGAAACCATGTTGGCGATGAGGTCACCCTGAAAGGCTGGCTTTACAACTCGCGTTCGAGCGGTAAGCTCGTTTTCCTGCAGCTTCGTGACGGTACGGGCACGGTCCAGTGCGTCGTCTTCAAACCTAATAACGAAGAGCTTTTTGATACCGCTAAGTCTGTCGGGCAGGAATCTTCGATCATTGTAACCGGGACTGTCAAAGAAGATGCTCGCTCGCCGATAGGCGTTGAGCTTGACGTCACCGGGCTTGAAGTGCTGCAGAACGTTCATGACTATCCGATCACGCCCAAAGAGCACGGTACCGAGTTCCTGATGGACCACCGCCATCTGTGGATCCGGTCCAAGAAACAGCATGCGGTGCTAAAGGTCCGTCACACCGTCATCAAAGCGGTCCGCGATTACTTTGACGAGAACGGCTTCACGCTTGCTGACACGCCGATCTTCACGCCGGCCGCGTGCGAGGGCACTACGACGCTCTTTGAGGTCGATTACTTCGGCGATGATAAAGCGTATCTAACGCAGTCCGGCCAGCTTTACAACGAAGCTACGGCTGCGGCCTTCGGTAAGTCCTACGCATTTGGCCCCACCTTTCGTGCCGAGAAGTCGAAGACCCGCCGACACCTGACCGAATTCTGGATGGTCGAGCCTGAGGTCGCTTACGCCGGCTATGAAGACATGATGGACCTCGGCGAAGGCCTGATACTTTTCATCGTTGACCGGGTGTTGAACGACCGCAAGCTTGAGCTTGCCGCTCTCGAACGCGATACCGCCGTGCTCGAAGCCATCAAGGGCCCGTTCCCGCGTCTGCATTACGATGACGCGGTCAAGATGCTGCAGGAAGGCCACGCGAAAGGCGAGCTTGAGAACAATTTTGAATGGGGCGGCGATTTCGGCTCGCCTGACGAGACGTATCTCTCGAAACAGTTCGGCCTGCCGGTCTTTGTGCACCACTTCCCCACCGCGATCAAAGGCTTTTACTTTGAGGTCGACAAAGATCGCCCCGAATGTGCGCTCGGCATCGACCTGCTCGCTCCTGAAGGCTACGGCGAGATCATCGGCGGCGGCGAACGCGCGACCTCGCTCGAGTATCTCGAATCGCAGCTCAAGCACCACGGCCTGCCGCAAGAGATATTCGAATGGTATCTCGACCTCCGCCGCTACGGCAGCGTCCCGCATGCCGGCTTCGGAATGGGCATCGAACGCACCGTCGCCTGGATGTGCGGCATAGAACACGTCCGGGAAACAATTCCCTTCCCGAGAATGCTGTATCGCCTGCGACCTTAGGAAATTCGGGTCTGGCTTCACAACGATCTTAACGGAAAATAATGAAAGAGCGCCTATCAGGCGCTCTTTTTTGGTGGATTCGGCAACCCACAGGCCGCGACAGGCGGTTGAGGTTGTTGATCGTGCGATGACCCAATTGTGCTGCAGCGGCTTCTGTTCTGTGGTTCCTGCGTAATAGGTCTGCGTGATCTATGTTCGATGTTTGTTTGCCACTGAAGACACAGAAGAAGAAACAGACCGTCACGCATGGCAGCCCAACACAGGCAGAAACACGACCGGTAGGGAGTGTGTTTTTCCCGTCTCGGGGGAATCAGCGATATTAAAGGCAAGAACACCCTTGCTACCGCGCGGGTTTCCGCCTGTGTCGCCAATATTATTTCTGGTGAAGGGCTTGTTAGCTTCTAACTTGGGCTTATTATTTTTGGTGAAGGGCTTGTTAGCTTCTAACTTGAGCTTATTATTTTTGGTGAAGGGCTTGTTAGCTTCTAGCTTGGCCGTATTATTTTTGGTGAAGGGCTTGTTAGCTTCTAACTTGGCCTTATTATTTTTGGTGAAGGGCAAGATGAACGTGATCTTGCCCAAGTTGAGCGTGATCAGAGCCAAGATGAACGTGATCTTGCCCAAGTTCAGCGTGAATAAGGCCAGGTTGAGCGTATTGTGGGCCAACATCGCGGTGACGAAGCCCGAGTTGACGGTGATCAAGGGCAAGATCAACGTGATCACGGCCGTTGTAAGCGTAATGAGACGTCGAACGCGGCGAATGAGGTTTGAGATGGTGTGAGATCGCGCCGCATCGCGACGCTTGATGGTAGCCGTGGGTGATAACCCACGGAATGTTGGACGCGCGGCCCCGTCGCATCGCGACGATTCACCGTAGATCAACGTCGGTCGTGGTTTACGGCGATGAACCGTCGCTGACGCGACGCCGATGTTTGGCGGCCTGACCGTGGGTTGTCACCCACGGCTACAATGACCTGGTCGCTACGCGACATAAGAATACCTACGGAGATCAATCGTCGCTGACGCGACGCCGATGTTTGGCGGCCCAACCGTGGGTTGTCACCCACGGCTACAATGACCTGGTCGCTACGCGACAAAAAAGCCTCAACGGCTACAACGATCCGGTTGCATCGCGATCAAGGAACGGTTACCCGGCAAATAATTCCGTGACCGACGAGTCTCCTTCGCGGGCCTGTAGATAAGCAGATCATTAATAGTTGGCATGCGATCTATTGCGGGCGCCCGACGCCTACTGCGAAGTCCACAATGGCATTCACAAGCGCTTCGGGACGGTCTTTCTGTATCCAATGGCCCGAACTGTGGACGAAGAGAACGCTTCCGCGTTTCAGTTTCTGTTTCGCAACGTTCTCGGCATGCGTTTTGGCTTCCGTGAGATCGGCAGCTGATATTTGATTTGAAACATCGTCCGGAATTGCCACGATCAGAAGCGTTGGTATGGTTATTTTCGGATAAAGTTCGTCAGGGTCGTGGTCGCGGCTCCCCTTTTCGATCGCTGCAGCCCTTTCACAGCGTTTGCGATTGGTCGAGCAAGTAGGTTGTGCGATGGCCTCGCCTTCGCTTGCCGGCTGTTTTGGCCAAAATCCGCCGTCGACTAGTATGATCGAGCGTAGCATATCTGGCTCGGCAGCCGCCGCAGACATCGCCGCCGCAGCGCCGGCAGAATGTCCGACAACAATGACCTCACGCAGATTCAAAGCGCTTGCCAGATGCAACAAATCACTACCAAGCGTCGCAACATCATAACCGGTCGACGGCTTTGTCGTCTGCCCCGAACCGCGTCGGTCAGGCGCAATGACCCTGTAGCCGCGTGTCGCAAGCGAAGAACCCACCGCGGCCCACGTTTCGGAAGTGTCGAACAGACCGTGCAGCAGGATGATCGGCTGTTTGCCTTCGCGGTTCCACTCGCGATAGTAAATGCGAATATCCTTTGTCTTTAGATAGCGGCCCGCGGGTCGGATCGAAGCAATTTCTCGCTCAGGCGGCGTCGCGCCGCTCTGAGCACGGGCTGCACTGATCGCGAGCATGCAAAAAATGAGAGCTGCGTATCGCTGCATATTTATCATCGCCGGACCCATCGAGATATCTCGTCGAACGGTCTACACACTTGGAAGATCCTCGGTTACGGATTATCTTTTACCCGATGGAGCTTATTGTTGCAATCTTAAATGAGCGGTTGAGAATGTTTCTGACAAAATGGAGACCGTGAGTCTCGGGGCTCTGCGTATTGATCTGAGAAAAAGGGCAGAAATGCTGCAGATGATGACGAAGGTGCGATCGAGGCTATGATTTTTTATCGCGCCAATGTCCCCGGCGAACAAAGTTCGGGATTAATGTGAGTGATACACGAGCGCAATGGCCATTTATAAAGCGAAGATCAGTTGGCGATCGGATTCGCCGGAGACGTTTACTCGAAACAGGTACTCACGCGGGCACGTGTGGGAGTTTGACGAGGGCGTGAGCGTGCCTGCATCGAGCTCGGTCCACGCCGTTCCGCTTCCCTTTTCGGTTGCGGCGGCCGTCGATCCGGAAGAGGCTCTGGTCGCGTCGGCTTCGTCGTGTCATATGCTGACCTTTCTGTGGCTGGCGGCAAAGGCGGGCTTTCGCATTGATTCCTACACGGACGAAGCCGCGGGCGAAATGACCGCCGATGCGAACGGACGGCAGTACATTTCGAAGATAATCCTCGATCCCGTGATCGAATGGGCCGGCGACAAGCAACCTACGGACGCCGAGATCGCAGACCTGCATCACGCCGCCCACGAACAATGCTACATCGCGAATTCCATCAAGGCGGAGATCGATGTCGCCCAGCCGGGAAATTAAGTGTGCGGGCCTGATCAGAGCAAATGCAGGGCATTATGACGAACATTCATCTCAAACAGCGGTTGCTGCTGCTCGTGTTGGTAGTGATCGGGGCGGCGAGCGCAGCCCCGTCACAGAAGCCGATCAACGATCTCGACACTACGGTGATCCTGATAGCGATCGATGGCTTTCGTTTTGATTATTTTCAGAAGCACAGCCCTGCCACGATCAACTCGCTCGCAAAGAGCGGCGTTCGTGCCCGATGGATGACGCCTTCGTTCCCGACAAAGACGTTCCCGAACTTTTACACGGTCGCAACGGGCCTGTATCCGGCCAATCACGGGCTGGTCGAGAACAACGTCTGGGATTTCGACACTCTATTCACGATGAGCAAGCGTGAAGAGGTGGAGAACTCGCGTTGGTGGCTGGGCGAACCTATATGGGTCACGGCTGAAAAGAATAATATCCGTACCGCTGCGATGTTTTATCCGGGCACCGAGACCGCGATCGGCGGAAAACATCCGACGTATTGGTACCGTTACGATCATGATAAGCCGCGTGAGGAACGCGTTGATCAGGTTCTGAGGTGGCTCGACCTGCCAAAACGCGAGCGGCCGCAATTTATCACGCTCTATTTTCACGATATTGACACGGCAGGCCACGACTACGGCCCGAACGCCCCCGAAACATACGCCGCTGTGCAAAAGGTCGACGCGATGATCGAACGTCTCGTCCGCGGGCTGAAGGAGCGAGAAGTGTTTGGCAAGGTCAACCTGATACTTTTTTCTGATCACGGCATGGCCGAGACGAACTGGCGTAATGTCGTGCTAGTCGATGACCACATTGACCTTAACGATACCGAACGCATCATTTGGACGTTTGAGATACTGCAGATATTTCCCAAACCGGGCAAAGACGACGAGCTTATCGCGAAACTCGGAAAGGCCAGGAACATGAGGTGCTGGAAAAAGGCGGACATACCGGAAAGGCTTAACTACAGGAACGGCAAACGTGTTGCACCTATCGTCTGTTCGGCGGACGAAGGTTGGATAATCTCAAGCAAGGACCGCTATGCGGAGATGCTGAAACGCGGCGGCATCGACAGGCCGCACGGCGGGCACGGCTATGACAATGATCTTGATTCGATGCGAGCGATGTTTGTGGCACACGGGCGTGCGTTCAAGCGATCGTTCACCGCAGAAGCCTTCCCCAACGTCGATGTTTATGAATTGATGTGCAGGATATTGGGCATAGAGCCCGCGCCGAACGACGGCAAGCTCGGCCGCGTGAAGAAAATGCTGCGCTAGTCCGCGCGTTTGAGCGTCAGTACCGCGACCTCCGGCGGGACCATGAACCTGAAGGGCAAAATGCTCGTCCCAAGGCCGGTCGTGACGAACATATCCTTGCCGTGTTCTTTCACGTGGCCGGCAGCGTATTTATGGCCGAACGACGACGGCACCATCGGCGGCCCGAGAATAGGAAGCCAGATCTGTCCGCCGTGGGAATGGCCGGCGATCATCAGTCTGAAGTCCTCGCCGGGATTCTTATAGTGATTGATCACCTGAAATATGTCAGGGCTGTGCTGAAGCACGATGATATCGCCGCGGCGGCCGTCCGCAGCGAATAGCTTTTTCATATCCTGATCGTACGTGTACCAGGAATTAAGCTGCATATGGTCTTTCAGGCCGAGCAGCCGCAGTGTCTTCCCGTTGTGTTCGATCGCAGCTATCTCGTTTTGCAGCACATTGATCCCGGCGTTCTTTAATGCACGTGCAACACGATCAATTCCATAAAAGCCATCGTGATTCCCGAGCACGGCAAAGACGCCGTAACGCGACCTAAGCGGACGTATAAGCTCGGCAACCTCTTCGATCTCGAGAGGTTTGCTCGGCCACGCCGCCCCGTGAGCGACGTAATCGCCGAGTATGACGACAATGTCCGCATCAAGCGCATTTACACGCTCGACCATGCGGGAAATGTTCGCAGGCGAGCTGCCGTTAGACCCGCCGTGGATGTCGGAGATCGCAGCAATTCGCAATCCGTCAAAAGCCGGGTCAAGTGCGGGCAGCTCGAGCAGGTGTTCATTAACGACCAGCCGGTTCGGCTCGACGAAATAGGAATAACCGAGCAAAAGCAGAGCGATCGCGAACCCGGCGAGGATGTAGTTCCGAGAACGTCTGATCATTGTTCGCCGAGTGAGGTTAGGGTTATGACATTGATCTCAGGCGGTACGCGGAAACGAAACGGCAACACGCTGGTGCCGACTCCGCTCGAGACGTAAACGTGCTTGTTGTCCACAACAACGTGCCCATCCATGAACCTGTGATCGTTAAAAACCGCGATCGGCCCGAAAAGTGGCCAATTAAGCTGTCCGCCGTGTGTGTGGCCGGAAAACATTATCGAAAAGCCTGCGGGAGTGTGCAGCGAGGAATCCGGATTGTGCGTCAGCGCGATGATATTGCGTTTCTCAGCGGCTGCATCGAATGGCTCGGCGGGCACCTGGCGGTTCCTGTACCAATCTTCTATGCCCCAAATGCGTAAGGTTTCTCCATTGACGGGAATCTCGGCTATCTCATTCTGCAAAACATTGATGCCGGCGACCTGCTCGAGCTTGCGGTGAATGTTCGGTTCGTTGTGGTACCAGTCATGGTTCCCGATGATGGCGAAGACACCGTATTTCGCACGGAAACCTTTCAGATTCTGAGCTATCTCATCTACAGGGATCTTAAGCTCGGTCCGATCGGTACCCTCGGGCTTGTTTCGAGCGTCGCTATCCCAGCGGCGTTCGCTGACATAGTCGCCCAAGAGCACGATAATGTCAGGGTTTTGGGCGTTTGCCTGCTCGACCACATAACGAAGACGTTCGGGTGGAGCGTAGTTGGATCCGGTGTGAATGTCTGCGATCGTTACGACGCGAAGCCCGTTAAGGTTGGGGCTCCAATGCGGAACCGCGAGGGTTTCATTGACGACAACAAACTGCCGCGGTTCGATGAAATACGCGTAAGAGAGAAAAATCGCAATTAGAAGAGCGAGTACGCTGGTAAAAAGACCGATCCGCTTGAGCCACTTCTTCATTGATAAGCACTATTTCCCGAAATACTCCGCCCAACGTCTGTCGACAAGCTTAGCAATGTCGTCACGTACCTCGACCACGCCAGGATACCAGGGCTTCATACGGGCATCGATCACGATCGGGGCTTCGTAACCGATGTGATTATTCTTGACGTTGACAGCTTTCGCATAGATGTCGGTCGCCGGGTTAAAACGTGTCCAGGTAGCCCAGAGAAATTTCTCAGTGGAATCAGCAAACGAGACGTCATCGTGGAGAATCACCACCTGCCACGCGTCGAACCTGCCGGAACCGGCTATGCGTTCGCCGAGATCTTTATCGCTCTCGTACGAATCGGCCTCGACTACCAGGCATCCGCCGCAATACGGGCGAGCCTTTAGAACACCTTTTGGAAGATCGCCCGAGAATTCACGTGCGAGTTCCCTTTTTTGGTCGCCGGTGCCCATAAGGATCGCTTTGCTGCCATGATTTATCTTGCCGCTCGCGTAATCCAGCGTGTCGAACGCGGTCTGTGAAAAGATAAACAGGTCGCGATGCCATTCGACACGCTCGAGGATATGTTGAAAAAGAGATCTGAAGTCACGCAGGTCTTGAGGCTTGTCCGTCAAAAGCAGAAACTTCGTAAGTGCAAGCTGACCCTCGCCGAGAATGCGGAAACCTGCGGAAAGAGCCTCGCGGCCATAACGCTCTTTTACTACTGCAGCCGCAAGGGAATGAAACCCGGTCTCGCCGTAGCTCCACAGATCGCGAACCGCAGGCATAACCATCGGGAAAAGCGGAGAAAGGAGTTCCTGCAGATAGTCGCCAATGAAGAAATCTTCTTGCCGCGGCTTACCTACGACAGTTGCAGGGTAGATAGCGTCCTTGCGGTGAAAGACAGCATCCGCGTGAAACACCGGATAATCGTGCGTTAAAGAATAATAACCGTAATGATCGCCGAAGGGGCCTTCGGGACGGCGTTCAGCGGGCGGAACGTGGCCGCAGATAGCAAACTCGGATTCGGCGATAAGCCGATGATGGCCAATGATCGGATTGTCGGCCGTTGCGATCTTCGATCCCGAGAGCAATGAGGCCAGCATCAGCTCAGGAACGTCTTCGGGAAGCGGAGCGATCGCGGAAAGTATCATCGCCGGCGGTCCGCCAAGGAATATTGTGACCGGCAATGCCGCGTTCTGCTTTTCGGCCTCGAAATAATGAAAACCGCCGCCCTTCCCAATCTGCCAATGTATGCCCGTGGTCATCTTATCGTATCGCTGGATACGGTACATTCCGAGATTGGGCTTGCCCGATAGAGGGCTCTCGGTATAGACAAGCGGCAAGGTAACGAAATGCCCGCCGTCCTCATGCCAAAGCTGGAGCAAGGGCAGCTTATCAAGATCTACCTCTTTCTGCCGAGACTCGAGGACAGGAGCGTTTCGCACCTTCTTCGTTCCAAGACGAAGAGCCGTAGCTCCCATATCGCGATAGTTCCATAGCTTTCCTAGCTTTGGCGGTAAGACGATGTCCACCATCTCGACGGCTCGCTTTACGAAATCGAGCGGCCGCTTTCCAAATGCGATCTCTATCCGTCTGACGGTGCCGAACAGGTTTGTGACGACCGGAAAGGTGGAACCTTTAACGTTGGTGAAAAGAAGAGCCTTACCTTGATCGTCGATCACGCGCCGGTGGATCTCCGCTAGTTCAAGATACGGATCGACCTCGGTAGAGATCTCGATTATCTCGCCCTCATTTCGAAGAGCGTCGATGAAAGTACGGAGATTTCGATGCATAAAGAAGCCGTGAGCCTTGTACCTAAAGAGTAACAAGTTTCACGGCTTTCGTGTATTGCTGCTGATACTGAGAGCTAGCGTCTACTTTCGCAGATTCGGCTTAGTAATATCGAGCTCAGCGACCGGTATGACGTCAGGTTTGATATTCGGAAAACGTTTTGCAAGATCTTCTCTGAACTTGGCATAGTCGCCAACGATAATTATGTCGCCGCCAAGCAAGTGCCCTTTAGCAAGATCGCGGATCTCCTTATCAGTCACAGCGTTTACGCTTGTCATGTATCGGTTCAGTTCGCTAGTCGGTATGTCGAATGTGTAAAGGTCAGCAAGGGCATTGACCAATCCGCGGGTCGTTTCGATGTTGCGGCTAAATCCACCGGTGAGCACTGCCTTACGCGGATCAAGCTCGGAAGCGGGGATCGCACCATCGATCAGCCGATTTATTTCGGAAAGAAGGAGCTCGGCAACCTCTGCGGCGGACTCATTCTTGGTCTGGGTGCGAGTCGAAAAGTTAGCTTTATCATAACGCCAGGCAAATGAACTTCCCGCTCCGTAGCTGAGGCCGCGCTTTATTCTGATCTCTTGATTAAGTCGGGACGAGTAACCACCCCCGAACAATGAGTTGAGTGTTGAAGCGGCATAATAACGAGCGTCAGGCGCGCCGTCCTCAGCTTCTCGGCCAAAACCAGCAGGACGTACGTAACTTACAGAAGCCTGTCCCGAATTGGGAAGATCAATGACCAATATTCTATTTGTGGGCGTCTTGTTCGATGGATCTCCCTCCTCCATCGCTGCAAACCCCTTTTCCGGATCAGGCCTTACCCAACGTCCGAAATATGTATCCGCCATCTTAACGGCATCAGCGGATGTAATATCACCCGCAAATATCAAGATTGAATTTCTAGGTAAGAAATTACCGCGGTAGGAGCCTTCGATATCGGCACGAGTTATAGCTGCAAGGCTTTCAGGAGTGCCACCGGAAGGGATTTCTTTTAGTGAGTATACGCTGGCTACGTAATTAGTAAGGAAACCGGGCTGCGTAAGATTGTAAGTCAAACCGTCGAGGGCCTGCGAACGTAGTAGGTCGAGTTCCGCTTGCGGAAAGGTCGGATCAATCACGACCTCGGACATTATCGCCATCGCCTGGGCGAGCTTGTCTGAGGTTACCGAGATCGACACAGATGAATTGTCCCATCCGGCACCGGAGCCCAGCGATCCACCGAGAAATTCCATTTCCTCAGCTATCTGCGTTGCAGTTCTCGTCTTAGTGCCTTTGGTAAGCATTGTGGCGGTCAAGTCTGCAAGTCCCGCCTTCTCCATTTCGTCTGATGAAGCACCGGAACGGACCAGGAGTTGGACCGTTACAAGCGGTACATTTCTCTTTTCAACTACCGCGACGGTCAAACCGTTCTTAAGCTTGGTCTCCTTGACCGCCGGAACAGCAGCGGTCCGCGTCGGACCGGGTTTCGGTTCCTGACCGATCACGGTTACCGAAAAAAATACGATACAGGAAATGATCCGGAGGAGAACCGAGCCGGATCCGTTATATCTCTTCCTTAGCATTTAGTTCTGCACTCCTTCCACCTTATTTTCCTGATTGTAATAGATCACGACGCGGTTATTATCCTTGAAATAATCTTTCATAACCCGCTGAACGTCGGCAGCGGTTACAGCCTGCAGTTTTGCGACTTCGTCATTAACGGCCTTCGGATCGCCTAGGTACGCAACTGCCCGTTCGATGATTATCGCGCGTCCGTCGTTATCCTCTCGCTGGCGAATAGCACGAGCGATCAGCTGATTCTTCGCCTTATCAAGTTCTTTGCTTGTGACCGGAGCGTCCCGCATCTTTTTGAGCTCCGCCAGGAATGCTTTTTCCATCGACTCGGAGGTCCCCGTATCAGAGCCTATTCCCATAAAGGTCAGCAAACCTTTGTCGACGCGGATATCGGCATTGAATGAAGCTTCCTGGGCTATCTTTTGGTTTCGGACCAGCTCAAGATACAGACGGGAACTTTCGCCGCCTGAGAGTACGCTCTGAGCAATTCGCAAGGCCGGAACATCGCTGTGACGTGACGGAGGAGCGAGATAGGTTATTGCAACGGCGGGAAACGGTACTATCGGCCCGAACTCGGTGTAGCGCCGTTCCGAAGTCCAATCCGGTTCAGTACCGGAAACGCGCTTGATCGGTTCACCGGGCCGCTTTATGGAGCCAAAATATTTATCGACCCATGCATTCAACTGCTTTTCATCGAAGTCGCCTACGACGATCAATACGGCATTGTCCGGACGGTAGAAATCCTTATAGAACTTGTCGGCGTCAGCAGGCGTTGCCGCATTGAGCTCGTCCAGGTTGCCGATAACTCCGCGTTTATAGGGATGTTTTTGATATGAAAGACTGTCGACCATCTCGAAAAACCTTCCGTAGGGATTTGCCAAGACCCCTTGACGAAATTCTTCCTTGACGACGTCTCTCTCAGAGGAAAAACTAGCCTGGTCGACGTTCAGATTCACCATCCGGTCCGCCTCTGCCCACAAGAGTACCTCAAGATGGTTGGACGGGACTACCTGATAGTAGTTAGTGAAATCGGGCCAGGTGGAGGCATTATTAAAGCCGCCGACATCCTCTGTGAGACGATCGAACTTCTCATTCGGCATGTTCTTTGTAGCTTTGAACATCATATGCTCGAACATGTGAGCGAAGCCCGATTTTCCGATGGGATCATTCTTTCCGCCAACGTCGTACCAGACATGGATCGAGACGGTCGGGCTAGAAGTGTCACGGTGCGTGACGACACGCATTCCGTTCGCCAGGGTGCGTTCCTTTATCTCGAGCGGCGGGACGTTGAGTTGAGCTGAAGCCGCGAGGGTTAGGGCGGTCAGCAGAGAAATTGCGAGACTGATCTTTTTCATACTTTCTAGATGATTGTGCAACGATCCCGCGGGCGACCGGAAGTAATTCGTTACGACACGCACGAACTTTGATGCGAAACGCACCGATCTAAGACGAGCAAATTTTACTTAGCCGGATAATCGTAAAATCCTTTGCCGCTTTTTCGTCCCAACCACCCGGCGTCAACATATTTCTTGAGCAGTGGCGAGGGCCTATATTTAGGATCGCCGAGTCCGTCGTGAAGGACATTGAGGATCGCCAAACATACATCGAGCCCGATGAAATCTGCGAGTGTCAGCGGCCCCATCGGATGATTCATCCCGAGCTTCATAATCTCGTCTATGGCCTCCTTGCTCGCGACGCCTTCGTGCAGAGCAAAGATCGCCTCGTTGATCATTGGCATCAGGACGCGGTTAGAGACAAAACCCGGATAGTCATTGCATTCTACCGGCGTCTTGCCAAAGCTCTCAGAGAGTCCCTTGACCTTTGCATATGTCTCATCAGACGTTGCAATGCCGCGGATCACTTCAACAAGCTTCATCAGCGGAACGGGATTGAAGAAGTGCATCCCGATAACGTTTTCAGGGCGCTTCGTGACCGCTGCTATCTTTGTGATCGAGATCGACGAGGTATTTGACGACAGTATTGCGGTCGCCGAGCAGATCGAGTCAAGTTGTTCGAAGATCTGCTTCTTTATAGCTAAATTCTCGGTTGCGGCCTCTACGACCAATGTACAATCTTTAAGGTCATTAAGGTCCGTCGAGGGCTTGATACGGCTGAGGACAGCTTCCTTTTCTGTTTCGGTCATCGTTTCTTTCTTAACGAACCGATCAAGACTCTTACTAACGTTTGCGATTCCCCTGTCAACGTATTCCGAATTGACGTCGGATAACACGACATCAAAGCCTGTAGAGGCCGCAGTTTGAGCTATGCCGTTACCCATTGTACCGGCGCCAATTACACCAATTATTTCAGACATCAGATATTGATCCTTTGAAAGTAGTTGAATTGCCAGACGTCAAGAATATCGAATAGCGATATTTAAAACAAAATGGGCGGTCCTGAAGACCACCCCTTACTATTTACGTCTGAGATTTATTGCTGCCAACGATAGGGTTTTGGTGACGTGATCTGGTCGGCAGGTGCATTCACTGGATAAGCTTGCGATTCGCCCGGAAACGCGAAAGCAGGTGCGGTCTCGCGTCCTTCGAGATAAGCCTTGCCAGTATCGGATAAGGCAAACCATAACCCGTACACTGCCAAAGCAATGCCGAATGGCATAAGAAACATTCCGCCACACACCCAGCTGACCGAATTCAGAACAGATGTCACAATCATCCGCTTTTGAGTTGGCGGGTTATGGCTGCGAAGCCGCCTTCCCATTTGGATATTCGCGACCATGCATGCAATGCCAAATAGAGCTATGGCGACAAAGAGCAAGGCGAAAACAGCAATAAACACGAGACCCACCATATCCGAGCTTCTTGCGGTCGCAGCCGAAGCGACACCGATGCCCCCGTACAGCAATACCATAAGGAAGAAGAACAGCACGAAGAGCCCCTGAAGGCCAGCGTATACCCATGCAAAAATGCTAAGAAGATTGGTGTGTTCTCGTGCTTGCATTTAATTCTCCCAGGCTAGAACGCTAAAAGTTCCGGAATTTGCGTATCGGCCTCAGGCTCTCTCTACAGCCATTGCAACCGAGTTGCCGCCACCTAGGCAAAGACCGGCTATACCGCGTTTTGCACCACGCCGCTTCATTTCATAGAGCAGCGTCGTAAGGACGCGTCCACCGGAATTACCGATCGCGTGGCCTAACGCTACCGCTCCGCCGTTCACGTTAACGCGTTCAGGGTCAATGCCGAGCTCCTTCATTACTCCAAGAGCTTGAACAGAGAACGCTTCATTTAACTCGAAAAGCTCGACGTCCTCGAGTGCCCAACCTGCCTTTGCAGCTGCACGCCTTACGCCCTCGACCGGAGCGAGCATGATCAGTTTCGGCTCAATTCCGGACACAGCGTATGATACGATCCTGCCGAGCGGTTCGATACCTAGATCAGCAGCCTTTTCGCTGGACGTAACGACGAGAGCCGACGCACCGTCATTCACGCCGGGCGCATTCCCCGCGGTCACCGTGCCACCATCTTTTTTAAACGCAGGCTTAAGTTTTCCGAGGGTCTCGACGGTCGTGTCGGGCCTAACCGGCTCGTCATAATCGAGCGTTATCGCATCGCCCTTCTTTTGGGGTATCTCAACCGGGATTATCTCGTCCTTAAATCGACCTTCGGCTTGTGCTTCCGCAGCCTTACGATGGGAATTAAAGGCGAATTCGTCCTGGGTTTCACGGGTGATCTGATGTTTTTCTGCAACGACCTCACCGGTATTGCCCATATGCCAGTTCTCGAACGGGCACCAAAGGCCGTCATGGATCATCAGATCGGTCGCGACTTGGTTACCCATACGGAAGCCGTCGCGAGCGGTCTGAAGCGCGTAAGGAATATTGGACATTGATTCCATACCGCCGGCGACGACGAAATCCGAATCGCCAAGCTGAACCGACTGTCCGGCAAGAGCAACCGCCCTCAAACCTGAGCCGCACACCATGTTCACGGTCAATGCCGAAACCGTCGGCGGTAATCCTGCCTTTAAAGCGGCCTGTCGAGCAGGCGCCTGTCCGATGCCCGCCTGAACGACGCAGCCCATGATTACTTCATCGATCTTATCTTCATCGACCCCTGAACGTTTTACTGCTTCCTTGATCGCAATGGCACCAAGCTCCGGAGCCGTGAACCCTTTCAAAAGTCCTTGAAACTTCCCGGTCGGTGTACGTGCCGCACTGATAATTACTGCTTGTGTTTTGTCTGACATATGTATGAGTCCTCTGGAACGATTCAATAAAAAAGTAGAATATCACACGCCAAGTACCATGTTAATTAGCCCCGCCCAAAGCGTTTTAGAGCTTCCTTTTCAAGTGCTTCCCTATGTGACGGATGCGCGATCTCGATCAACGCCCAAGCCCGCTGCCGAAGATTTTTACCATATAAATATGCGACGCCGTGTTCCGTTACGATGTAATGAACATGCGCGCGGGTCGTAACGACACCGGCACCCTGCTTCAGGAATGGAACGATCTTGCTCTCGCCGCGAGACGTAACCGATGGAAGTGCGATGATCGGCTTTCCGCCATCAGAAAGCGAAGCGCCTCGTATGAAATCCATTTGGCCTCCGACACCGGAAAACTGCAGTGTGCCGATCGAGTCCGCACATACCTGGCCGGTAAGGTCCACCTCGATCGCACTGTTTATCGCAGTAACTTTCGGGTTCCGCCGTATCACGGACGTGTCGTTGACGTAGCCGATATCCAGCATTAAGACTTGCGGATTGTCGTCGATAAAGTCATACAGTCTACGTGTGCCCATTACGAAACCTGCGACGATCTTGCCTGGATGTTTCGCCTTTTTTGAGCCGGTAACAATTCCCTTCTCGACCAGGTCGATCACCCCGTCGGAAAACATCTCGGTGTGGATCCCAAGGTCCTTGTGATTCCCCAGCGATGCAAGTACGGCATTTGGAATCGAACCGATCCCCATCTGCAATGTTGCTCCGTCGTCGATCAGTTCGGCGACATACTTACCGATCGCTACATCGGCCTCGTTAAGGTTCGGCACAGGCACTTCCGGTATCGGATCGTTAACGGCAACCATGTGATCGATCTCGCTAACGTGAAGCAGAGCATCGCCCAAGGTCCGCGGCATATTAGGATTTATCTGGGCGATGACAAGCTTTGCGCAGTCAACGGCGGCTCGTGATATGTCCACGGAAGTTCCGAGCGAACAGAAACCGTGTTTATCGGGCGGTGAGACGCTTATCAAAGCCACATCAACCGGCAGAACATTTTGTCGAAAGAGCGCCGGAATCTCAGATAGAAACACCGGAATGTAATCTGCACGCGCATGGTTGACGGCATCACGAATGTTGCCCCCCACGAAAAACGCGTTCACGCGAAATTGTTCGGCGTACTGCGGATCCGCGTACGGAGCGCCGCCTTCCGTATGCAGATGCACAAACTCGACCTCACGAAGCTCATTCGCTCGGGCGGTGACGGCCTCGATCAGTTGTTGCGGTGCCGCGGCAACACTATGAACAAATATCCTGCTCCCGGAGCGGATCTCCTTTACTGCATCTTCAGCGGTTTGTGTATTCATCGATATACTCTAGCGACTCCACGGCGATCACGAAGCTGTGCTACCCTTTCGAAATGCCTCAAGAATTCTCGCAAGGTGACTTTCTCGTATTTCAACTAGAATCAGGCTACGGACTGCTGCGAGTAATTGATGTTACGGAGTCGAGTACTGGACCGGTGTGGCATTTAGCAGCATACAGCGACCTCTTCCTGGACGTTGACCAAGCTGAGTACGCGATCGCGAACCTCGGACGCTTGCGAGTGCAGTACCCTCACGTCGCATTGACTCCACGGGCTTTCGAAAGCACCCAGGTTGCGAAAGTCGCGAACGTCCCTCTTTCCGACGATGAACTTGTCGCGTACCGTGCGTGGATCGCCACACCCGATCAACCCGTCTCCGATCGCTCGATTCGATTATTGCTTGGACTGCGATGATCATGCGATGCCGCGACGTTTCATTTCACGATAAATTAATTTTAGCTCCCGATTTACCTGGCCCGCAACGGACGTATTCTCTTCTGCCCGCCGAGTCAGATAGGGTACTGCGTCACGAACTGGTCCGTATGGAACATATTTAGACACGTTATAGCCATTTCTTGCGAGAACG
Source organism: Acidobacteriota bacterium (assembly GCA_023389035.1). Lineage (GTDB taxonomy): Bacteria > Acidobacteriota > Blastocatellia > Pyrinomonadales > Pyrinomonadaceae > OLB17. Next base: position 36,212 of record JAEWFC010000038.1, read on the forward strand.
TATGAGAGATTGTCGCTCATTCCATACAATTGCGAAAAATGAGCATGAGGATGACTCGGTGCGATCCCCTGATCGTACATAAGCTGAGCCATCAGTCTAGTGCTTTCTTCGTTATGAGTTCCCGAGACAAAAGAAACCTCGTCCAAATGCTTAAGGCAGTACGCCACAGCGGCATTGTAGTCGGCATCAGTTGATTCCTTGTCGGGATGTATCGGTGAATCGTATCCGAGATCTGCCGCCCTTTCGCGCTCCTTTTCCATGTAAGCCCCGCGAACAAGCTTGACGCCGTAAAGATAACCGTCTTTATGAGCCCGACGCCGAGATTCGCGTAGGAATTGCAGCCTGTCTTTTCGATATAGCTGGACCGTGTTGTACACGATAACGCGCCCGCGATTGTATTTTTCCATCATCTCGGTCGCAAGCCTGTCGATCGCGTCCTGTACCCACGACTCTTCGGCATCGATAAAGACCGGCTGGCCGATACGTGCCGCAAATCCACATATCTCCTCGACGCGGGAATGAATATGTTCGCACTTCGACTGGCCCTTTGCGTCCAGCCGTTTTTTCGAACTCATCTTTTCCAAAGTCCCCAGAGGAGCGATCCCGGATACTTTAAATACTGAGAATGGAATATAAGGATCACCCTTCGCCCGCTCGATCGTTCGGATGATCTCCTGCTTAGTCTCATCAAATTCCTTTTCCGCCGTTTTCCCCTCTACGGCGTAATCGAGGATCGTTCCTATACCGGCACGTCCGAGCTGCTCTATCGTTGCTTGCGATTCCTCTATCGTTTCGCCGCCGCAAAATTGCTCGTATATTGTACGTTTAATTATGCTTTCTATCGGGAGGCCTATAGATAATGCAAAACGAGCAGCTCGAGTGCTAATAGCGTTCAACGTAGGGGAATTCATCAGCTTGAAAAGCCGATACTTTTCCTTTAACTCGGAATCGCTCTTGTCTGCAAAGGCGGTGACGGTATCCTGAAAATCCAGGTTGAAGTCGTTCATAAAAGCGGGATTCTACCACATCGATTTGCGAGTAAACAGCTCAGCTATTCTTACCGATTCATTTGCTTCATATTTAAATAAACAATCACAATGTGCACAGTTTGGAGACTGGTTGTCCGATGCTCTATCATTCTAAGTTTTAAGTGTAACGGTGTTGTGAACAATCTATGAGTAAAAAGCTTCCTAAGCGTAGCGAGAACTATTCGGAATGGTATAACGAGATAGTCAAACGAGCCGATCTTGCCGAAAACTCCGCGGTCCGCGGATGCATGGTGATTAAGCCGTATGGCTTTGCGATATGGGAAAAGATGCAGCGGGCCCTGGACGACATGTTCAAAGCGACAGGCCATCAAAACGCATATTTCCCGCTCTTCATACCCAAATCATTTCTTGAGTTAGAAGAAGAGCATGCCGAAGGGTTCGCCAAAGAATGTGCAGTGGTTACGCATTATCGGCTAAAGACCGGACCTGACGGCAAAGGCTTGATCGTAGATCCCGAAGCAAAGCTTGAGGAGGAGCTGATCATCCGGCCAACGTCCGAAACGGTAATTTGGAATGCGTACAAGGGCTGGATCCAGTCTTGGCGCGACCTCCCTGTCCTGGTCAATCAGTGGGCGAACGTCGTGCGCTGGGAAATGAGAACGCGCATATTCCTTCGTACGGCCGAGTTTTTATGGCAGGAAGGACACACGGCTCATGCTTCGCGTGAAGAGGCTGTTGCAGAGACCGAGACGATGTTGGGCGTCTACGCGGATTTCGCCGAGAACTGGATGGCAATGCCGGTTATCCAGGGCGTAAAGACCGCCTCGGAAAGATTCGCCGGTGCAGAAGATACCTATTGCATAGAAGCCTTGATGCAGGACGGAAAGGCGTTACAGGCCGGAACCTCACATTTTCTGGGCCAGAACTTCTCGCGGGTGTTCGACGTCAAGTATGTGAACAAGGAGAACCAACTGGAGTATCCATGGGCAACGTCGTGGGGCGTCTCGACACGGCTCATGGGGGCGTTGATCATGGCGCACTCTGATGACAACGGTCTTGTGCTCCCGCCTAAGCTTGCCCCCATACAAGTCGTGATAATCCCGATCCATCGCTCACCGGAGGATCTCGCGGCAATATCTGCGGTCGTCTCGCCGATCGTTGAACAGCTCAAGGGAAAGGGTATCTCCGTCAAATACGACGATAGCGATAACCAAAGGTCGGGATGGAAATTTGCAGAATATGAGCTCCGCGGTGTGCCGGTCCGTCTCGGACTCGGAATGCGTGACCTCGAAAACGGAACGATCGAGGTAGCACGACGTGACACGTTGGATAAAGCCTCATTGCCGATAGATGGGATCGCAGATCACGTTGCTGCACTTCTGGAGGAGATCCAGGAGAACATTTATAAAAAGGCGATGGAATTCCGCGAGGCAAATACTTTCATGGTTGACGATTGGGCCCAGTTTAAAAAGCAGATCGACGAAGGGGGCTTTGTAATGGCCCACTGGGACGGAACAGCCGAAACCGAGGCCAAGATCAAGGAAGAAACAAAAGCCACGATTCGCTGTGTTCCTTTGAATTCGATCGAAGAAGCCGGTAAATGCGTCTATTCCGGGAAGGAATCAGGGAAACGCGTCGTATTCGCCCGGGCCTATTAGATATGGCAGATACTTGCGATTCTGGTTTGCGAATTGTAGAGTTTTACTTGTCTCGGCTGATAGTAAGACCGAGCCGCAGTCAACCGTGCTGCCGCCCCATCACGGACAATGTAAACCCCACCGCTACATATGTCGGATTCCGCAAAAGACTACGACGCCGACCCTATCATGCCGGCTGACGGCGATGAGGCCGGTGATGTTTATGACCCGACCATCGCTCAATATTGGCTGCCTGCGATCGTCCAGTCTGCCGGCGACGCCATCGTAAGCAAAACCCTTAGCGGCCTCGTTACGAGTTGGAACCCGGCTGCCGAGAGAATGTTTGGCTACACCGCTGAAGAGATGGTTGGTCAGTCTATCCTCAAGCTTATTCCGGATGAACTTCGGGAAGAGGAAGACCGGATTTTGGAACGCATTCGAAACGGTCGGCGGGTCGATCATTTCGATACGATCAGGGTTGCCAAAGATGGTCGCAGGCTGCATGTCTCATTAACTGTTTCACCAATCAAGACGCCGGACGGTATCGTGATCGGGGCATCAAAGATCGCCCGCGATATAACAGAGCAGGTTTACGCTGAGGAGGAGAAACACGAGCTGTTGATCAAGGCGGAAGAAGCTCGGCGCCAATCGGAGGCCGCAAATAAGGCCAAAGATGCGTTTCTGGCCGTGCTTTCGCATGAATTGCGTACGCCCCTTCATTCCATGAAGGGATGGGCAACCATGCTGCAGAGAGGTGTACTCAGTGAAGAGCAGCGGGAAAAAGCTCTGGACGTTATCATTCGGGGGATAGACGCCCAGAACCTGTTGATCACCGACATCCTCGACGTTTCACGAATCGTTTCAGACAAGCTTGAGATCTCTGCTGTGCGGATATCACTGGTTGAGGTCGCTCAGTCAGCGATCGAATCCGTTCGCTCGCTCGCGGAGCACCATGGTATCTCTTTGTCGTCGGACCTCGACCCGAGTGCAGATCCTGTTGTCGGGGACAGCGGACGTATTGCCCAGATCATCACAAATCTTATAAGCAATGCCGTAAAGTACACATCGCCGGGCGGCAGCATCACGGTGAAACTTAGACGAGAAAATGGGAATGTGGTGTTGACAGTGACCGATACAGGGATCGGGATCGCTTCTGAATACCTGGAGGCGATTTTCGAGCGCTTCAGGCAAAGGGACAGCTCAAGTCGGCGCAGTTATGGCGGTCTCGGACTTGGACTGACGATCGCCCGGCGACTCGCGGAGTTGCATGGCGGAACTGTTTTCGCCTCTAGCCCGGGCATCGGCGAAGGGTCGACATTCACCTTGACGCTGCCTCTCGCGGACACGCCGGAAGACAAGGAACGGTCGATAAAGATCTCGGGTAATAACGATCCCGCTCCGTTAAACGGATTGCGGATACTTGTATTGGAAGATGATCCCGATTCCCTTGCGATGCTTGAAATATCACTCAAGAAAATGGGAGCGACCGTTAAAGCGGTTTCGCGAAGCGAGGACGCGTTCCGTGAGATCCGATCAGACGTCTTTGACCTGGTGTTAAGTGATCTTGGGCTTCCTGACATTGATGGCTACGACATGATACGAAAGGTCAGACGCGTCTACGGCATCGATGACAAGAAACTTCCCGCAATTGCATTATCAGGATATGTTGGCGACGATGATCGCCAACGCTCAATTGAGGCTGGTTTTCAAAAACATATTCCGAAACCGGTAGATCTCGACACACTCCCAGATATAATTCACACGCTGATAGCTGAACCCGAAAAGAATTCCTGACCCCCCACGGGGTCTGGTACGACCCTTGCAGTAGTTGGTCGTAAGGTAGCTGATTTGTACTAAATTAGTTCGGACTTTAATTCAGTTGGGAGGAGCAAGAATGAACGGTTTACTAAGGGGCGCCCTTGCGGGTGCAGCAGCATGGAAGCTCGGCGGAGGACTGATCTCGACGGTTCTCATATTTTTGGTAGTGTTCTGGTTATTGGGTAGCTGTTGATCGATTGTTTCAACACGACCATTTTTGGCCCGGAAAGCATTTCCGGGCCTTTTTTTATTTAATGTCTAGACTTTTTTGTTTCGGTCTGCGTCAAATATCTATTGATCCGGACCGATTGATCCGGACTGCGGACGATTAAAGTGACCTGATCGGCATGTTCGAGACCTTCACGGATGAACAGTTGGTAGCATTAGCTACAGGCGACGAGCCCGATGCGTTTGGTGAGATAGTCAGGCGTTGGGAGCGAAAGATCTTTGCGCTCTGTTTTGGTATGCTGACGCGCGAGGATGAGGCACGAGACGCTGCTCAAGAGACCTTTATTTCGGCATATAAGAATCTGAAGAACTTTCGTGGTGAAGCAAAAGTTTCGTCATGGTTACACCGAATAGCTGTGAATCAATGCCTGACAACAAAGCGTCGTAATCGGGTTCGCTCCGAGGAGTATCTCGATTCGGACTTGGACCAGGAGAACCGCGTATTCGTTGCTCCTGCCCATCTATCGCCGTCGAATGCTACCGAACAGGGAGAGAGAATGGGAATTGTTCGGCAGGCGGTCGGTTCGCTCCCGGGTGACCTCAGACAGGTGATCGTCATGAAGGAATTTGAGGAGATGACCTTTCAAGAGATATCCGAAACTCTTGAACTTCCGCTCAGCACTGTTAAAAGCCGGCTCTATACTGCCCTTAAACAATTGCGTATGAAGCTTGAACGGCTGCCGATGGAGGTATCATGACCATCTTTAGTGACAACTCCGTCGGAGAATGCTTTTCCGGAGAGCAGCTTCTCTCGTATTTATATCGCGAGATGGGACCGGACATGATCCCTCAGGTCGAACAGCATTTCCAGTCATGTGCCGATTGTGTCGAAGCATTCGCCGAGCTTTCCTACAGTCGCTATAGTGTTTACGAATGGCAGCAAATCGAGTTTGCTCCGCTTGAAACCCCGAAGTTCGTTATTCCAGAGTACCGCAAAGCGGCGGAGACTATTCCGTATTCCAGCAGCTTGAAAGCTCTCTTCGCGTTTAGGCCGCGTTTTGCGGTTGCTGCTCTGGTTTTGGCAGTGATTGGCGGTATCTCAGGTTTTAGATCGCTCACGCCTGACACGAAATTGGCTAAGGTTGAGATCGTTTCGGAGCCAAAACCCCCAGTAGCGGAATACGCTTTCGAGAAGGTTGAAGCTGAAGTGGCGGCAGCCGACATTTATCCGACCGAAACTGCTGCTACACAGAAAAAATCGGTCACGGTCGTTCGTACAAATTCGAATCGACGAAAAGCCGCGAACGTGAGGCATGTGACGGCGCAGGCGCCGCGAATGGATGATTCGGCCCCGTTACCGCCTCGGCTTAATGAATTCCAGGATCTCTCTGACGACGGTTTAAGACTCACAGATCTCGTTGCTGAGCTGGAAACGCGGGAGTGATCCCATAATATGATCAGATCTTCGAAAATTGTCGTATTTCTACTTTTTGCCGTTGGGGTCTTTGCCTTGCCGGCTAATGCGCAGCGTGCTGAGGAAGTGGGGCCGGGTCAACCGCCTGTTCAGCGGCCGATGGCCATTCTGCGGCAGCTTGGGTTATCGGAGGACCAGATTCGAGCGATGCGCGTAGTAAATTCCGAAAGCCGGGAAAAGCGGCAGGCGGCGAGACTGCGGGTTACGGAGGCGACTCGCATGCTGGATCAAGCCGTATACGCGGATCAGGTAGATGAAACGGCAATAGCAAAACTGCTGACGGACCTTCAGGCCGCACAGGCCGAGGTTGTGAAGATCAACTTCGAGAACGAGCTTGCCGTAAGAAAGATCCTTACACCGGAACAGTTGGTTAACTTTCGGGAAATACGTCGTCGCTTTAACGAAGATCGCAAAGACATCCGGCAGCGGCGACAAGAACGTTTTCAGCGGCGCCGCGAGACGCCGCCCCCCGGAGCGTCCACTCGTCCGGTCACACAAAAGCCCGTAAAACGTGGCAACGATTAACCTTACCGTAATGTCAAAGTAACAGGCCTCGCCAAACGGCGGGGCTTACTTGTTTGGCAAATAACCGCGTTCGTTGTAACCTTTAACAGTTTTACAAACCGCTGACGGGTTTGCCTCTACATGGGTCCTATCACCAAGTTTCTATTTGCCTTGCAGGAGATAAGCGTCTTGATCTGGAAGGCGTTCGTAGGGCTATTCGGCAGGCCACGATACATAGGCGAAACCATAAGGCAAATGGACCTGATCGGCGTCGGTTCCCTTCCGATAGTTCTTTTGACCGGATTTTTTACAGGTGGTGTTCTCGTTCTCCAGACCTTTCCCACACTTGAGTATTACAGCATACAAAATGAAGCCGGCCGATCTGTTGCAACATCGCTGATCCGCGAGCTCGGCCCCGTGCTCTCTGCTTTGATGGTTTCAGGAAGGATCGGGTCTGCGATCTCGGCCGAACTTGGCTCGATGGTGGTATCACAACAGATCGATGCGATGCGGGCGCTCGGTACCGATCCAGTACGTAAACTCGTTGCACCCCGTTTGGTCGCGCTGATATTCATGCTGCCTCTGCTGACGGTGGCGGCGGACATTTTCGGCTTAGTAGGCGGAGGGGTTGTTGCAAACCTGTTGTATAACCAGGATGTGAACGTCTTCGTTAATTCGGTAAGGAACGGTATTTCGACGTCGGACCTTGTCGGCGGAATGATCAAGCCGCTGTTCTTCGGGCTCGTCATCGGCTCGGTTTCTTGCTACAAGGGGCTTACAACCACAGGCGGAACCGTTGGTGTAGGACGTTCGACTACCGACGCGGTAGTCATTTCGTCGATCTGGGTGATCATTTTCGACTTCTTCTTATCTAAAGCGCTTCAGTACGTATTGGATATTGGAAGGATCTAGCGAGGCTTGACGGTTAGACATTATGCTTTCTCTTGACTCACAAGACGAGATCATTCCTGCGGATGAACCGGCCGTTCCGCCCCCTGATCTCGAAGAGGCTTACGATGATCCGTATCGCTCGCAGCCGGCGATCGAATTTCGGGACGTTTGCCTCGCCTTTGATGAAAAGGTGATTCTCGACCACATCAGTTTTACGGTTCGGCGCGGCGAGACAAAGGTCGTCCTGGGCCGGAGCGGCGGCGGAAAGTCCACGATCATCCGCTTGATACTGGGTCTGCTCAAGCCCGATTCGGGACAGATCTTCGTTGACGGGGACGACATTACGACGTTTACGGAAGAAGAGATGATGGAGGTGCGGCATAAGATCGGAATGGTCTTTCAGGAGGGAGCTCTCTTCGATTCGCTTTCCGTTTACGAAAATGTTGCATATAGGCTCCGCGAGCAGGGCGTCGATGAGCAGGAGATAGAGAACGAGGTGCGTCGGATGCTGCGTTTCGTCGATCTGGAAGACGCCATTGAAAAAATGCCGATCGAGCTTTCCGGAGGAATGCGTCGTCGCGTCGGTATCGCACGTGCGTTGATCGGCGATCCCCAGATAGTGTTGTTTGATGAACCCACTGCCGGGCTTGATCCACCGACCGCTCGAACGATCTGCGAACTCGCGATCAAGCTTCGCGACCTGCAGGATGTTTCGTCGATCTTCGTCACCCACGAGATGAACAATGTTCGATACTTGTCATCCGAGTATGCTACCGTTGACGAACAGGGACAGGTGATCTACGAACGCGAGGGAGAAAAGCTTTGCCTGATCAATACGATGGTAATGATGATCCGCGACGGAAAGGTGATCTTTTCAGGGACCGACGAAAAACTCACAAAGAACGAGGATCCTTATATCCGTCGCTTCATTCATGGAAAATAGATGGTGCAGACTAAACGAAAACTAGGCTTGAGCGATCTGCGTGTCGGGATCTTCGTGCTCTTCGGCTTAGGGATCTTGGCTTTCCTGATCCTTAATTCAACGGGGGACTTCAATCCTTTCGAGAAAAAGCTGCGTCTTAAGGCACAATTTGCTGCTGCTGACGGACTGCGCGAGGGCTCCGAGGTTCAGCTCGCCGGGGTACGTATTGGCAAAGTTGAATCCGTCAGCCTTCTCCCTCCTGATTCTCCGGAAGGAGCGAAGATCGAAGCTGTTCTTTCCGTCGATTCCACCCTGAATCAACGCCCGATCTCAGAACGCATACGAACTGATTCGATGGCACAGCTTGTCGCCGTTTCGGTGCTTGCTAACGATAAGATCATAAATATTTCGCCCGGTACGGCAAAAGGCTCGCCGGTCACTGAGAACCATATTCTCGAGTCGAGTGAGGCGATCTCGATAAACACGCTCACAAGGACCGGTAACGATCTGCTGCAGCAGATCAACCGGCTTGCCGTTCCCGCTAACGAGATCCTGAATAGGGCAAATCAAGGCGAAGGGACGCTCGGACGCATAATCAATGACGAATCGCTGTACCAGAACCTGGACGCGACCGTTGCGGAAACAAAGTTGACAATGGTCCGGCTTCAAAACACCCTGGAGCGAGTGAATCAGGGAGATGGTACTGCCGGTAAACTGCTGAACGACCCTGAACTCTACAACAATTTGAACCGGACAGTGGCGCAGTTGGAGGCAATATCGACCGATATTCGAGCGGGGAAAGGAACCGCCGGGAAGTTCGTCACCGACGATGCTCTCTACAACGAGACGCGTGCCGCTCTCACAGACCTTCGGACCTCCGCAGCCAAGATCAACGCGATCGCCGACGACTTCAAACTGATCACGGGTGACCTCGCCGTAGGCAACGGATCGTTAGGCAAGTTTTTGAAGGACGAGCAGCTGTATGAGAACGCTCGCGATACGCTGGCAAAATTCAATTCAACAGCTACACGTATCGAGCTGATGCTGGCCGACGCTCAGGCCGGTAAAGGCACGATAGGCAAACTGGTGACCGACGAGACGCTTTATAACAACATCAACCAGACCGCATCCAACGTAAACCAATTCTCAAGCGAGACGACCAAGTTGATCTACGATTTCAGGCAAAATCCGCGGAAATACCTACGCATCAGACTATCCATCTTTTGATCCTTTTCACTTGACGACGACAGCATCACGAGGGACGCGGGCCGGCGAGCCTACGAGGATCGTCGGTACCGCGATTACCGTAGCATTTTCTGCATCCCGACGACTGTGAATGCCTGGACCGCAGCCTATGCTCTGATCGACATAGCGGCTTGAATCCATAGCGGGTTATGTTGCTTAACTCGGGAAAAAACTCCGCTACTTTGAGCGTCGTTTTAGATAATTCATCCCTCTATTTAGATAGTTTCGAAGCTTTTCTATGTAATAAAGCCTCTCTTTTATGTAATTTTGGTCTTTTTTTCGATAGTTTAGCCGTTGATTTAGGTAATTTGTTCGTTTTTTTAGATAATTTTGAAGCTCTTTTATATAAACAACGTTCTCTTTTATGTAATTTCGGAGTTGTTTTCGTTAATTCAGGTCTTATTTTATAGAATTTCCCAGCTTGTTTAGGTAGCTCAGGCCCTTATATCTCGAGCACTTGCACCCAATATTCGCATTTACTTTTTCGGAATTTCCAGATGGTGAATTGCTTTGCGAGCTGGTCAAAAGCCGTGATGACGGCGGTCATTCTAAAAAAGAAAAGGCTGTCCGGATCACTATCCGGACAGCCTTTGTGTTATTGGTGCTGAGGGCGGGACTCGAACCCGCACGGATCGCTCCACACGCCCCTCAAACGTGCGCGGCTACCAATTACGCCACCTCAGCAAATTTTCAAAGTATCAACGGTTTGCGGCCGGTTCTTCGCCTGCCGCTTCGCTTTCTGTGTTAGCGACCGGTGCCGCTGCCGAATTGGAAACGTTCGGGTCGGTCGTCGGGGGCGGTTCAGCTGCCGTATTCGACTCGGTTTCAACAACCGCCGGAGCCGTTTCCGGTCCTGCCGCAGGTGCCTCTTCGCCGACGCTTTGCAGTACGGACACGCCACCCTGCAATGCGGGAAGCGATATCAGGAATGCAAGCACCATAAACGTTGCCGCGGCTACGATCGTGATCTTTGAAAGGACCGATGCCGTCCCGCGGGGACCGAATGCCGCACTTGAGACGTTGCTTGTGAACAACGCACCTGCGTCAGTCTTCCCGGGCTGCAGCAAAACCGTCGCAATAAGCACGAGGCATGCGATAAAAAATAATGCGTAGAGAACGTATAGCAATTTAGTTACCCACCTAACCTGCGAATTCCGATCGTGCAGGCCTTCAAATATAATTGACGATCTTTGAAAAGCTCTCGGCGTCCAGGCTCGCCCCGCCGACAAGTGCACCATCAACATCCGGCTGCGACATCAATATGCCGATATTGTCCGGTTTTACCGAACCGCCGTACAAGATCCGGATGTCATCAGCGACCTCCGTTCCATGACTTTCACGTATCACGTCGCGGATGTGAGCATGCATTTCTTGAGCCTGTTCCGGCGTGGCGGTTTTACCCGTACCAATCGCCCAAACAGGCTCGTAAGCGATTATGATACGTTTCATGTCCGACACTGTCAAACTGCTTAGAGCACCGGAAAGTTGTCCGGTCACGACGGATTCGGCATCGCCTGACTCACGCTGGCCGAGCTGTTCACCAACGCACACGATGGCTGTGAGTCCTGCGGCGATCGCCGCCATGCTCTTCCAATTGACCGATTCGTCGGTCTCACCGTAAAACTGTCGCCGCTCGGAATGTCCGACAATAACGTGCGAGCATCCGACATCCTTGATCATTACCGGAGCTACCTCTCCTGTGTGTGCGCCGAAATCGTTCTGGATCGAACAATCCTGAGCTGCGACGCTGATGTTTGAGCCTTCGAGTTTGTCGGCGACCACCTTCAAAGCGGTGAAAACCGGAGCAATGACCACTTCGCAATGGTTCGCATTAGCGACAAGCGGCTTTAGCGCCAAGGCGGTATCGACCGCTTCGCCAAGCAGCTTGTACATCTTCCAATTACCTGCAATTACTGGTTTACGCATCATTTATCGTCGAGAGCAGCGACACCCGGCAGCTCGGTACCGGCTAAGAATTCTAACGTTGCACCGCCACCCGTGGAAATATGTGAGATCTTTTCTGCGAGACCGGCTTGGTTTACTGCGGCAACCGAATCTCCGCCGCCGACGATCGAGGTCGCACCTTTTTCCGTAGCTTCTGCGACGGCGTTTGCGACGGCAATAGTTCCTTCATCGAACGGCTTTTCTTCAAACATTCCCATGGGCCCGTTCCATACGATGGTCTTCGCGCCATCTAACGCATGGCGGAACAGATCAGCCGTGTCCGGGCCGATATCTAGGCCCACGAGGCCGGCGTTTGTAAACTCGATCTGGATAGCTTTCCGCGAATTTATCGGGTCGTACGAATCGACTACCTGATGATCTGTAGGCAGCAGCAGTTCGACGCCTGCGGCTTTTGCCTTTTCTTCGATCTCAAGAGCCATTGGCATCATATTGTCTTCGACGAGTGATTTTCCGACGGTAAAACCCTGTGCCTTAAAGAACGTATATGCCATCGCTCCGCCGATCAGCAATTTATCAACCTTTCGTTCAATAAGGGATTCGATCACGGGGATCTTGTCCGAAACTTTAGCTCCACCGAGTATGGCGACGAACGGCCGTTCAGGGTCGTGCAATGCCCTGCCTAAAAACTCCAGCTCCTTTTCCATCAAAAGCCCGGCAACGCACGTCTCAACGTGGTGGGTAATCCCCTCGGTCGAGGCGTGAGCCCGATGAGCTGTGCCGAATGCGTCGTTTACAAAGACGTCGACGCCATCGGCAAGGCTTTTCGCAAAGGCAGCATCGTTTTTTTCTTCGCCGGGATCCAACCGAAGGTTCTCGCGCATCAGGATCTCGCCGTTTTTTAGTGCAGTTATCTGCGTTCCGATAGACGTATCGTCCGCAAAGGCAACCGGCTTGCCGATAACGTCAGCTAACTTAGCGGCTACCGGCTTCAGACTATATTTGGACACATCGAATTCAGCTCCCTTCTCTTCGGCTTTCTTCTTATCCTTGAGCGGCCGGCCGAGATGGGAGGCAAGAATAACTTTCGCCCCATGCTCAATGGCATACGTTATGGTCGGAACGGCACCTTGGATCCGCGTGTCGTCCTCGATCACACCGTCAACGATCGGAACATTGAAATCAACGCGAATGAACACGGTCTTGCCGTCGAGGGATACGTCCTTGATACTTTTTTTACGCATGATCTAGTTAGGACTATCGTAACAATTTTGCTTGTGCACGAAAACGGCAGGATCGATCTTTGTGTTTATATTGATCTCGCGAAACTTAATATTCATCTGGCCGCGAGTGTTGATCGAAAATGGCAGGACTAGATCTCCCACCTTTCGATAGTCGTCAAAACTGAGCCCGCCTGTCGGGCCTTCAAAGCCGGCGAGAAGCTTTGTTTCTGAATCAAAGTATATCGCGACCGTGAGTCCGTTCTGCATTTCGCCGTCGATCAACTCTACCTTGCGGCCGTCACGTTCAAACTCGCCGAGGTACAAAAGTTTTGTATAACGAGTGGCATCCATCGCGTCCTGGATCGTAGCGATGTGGCTCGAACGCTCGATCGGAGACGGAAACGGCATAACCTGGTCGACACCCCAGTCAGATTTAATGTGAATGGTCTTTCCGTCGCGAATGTCTTTAACGAAGCCTGTCGAGGGTGAATGCAGTATCTCGGCATACTTCTCCTTGCCGCTGCGATACATCTTGAGGTCGAACCCGTGCGATGCCCCGGCGTTAAAAACCTCGATCTCACCGAGCATCTCGAAGTTCTCGATGCCTATAAACGCAGCAGTCCCGCCGGCGAGATCGCCGAATTGCTGCATTAAAGCGACTGCTTTTGGCTCCTTAATGACCTTCGCTTTTATCGGGATCTTAGCTGGGGGAGGCGATCCGGATCCGATCCCCGACGAACTGCCGGTTTTCGGCTTTGCTGGCATCGGAGGCGGCGGCGGTGGAGGTGCCGCAGTGACAATGCCAGTACCTTGACTTACCGGTCCCTTAAATTCTTTCGGTTCGCTGGCTACGGGATGGTTGCTCTCCGCGATCAGCGACATCGCCAGGGACAACTGTGTGTCTTCACCTTTGAGAAGGCGTGACCGATCAAGCTTAACGTCACGATCGGGAGTAACCCCGACGCCTTCCAACAGCTTACCGCCGGCCGTCTTGAAGTTAGCGACCGGGTAAAGAAGTGTTGCACCGGTCGATAAACGCACGGAGATCGATGGCAATGACTCACCTGCAGACCGTTGCCCGACGACCATCGCTCTCTTTGATTCTTGCAGAGCCGAGGCAAACATTTCCGCCGCGGAAACAGAAAGTTCATCAACAAGCAAGACGATCTGGCCATTGTACGACCGGGCCTTCGGCTGCGAGACCAATTGTTCCGGGCCATGCCGGTAGATCGCGGTGCCGATCTCGATCGGCCGCGGCGAGATCATTCCCGAAAGCCCCACTGTAACGCCGATCACCCCGCCTAAGTTACCTCTTAGATCGATAACGATGCCACGTTTCGTTCGGAAGTCAGAGAGCGTACTGCAGAATCGTTCGATCACGGGGAGCGAGAAATTATTGAATCGGACATAGCCGATATCGTCTGAAAGTGACCGGCTTTCGTACTGAAGTTGGCTGTCGGGAAGGTTGCCGCCGAGAGCAACCGTCTGAGAACGGAGTAATTCCCGACGTATTGAAACCGTCCCCGCTTTGTCGGATGCGTCACGGAAACCGATCTCGACGCGGCTGTCCTTTTCGCCGTTGAGGAATTCGTTCACTATCTCGACCGGAAGGTACCGTTTTATGCGGTCATCATCCCGGTATAAGATAGCGATACGGCCGAGTAGCTCATTCATCGAGACCTGGTTGATCGAATCGATGACATAACCGGTTTTCAGCCCGGCAAACTCTGCAGCCGAATTTGGATCAAGGCGCGTGATAACAAAAGAATCATCGATTATGCGGAGATCAGCGCCGATCCCGTAAACTGCCAGCGGATCATCGAAATTGGTCAGTTCATCCAGTTCTTCATCACTCGTGGGTTCCTCATCGCCTGATGCGTAACGCTCGCGAAGGTCCTCGCGCTCTTTAGCACGCACTTTTGCATCTTCGATAGCTGAGTATATTTCCGGAGGGATGATCGCAAGGTGAGAAACCTTTAATTGGTTTATCATCTCTTGAAGGATCTCATGAGCTTCCGCGTCAGACGCGGCTTTTCTGATCCGAGGTTCGTATTTTTGCCTTACCGCTCCCCAGTCGAGCTTATTAAAGGTAGGATCGAAATAGTAGAAGTAAATCGACGTCCAAACCGTCTCAAATGCCTCGACGCGACGCCTTATCTCAGGCGTTTCGGCCACCACGACCGGGGCTGCTGCCCTGATCGGTGGTGGCCGTTGATTCTGTCGTTGAGCTTGGAGATCAACGAATGTACCAAGCGCGAGAAAAACGAGTAATGCTAAGGGGAATCTGGTTTTACTGCACATAGTTCGGCTGTGGGGCGGAGCCAACTAAGAATACTACGTCTTATAACCCTTTGTCTGCGATAAATTTAACCAGATCCCGGACGCGGCATGAATATCCCCATTCGTTGTCGTACCAAGATAGGATCTTGATCGACGTGCCCCCGATGACCTTTGTATTCTCAGCATCGACGATCGAAGAATTTGGATTTCCGCGGAAATCGATGGATACCAAAGGCTCCTCCGAGAAGGCCAGAA
This sequence comes from Acidobacteriota bacterium, assembly GCA_023389035.1. Lineage (GTDB taxonomy): Bacteria > Acidobacteriota > Blastocatellia > Pyrinomonadales > Pyrinomonadaceae > OLB17. The sequence goes on from JAEWFC010000038.1 coordinate 51,520, forward strand.
TTCCCCGCATACCTTCATTCGCGGCATCTTTGAGCGCCTGATTGACCTCTTCGGCCGTCGTTTCCTTTTCGACGTTCATCACCACGTCGACGAGTGAAACATTCGGCGTCGGTACACGGACGGAGATACCGTCAAATTTTCCTTTGAGTTCGGGTATAACCAGGGCGACGGCTTTCGCGGCGCCGGTGGACGTTGGTATCATCGATAACCCTGCGGCCCGGGCTCGTCGAAGATCCTTGTGCGGCAGATCGAGCAACTGCTGGTCGTTGGTGTAACTGTGGATGGTGTTCATCAACGCGTTCTTAATTACAAACTTCTCATGTATTACTTTAGCGACCGGGGCAAGGCAATTTGTAGTACAAGAAGCGTTCGAAATAATGTGGTGCGATGAAGCGTCATACATTTCGTCGTTGACACCGAGGACGATCGTTACGTCCTCACCTTTTGCAGGTGCCGAGATGATAACTTTTTTCACGGTTCCGCGAAGATGTTTGCCGGCATCCTCAGCTTTAGTAAATCGCCCGGTCGACTCGATGACGATCTCAGCACCGACCGACTCCCAATCGATAACTGCAGGATCCTTCTCCGAGAAGACCTTGAATGAGTCGCCATCAACCGTGATCGTATCACCATCCGCAGTGATCTCATTCTCAAGGTTACCCATCACTGAGTCGTATTTCAGCAGATGAGCGAGCGTGTTAGTATCTGTAAGATCGTTTACGGCAACAAAGTCGATGTCTTTGTCACCGAGAGCCGTACGGAGTACGTTGCGGCCTATACGGCCAAACCCATTGATCCCGACTTTTATACCCATTTCTTAAATTTGCCTCCGGTAAATTGTTTCGATCAAAAGGTTGAAGATACTCCAAATTCAACCAAACTTCAAAGATGAGGATAATGCTGCTGACGCTGGCAACCGGGTTGTTCGGACCAAAATTGTTGAAACTATGTGATTTTCCAGGACGTAGTACGGGTTTGAGTTTTTGAGCCGCAGTAACGCTCTTTTTCTAAGTAACGGAGCCATTCAATAATGCAATCATGTTCGGGTCGAAAGGCCATCTTTCTCAGTCTTGTTAGTCTGTTCGCAGCGGTAACCACGGCCGTCGGCCAGGATAAAGACAGGTCCCATGAGATTCTGCAGGCTGTAGTTGTGCGAGATGTGGGGACTCTAGGTTCGACAACGAGTAGCGGAACTGCTGAAGAGCCGACACTAGGGAACAGCTCGCTGTCGCGAATCGGGGTGCAGACCGCCCAACCAATATCTATATCCATAGCGGACGCGATCGCAAAGGCACTTGAAAACAACAATACGGTCGAGGTCACGCGCGACGACGTTAGGTTCCAGGAAACGCAGATCAGAGTTATCCGCGGCGCTTACGATCCGGTGTTTACAATATCTCCGACATATACCCGCAACTCGAACACGGGCTCGACGGCGACGAACGACTTCAACGTCAATTCGAGCATGACGCACTTTATTCAACCGGGCGGCGGAAATTACACAGTATTCTTTAATAACAACCGAACGGAGAACGCGTTCGCACAGGCCCAGCTAAGTTCGGGAGCGATAGGATCATCGTCGTCTACGGCGACATCTTTCTCGAGTCTCGGGTTTCGATATACACAACCTTTACTTAGGAACCGGTCGATCGACAGCACTCGCAGAAGCTTAAAGGTCGCTCGTTTACAGCTTGAACAGTCGGATTTCGACTTTCGTCGTCAGACAATAGACACGATAACGCTTGTTCAACGCGCATATTGGGATCTCGTATTCGCGCTTCGTGATCGACAGAATCGACAAGCAAATCTGGAATTAACACAGGAGAACCTTCGCCAGATCCAGGCCCGCATCGATGCAGGCGCGGCCGCTCCCATCGCACGGGCTGAGGTCGAAACGGAACTCGCGAGCCGCGAAGGCGATGTGCTCCTTGCCACGCAACAGGTGTCCGTAGCGGAGAATAATCTCAAACAGTTGATCCTCCGAGATGTGACGAATCCTGAGTGGTCACAATCGTACATCCCGACTGACGCTCCGGAGGTAGGAGTCACTGCTCCAAGCCTGGAGGCTGCGATGGCGGCTGCTCTTAACAATCGTTATGAGCTGCGGCGTTTGAAACTCGACCGCGACATAAATGATCTCTTTGTCCGTTTTTACAAGGATCAAACCAAGCCTCAGATCGACTTCAACACGACGATCTCCCTGGACGGTATAGCCCGAGGCGGAACGAATGAGGAGTTTGTCTCAAGCCTTTATACTTCACCTGGTGATATTAGGCTCTTTAATTCGATAAACCAGATCCGGGCACTTCCAACCATAAATTTGCCTCCGATCGTTAACGATCAGATCGTTATTCCTGCTCAGCCGTCATATTTGTTCGGAGGGTTTGGACGATCTTTGGGAAATCTTTTCCGTACTGACGCTCCGAATTACTCGTTTGGACTTACGATCTCTTTCCCCCTGCGTAACGAGACCGCAAAGGCTAACCTGGCAGGTGCTCGAATACAACAGAACCGTCTTGCCACGCTGACACGCGCTGAAGAACAAGCTGTTATCGTCGAAGTCCGCAACGCGGTCCAGGCAGTCGAAACCGCAAGGCTTAGGGTGGCGACCTCGCGGAGGGCCCGCGAGAACGCGGAGATACAGCTGGAGGGTGAGCGCAGACTGTTTGAAGCGGGCCGATCGACGACGTTTCTATTGTTTCAGCGTGAGAATGCGTTAACGAATGCCCGCAATGCTGAGATCCGTGCGGAGACCGACTACGAAAAGGCTCTTGCTGACCTTCATAGGGTTACATCGGTCACCCTCGAGGAAAATAGCATTCAGCTAGACTCGCCGCTCAACGATCGCTAGAACCCGAACGTGTTAATGTAATGCGTGTGCAACGGCCGCAGACATGTGTCTTGCGGCCGTTGGTGTTTTCGATTTTCAAGTAGGTTTGCGACAATCAACCCGTGAAGGTCACCGCTGCGATCATTACCTTGAACGAGGAACGGAAGATCAGCCGTGCACTCGCTTCCGTCGGATGGGCTGACGAGATCTTGATCGTCGATTCCGGCAGTACGGATCGAACACTAGATATCGCACGGGAGTACGGAGCTCGAGTTGAGCATCGCGATTGGACAGGTTTTGCGGACCAAAAACAACACGCAGCAGACATTGCTTCCAATGATTGGATCTTCAGCCTTGACGCCGACGAGGCTGCTTCACCCGAACTGATCGAAGAGATCCTCGACGTTTGTTCCGGGGATGTGTCCGCAGATGGATATCGAATGCCTCGGCTCTCCTACTATATGGGAAGAGAGATCCGACATTCAGGATGGTATCCGGACCGCCAATTGCGGCTCTTTAATAGGGCAAAGGCCCGTTGGAAGAAAGTGCCCGTTCACGAATCCATCGAACCCGATACCGACGCTACCATACTAGACCTAAGGCACGATATATATCATTTCAGTGTCGACAGCGCCGCACAGCACCACCGGATGATCGGAGAACGCTACGCACCGCTTGCAGCGCAGGCGATGATGGAAGGCGGTAAGAAAGCTAGTCTTGTAAAGGTTGCGACCGCGGGACCGATCGCGTTTATTCGGCACTACGTACTAAAAAGGGGATATCTCGATGGGCTCCCGGGATTTGCGATATCAAAGTTTGCTGCCCACCACGCCTTCTTGAAGCATTTGATGCTTTGGGAAATGCAGACGAGCGGCGGCATCACGCCCGCAGACCAGTCTGCAACCAAAGAATATCCTGAAACATCCTAGCTTTCGCTAATCGTTTAACTTTGCGATATATTCAGTTGAGCCGGTCCGGCCGAGCGTTATGCAAATCATATTCTCGATCCTCATCATTTTTGGCGTCTCTGCTTCGGTGGTCTCGGCACAAAAGGGTGTCGACACCCAGACTCAGAAGATCAAGGATGATGCCAATCGCGCGACGTCCCGTACGTCCGACGCTACCCGGTCATTCGATTGGGGAAAAGGCAAAACGCAGGTTCGCGAGCGTTTGGCGAATCCGCAACAGCTTAATGGCCGTCGCGACCTTCTTGTCGAAACGATCACGGAGATCTTAAAGGAACAGAAGATGATCGTCGACGAGGCGTCATCGCGACTCTCAGAAGGGATCATCGTTACGCAGCCGTTCGTATTCGGCAGGGGACAGCTGATTTCGACCAACGAGTTGAAGCGATACGCAGTTCTAGATTTTGCTGATACGTCGTGGTCACGCGGACAGTACTCGCTTCAGATCGAAGTACAGTCGATCGACGGGGTTAGAAACAACGTTTATGTGAATGCGAAGGTCGAAGGGCGTTCCGGCTCCGGACTTATGACTGAATGGCGAACGGTGCCGAGTTCGGGGCTCGCAGAGGAAGAGTTCTTAGTCAAGCTGGTAGAAAGGATCACAGGTAACATCATTGACGCTCCTCAAGTAATTGATCAGCCGAGTAAGTGAAAAATAAAGCGCGCAATTTATTAAGTATCCTTGGCATTATCACGGTGATCGGATATGTATCCGCCCATGCCCAGATAGTCCCGCCGGACCCTCTCCCGCCACTTATTCGAACCAACGAGCCTGAACGCCCTAAGAACGTGACAGAAGGGATGGCAAAACAGCGTCTTGATCGGACCCGCAAAGAACACGAGAAATTAATAGAGCGTGGTGAAGAGGCGTTAAAGGTATTCGAAAAGATCGAGGCATCGTTCGAAAAGAACTCATCGCTCTCATCAGCTGACCGTAAAGAGCTTGAAGAATTTGAAAAGATCGTAAAGAGAATTCGAAAGGATCTTGGTGGAGATTCCGATGATTACAAGCCGGATGAAGCGTTCGAAAATGAGATCGGAGCGAATGGCGGCCAACGAGACGCTGTAAAGTTCTTGAAGGATGCAACCGTAAAGCTTGTGAACGAGCTTCAGAAAACTACCCGCTACAGCATTTCCGCAGTGGCCGTTCAGACCTCAAACACTGTAATTAACATCGCACAGTTTCTGCGGCTTCGCAGATGACGATCAGATATGTCCTTGACCCGGCGAGCACTGAGTATTGCAGTTATTGCACTCTCGATGTGCTTGCTGGGTAACGCTCAAATCGAGGACGGCATTATCTCTGTCGAATCGACCACCGTTATGCTGAACGTAACGATCGCCGATAAGAACGGAAGACATGTTGCCGGGCTGAAAAACGATCAATTCAAGGTGTTCGAGGACGGTGTTGAACAGCCTGTGGAGTTCTTTGCGGCCGAAGACACTCCGTTCGCTGCTGTGATCTTAATTGACACGTCCGGAAGCATGGAATCGCGTATTTCCCTTGCGAGGTCGGCGGCCATCAGATTTCTTGATGGGCTGAGAGCGTCCGATGCGGCTGCTATCTACCGCTTCGATTCAAAGGTCGCCTTAGTACAGGATTTTTCTAATAGCCGAGACGTGACGGACCGCATCTTCGACCTCAAGTCATACGGTATGACGGTTCTTAACGATGCGATCTACAGGGCTGCTGCCGAACTTAGCAACCGGCCGGAAAAGCGTCGTGCCATCATCGTGATCTCGGATGGTGCTGATACGCAAAGCGGAAGATCGGCCGATGCCGCGCTCAAAGCTGCCGTAGCTGCTAACGCCGTTATTTATACGGTTGATATGTCGTCACCTGACTCCGCAGCCGCCCAGCGGATGCAGAACGCTGCAGCACTGAAAAAGTTTGCCGAACGAACCGGCGGAACCTTTGTCGCAACGCCCGGCGGCGCTGCAATGCGCGATGCTTTCGCAAAGATCGTTGACGAGCTCGGGTCCCAATACACACTAGCCTACACACCAACGAACACTAAGAACGATGGAAAGTGGCGTGCGATAGAACTTCGGGTTTCTCGTCCCGGACTTACAGTTCGTACCCGGAAGGGTTATCACTCTCGTAAGCAGAAATGACTAATCGTCATCCGAAAGGACAAAGGTCAAGATCATCGTCACGTGATATTCATCAACTTGTCCGTCGCTGATCGTCACCTTTTGTTCTTTGACCCATGCTCCACGGAGGTCATCGATCGTGCGTGCCGCTCGTTCGACGCCGGTACGTATCGCTGCCTCAAAGCCTTCTTTCGAACTCGCCGTGATCTCAATATTTTTCGCTACTGACATATAGTTATATCTCCTCTCTTTTTAGACAACGCTGGTTTTGTTGCGGACGCGGTCCGCATGCCTTTCGATCGCAAGAGCGATCAACCTATCGATAACTTCCGGAAAGTCGACTCCGGTTCCCTTCCACATCTTTGGAAACCCGGACGCATCTGTCAGGCCGGGTATCGTATTGATCTCGTTGACCAAGAGCATTCCGTTGTCACTCCGCAAAAAGAAGTCGACCCGTGCAAACCCCGACCCGTCGATTGCCTTGAACGCCCGCACCGCCATTGACCGGATCTTATCTGCCAATTCTTCAGACACCGGTGCTGGCACTACGAATTCGTTGTTTCCCGTCCCGGCATACTTTTCCGTGTAGTCCAGGAAAGCTTTGTTCTTGTCACGTATGATGTATTCTCCCGGCAAGCTTGCAACAGGACTATCGTTCCCTAAGACCGCACACTCGATCTCGCGCATCGTGAGGCTCTCTTCGACAATGATCTTTCGGTCATACTCTGCCGCCAGAGTTATCGCTGATCGGAGATCAATAGAGTTCTCTGCGCGCGAAATCCCGACGCTTGATCCGAGATTGGCAGGTTTTACGAACACCGGGTATCCGATAGATCGTTCAACGTCACCGACTATACGGTCAGCGTCCGACTCCCAGTCGCTTCTAAGAAACCATACATGTCGACAGATCGGAAGCCCGGCATCGCGGAAAAGGACCTTCATGATCGTCTTATCCATCCCGCAGGCAGACGCCAGCACGCCGCAGCCTACATAAGGTATGTCCGCCATTTCGAGCAGTCCCTGGATCGTCCCGTCCTCTCCGTAGGTACCGTGAAGCACAGGGAACGCGACATCTAGCCCAATACTTGGGCTCTCACTCGCGGCTACTGAGGTTAGTCCGTTGTAGTTTCGATCGGGCAGCAGGCCGAAGGTCCCATCGGGACCGTCAATACCTTCAAGCAAGCTCGATGCAGTTTCTTGCGGGAAGAAAGCAGCTGAACGAGCGGGATTGAGCCAATGTCCATCCCGGCTGATCGCTATAGGGACAACCGAATATTTATCACGATCGATCTGCTCGATCACGGTTTTTGCCGAGCGTATAGATATCTCGTGTTCCCCGGAACGCCCACCAAAGATCACGCCAACTCTAGTTTTCATATCGGTTTGCCGGAACCACTAGGATATTACTATCGAAACGAGGTCCTCTCAACTTTTCTGTAACAAAGCGGTTGAAACGTTTAGAAAACGGGCGTGCAGCAGTTATAAGCGCTGAGCAGAACTCAAAAGCCAACCGCAAGTTTTTCTAAAGAATCGTCTTTCCGAAGGCCGAAAGGATCAGCTCGATCGCAAGCTCAACCGTTATATTCGATTGATCGATCATCGGGTTTACCTCTACGATCTCGAACGAACGCATTCTGCCATCGGCGGCGATGGTCTCGAGAGCGAGATGAGCCTCGCGGTACGTGGTACCGCCTCGAACGAGCGTGCCCGACCCCGGAGCAAACCTTGGGTCGATCATATCTACGTCAAAAGTGACCGCGTAACCCCCGGATGCTTTTGATGCGATCGCAATTGCATCCTCGACACACGCTTGCATGCCGCGTTTGTCGATATCACTCATCGTAAAGAACTGGTCCTGCAGCCCGAGCTCGTGGACGATTCGCCGTTCACCGGGATCGACATCGCGGGCGCCGATATGGGCTAGATACTCGCGCTTGATCTTCGGAGCAAAACCCCCGATCCGAGTAAGGCTCTCGTCGCCGTGACCGAGCAAGGCCGCCAGAGGCATTCCATGGATATTGCCGGACGTTGATGTTGCCGGCGTGTTGATATCTGCGTGAGCGTCGAACCAGATCAGGCCAATGTCCTCGCCATTCGCATGAAAATGGGACGCAATACCTGACTCCGTACCTATCGCAATACTATGATCGCCGCCGAGTATTATCGGCACTGAGCCGGATTCAAGCACGGAGCGGACCGCTGCGGCGGAATTGTTTGACGCTGCGATCATTTCAGGTAAATACTTCGGATTGTCCTCCGGAAGCGCCGCTCTTTGGGGTTTTGCGATCGGGACATTTCCAGCGTCGGCAACTTCGTACCCAAGTTCTTCAAGGTGCTCGAAAAGTGTGCGGTCGCGGATACGGGACATACGCATCGCTTCGATTCCCAACTCGCTGCCGGGTTTTCCCGCTCCAAATCCGAGAGGTACACCAATGATCGAAACGCGTTTTCCTACGCCGGGTTTGTTCTCAATCGACATATTAGATCGACTCACCAAATCTGTTCGCAAAGAGAGCCGATACCTCCTCTACAGCCTGTTGCTCATCGTCACCGTCCGCTGTCAATCGAAGTTCCGTGCCCACGGAAGCAGCGAGCATTAGTACAGTGAGAATAGACTTAGCGTCGGCAAGCACACCGTTGTCAGCACGAATTAGCATTATCTTGCTCTTGAACGTGCCGGCTAGTTTCACGAGCTGAGCAGCAGCTCTTGCGTGAAGCCCTAGTCTATTGACGACAGTGACGGTGCTCTCAAGCATCTTTCTTAGGGTTCTGCGGCTCGAGCAGAGATCCTGTTCGATATATCGAGTGCTTTCCTTGCTCCTCGACCGACTCAGCAAGCTCCTCAAGCGTCATTTCGCGGTTTTGCGATGCGAGCTTGATGACCATCGGGAGGTTAACACCTGTCAAAAGTTCGACCTTGCCTTGCTCGATGAACATAGCGGCTATGTTCGTTGGAGTTCCGCCGAACATATCTGTCATGATCAGTACACCGTTGCCCTGCGACACTTGCTTGATAGCTCGCTCGATCTCGGTTTTTGCTATCTCAACATCGTCGTGCCATCCGATCGAGACAGCTACGATGTGATTCAGATCCCCCACGACCGTTTCGGCCGCTGAAAGAAGCTCGTTCGCCACTTGCCCATGCGTGACGAGAACACCGCCGACTTTATTCATAGCTTGTTCATTTTTGCATATCACGATGAACTACCGAAATATCGTACCCGTTTTGCTTTAGGGCTTTCCCAAGCTCATTCGCGACCATCACGGATCGGTGTCGTCCTCCGGTACAGCCGATCCCGATCGATAGATAAGATTTACCTTCGCCCTTGTAAAATGGTAGTAAATAGCTCAATAGATCCGCGAATCGCCCGATCGTTTCCGTAACTTCCGGAAAGCGTTTCAAATATGTAACTATCTTTCGATCTTCGCCGGACAAGTGCGTTAACGCTTTTTCGAAATAAGGGTTCGGTAGGTGCCGCACGTCAAACAAAAGGTCAACATCGCGCGGATTGCCATACTTATGTCCGAAGCTGACGATCTGCACTTTCAATGTAGGAGCTTCGCCGCCACTGCTGAATTTTTCAAGAAGCGTTTTCCGGAGCGTGTGGACGGTGTGCTCAGAAGTATCTATTATCAGATCGGCGATCTTACGTATGTCGCGCATCGCCAGTTTTTCTGATTTGATCGCAGCCAGTAAACCTGAACCGTCATCCGCAGGATGTGGCCGACGCGTTTCACTGAACCGTCGCCGTAAGACGTCGTCGGTCGCCTCAAAGAACACCACAAAGGGATCTAGGCTCTTTCGACCGAGCTTTTTTACCTCACTGGGGAATTCGGAAAGAAAATGACGTTCTCGAATGTTTATAACCAGAGCTGCTTTTTCTATAGCGGCAACTTCTTCGTCGTTAGGCAACAGGAGCCGCGCAAATGTGGAAAGCATTGTCAGGGGCAAGTTATCTACGCAGAAATAGCCGAGATCTTCAAAGGCGTTCGTAGCAGAACTCATACCGGACCCGCTAAGGCCAGTAATAATCACGATCCGCGGTCCGTCCGTGTGTTTATGCGGTGGTTTCGACATCTGTATCGTGATTTCCCCTATTAAGTAACTCGCTATGCTTCTTTACGAGGCGACTGGCCGGATCAACGCCTGAGCACCTAAGCATATACAGTTTAACCGCCGTCTCTACCAACGTTCCGATGTTGCGACCGGAACTTACGGGCAAAATGAACTTAGCCATTTCAACGCCAAACACGTCGTGGCTTCGCATTTCAAGTCCGATGCGTTCGATATTATCGATATCGTCCCATTTTCGCAGTTCGATGCAAAGGGATATCCGCATTGAGTCGCAAACAGACGCCACGCCAAAGAGTTCCCGAATATTTATGATACCCAGGCCCCGAATTTCAAGATGTTCAAAAGTGAGCTGCGGTGACGCACCGTCAAGATGATCACCGATCCTTTTTATCAATACTGCATCGTCTGCAACTAAGCGATGCCCGCGGGTGATGAGGTCCAGGGCACATTCGGACTTTCCGATGCCCGAGTTTCCGATGATCAGGACCCCGATCCCATACATTTCGAGCAGCACACCATGAACAGAAACTTGCGGAGCGAGGGTCTCCTGCAAATAGTCTGTGATAAGTCCGATCGCCTTTGAGCTAACTAGTGGTGAACGGACGAGAGGCACAGAATGGCGATCCGCATACTCAAGCAGTTCCTTCGGCGGCGGAAGCGATTTAACGAGGACTATGCAAGTGATAGACGTCGGATCGAGATCCTGAAAGCATTTCTGCCGGCCCTCATCGCTTAGTTGAAGAAGGTATTCAACCTCACTTTGGCCGACCATCTTTAGACGGCCGCGATGCAAGTATCGATGAAAACCTGTGAGAGCTAGGCCAAGCTTTTGTGTGCGGTGCGAGTCGATGTATTGGTTATTTAGGTCGGCGGGACTCGTAAACAATTCGAGGCCGAGTTCCTTAGGTGCGTCCCTAAGAAACTCGGCTACGCTGATCGCGTTCTTTGTTCGTTCTCGTTCTTGGGGCATCCGTTATGGCTCGATCAAGCCATAGTTCCCATCCTTGCGCTTATAGATAACCGAAACCCGCTCCTTTTCCGCATTGCGAAACACAAGAAAGTCATTCGTTTCGCTTGCGAGCTGCATCGCAGCCTCCTCCGGCTGCATCGGCTTTACAGCATAACGGCGAGCGCTGATGATTCGCGGACCGGTCGGGGCAGGTTCCGTCTCAGTTCCCTTTCGAGCCACCGCACCGGTCTTTGCGGCCTTGTGCGATCGGTCGATAACCTTATTCTTCAGCTTTAGAGCTTGTTTCTCGATCTTTGAGACTGTTTCTGATAACGATCGGTACATATCCGACCCGGTAGTCGTTGCGGTAAGCACGTCGTTGCGCCAATTCAACACTATCTCCGAGCGATGTCGTCCACGTTCAACCTCAATGATGACGTGAGCCTTGATAGGTTTTCCATTGAATAGGTGATCGATCTTCTTAAAATGGTTCTCGACATGGCTCTTTAGTGCGGGTGTGACCTCGATGTGACGACCTGTATATTCGAATTTCATAATCTCTCCGAGAATAATTTAATGCAGCCGGCAGCAACGCGACCGTCTAAACAACGGTCTTTCGTTCACGCGAGCCGGGAATGTTCATCTGGTCGCGGTATTTTGCGACCGTCCGACGCGAAAGTTTTACTCCTTCTTTAGCAAGTATTTTTACGATCTGTTCGTCCGTCATCGGCTTTCGGGTGTCTTCCTCTTCTACCAGCTTCTTGATCCGCAGCTTAAGAATCCTCGTTGAGACTTCCTCACCCTCCTCATTCATCATGCCTTCGCTGAAAAAACGTCGCAATTCGATCACGCCCTGCGGAGTATGGGCGTACTTGCGGTTCACCACTCGCGAGATAGTAGATAAATGCATGCCGATATCTTCCGCCACATCCTTTAACATCATCGGCTTGATGAATTCCACGCCTTTGTCGAGGAATTCACGCTGACGCTGAACAATGCATTCGACGACCCGATAAATCGTCTGTCGGCGATGCTCGATATTACGCAAAAGATCTACCGCTGAGCGGACCTTTTCCTTGATAAAATCCTTGGCTTCCTTTGAAGTCTCGGTCTGGTCGAGTAATTGATGATATGTGGGGCTGATCCGTAACCGTGGGCTACCGTCGTCGGCGAAATATATAACATACTCGCCCTCGATCTTTTCAATGTAGACTTCCGGGGCAACAAAGATCGCATCATCGCTGGAATAACGCCTGCCAGGATAAGGGTCTAGGCACCTTATCTTATCGATCTCTGCGTCCAGTTCATGAACGTCAATTCCCGTCGCTTTAGACAGATGCTGAAGGCGGTGTGGTTGAAGATCTTCAAAATGATCTGCGACGAGCGTCGACGCCAGCGCATCACCATGACCGTTAGCCCTTAGCTGTGCAAGAAGGCAATCTTTGACATCCAGGGCTCCGCAGCCGACGGGTTCAAGATTAAGCACCTGTTCGCGAGCTTCGTGGGCCTGCTCAACTGAGCAACCTGAAAGATCAGCGATGTCTTCGACAGAGATCGTTAGCCTGCCGTCTTCGTCTAGGTTTCCGATTATGTTGTAGGCAGCCTCTTTTACCGCATCGCTGACGTCCAACATGTTCATCTGCCATTCTAAATGCTCACTCAGCGTCGTCGTGTGCGATAGAAACTGCTCAAAGCTGGGTGCATCGTCCTTGTACTCGATCTCCTGGGTCCGGTAACCAGGATCGAGATAGTCCTGGAACTCGCGCCCGTAATCGATCTCTTCGAACGCGTCCGCGCTTTCAGAACTAAACTCATCCTGCGCCTCCGAACCCGCTTCTGAAGTCTCCGTGCCATTCAATCCAGCGGATTCGGGATGTACGGCTTCGAACGGGTCGTTGTCCGACGGTGTCGAACCTTCCGGTTCACGTGACCCGTCCGGCTCCGAATCGTAGCTGTCGACGCCCTCAGCGTTTTGATCGAGAATGTTATCAGAGATCTCCTGGACCTCTTCGCCCGGCTGAACCTCGTCAAGAACCGGGTTAGAGACGAGCTCCTGCTCGATCAACTCGTTCAACTCTAACGACGTCATCTGCAGCATCTCGATGCGCTGTCGCAACTGGGGCGTAAGCACCATCTTTTGCTGCAGTGAAGTTGTTAGGCGTAGCGACGACATATAAGCGGAATCTTGACGATCGAAAATTCTCTCTGTTCGACGATCGTAAACTATTAAAATTATATGATTATTACAATCGAAAGGGAAAAGACATTCATTTAGAATGTGAAACGCTCACCGAGATATAATCTGCGGACGTCGGCATCATTAACGAGCTCGTTCGGTTCGCCCGAGCGAAGCAGTTTTCCGTCCGACATGATGTAAGCGCGATCGGTAATACCCAGCGTCTCCCGAACATTATGGTCGGTAATAAGTATCCCAATACCCTGTTCCTTCAGGTAGAGGATCAGTTCGCGGATATCGTCGATAGCGATCGGGTCTATACCGGCGAACGGTTCATCTAGCAGTATGAAGCGGGGTTCGGTGGCAAGACACCGAGCTATTTCCACCCGCCGACGTTCGCCGCCCGAAAGAGCGTCCCCACGAGTTCTCCTCACGTGAGTCAGGTGGAATTCTTCAAGTAATTCTTCGAGCCGGGCAAAGCGATCGGCGCGGCTTAACGGAGTTGTCTCAAGGACCGCGAGTATATTTTGCTCTGCGGTGAGCTTGCGAAAGATCGACGGTTCCTGCGGCAGATAGCCAATGCCTAATCGTGCACGAAGGTACATCGGTAGGTGTGTTAGCTCGCGATCGTCTAACATGATAGAGCCGCGTTCGGGCCGCTCCAGCCCAACTATCATATAGAAGGTCGTAGTCTTACCTGCACCATTCGCCCCGAGCAGTCCAACCACCTCACCCTGTGCGAGTTCGAGGCTGACCCCATCAACGACACGCCGCCGGCCGAATGTTTTCTGGAGAGTTGATGCAGATAATACGTGAGCCGGCAGCTGTCGCAGATGCCCATTCGTTTGGTTTGTGTGATCGTTAGACAAGTGAATCAGGCTAGTTGGTCTTGACCTTGTGCACCGAGCGAAGGCGTCCGGTAGGATTCTGTTTCGTGCTTCCTGTACCGATTATACGGTTCTCGCGTAAAAAAACTACGAGCTCTCCGCCCTGCGATGATCCATTTACCGCATCGGAAACCGAAGCCGGGTTGCCGCGAAGCACGACACGCTCGTCGACACTCGTGTACTGTGCATAATCACCTGTAGCGCGACGGTTAGGCTGCGTGATAACGACGGAACCTTCGACATCAGAACGCTCGATCTCGTTCTTATCGTTCAGATGAACGTTTGCGACGGATCCCGTTAATCGATCGGAACCTTGCCGAATATCGACGTTTTCCTCATACCTGATCAGGCTCTTCGAGCGTTCGTATCTCATCCTCACTGAGGACGCACTGATAGGTGCATCTTTGCGTTTCGCACTATTCACGTCATAGAGAAGTGATTGGACAGAGCCGTCGCCGAGCAGTATACCGTCACGCTGCATAAGAGTCAGCGTGTCAGCACGAATGAAGTTGTCATCCTGCCAGCCGCGGGCATTGCCGCGATAAACTGCGCTTTCCGTACGGTGATCAACCTCTGCAGTGTTTGCTGTTAAGAACACGGGCTTATCCGATCGGGAGAAAGGTGTAGCACCGCCGGACGTTCGCTGACTGAAATATGTCGTGCTGACACCTCCTCGGAAGAAAGAGCGCTGGTCACGCGTATTCCAATCGATCTCGCTAGCTCGGACACGAGCCTGTCCATCCCACACCGTCGGATCTCCGCCACGAAGCATTACAACCCCGCTGCGGGATGAGAACGTAAACGCATCAGCGGTCGCGTTGCGATCGAGCTCGACAAACTTCGCATTTCCCGAGGCGTTAAGCGTGTCGAGATCCCGCGTTCCCTGATCGAAGCTCGCGGTCAGGCGATCTGATGTAAGGGTCTGCACGCCCCGCCCGCCAGCGATAGTAGGTGTTCTCACAGTCTTCGTGTTCGTCGCACCGACACAAGTCTTGACAACGCTGCCGGCCTGGAAAAATTCGCAATCAAACCTGGGGGCGTAGGTGATCGAGGAATAGGCTTGGTCTCCCTTTCTTATCGGAACGACATGCAGCTCTGCGTTTCCTTCCGCCTCGGCCTTTGCCATACTTTGGCCATCGGCATGAAAAAAGGATCGGACACTGTTCGCCTTAAGAACTTTGTTGGAGGCATCGGGGCCGTTATCAATTGCATCAAGTGTGATCGTCGTTCGCCCGTCAGTAAGCAGCTTCTCAAGCGAACCGCCGTCTCGGAACTCGAGCAATAAAGATCTAGGAGCGTCCATTGTGACGCGTGAGTATGTCGGAGAATTGTGCGGTGTAATGACGACTAGCGCCGAGTCCGTAGCCTTAGCGTTACGTACGTTCCGGGACGTATCAAAATCAGCAACGAGTTCGCCGGCAGTTACATCGGTCGTGCGTTCTGCCGTGGCCTGCTTGATCGAGGCCGTGCCACGAGCGACTGCGTTCCGCACGGAATTGTCACTGTAGAGAGCAGCAACAATAGTTGCTGCCTTGATGATATCCGTGCCCTGTGTGACCTCGGCATTTCCCGTCACATTCGCGACGAAACGCGAACGCTCATACGTGATCTCGTCACCCCGAACGACACTCGTCTTACTGTCATTTACGGTTTCGATGGTCGCGCC
This sequence comes from Acidobacteriota bacterium, assembly GCA_023389035.1. Classification (GTDB taxonomy): domain Bacteria; phylum Acidobacteriota; class Blastocatellia; order Pyrinomonadales; family Pyrinomonadaceae; genus OLB17. The sequence continues at coordinate 67,162 of JAEWFC010000038.1, forward strand.
GTTCGAAAGCGTAAACTTGTCGGCGACTTTCAAATAACTCGCCTGAGCCGCATGGATACTGGTCGGTGACGCTCCTCGCTTCGAATCGATGCGGACGTTATCGTAAAGGTCCAACCTAGCCACGTCTTTCTGTCCCGTATCGAGATCTGAAAGCTGAATATTTGCTCGGCCAGATGTGAGCGTCGTGTCCGGAGATTCGGCTCCCGCACTATTGAACGATCCGTTAATGTTATCCCGAAGCTCGATTGTTTCGCTCGCCTGATCATATGCCGCAAACCCGGCCTTTGTTGTGCTCGCTGTTATCCCCGTTGTGCCTTCGGCCGACGCTGTCGTGTTGACGACCACATCCTTCAATAATTCGATCCTCTTTTCGGCTATCTTAGCGAGCGCGCCGACAGTGCTTCCCTTAATATTGGCACGTTCGAATTCCAAATATTCCTCAGCTTCCGCCGTTTCCGCGCTCTTCCGATAGGTGACTTGTTCCGTCGCCAATTTCAGCTCATCACGTGTGTCAATTCGAACCGTGCCGGCGAAATACGCGGTAAAGTCACGTTCATCTCCAGGAATATAAACGCTCTTTTGAGCGGTGATCCTATCAGAACGTCCGGTGTCCGCATCAAAAACCTCCAGGTGCACATTCTCCAGCTCCTGGTGCTTATCGGAAAACGTCGTAGCTTTGTCAGCCTTTATGAAGTAAAGAACGCGTTCGCCGTCCGTCTCTCGCCGTTCGTAGCCATTCACGACCGCAACAACTTCATCCGAAAGTTGCGTCGGAAAACCGGACATTCGAAATTCAGGCTCGCGCGGTATCAGGAAAAACGCGAAAAGAGCAGATACCGCGACTACAAGCGCCACCAAAGCCGCAACCCGCATGTACGAAGGTATTTTGGCTTTGAGAGCAAGCGATCTTTCGGTCTTTGAGGCGGTTTCTGCCACTGATTAATTATGTTCTCTCAGGTCTCTTACAACAAGCTGAAGGCGGGCGTTTCCCTGCCAGACGTTCTTCTCGGCTGTGTAAGCTAGTTCGATGCGATTGCCGGGTATCAAAGTTCGCCCTTTTGATCGGTCGACACCGTCCCACCAAACGGCCTCGAAACGTTTCCCGCTACTCGCCGCCAAGTTAAGCTTCAAATGCTTCTGTTTCATTACTAGAGGTTCTTGAGTGATCCGCAATTCCTTTGTTACAAACAAAGGCTTTGGATTACCGATCCCGAAAGGCTCAAAGACAGCGAGATCGTCAATAAGATCGAGTCCAAGAGTCTCAGCAGACACGTGAGCGTCTATATTGATAAATGGCGCCGGTGGTGTGCCTTTGAAGGCCTCGGTTGCGTACGAATCGAGCTTTTCGCTCAGTTTCAGCACGTTTTCAGCCGTCAGCCGCATTCCGGCCGCCGCGGCGTGACCGCCGAACTGCTCGAATAGTTCGCAGCAGGAGCTTAACGCGTCTAGTAAATGAAAATCGGCCACGCTCCGAGCGCTTCCGTGAGCGATGCCGTTCTCGGTCGAAAGCACGATCGTGGGCCGATTGATTCGTTCCGCAATTCTCGATGCGGCAAGCCCAATCACGCCGCGATGCCAATTCTCGCCGGATACCACAACGAACGCGCGCTGGGCGAGCGAATCGGACTGAAGTAAGGCTAGTTCTGTGATCTCGGCCTGTACCCGCTGACGCTCGCGGTTGCGACTATCCAGGATCCCGGCCAGCCGCCGTGCCTCATTAAAATCTTCGCATTCAAGGAGTTCGACAACCTGCTTCGCTGCGTCCATACGACCCGCAGCGTTGATACGCGGGGCGATACGAAAGCCGATATGATAGCTGGTCATTTCTGAGGTACAGTCGGAAACCTCCATCAACGCTTTGAACCCGTAGTTATTGGTGCCCAAAAGGTCACGGAGGCCGATTGCGACGATCGCCCGGTTTTCACCGGTTAACTCCATCATGTCCGCCACTGTGCCGACCGCCGCAATACTCAGAAACTCCTTTGCAAGATCTTCCCGACCGACCTTCCGCAACAATGCTTGAGCTAGTTTATATGCGACGCCGACGCCTGCCAGACGCTTCTCCGGGTATGAGCAGCCGGGTTGGTTCGGATTTATCACAGCGAAAGCATTTGGATTGCCGCGAACCTCATCTGAAAGATGGTGGTCGGTCACGATCACGTCCATGCCGTTCGCCTGTGCCCACTCGATCGGCTCGAAGCTACGGATGCCGCAATCAACTGTGATCAACACCGTGCAGCCACGAAGTTTTGCCTGCTCCAAAGCCGGTATATTTACCCCGTAGCCTTCAAGAAACCGGTTAGGAATGTGATATTCCGTATCTGCACCAAGGATCTTTAAAGCTTTTCTAAGCACGACTGTCCCGGTCGTGCCGTCAACGTCATAATCGCCCCAGATCAGGATCTTTTCACGTTTCCCAACCGCGGCGAGTATTCGAGCGACCGCCGCCTCCATTCCCTTTAAGAGAACGGGATCATGAAGCTGCTCTATGCATGGGTTCAGGAACTGGTGGGCCAGCCCCGGCGTGTCATAGCCGCGTGCGATCAGGAGAGCGGCTGTCAACGGTTTGACGTTCAGTTCTGCAGCTAGTTGAGCTGAGCGCTGATGGTCATGCTTTTGGATCTTCCAGATCGGAGCTTGGAACATTTCGAAAAATTACTAAACGTTCACCACCGGATCAAGGGCCCCAAACCACAGCAATGCGAGGATCACGCTGCCCAAGATCAATCGGTAAACAATGAATACCGCCGTGGAATTTCGCCTCAGGAATGCGAGGAGGAACCATATCGATAGGTAGCCGACGATGCCCGAAACAACGGTTCCAACGACCAGAGGCATAGCAGAATCTGCCGGAAGAATGTCCCACGCCTCGCGAAGCTGCAGAAGGCCCGCGGCTCCGATCGCAGGTATCGAGAGCAGGAATGAGAATCGGGCGGCAGTTTCCCTTTTCTGCCCGGCGAACAAACCCGCCATTATAGTCGATCCCGAACGGCTCGCCCCGGGCATTAAAGCGAGCACCTGGGCAAAACCGACGACCAGGGCGTCAATCACCCCGAGGTTCTTCATCTCCTTTCGCTGGCTGCCCGCCCATTCCGCAACCACGAGCAGCAAGGCAACGGCGATGAGCATGATGCCGATAATCCATAGGTTTTTCGTGCCGGGGCCTTCGATAATGTCTTTCAGCCACAAACCGATCAGGCCGATAGGGATCGAACCGATAATTATCAGCCAACCAAGCCATGCCTCTTCCGAAAGCCAGATCGGCCTAACGCCGCCGGTGCCGGAATGGCGAACTGGACGTTTTCGAGTCAGCACTCCCCAGTGGTCGCGAATGAACGCATTGGCGATGCTGATCAGGTCGGACGCAAAGTAAACGAGTACAGCCGCGAGCGTCCCTAGCTGGATGATCGCCATTGTCGCGGTGATCTGCTGCGGGTCGCCGTCATAAAGGTTCGTCCAACGGCTTGCAAAGACCAGATGCGCGGTCGAACTAATCGGTATAAATTCCGTCAGGCCCTGAACGATGCCCAGGATGATCGCTTGTAAGTAGCTCATAATCGCCGGTTTGCGAAGGTCAGAGGCGATTATACCGATTTGCGTGGCTCCAATCTATTCGCGGTAGCGAGCACGCCCGGCGATGCGGTCATACATCCACGCGGGCATGAATTTCCCTGCCCTTACGACCGTCGCCAGCTGCCAAGGGAACGCTGCGAACTTCTTTTTCTTCTCGATCGCCCGAATAAAGTGCGGGATCGAATCTTCAAGCTCCATGATGAACGGCATCTTGCTCGCACGGCCGGCCGTCAAAGGTGTTTTGATGAAGCCGGGCTGAATGATCGTGACCGATATCCCTTTCGAAGCAACGTCGAGCCTGACGCTTTCGAAAAAGGCCGTCATTCCGGCTTTGCTTGCCGAATAGGCTGCCGAACGAGGCAGACCGCGGAAACCTGCGAGGCTCGAGATGGCGACGATCTGGCCCTCGCCTCGTTCGACCATCTTGGGAATTACAGCATGTACAGAATTTACCGCACCGAGGAGATTGATCTCGATGACCTTTTTTACGCCGAGAGGTGAATAATTCTTGGTTTCCTCATCATTCCCACTGATGCCAGCGTTTGCGATCAACACGTCGATACGTCCAAATTCGCTTCGAAGGTCGTCAGCGGCCTCAAAAACTGCAGCTTCGTCCGTAACGTCACCAGCGAAAACACGGGCTTCTCCTCCGGCCGAACGGCACCGGTCGGCGAGGTCCTCCAGCAGTTCTTTGCGGCGTGCGAAAAGCCCTAACACTGCGCCGCGCTTTGCGAGTGCGATGGCGAGTGCCTCGCCTATGCCGCTTGAGGCGCCTGTGAGAAAAACTACTTTACCGTTCCATTGCATCTTGCGTAGTTGGTTCAGTGCCCATTCCGGATACGTCGCATCCGTTCTTTTCGGCTGCGGCCCTTGCTGCGTCGTATGTTTTCTTTGAGTCCGGATCGGACGGGTCGAAATTGACCAATCGCCGCTGAAAATCCAGCTCTTGAAGCAGGTCCTTGCAGCGGCTTTTCCTCGTAAATTCGCTATCCTCGTCGGTCAAGATCAGAAACGTGTTCGGGAACGACGGCAGATACGCGACGCGAAAAGCGTCCCCGACCTGCGGATATCTTACCGTATTAGCGGACGGATAGACGTTGAAATCCCAGGAATCAAAATGTGTCTCAACCTTTCTGCCATCCTTCGTTTTGTAGACCACGTGATACCGCATAACCCGCTGCCGATTGTGCAGATTGTTCGTGGCTTCCTGGCTCAATACCTGTGCATCGGCACGCTCTCCGATCGAAGTGATCAAATATCCGTCGAGCAGATGCGGCCGGATCAGCGAAACCACGCTCAGTAAGACCCAACAAGCGGCACCGAGGAACAACAGTAATGAGCCGAACGGCAGCACTATGCGAGCGATTCGCCGGCGAAGAGCTACAGGTTCGTGCTCATATCTAGCTCTTGCTGCCGCTGCACCGGCGAACATTGCCGACATCAGCCCGAATGTCACGACGGCAGCACCGATCGCGGGGACGAGGAGCCAAATGTTCCAATCAGCCAGGATATAGAGAAAATATGCTAAAAGTTCCATCGTTTATTTAGCGGCGCCCTTTTTCGTTTATTCGCGGCATTCTATCACGGAAGTGAATGTGGTCAACCACGTTCGAAAACTGCGATGTTTGTCCCAGCGTGAACGCGTTCGACTGGGACAGGCTGGGACAAAAATAGGCTTTTTTGCCCATTTTTGTTCCGCTGCGTGCGCGTGCGAGCGGAACAGAGCGGAACAAACATCGGCGTTTTGTTCCATTTTCGCCAAGCGTGCCAAAGATCGGCGAAAGTGCGGTCCGAGGTCGCGTCCCTGGCCGTGTCCAACGTCCAAAGTGCGCCAGGTGTGGAGCAGATCACAGGGCTACGCCCTCCGGTGTCCGGAAACTCGATCGCGGCAAACCGCATTAGGTTGGTGACGCATTTGGTGCCGCTGGTGAACACAAAATGGTGACGCGGTGGTGACGCGCGTTTTGCGGCCAAGTTCAAAGATCCGACCGGTAGACCGGTCCCGGTGCATTATGAATTGCCGTCGGAGAAGTTCCGATGGCGTTTTGCGCGATATGCGCGATTTGCGCGATTTGCACGATTTGCACGATTTGCAGAGGCTCTCGAGGGCATGATCTCAAAGGTGAAAATTCCGGCGGTTGAAGCCAGTTTTTGTAAGTACGTTAAAGAGCCCTTCAGCATTTTGTTCGAACTGATCCACGTCCTACAGGACGTGGCTAATTGCCGAATGCGTCGGGAAGGCGGCTTTGCCGCCTGAAGTCGGTTTTTCTAACAGTTCCAAGTTTTCAGCTATTAGTTATTAGTGGGCTGACATGCCCTTGCTCACGCGCGGGCTTCTGCATGATCCTCTTTGTGGACTCGGTGCCTTTGCGTTTAAAAGGAACTACGCAAGGATCGCAAAGGATCGAGAGCGGCAAGCTATGAGTTCAATTTAACAGAGATCGGCGACATGGGGGCCGAGGGCGCGGAGGGCGGTTGCGAGGTCGTTTTGTTTTAGTAGGATGTGATCGCGTGAGAATGCGGAGATCGGGAAGATGGGGACGCCGGCTGCCGCGAGTATCCGCGAGACCTCGGCGATGAATCCTACGACCTCGAAACCCACCTCGATCTCGAAGGTCAGCATTCTAAACCCGCGTTCGATCTTTGCACCTGCAAGCACGGGGCGGATCGTGGCAAGGTCTTCTTCATCAAGCATCAGCGTTACCTCAAACGCGTCCATCAGGATCATAAATGGCGACGTCATTCGAGGGCTTGCTTCAGGGCGAGAAACGACTACGTCCCACAGCTCGCGGGTCAGCGATATCAGCGAATAGGTCTCGGGCGCAACAATGACGCGGGAAGTGCTGAGCAGTTCTGATGCATTATTTTTCATGATCAATCAACAGAATCAAAGGACCAGTTGTGGCCATATCGTGGGATACTCACGCTAAGACGCAAAGAACGCAAAGAAGCACGATGGGATCAGCTCTTTATCTCTCTGCGTCCCACGTAGTAATAAACGACCGCACCGACCAGACCTGTCGCCACGACGACGTACAGCCACTTCTTTTTATCTCGCGGGTCGTAAAAGTCGCTCCTCAAGATATCGACAACGGCAACTATGGTGGCGATAACGCTTGTAACGGCCGCCCAGATGAAAAGAATGATAAATACATAGTCGCTGATGCCGTAATCCATCAAAACTCGTCCCTTGTGATCGATGAAGCGGAAGCCCGTTGAAGCGCCTCCGATTACTATACTAAGATAAATCTCGCCCCGACCACGAATGAATCAACCATTAACTATCAGCAGACAGCGGATCTGCTAGCGTTCATTGTTTGACCGTTATGAGAAAAGTGATCATGTGTCTCGCGATGAGCTTCGACGGTTTTATCGAGGGGCCAAACGGGGAGATCGATTGGATCGTTTTTGACGCGGAAGGCGGTTCCGACCTGATGGCGTTCATTAAAGAGATCGACACAGTTATATACGGCCGGGTCAGTTACGAGATGTGGGGAAACGTCCCGCTGACGGACGAAAGCTCGGAGTTTGAGAAAAGCTTTTACGGCGATCTCTTTAAGATGGATAGATATGTGTTTTCGCGAACAGCGAGCAATCTCCCCGGCAACGCGAAGGTAATTAACTCGGGAGCAGCTGAATTGGTGGCAGACCTGAAATCAAAACCCGGAAAGCACATATGGCTCTACGGTGGAGCGAGCCTGATCACGACGTTTATGAATCTCGACCTCGTGGACGAATTTCGGATCGCTGTTATGCCCGTCGTGCTCGGCAAAGGAAAACCGCTATTCCAAGACATTGAGAGGCGGGCAAATTTAAGGTTGGTCAAGACACAGCAGTCCGACTCGGGCGTGCTCGCGGTGGTATACGAGGCGGTGCGATAAAAAAGACCTTGCTACCGGAGACGATTGACCTAATGCCCGGAAGCCGGGATAGAACGATCTATCACTCTTACTCCTCTATGAACGAAGTGGCGATCGGCTGTACTGCTGTACTCCTCGCCTGGGCAAAGAAGTATCTTGCGGTCTCGATCACCTCGGGAGCGGTCGTTTTCAGCATTCCGATGTCGATCGGATAGTATCCTCTGGTCATCACGGCCCGCCACGTCGACGCGGACGAGGAATCGCTCACGCCGAATTTCTTAGGGTCGCGAAATTTTACACCGAGAGCCCGGTATTTCTTTTCAATGATCTCGATCTCTTCCACATCGTTCCAGGGTATAAATCCAAGTTTTCCGACATTGTCAGTGATACCTTCGGACCCGATGATCAGCCCGGGAACTTTTCGGCTTTCCGCCCAAATGAAACCCGCGATAGCGATGAGTGTAAATGCCCCGATGAGAGCGGCCGCGGCCGGATGCCATTTGTCCCCCTCGGCAAAAAGTATGTATGCGAAAAAGGCCACCAACCCTAACACGGCGATCATAAGATTCACGCCGCCACTTCGCTGTATTCTCAGTTCCTGCATCTTTATTCGCTAGACTTCGACGACCGTCGTAACGATGACCGGTTTTGTTCCGAGTTCCCTTTGTACGAACCGCTTTAGATGGATGCGGAGGTTTTCTTTAAAGACGGCCTTGTCGGCGATCTGTTCGCGCTTCATTTCGCTGACGGCATCGACCACGGTCTGGCGGGCGTGGGCGGCGAAACCATTCAGCGGATCGAGTCCGGCGACGCCGTTATAGGTGATGTGCGGTTCGCCGACGATCTCGTGGGTCTGTTTGTTGACCGTGACGACGAGCGACACGGCACCGCCGTATGCGAGCTTTTTGCGTTCGCGGACGATGTCGTATTCGATCTCGCCGAGTGATTCTTCGTCGATGAAGGTGCGGTGCAGCTCGTGCTTTTCGACGATGCGGGCACCGTATTCATCGATCTCAAGCATATCGCCATTCTCGATCAGGATGATGTTGTCATCGGAATATCCGGCGACGTGGTTCTTGACGTATTCCTTGTGACGGAAAAGCATCCGGTATTCGCCATGGATCGGGACGAGATATTTCGGCCGTGCGGTCTCGACCATTATGCGAATGTCCTCCTGCGAGGCGTGGCCCGAGACGTGGATGAGCCGGCGTTTTTCCTCGATAATGTTCGCACCTTTTTTGTACAGATGACCGATCAGGCGGCTGATGTTCTTTTCGTTGCCGGGAATGATGCGGGCAGAAAGAACGACGGTGTCGCCCTTTTCGATCGACATTCCTTTGTAGGTAGAGGTCGCCATGCTCCAGAGTGCCGCCCGCGATTCGCCCTGCGAACCTGTGATCAGATAGCAGACCTCGTCGTCGTCGTATTTTCGCGCGTCGCTAAGCGGGATCAGCGTGTCGCCAAGGATCTTGAGAATGCCGAGCTCGTCGGCGATCTCGACGTTCTTGATCATCGAGCGGCCGAGAACGCATACCTTGCGGCCGTATTCGTGAGCAATGTCGAAGATGATCTGCAGCCGGTGCATCGAGGATGAGAAGGTCGATACAAAAAGCCGTCCTGTTGTTTCCTCGAAGATCTCCCGAAACGCGGGAATGACATCCTGTTCGGAAGGAGTTCGGCCGGGCACGGTCGCATTTGTCGAATCGCCGAGCAATGCGAGCACGCCCTGATCACCATATCTCGCGAGCGTTTTCAGGTCGTAAGCCGGGCCGATGACGGGCGTGTCGTCGATCTTGTAGTCGCCGGTATGAATGACGGTGCCGATCGGCGTGGTGACCGCAAGCGAGAAACAATCGACCAGCGAATGCGATGCGTGTATGAATTCGACCTTGAAACTGCCGATCTCCGCGATGTCGCTCGGCCGGACACGGTGGATCAGAACGTCGTCGAGCATATCGTGCTCTTCGAGACGGCGTTCGATCAAGGCGTGTGTGAATCGCGAGGTGTAAACCGGCAGGTTGAATTTCTTTAGGATGTACGGCAGAGCGCCGATGTGGTCTTCGTGACCGTGCGTGAGGACGATGGCCGTCAGATCGTCGCGGTATTCCTCAAGAAAATCAAAGTTCGGTATCGAGATGTCGACACCAAAGGGCGTTTCTTCGGGAAAACCCATGCCGGCATCCACGACGATCATCTCGTCGCCGTAACGGATGCCCATGCAGTTCATTCCGAATTCGCCGATCCCGCCAAGCGGTATTATTTCAATTTTTTTCAAATGCTTAACCCTTATGCCTTAACGTCTTATAATTAAATCCTATCACAATTGCCTGCGTGAAATATTGACAGTGGGCTCAGCGTTCGCTATTCTCATCTCGACAATTTAGGGGAGTAGATCACCCGAAAGGGTTCGCACGTGTCGTCATTACGAACGTTTTAGTCGGAAACGCTCCGGCACGGCGAATAAAGTATCAAGACCTTTTACGACGATTTAATAGATCGGCCGTGAAAGGTTTTTTCTTTTGCGTGCCTCGTAAAAGGAGTTTTTCGCAAAATGGTCTTGTTCCCCTTCGCAGAATATTGGTGGTTCTACGGTCTCTTCACGCTTTTTGTCTTGCTGATGCTTGCTCTCGACCTGGGCGTTTTCCATCGAAACGCCCATGAGGTATCGGTCAAGGAAGCGACCATCTGGAGCGGCGTTTGGGTGTCGCTCGCTCTCATCTTCAATTTCGCACTCTACCGTTACGCTTTGTGGAAATTTCCACTCGACGAACGGCTGATGTCGTCGCCGGAATTCGTGCCCGACATAGCCGCATGGAACGTCTCACTCGAATTCCTGACGGGCTACATCGTCGAAAAGGCACTATCCGTCGATAACATATTTATCTTCGTGATGGTCTTTGCGTACTTTGCGATCCCGGCAAAGTACCAGCATCGCGTGCTTTTTTACGGCATTCTCGGCGCATTGTTCTTCAGAGCGGTATTTATCGCAATGGGTTCGGCCCTGATGGAGATACATTGGGTGATATACGTCTTCGGTGCTTTTCTGATATTCACCGGAGTAAAGATGCTCTTCACCGGACACGACGAGATCGAGCCCGAAAAGAACTTCCTGCTGAGAATATTCACCCGGTTCATGCCGGTAACGAACAAGCTGGACGGCAGAAACTTTTTCACGAAGATCGGCAGCAAATGGCACGCGACACCGCTTTTCATCGCACTGCTGTTCCTCGAGGCGACCGATATCATTTTCGCGGTGGACAGCGTGCCGGCGATATTCGCGATCACAAAAGAACCGATGATCGTGTTTACGTCGAACATCTTCGCGATACTCGGGCTGCGGTCGATGTACTTTATGCTTGCTGGCGTGATCGGCCGATTCCACCTGTTGAAGATCGGTCTGTCGGCGGTGTTGGTTTTCGTTGGCCTGAAGATGGTCTGGCTGAATGACGCGTTCGGCGGAAAGTTCCCTGTAACGTGGTCGCTTGGCATCATTGCCGGCTTGATCGGGGCGTCGATCGTCGCGTCGCTGATATTTAAGCCAAAGGAACTTAAATAGCTATTCGGTGATCGCGGCAAAAAGCTGCAACCATTCATCTAGCGTAAGCGATTCCGCACGGCGGCCGGGGTCGATGTCGGCCGCCGCAAATGCACTTGCGACATTGGCGTAAAACGTTTTGAGATTGTTGTGGAGCGTCTTGCGTTTCTGTCCGAACGACCGGCTGACAAGGTCGCGAAACTTCGGGTCATCAGCGGTCGACAGCGGCTTCGGCGTGAGCCTTACAACAGAACTCTTGACCTTTGGCGCGGGGCGAAATGCGTTCGGCGGGACGTCAAATAGACGCTCAACGGCGAAGGCCGCCTCGACCAACACGGTCAAATAGCCTCGGTCCGAATTGCCGACCTCCGCCGAGATCCGGTCAACCACCTCGCGTTGGAACATCAATGTTAGCTGTGTGAAGAGCGATCGCTGCTCGGCGAGACGCTGAAGGATCGCGGTCGAGATGTAGTACGGCAGATTTGCGACGACCTTAGTTCCGGCGGGAACGAGATCTGCAAATTCGGCAGTGACCGCGTCGGCTTCGTGAATCGTGAAATTGGTGTGATCGCGGAACCTTTCGCGAAGCATCGGCACGAGATCGCGGTCAAGTTCGAGGGCGACAATCGCGGCTTCGGTGGCGACCAGCTCGTCAGTGATCGCACCGCGGCCGGGGCCGATCTCTAGTATCGTGTCGCCCGGCTGCGGGTCTACGGCGTCGATTATCTTACGGATATAATTTTTGTCGACGAGGAAATTCTGGCCGAGCGAGCGTTTTGCGAAGGGTTGTTTCTTGCCTGTTGGCATTAGTCGGCGGGATAGCCGGTGATCTCGATGTCGCTTTCGTGATGCGTGATCGTGATATCGGTGAGCCTGAGCGCAGCGGCGAGGTCGGCTGCTCCGCTTCCGCCGATCGCGGCCGGGGCTTCGCTGCCGCCGATAACGATCGGTGCTATAAGAAATGTGATCTTATCGACCAGCCGGGCGTCAATGAACGCGCCGGCGACCGCGGTGCCGCCTTCCACCAGCACGCTCTGCAGGTCGCGGCGTTTTAGTTCGTCGAGAACGCCTTCCAGGTTTCGTGCACCGCGCTCTACCGGTACGACCTCGACACCGCAGTCGGTCAAGGGGCCGGTCAGCAGTGGGTCGATGCAGTTGGTCATCACAAGCGTCGGGGCCTCGTCGGTCGTCGTCGCGAGCTTCGATTCGCAATTGAGGCGCAGGCGATTATCGAGTACAACGCGGCTGAGCGGACGACGTCGCGGCAGGCCGCTTCGGTCCGTGAGCGATGGATCATCGACGGTTGCGGTCGTGCCGCCGACGAGGATCGCGTCGTTCTCGTGGCGCATTTGGTGGACCCGCTTTAGGGCGGTCTGGCCGGACAACGCAGTCGAGACACTGTTACGCAGCGAAATGCGGCCGTCGAGCGACATCGCCAGCTTAAGATGAACGAATGGCCTTTGTTTGCGATGCCAGGTGATAAATCGCTCGTTCAAGCGTGACGCTTCTTTTGCGAGGATTCCGGTAACGACCTCAATGCCGGCGGCTCGCAGGCGATCGAATCCCTTACCGGAAACTAACGGGTTCGGATCCTCGATCGGGCATACGACGCGTTTGATCCCGGCATCGATAAGGGCCTCGGTACATGGAGGCGTCTGGCCGTGATGAGCATGAGGTTCCAGCGAGACGTACGCCGTGCCGCCGCGTGCCTTCGCTCCGGCCTCTTGCAAAGCGATGACCTCAGCGTGAGTGACCAGGTCTTTGATGTACGCTCCTGTGCCAACGACGTCACCGCTTTCGGACACGATCACGCAGCCGACGAGAGGGTTTGGCGACACCAGCCCGATGCCGCGCGAGGCCAGCTTAAGAGCGGCGATCGTGTGCCGCAGGTCTGTATCGTTGTAAGAAGATGTATCCAATGGATTGGTCGGTCAATTGAACAAGCCGTTAACGTAGCTTTCTGCGTCGAAGACCATCAGATCATCGACCTGCTCGCCAATGCCGACATAGCGAATTGGCAGGTTGAGTTCTTTCGCGATCGCGACGGCGATGCCGCCTTTCGCGGTCCCGTCGAGCTTTGTCAACACGATACCGGTGACGTTGGCTACCTTAGTGAACTGCCGGGCCTGTTCGAGACCATTCTGGCCTGTAACCGCGTCGATGACAAGCAGCGTCTCATGCGGAGCGTCTTGAACTTCGCGGCCCGCGATGCGTTTCATCTTCTCAAGCTCGGCCATCAGGTTGGCCTTGTTGTGAAGCCGGCCCGCGGTGTCAACGATCAGAACGTCAGAATTGCGTGACTTCGCAGACTGAAGAGCGTCGAAAAGCACGGCTGCCGGATCGGTCCCCTGTTTTTGCTGAACTATCGGCACGCCTGCACGGCCGGCCCAGATCTCGAGCTGATCTGACGCCGCGGCACGAAATGTATCGGCAGCACAGATCAAGACGTCGTTTCCTTCATTCTTGATACGCTGCGAAAGCTTGCCGATCGTGGTCGTTTTGCCGACGCCGTTTACGCCAACCACCATTAACACATAGGGCTTGATCGATTCATCGATCTTTCGCTCGTCTGCAACCCCTTTTTCGGTGGCGTGGCGAAGAATATCGAGCAATTCGGTTTTCATCGTGTTCTTCAGGGCAGCGATATCGTTTATCTCTTGCCGTGAAACACCCTTTCGTATCGCGTCGAGCACTTGAAGCGTCGTCTGAACCCCGATATCGGTCGAGATCAGCATCTCTTCCAGCTCGTCAAGCAGGGCCTCATCGATCTGCTTGCGGCCTTCAAATATCGTGTCGAGCCGGTTATTGATCGAATCGCGAGTCTTAGCTATCGCCTTTGAAAACCGGACTCCGAGCTCTTTTTCGACCGCGGCTTCCTGGGCCTGCAGCTCCTCGATAGACTTGTCAAGCCCCAGGACCGACGTGCTGAATTTATCTTCTTTCTTTCTTCGCCAAAACAATGCCATAAAGTTTCGTCTGTAACGAAACTATCGAGTATAAAAAAATAACGCACGCCGAACAACGTGCGGTATTAAACGCTGCTGCTTTGGTTACCGACGCGAGGTGGGAGTTCTCGAGATCTCGTGAATGCCGGCCCGGGTGATTATTGCGATCACTGCAAATGTGTACAAGGCAATGCCAGACACCCAGATAAGTGCAAACTGCGACGCAAGTTCGGGAGATCTCACGATCGAAACGACCAAGACTGGCGCAATCGATACGATGGCAGCTAGTAGTGCGGTGCCCAGGCATCTTAATGAAAGAGTCATATAGGAATCACTCATTAGCCCGATCCTTTCGATAGCAATTAACGGGCTTATCGTTTCTCGGATTGAACCGGTTTTGGATGCCACAAACACGGCTGCCGGAAAGAAGATGATGCCCAGTATGAGAAAAATGAAGGCTGCCGCGGTGACCGGAGCCGGAAGCGAGAGGAACCGGCCGATGAAGTGCGTGGGGCCGAAGGCTTGTGCCGGAGGCCTTTCGCTGACCGAAATTCCACCCTGGCTGCCCGCGGTGAGAATAGGTTGGGTGGCAAAGTCTTCCTTTGCCAAGGCTTTCGGCCTTATATCGCGAACCGTTTCATCGACCACTTTGGACTGATCGTCGACACGGCGGCCCGCGTAGTAAGGAGTGCCGGGAAGGCTCTCGATCTGTTTGTTAAAGACTGCACGCTCTGCCGCCAAAGAATCAAGGACCATGTACGAGCCGAATGTCGCTGCTGCGAGAAAAGGCCCGAAAGAAACTGCCGTTACCGCGACCGCAAGTATTGCTCGCTGTCCTAAAGAGTTTGACGAGAGTCGCAGGGCCTTGGCATCGTAAGCTACAAGCGACAGCAGTCGAAACGTGAGCAAGGTCGTCGCGATCAACCATCCAAACGCGATCAAAAATAAGATCGACAGGTTGCCGCTGACACTCAGGATAGATGCAGTGAGCGCCGTCAACACTCCGGAGACAATTAACATGCTCGGACGATCTCGGAGCGGGGCAGCTATAAAGGCCAGCGGTCGTCCGGAACCTGATGAGGCTATCTCACCCGCAATGCTTTCCTTCTGATCGCTGGAATACGAGTCAAACATTTTGAAACTTTGCGGGTCGAACCGGGTTTTGCACGCTGCTAGCCGGCGGGAATACTCTTCGGCGGGACGGGGTCAGTCGGCGGGATCGGTTTTGCGTGGTGGTCGGGATCCTCAGGATTGTAGCTAGTTCGCAGGTTACTGGCGACTCCGACGTTCACAACCTTTTCGCCGGCTCGGTGCGTCGATGCCATAGATTGCACTACGCCGCGGCCGATCTCTCCTGCACCGCATCCGCGTACCAATGCTTCGACAACCGCACCGTCGTAACGCGTGCCGACGAGCTGTCGGATCTTGTCCAGAGCTTCGTCAAGCATCATTCCTTTTGAATACGGCCGATCGATCGTCATCGCGTCAAAGGTGTCTGCGACCGAGACGATCTTTGCCTGCAGCGGGATCTGTTCGCCGACTAAGCCCTGCGGATATCCCTGGCCGTTGACCATTTCGTGATGCATGTACATTCCTGGAAGGAAATCGCGCATCGCCGGTATCTGAGACATTATCTTGTATCCCTTGACCGGATGCGTCTTCATTATCTCGTACTCTTCGTTGGTAAGGGCCGCCGGCTTTTTGAGGATGCTGTCGTCGATCGCGATCTTGCCGACGTCGTGGAGAAGAGCGCTTATCCTTAAGGTTTCTAGTTCGTCCTCAGGCATATCGAGCTGCTTGCCGATCGCGACAGAAATGCGTGCGACGCGTTCAGAATGGCCGCGTGTATATTTGTCCTTTCCGTCGATCGCTGCTGAGAGAGCCTTAACGGTCCCGACGAAGAGTTCCCTGTTCTCAGCGGCCGCCTTTGCGAGCTTTGCGATGTGCTCTTCGAGCTTGTCGCTCATCGTGTTGAACGATTCGCCAAGGGTGCCGATCTCTGTGATGTTGCGTGTCTCGACTCGTGAGCTCAGATCGCCGGCGGCAATATTTTCGGCCGCAGCGGAGAGTGTCATTATCGGCCGCGTAAGCATTCGGGCCGCGACCGCCCCGAGTATCAAAGCGAGCAGAGCGAAAGCAAGGCTGATCATCCAGGTCTGCGTGATCATCTCGCCGACAGAGGCTAAGGCCTTTGCTTCATCCTGCATCGTCACCACGCCGAGCTGACTTTTCGGCCCGATCGACACGGTCGAGTAAGCACCGATCATGTCGTGCGATTTGCTGTCAAATTCCGCTGTGAAAGGGACAAGGCCGGACTGAACGTGCGAATACGAGGTCTGCCATTCGTTCACGATCTTTAGATGTGTCAGCGGACGGCGTTCTTTCATCAGGGCCGGATCGGGGTGAAAAACAGTCTTTCCAGCCGTGTCCACTACGAAAATTATCGGAAGGCCCGACTGCCAGAGCTCGCTCTCGGCCGTCGCGTCCATTCCCACGACATCTCGAGCGACTCGCTTCAACGACACAATGCCGATGACGGTGGCGATCTTTTGTCCCGCTGAACGGACGGGCGAGGCAATTGTGATAACGGGCTCCGCAGATGATCCGACCATTTGGGGTTCACCAACGGAAACGCCGTCCGCTGACAACGATTCAAGGACCTTCGAGGCGATCGGATCTATCTCGGCACGGCCGATGTTGCCCGGCCGGTAAACCGCAAGAGATTCTGAATTTTCCGGCTTAACATAGAGGCCGATCAGGTCGGGATTCTCACGGAGCGTCCGGCTCAACTGCTGATCCGTAAGCGGCGATGTGAAGACGGACGGATCGTTCGCCATCGCGAATGCGTCCGCCAGCCCGGTGACCATATCGCGATTTCGCTGACCAAACATCTCGATCTGACGTGCCTTTTCCTGAACAAGCTGTATCTGATAGCGATTTTCAACGGCTCGCAGTTCGGTCGCACTTTTTCCGGAGAGAAACCAGCCGACGAGCACAAGCGGAACAAGCCCCACCAGCAGCAAGGTGCAGATTACGAAATATATAAGACTGATCTTAGTTCGTTTGTTGGGCATGAAGGCGGGCAGCGTCGCGGGAAGACGCCAATCGAAAGTATATTGTAATAAAACCGCGGGGTCAACAAGTTTTAACGGTTCGGAGTGTTGACCTCCCGGCTGCTTTCTACCGCGATAGAATTGCGCGGGCGTTTCGATATAATGCAAATGTGACCCCCGAGCATTGGAAACGAATCGACGAGATCTTCTCTCGCGTTATTGATCTCCCGGCTGCAGAGCGCCAGGCTGCGCTAGCATCGGAATGCGGTAGCGATGACGTGCTGCGTTCGGAGGTCGAGCGGCTGCTCCAAAGCGACGAGTCGGCAGGCGATTTTATAGAATCGCCGATCTGGAGCGACAGCAAATTTCTCAATACTTCAGCTAAGGAAAAACTTTCATCATTCGGGGACGGCCCTGCTGCGGAAGCGGACACACTGATCGGTTCGATGGTCGGGCCATTTCGCTTGATAAGTGAGATCGGCCGCGGCGGTATGGGAGCCGTCTATCTTGCGGAGCGGGCCGACGGAGAGTTTCGCCAAAAGGTCGCGATCAAGGTGATCAAACGCGGAATGGATTCCGACTTTATCGTTCGGCGGTTCAGGCACGAACGCCAGATACTCGCATCGTTCGAGCATCCATTCATCGCACGCTTGCTCGACGGCGGTACACGTGATGACGGAACGCCGTACTTTGTAATGGAGTACATCGAGGGCCGCTCGTTGTATCAGTATTGCGATGAGAGCAAGCTGACGATTCGCGAGAGGTTGAAGATCTTCCAGAAGATCTGCTCTGCGATAGCCTACGCCCATCAGCGACAGATCGTGCATCGCGATATCAAGCCGACGAACATTCTGATGCGTCGCGACGGAACTCCCAAGCTGCTTGATTTCGGGATCGCGAAGATACTCGATCCGAACCTGATCCACGAATCGTTAAACCCCACAGCCTCGATGCTGCGGATGATGACGCCCGACTACGCATCGCCGGAGCAGGTCCGCGGTGAGGACGTGACGCCTGCGTCTGATATCTATTCGCTCGGCGTACTGCTATACGAATTACTCTCCGGACATCGCCCATTCATGTTCGCGGGAAAGGCACTGCACGAAATAACCTTTGCGATCTGCGAATCGGACCCACCTGTGCCGAGTTCGCAGATCGGTTCGCGGGAAATGCTCCATTCACGGTATGCAGGCTCAGAAGACGCCGTCTATCAAGGACGTGCGACAACGGGACACGAGCTTCGAAACGCGCTGAGCGGCGACCTCGACAACGTGATCATGAAGGCGATGGCGAAGGACCCCGCAAATCGCTATCAAGATGTTTCGGAGCTGATCAACGATATATCGAACGTGCTTGCGTTGAGGCCAGCGGCTGCTCCGGCATTTCAGCCCGGCAATCGTCAGCCTGCACCGAAGCAGGCTCGGCAAGTCAAAGATGATCTGAAAGGCCTGGCGGTGCTGCCGTTCAAATTCATAAACCTCGGAGCCGGCGAGGACACTGATGACCAATTTCTCGGCCTTGCCTTGACGGACGCATTGATCTCGCGGCTCAGTAAGGTGAAACGATTCCTTGTCCGTCCGACGAGTTCGATCCTCGCGATCGGCGAGCGGGTTTCCGATCCCATAAGCGCTGGCAACGAACTTGGGGTCGATTTTATTCTCGACGGGACGATCAAGAAGGCCGCAAACCGCTTGCGTGTCAGCGTTCAGCTGCTGGACGTTAAACGCAATTCGGCAGTGTGGGCGACATCGATCGACGAGACGGTCGGTGATCTTCTCGCGTTGGAAGATTCGATATCGAGCAAGGTCATTGACGGACTTGTGCCTCAACTCACCGGAAGCGAGCTTGCCCGGCTTGCTCGTCGAGGTACTGAGGTTAACGAGGCGTTCGAGCATTACATCCGCGGTCGATACCATTTCAGCACGTTTACCGAAGATGGCCTCGCAAAGGCGTTTCTCAGCTTTCATAACGCGATCGCGGCAGATCCGAACTACGCCGCCGCTTACTCAGGGCTTGCCGACTATTACAACTGGCTAGGTATCATCGGTGTTCTGCCGCCGCAGGAATGCTTTCAGCCGGCGATCATTGCGGCCGGAAAGGCAGTCGAGCTCGATCCGGACCTTTCCGAGGCTCATGCGAGCTTGGGATTCTCGCTGCACGCGGGGAATTACGACTGGGAAGGTGCTGAGCGGCACCTGCAGAAGGCGATCCATCTGAATCCGGCGAACGCGAGTGCCTTCGTTTGGCAGGCGATCGTTCTATATACGAAGGGCAGGTTCGACGAAGGGCTGGGTTACGCGAGACGCGGTGTCGACCTGGACCCGCTTGCTCCATTTAACCATCACAACGTCGGCTGGGGACTTTATTTCGCACGGCGTTTTGACGAAGCGATCAGCCAGTACCGCAGGGTTACACGTGATTTTCCTGATTACGCGTTCGGATTTTACGGACTGAGTAAGGTGCATCGGGCCGTCGGAGACACCGACGCCGCACTGTATGAGAATGCGAAGGCGTTGCAGCTGATGGGCGACAGCATCTTCGGTCGGCTCGCTCACGTCGAATGCCTGGCTGCCGCGGGAAGTACAGGCGAGGCTCGCGAACAGTTGTCGGCATTAATAGAGTTAGGCGCCGAGCGGTACGTGTCGCCATACCAGATCGCTCTCGCGTATGCGTATCTCTCCAAGAGCGGTGGCCCGGAAGATAGCCAGAAGGCCTTGCAGCATCTCAAGGCCGCGTTCGAGGTTAAAGATGCGTGGCTGAATTATTTGGGTATCGAGCCCGCGTTCGATGGTCTGCGTGATTCACAAGAATATGCCGATCTGATCGAAAAGGTCGGTTACGCCGATCTGCTCGGCAAACGATCATCGGGCCGCGACGCCGAGACAGGGCCGATGATCCATAGCTCGCTGCATGACCGAACTACGCTTGTCGTCGACGAGGCCGACATTACACAGGACACCGAAACTCCAGTTAAGATCACAAAAACCCAGTGGAAACTGCTCGGTGCAGCGGCGACGGCTGTCTTATGTGTGTTCGCCTTCGTCGTGTACATGACGTATCAAAACACCAGAGCCGTC
The DNA here is from genome assembly GCA_023389035.1 of Acidobacteriota bacterium. Classification (GTDB taxonomy): domain Bacteria; phylum Acidobacteriota; class Blastocatellia; order Pyrinomonadales; family Pyrinomonadaceae; genus OLB17. Next base: position 87,205 of record JAEWFC010000038.1, read on the forward strand.
GCGGACCCGCGTCTGCGCCCGACAAGTTTTCAGCAGCCTGCGATTATCGTACTTCCATTCGCTACCGACGACGGCTACGACTCAAACGTCGGAGTTGGAATGGCGGACTCTCTTAGCCATCGCTTGGGGAGCATTAAAGGTATTCGGGTTCTGTCGGCGAACACCGGCCGGTCGCTATCGACCGCGGATCCACTTGCGTCAGCCTGGGAGATCGGGGCTTCGTTCCTGATCCGCGGCCACCTGAGTCGAAGCGATGACCGAGTGTTCGTATCTACGGACCTGCTCGACGTTGGACGGCAGGAAATATTTTGGAGCGAGACATTCGAGGCTGCGGATGGCGACCTTTTCGACCTTCAGACCGACATCGCCCGGAAGGTATGGGAGTCCCTTGATCTTCGGCCGCTGCCTGATGAACTGCGGCAGCTGGAAAAACAGTACACGCAGAGCTTCTCGGTCTATGAGAAATACCTTGTCGGCCGGTCGCAAATGACCAAGCGGGATGCTGCGTCGCTGCGACAAGCGATCGCGAGTTTCGGCGAGGCGGTGGCCGAGGACGCGGCATTCGCACCGGCTTATGTCGGGCTTGCCGACTGCTACTCGCTGCTGAATCTTTACGACGTCGATCCGCCAAAGGACGCCTTCTCCACCGCTCTAAAACATGCAGAACGAGCGTTGCAGATCGACAGCGAACTGGCTGATGCCCACGCATCGCTAGCGTATATCCGATTCTACGGAGAGCGTGACCGGCAATCCGCAGAGTTGGAATTTCGCCGCGCGATCCAAATGAATCCGTCTTATTCGCAAGCCCATCACTGGTTCGCCCTTGCACTCGCTGCGATGGACAAGCATGTTGACGCGTTGACCGAGATCCAAACCGCTGAGGGCCTGGATCCGAGGTCTGCGAGCATACGTTCGGCAGCGGCGATGGTCTACTTCTACGGAGGCAAGCAAAACGAGGCGATCGCACATCTGGATCAGACGCTTGCGAAACAGCCCGATTTTATTCCGGCGTTAAAGGTGAAACGATGGGCTCTCGCGGCTCGCGGAGACTACGCAGCCGCACGCGAGACGCTGGAGATCGAGCGAACCGCTTCCGGTGGTTCGGCGGACGATCCCGGATGGCAGATCATTGCATTACAACTTGCCGATAGCGATGGTTCTGATAGGACCGCATTGCTCAATAAATTGGAAAAAGCCATCGCTCATTCCGGCGTGAAGGGGAACGATTTCGGCTATGCATTCGAGATCGCACTTGCTTTCCATCATCTTGGAGCAGATGATAAGGCACTCGAATGGCTTGGCCGGGCCGACCGTGCAGGCAATCACAGTTTCAACTTCCTGGCGGTCGATCCGCGGCTTTCATCTCTTCATAATACCGACGGATTTCGTACGCTTCTACAATCCCTTAAAACCCCACTTCACTCCGCAGCCGCAGCGTCAAACTAGTTTGTGTTGACCCGATAGTTTGCCGGTGTCAGAATAGCGCTACGCTCTCGCCGCCCGGCGGCTATCGATGGAAAATACGGACGTCATTCCCGACAATTCGATGATCGGACGACATGTCGGCGCCTATAAGCTCGAACACGAGATAGGCCGCGGCGGCATGGGCGCTGTCTATCGGGCCAGCCGCATCGATGGAGAATTCGATCAGACCGTCGCTATTAAGCTCATAAAGCGTGGAATGGATACGGATGCGATCCTCGATAGATTTCGCCGTGAGAGACAGATCCTCGCTACTCTAAATCACCCGAACATCGGATATTTTTTGGGCGGCGGCTCGACCGAGGACGGGCTCCCATATTTCGTGATGGAGTATATTGCCGGCGACTCGCTTTACCGTCATTGCGACCGGCAGCAGCTAACGATCCGAAAGCGTCTGGAACTTTTTCGGCAGGTCTGTTGGGCGGTCGCGGCCGCCCATCAAGTAAGGATCGTCCATCGGGATATCAAGCCTTCGAACATTGTCATCACCGCCGAGAACAAGGCGAAGCTTCTGGACTTCGGAATAGCCAAGATCCTCGATCCGGATATGCTGACCACGGGAGCTGAGCCCACGGCGACTCATATGCATATGATGACGCCGCAGTACGCATCGCCCGAACAGGCCTCGGGCGAACCGGTCGAACCTGCATCCGATATCTATTCTCTCGGGGTCATCCTTTACGAATTGGTGACCGGTCACAGGCCTTATACGATCTCCCGAAACGATCCCCGCGGAGTCCCAGCTGCGATCCGCAGCGAAATCCCTGCGAACCCGAGCGAGGTCTTGGCAAGCGAAACCGCCCTGCTACCGATCGACGGAATGTTGCCGACGGTCGAGAATCTTTGTCAGGCCCGCAGTTCTACTGTCGATAAGCTCAGAAACACTATCTCGGGAGATCTTGAGCGGATCATTATTAAGGCACTGCGGAAGGACCCGCACGAGCGCTATGCAAATGCGACCGCGTTTGCTGACGATATCACGAATTTTCTGGAGGGTCGTCCGGTCAATGCTGAGCAGCTGCTTACCATGCGGAGCATAGGCATTCCGGCTTTGGCAAAGCGCTCGATCGCGATACTTCCCTTTGCCGTACTCGGCGGCGACCGTGCCGGCGATGATTTTCTTGGCGTTGGGCTCGCCGATGCCTTGATCTCGCGAATGAGCGGTGTTCCGAGATTGATAGTACGGCCGACAACGTCAGTATTAGGCTTCGTTGACACTACATCTGAGATCGCAGCGGCCAAACTCGGGGTCGATTTCGTGCTCGAAGGCAGTGTTCGATTTGCCGGCGACCGGCTTCGCGTTTCGGTGCAGCTTTACAACGCCGAAAAGCGCGACGCGGAATGGGCGAAGGCATTCGATCACAGTATCGGCGACGTGCTCGAGCTCGAAGACCTTATCGCGGAAGAGGTATCGGCGGCGATCTTGCCGCACCTTAGTTCGGATGAGCGAGTGAAGCTTGGCCGCCGCGGAACAGACAATGCTGCCGCATACGAGGCTTACATGCGCGGCCGGTATTTCTGGAGCAGGTTCAGCGGCGAAGGGCTGGCAAAGGCCGTCGACGAATTTCTGCGTGCGGTCGAGCTCGATCCGAATTACACACTGCCGTACATCGGGCTCGCGGACTATTACACCTGGGCCGCTATCTTTGGAGAACTTCCATCCTTGGAGGCATTTCCAAAGGCGCAGGCCGCCGCACAGAAAGCGTTAGAGATCGACCCGACCTTAGGCAAGGCGTACGCCGCACTTGCTTTCACCGTGTTTCTGTATCAGTGGAACTGGGACGAAGCGGAAATGCTGGTTAAGCAGGCGATCGAGCTTGACCCTAACTATGGACCGGCACACGAGTTTTACTCGAACTACCTGATATCGCAGGGACGCACGGACGAAGGACTGCGTGAGATCCGCATAGCGGAACAGCTCGATCCCGGATCACCTCGCGCCGTCTTGATGACCGCGTGGACGCTTTACCAGGCGCGACGTTACTCGGAAGCTTTGATCAAGGCTCGCTCGGCGTATGATATGCAGCCGGACCTGCCGCAATCGATGCTGCATCTCGGTAATATTCTGATTGCGACCGGCGAATATGACGAGGCAGTTAGGCTGCTGCGACTTAGTGCGGAGGCGTGGAGCTTTTCGGGCCTGCCTCGATACCTGTTGGCCTTTGCCCGCGCCGGTCAGGGTGACCTGGCGGCAGTCGACCGCATTATTGCGAAGCTGCATGAGACGGAACGCAATGCGCACATGAAGCCATATTTCATTGCGTTAGCATATGTAGCGGCGGGCAAATTCGATAAGGCATTTGAGTATCTTAACCGAGCAGCCGAGGAACGAAACGAATGGCTGATGTGGTTTGCGACGGAGCCAAAGCTAGACCCGATCCGCACTGACCCGCGATATCTTGAGATCCTGCTGCTCACCAACAACCCGCTGGCCGCGAGGACGGCCACCGCAGATGCACCGACGACCGACAGCGGCGAACGGTCAGTCGCAGTCTTGCCGTTTCGCGTACTCACATCGAACGAGAACACCCCGACGGGCGAACAATATCTGGGGATCGGCATCGCGGATTCGGTGACGATGCGGCTTTCAAATGTACGCAAGTTTACCGTGCGTCCGACAAGCGCTGTACTTTCATTCCAAGGCGAGATCACTGATCCGATGGTTATAGGAGAGCGACTCAACGTTGATTTTGTAGTCGATGGGATCCTGCGGACGATCGGTGACAAAATTCGCGTGACCGCCCAGCTTTTAAACGTGAGTGAGGGTTCCACGCAATGGTCTGCAAGCTTTTCGGAGAGGTTCGGCGATGTTTTAGAACTGGAAGATTCGATCGCAGAGCAGGTCAGTCGCAACCTGCTCTCAAAGCTCTCGGGAGACCAGCGCCAGGCGGTCACAAAACGAGGCACCAACAGCGCTGAGGCTCACGACGCTTACATGAAAGGGCGATTCTACTGGAATCAGTTCACGCCCGATTCATTTCCGAGGTCACTAGAGATGTTCCGGCGTGCGGCGAAGCTCGACCCGAATTACGCACTCGCTCTGGTCGGGATCGCGGATTATTTTACGTGGGCGACCATTTACGGAATAGTGCCTCCGACCGAATCGCTGCCGCAGATCTACGAGCACACGACGCGCGCGCTTAAGATCGATCCGCAGCTCGCTGAGGCTCACGCAGCTTTAGGTCTCTATCATTCGAATAACCAAGCATGGCAGGCCGCTGAAGAGCATTACCGTCGTGCCGTCGAGCTCGGGCCAAATTATCCGCTCGCACACGAATGGCTGTCGGCGATCCTTGTCGGGACCGGCCGGTTCGAAGAGGGACTGAAAGAGGCCATCAGGGCCGAGGAGCTAGATCCGGTGCAGCTGCGGCCCAAGGTCCTGACCACGTGGACGTTGTATCAAATAGGAGATCTTACCGCAGCACTCGCCAAAGCACGGGACCTGGAAAAGCTTGATCCGCTCTTTATGCAATCCCATATGCAGCTCGCGAATATTCTGAGCGAGACGGGAGATCACGAGGAAGCTGCCTATCATTCAGAAAAAGCATTTGAGATCGAGCCGCAAAGCCCGCTGCCCTTATACGTTGCGGCCCACGCCTTAGTCAGGGCGGGACGAGGGACCGAGGCGGAACAGTTGGTGATCGAGTGGGCGGATCGATCCGGTGAACTTTATGTTCCGCCCTATTTCCTAGCTATGGCTTTCACAGCACTCGGCGATCATGATGCCGCTTTCTACCATTTTGAGCAGGCTCGCATCGAGCGCACCCCATGGATGATGTGGTTCTGCACGGAGCCGAAGATCGCCATACTGCGCGACGATCAGAGATATCTCGACATCGTGCGGGCGATGAATGGCCCCATCCTTCCCCCTACATGAACAACGATGAAGTGGTACGGAAGGCTGTGATGCCGCAGCTCTCCGTCCATGGCGTATCTATTTCGCGGCGTTCGCCCACGATGTAAGCACTGCCTCGAGCTCGCGCTCCGACCGATTCTGCAGACGCAGTTTCCATATCCCGGATGCTACAGGCTCGTCCACGAATATCGACCTAAACCAGCCTCGCGATTCGGGCGAATCGGAAAGATTCGTCCCCGCGACGCTTCCTTTGTCGTCAACCAAGGTGACGGAAACGTCCGGCGGTGCCATGAACGTGATCCCGAAGTTCTGTGACTGCCGGACCGGCAATTCGACATCAACTGTTTGGCCACCCTGCACAGCGACGGCCTTTGCCCACGGCGTATCGACCTGCAGTGCATTTGCCGTAAGTGCTTCGATCAGGGCCGACCTACCGTAGTTTCTAGGTTCCGCGGATAGCGTGTTGAATTCGGCTCGCGTCGGTACTTGAATGTCAGGCATGTGATCGCCTTTAGGTCCGATTGCCACTCGTGGCTTTACAAAGCTCGAAAAATCAGACGTGCCGGTCAGGTCAGTATGCAGGCTCTTTGACTTAGCATTGTCCGCGATCTGCCAGATCGCCGATGGTACGGGCACAACCCCATCGTTCCACACCACCGATTTGCACATGGTCGGCAGCGGATCACCCGCAAGCACAGAAAACTTCACACCTTTACGAGCAGTGTTGACGCGGTTGAATCCCGCCACATATTCCTGCTGCAGTTGTCGGACAGCCTCAACGTTCTTCCCTACCATCTCGAACGCGAACTGCATTACGTCCGCACACGGCGAGCCCATGTTCGGGGTGCCGAGCATAACCAGTTTGGTCACGGGCGGTTTGCCGTCCTGAACCTGTGGGTCCATTATCTGGCTGATGTAATAGCGAGAGATCAGGCCACCCATTGAATGCGCGACTATGTCCACATGCCACGCGTTCCTGTCCTCGCGGGCGTATTTGATGTACTTCTCCAGCTCGCGAGCGTTTTCGGCGATGGACTTTGTCGGGTCCGTGGACATAAAGGCACCGCCGGTGTTCATAATTCCCTTTTCTGACCTTTCGCCGACGGGAAATGCCTTCCAGTCATATGAATGGGACGTTGTCAGAATGTTTTGCCACGGCTCCCAGGCCTTCCAGCTGCTCCAGAGGCCGTGCACAAGAACGAGCGGCTTTGGGGCGACCTTGAGGTTTTTGGTCAACTCGTCGATCTTTTTGCCATTTTCTTCCAGCTCGACTTTTATTCGCTGCACAAGCCGCGGCCGGCCGTCGTCGAACCACGAGTAGCCGGAGGAATCCCAGACCAATTCGACCTCGCGTTCCTCGCCGGCATCCAGACGCACAGAGATCTCGCCGCCTTCCAACAGTCCGTCCGGCATCACCCCGTTCCATTTGTCGCCCTTGAAGGTCTCCTTCAGTTTTACATCGGCATACTTCGTTTCGCCCGAAGCGTTAAGGATCTTAGCCTTTATTTTTACCAGGTTGCCGTCGATCGTCCCTCTCTGTTCGGTGATCTCTTGCCACTCGTTCCAGACCGGAAACTTCATATCCTCGAACTTGAGATCGATTAGTCGAAGCTCCGCACCGCATTTCTGCAGCGACCAAGTGATCGTTTCCGTGACGTTCTGCCAAGTTCGGGTGAAAGAACCGCTTAGGCGGTTAGGGTCGGACGGATCTATTCTGTGTGTCCCGTCGCTGGTCAGCGAGTTCCCGTCGATGGTCGTCGGGGTAGACGGCATGGTTAACGATTTGCCTTCTTTCGGTGTGCATTGGCCGCTGTACTGCGAAGACTGCGAGCCTGTCGTTTCGCCCTGGATCTGCGGCAAGCCCACACTTACGGTGTAAGTGCCGTCAGTATTTACGCCTACATTCACTCGCGCGTCGACCTGAGCGTTTCCAGTCGTCTGGGTCTGCGAGATCGAATTTCCCGTCATGTCCTTCCATGTCTTGCCGCGGTCACAGGAGTTTCGTTCGACGGCTTTGATCGTCTCTACAGACGTAAAGGTGTGACTGATCTGCCCTTTGCCGACGCTCGAACCGTTTCTTTCCGGTGCCTCCATGACCGAGACACGCGCGTTGTACTCATACTTCATCTCGAAGTTGCGCGTATCCTGGCCGCGGCCTGACACGCGGTCCTCGGTCTTGTTGTCGGACATCGACTGCTTTCGACTGTAAGAAACTGTGCCCGTCCACGCACCCGAGCATTTGGACGCTGCGGGAGCTTTGTTAGCGGCAACGGTCGAACCGCGACGCTGTCCGAACGCGTTATACGGCGTCGACAGAAGGCTGGCGAGGAATAAAACCACGTAGATCTTGTTTGTTGTACGGAACATATGAATCATCTCCGACTAGAACGCGAATCGATCGGGCAAAGCGTATCAGCAAAAAAGCCCGAAGCGTTGAACCGCTTCGGGCCGTAGGATAAGAAGATGGAGAATATGCTTATGCTTTTTCGGCTTCGATAATGCTCATCGGTCCGCAGGTCGGGATGATGCGTGCGAGCCGGAAGCCCGAGTCTTTAAGCAGCGTCTCGAATTCCGCAGCGGTGCGTTCCATTCCACCGGGAGCCGCGAGCATCTCGATATCGATGATCTTTGAAAAGTGCGGATCATTGCCGTCGGGCACCACGGTTTCGATGATCAGGACCTTCGCATTTTCGGGCATATGCTTGCGGATATTGCCGAGGATGACCTGATTCGTTCCGTCATACCAGTCATGGATGATGTGTTTCAATAGGTAGATATCCGCGGCTACCGGTACGTCAGACATGAAGTTACCGCTCACCATCTGGACCCGGTCGTGAACGCCGTATTTAGCGAGCATTTCCGGAGCACCCTCGAGTACTTGAGGCAGATCGAAAAGAATGCCGCGTGCATTCGGATTCTGCTCTAGCACGGCACCAAGCAGGTGTCCGAGGCCTCCGGCGATATCCGCGATCACGCCCGCTTTTGAGAAGTCATAAACTTCAAGCAGCGGTCCCGATGCCTGATGCGAAAGGCTGGTCATTGCACGGTTAAATATCGCGCCGAGCTCCGGATTTGTTTTGAAGAGGTACGTGAACACCGGTTCTCCGTGGTATTTGTCCCACGCGGGTTTGCCCGTCTTTACGCTGTGCATCAGCTCGCCGTAAACCTTCCAGTGTTCGGGCTCGTTCACCCAAATAACGAGGTCTCGAATGCTCGCAGGGTGATCGGTCCGCATTGTGTCGGACATCGGTGTGTTCTCAAACTTGCGATCCTGAACTTCGGTGAATACGCCCGTCGACGTGACGGCCCGCAGTGTTCGATAGAGCGAACGCTCATCTGTAGCCGTTGCGACCGCGAGGTATTCGGCCGTCTTAGGGCCGTCAGCAAGAAGGTCTGCGATGCCAAGTTTTGCTGTTACGTACACCGCGGCCGAAACCCATGCTGATGTTACTATGCTCAAAAGCTGTGCATCGGGCGGCAGCTGTTGCGGTGCCATTTCTGGAGTTGCTGTCATGATCTTTTCTCCGTTTCGAATAATGTCGGGCCCGTTCCCAAGAGACCGGGACCGGTTGATCTATTTCGCTGCGATCGCAGCTATAGCTGTCGCGGCCTGTTCGACGACCTGTGAAATTATGTCGTCGCCATTCGATTTCGCTTTGGATTTGTAGGATTTCGCGAGCGCCGACGCCCCAGCACCGTTCGTCATCTTGATCTCCAGCGTGATTTCGTCCTTAGCCTTAAAGCTGCCCGAGACCGCTGCAGAGCTGATCGCCGTTGACGCAACCTGGCCGGCCACCATTCCGGCGACGCCGCCGCCATACCCGGCGAGCGATGCAGCACTGCCGAGTGCCTGACTGAACATTCCGAAACCGCCGCCACCTTTCTTGTGCGACACGCTTGCATTGATAACGAAATCACATTCCTTGCTGCGAGCCTCGCTTTCGATCGCAGTAGCGAGCCGGGCCTCGATCGGGACGATCTCGATATTCGGCATCTTGAGATAAGCCGCAAGCGTATTGTGTATAGCAGCTGCGAGATCAGCGGCCGTTACGCCGTCACCAACCGACCCGGTCTTAACCGTTGCGATCCCGATGCGCGTAATGCCTTCCTTCTTTGATCCGACTTCACCAGAGCTTGCGGCCGCAGATGAAGTATTTGCTGCAATGTTAGGTAGCTGCAGTGTGCCGGAACTGCCCGAACTCGACCCGCCGCCAACTGATGGAATAGATGATCCGGCGGAAGGACTTGCGGCCGAGGCATACAATTGCGACGAGTCAGAAACCTGGCGATAATCCGACGGCACCTCGAACAGTGCCGCATCGAGCGTCGCCTTTGAAAGCTCGACAACTTCGCTCACCATGGTCATCGTCTCCTTGCCGCTCTCGTCAAAAAAGGTCATCTTTTCATAGACCGGATATCCACGCTTAGCGCTCCCGATGGTTTTCATTTCGTACTTATCGCGACACCCGCCGCCGTTCGCCGAGGGGGCTCTGTATGCGTAGGACTGGTCGCAATCGAAATTGAAATCGAAGTCGATGTACCAGCCATCGGTCTCCATCTTGGTCTTGATCCGCGAACATGCCTCGGGCGTCGATTCCGACTCCATCGTTATGAGCAGGCGGCGGGCCGTGAACCCGAACATGTTCTTCCGCTCGCCCGCGTCCTTAACAGTAAAGGTCGAGATGACCTTGCCACCTTTGACGACCGGCTGCGACTTTAGGTCAATCGGCTTGCTCGTATCTGCGGGCTCGATATCGCCAAATTCGTTCACGACGAACGTCTTTGCCGAAGGATGCATCTGGATCGAGCGTTTGAGATCGCATTGCGTGATGCTGACCATCGTGCCGCCCATTGTCTCGCTACGCTGCCGTTTGCCCTTGATGTACGTAGCATTCTCGTATGTCTGCCCGCCCATCGTCTGCTTGGTCTTTATCTTGATATTGGCTGATGCTGTGAGGCTGCCAACTAAACAAATGATCGTGAGTATTATTGCTTTCCGCATTGTGTGTTCTCCTACACGGGTATAAAAGTTATTGGATCCCGCAACCTTACGCGAGAACGTTCGCAGCTTCGTATCACGTCGAAGCCTGTGATCGAGTCGGTGATTGCTCTCGACACCGTCCGACCTTATAATGTCTTGGCTTTTCCAAACGAAAAGGCGTTTGTTCACCGGAACTCGATCGATCAAATCTATGTCCAAAGACAGCGAGATCACGCAGATGCTAATTGAGCTGACCGACGGCAACCGAGACGTCGTCGATCAGATCCTGCCACACATTTACGACGAGCTACGGCGTTTGGCAGGTAGCTATTTGCGACGGGAACGAAGCGATCACACGCTGCAGCCGACGGCCTTGGTGCACGAGGCGTACATGAAGCTGATCGACCAGAATCGCGTGAAGTGGCAGAACCGGGCACACTTTTTCGGCATCGCGGCTCAGGTGATGCGGCGGATCTTAATGGATCACGCCCGCAAGCATACGGCGGAAAAGCGCGGCGGAGACGCGGACCTGATACCGCTGGAAGAAGAGATACTGATCGTCTCGCAGGATAAATCGTCAGAACTGCTCGCCTTGAACGATGCTCTCGACGAGCTTGCGAAGATCGACCCGGAGAAGGCTCGGATCGTGGAACTCAGGTATTTCGGGGGTTTGTCGATCGAAGAGACGGCTGAGGTGATCGGCGTCAGTGTTCCGACCGTGAACAGGCACTGGAAAATGGCAAAGGCGTGGCTATATTCAGAGCTCGCTCACGATTAAACACGTTTTGCGATCACGAGTGTAATATCGTCGTTTGCCGGTGCAGTTTGAGTGAACGAGGAAAGAGCCGATTCGACCTTATCGCGAAGGCCGGCGGCTGACGCTGCCCGGTGCGTGCTAACGACCTGGATCAAACGGTCCAATCCGAATTCCTCATCAAGCGGGTTGACCGCCTCAGAGACACCATCCGAATAAACGACCAGAGATTCGCCCGAATGTAAATTCAGCTCACCGGTCTCATACTCAGCCTGCGGCATAATGCCCAGAGGCAGCCCGCCTGAACCGAGCTGCGAGACCGAGGCGTCCGCACGAGCGATGAGCGGCGGATTGTGACCGGCGTTGATATATTTGAGATGGCCTGTCGTCGGCTCGAGCTCTGCCAGGAACAGCGTTACAAAACGATTCGCCGGCGTATTTTCCGCGAGGTAAAGGTTTACCGAGTGGACCGTTTCCCAAAGCGTGCTTTTCGCGGAGATCTGGGCGTGGATCGCCGCATGCAGGCTCGACATCAGTAATGCGGCCGCGGTCCCCTTACCTGAGACGTCGCCGAGAGCGATCATCATCCGCCCGTCGGGACGCCTGATAAAGTCGTAATAGTCGCCGCCGATCTCGTAGCAACTGAACGAAATTCCCTGAAACTCATAACCCTCGAGCACCGGTGGAGCCGAAGGCTGAAAGCGCTGTTGGATCTCGGTCGCGAGTTCTAGCTCGCGTTCCATTCGTTCGCGCTCCATTCGCTCATCCAGGAGCGAGGCGTTCTCAACGCGGATGGATGCGACCGATGCGAGCGTTGTGAGAATGTTCAAATGCTCTTCGGTAAAGGTCGTCTCGTACGTCGGCGAATCGGCATAGATCAGGCCGAAAACGGTTCGCTCGTCAACACTAAGCGGGACAGCGAGAACGGACCGAATCCCCTGAAGCATTACGGTCTGCGATGCGAATCGTGGATCCTGTTGCGCATCGGCGGTAAGAACCGATTTGCCGTTCTTCAGAACCTCGTCCATCACGCTGTGGCTGATGCGGACCTCGCTCAGGGTCTCGTCCTGGCCGCGGACACGCGCCACCATTATCTTCATACCGTCGGCAGCTTTTTCATCGCGGAGCATGATGATGCATCGTTCGGCCGGAACCGATTCAAACACAAGTGTCGCGACCTGGTCGAGCGTATCGTCAAGCCCGCGGGCCGACAACAGTGCGACGCCGACCTTTGATATGAGCCCGAGCAGCTCGTTGCGGGACGAGAATTGCCCTTTCAGCAGTTCCGTTGTCGGAATTCGCCGGCTCTGGAAGGAGATGGTCTTGGACGGATCGAGAGCTTCAGTTCGATCGGCGATCAGCGTTGCACCGCCGGCAAAATTATTCGCCGCAGCCTCAAAGACCATCGTCGTCTCGCCGATCTGCACTTCGTCGCCTGAGGCCAACTGTACGGCATGCTTGATCGGAACGCCGTTAAATCTGGTGCCGTTCGCGGATCCTAGATCCTGCAGCCAATAGGTATCGCCCTCCTGCCGGATCTCAGCGTGAAGACGCGAGGCAAACGCATCGGCGATACAGAGGTCGCTTCGGGCAGAGCGGCCGATGGTCGTTCGCAGCCGGGCGAGATCGACGATCTCCGGCGAGCCTTGGTGATTTTTGATGACCAGTCGAGCCATATGCTATCTCTATCCGCGGACGCGCTTTTCAGCGTAAATTACCACCGTTCCGGCTATGTAATCATGCAGCGACCGACCCGTTGCGGTCAGTGCGGAAAAGAAGAACGAGAGCCCCGCCGTAAAAATGAACAGAATTACAGCCAAGACCTGACGAAGGATCACCTTTCCTGTCGGCGCGTCGGTGCCGTCAGTTCTGACGATCCTTAGCCCGGTGACAAATTTTCCGAATGTGCGTCCGGTAGCGATCGGCAATAGGATCCCGTTGACTACCGCGATCAAAGTTCCGGTCAACCAACCGATATCGTTCAATCCACTATTGATCAGAGTCGCTCCGTCGTTGCCGGCTGCTCTGCTGATCAGTAGAAAGACCACAGGGACCACGATGATCAAAACATAATCGGCGAGTAACGCACCACATCTCAGGCTGAAAGGCGCCGCAACAGCCGCTGGTTCGAAATCGACCAGCCGTTCTCTCGTTCGTTTAAATCGCGGGGTATCGCCCGCTGCCGCCTTAGATGCCATGATGATACCGTCGCCTAATTCACTACAAAATGGAGGATAGTATCACCGATCTTGATCCTGTCTCCGTTTGTCAGAGCCTGCGGCGTGTGCGGTGAGAGTCTGAACGAATCTTTTAACGCAGGCGTCAGGATCGTTCCATTAGACGAGCCGAGGTCCTCGACCAGGAAATTGTGCCCGTCGCGCCAAATACGGGCGTGACGCCGCGAGATCTTGGTCTGCGGGTCGTATTTCGAAAGATCGACCTCAGGAAAGATATTCGACATCGGGTCCCGCCTTCCAACCAGATTCTCGGGCTTCGTAAGCTGATAGATAGGCGTCGCCAACTCACTTGTGCCCTCAATGATAAGGCGAGCTGTTCCGGCGTTGCTCGAGGAATATATCTCAGAGTGAACGCCCTGTTGCGCGATCGGCTGTTTTGCACCGCAAAACGCACAGAAAAGATCAGTTGCTACGATTCGCTGTCCGCAAAATCCGCAAAATACCTGTTGATTTGCCAAGCTGACCGCGACCGGTGCCTGACCGGTGCCGTACGTAACATTTCCACCACGTAGCTGCTCACAGTGTTCCTTAAGAACGCTGCCCATTTCGGCCGCGTCCTTGAACCGAGCATCCGCACTATACTCTACGGCACGCATCAGAATACGTTCCATCTGATCTGAAAGCCGCGGATTTATCTGGCGCGGCCGCGGATTCTTTTGGAAGTCGAAGATCAACAGCGGATTACTCTGAGGATCGGCTCCCGTTAGAAGGTGGAACATTGTCGAACCCAAGCTGTAGATATCAGATCGCGGTTCGACATTTCCGCTGAACAGTTCGGGTGGAGCATAGCCCATTGTCCCCACAGCGGTCACGCCTTTTTCTTCTTTTTGGCTGATCGAACGTGCGATGCCGAAATCGATCAGCATAACGCGGCCCGAGTTCCCGTCGATCATAATATTTGACGGCTTCAGATCGCGGTAAACGATAGTGCTTGGTTGGTTGTGAAGATATTCCAGGACGTCGGTGATCTGGATCGCCCACTCGGCAACGGTCAGCTCATCTATCTTTCCTTCCGGTGCAGATCGAAGCCTCGAAGCAAGGTCACCGCCCGAAATGTACTTCATAACGAGATAAAACCGCGACTCGGCCTCGTCATAGAAGTAATCGAATATTGTAGGGATAGATGGATGATCGAGCGTGGAAAGGATCATCGATTCCCTTTTGAAATCATTGACCGCCTTTTCCTGCTGATCGTCCTCAATATGGGCCTGGACCATTTCCTTGACCGCCCTTAGAACGCCCCCAAGGTTATTGTCGCTCGCAAGATAGACCGCACCCATACCGCCGCCGCCGATCTTTCTCACGATCTCGTACCGGCCATTGAGTACAGTACCTTCTGTAAGCGGCTTCAGCTTCGCGGATCTGCGGCCGTCGGTATCCGGTTTGCCGATATTCGGCGATGTGCCGGAAGGTTCAACTGCTTCAGGTTCGGCGATCCGCTCGACCTCAGCGGGCGCGGCTCCGGTCCCCGAATTGCTGAAATCAGGGATTCGCGTCGCAACGTCCTCCTGCGAGAACGGCAGCTGTCCCTCAATGATCCGCACTGAATCGAACATTGATGCAGCGGAATTGTCCTCCAGAGGGAGTTCTTCGTTAGGTATCGAAATACCTCTATGCTCGAGATCTTCGTCCGTGTCCGAGGCAGGTTCTTCAGGACTCACAGGAAGATCCGGAGCGCGATCAGTATTTATATCGGGTGCCGATCCGAGATCTTTTACGTCCGGTAGCGGGGCCGAGATCAATGTTTCTTGAAAAGTGAACTGATCCGCTGCGGGCGGTTCTGCGTCCGTTGCCTTCGGCTCTTCCGGTTCGGGTGCTTCGAATTTTTCGTATTCGGACGTCGTTCGAATATTGTCGCTTGTCTTAATAACGTCAGCGATCGGTGAGGGCACGGGAACGTCGGTCAAAGCCAGCGGGTCAACGTCGTCGTAGATATAGGCATCGGCCTCGTCCTGCGCACTTTCCGGTTCGTAAAACGATTCAACCGGGCTTGATGATTCGCCTGCGGCCAGCTGTGCGGCCTCTTCAGGCGTCATCATTATGGTGCTCTCGAAGTCATCGCTCTGGGCTTCCACGGGCGGAGGCACGGCCGCAGACAGACTTATCCCGCAGAACGGGCAGAATATGTCGTTTTCGGCGACGGTTGAGTCGCATTCATGACAAATTGGCATTTTATGCTCGCCGGAAAGACACGGCTACTTGATCCGAAATCTGAGAAACGTCTTACCTACAATGATCTCGTCGCCTTCAGATAGCACCTGCGGGGCACCGGGCAAAAGCCTTCGTCCGCGATTGACGAAAGTCCCGTTGGTCGATCCCAGATCTTCAATATAATAATCACGATCGCGGCGAATGATCCGTGCGTGCCGACGCGAGACTTTTGCATCCGGATCGAACGTGTCAAGATCTACATCCGGGAATATCCCGTTGTCCGCGTCCCAACGCCCGATATTTGACTCATCGCCAGACAGCGGAAATTCCGTATCTGAGCCTTCACCGCGTTCAATTATCAATCGTGCGTGCTGTGGCTGCGCTGCTTCGTTATCCGTCGGTGGTTGGTCGATCACTGCCGGCGGTTCGACAAGCGGCGGTATCCCGATCGAAGTGACCTGGGCCGAAACGAACTGGGGCGACGAATTAGACCGTTTTTCCTGGCCCGCTATGCTCTGAGAACGCTCGGTGAACGTATCGGACAACTTCGTGCCGCATTCATTGCAAAAGCGGGACGTGTCCAGGTTCTGGTTATTGCACAGCTGGCAAATTTTCATTCGATTGATCTCGGATAGAGCGAACGATTCGGCACCGATTAGTTTACTGCCATCGGCGTCTGTTCGTAAATCCTAAAACTAAGGATATTAAACGTCAACCACCCAATGTGTTCGAGCGGCATCTTAACTCTAGAGATTTTTGAAACAATGAAAAGTTTGGTGTCGTATAACCGGCTTGAACCGAATGGGTCACCACATTCCGGCAATATTAAAAGCAGTACCAAATACATTTAGTACGAGAGGATACTAGTAAAAATGGCATTAAGCCGCAAGAAAAAGATAATCATCGGCGCCGTCGCGGCGGTCGTTCTTTTGGCCGTTGTGATAGGCGGCGTCCTCGCGACGCGCAAGGATGTTCCGGAGGTCACCACGGTCAAGGTCGAAATGCGGCCGGAGCTACGGTCCACCGTGACGTCTTCCGGCGAGGTCCGGCCGATCCAGTTCATGAACCTTACAAGCGAGGTCCAGGGCAGGATCGAAGAGATCTACGTGAAAGAGGGCGAAAAGGTCGAGAAGGGCGCACCGCTCGTGCGGCTTGATCCGAACCAACTCGAGTCGAGCACAGATGCCCAGCTCGCGGCTTTCCAATCCGCGCAGAACGAGGTGAATGTCAGCCAGTCGCAAGTATCCGCGGCCCAAAACAACCTCGCACAGGCACAGGCCCAGCTGAACACGGCACAGGTCGCTGTTGATTCGGCCCGCCAGGCTGTCGTTGCTGCTCGTACTGACATTGATCGTGCTCAGGTAGAATTTAACGCTGCGAACCGTGAACTCAAGCGCCTTGAGCAGCTTTTGGAAAGCGGTGTTATCTCACGTCAAAGCTATGACGAGGGCCGTGACCGCGTTGAAAGTGCAGAGGCTTCGTTGAATACAGCTCGGTCGAATCTCGCCGCTCGCGAGCTTGGTGTCAAAGAAGCTCAGACGCGGCTAAATCAGCAGAACGTAGCCGTCCGCGATGCCCGTCGCGGTGTCGAGACCGCAAGCCTTAGCGTCCGCTCGAGCCAGTCGCGAGCAAATCAGCAGTCTGCCGTGCTTCGCGGACAGCGAAACCAGCGTGACAAGACGCTTCAAGTTGCTCCGATCAGCGGTGTTATCGCCGAGATCCCGTCGCGTGTGGGAACATTCGCCGTTGCCGGACTGTCAACTACCGCACTGCTCACGATCGCCGATATGTCGACGATTAACGTTGAGGTAAAGGTCGACGAGACCGAGATCGATAAGGTCGCGGTCGGCCAGAAAGCTAAGGTAAAGGTCGATGCTTTTGGGGAACAAGAGATCGAGGGCGAAGTCACACAGAAGACCCCGCTCGCGGTCGGAAAGTCCCAGACGACGGGCGGCCTGTCGACGAACATCAACGTTCAGGAAGCGAAAGAATTCAGGGTGGTCGTGCAGCTCGTCAATCTATCCGAAGAGATGCAGAACGCACTTCGTCCGGGGATGAGTGCGACGGCTACCATCACGACAAAAACGGTCGAAAACGTGATCGCAGTTCCACTTCAGGCGATCGTGACGAAAAAGCCGGAAGGTTCTCCGTCACCGACGATCCAGGGCGACGCGCCGGAGACCGCTGACAAGCCGAAATTGCTCGAAGGCGTCTACGTTCTCGAGGGTAATAAGGTCAAGTTTGTCCCGGTCGAAAAAGGAATAACCGGTGAATCCGACATCCAGATCATCGCTGGCCTTTCCGAAGGACAGGAAGTGATCATCGGGCCGAGTAGGGTCTTGAATACTCTAAAAGATGATACGGTCGTCAAGAAGCAAGAGAAGAAGGAAGGCGAGGGCAGCGGCCGCGTATAGCTTTTCTATCCGCATTTCGATATGTATCGATTCATGGAAAACGAGAACGGAAATGGTACTTCGACCGCGGTCGCTGACGAACCAGTGGCGGCAACACCCGCTGCAGGTGCGTTGATCTCGATGACAAACATCTGGAAGACGTACCAGATGGGCGTGGAAGAGCTGCATGCTCTACGAGATGTCTCGTTTCAGGTCAACAAAGGCGAGTATCTCGCTATCATCGGTCCGTCGGGATCGGGAAAATCGACACTGATGAATCTCATCGGATGCCTCGATTCGCCGACCAAAGGCCAGTACTGGATCAACGGTCAGCTCGTTTCCGATATGAGTGACGACGAGCTTGCCCGTATCCGAAACAAAGAGATCGGGTTCGTATTTCAAACGTTCAATCTGCTGGCCAGAGCAACTGCCCTGCATAACGTTGAACTTCCGCTGATCTACGCCGGGATGCGAGCCGCCGAGCGCAACGAAAAGGCCCAGGCCGCTCTCGCATCAGTCGAGCTCGGCGATCGGGTGATGCATAAGCCGAACGAACTTTCAGGCGGGCAGCGTCAGCGTGTGGCGATCGCCCGTGCGTTGGTAAATCATCCGTCGATCCTTCTCGCTGACGAACCGACGGGCGCCCTGGACTCGAAAACGAGCGTTGAGATTATGGCCCTCTTCGAAAAGCTTCACGCCGAGGGCAATACCATCATCATCGTGACCCACGAACATGAGGTCGCCGAACGAGCTCATCGCGTAATCACGATCCGCGACGGACAGATCGAAAGCGATGAAAAGATCAAATGATCGATCCCTGTGTATAAATGATCAATTCACTTCGGCCGCCGGAACATGAGTACGGCGGTCTTTCTATTCAATAACGCCTCCCGCCGGCGGATGTGAACCCCTTCTAAACAATTTACAATTAATTGCGTATTATTATCACTTCCGGTTCATCCAACTACTGATGCCGATAACTGAAGCCCTTAAATTAGCGTGGTCATCGATCATGTCGCACAAGCTGCGGTCCTTTCTGACATTGTTGGGAATGATCATCGGCATGACGGCGTTCATGGTCGTGCTGTCGCTGCTGCAGGGTTTCAATGGCTACGTTGACGAAAAGATCGCGGGTATCGGGACCAACTCATTCACCGTTCAGCGGTTCAACTTCGAAGATTTCAAAGACACGGATACTATCGCTGCTGCACAGCGGCGAAACAAAGAGCTTACCTTCGATGAGCTTGATTTCATCAAGGAACGGGCACAGCTCATCGGCTATATCGGTGCCAAAGCTGGAAACACCTCCCGCGACGTTCGGTATGGTAATGAAACACTTCAGGACGTAAGCATCACGGGAGCTGAACCGATCATCGCGGTGATCGAAAATACGGACGTAGAGTTTGGAAGGTATTTCACCGACGCTGAAAACAATAACGCGATGCGGGTCGCGTTCATCGGCAGCGATATCGCCGATAAGCTTTTCCCTCAAGGCGGTGCGCTTGGCAGCGAGTTGAGTATTTCAGGCATACCGTACCGGATCATCGGTATTCGAGCGGCAAAGGGCACTGTTTTTGGGCAGCCTCAGGACAACTTTGTTCAACTGCCGATCAAGACCTTTGGTGCGAATTTCGGCGGCTTGCGGTGGAATCGAGCCCCGAATTTTGTTGTTACCGCACGTGACGGTGTGAAGATGGCCGATGCTGTGGACGAAGTTCGAACGCTGATGCGGATCAAGCGCAAACTCGGCCCCGAGGAAAAAGACAACTTCGGTGTTGTAACGCCGGACGCGATCAGCGGTCTTCGCGACAGCCTTTTTGGTACGATCTCGCTTGTGATCCTCGTCGTTCCGGCGATCGCATTGGTGGTCGGCGCTATCGTCATCATGAATATAATGCTGGTCGCGGTGACCGAACGAACGAAGGAGATCGGCATCCGCAAGTCTCTCGGGGCGAAGCAGGTCGACATATTGAGACAGTTTCTTCTTGAGTCCGGAATGCTTGCTGCTATGGGTGGCCTGATCGGTCTAGGCCTCGCGATCGTTATCGGCTATATCATCACTGCCTTTGTTTTCCCGACCCGAATTCCGTGGTGGGCCGCCGTTATCGCGATCGGAGTATCAGCTGGGGTTGGAATACTTGCCGGGCTGTTTCCGGCTTGGAAGGCAGCTCGGCTCGATCCGATCGAGGCTCTGCGTGCGGACTAATATGACTGTCGCAACATCCCGTTTCCTAGAGAATCTCAAGATGGCGCTCGACACGCTGCGGGGCAATAAGCTGCGCTCGTTTCTGACCATTATCGGTGTTGTTGTAGGCGTTATCACCGTAATGCTTATCTCGTCGATCATCTCCGGGATCGGAATGGCTGTCGAAGAACAGGTGAAATCCTTCGGTACGCGGTCGATATTCATCTATAAGATGGACATCGGCATTCGCTTCGGCCGTCCATCGCGTGAAGAGCGGATGCGGCCCGACCTTACGCTCGAAGACGCTCTTGCCCTCCGTGAACTCTCGGAGGTCGAGACCGCCGTACCATTTCTTAACGTCTCAAGCGGGTTCTTCGGAAACCGAACGGTAGTTTCGGCAAAAGGAAAGCAGACCTCGAATATTCAGCTGAGCGGCACTCTCCCTGAGATCGAAAAGTCTGGGACCGAGATCGTGGTCGAAGGCCGATGGTTTACGCAGTCCGAGGTCGATTATAAGCGGGATGTTGCTCTCATCGGTTCGACGGTTAAAGAGACGTTCTTTCCGTATGAATCGCCGATCGGCCAGACGCTTGACATAAACGGGCGGGAGTTCACGATCGTTGGCCATCTGGAGAAGAAGGCCCAGCTGCTCGGTGGCGGAGGCGGCAACAACGACGAGAGCAACACCATCTATATGCCGTTTTATTCGGCCCAAAAGATCAGGCCGAATGCAGACGATATTTTTATACTCGCCATCGCTCGCGAGGGTCGGCTGCCGCAGGCTCGTGACCAGATAGAAGATCAGCTGAGAGTCCGCCGCAAGGTCGAGTACGGAAAGCCGAACAATTTTTCGACCGCCACCGCAGACACCATCATCGAGCAGTTTCAGTCCATCACTGCCGGTGTCGCACTTGCGATGATCGTCATCTCGTCGATCGGACTGCTGATCGGCGGCATCGGCGTGATGAACATAATGCTGGTGTCCGTCACCGAGCGAACACGCGAGATAGGAATACGAAAGGCGATCGGAGCAAAGCAGAGCGATATTCTGATCCAATTCCTGATCGAGGCCGGGACGCTTACCGGATTCGGGGGACTTGTCGGGCTTGGAATAGGCTGGCTGTTGACTCTGCTGATTTCGCTGGTCTTTCCGTCGTACGTGCCGTGGTGGGCGCCGCCGCTCGGTTTTTTTGCCAGTGTCGGAATTGGATTGATCTTCGGGCTGTTCCCGGCGTGGAAAGCAGCCCGACTTGATCCGATCGAATCACTCCGCTACGAATGAGACCCGCTATGCGATAAAGCTCGGGAACAAGAGGGCCATCGAAAGGGCGAACGTTAGTATTAGCCCGTATATGATCAGCGCTGCAGACCACCCGGTCGATGACGATACCTTGTCGCCGCCGTTCTTTAGCCCAACCGCGATCAGCCAGACCCAGTAGAACATCAGCAGGCTCAGAGTCGCGAGAAGCGTGAAAAGTACGGGACTGTCCGCCGAAGATACAAGAAAACTAAGATTATCCTGGATCAGCGAACTTTGTCCCATGATCGGATGAATGTCGACCGGGTCTTTCAGATATAGCACCAGCGTATTCAGTACGAATCGAATGACCGCGACCGGAAATGACGCATAGACAGCGACCGCGAACGCCTGCCAATAATAGATCGAACCTCCGAAAGCCAGTACCACGAGAAAGAATAGAAGCCCGAGAAATGCGTACCAGACGACCTGCCCGATAAACCCGGTCACAACGCCGCCGGCACGCTTGACCGGATCTTTCATATCGTCGATCGCCGTCTGCCGGCCTGCCTCGATCTGCTGCCTGGCCTCTTCATTGAGAAAAGACATTTTCAGTGCACGGTCGATCGATTCATTAGCAACACGTTCCGGTGTGACGCGGTTCATGAATAGGCCTGAATAGACCGTGCCGAGTAGCGCGATTATTACGGCTGCCGCAAGCCACCGAGGATTTCGCCGCAGGGCCTGAAAGGTCTCGGCAGGTGATACGAAAATATTTATAAGCGTCGCAGGCGTATACATCACCTCGCCTTCCTGCGGCGGCACACGGTTGATGAAGCTCATGCCGATGATCAGCCCTCCGAAGAGGATCATGATCACGCCTGTCTGCGTGAGTCCGGGAAGAATGCCCGCAATGCTCAAGATCGCCACCAAAAGACCGACGGACGCTACAATGACACCTGCGATTAAGTTCATTTGTACCTCAACTTTTCTGGATTTTGGGTAATGCTTGAAAACTGATACGAGCGCGGCTGCCGGCTTGTTTCCGGTTTTTTTACACCATCGGCGAAGCCGAATCGTAGCCCTCAGCCCTGATACATGCAGCAAAATGTCCGCTCTCAAGCTCGCGAAGCTCAGGCACGACCTCGGCACATCGATCGATGGCGATAGGGCATCTCGTGCGAAAACGGCATCCGGACGGAGGATCTATCGGCGTCGGAACATCGCCCGTGAGCACGATCCGCTCACGCTTCAATTTCGGGTCCGGGTTCGGAATGGCCGAAAGTAATGCGGCCGTGTACGGATGCAGCGGGCGGCGATAAAGCTCGACCGAATCCGTGATCTCGACGATCTTTCCGAGATACATCACTGCTACGCGGTTTGAGATATGCTCGACCACAGCAAGGCCGTGCGAGATGAAGAGATACGTAAGTCCGAATTCCTGCTGCAGGTCCTGCAACAGATTGACGACCTGCGCCTGGACGGAAACGTCCAAAGCCGACACAGGTTCGTCGCAAATTATCAGTTTCGGGTTCAGCGCAAGGGCACGAGCGATCCCGATACGTTGACGCTGTCCGCCCGAAAACTCGTGCGCGTAGCGGTCCATGTACTTCGGATCAAGCCCGACCTTGGATAACAGATCTGCGACACGTTCGCGTTGTTCGTTCTTGTCGCCGATCCCGTGGATCTTTAGCGGCTCGGAGATGATGGAGCGAATGCTAAGCCGCGGGTTCAGGCTCGCATACGGGTCCTGAAAGATGATCTGCATCTCGCGACGCAGGGCCTGCATTTCGCGATTAGGCAAACCGACAAGGTTCGTTCCTTCAAACAGCACCTCGCCGCTTGTCGGTTCGTGAAGCCTCAACAGGCATCGTCCGACCGTTGATTTTCCGCACCCCGATTCACCGACCAGCCCAAGCGTCTCGCCTGAGAAAATGTTGAACGACACACCATCGACCGCTCGAACAACATCGTCGCTATTTTCCACGGGGAAATACTTGACGAGGTCTCGCACTGCGAGCAACTCGGATCTTTCGGTTTGTGGTGACGTTACTGTCATTTCGGAATTTCGGGAAAGGACCGATCGAATTCTCTAACAGTTTGAAGTTATCAGTTTGAAGTTAAAAGTTCAGTGCCGGCCTACCGCTCGCTCTCTTTCGATATTGACCCCGTTCTGCGATTCCTCGTCGTATAACACACAGCGAACAGCAACGTCAGCTTGAAGTTGATAAAGCGGGATCTCGCCGTGCGTGCAGCGTTCCATCCTAAATTCACACCGCGGGGCAAAATGGCATCCGGGCGGCAGATCGGTCGGGCTTGGAACGGTGCCGTCGATCGTTTGCAGCCTTGTGACCTTCTCTATGTGCTCCACGCTCAGCTTCGGGACTGACCGCAAAAGGCCCTGTGTGTACGGGTGTTTCGGCCGCTCGAAAAGCTCTTCGACATCAGATTCCTCGACGATCTTGCCGGTGTACATTACACAGACGCGATCGGCGGTCTCGGCAACGACACCCAGGTCGTGCGTGATAAAGAGGATCGCCAGCTTTCGCGTCTTACGCAGGCCGTTAAGCAGCTCGAGTATCTGTGCCTGAATCGTTACGTCCAGGGCCGTCGTCGGCTCGTCGGCGATCAGCAGCTCGGGATCGCAGGCGAGTGCCATCGCGATCATCACCCGCTGACGCATTCCGCCCGACAGTTGATGCGGATAATCATCGGCCCGCCTTTCAGGCGAAGGTATCGCAACCTCACGCATCGCCTCGATCGCGGCCTGTTTTGCCGCCTTTTTGTCGAGCTTCCGGTGAAGCCGAAGCGCTTCTGCGATCTGCTCGCCAACAGTAAATACGGGGTTCAGCGACGTCATCGGATCTTGAAAGATCATCGCGATGTCGTTTCCGCGGATCTCGCGCAAACGTGCTGTCGAGGCCGTGGTAAGCTCTTCACCCTTGAACTTGATCGACCCCGCGGCGATCTTTCCGGGCGGATAAATAAGCCGCATGATCGAAAGTGCCGTGATGGATTTACCGCACCCTGACTCACCGACCAACGCCAAAAGCTCACCCTCAGCGATCGAAAAACTCACGTCATTGACCGCACGCACCAGCCCGGCTCGCGTGGGAAAATGAGTCTGAAGATTTGTTACTTCAAGAAGCAATCGGACCCTTATGAATGAAATAAGCTGGACCGCGGATTACCAATTAAAATAGTGAGGCAGGCTTATCAAAACCGTTACCGCCTCACCATTCACTATACGTGGACGAAATTTCAACTTTCTTGCGGCTGCGATGGTCGCGTCGATCAATCCGGCCTCGTCGACCATGCGTCGATTCTCATCGTCTGGATTGATACATTCGATCTCACCGACCTTACCATCTCCCCTTAACTCAACTCTTAGCAAGACGTACCCGCGAATACCCCTCGCCCGATCCGGGACTTTTGGGCGATCTTTTGAGATGATCGCGTAATTGCGATCTTTCACTCTTTTCGCGGTCTGAGCTGAAGAATCCGACGGAGCAACTATCAGAATACCGACGAAAACCGTAAGAAGCACCACATATCCGTTGAGCATAATACCTTCTACTGATTCTTGATCGGATCACGCGGCCTTGCCGGCAGCTTCACCGGAGACGTTAACTTCTTCATAACCTCGGCGACCGCCCGTTCCAACTGAGGGTCGCGTCCGGCAATGACGGAACGCGGATCATTCTCGACCTCGATGTCCGGATCTACGCCGTAGCCTTCGATGATATATTCGCCTTTCGTGTTGGCAAGGGCAAACTCGGGCACGTTGACCACACCGCCGTCGATGAGATTGCCGCGATTGGTGATACCGACCACGCCGCCCCAACTTCGCTTCCCAACTAGCGGACCAAGCCCTGCTTCACGGAACATATATGGAAAGATGTCGCCGTCCGATGCCGAATTCTCATTTAGTATCGCGACCATCGGCCCGCGGAAAACAGCATCAGGATACGTATTTCCATCCACGTCGCCGCGTCTGTAATTAACGCCGAGCGTTTTTCTGCGGAGACGCTCGATAAGCATCCGCGAAACGTTTCCGCCGCCATTCGCTCGAACGTCGACGACCAGCCCTTCTTTGTTTATCTGCGGATAGTACCACTTGATGAACTCACGAATTCCTGCGGCTCCCATGTCCGGAATGTGAATATAACCGACGCGTCCGCCTGTCATATCAGATACACGTTTGCGGTTCGATTCGATCCAGTCGAGATAGACCAGGTCCGATTCGTTCGTGATCGGCCGGAATGTCACTTTCCTCGCACCCGCAGAGTTCGGTGTCGAATTAACCGTCAGCGTTACGATGCTGTCGGCCTTTCCGCGGAAGTGCGCGTAAATGTCCCGGTCGGTGCGAACTTCCTCGCCGTTCACCGCGATCACGTAGTCGCCGACTCGAGCATCGACGCCAACCTCTGTAAGCGGCGAACGGTAAATATCTTCTTCATTATGTCCGCCATAGATCTTCGCGATCTTATACCGTCCCGCTGACCGGTCGGCTTCGAATTTTGCACCGGCAAGAGCGACGCGAACTCGCGGCGGCAGGTTCATATCACCGCCGTCGATATAGGCGTGTTGGACGGTCAGCTCCGAGCTCATTTCAGCGATAACGTAATTCAGGTCTGCCCGATGAGCCACATGAGGCAGCCACTTCTTATAATCTTCGCGGATCGCTTCCCAGTTAAAGCCGTGCATGTTTTCGACGTAAAACCAATCACGATATCGCCGCCACGCTTCGTTAAATATCTGATTCCATTCCGCGGCCGGGTCGATCTCGGTCACGAGTCCCGAAGTCGCAACGGTCTTCTTCGAATTCGCACCGGCCGCGCTCGCGTCCATCAGGCTGTAAGATCCGCCGGTTGACGCTGCGAGTATCTTCGTTCCGTCGGCCGACAACGAATAACCAAATGCCGGCGTCTGCATCGTCGTTTCCTTGCGGTCTTTCAGCGAAAAGATCCGCAGCGAACCTTGCGTATCCGCAGCACGGCCATAGTAAAAAGGCGGCGTGACCAGGTAAACAAGATGCCCTTTTCCCGCCGCCAGCCCTGCGTAATTGTTCGCGGGCAACGGCACCTTCACCGCTCGCTGCTCTATTCCATCGAAGTCGATCGTTTCGGCAGCTGGCGACGGTGTCGGTGATGGCGAAGGCGAAGGACTCGCAGCTGCTGCGACCGTTACCTCGTCGCTCTCGTAATCGAACGGGTGCTTAACGTTCTTCCTCAACGCCAAAGCATATATCTGCCCCATCCGGTTAGTTGCGTAGTTAAACTCCGACTGCGAGATCTGCGGTGCGTATTCGCGGGCACTGACGAAGTAGAGGTAGTCGCCGCTCGCATCCCAATCGGCGTTACCCGCCCCAAACATCTCCGGTGTTACTCGGTACGACTTATTCTCGCCCGAGCTCCAGATATATACCGACGACATCCCGCCGTCGTTCTGCATCGTGTAGGCGACATAGTTCCCTTTCGGCGACCATGCGTAGTTAAAGATCAAGCCGTTTCTGGCATCGGCGATCTGCTGTACCTGTTTCGTCTCAATGTTTACGGTGTAGAGCCGTGAATCCTTGTCGCTGAATACGAGCTTCTTGGAATCTGCTGACCAGAACGGTGCGTACTTCTGAGCTTTTGAGCCGGTCGTGATCTGCGTCGGTGGAGCCGATCCGTCCTGCGGCACCGTCCAGATCTCTTCTTCACCGGTCTTATCCGAAACGAACGCGATCAGCTTTCCATCGGGCGACCATGAAGGGAGTTTGTCGTGTGCGTCTGACGACGTGGTGAGATTTCGCACGCCGCCTTTCTCGATCGGTGCCGTGAAAATGTCGCCGCGTGCGGCAAACAGCGCCCGCTCGCCTTTCGGGCTTAGCGAATACGAACTAATGAGATTTGCGACGCTCACCTGTCGCCGCCGCTTGTTCACACCGTCGTTTGGAACGTTTATCGTGAGCTTTGACGAGCGCTTTGATCCCGTATCGAACAGCTCAAGCTCACCGTCGCGTTCCCACACTATCTTTGACTGGTTATCGGAACTCGGCCAGCGGATGTCCCAGTCGCGGTTCTTCGTTACCTGCGTTACGCGTTTGCCGCCGGTGTCGTACGAATACAGGTTAAATTTCCCGTCCTTATCTGAGATGTAATAGATCGTGTTGCCGACCCACATCGCGTCGCGATTTGCCCGCGGATTGTCCGAGATCTTTTCGGTATTCCCGGTCGCTACATCGAAAATGTAAAGCGTATTCGCCTGGCCGCCTTCGTAACGTTTTTCCGGCCGAAAGTCGCGTGAACGCGGTGAATATACAACCTTCGTCCCATCTGCCGAGAAATCGCCCGATCCTGCCTCAGGCATCGGCAGCGGCTCGACCGGCCCGCCTTCAGCTGAAACGGTAAAGAGACGTGCGATCGGCAGCGACCAAGACTCCCTCAAACCCCGGAAAAACACCTTGTTATCGCGGGTCCATCCGTAAACCTGATTATCGTAGCCCCAACGCGGCGCCAACGGACCTCTTGAAGGGTAGAACGTCAATTGCCTCGGCTCGCCGCCGTTAGACGAGACCACGTAAACCTGCTCATCACCGTCGTATTGCCCTGTGAACGCAATCCACCTGCCGTCGGGCGAGAATTTCGGAAAGGTCTCAACGCCAGGATGCGCGGTCAGCCGCGTCGCCGTACCGCCGGCGGATGAAACCATCCAAAGATCGCCGCCGTAACTAAATACAATGCGGTCGCCGTGGATGTCGGGAAACCGCAGCAGCTTGGTCTGTGCTGATACAGATATGGCGGTAAAGATCAGGAAAGCCGCTAATAGCGACAGGCGGATGGGCATCGACGTGTTCCTCCGAATACAGGTAATTGGTAAGCTTTCAGCAGTTTATAGTATTTATACGGCGGATTAAAGCGACACCGCGACACGTGGTTACAAGACACGGCAAGCAACTATTTTCGTCGCTCATTCCTCCAATGGGTGGTATCATTTTAAGAACTTTCCCGGATTCCCGTTTGTCTGATAGGAGTGCATTTATAGTGACAAATCGTTTTAGGCTTCCTTACGCAGCTCTTCTTGTCCTTTCTTTTGTTGTAACAGGATTTTCGCAAGGAAATGCGGTCGCACGCAGCTCTGATATTCCGGCACCGAGCGGTTCTGCCGCGAACAAGGCGCCGACCAGCGATACCATCGAAGAAGAGATCTCTGAAGCGCTCGCGATCATCGAGGCAAATTACGCGACCGGTAAAAAGATCGACTACAACATCGTGATGAAGTCGTCGATCGACGGGATGCTGCACGCACTCGATCCGCATTCAAACTATTTCGACGCAAAGGAATTCGAACAGTTCCGCACCGACCAGAGCTCGCGTTATTTCGGTATCGGCGCGACGATCGGCGACCTCAGCGATGCCGAAGGCAACATGATTGCGACGTACATACGGGCGACCTTTGACGGTGCTCCGGCTCACAAGGCCGGTCTTCGCTACGGCGACAAGATCGTCGAGGTGAACGGCACGTCCGTGCTCGGCAAGTCGTATATCGATGTGCGTAATATGCTTCGCGGTCCGCGAGGCACCACGGCAAAGCTGGTGGTCGAACGCCATGCGACCGGTATGCGTGAGACGGTAAACATTGTCCGCGACGCGGTGCCGCAGCCCTCGATACAGGAAGCCTACATGATCCGTCCGGGCGTTGGTTATATTGCGATGACCGGCGGTTTCAACCAGACGACGTACGCCGAATTCGTCGAAGTAATGCGTATGCTGAAGGCCCGCGGAATGCAGCAGCTCGTTCTGGATCTAAAGAACAATGGCGGCGGGCTGGTTCGCGAGGCATACCGGGTCGCAAATGCGTTCCTTCGCCGCGGCCAGATCGTATTTACGCAGAAAGGCAGGCTCGACGGCGTTACCGAACCGTATTTTGCCGAGAACCCAAATCCGGAAACGATGCCGCTGGTGGTGCTTGTTAACCGCAACTCAGCATCTGCCTCCGAGATCCTCGCCGGAGCACTGCAAGATCATGACCGTGCGTTGATCGTCGGCGAGACGTCGTTCGGTAAGGGACTCGTTCAAAATCCGTTCATCCTCGACCACGGATCGATGCTTTTGCTGACGATAGCAAAATACGAGACGCCTTCGGGACGCGTCATCCAGCGCGATTATTCCGACGGAAACCTCTACGATTACTACACCGGCGGAATTCGCGACGATAAAAAACCTGAAACCACCGGCCCTGCGACCACCACGGACGGCGGCCGCACGGTTTACTCGGGCGGCGGCATCAAGCCCGACGTAGAGATCAAGCCGGACACGATCCCGATCGAACAGGCCCGTTACCAGGTAAAGCTGAACAATCCGGTCTTCGCATTTGCGATGGACCTCGCGTACGGAAAAGTCCCCGGATTCGAAAGCTATCGCGTCGATCGCCCGATCAAGTTCTCATACGATATCAACCCGAAGGATTTCCCGATATCGGACCAGCTTTACAACGCGTTTCGTGCCTTTGCGGTGAACAAATATAAATACACACCGGCACAGGTGGATAAGGAACGTAAGTTTGTCGAGCGAGCGCTGCGGGCCGAACTGGTCACCGCCGCGTACGGAATGACCTCATCGTTCCAGGTCTACAACGAACAAGACACGCAGCTTCAAAAAGCGATCGACCTGCTCCCGCAGGCCAGGCAGTTAGCCCTCGATAGTGCAAGAAGCAAAGCTGCCGCGGCCCGCCAGCGGTCGGTCAACGAACGGTAATACGCTTATTCATTGAAGAAAGGCTGCCCTGAAAATTTCAGGCAGCCTTTTTTTATCTTGCGGCTTTCCGCTGCGCTCTAAAACGAGTTGAGGCTACGCCTCCAATTGATCAAAAGAATGGACGCACCCGCGCCCTTACCCCATCAGGTAGATAACCAAATAATAAATGCCGTAAACGAGCCCGGCTCCGATGACGACCAACAACAGAGCTCCCAAAGCCATAAGCACCTTGAACTTCCGATAGCGATTCGGGTCGGGCGGCGAGAGCTGATTCTGCGGAAAATATGGCGGCGGTCTATTCATACGCTCAACAATATCAATTCCCTTTCCAAATTACCAAATATCGCTGCCCTTACCTCGGCAGCGGCTGTTCGAGATTGGCCAGTCCATATGCGAGCACCACCATCAGAGAACCGACCTCGGACAGTTCCCGCGGGTTTACTTTATCTAAAGTATCTGCCGCGGTGTGATGGTAATTGAAATACGTCTGCGTATTGAACCATGGCGCGAATGACGGCACGCCCTGCTGCGTCAGCGGCCCGATATCTGCACCAACTCCTCCCTGCTGCTGAGTCAAAGCAGAACCATGGGCACGCAGGACCTGTGATATAGGTGCGAGATACTGTGCGATCTGCGGTTTGCCCGCGAAGAGGATTCCAACAGGATGCGAAGCCCCAAGATCGCTTTCGATGGCCGCGAATTGCTTCGCGAGATTCGATCGTTCGGCTTCTAAATAACCGTTGCCCCCGCGCAAGCCGTTCTCTTCATTAGCATACGCGATGACACGGATCGTGCGTTTTGGCGTGATCCCAAGCTGCTTCAGCAAATAGACCACCTGCATCGCCGCCGCAACGCCCGTCGCGTCGTCAAGAGCTCCGGTTCCGAGGTCCCACGAATCCAGATGTCCGGAAACGATCACAACCTCGTCCGGCCACTCACTGCCTTTCAGGTCCGCGATCACATTGTGGTTCACCGCGTCGGGGAAAGTTTGCGGAGTTAAGACGAGCCGGATGCTGGTCTTCCCCTCTGCGACCAAATGGGCGATCAGGTCCGCATCTTCGCTGGAAACGGCCGCGGCAGGGATCGGCTTGATGCCTTCCTGATATCGAGTTCCACCGGTGTGAGCAAGTCGATTCTGCGATCCGCCTGCCGACCGGACGAGTACGCCAACAGCACCGAACCGTCCCGCTGCCGCAGGGCCCGCACCGCGAAACTGAACCGCCTGCCCATACGCCTGCGAGCCAAAACCGGACGCCGCCAACTGTCGGTCAAACTTCGTATTAAACAGTACGATCTTGCCGCGTACGCCCGCTTCACCAAGCCGCTCAAGCTCCGCCATGCTCGTTACAACAACGATCTCAGCGGTCAACCCCGATTCGAGAGTCGCAACACTTTCGCCGAGTGCGGTCAGAACTATCTTTTGCGTTGTGCCGGGTGCCATTCCGGGAAATTCCGTTAGTTCGCCTGTCTCGACGCCGCGAACCCAATGAGGCACTTTCACCGGCTGCAGACGCACCTCCAGCCCCAGCTTTCGCATCTCGTCTGCGACGTACTTCTCGGCCTGAAGTATCTGTCGCGAGCCCGAAAGCCGCGGCCCGATGTTGTTCGTCATGTACGCCGTGCGGGTGTAAGCGTAATCGGACGCAAGAGCAGCGTCACGCAGCTTCTCCATGTTCGAGATGGTCTCTTCAGAATACAGCAGCGGCGTCGGTGCCGGCTGCTGAGCGTTTAACGTCAACGAGAGAAGAATAATGGCTAGAAACAGGGTCGTGATTCGCATGCGAAACATCTTAGCCGATTCGTGCACTCTTCCCAACTACGTGCAATAATGGCGGTAAATTTGACCTGTCCGCTTTTTCGACACCTGAAGCATATGAAACGACATTCGCTTATTCTCGTCATCGCTTTGTTCGCCGCTGCGGTACCGGCGATCTTTGGACAATTCACATTCGCCGATCTCACGGCCCAAAAGCGCGTATCTGATCCGCAGGTGTCACCTGACGGCCGCTACGTTCTTTATGTGCAGGGCACGGTCGATCTGGCGGGCAACCGCGTCGTCAATCACATCTATCGTGTAAACATTGACGGCACTGACCGCAAGCAGCTGACAAGCGGCGATCGTTCGCACGGCTCGCCGCGCTGGTCGCCCGACGGGAAACACATCGCGTATACCACCGGAGGCCAGATATGGGTGATGGAGGACGATGGCGACGATAAGGAACAGGTCACAAAGATCTCGACCGGCGCTGGCGGTCCGGTTTGGTCGCCGGATGGACGCTGGATCGCTTTCGGTTCGGAAGTTTACCCCGAATGCCGTGATGACGCGTGCAACAAAGCCGAAGAGGACCGCGTCGCCGCATCCAAAGTGACGGCTAAAGTTACCGACCGCCTGCTGTACAAACACTGGAATGAATGGCGCGACCGCAAACGCTCGCATGTTTTCGTCGTACCGGCACGCGGCGGCGTCGCCCGAGACATTACGCCAGGTGATTTCGACTCACCGCCGTACGCAGCGTCGTCCGGTGTGGACTATGCGTTCTCGCCGGACTCGTCTGAGATCGCGTTCCTGCGCAATCCCGACCCGGTCGAGGCCGTTTCAACCAACAGCGACATTTACATCGTCCCGCTTCGCGGCGGCGAAGCTCGAAACATAACGGCCGCGAACCGCGGCTACGACGCGTCGCCGATCTACACTCGCGATGGCAAATACATTCTCTTTCGCTCGCAGGCGACCGCAAAGTTCGAGGCGGACCGCTGGCGTCTGATGCGTTATAACCGCCAGACGCGTGAAACGGTGGAGCTGACTCGCGGGTTCGACCTGCAGGTTGATGACGTCATTTTGTCGCCTGACGGCAAGACGATCTACTTCTCGGCCGGCGAACGCGGCAAGCATCCTGTTTACAGCGTGCCGCTCGAGCCCGAATTCCGCCAACGCATCGCCACGCACGTGCGCAAGCTTCCGCTCACCGACAAGTATCCGTTCATCACCGGCATCAAGATCGCGCCTGACGGCAACACTCTTGTCTTCAGCTCGACATCGATGATGGCACCGCCCGAGATCTGGGCGGCGAGCCTCGACGGATCGGTAGGCGTCTCGCTAAGCAAGGCAAATGGCGATCTGGGCCTGCGAGCGACAGAAGAGATCGAATGGACCGGCGCTCTGAATACAAAGAATCACGGCTTCGTCGTAAAGCCGCGCAACTTCGACCCGTCGCGAAAATATCCAATGATCGTGATGATCCACGGCGGGCCGCAAAGCGCTTGGAACGATAGTTGGAGCACACGCTGGAATCCGCAGCTTTGGGCGAATCAGGGCTACGTCGTCTTTCTGCCGAATCCCCGCGGTTCGACCGGTTACGGACAGAAATTCGTCAACGATATCTCCGGCGATTGGGGCGGCAGGGTCTTCATCGATATAAAGAACGGCGTCGCGGAAATGATCAAGCAGCCGTACATCGACCGGTCTAACATCGGTGCTGCCGGTGCGAGCTACGGCGGCTACATGGTCGACTGGATCCTCGGCCACAACAACGACCCGCGGTTCCGTTTCAAGGCACTGATGTCACACGCCGGCGTTTACAATCTCGAAAGCTTTGCGACATCTACCGAGGAACTCTGGTTCCCCAACTGGGAGTTCAAAGGCATGCCTTGGGAAAACCCTGCGATGTACAACCGCTGGTCGCCGCACAAATTCGTCCGCAACTTCAACACGCCGACGCTCGTCACCGCGGGCGAACTCGACTACCGCGTTCCGGTCGATCAAAGCCTGCAGCTGTTCACGGCCTTGCAGCTTCGAAACGTGGAATCGCGGCTGATAGTGTTTCCGGACGAGGGCCACTGGATCTTGAAACCGCAGAACTCCGAGCTCTGGCATCGCGAGGTGTTCAATTGGTTCAACCGCCACTTGAAGCCGTAAAAAACGCGTGCGTCCTGCGTGTTCACAGCATCAAATCCTGCGGGATCTGAAGATAACTTATGCATTTATCATTCGCCCGGTTCTTTGCGGGCACAACGGCCTTTTTCGTTCTGTTTGCGGCGGCGGCGTCTGGCCAGCTGCCGAACTTCAACCGCACCTCGAACTATGACGTTCAGCACTACACGATCCGCGTGAAATTCGACCATCGTGCGCGGACCGTGTTCGGCGATACGACCGTCGAGCTCAAGCCTCTGGCTGACAGCTTTCGAACGGTCGAATTAGACGCCCGCGATCTCAAATTCGAGAGCGTGCGCCTTGATGGAGCTGACTCCGAGCTTAAATATCGTGCCGCCGCCGGAAAGGTCGCCGTAACGCTCGACCGCGCGTATAAAACCGGCGAGACGATCAAGCTGCGTTTCCGTTATTCCGCAAAACCCAAAAAAGGCGTGTATTTCGTCGACGAACGGGTCAAAGACGGCAAGGTCGTCCACTCCGCTCAGATCTGGACGCAGGGCGAGCCCGACGAAGCCCATCATTGGTTCCCGTCTTTCGATCATCCGTCCGACAAGGCGACGACCGAGCAGATGATCACGGCTGAGAAAGG
Organism: Acidobacteriota bacterium; assembly: GCA_023389035.1. Lineage (GTDB taxonomy): Bacteria > Acidobacteriota > Blastocatellia > Pyrinomonadales > Pyrinomonadaceae > OLB17. The sequence goes on from JAEWFC010000038.1 coordinate 121,742, forward strand.
CTTTGAGGTGATCGGCAACGGCGAGCGCGTTTCGCTGACCGAGAACGCCGACGGCACCGTCACGCATCACTTCCGGATGACGATCCCGCACACAACGTACCTGGTCTCGTTCGTCATCGGCAAATACGAGAAGTTCACCGACAAATATCGCGACGTCTCGCTCACGAACTACCTCTATCCCGGCACCGGCCAACTGAATACGCTCGCGTACGGCCGCACAAAGGACATGCTCAAGGCGTTCGAGGAGATGACCGGCGTCGATTATCCGTTCAATAAATACGACCAGACCGTGGTCGCCAATTTCGCGTTCGGCGGTATGGAGAACATCACCGCGACGACGATGGCCGACACCGAGATCAACTACGCACAGCTCGATTTTCTTCGCGGCAACGTCGAGGACCTGGTCTCGCACGAGATCGCGCACAGCTGGTTCGGCAACAACGTCACGATGCGAAACTGGGCGGAGCTGTGGCTTAACGAAGGCTTCGCGACCTTTATGGAAGCCGCCATTCGCGAGCGGCTTAATGGCCGCGAGGATTATATCCGGAAGCTAAGCCTGAACGCCGAAGAAGCAATGGCCGATGACGCCGCGCGCAAAAATGCCTTCGGCCTGTTCAACCGGACCGCTGGCGACACCTCAAAGCTTTTCGATCGCCCGTCCATCACCTACAGCAAAGGCGGCGTGGTCGTCCACATGCTCCGCGAACAGGTTGGCGATGCAAATTTTTGGAAGGGAGTGAACCTTTATTTAACGCGCCATCGTTTCGGCAGCGTCGAAACTCCGGACCTGATGCGTGCGATGGAAGAGGTGTCCGGCCAAAAGCTCGACTGGTTCTTCGACCAATGGGTCTACGGCACGTCGCACCCAAAACTGACCGTTCGCCAACAGTACGACGACACCGCGAAAGCTCTCGTCTTTAATATCGATCAAACACAGACCGGCGGCCCGCTCGTCCCGAAAGCTTTCCGCCTGCCGCTCGAGATCCGCGTAAAATTCCCCGACGGCACCACCCGCACCGAAACCCTAAACATCACCGACCGCAAACAGACCATCTCCATCCCCACCGCCACAAAACCATCCGAAGTAACCTTCGACCCCGCATTCAAACTACCGCTGATCGAACTCAAAACTATGAAGTAGAAAATCCTTCATCTCGGACACCTCATATGTCCCGACCGGCTATATGCTCCTTCGCGGCTTTGCCGCCCTATTTGCGGAAAAGCTCCGCTTTTCCGTTCCGCCGCCCAACATCTCGCGGCTACGCCGCCGCTTCATCTCCGCCAATCTATTCCCAAAATATCAACTTCCAGCGGCTCAGTTTCCAACCGACGCTTGTGCCAGATTCGCGCACTCGAATAAACATACTCGTCGGGGTGTTGCACCAGTCCTGCCCTCACCGGATTTAGGTGAATATAGTTCACCTTTTGCATGAACGCGTCTTCCCCAGTGACTCTTAGGGCGTTCGGATGGTGCTGATACACAGAATGCTTGTGCTTCTTTTCGCGCTGCTGAATGCGGAGTTTGGCAAGCGAGCTATCGTGGCCGTTCGTCTTCAGATAGTCGACCACACGCTTGGCCGAAATGCCGTTGATGTATCGCAGGGCGTCTTTTATCTCCCGTGCGTTATCGGTCAGAACGTGCGTGTGGTCCGGCATTATCACATAGGCAAAGATCTGCAACCCAGCCGAGCGCCGAGCCTCATCAAGCGCATCGCAAGCGATCTTCTTAAGTGCGTGAGTTCGAAATATCGGAAGCCTTTCGTGGGTGACGGACGTGAGGTAATATGCCGGATTATCTCTGGAAACCTTGAACATAATTGGGAGACAGCGGCGCAGCCGCATTGGTGGGTAGCATTATCGGAAAAGTAGAACTTTTCCGCAAATAGAGCGGCAAAGCCGCCGTATAACCATTTCAATATCCTAAACTGTCTGAACCCTAAGTCTAAAAAGCGTACCGGCTCTGCCTGTCTGCGGCTTCGCCGTTTCATTTGCAGCAACCTGCCCTCATCCGACCGACGATCTGGCGATTCTGCGCATCGCCGCTCTAGTGGCTGTGAATGTGAATCTTTGCTTCATCTGGTAATGTTGCGGCTCTGCCGCTCTATTTGAGGGAAAGCTCCGCTTTCCCGACCGACCGCCTCACCATCTTGCGGCTATGCCGCCGTTCATCGTGCCAAATAATGCTGAGAGGCAGCGGCGTAGCCGCATGGGTGGCTAGTAATTGCGGAAAAGTAGAACTTTTCCGCAAATAGAGCGGCAAAGCCGCCAGATCAAAACATCGCAAATCAGCGTCACAGTCCGCTTCGCTAACGGCATGTTTGTAGCCCCACGTGAAGCGTAGCCCCACGTGCAGTGTAGCGGAACGTGGGGTTGATCAAATAAAAAGATCCTTCCAACCTGCCGGAGGCCGTCTTCCGCCCGCCGTCGCGAGCAAACTGTGAGAGCCACAGGCAGAAACCCGAGCCGTAGCGAGGGTGTTTGCGTCTGTCGTCGCTCTCCACGCCGTCGAGAGCTAATGATGAGCAGCACAGGCAGAAACCCGAGCCGTAGCGAGGGTGTTTGTATCCGGGGTCGCTGAAGGCGACAAAGGCAGTAGCCCGGTGTGAAACGCCGGGACAACATCCGCACGCCATCCGCTCCCTGAAGGGGAGCAACACTCGCCGCCACGGTGCTACGTTCGACCCTTTCAGGGTCGGCTCAAATTGCTGCGATCATTCCCGGGGTTGCGGCCCCGGCCTTACCCCGGGCTATTCCATCCGTCCCTTTCAGGGACACTTGCCAACGCACCTACACGGCATTGCTGCCGCACTCGGCGCGACCTGCAACAATTTATAATCCGCTCGCAAACGTTCCCGAGTCCGCATCGCGGACGGCATATTTGTAGCCCCACGTGAGCGTAGCGAAACGTGGGGTCAATCAAACAAAAGGATCCTTCCACCCTGCCGGAGGCCAAAGCATCACTCGCACCCAATGGGTGCAAAAAAGCCGAGGCAAACACGTTGCCCCGGCTTTCTAGCGTCTCTAACCTTCGCTAGCCTTTCGGCGGGTGAGGATCGTTTCCATGACTGTCAGATTGCTGAATCCGACCGTCACGTCCGTGAATTAAAAACTCGCTGCCTTGATTGCGGCTGATTTCTCGGCCACGATCAATAGCCTCTTGTTTTGTATCCGTGTGAAGGGAGGCTCTTTCACTGCCGCCCCGCCTAACGTTCCAACCCCCATTGGGATCAGGAACAACATGATGGGTTTTTCTGCCCATGATTTTTTCGTGCTACCTGGCTCTATGCTATTGATTTAAGCTGCGAGTTGGAATATGATTTCGAACGTTCTAACGGTTTTGAAATCGAAACCAACTTGCGTGCCGCTGGAATTGTTCGGAGCCTGATACGGGTAACTCGAAGAATTGCAGCGGCACTGCTTGTCTACGTGCATAGACTATATTGTGCGAGTGACGATCTGTCAACACAAAATATAGTGGTTAGATACGAACGGCTAATCGTTTGGTTTGTTGGGATTACGGGGCTTTACTTAAAGTACTTCTTCCAACTCTGAAGAACCGTTCTAGGACTGGAGCTCAAATTCCGACGACTCTTTTCAAGGACGAAAACCAGCCTGCATCATCGTTGGCCGGGGACCCTAAGTTAAGCTTGTTGTAAAGAATAATTCGAAGGTCCAAAATCGATTGCGCAAAGGCTTTGTCAAGTTCCACCTGACGAAGGAGGCAGTTTAGTATATGGATCAGTAGCTTCATAATGGGAAACCCGACAGCGATGCCAAGCGCACCAATAACCATAAAAAGGGAATTCGCAAACGACGTAAGAGTCTCCCGACTAATTGGAGCGGTGCTATATATTTCGGCGACCAAACTGGTCAAACCGACATATAGGCCGACTGTCACAAATGTGTAAACAATTATATAACTTAAGAGTCGCGAATATTTGCGATTCCGACGATTTGTTCCCGTGATAGAGTCCTTTTCCATATCTGCACTCTGGAGGAGCCGAAAATTTAAATAAGTTCCGACAATCGGAGCGGCCAGGGTGGCACAAATCATGAGTGAAGCGAGGATCACTTGTACGACTTCGTACGTGCTCAAAATAAGCCCCCTTGATTTTGCTCGTTGGCTGACGATTCAACCTTCCCCGCCTTTTTGAACGTGTCGATGTTTGGTGGGAGGTTGGGGAGTTTGCCTGCTAGTATTTCTTCTACGGTTGGGATCTGGATGCGTTGGTAGTCGCGGTTCCAGCCTTCGGAGTGGTAGAAGCCTTTGCCTATTGCTTCCTCGATCATTGGTTTTGTTGGTTTTTCGAGCGTCAGGAATATGCCGATGGCGGCTTTCTCCCTTTCTACGACGTGTCCGAGGTCGCGTATTTGCGAAACGTTGACGCCGCCGCCTTTGACGGAGACGATAACGCGCTTTGCCTTGCCTGAATTGTCGTCGGTAAAGACGATCATTCCGTCGATGCCGCCGTCAGCACCTTTCTTGCCTTCCTCCTTTCCTGCTTCGGAGCCGAAAGCTTTTGCACGATAAGGACAAAAACCACTGCACTCCCGGCCATTTGCTACCGAATCGGGGTCGTGCGCGTCACAGTGCGGCCGCCCGCCGAGACATTTGTCTCGACCTCCATGGTGGCGTTTGGAGTCACTATCACCTCGACCGAGCATCCGTGATTGGCATGGTCGTCACAAAGATAGGCGTTGCAGTTCGGCGCCCAAATTACAGTTGTATCCGGACGACGACAGCGCACACCTAGATTATTCTCCGCAGCGTTATTACAATTCGCAACTAAACAACGTGGCATTATTTTTCCCCTATTTCGATGAGTTAAACCTAACTAGCTTCTCCCACTCAATTTCACCAGTATCCTTGCAGAACTCGTTCGAAAAATCTCTCGTGAACTTGTTTAGCATCTTCGCATAGGCTTCGAGAAATTCATCATTTCGTTCCTTCGCCTGGTGTCCTAGAGGCAAAATCAAATCCGTGTAGAGAGTATTGCTACCTGATATAAACGCCCAAAAACTTTCGCCGCAATATTTGTAATAATCACCTTTGTCAGGAACATTATCTCGACCATAGCAGCATCCGTTAACCGCGTTTACGACGATTTGCGAGTTGCTTGTTCGAATTGTTTTTGCCGCAGTTTTAAAGGTGCTTCGCATTTTTTCGATTTGCGATGAGTTTCCCCAATTCGGGCCTGACTTGATCGTCACAATATGCCGAGTTCCCTCAAAGTCGAATTCGAGATCAATTCCCGGAATCCCGGATTTCCAACCTCCGAAAACCTTCTGGTTGATAAAAATCGCAAGCCCCTCGAGCCAATCACCAAAAATGCCCTCTTCACTCGAAGAAATGTGAGCGCCAACAATCTCTCGGACAATCTCGTCCGACGTAAGCATATGTTTAGCTTTGTAGAGGTACGGATTCTTCCGGCGGAGTACGGTCGAAAGCTTCAATGTGTTGAGGCTTTCGATGCGCTTTTGATGAAAGGTTCCAATGTTTTGTTCAACGTACTGCGTAACGTCGCTCAGATTCAGTGGGTTCATTCGTGATCACATCTTCCGATCCAAACAGGGGAAGCTCAAGCCGTTCTCGAATCCGTTCATAATAGTCCGGCTGAATTTCGATTCCAACACCATTTCGCCCGAGTCGGTTGGCAACTAACATCGTCGTGCCCGAACCGAGAAACGGATCAAGCACCGTATCGCCTGGCTGCGTAAAAAGTTTGATGAACCATGCAGGTAAATCCTCGGGAAACGCCGCGCTGTGATCTTTGTTGTTGCATTCGGTGGCAAGATGGAGAACGTTCGACGGATAAGCCATTGTGCGCCCAACCCAATTCGAAATATTCTTTCCGAATCCACTGCCAACCCGTGAATTGTCGCGAATCTTGTCAGTTTCGGAAAGATTGCGAAGTCGAGACTTTGCCCAGTCGCCAATCGGGACCATGACCGCGTCTTGATACATGGCGAAATCTCGCTGCTTGTTGAACTGGAGGAGACGTTCCCAGGAATCGCGAAATCGATTCGGCCATTTGCCGGGATGAGAATTTTTCTTGTGCCAGATGAACTCTTCCGTCCAAAGCCAGCCTTGTTTTCTCATGGCAAGAATAAGCTCCATGACATATGTACTTCGTTCTCCATCGACAACTTTCTCTTTAATATTAAGAATGAATGTTCCGGTCGGTTTTAGAACGCGGCGAAGTTCCCAGCCGATAGGAAGAAACCAGTTGACGTACTCATCCGGGGCAATACCGCCGTAGGTGCTCTTTCGCTGGTCGGCATATGGCGGTGACGTAACGATGAGGTCGACCGAATCGTTTTCGAGGAGTTTCAACTGTTCCTTTGCGTCGCCTAGAATCAATTTGTTCATACTGAATCGGGAGTCTTTCTCTTCCGCTTTATCTTATTATCGCCTATGCTTCGCCAATAATCTATTCGGCTGTCGGCTTCCAATGCCAGGTGTTTTCGTACGCGGTTATCTGCGACTCGGACTCGGTTCCGCTTTCGTTCTTGAAAAGAACGTTGTAATTCCGGTTGGAATTAAAAGGCGGGTCGAGGTAGATCAGGTCGACGGACTCGTCCTTGATGTATTCCCGCAGGATATTCAGATTGTCGCCGTAATAAAGGGTGTTCATGGGATGCGGTTGAATTGACGGAATGTTACCTCAACTATCCCGTCGCGGCAAATGGTATTAGTGCACGGGTTAAATCTTACGCCGCGAGCGGGAGGCGTTGACGGCGGTGTTTAGGTCTAGGACTAGGACGCCTTCGGGGTCGACGTAGGCGTCGTCGAAGCGGATGGCGTGGCCGGGTTTGATGTTGTAGCGGGTGCAGAATGCCTTGATCGAAATGGAGCCCTGTTTGCTGCCCGGCTTTTGGTAGAGGATCCTGGAGTTTGGCTGATCCGGGTCAGCGGCGCGTATGCCGATGCGCCGGTCTTCCTCGTCAAAGAGCAGCTCGACGGCCTTTGGAAATTCGAGGGCTTCGATGGCCGGGCCGTTGAGATAGAGATCGGTTTCGGCATTGATCGTCGCACGAATTCCATTCTTCCGCACACCGCGGTTGTTCGGATCTTCAAAAACTGTCCACTTCCCCATCGGTAAAAACGGCGTCATCGGCACGCCTGATACAGTGTTGCATATCTGCAACGCGGTTGCAAGTTTGGAACGATCTCGGCCTGTGGGAAACCTCGTTCAGTGCGAAGACAGGAAACAGCGGAAACGGGATAAACTTTGGGAGGTGCTGGGTGCTGTTCGGAAGGGTTATTTTGCACGCCTGAGGCGAAAGCCAGCGTCTCAGCTGCGGATCTGAGCGTCTCCCGGAAAAAGCCAGCCCCGCGGTGAGCATCGCGGGACAAAGAAAAATCCCGCGACACGTGCCGCGGGATCTTTCCCTTTGAGAAGACCGGATGTCTGCTTGAATGTTGAAAGAGCAGAGCGCGAAGCACACACAAGATCGCGACTTTTAGGTCAAATTGATCGCAGTAACTTCTTTGCCACACCTACGAGGTTAGCTGTCGGGCTAGGAACGAAAGATTATCCCTGTGTTTGCAACACTTCGCCCCTGTCTTGCGATCGCTCGCTCGACTTTGGGTCCCCCGCGCCGTCGCAATTAACGGCCTCGGTGATCAACTTTTCAACAATCGCAGTTTAGCACGCCCGGCGGCTCGCACTCAAGAAAAAAATGCCCGAAACCGCCATTTTTATTATATTTTTAACGCGCTGGGTAAAATTGGTACAGGATCAGGTAGACCGCGACACCGGTTATTGATACATACAGCCACACCGGAAAGACGATACGGGCGATGTTCCGGTGCTTGTCGAATCGGCCTTTGAGCCCTAAATACAGGGTCCGCAGCACGAACGGCGTCGCCAGAGCGGCGAGGATCGTATGCGACGTAAGGATAGTGAAATAGACCGGCCGGATCAGGCCTTCGCCGGTGAACCGCGTCGGCCCGAGCCCGTAATAATAGGTTCGTAGGGCATGATGCGACAGATAAGACGCGAGAAAAAGGGCTGAAACGATACTCGCCGATAGCATCGCGGCCCGGTGCCGGGTGATCTCTTTACGGCGGATGAAGTAGAAGCCAATGCAGATCAAAACGCCGCTGAGGGCATTGAGCGAAGCATTAAGGTGGGGAAAGACCGATAAAAGCTCCATTTTAGGGCGATATGCGCGAGCGAACTACTTCCAAAATCCCAGCAAAACGAACAGCACCAGCCACAAAGCACCCATAAAATGCCAGTACCAGCCGACCGAGCGTGCGAGGTTGCGACGATAGGTGAGCTCGCGTTCGTGCTCAGTGTGGACCCAGGTCCGCAGCAGCACCGCACCCAAGGCGAGAATTCCGCCTGCGACGTGCAGGGCGTGGATCCCCGTAATTATATAGAAAAAACCGGCGTACGGATTGCCCCGCATATACAGGCCCTGATTGAACAAAGCCCACCAGGCCAGCAGCTGCGACGAGATGAATGTGGCACCAAGTACGGTCGTCGCGACCATGAATTTCTGCGTGCGCTCGGTGTTGTTGGCATCGACCGCGCGTTTTGCGATGTGATAGACAAAGCTGCTGATCACGATCAGAATTGTGCTGATCCACACCGGCAACGGCAACGCGAAGGGACGCCATTCGGCGACGTTATTTGTAGATATGACGACGTAGGCTCCGATCAAACCGCCGAAGGTCATCAGCACGACGATCAGCAAAAACCAAGTGATGACCTTTGCCTTGTCAGGGACGGTATTCGGCTCGTCTTCGATCGGGTCGTGCTTTTTGTACGGGAGCTTGCCGCCTGAACCGTTATCATCAGGGCCTTCGCCGCCGCCGCCGCCATTACCGGGCGGAAACCCGCCGGACGATCGCCGCGAACCGCGCCGGGGCTTGATGTGCTCGTCTGGGAGCGGCTCAATTACGCCGGTATTCATCGTATCAATGGTCGAGCGCAAGCAGTATGAAGTACAACGGAAGGTAAATGACCGACACCATCAGGAGCTTGCGAGCACGCTCGGTCGTCTTGGCGCGAGCTGTAGCGATGCTTTCGTACAGGAACCAAACCCCGAGCACCGTCGCTCCGATCAGAAAAAAGACGCCTCCAAACCCCAAAAAGAACGGAGCAAGACTCGCCGGCACCAGCATGATCGTAAACAACACGATCTGCCGCGCCGTAAGCCGACCCGAAGGCTCAACCACCGGCAGCATTTTGATCCCAGCTTTAGCGTATTGCTCGCGATACATCCAGGCGATGGCGAGGAAGTGGGGGAATTGCCACAAGAAAAGCACAGTAAACAAAGCCCATCCGCCAAGCGAGATCTCGTTCGCGGACGATGTCCAACCCATTAGTGGAGGCATCGCTCCCGGGATCGCACCGATCGCAGTCGATGCTGACGTACGTGTCTTTAACGGCGTGTACATAAGGACGTAACCGATGATCACGACGAGGCCGAGAGCCGCAGTAAGCGGATTCACGAGTGCAAATAGATAGACTTGAGCAACAACAGTCTGGGCGATACCAAAGATAAAAGCTTCATTTGGTGTGACACGGCCTGTGGGCAAAGGGCGTCGTGCTGTTCGTGACATCAGCGGGTCGGTGCGGCGTTCCACCCATTGATTCAGTGTCGCAACGCCAAAAGCGAGCAGGGTGATGCCTATCATCGCGTTCGCAAAGAGTACCCAATCGAAGGCACCAACATTACCCAGGTAAAACCCCGCCGCAGAGGTTAGCACCAGCATGAATGCGATGCGGGGCTTCGTTAGCTCGACAAACGCCGACAGGCGTTCACGAATTGATATTGTCTTTGCTTCCTGGAGATCGGCCGCAGCAGTTTCCATCATAGATTGTCGTCGGTACCGGGTCGAATGATAAGAATATCGTGCACCGAAGGGTTTTCCAAGCACCCACACCGATTTGGGACTTCTATTACCTAGAAGACGTTCTTATTTCTTGATGTGTGACATTCCGTAATCCCTACGATATTATTTTTACAGTTACTAATGTCTACTGCCGAAGATAGCCTAAATACAACTGAAAAGGTCCAACCGCGTCAGTCATCGATCATAGACCGCGTTATCGGTTTTCTTAGCTCGGTACGATTTGGCGTGGTCCTTCTCTGTATTCTCGTCGTGTTATCGATGATCGGGATGATCATCATCCAACAGAACGTGCAGGGGTTTGACGCGTACTTCGCCTCTCTGACGCCGGCTGAACGATTAGTTTATGGTCAGCTTGGACTATTCGATATCTACCATTCGTGGTACTTCAACGTACTGCTTCTAGTACTTTCCCTGAATATCGTTCTCGCATCGATCGACCGGTTCCCGACGGCGTGGGCATATATCGTCAAACCGAAAACTACCGCAACCCGCGACTGGCTTTTGGACCAAAAGGTTAACGAGACGATCACACTGGAAGCAGATTCAGAGGACGAAGCTGCTGAAAGAGTTAAGAACGCATTTAGCGAATTTGGGCTAAAACCCGCGGTCACAAAGGCTGAGAATCGCGAGTATGCACTTGACGCCGACGGCCGTAAAGATTTTAACCGGATGGAGACCCGAACCACCACCACTGTTTTCGGTGAACGGGGCAAATGGAATCGGATCGGTGCTTACATTGTTCATGTCGCATTGCTAACGCTTTTTCTTGGGCATTTTATCGCGAACGTCACAGGCTTTGACGCTGACGTGCGGATGATCCCTGGCGACACCTCAGACAAGATCCAGATGATCCAGCTCGACCTGGATAAACGCGAGAAATACGACGTCCAACTTCCCTTCTCTGTTGCCTGTACAGACATTGAACAAAAGTTGATCGATCCGCGCGGCAATATAGGCGTTCAGAATACGATGGATTGGCGGACCGAACTGCGAATCGACGATCCGGAGTACGGAACTACCGTAGCTAACGTCTCCATGAACAATCCATTCAGCTATCGCGGGTATCGGTTCTTCCAAGCTGAGGCATCGAGGATCGGCAGCGCGAGAAGCATTGAATTGGAATTAACCTCACAGGAGACTGGTGAGACCCAAAAGTTGACGATACCACGGCTAGGCAGTGCAACGCTTCCCGATGGAACATTCGTCGAATACGACGAGTTTCTTCCCGATTTCACTTTTAATCAGGACGGAAACCCGGACACACGTTCGGGAGACTATAACAACCCGGCAGCCGTATTGAGCGTCACACCTGTAAACGGCGAACGCCAGAGGGTCTTCGCGTTCGAAAGCGGTAAGGCTGATAACATACCGGTCGGTGCCCCCAAGGCCGGCTATAAATGGCGGATCTCCAATTATGAAAAGGTCCCGTTCGCACACGTGCTGTCGATCAAGTATGACCCGTATAGTGGCGCCTTCATCGCCTGGTATTTCGGTGGTTTCGGACTGATGTTCGCGTTATGCTACGTATTCTTTTTCTCGCATAAACGCGTGTGGGCATTGGTTGAGCCGATGGGCGATCGGCTTTTCACGGTAACCTTAGGAGGGCATGCGAACAGAAACCATGCAGCTTTCGAAGATAAGTTCAAAAGGATAGCGGCTAACCTCAAAGGCGATGCCGGTGATCACGCAGGACGAGGAAATTGAAATGGCAAAAGAGATTTATGACGCTGAAATAGGTCGGTCGAACCTGATCTCATATCTTCCGGCAATCTTTGCGGTCGGCGGATCGCTTGTGATGGTCGCTCTTCGCATTCAAATGGACGAGCGTTTCATTAGCGACGGTTCGCTGATGATGATCGCGTTAGCTTGTTACATTCTTGCAGCATTATTTCAGCTCACCAATCTCTATGCTCCCTCTGAAATGGCCCGCAAGATCGGACTTTGGGGAGCCGCTCTGGGTGTCTTCTTTAATCTCTCGAGCTGGCTAGTGCGATGGGTCGCGGCATACGAGCGTGAGATAGCGATGTTGAGGGACGCTGGCAGCAGTGAGACCCCATGGATATTCCGATACGTACCGTTCGCGAATCTTTACGACCTGAGTATTGCGTTTGCCTTCGGGGCGGGCATTTCGACCCTGCTTTTGGCTCGCAAGAAAAATTTCCAGGTACTTAGTGCCTTCACGTTGCCGCTTGCGGCGTTGATCCTGACACTCGCTAGATTTATAGGTGACGAATTCATCGATCTTCCGCCGGTGCTGGATTCATATTGGCGTCCGATACACGTCGGCGTTGCGTCGCTCAGCTACGGCGTCGCGTTGGTATGCTTTGCAGTCGCAGTGATCTATCTGCTGAAAGACAAGGTCAAGGTCGAGGCAATGGCCATCTGGGCGAGTGTGTTCAGCCTGATGGTGATCGCTACGATCAGTAAGTTTTCTGTCCTGACCGAGTTCGTGTACCGGGCCGGACTGTTTCTTCCGACGACGCCGGGTGGAAAGCCGTTTTCAGCCCCTTTCCGTTTGGATATTCCATACGTCGGTCCAACCTTGGTCATCGCATCGGTACTGCTTGTTGGTGTGATCATTGCGTTTCTGTTGTATCTCTATCAGCAGAATTTTCTGGCGAAGAAGATCGGGCACGTGCTTCTGAAGCTGTCCCTCGTCGCTCAGATCGTTGCCGTTGCATTCCTCGTTTCGGGCATACGCGGTACTACGGACGTTCTTCCGGCCCTGAAGGCACAACTTGATGCAAACCCGTCTCAATACATTGTGGCGGGTAAAGCGATCGGCGAACGGGAGGATCTGACGGCGGCAGAGTATGCGGCGATCACGCCCGCACAGTTCGAACAGGCTGGCCGCTCCTTCATTCAAGCTAACGGCGAAGACCTTTACCTGAGCCTTAAGACGAATCCGGTCGAACTCTCTGGGTTGATTACGGCACTCGCCGGAACCTTCTTCGTGATCCTTTTCGCATTCCGCACTGATAAGCTGCTCGAACGCCTGCCGTCACATGAATCGCTTGACGATCTGATGTATAAGACGGCATGCCTTGCATTCGCGGGCCTCGCTATGTTGCTCATCACGGGCGCGATTTGGGCGAACGAGTCTTGGGGACGGCCGTGGGGCTTTGATTCCAAGGAGACTGGCGCTCTTGTCGCGTGGCTGACCTATGCCGCGTTTCTGCATACAAGGATCTCGCGTGGCTGGTCGGGTCGAAGTTCCGCGTACTTTGCGATACTCGGCTTCCTTCTAGTGATATTTACATACTTAGGCGTCAGTTACCTGTTACCGGGGCTGCACAGTTACGCATAATCAATGACTGAGAACAAGTTTGTTTTTGCGATCGGCGGTCTTTTGGCTGGGCTTATGATCGGTTTCTTCGGTGCAAACGCTCTTAATAAGAGCGCCGCCACCCAGGAAACCCTTGCAGCTACCAACTCGAACGGAGCTGTGCCGGCCGGCGTTACATCAATGGCGATAGATGAGCTTCTGGAAAAGGCGAACTCTGAACCGCAGAACTTTGTCGTCCAGATGCAAACGGGCCAGATGTACGCCCAGATCGGTCGCTTCGATCAGGCCGTTGAGTTCTACAAGCGCGGTTTGATCTTGCAGCCGGAGAATTTTCAGGCGAACGTTGTTCTCGCTAATGCCTTATTCGATTCCGGAAAATTTGAAGAGGCGGAAGGCTATTATGCAAAGGCACTTACAATCAATGACAAGGACGTGAACGCGCGAATAGACCTCGGCACAACTTTCGTCGAACGGGCGAATCCGGATTACGATCGGGCGATCAAAGAGTTTTCGACTGCTCTTGGGATCGACCCTAAAAGTGAGCCGGCTGTATATTACCTCGGAATAGCTCATCATCGTAAAGGTGATACCGAAACCGCACGGACGAAGCTACAAGAGCTGGAAACAATGAATGCCGCAAGCCCCCTGGTCGGGAGGCTGCGGCAAAATATTGAAAACCCCAGATAATTATTCTATCCCGACCCTGACCACGTCCGCCATCGAATACTTGACCGGATTCCCGATTTTCGGCGAAACGGTCAACACCCCTTTATCGACTTGAAACTTTGATATCTCTGTCATGGGCCGCTCAGTTGTCGAGCCGTCCTTAAAAACGATGACCAGCGTAAAGTTAGCCATCGGGTCGCCCGCCGAAGCTGCCGCACGCCGATCCCGGGTTGTCACCACGACGCCCGGCCGAGCAGTTCGGGGCGGAGTTTCCCGGTCTCTATCTGACTGTATGATCATCTTTTGGGGTGTTTCCGTTCGAACCGCAGCTTTCTCCTGTTTCCCTGATCGTTCCGCATCATCCCTGTCGACGACGGCACCAGCGGAGGTGACCGATCTCGCCCGTTCATCCGTCACTTCGGCCTTCGGAAGTTCCGGAGCGTCAGGTATATCATCGGACGCGGCGATGAAGCCTCCGGCAAACTTGAACCTGAAGGTGCCGGGCTCGTCGTTGGGAGTGCGGCCCTGGACACGAAGCAACAGTTTCTCGCGTTTTCGCAGGTAGATGACTCGTCCGGTCTCAGTCTCTCCGCGATCAGCGTACACGACGATCTTGGTTAACGGACGAAGTCCCTGCTCAACAAACAGATCAATGTCGGCGTTAAGATTAGCGGTTACAACGTTGAGGAAAAGATCGCCCTGCCCCCCATCAAACGTGTAGTAATACGTCGTTAGGCGGCTGTCGCCGACATCACGCGACCTGATCGTTCCGTTTATCTCGGAGTTGCGAACCGGTGTCGGGAACTGTTGTTCGACCGACTGTGCCGTCAGCGATAGCGTTAAGAACAGCAGAACAATGTAAATGGGAATAAACCGCATGAGTTTCAGCCGTGGAGCAGATATCAAGCCAATGACTTTCGCAGATGTATCAGCCTCGACGTTTCAACATAACCGAGAGCCTCGTGAGCTTTGAGGCTGAGGTCATTGCCCACCTCTGCGTCGGATGCTATTTCGGTACAGCCTTTCCGTCTCGCCCAGTCTTCTGCAAATTTCACCAGAGCTTCCCCGATCCCCTTTCGCCTGTGTTCGTGCTCGACGAACCAGCCTTCAAGATAACCGACGTGATCGGTTTCGCAGTCTTCAACAAACGGACGGATGCTTACTTCGAGAAATCCAACCAGCTGGTCCCCAGATTCTGCGACTACCACGCATTGCGAATCGGTATGTTCGATTATATCGAGCATCTCGTCCCGATGGTCGTCTTCCGATGTCTCGTCCCAGAGCATTTTGCGGAGGCGAAGCCATTCGCTAAGGTCGCTCTCCTGCAACTCTCTCACGGTCGCTGGTTGTTGGGTCATTGAAGCAGATTCTAGCAGGCTTGCACACCGCCAACAAGGCACAAAACGGGCCGCACAAATGGCGGCCCATGTTCGACTTTATCGATCGAAGCTTAACTTCCTGCCTTCGCGGCGCCCGTCTTGCCCCCGAGCAGTTCAAGTGCACGTTTCATCTGAACGTCCTCAGCCGGTTTGGGATCAGCTGCGGGTGTCGGCGACGGGGCCGGTGCATTCGGCGTGCCGGGTGTCGGCTCATCGTCTTCCTGCTGCTCGATAAGCTCTTCAACCTCAACAGGTTCAGGCGTGTCGGGACGTTTAACTTCGACCGTGGGCTTGACACCCGTGTTGGTGCGGTCGTCACCTAAAAACGGCACGCCCGAAGCTGAGGCCCACTTCGACGTAGTTAAGAGTAACCCGTCCCCGCTACGCAGCGGATAGAGTTGCTGTTCAGTCCCCGCACCAAAACTTCGTTCGCCGACCACATCACCTCGCTTTTTATCGACGAAGGCCGCCGCTACCACCTCGGCGGCGTCTGCGGTTCCGAGATCGATCAGCACCGATGCCTCGCCGTCAAAGATGGCTTGCCTTGGATCGGCGGTGAACGTCTTGATAACGGCATTATCTTTTCCGATGATCTTTGCTATCTCGCCATCTCGGATGAACAAGTTCGCCACCGCGACACCATCATCTATACTGCCGCCCGCGACACCGCGAAGATCGAGAACCAGCTTTTGAGCTCCCTGCTTTTGCAACGCGACGATCTGGTCACGAACCTGGGCGGAATCACCCTTGTTCAGCGAATATACCTTTACAACTCCGATCCGCCCCGCCTCCATTCTTGCCTCGGGAGCCGGAGCTTTTGTATCACCGCGCGTGACCTTGATTATCTGCGGCCTAGCACCTGCTCTGAGCACTCTAAGACTAACGGCAGTTCCCGGAGCTCCCTTGATCATCTCTTTCGCGTCGTAGAGCGAAATGTCGCGGGTAGCCTTATTCTCGATATACTCGACCACGTCGCCTGCCTTTAGCCCGGCCTTGTCAGCGTTCGAGTCCTTAAGAACCGAGACTACGTAGAGGTACAAAGAAACCTGAGAAAATTCCGCCCCGATCCCGGCACGACCGTTCGTAGCACCGGCGTTGTACGCTTTTACCTGCTCGGCAGTCAGATAAGACGAATACGGGTCGAGTCCACCGACCAAGCCGCGAAGTGCACCGAAGCGGACCTTCGCGAGATCCGGCTCGTCTACGTAATCATTCTGAATATGCTGAAGCACGGCCTCGAAAAGCCGGAGCTGGGCATTCGCATCGTTAACCGGTTGCTGGGCTTGGGTCTGCAACAGCGAGCCGACGAACGGCAAACCGCCGATCATCACGTAAACGGCGATCACTGAAGATATCAGCAGCGTCCAGATCTTTCCCCTAAATGACATAAATTATTACCTGCGGTCTAGAATGATGCGTTTGTGATACGCAGCAGAACGATTTATAGTTGCAAGACTCTCTGTCGAAATTATCCGATATACCATCCGGTGGTGCAACAAAAAGATACACCTAATCCAGCTTCGATTCCTGCCGGGCAACGCATTATCGGTGTCGATCCCGGAATGAAACGTGTCGGCATCGCGGTCTGTGACGAAACCCAGTTGGTCGCGCGTCCGCTAGCAAGGATACAAAGAACTTCCTGGAAAAAACTTCTCGAAGGCCTAAGAGAGCTTATTCTGGAATTTGATGCCGCAGCGATAGTGATAGGTTTGCCGCTCGAATCTGACGGTTCGGAAAGCACGATGTCGGCTGAGGCAAGGAGACTCGCACGAAATTTGGCTCGTTCGATCACGATACCGGTCTTTCTGCAGGACGAACGGACGACCAGCTACGAAGCCAAACGTCGCCTGTGGGAGCGCGACGCAGACCTAAATGAGACGAAAGCTCAGGTGGACAGCGAGGCGGCGGCGATCATTCTCGAAGACTTTCTGGAGCGACTCAGGGCTTCGCGAAACGAATGACGGTCTTTGCCGCTTTCTGCACCGCCGACTTTGTGAACGGAAATTCCCCGCCCTGTCCTGTGTTCCACATATCGAACTGATCCTTGTAATGCTGTGACTTCGGATCACCGCTTTGTCCTAGAGGGATCGTGAAGTGCGTAGTATCCCAGTTTCCCGGTGACGTCACGTGCCGCATTGATACATACGAACCGACGTTTGGCGTTTGGCCGCTTCCCGCGATCGGTGTCCTCGGGGTTATAAATTGCCCGCCGATAAGCGGTGCGACGGCTAACGGATGCGGGAAACGAGCGAACGAAGTCTTTCCCCAGACCCAGTTCTTGGCATCCGCACCGTAGCGGCTTGTGAACGCAGCCGGGATCTGGTCCGAACACCCCCGAAGTAGCGACGCGTAGCTCTCAATACCGGACGGCCGCCATCTGGCGGAATTTTCTCGCACCGCCCAGTGCAGAATGCGCTCCCTTATCGCATTGGCAGGAACGTTGGGATTATCCATAGCCAGCTTCTGAGCGGCGCACATTCGGATCTCGTTGACGATCAAGGCAGCCTCTGAATCCGGCGTCATCCGCCCGTCCCAGTTGGCGATCGTCTGCAAATGAAACGGGCTAGCGGCCTTTAACCGCACAACGTCCTCGGCCAGCATCTTTAAAGGGATATTGTAAACGTCATGTTGAGCGGCGATGGATGAAGCGATCGTCGCCTTTGTGTCCTGCAACAGCAGATCGTAAAGCCTGCGCGCTCGCCATGGAGCGGCAAAATCCCGGACGAGCTGCTGGTACTTATAGTCTGTTCCAACTATGCGCTGGTTTGCAGTGACGATAAATCCCGAAGGCGGGTTGTAAAGATTCGGGAGTTCAGCGAACGGAATAAACCCCGTCCAATCGCCTGCGTTCGTCGATCCGTCGTAGGGCAGTGCGCCATCGCCGGTCCGTCTAATGGGGATCTTTCCCGCTGCGTACCAGCCGATGTTGCCGGACGTATCAGCGTAAACAAAATTTTGCGTGGCACCGCCGTAATCGCTCAACGCTTTCTTGAATCCAGACCAATCCTTCGCCCGGTTCAGCGAATAAAACGCGTTGAAATCCGAATTCTTCGGGTCGAACGCCGTCCATCTAAGAGCGTATTTCCTCTCTGTAGAATCGAGTATGATCGGGCCGTGCCGCGTCTCGACAACGTCGATAGTTTCAGTACTCAACTGTGGGCTTAGCGGGCTCGCACGAAACCGGATCTCTTCCTTGCGGACCGCCGCGGGCCGCCAGCCGTCGGGCGTTTTGTATTCGCCCTTACCGTTGAAAGTCTCTAGATACAGGTCCTGAACGTCGGGTCCAACATTTGTCGCTCCCCATGCGATGTGGTCGTTGTGGCCAAGAACGATGCCCGGGACGCCGGGGAATGTCACGCCCGCGACGCGCATCGTCGGCGTGGAAAGATGCGTCAGGTACCAAATGCCCGGAGCCGATGGCAGCAGGTGTGGATCGTTTGCGAGTATCGCTTTGCCGTCAGCGGTCCGCTTGCCTGATATCACCCAGTTGTTGCTCGCCGCGAGGCCCTCGGCGAAAAGCCCGACGCGTCGCAGTGAACGCTCGCGTATCTCGGCATCTTCTTCCATCAACGCGATCGCCGTGTCGAATCCGTGCTCTCTAACTTCAGAACTTGCCAACGACGGCGTTCCTGCTGCCGCGGCACGTTTGTCGCTGCCAAACAGTATCACGTCGTAGGGCGTAACCTTTTGGTTAAGATCGGCCCATTTCGCGGGATCGATGCCTTTCGCCGCCTCACGCATCAGGTCGCCGGAGTAAGTACTGCTCAGTGCCTCAGCTAGGATCTTCCCGATGACGATCGTGTCCGCCGCGGTCCACGGACGCGGTTTGTATTGCAATATCTTAAATTCCACCGGCAGCGAGGCATCGTCGAGCGAAGCGATGTAGGCGTTTACGCCGCGTGCGTAATTGTCGAGTGCCGCCCTTAGTTCGGGGTCAATGAATTTCAGCGCTTCTTCAGAAATGCGTGCAAAACCGAGCCTCCGCCACCGTTTGTCTTCGTCCAGCGTCGAGCGCCCGAATATCTCGGCTGTTTCACCGCGTGCAACACGCCGCAGCAGATCCATCTGCCACAACCTATCGCTCGCAGTCACGTATCCCTGTACAAAATACAGGTCACGATCGTTCGCCGCCTCGATATAAGGTATCGAACGCTGGTCGCGCTGAACCGTGACAACGCCATCCAGCCCCTCGAGGGCAACCTGCTGTGTCTGTCCGGCCGCTGCGACCGCAAAAACTGTGAGAAGGAAAACGTGAAGGGCAAAAAGTCTCATGGCTTGATGATAAACCGCTCGCGACAAAGGGACAATCCATCTCCGAGACATCGCTTTAGGAACAACAAGCCTCTAGGTTACGAGCGCCTAGTCGGATACGATCAACCTGATCTCAGTCATTTCTTCCATCGCGTAGCGGACGCCTTCGCGGCCGAAGCCGGAATCCTTTACGCCGCCGTAGGGCATGTTATCGACGCGGAATGTGGGGACGTCGTTCATGATCACGCCGCCGTATTCGAGGTTTTCAGCGGCAAAACCGGCGTTGTCGAGCGACTTCGTGAAAACTCCGCACTGTAGGCCAAAGCGGCCGTGATTCGCCATTTCGACGGCATCGGAAAACTGCGAAAACGGTTCGACTACCGCGAGCGGAGCAAACGCCTCTTCGCTGACGATATGCATTTCGGGGGATGTGTTGGTTAGTACGGTCGCATCTAGCATCTTGCCGTCACGCCTGCCGCCGCATACGAGCCGCGCACCGTGATCGACCGCTTCGTTTATCCATGCCTCGGCACGTTTCGCGGCATCTTCGTCGATCATCGCGCCTAGCTTTGTGTCCTCGTCCGCGGGATCGCCCTTTTGCAGTTCAACAGCACGTTTCGCGAACTCGTCAAGCCACTTCGCGTGATGCTTTTCGTGCACGAACACGCGTTGAACCGAAATGCAGACCTGCCCGGAATAAGCGAACGCGCCGGTGAGGCATTTCTTCAGCGAATCTTCAGTGTCGGCCGTCTCATCGACGATCACCGAAGCGTTCCCGCCGAGCTCAAGGGTGACGAACTTTTTGTAAGCCTTTTCCTTGATCTGCCAGCCGACCTTATCGCTGCCCGTGAATGAGATCATATTCACACGCGGATCTGTGTAAACGGGCTCAATGTGTTTCACATCCATCGGAACTACCTGCAGCGCCGATTTCGGTAGACCGGATTCGAGGAATACTTCGCCCAAAAGCAGAGCGGTCAACGGTGTTCGGTCGCTGGGCTTGACAATGATAGCGTTCCCCGAGGCGAGCGCCGGTGCGACCTTGTGAGCGACCAGATTCAGCGGAAAATTGAACGGCGTGATGCCGTATACCACGCCACGCGGGATCCGCAGCGTGTGAGCGGTCTTGTGCTTGCCGGCCGGCTGCGTATCAACCGGAACGACTTCTCCAACGAATCGCTCGGCCTCGCCGGCTGCGAACGAGAACGTCGCGATAGCCCGCTCGACCTCGCCGCGCGCATTCGCGACGGGCTTCGCAGCTTCGGCAACGATCGACTGAGTAAATTCTCCCTTGCGGGAGCTAATTGAATGGGATATCCGTCTGAGGCAGGCCGCTAGCTCGTACCGCGGCAATAGACGCATCTTGCCCTTCGCCAGCACCGCGTTATTGATGGCCGCTTCAAGATCATCAGGCCCCGCCGAGGAGACGGTCGCGATGGTCTCACCACTATGCGGCGACGTGACTCTCTTATTTTCCGCTCCCGTCACCCATTCGCCGCCGATCAGCATTCGCCGCACGTCTTCTGCCATAGCAATATTTGCAAATCCGGCGCACGCCCTCTAAACTCTTAACTGCGTGCACCCGTAGCTCAGCTGGATAGAGTATCTGACTTCGAATCAGAGGGTCGCAAGTTCGAATCTTGCCGGGTGTACCATTCCTCGATCAAATAACTCCCAGTTCCCGGTCCGTTCACTATTTCTACCACGCACGGATGCGTAGGGTCGGCGGCCACGCTTAAAACGCGCGCCGTGCAGTCACAAGTTGTTAAGATCAGTGCAGCCTTCGAAGCGAAATACCGCTCAGAAGGCTGCGTTGCTCGAGTATTGCGCATGCTACTAGGCTTCGGGCCGCTTCAGGATCTCGGCCAATGCTGTAAGCCTTGCTGAATCGGCTGCGTTCTTACCTTTCGCGGCTTTCTTCACCATCGACTCATGGCCTTTGAGCTTCTTCATCTCGCTCGGCGAGCCCTCGGCTTTGGCGATCGCCGCACGAAGGTCGGTGATCTGCGCCGCTGAAAGGCCGCCCGTACGCTCAAGCTGATCGATATAGGCCTTCGCAACCACCAATGATCGCGGCCACACGATCCGCTCCTGGTTCTGAACGTTAAGCTCGTTTACGCGAACGCTCTTTGCCGCGTCGATCTCGTTCTGGGTGAGATTCTCGGTCGGGGTCAGCTCGAGAATGTCGAGGCCGCGTGCCATCTCCGCAGAGTAAATGCGGCCATTGTACCAATATGCCGACCACGTGCCGCCGGAAACGAGAACATTTTCGTTTATCGGTCCACGATCAAAATAAGCGATCTCGAACGGCCGGTCAGCATCGGTGAAATCCATCACCGAGATACCGCCCTGATACCATGCCTGGACCAAAATGTCCCGGCCCGGAACAGGAACGAGTGAACCATTGTGAGCGACACAATTTTCCGTCTCGCTTTGAGCGGCAGGGAGTTTGTAATAGCTCGCAAAGCGGAGTTTATTATCCGTCAGTCGGAAAACAGAATTCGCTCCCCAGATGTTCGGATCGGTCGACCGGCACCGCGGTCCGCCGCCGCCGCCCCATTCGTCGGTGAATACGACCTTCTTGCCATCGTTCGAGAATGAGGCTGAATGCCAGTAGGCGTAGTTGGGATCATTTACAGCGTCGATCCTTTTCGGGTTCAACGGATCTTTGATGTCAAGCAACAGGCCGTTGCCCGAGCATGCTCCGGCAGCGAGGCCAATGGCTGAGTAAACCGTAATATCGTGGCAATGATTAGATGCCGTCGGTTTACCGGTTCCATGCGTACCGGCTGACTGCAAAGCGTTGATCGCTCCCGTTCGCGGATCAATAAAAACGCGCGGGCTGGATACGATCTTCGCATCCTGCGGCGACGCCAGCGGGACCTTGATCACCTCGATACGGAAAAGAGCGGTATTAGGATCTTGCTCAGGATCGGCTGCCGAACATCCGGCTAGTTCCGCGTCCTGCCGTACGAAAGAACTTCCCGAGACGTAGATGTAGACATTATCTTTATCCTTCGGATCAACCACGAGTGTATTCGTGTGCGAACCGCGGCACGTTTGCACGGCGGCAACCTGCTTCGGATTCCGGATGTCACTGATATCGAAAATTCTCAGCCCCCGGAAGCGATCCTTTTGCGGCACGGGAAGCTGCCGTCCCGTCTGTCCTTCGGGGCGAGGCGGGTTTGCCGCAAAGCCCTGTGTCCCGCAATCGATCCGGCCATTCGCCGCTTCGACGGACATGAACAACAGATTCTTGTACACCGTCGGGTCGCCCTGACCGCCCGGGCAAACCAAAGAGGTAACCAACGCGGCTTCCGAAGGATCACCGATACTGTAGATGTTGATGCCGTAATAGTTACCGACAAATACGTGGTTACCCTGGAACGCGAGGTCGGAATTCGTAAACGCTCCTCTCGCGACTCCGAGCTGTGCGGCCAAGGGCATCTTCGAGGTGTCGGCAATACCCAGCGACGCCAGCAGGGTCTTTAGCTTCGGATTATCGGCTTCCTCAGATCCAAGCGTAAAAGCACCCGGTTTTTGGATCAGCTGCAGATGCCGCATTCCCATGGCGGCCGTGCCAGCATCAAAAAGCCCTGGCGCTAACTTTGCCCGCGGGTCAGTCGTGCTCGAGCCGACCATTCCCGGTGGCAATGCCGGTGTCGGTGTCGGCGATGCTTGACCGTTTGTAAAGGTCACAAAACCGGAACACAAAAACAAGAAAGATGTGAGAAAACGAAAAAGGATCTGATGTGTTTGAGTCATGATTGTTCTACTTACTTTTGCGCTAGCATGCCTTCCATAAATCTGATCTCAACCGTCTGGCCGCTTTCGACCTCGGTCGCGAAGTTGAAAAGTTCCGAGTCTTGGCCCGCACCGGCCGTTTCGAATAACTCCTTTACCATTGTAAGAGCTCCTTTGTGGTGCTGGATCATCCCTTCCAAGAAAAGGCGGTCGAATTCCGCACCTTTCGCGTTCTTGAGCGCTTCCATCTGTTCATCAGAGAGCATTCCCGGCATCGTCATGTGGTGATGATGTTGGGACATATCCATTCCCGGTGTGTGTCGCATCGGAGCCATTGGCATCGCAGCGGGCTCACCCCGCAGATGCAGCCACTTTTCCATGAACTTCATCTCGTCGGCTTGCGAATGGCTGATACGGGCACCGAGCCGACGGATGTCTTCACGAGTCGTGCGATCATTGATGAGTGCGGTCATTTCGACTGCTTGTGCGTGGTGCATTATCATCCCTTGCATGAACTCTACGTCCTTTAGAGATCGCGGCGGCAGAACTGCGCGTGTGGTCGCAGGTAATATCTGAGACTGCTCGCCCGGCGCACCGGGCTGCACTACGACCGGAGCCTGCTTTCCGCTCTGCTGTGCGTTGACCGCCAATGCAAAGGCAAACAAAAGCGTGAAGATAGCTGGTAGTTTGCCGCAGTTCGATTGTCGCAACATTTTTGGCATACGGTTCAGAAAGGTGTGCATTGATCTACTCCGTCGTGGGGTACTTGTATATGAAGCTTAACATGAGCGTTTCCGATTCCAGAACGTGAAGCCTTGCCCTGCCTGATAAAATATCTTAAAGATTGCTCCGTGTAACTTATGTCACAGCGACGGCTCCGGTGAGGCCGGATACTTACTTCGATGAAACTTAGGATCAAGGGAGATGCTCTTCGTCTTCGGCTTACGCAAGGCGAGGTTGCACAACTCGCAAATTTAGGCTCGGTCCGCGAAGCCATCCATTTCGGCGCGAGAACGCTGGAATATGAGGTACGCTCGGTCGCAGTTTTGGAGGGACCCGCGGCCGATCTCGACGGGACACGGATAATTGTAAGCGTTCCAAAAATGCTAGTGGATGAATGGGCAAACTCGGACGCGGTATCTATTGAGTCCGAGGGGGCACCACGCTTATTGATCGAAAAGGATTTTGCCTGCCTCACGGAGCGAAAGCACGAGGACGACACGGACGCATTTCCGAACCCAAACGCCAATTGTTGATTCGAAACGACTTCTGGCGTACTATGTATCCGACCCACGCTCGCAACCATAACCGCACGAGGACTGTTAAATGTCACGTGAGCAGTTAAGAACAGACCTGCTAGTCGACCGAAGACGTCCTGCGATCTTCGGCATCCTCGCGTCTGCCCTGTTGACCGCACTCGTTATCGTAGGTTCGAGAAGTCTCGAACATTTCGATTCAGCATTGTTCGGATACACCATCGCCAGCATCGTCGCACTTGGAGCGATCGTTTATCGATACGCCATCTGGCTGCAGCGTCCGGCAACGCGCGCGTATTGGCTGCGGGGATGGAAACTATTCCGCGAACGGGACAAGTTCGGGAAGAATACTGCAACCGCAGCGACGACGATCGGGAAGAACCTTGTCGCCCAGCATTTCATTTTCAAACGCGGTTTCAGTCGCTGGCTAATGCACTTCCTGATAATGTGGGGCTGCATTCTCTCGGCCTTGATCACCTTCCCGCTTTCATTCGGATGGGTGCATTTTAAGCTCGAGGGCGACCTCGGCTATCGGGCGTACATTTTCGGTTTTCCCGGGCAGATCCTCGACGGCCGGAGCGCCGCAGCTTGGGTACAGTTCCACGCACTGGATTTCACCGCGATAATGGTGATCGCGGGTTGTGCCATCGCGATCCGTCGCAGACTGAAAGATCGCGGGGCGATCGCATATCAGTCGTTCCTCCTCGATTTTACGCCGCATATGCTGCTGATCGCGATCTCGGTCTCAGGCCTGATGTTGACGGCATCAAGCCTATGGTTCGCGGGGTATATGTATTATTTCATCGCCCTCATACACCAGGCGGTCGTCATCATGACGCTTTTCTATTTGCCGTTCGGCAAGCTCTTTCACGTGGTCCAACGACCCGCATCGATCGGCGTCGAACTATATCAGCAACGATCCCAGGAAATGGAGCAAGCCGTGTGCCCGCGTTGCGGGACGAATTTCATCGGAAAGATCTGGATCGAAGACCTCAACAAGGTTGTTGGACAGCTCGGCTTCGACTATCGAATGCCGAACGGTCATACGCTCCAGGATTACTGCCCTCGCTGCAAGCGGGTGATGCGCGGCTTGGCGTATGCCAGCCTTCCGTCAAAGCAAGAATCGGTGTTTCAGGGAGCAAGGGCCGGCGAAGGCCCGACGGACTAAACGTTATGTCAAAGGTCGAGAATCTCGAAGCGATCATCGAGCGGTTTGGTCCCCATCTTCACGATGCGCCGATCGGCGGGTGGCAAGGCGACCGTGTTATCGACACGGTGGTCGATACACATTGCCCGTATTGCGGAATGCAGTGCGGAATGAAGCTGTTGGTCGAGAATAACAGCGTCGTCGGCGTAGAGCCACGGTATGAATTCCCGGTCAACGAAGGGCGCCTTTGTCCAAAGGGAGTGACCGCTTACCTTCAAACGCATCACCCTGACAGACTCGAGTATCCGCTGATCAAGCGAAACGGTAACTTTGAGCGTGCGTCTTGGGACGAAGCGTTCGATCTGATCGTTTCCAGATTCAAGGACCTGCAGGAAAAGCACGGGAAGGATTCCATTGCCGTTTACTCCGGCTCTTCGCTCACGACTGAAAAGACATATCTGGTCGGCAAATTCGCACGGCTCGGGCTCGGGACGAGGTATATCGATTACAACGGCCGCCTCTGTATGGCCTCGGCCGCGGCGGGTAACAACAAGGCCTTCGGTATCGACCGCGCAGCGAATCCATGGAGCGATATCCCGCACGCTGAGGTTCTCATCATCGCGGGTGCAAACTGTGCCGAGACGTTCCCGATCATCAACGGCTTCCTTTGGAAGCAGCGCGACAACGGCGGGATCTGGATCGTCATCGATCCGCGGGAAACTCCTACTGCAAGACAGGGTGACATTCACCTTCAGCTGAGGCCAGGTACTGACGCGGCAGTAGCAAACGGCATCCTCAACGTACTCATCAATGAGAACTTGGTCGATCAAGAGTTCATCGATTCACGCACGAACAACTGGGAAGAAACTCGTGAGATGGCGATGCGATACCCACCGGCTGTAGCGTCCGAGATCTCCGGAGTTCCTGCCGAGAAGATCGTACAGGCGGCTCGCGTCTATGGCCGTGCGAAAACGGGAATGGTAATGCATGCCCGGGGAATCGAGCACCACTCGAACGGCACCGAAAACGTCCTGAGTTACATCAATATCGTCCTCGCGACAGGAAAGATCGGAAGCCTCGGCCGCGGATACGGCACGATCACCGGCCAGGGCAACGGACAGGGCGGGCGCGAGCACGGTCAAAAAGCCGACCAGCTTCCCGGTTATCGTTCGATGAATGATCCCGAGCACCGGAAATACGTTGCCGGGGTTTGGGGTATCGATGAATCTGAACTTCCGCAGGCCGGTGTGTCCGCTGTTGAAGCCTTTGCAAAGATGCGCGACGGCGAGATTCGCGGGCTTCTTTCGATCTGTAGCAACATGATGGTCTCTCTTCCGGACACGAACGAAGTACGGCGGTCGCTCGAGCGACTTGAGTTTAACGTGTGCATCGACTTTTTCATGTCTGAGGCGGCGCGCTATGCGGACGTAGTGCTGCCCGGCACCACCTGGGCCGAGGATGAAGGCACGACCACCAGCGGTGAAGGCCGTGTGATCAAGATCAACAAGGCGATCGACCCTCCCGGCGAAGCCCGACGCGATTGGGAGATCCTACAGGAGATCGCAAACCGTTTAGGCCGCGGGAAATATTTCCAGTTTAATTCCCCGCGAGAGATCTTTGATGAGCTTCGCGTCGCCTCGAAAGGAGGAAAAGCTGACTACTCCGGCATAACCTACGAAAAGATCGAGCGGCAGAATGGAGTATTCTGGCCTTGCCCGAGCGATGAGAGCGAGGGAACGCCTCGTTTGTTCGAGAAAGAATTCGCTCATCCCGACGGAAAAGCTAAATTTCACCCGATAGAGTACAAAGGCGCCGCTGAGAAACCTGATGAGGAGTTTCCGCTGATCTTGACCACCGGACGCATCGTCCACCAGTACCTCTCGGGCAACCAGACACGAAGGATCGGTTTCCTCGTCCAACAATGCCCGGAACCATTTGTCGAGATCCATCCCGAAACGGCAAAGCAATATAACATTGGCGACGGCGAACGCGTGAAGGTCGTTTCACGACGCGGCGAGGGTATATTCCCTGCCCTGATCGTAAAAACGATCCGGCCCGACACTCTATTTATTCCATACCACTGGGGCGAGGAACTTGCAGCAAACCAGCTTACCAATGCCGCGCTCGACCCGACGTCAAAGATACCCGAATTCAAGGCGTGCTCTGCCAAGCTGGAAAAAATACGTTCGCGTGAGCTTCCGATCCTCGGAGCAGCAAGAAAGGGTACGAGCATGAGCGAAGCGATCAAGGGAAGACAGCAAAAGGAGGCTAATTAATGAAGGAGACGATGTTCATCGATCCGCAGCGTTGTATCGGGTGCCGAGCATGTGTGGCGGCGTGTCGGGAATGTTCGACGCACAAGGGATATTCGATGATATTTGTCGACTACATTGACCGCACAGAGACGACGGCAACAATGCCGACAGTCTGTATGCACTGCTCGGAGCCCACGTGTGCTCTCGTCTGCCCGGCTGACGCCATCAAGACGAATGAAGACGGTGTCGTGATGTCCGCACTAAAGCCGAGATGCCTGGATTGCCGCAACTGTGTCAATGCCTGTCCGTTCGGCGTGCCGAAGTACAACTCCGAGATGCATCTTCAGATGAAGTGCGACATGTGCTATGACCGAACCAGCGAGGGCCTTAAGCCGATGTGTGCAAGCGTGTGCCCTACAGGTGCGATCTCGTTCGGAACCTATGAGCAGATCGTTCCGCTGCGGCGTACAAAGCCTGTAAACGCGCATGTTTTTGGAAATCAGCGTGTCGAGACAAAGGTCTATCTCATGCTGCCGACAGATGCCGACGAGGTGACCGTCGACGGTTGCGGAGTGTTTGAAGGACGGGTTCATTCCGACGCGGATGAATCGTGGATCGATACTCAGGTCGAGGAGTCGGACAGACGTAACGAGTTTTAGTTTAGATGGATCATCGAGGTTGGTACCTATGGACGATATCAAACGGGACGAACGCGACGTACGCCGGGCAACAGGCTCTTTTGACGCTGAGTTCCCGTACGACCGCAATGACGAGGCACAGGTGACGCGGCGCGAGTTCTGCAACTTTTTGTTTCTGACGTCTTCTACCCTTCTCGCCGGAACTGCCGGTTTCGCTGCCAAGTCCGTTTACGATGCAGGACAAGAACCTGCATACGAGCCCGCGCGGATCGACGGGGCAGAAGCTATGGAACCGGGAACGGCACTAAACTTCTACTACCCTCGCGAAAATGATACGGCGATACTGGTGCGGTCCCGAGACGGTTCATATCATGCCTTCGGTCAGAAATGCACCCATCTTACGTGTCCGGTTTATTACGAACGATCCGAAGACCGGCTCGAGTGCCCATGTCACGAAGGCGGATTCGACGCACGCACCGGAGCGGTTCTCTACGGGCCGCCGCCACGTCCGCTGGACAGGGTGGTGATCGAGGTTCGCGGCACCGAAGTGTGGGCCGTCGGCCGCGAAGCAGGCGGAGGAACAGAAAGCCATGGAGTTTGATTCAGTAAAGTTCCATACAGCTGAAAACGGCCGGGCAGCAACGCCGAGAAGAGGCGAGGATCGCGGGCGAACCGCGGTCTGGCAGTCGCGGCTTGTAATGCTCGTAATGATCAATCTCGCTCAGTTGTGGATCTTATCTACCCTGATCGAGGCAGCTCTGGCCCGACATTTCGATAAGCTTTGGCCGCTGATAATCGCTTCGGCTGTTTGTTGGGTGATCGCCCTGACCATCTTCCTGTGGTGGAAACCCGCTCCCAAACGCAGCAGGGCTGCAAGCAGGATCGCTCCTAAATGATGCATCCCATCATCGGTTTTGATCTCGATGAAAATGCCGATTGGCGTGCCAAGTTAGCTTGCGGCCATCTGCAGCACGTCCGCCACGATCCGCCGCTCCGCTCTCGGGAGTGGGTTCTCACAGAAAGCGGCCGCGGCTCAAGACTCGGTGTCGAGCTCGAATGCAAGAAATGCGATACTAACGCACCGCCTGATTTCAATATCCATGAGTGACACATTCCGGCCCGGAGCAGCCCGAGCTCTATTTCTTTCCACCACTGCATTTGCAGTCTCGTTCGCCGTTTGGGGACTGATCGCCGCTCTTGCCCCGACGTTCACCGAGCTTTACAGCCTGTCTGCGACCGAACGTAGCGTGATGATAGCCGTCCCGGTGCTATTGGGTTCTATCGGTCGACTGTTCTCGGGAATGCTTGCCGACAGATTTGGGGGCCGCTATGTGATGGCGGGCCTTTTGATCTTCTCTGCACTTCCGGCGATCGGGATCGCCCTTTCGACCAGCTACTATCAACTCCTGTTCTTTGGGCTGCTTCTCGGCATCGCCGGTACGACGTTCCCCGTAGGAGTAGGTTTCACATCCCGCTGGTTCGCCCCTGAAAAACAAGGTACTGCTCTTGGCGTTTACGGAATGGGCAACATCGGCCAATCGATAGCGGTGTTTTTTGCACCCGTGCTCGCGATAAGCCTAGGCGACTGGCGGACCGTTTTTTATATTTTCGCAGCGCTAAGTCTGATCTGGGGCGTCGCGTTTTATGCCATGGCGGTAAGCGATACGACGACGGCGAGGCCGAAAACGGTGCAGGAGATGCTCGCTCCGCTAAAGACCTCTAAGGTCGCCTGGATACTTTCTCTCTTCTACTTCCTCACGTTTGGCGGCTTCGTCGCCCTGGCACTTTATATGCCGACATTCCTGCGAGAGATCTTTCAGCTGACGGCAACTGATGCAGGTGCCCGCACTGCCGGCTTCGTAGTGCTTGCGACCCTGATGCGGCCCGTTGGCGGCATGCTTGCAGATAAATTTGGCGGCGCCCGTGTATTGCTTTTTGTATTCGCAGCGATCGCCGGCCTTTCGCTTCTGCTCAGCTTCACCACGATCGTCCTTTTCACCATCGGGGCACTTGGCTGTGCTGCCGCGTTGGGCTTGGGCAACGGCGCGGTATTCAAACTGGTCCCGCAGTACTTTCCAAAAGAGACGGGAACGGTCACAGGCCTCGTAGGAGCCTTCGGCGGACTGGGCGGTTTCTTCCCGCCGATCGAACTCGGACTCGTTAAGGACGCCACAGGTACATATACGCTCGGTTTTGCACTGCTGTCGGCATTTGCGTTGATGTGCCTCGCGGTGAACTATTTCGCCTTTATTCGCGACTCTTCATCTGCCGGGTCCGAGTCGGCGAGCTAGTAGCGATGGACTGGAACTTTCGTCTTTCCGACGACCATTCACATATCGATCGTCTCTTCATTGACGCGTTCGCGATCCTCGAAGGCGGCAAGACTCCTGTTAATATCATCGATCGTATCTGGGCACGTCTGGCCGTTCATATCCGGGCAGAACACCTTCACCTATTCCCCATGATAGGTCTCGCTGCACGGGAGAACTCCGATCCGGAAACGATGGAATTGATCGGGACTCTTCGTGCGGACCACGATTTCTTTATGAAACGGTTCGGCGAATCGATGAAGCTTCTACGTGAGTGGCCAAACACAGATATAACGAATGACCTACGGACGATCTTTTCCCGGCTGGCGACTCACAACGAAATGGAAGAAAAGCAAATATATCCGCTGGTTGAAACGTGGCTCTCCGACGATGAACGGAGAGACCTGATGTGCAAGATGACGGGTGAGCTTGAAAATGCGCCTTCACGATTTACCGGCAATTGGTAGCTACCCGATGTAAAACCGAAAGGTTGTAAAGAAGGGTTAGACCGACGCTGCCCTCGCACTTGGTTTGTGGGGTATGCGCACCCGGAACACCGTGCCGTCAGCTTCCGAAGAGTTAACCTCGATGTTGCCGCCATGCCCCTCAACGATCTCACGTGCGATGAATAGCCCGAGCCCTAGGCTGGTAGATGAGGTAAAGTACGCCTCTGACCGCGCTAACTGCACCAATGGATTGAATATCACCTGCAGCGAATCCTCCGGTATCGGGGTGCCGAAGTTCTTGACTTCTAACGTTATCGTGTCCTGGTCCTTGCGGGCGGAAAGCGTCACGGGAGTTCCGTCATCACGATACTTTGCCGCGTTTATCAATAGATTTGAGAGAACCTGACGAAATCGCGTCGGGTCGAATGTGCCTTCCAATTCCCCCGCAGCGTCGATGCTGAATTGAACGTCGGGGAAAGCCAGCTGAACTTCGTCTACCGCTCCGCGGCATACGTGCCCCATGTCAGCTGACTGGGGCCGGATCGGGATCTTGTTGCCGATCTGGCCAGCCGCATATTCGAGCAGATCCTGAACCATTCGGGTCATTGTCCGTACGCTTCGCTTGATGCGCGATGCAACCTCTAACTCCTGCTGGCTCAGAGCATCGGACGTTAACAGAATATGTGACGCGGTTGTGATCGCCGACAAAGGGCCGCGTAGGTCATGCCCAAGGATCGCTAGAAATGTCTGGCGTGAATGATCTACGGCTTCCGAGTAACTGGCGATCGATTCAGCGAGTGCTTGGTCGATGGCCTCGTTGAATCGCACCATCTCGTCGAACTCAGATTCCCCGATCTCATCAAGCGACGCGGTCCACTGTCGGATGACGCTTGCCCGTAACGCCCGAAATTCGCTCCCGAGCTGCATCAGGTCGAAACCCGACATTTGCCGTAAAAGCCCGTGTGTGGTCGCGGCGGTGGCGTGCGCGGTGAGCGGGCGAGCCAATCCTTTCGATTTGGCGGACTGTTCGCGATCCGTTTGGTCAGTTTCAATATCCTTTGCGATCGCCTGCAGCATCAACTTGGCATGATTTCGAAGCGCAAGCGAATCCATCTTGTGAGCTGGAGGTACTATGGTCCTTGCGAATGATTCCCATTCGACCAGCAGTTCTTCCATGTTTTCGAGTATAAATTCTGACAGTCTCATAACATCGGTAACTCAAACGCAGCAAACTCGGTTGTGAGGCTATTTAACCACGGAAAAACACCACTTCTCAAGGATTTATTTTGGGTTGGGGAGGATGCAGCATGATTTAACGGGGCGTCTTACCCTCGGGACGATCAGCACCGAATTCGCGGTCAAAATTCGGGATCCAGAACGTAAAGCCTCCGCGCGGCTCCGCTCGCAAGCCGTGATTCGGCAGGTCGCCCTCGTCACGACCGATATAGGTGAAATGCGGTGTATCATCGATGATCGTCTGATACCAGCCGTAGTGGTTAAGTACCGCCCTGACCTCTTTGTTAGCGAATTCCGAGACATCGAGCGCAAGCATCGACAAATGCTGCGAGGTCCCGGGCGCAGCGACAGACGAGAAGATCGAACGGTTGAACCCGGTGGAGAACCACCATTCATTCTTTTCCCATTCGATGACCTGGGCGACCTGGGCGATTACGTCGAGCCGCCTCGCGGCCTCTGCCTGAGCGGCTGTGAGCTTCCGCTTTCCTATCCAGTACTTCAATCCCGGTTCGAAACGTGAATTCCAAATGCGTGCCGTGTCACCAAAGCTGCGCTTCGAGGCTGAGCCGCCCCGCGGCGTGATAGTAAGGCCGCGTTTTGCCGCCTCTTTCCTCGCCTTGATCAGGGCCTCCATTGCCTCTTCCTGCAAAACCACTGTCGTCCCATTTATTACTTCGCTCTTCGTTTTTACAGTTTCTTGAAAGGCGGTCACCTCAGCCTCGTTAGCAAACACGCACTTTGTGGGCCACTTAACGTCATCGGCAATGAACATCGCCCCGTAATCCTTAAAAACACGATGCGCGACTATGTTTGTCTCGATCGGGCAGACGGCCGTAAGCGTCATGTCCTTGTCACGCAGCCGATCCTCAACGACCTTTTGAAAATCCTGGACCTTCGGCTGGCCAAACGAACTTGATCCGGTAACTACAAGAATGAATACGGCAAAAAAATAAAACTTCATAGACGATGTTTATCGGTCCTTCTTCGCTTCCAATGCAAGGCGAGCCTGCTCGGCTAGCACCAAATATTCACTTCGGATCTCATCCAGCTCCCGTTCATCTAGTTCCTCGAGGTCCATGACCTCTTCCCGCGTTCCCTTCACCGCGCGAATTAGTTCGTCCAGCTTTATCTGTATCGCCTCGGTGTCGCGGTTCTGCGTGCTCTGAATAAGAAATACCATCAGGAAGGTCACGATAGTGGTGCCGGTGTTGATGACTAGCTGCCACGTATCGCTAAACCCGAAGATCGGGCCGGTGAGAGCCCAGACCACCAACACCGTCACCGCGGCAACAAAGGTCAAAGGCTTGCCGGATAAAGTCGCGGTCTGCTTCGCAAATCGGCTGAAAAACGAGCTCCTATGTTCAGACATTGTCTTCACGCAGCGAAGTGACTTCGCGTTTCGATCTAGATCTGATGATAGCTTTTACCTCGTCCATGTGGCGTTTCAAATACTCATCTTTTTCGATGAAAGGCACACGCTCGCGGATGGATTCATATAATGGAGCAGTTCCTACGCCCAGCTTCTTGTCGGCGCCGACGACGCGTTTTCGAAAGTCGATCCCTTGAGCTGCACAGAAACATTCGATGGACAGGATCGTTTCGAGGTTTTCAGCAACTTGCCGTAATTTGAGGGCACTTGTTGCTCCCATCGACACATGATCCTCGACGTTCGCCGAACTTGGGATGGTGTCAACGCTCGCCGGGTGGGCCAGTATTTTGTTCTCCGTGCAGAGTGCAGCTGCCGTGTACTGCACGATCATAAAACCTGAATTCAGCCCGCCGTTCTCAGTAAGGAACGCCGGAAGAACATGTGCGTTCGATGCCTCATCGGTGAGCCTCATGATGCGCCGCTCGGAAATATTGCCGAATTCCGACATCGCTATCGCCAAATAATCAAACGCAAGTGCGAGTGGTTCGCCGTGAAAATTCCCGCCCGAAAGCACATCAATCGAACCGTCCTCATTCTCAAAGATCAACGGGTTGTCATTGACCGAGTTCAGCTCGATCTTGAGAAGCCATTCCGCATACGCGACCGCGTCCCGACAGGCTCCGTGGACCTGCGGAATACACCTGAGCGTATACGCATCCTGAACATTCGTCGGGTCGAATCCGCGAACGAACTCGCTGCCTTCCAGCAGCTTTCTAAGGTTCTTCGCAACATCGACCTGTCGTGGATGCGGTCGCAAAGCGTGAATTCGTTCATCGAATGCCGACACGGTCCCATTGAGGGCCTCAAGGCTCATACAACCCGCGACGTCCGCAAGCTCCGCAAGGCGCTGTGCTCGGGCAGTCTCGAGCAATCCGACCGCTGTCATCACTGTCGTTCCATTCGTGAGAGCGAGGCCCTCTTTTGCCTTGAGCGTTACCGGCTTTAGCCGGGCGAGACTCAGTGCCTCGCTTCCTGTCATCGTTTCCCCGCCGAACTCGGCCGAACCTTCACCGATCAATACACACGCGAAATGGGCAAGCGGGGCGAGGTCGCCGCTGGCCCCGAGGCTTCCCTTCTCAGGAATAACGGGATGCACGCCGCGGTTCAGGCAATCGATAATCAGCTGAAGGGTTTCGAGTCGTATACCCGAATAGCCCCGTGACAGCGTGTTTGCACGTACCAGCATGATCGCCCGGACTGTCGGCGTATCGAATGGGTCGCCGACGCCAACCGCGTGGCTCAGGACGATATTTCGCTGTAGTTCGCCGGCCTGCTCCGGACTTATTATCTTGTCCTTGAAAGCACCGAAACCGGTTGTAATTCCATACGCGATCTCGCCTCGTTCCAGCAGCGTATCAACGGCTACCGCCGACCGTTCGACGCGAGCGATCGCTCCCTTGTCGAGCTCGACCCGCGGTTCACCCGGCTTACCGTAAGCGACTGCTAGCACTTGTTCGAATGTGAGGCTTTCGCCGTCGATGAGGATATGAGTCATTTCAGTAACGATTCCCGGCCCGAGATGAAAACACGCTTAACCATCGGCAGGCCGAATTCATAAATCGCTTCGCGATAGTCGGTCGTATCCAGGATCAAGAGATCAGCATCCTTCCCGGCCTGTATTGAGCCAACGAGCCCGCCCAGGCCGATGGCGTGAGCGGCATTGATCGTTGCGGCGTTTATCGATTCGGCGGGCAGAAGCTTCTGATACCGGCATGCGATCGCCATTGACATCGGCATCGACGGGGACGGAGCCGAACCCGGATTATAATCGGTTGTGAGAGCGATGGCGCAGCTTGCATCGATCATTTGGCGTGCAGGTGCGAACTCCGACTTCCCCCCGTTAAAACCTTCCGTCGGTATCACCACTCCCACGGTCGCGCTCTCGGCTAGAGCCGATATTTCTTCCTCTGAGATCGCGTCCAAATGGTCGATCGACGCAGCGCCCAGCTCAACTCCAAGCCCCGATCCGCCGAGATTCGTGAATTGATCCACGTGGGCCTTGATCTTAAAGCCGAGCGATCGAGCTGTCTTTAAGACCTTCCGTGTCTGAATCAGATCGAAAGCGTTTCGCTCCGTGAACACGTCGATAAAGAACGGGATCTTTTCGAACGAAAACTCCGACGCTTGATACCATTCCCACGCCGCGGGCAGCATTTCGCTGCAGATCAGATCAACATAATCGCCCGCACGATCCTTGAACTCAGGCGGGACAGCGTGTGCGGGCAGGAAAGTCGGAACTATCTTGATCGGATGCGTGCGAGCAAGCTCTTCGATCACTCGCAGCATCTTTAGCTCTGTCTTTGTATCGAGGCCGTAGCCTGTCTTTATCTCGCAGGTCGTAGTTCCGCATGCGAGCATTTTGTTGAGACGCTTCGTCGCAAACTCGACCAGCTCATCTTCAGACGCCTCACGCGTATTTCTGACCGTCGAAATTATCCCGCCGCCGGCCGCGAGTATCTCCAGATATTCGGCTCCCTTGATCTTCAGCTCAAACTCATCCAGCCGATTCCCCGCGAAGACGATATGGGTGTGCGGGTCGACAAAACCGGGACACACGACATTTCCGCCTGCATCCACCGTGTTCGCTTCATTGAACTGCGAAAGTATCTCATCGCTCAGCCCGACCGCCGCGATCTTTCCGTCGACAACGGCAACCGCGCCGTTCGCGATGATACCCACGTCGCTCATCGCGGTCCCGCGCTTCGGCCCTCCGGGCGAGGCACACGTAACCAGTTGACCGATGTTGTGAATAAGGATGTCGGCGTGGCCCATTTAAGGCTTTGTTTTCGAGATCTTTTCATAGATCTCGTTCATCATCATCAGCCCTGCTGAGCCGTACCATTTGATAAACTCCGGCTGGAAGATGCCGGCCGTGATCGACGGGTCCGTCTCGGTCAGTTTCTTCGCCTCTTCTATCGTCTCGACATTAAATATATAGAGCCCGCGATATATCCGCTTTTCGTCTCCGAAAGGCCCTGCCATAACCAGCTTGCCTTCCTTCGCGAGACGGTTGATCATCCCAAAGTGCCCCTTGAACAGCTCGTCACGCTTGGCCTTATCGGTGATCGTCGCATCGTTTGGCCCGGTCTTCAGAATCGCGACGACGTAGCTCTTCATCCCCATATCATCGCCGCCCAGCCTTTTAGCAAGCTCAGCGTCGTAATTCGGATTTGTGATCGGAGCCGGCGTAGGTGCAGGTGTCGGTTTTGCCTGAGCCGGTTGGCCGGCAGCCGAAACGCTCATTGCGGCCACGATCACCACGCACATGGCAGAAGTTTTGAATAGTTGCATAATGCTTCTTTGATTATTTCGCGAGGTTTGCGATAAAAATACCACATATAT
Source organism: Acidobacteriota bacterium (assembly GCA_023389035.1). Classification (GTDB taxonomy): domain Bacteria; phylum Acidobacteriota; class Blastocatellia; order Pyrinomonadales; family Pyrinomonadaceae; genus OLB17. The sequence continues at coordinate 158,997 of JAEWFC010000038.1, forward strand.
GAAACGAACCGTTAAGGCTCCGACAGGCACCGAACTTTCCTGCAAAAACTGGCTGATCGAGGCCGCCTATCGCATGATCCAGAACAATCTGGACGCCGAGGTCGCCTTTGACCCCGATAACCTGATCGTTTACGGCGGCCGCGGAAAGGCTGCGCGAAATTGGGAAAGCTACGACGCGATCCTCAAGAGCCTGCGTGAGCTGAATGAGGACGAAACGCTGCTCATCCAATCCGGCAAGCCGGTCGGTGTTTTCAAAAGCCACGCGGACGCTCCGCGTGTTCTGCTTGCAAATTCAAATATCGTTCCGCACTGGGCGACACAGGAGCAGTTCGATCAATACGAACGCGACGGCCTGATGATGTACGGCCAGATGACTGCCGGTTCGTGGATATACATCGGCACCCAAGGCATCTTGCAAGGCACGTATGAGACTTTCGGTTCGCTCGCCCGCCAGCACGGCTGGGGCACGTTGGCGGGCAAACTCGTACTGACCGCCGGCCTCGGCGAGATGGGCGGAGCTCAGGCGCAGGCGATCACATTCAACGGGGGCGTCGGGCTGCTTGTCGAGGTCGATCCGTGGCGCATCGAACGCAGGCTGCAGTTGAAGCAGGTTGACGTCGCAGCACGCGATCTCGACGACGCCATCGCCCGAGCAAATGCAGCCGTAGAAGCAAAAGAAGCCAAGTCCATCGCTCTGCTCGGCAACGCGGCAGAGGTTCATTGGCAGCTGCTCGAGCGCGGAATTGTCCCCGATGTCGTTACAGATCAGACCTCCGCACACGACGTGTTTTACGGCTATATTCCGACCGGCTATAGCGTTGATGAAGCTGCGGAGTTTAGGAAGCGTGATCAGAAGGCGTACGAAAGCGCGGCGATGGACTCGATGTCGCGTCACGTAGAGGCAATGCTCGAATTCCAGCGCCGCGGAAGCATCGTTTTCGATTACGGCAATAATCTCCGCCAGCGTGCAAAGGACAACGGCGTTGTGAATGCGTTCGATTATCCGGGGTTCGTCCCCGCGTACATCCGTCCGCTCTTTTGCGAGGGCAAAGGTCCGTTTCGTTGGGTCGCGCTCTCGGGCGATAAGGAAGACATCTATAAGACTGACGAAGCGATAATGAACCTCTTCCCGGAGGACGACCATCTCGCGCGCTGGCTGACGATGGCACAAGAACAGGTCGCCTTCCAGGGTTTGCCCGCACGCATCTGTTGGCTCGGCTACGGAGCTCGTGCCAAGGCCGGATTGAAGCTGAACGAAATGGTCGCGAGCGGCGAACTGAAAGCCCCGATCGTGATCGGTCGCGATCATCTGGATTGCGGCAGCGTCGCATCGCCAAACCGTGAGACCGAATCGATGAAGGACGGCAGCGACGCCATCGCCGACTGGGTCTATCTGAATGCGATGATAAACGTCGCCGGTGGCGCCACTTGGGTCTCGCTCCATCACGGCGGCGGGGTCGGCATCGGCTACTCGCTCCACGCCGGCCAGGTAATCGTCGCCGACGGAACGCCCGAAGCCGCCCGCCGCATCGAACGCGTCCTAACAACCGATCCCGGCATGGGCGTCATCCGCCACGCCGACGCGGGTTACGAAGAAGCTATAGAATTTGCCGAGAGGAATGACGTCAAAATTCCGATGGCGATAGGCTGAGATCCCTGATCGGACGGATCTCGCAAATCGTGCAGATTTGTCATATCGCGCATATCTTGCATATCGCGCAAAACACACTCTTTGCCATAGCTAGACACAAACTATAATTGTCCGGGCTGGTTTTGCCGTCTGGGTCTTTGATATTTTGATCGCGCAACTGCGTCACCACGCGGTCATGCGGCACCAAATGCGTCACCACTTGTGGTCACCAGCGGCACCTGAATGCGTCACCACTTTGTCCCACCTGATGCATCTCGAACGAAAATGACGCAGCCATGGCAAAAATGCCGAAAACGCCGATGTTTGTTCCGCTCTGTTCCGCTCGCGTGCTCGTACTGCGGAACAAAAGAGGCAAAAAAGCCTATTTTTGTCCCACGTTGTCCCACGCAAACGCTCATCCGGTGGGACAAACATCGCGTTTTCAAAGTTTTTGCACCAAAACGATACAGGCGTGCCGCAAAAATGCCAAAAAACCCCATTTTTGTTCCAGAGCGTTCCAGGCGCGCGTGTTCTAATTGGAACAAATATAAGGGTTTCAGATGTCGTTTTTTATCGGTGAGAGCTTTCGACCGGTTTGCTGAGTCCAAAAAGCAGGCTGATCGCGAGCAGAATAAGGAACGACAGCCGGGTCAGGCTGTAAAACTCCCAAGTCGCTCCACGTTGTGTAAGAACCGGGTCGATAGCGTTGCTATAGGGACTGCGGGTTATGGCCAAAAGTTCGGGAACGAACCAAACAGTGGTGATCGCGAGCACCGCAGCGTAGCCCGTGATAGTGGCGATAATGAGCTTTCGGCGTGCTGATTTCCAGTTCAGAGCCAGAGCTGCGGCCAGCAAAATTAGCGTGACCGGATGGATCGGGATCCAAAACCGCTGAGCCGCAAGAGCGTATTCGCCCTGAAAGATTGTAAGCGATGCGGGCACGGCTGCAGACCAAACGGGAACAACCGCCAGATGCTCGTAGATCGCACCGCCGATGACGGTTATGAAGCTGATCGCCGCGAGAATTAATGAAAACGTCCGAAGATGGTCCATTTCTGCTCCTGTTCAAAACGCGTTTCAACCGGAACAAAAGTATCAGGACTTTTACTTATCCGGATTGTCTTTGATGTACCGTTCCATCTTCTTCCGTTCCGGATGGTCAGGGACTTTGACGAGCAGGGCTTTATATTCCGCGGCCGCAAGGTTCTTTGCACCGGCCCGATCGTAAAGAAGTGCGATCGAAAGATGCGAATCGGCCATACCGATCGGGTCAAGCTTGATCGCTTCCGTGAGAGCGGCGACGCCGAGCGTACCCTGTCTGTTTTCAAGATAGGATTCGCCAAGCAGCTTGAAAGCGACGGCGTCGGACGGGTCAAGTTCGGTAGCGTGCTTAAGAATGCCTATAGCCGCCTCAAACTGTTTTTGGGCGATGCGCACGCGGCCCATATTTACCCACGCCGGCGTGTAATCGATCTTGAACTCGAGGGCTTTTCGGAAAGCACCCTCTGCATCTGCCAGAGAGTTTTGTTGCAAATGGAAAGAACCTAGCATGCCCCATGCGATAAAGTCCTTTGCGTCGATCTCGACGACCTGCTTGAGGGCAGTGATGGCTTTTTTCGGATCCTTCTCGCGTTCGGCGACAGCTGCTTGTCGATAGAGATCGGCAGTGCGTTCGTTAGGAGGGTAAGACCATTTGGCTGAAACTACGCCCGGACCGGCGGCACCTGATCGTACCGAGACCTCAAAATCCTCGCGTTGCTGTGCGGTGCCAAAGTTGGATACCTGACGGCGTGCGACCTCGGCCCCGTCAACGTCGATGACGAGCGTTCCACCGGCTCCGCCCGCGATCCGGAAACAATAGTTGCCGGACTTGCCAAGCGTTTGGCGATTAGGCGTCTGTCCGCGATTGAGGTACACGACCGATACTTTCGGCAGCTTGGCACCCGCGTCGAGCCCGGTGACCGCGACCTTTCCGTAGATATAAGGTGCGGCCATCCGCGGAGCGTCGAGCGACGGAACATAACCGAATTCGCCGCAAATGTCATCAACCTGAGCCGAGACCGCGGCCGTTGATAAAGAAAGCATCGCGGCCGCGAGCAGAATATTTATCGAACGCGTCATGATCGTTATTTGATATTTGAAATCAGTTGGTAAGTCAAGGGATTCACACGTTTGTGAGGCACGATCTTATAAGCTAGCGATCACGCCCGCGGCAACTTTGAGATCGGCAACGAACCCGCCGTAAGCAGCCGCCCGTTCCGGTCCCGGCGTTCTGAGGATCGACGAAGGATGTACGGTAGCCATTACCCGCTCGGCGATATCAGATGCGACCCAAGTTCCGCGTTCTTGCGTGACGCGGAAATCGGCGCCCAGCAGCGTTTGAGCCGCAGTCGCACCGAGACAGACCACAACTCGCGGCTGTAACAGCATCAGTTCCGATCGTAGCCACGGGTCGCATGCGATTATCTCGGATATTCTTGGTTTTTCATGAATGCGACGTTTTCCGCGAGGCTTCCATTTGAAATGCTTGACCGCGTTTGTCAGGTAAACATTGGAGCGGTAGATCCCGGCGTCTGCGAACGCCCGGTCTAATAGTCGACCGGCTGGCCCGACGAACGGCCGACCGGCAAGATCTTCTTCGTCACCGGGCTGTTCACCCACGAAGACGACACCGGAAGAGATATCGCCTTCACCGAAGACCGTTTGTGTTGCGTTCTTGTAGAGTTCGCATCCCTGGCAGGTTTTAGACGCGATCACAAGAGCATCATAACTGAGATCGTCAGGCAGATAATCGAATGTGGAAGGTTCTTGTGGCGTAGCCATCGGATTGTTTACATCGTTCCCGTACAAAGACGATGCATTGCGATCGCGACCAGCTTTACGGTCCGATCGTCAGTATCGAATCGTGGATTGACCTCGGTAAATTCGACCATGCGAGTGTTTGCAAGCGACGCGGCGTATTTCACAAGCTGAATGAACTCACCAGCTCGCAGGCCAAGTGGCGATGGTGCAGAAACGCCTGGAGCATCCGCGGAACGAACGGCGTCCATGTCGAAGCCGAAGAAAGTACTCATCGATTCGCTGTGGTTAATAAAGTTAAGTTTGATCTGCTCTTTGATCTCCTGATCCGGTTCGCTGCGGCTCCTAAGCATTTCGAGGCTGATTCGGTGAACACCGAGATCGCGAATGTAATCGTAGTAAACCGGCGAACAGAAATGTGTCTGATAGCCAACTTCGTAAAAATACCGCGGAAGAAGAAGCTTCTCATCAAGCAGCTGCCGATACGGTGTGCCGCTGTTTCGCTGCTCCGCAAGACGAACGTCGAGATGGGAATCGACATTCACGGCGATCCAGTTCGGTATGCCATAAACATCCGCCATCGCACGTCCGTCTGGATATGAAATATCGTTGCCGCCGCCGAGCGCGATGACCCGTTTACCGTCAGCGAGCAATTGCCGGACGACAGCGAATTGATTTTCGTGGGTGTCTTCAAGTGTTTGGCCGATCACCACATCGCCGATGTCGAATATTCGCCTCCGGACGTTAAATGTGGTGAGGTTATAGAACTGCTCGCGGATCTTTTGGGGTGCCTGGGCTGCTCCCTCGCGACCGCCGTTACGTGTGATGCCCTCATCCTGCGGACAGCCAACAATGACGATCTCGGCGGTGTCATAGTCCTGGACCGTGCGGCCGACAACCTCGCGCATTCGCGGGTCATTGCGATCACGGGAACCCGCAAATAGGCTTTCATCCGGACGAGTGGTAAGTTCGAAGAGTTGGTTCGACATTATATATTTGGCTCATTTTAACCGAAATTTCGTTTTTCCCTAAGTTCACCAAGTTTTAGGTGTCATGCATTTGTATTACTTGACACCGATATATCTGTTTGGCATTCTTTGAGTTCGCTTTCGAGGCGAAACGTAGGCACTTAGCTCAGTGGTAGAGCACTACCTTGACACGGTAGGGGTCAGCAGTTCAACTCTGCTAGTGCCTACCATTTTCTTTTTAAATCGGCGCTTTTCTTTCCGCTAAATCGTTATATAATTCCCCACCGACTTTGAGAAATTTGGAGTGCCCGTTAAATCGGTGTGCCTGAAATCCTGTCGGAATCGCTTTAAAGAAGGAGCAATTATTATGCAGGGAGTTAATCCGGTTGGTTGGTTCGAGATCTACGTCCAGGACATGGATCGGGCGCAAAAGTTCTACGAAACCGTTTTCGGCATATCGATGATCAATATGCTGGACCCATCGTCCGAAGGAGTTACGATGCGTTCGTTCTCGGACGGCGAGAACTCAATGAACCAAACCGGCGCAACGGGCGCCCTAGTTCACATGGAAGGCTTCGAAAGCGGAGGCAACAGCACGATCGTATATTTTGTGGCCGAAGATTGTTCGGTCGAAGAGTCACGCGTAGCCTCCTCGGGCGGCAGCGTCTTCAAATCAAAGTTCTCGATCGGTGAACATGGCTTCATATCGCTATGCACAGATACCGAAGGAAATATGTTTGGTATCCATTCGATGGCCTAGTGCCTGCGAGGAACTTCTTTCTCGCGATGGTCGTATTTCCGGGTAGAACAATTGGAGGTATATCGAATGTTTGAGTATCTGGATTCACCTGATCACCTGATCGCGATGAAGGTTTCGGGGACTATCACGGCGGATGAAGTGGACGCTGCATACAAACGGGTCGAAGAGCACCTTGCAAAGCACGACCGAATATCGTTCTTTGCCGAGGTACCGGAAGGTTTCTCCTTCACGTGGGACGGACTGCTAAAGGATCTTGTCCAAAGCGTTAGTGAACTTGGCAGGTTGTCGCGTTACTATCGCGCTGCGATCGTTACTGAAAGTGGATGGCTGGCGGCCCTTGCACGCGTCGAGGGTCTTGTCTTTTCGTCAATCGATGTACGAGTGTTTCCTGTGTCGGAACGCGAAAAGGCTTTCGCTTGGGCGTCTGAAAAACCTGAACCACGGCCTGCTGTCGAGATTCCGCAACCGTCGATACGATTTATCCAGACGACGAATGATCGAGTATTTGCGTGGGAAGTCGACGGCAGAATCCGCGAGCAGGACATTAAGAATGCGGTTCAGGAAATGAAGCCATACCTCGAGCGCGACGGGAAAATGAACGCCCTCGTGCGTATGCGTAACTACGATGGCTTCGATCTAATGGCGGTCCTTGATGACCAGCTTGTAAAGATGAAATACAAGGCCTTGGGGAAATTCGAGCGATATGCGGTCGTCGGCCCTAAGCCGTGGATGCGAAACTTTCTGGAACTTGTCGGGGGCCTGATCAGCACCGAAGTGCGTGTTTTTGAAGAACACGAGGAATCGGCCGCCTGGGAATGGGTCGGTGCTCAGCAGGCCTTACTGCCCGAGTAGCGGTAACCGCTTGTAATATCTTGGATGTTTCCGTATAATCTCAAGGTTTGTTACACATACGGCATTTACACCACGTATTTGCCGATACAATCTTTCGATAAGATGCTTTCGAAGAACTTTGCTGTTTTAACAACTACTACGACCCGCCTCTAAATTGCGGGACATACGCGGTTTTCTTTTTTGAATACTGCAAGGCAAAGTCGCTCTTATCGGATCTGATCTTGGTTAGTAGTAGTGAATTGTTGGTCGTTCAACTCGTAAAGAACGATTTGCCCTGCAGTCCCTGTTCAGAACGGGTACTTGGGAAAATTACGTCGGCAGACCTGTGGTTCCGAAGGTCGATTGACGATCAACAAATATATGAGCGAATTAAACGTAGAATTGAACGGTGCTGTGCGGCATATAGCCGCACCCGCGACGGTCGCTGACGCTATCAAGGCGTTTGATCGCGATATCCTCAAGTCATCGCTGGCAGCTAAGGTGAATGGCGAGGAATTCGATCTTACGCGTGAACTTCCGGCGATCGACGAAGTGCTTTCGATCGAACCGATCGTGACCGATTCACGTGATGGGCTTGAGGTGATCCGGCATTCCGCTGCGCATCTGTTCGCGGCCGCCTTGCTCGACCTTTTCCCGGGCACAAAGCTTGGAGTCGGACCAGCGCTGATGGATGACCCGCGCTACGGATTCTATTACGATTTCATCGCACCCAAGAATCTAACTGAAGACGACCTTCCGGCGATCGAGAAGAAGATGAAGGCTCTGGCAAAGCAGAACCTTCCGTATCGCCGCGAAGACATTGAGAAAGCTCGCGTCCTGGACATCTTTAAAGAGCGGGACGAACCGCTGAAATGTGAACTCATTGACGAAAAGGTCTCTGACAGTGCAAGTGTCTATTACATTGATAATTCGCAGTTCATAGATTTTTGCCTTGGACCCCACGTGCCTCACACGGGCAAGCTCAAAGCATTCAAGCTTCTGGCTCTCTCGGGGGCTTACTGGAAAGGCGATGCCGCAAACCAGCAGATGCAGCGCATCTATGGCACCGCGTTCGCCACGCAGGATGAACTTGACTCCTGGGTCAAGCAGCGTGAAGAGGCTGAAAAACGCGATCACCGCAAGTTGGGCCGCGAACTCGATCTGTTCTCGATATCTGAGGACTATGGCCAGGGTTTGATCCTCTGGCATCCCAAAGGCGGGATCATCAGGAACGAAATGGAGCGGCTTCTTAAGGAAGAACTTGAGAAACGCGGCTACAGTTTCGTTTTCACGCCGCATATCGCCAAACGCGACCTTTGGGTGACGAGCGGGCATGAGGGAAATTACTCTGATTCGATGTATGCCCCGACCAGCATCGAGGACGAAGAATATCGTCTCAAGCCGATGAACTGCCCGTTCCACATCGGGATCTTCAAGAGCTCTCCGAGGTCGTATCGCGACCTTCCGCAACGCTATTCCGAAATGGGTACGGTTTACCGGGCCGAGCTTTCAGGCACACTTCATGGGTTGATGCGTGTTCGTGGTTTTACGGTCGACGACGCCCATCTTTTCGTGCGGCCGGACCAAGTGAGCGTTGAGGTAGCTGACTGTCTCGATTTCGCCATAAAGGTGTTCGATACGTACGGCTTCGACAAAGTTCGATTTGAGTTATCCGTTCGCGGTTCTGCTGAAAACAAAGGCTATCTCGGTGCCGACGAGGATTGGGAAAGTGCCGAGGCATCACTCGCCGCGGCTTTAAAGGCACGTGACATTCCCTATGAACGGATCGAAGGAGAGGCCGCGTTTTACGGCCCTAAGATCGATATCAAGATCGAAGATGCAATCGGGCGCGTTTGGCAGTTAGGCACGATCCAGTTGGATTTTAACCTGCCGGAAAGATTCGAGCTTGAGTACACAGGCGAGGACAATCTGAAACATCGGCCATTCATGATCCACCGAGCACTGTTCGGGTCGATTGAGAGGTTCTTCGGTGTGTTGATCGAACACTACGCAGGGGCGTTTCCGTTATGGTTAGCTCCGGTTCAGGTCGCTATCCTGCCGATAACGGATCGCATTAACGAATACGCATTGTCGGTAGCTGACGACCTTAGAACCGCGGGATTTCGCGTTGAATCGAACACACGCTCTGACAAGATCGGTGCTAAGATACGTGACGCACAAATGCAAAAGGTCCCGTATATGTTGATCCTCGGTGACAAAGAGTTTGAGGATAAGTCGGTAGCCGTGCGGGAACGCAAACAGGGAGACATCGGTGCGATGTCGTTGGAAGAGTTCAAGGAGATGATCACGCAGCAAAAACTGCTGCGGGCTCTCTGAGATCGCATATGACCGTGAGGAGGCAATATCGCTAGAAGATTTGGTGGACGTAATTTCAAGCCGCGTTTTCGTGAGCCGCAGCACCGTACGAACGAACGTATAAGAGTTCCTTCGGTACGTGTTGTGACCGAAGACGGCGAAGCATTGGGTGTGATGGACGTGCGGGACGCTATTGCAAAGGCCCGTGAGCTTGGTATCGACCTCGTCGAGATCGCTCCGAATGCGAAGCCGCCCGTCGCAAAGCTGATCGATTACGGTAAATTCCTCTACGAGCAAAAGAAACGTGCTCATGAGGCTAAGAAGAAGCAGGTAACGGTACAGGTCAAAGAGATCAAGTTCCGGCCCGGGACCGACGACCACGATTACGAATACCGTATGAAGCACGCCCGAGAATGGTTGGAAGACGGTGACAAGGTGCGGGCAGCGATCGCCTTTCGCGGACGTGAAATGACGCACCGCGAACTCGGGGCAAAGATCCTTAAACGTCTGACGGAAGACCTGGCTGATCTCGGTGATGTCGAGGTATATCCGAAGATGGAAGGCTACCAGATGTTTACCATCTTCAACCCGAAAAAGTCGAAGGTCCCGGACAAAAAGCCCGCGGCCGAAAAGAGTAAACCGGAAGCTGAGGTTAAGACAAAAGATAAGCCCGAAGGCGAACCGGCTGCGGAGAAAGCACAAGTTGCTCCGCAGGTTGAGCGCGACGACGACGAGATTTTTTAGTTTAGTTTTTAGAACTGTTTAGGAGATAGAAATGCCAAAACTTAAGACACACAAGGGTGCAGCGAAGCGTTTTCGTTCTACCGCCAGCGGTAAGTTCAAACGCGGGCATTCGCACGCACGTCATATTCTTACGAAGAAGACGAACAAACGTAAACGCAATCTTGATATTGACACACTGGTATCCGAAGGCGATCAGAAACGCGTCGAAAAGATGCTGCCCTACGGTAGGGATTAATAAGGGAATTTCGAATATCGAATTAATTCGTTATTCATCATTGGAGGAATTATGCCTAGAGCAAAACGTGGTAATAAGCGTCTTGAGAAACGCAAAAAGATATTAGCCTTAGCTAAAGGTTATCGTGGGACGAAGTCGAAACTGTACCGTTCGGCAAAGGAATCGGTCGAACGTGCACTGAATTTCGCATACACCGGCCGCAAGCTGAAGAAGCGAGATTTCCGTAAGCTGTGGATCGTCCGCATCAATGCAGCCTGCCGTTTGAACGATATGAAGTATTCACAGTTCATGCACGGCCTGAGCCTTGCCGGTATCGAGCTTGACCGTAAGTCACTCGCGGATCTCGCTGTCAAACAGCCCGAAACGTTCGCGGCTCTTGCGACGCAAGCGAAAGACGCTGTAAATAATAAAGCCCAGGCCGCTGCCTAGGCTTTGTGCAGTAGTCTGAAGGGGTGCTTTGGTTTAGACCGAAGCACCTTTTTCAATGCCCAATTCCCTTTTTGCTTCTGCGAATGCATTCACCGCGAAATCCAGATCTTCCTTCGAATGTGCGGCCGAGACCTGTGTTCGGATGCGGGCCTTGCCTTTCGGGACGACGGGGAACGAGAATGGGATGACGTAAACGCCTTTTTCCAACAGCAGCTCAGCCATTTTGACCGCGGGCTGAGCCTCGCCGAACATCACAGGAACGATCGGGTGTTCGCCCGGCAGCACCTCCAGGCCTATCGAGGCGATCTTCTCCCGAAAATAACGCGTGTTGTCCATCAGCTTGTCGCGGAGTTCGGTCGAGCCTGTTAACAGATCTATCGCGGCGATAGATGCGGCGACAATAGGCGGTGCAACGGAATTACTGAACAGATACGGACGCGAACGTTGTCTTAACAGTTCGATCATCTCCTTTTTCCCGCTGGTATAACCGCCCGAAGCTCCGCCTAAGGCTTTGCCGAGAGTTCCAGTGATCACGTCGATGCGTTCCATCACGTTGTGATGCTCGTGAGTTCCCTTGCCGCGTTGGCCCATAAAGCCGACTGCGTGCGAATCATCCACCATAACGAGAGCATTATGTTTCTCCGCGAGGTCACAGATCTCGGGGAGCTTCGCGATGTAGCCGTCCATCGAGAAAACGCCGTCGGTCGCGATCATCTTAAAACGTGCGTCCTTTGCTTCTTCTAGCTTCGCCTCGAGGTCGGCCATGTCGCTGTTCTTGTATCGAAACCGCTGTGCTTTGCAGAGCCGGATGCCGTCGATGATGCTTGCGTGGTTGAGTTCGTCTGAGATAACGGCGTCTTCTTCGCCGAGCAGCGTTTCGAATAGGCCGCCGTTGGCGTCGAAACACGAAGTGTAAAGAATGGTGTCCTCGGTGCCGAGAAATTCGCTGATCTTGCGTTCGAGCTCTTTGTGGATCGCCTGCGTTCCGCAGATAAATCGCACCGACGACAGGCCGTAACCCCATTCGTCCAGAGACTTTCTCGCCGCCTCGATGATCGCGGGATCATCGCTCAAGCCCAGGTAATTATTGGCGCACATGTTTAGCACTTCCCTGCCGCCAACATCGATCCGCGCATCCTGCGGGCTGTCTATCACACGCTCCGATTTATAAAGCCCCGCCTCACGAATCCCATCGATCGTGCTCTGTAGATGTTCTTTGAAATTTGAATACATATCGTTAGAAGAAAGCTTGCGTCAACTATGATTTCCAGATTCATCAATTCGCTCGAATATCTCAAGTAGGTTTCCGTTGGCGATGTCCGAAATGTCTACGCCAAATACTTCTTTTGTTCGAAATACGTATTCAGCTCTCTCATCGTCCGTTGCCGTGAAGTCCAGAAGGCTAGACTCGTCTGAGATAAATACAGGATCGCCGCGGTCAAAGCCGAGGATCTCGTTGATGAATCTTTCAGCGATAGAATCGTATTTTTCAATACCTTCGGTCGATGCGAACTCGATAGGCATTTGAACACCGGGACGTTTCACATCATCCGGACGTTCCTTTCTAAAGTTTTCAAAATTAGAACGCAGATTGTCTTTCGCCGAGGTCTCTGTCTCGCCAACGCCAGTTAGAAACCAGCGGAGGATTTGCGCAAAATACTTTGGTTGTCCCGGTTCAGGATTGGTTACTTCAGTTACTCGAATCGGATAGTCGTCAAGATCCCAGTCCGACTTCCGGTAAGAAAGTAGACGCTTCCAAAATACGTAAAGAGCCTCCATAAATTTACGTCACGGCGTCTCCTTTTTCTTCGGGGCTTTTTCGACGTGGCTGGCGGAGGACCAGGCGGCGAGTTTGCCGACGTCGTTTTTATAGACGTTGCGGACGGTTCCGTCGATCGTGATCTGAAGATGTTCTCTGAAGTTTCCGTACATAGGACAAGCTAAAACTATTTAAGTTCCGGATTCTGTCTGTTTGAGAAAAATGAAAGCACTTCGACCTGTTCGCTTTCGTTTTTCAGTCGATAATACAGGGAATTGAATCGCAAGATCACAGCACGGCGAACACCGTTGGTTTCTGCGGATTCCGGATACATTAGAGGATTATTCGAGATATTACTGATCGTTGATTCGACAGCTTTCGCGAGTCGCGTGATCTCAGCTTCGGAAAAATTCAGTTGAAGGTATTCGACGGTTCGCTCAAGTTCGGAGAGGGAGTGGTCGGTCCACAGGATCCTATAACCACTTCTCATATTTCGCTCTTGCGACTGAATGAGAGCTTAGTTCTCCGGCGTCCGCTTGTTCGATGCCTTTCGCGATCGATTCTTTCTCTGCCTCTGATATCTCATTCCACCAATCGCTGACACTTTCGTCCCGAAGCTTCGCGACCTTCTCGATCAGTGAAACATCTTCTATCACTGATAACCACTGGATCAGTTCCAACTTTTGTTCCTGTAAGCTCCCCGTTGTCATAAGCGCATATTAGCACAACTCCGCATTCTTAGGTCGATGTCGATGATCGTTGAAGCTTAGTCGTTTTCGCTACGACTTTTTGCATTCGCATTCAACGATTCGAACAACTCTTTGAAGTCTTGCGGTAGCTCTAGCTCCATAATTTTGCCGGCGCAATCTTTCAATATGCTGCAGACGTTCGCGGACCGTTGTATTTTTCCAGTAGGCTAACTCGTCGGAGACAGATTCCCGAAGGTCTGTTACGATCTTCAGCTTAGACCGGTCCAGCTTGAGTTTTGGGATGTCCTTGATCATTTCCGCAATTATATTATCATCCCGAAAGAACCCATTCGCTATCGATCCCGGTTCTGACATTTACATCTATTCGAAATCCAACAAGACCTCACCGCAGTTGCCTTGTTTGATGGCTTCGAAGTTGTATCTTCAGGTTGTTGGATCGCCTAGCTTTTCAAGATCGGCCAGATCCTGTAAGCGGCCGGACGCTTTTTTGTTTTTCTTAAGGCTTTCGAGATCGATGAGGAAAAGTTTTAACCCGTCGATAACGATCTCGTTCCTTGAATGAAAGCATTCATCGAAATCAACGCCGTCGGGTGAATTTATCAGATCGATTCGATTGGGCGGTTGGCCGAGTTGAACGACCATTCCCGACTGAAGAAGATCAGCCTTTTCAAGATCGATATCACCGAAACCGAAATCTTCTAAAGCTTGCAAGACACGTGCGGCATTCTCAGCGCTGAGCTCGAGCCAAATGTCGAGGTCTTTTGTATACCGAGGATGGCCGTGAAAGGCTATGGCGTAACCACCGATCACAAGATATTTAACCTTGTTTGAGTTTAACAATGCGATAAACTCTCTGAAATCTCTGTTCAGCATCGGTATATTTCCAATTATTATATTCGGTCCGGATCTCTTCGAGCGCCGCTAATCTCTCGGTGTACGGCCTCGACCGCCAGTACGCGAGATCGGATCCCTGATCGTGCAGCTTCGATTTTGTAACGATCGGTTTTATCGATTTCGGCTTCATATAGCATTATTTTATCACGCTTTCGGCCCTGTATTCTCAAAGCCTATGCGGTTGACTTCTATGGTGTCGGCTCCTTTTTCTTCGGCGGTTTTTCGACGTGGCTGGCGCTGGTCCAGGCGGCTAGTTTGCCGGGGTCGGTTTTGTAGACGTTGCGGACGATGCCGTCGAGGATGCGGCGGGCGACCATTCCGCGACGGATCGCTTCGCCGATCTCGGCGGTCGCTTCGACGTGGCTGTCGATGGCGGAGCCTTGTACGCCGAAGGTCGCTTCGAATGCGTCGGCCGCGTCTTTGAGCTCGGTCAGAAAGGCTGCGGGCAATCCGTAGGCGATAAAGTCGGCCGAGATAGGCGTCGCTTCGCTGTGAAACGCACGGCCGGTCGCGAGCAGAGTTTGATCGGTCGAATTTCGCGGCATTTTGAAGCGTTCGCTGATGCCGTCGTATTGATATTCCATCGAACGCGCCGTGCGGGCGATGTCGGACATCTCTTCGCGGAGGTCTTCGCGGGCCGTGCCTTTGACCTCGCTCGCCCCGCGTGCATCGGCGAAACCGCCCTGCTGATCGGCTCCGTGTTCATCAAGAAAATCGATCTCGGTCGTGATCACGCCGAAGTTCGTCACCGCGATCGGGATGGCCGCGAAATCCGCCGAATTGTCCGCGCCAAACTGCCTGATCCTTAAAAAGCACTCGTACCGCCTGCGTTCGCTGTCGTTCATGTGGAAGTCTCCTTGTGGGTTGATGTCGTGAAACGTTCGTAGCGTATTTGAACTGACTTCAGCCTCTTTCGCCTGAATTATCACACTCTTGTTTGTACTGTGTAACGTTTGTTTGTTTTTTGCGATTTTCGCCCGTATTTTCAAACTTTTGCCTGAATTATTCGATTTTTCTCTGAATTATCGAACTTTCGCTTGAATTATCGACTTTTTCCTCGAATTATCAAACTCTCGCGTGATCTATCGAATTTTCGCCTGATTTCGTAAATCGGCCCCCGCCAGAAGCGATTTTCGCCCGAACTAATTGATTCGATAAGGGACCAAACCGATTTTTCTCTGAATTAACCAAATTTGGGGTGAAATCCTCGAATTTAGTTATTTTCTGAGACCACTGTGTAATTTGGCTTCCATCAACTCGTAAATAACCAATAGGCCGCAGTCAATTTCAACTCCAGCCACAAGGTCTCTCAAAAGATACCTAATTCCGTATTCGCCCTCATCCGTTTCAGCCGAAAGTTGCGACGGCCATGCTCTTGTGCCGCAGTTGATTCGCTTAGTATCGGCACACATTATAACCGTGTTATACCTAGGCTCACCTTCGATACCCGTAGCATGGTGAGCAAAACGGAGTTGGAGCTCGGCATGTGAGATCGAGTAGTCCCAGAGTCGTACATCTCTACCTTCCTCCTGTTTCAGAATCTTCCTTATGTCGTCGAGATCATGAATCGCTTTGCGAATATCGCTTCGCGAATCCAAGGACGCGTCTCTCCGTATTCCGCAATTCGGACAGAAGGCGGTAGGCCGAACTCGTTCGGAGCCGCATTCGCATATAGTGGCTCCCCATGGGGTTCCGTAAGGCATAAGCTCAAATCTCCTCGAAATCTAGAACTACTTTGCCGCAGTTTCCTTCTTTGATGGCTTCGAAGCCTTTTTCGAAGTCTTTGTAGGGATAGCGGTGGGTGACGACGGGGGAGATGTCGACGCCGGCTTCGAGGAGGTTGGACATTTGGTACCAGGTCTCGTACATTTGGCGGCCGTAGATGCCTTTGATGGTGATCATGTTGAAGATGACGGTCTTCCAGTCGATGGGAAATTGCTCGGCGGGGATGCCGAGGAAGGCGATCTTTCCGCCGTGGAACATGTTGGCGAGCATGTCTTTGAAGGCGACGGGAACGCCCGACATCTCCATACCGACGTCGAAACCTTCCTTCATGCCGAGCTCTTTCTGCACGTCTTTGATCGACTGCTTGCTGACATCGACTGCCTTGGTGACGTGGCCCATCTTCTCCGCGAGTTCGAGGCGGAACGGATTAACGTCGGTGATGACGATGTTGCGTGCACCGGCGTGCTTGGCAACCGCGGCGGCCATGATCCCGATCGGGCCGGCACCGGTGATGAGCACGTCTTCGCCGAAGACTTCGAACGCGAGAGCCGTGTGGACGGCGTTTCCGAACGGGTCGAAGATCGCCGCGACATCGAGATCGATGTCGGGTTTGTGCTTCCAGATGTTGGTAACCGGAACCGCTATATATTCGGCGAAACCACCGTCGGTGTTGACACCAACACCCCGAGTGTTCGCACAAAGAGCGCGCCTGCCGGCCATGCAGTTTCGGCAGCGTCCGCAGACGAGATGCCCTTCGACACTGACGATGTCGCCGACCCGGAAATCGACTACGTTCGAACCGACATCGACGAGCTCACCGACGAACTCGTGGCCGATCGTGGTCGGGACCTTTATAGTGCTCTGAGCCCATTCGTCCCAGTTGTAGATATGCAGGTCAGTTCCGCAGATGCCGCCGCGTTTCACGCGGATCATCACGTCGTTGATACCCATTTCCGGCTCGGGAACGTCCTCGATCCACAGCCCCGGCTCAGCTTTGCTCTTAACTATAGCTTTCATTAGATTTGATCTGATTCGAACACCGAAAGCCTAATGATATCAGATGCATTTTGCGGCAAGCGAACGTTCCTCCGGCTTGATCGGCTTCCAAGCTTAAAATTGTTTCCCGGACTATTCGACGAGCACACAAATCGGTTATTCTTTGTGTTTATGTCTGACGCCCTTGCACAAGTTGATCAGCATCGAACTGAAGCCTTTTCCGAGATCGGCCACCTCGCGGACGTATCCGTTGGCGGCATTCTGCTTTCCGACGCAGAAGCCCAGCTGCGGCTCGTTCAAGATCTTCGGATCAAATTCACGGGTAAGAGATCACGCTTGGTGGACCTGAAGAAATCGATCGGGAAGATCGATGAATCACAGCGTGCAGAATTTGCCCAAGCGGTTCAAGCATTAGAGCGTGACATTGTTTCAGCGCTCGAAAATGGCGAGTCACGCTTCTCAGAACGTATCAATGAACTGAAGATCGAGCGTGAGCGGCTTGACGTGACAATACCAGGGCGTCGGCCCCGGACGGGACACATTCACCCGATCACGATTCTTAGACAGCGGATCGAAGATATTTTCGTTTCGATGGGCTACGCGATCGAGGACGACCGTGAGATCGAGACCGATTATTACAATTTCGACGCGTTGAACATTCCCGAAGGCCATCCCGCACGAGAGTCTCAGGACACGTTTTACACGACCGATGGTTTCGCATTACGTTCGCAGACCTCGACGGTGCAGATACGAGCTATGGAACGCCGCGGAGTGCCTCTGCGGGTGATCGCTCCGGGCCGAGTGTTTCGGCGAGACACGCCTGACATGACGCATACACCGATGTTCCACCAGATTGAAGGCCTTTGCGTCGATAAAGGCATCACGATGGCTCATCTGAAAGGAACGGTCACCGAATGGCTCAAACGGCTGTTTGGCGAGGATACGGTCACGCGTTTTCGCCCGTCGTACTTCCCTTTTACCGAACCTTCGGCCGAGTTCGATTTCTCGTGCTTCGTCTGTCACGGTTCAGGTAAGTCAAACGGCGATCGCTGCCGTCCATGCAAGGGTTCCGGCTGGATCGAACTGGGCGGATCAGGAATGGTACATCCGAACGTTCTGCGTGCGGTCGGCGTCGATCCGCAGATCTATTCCGGCTTCGCATTCGGCTTCGGCCTAGAACGCATGGCAGCTCTGATGTTCAACATCGACGACATCCGGCATATGTTTGAGAACGATGTGAGATTTTTGGAGCAGTTCAAATAGCAGCGATAAACGAAAAATGTGGATTTATTATGAACTCATTAATCAAAGGTGTGATGTTCGTAGGGCTTGCGGTCCTTTCGTTTCTTTGGTTCGCATACGAGGTTTTCGGGATCCTCAGCTCGAACGGGACGCCGACCGAGGATAATACCGTCGTCTCGCTCGTTCTAACAGCCCTTAAGCTCGCGATGGCCATATCTTTTATGATCGCTGGTATTAGGGCGTTCGCCGCTAAATAGGACCGGAGTTTTGTTCAAATGGATAAGAGCGTAACCGCGAGATCAGTACTGGTTAAATGAATATTAGCTACAATTGGTTAAAGGACATTATCGATATGAGCCTTTCCGCCGATGAAACGGCGGCAGCTTTGACGCGCGTTGGGCTTGCCGTTGAAGGGATCCATCCGCACGGTGACGACTTCGTACTGGACATCGATCTCACGTCGAACCGGCCGGATTGTTTGTCGCATTTAGGAGTTGCTCGAGAACTTGGCGTCAGCACCGGAAAGCCGGTTTCGGTAACTGGGAAGCTTACCGATCCCGACGCGATCCCGTTCCCTTCCGTGCTCGCTCCTGAGGTCGTCAAGGTCGAGAACCCGGACCTCTGCCATCGTTTTACCGCACGCATCATCAGAGGCGTGAAGATCGGGCCGTCGCCGCAATGGCTGGTCGATCGACTTGAGGCGATCGGTGAGCGATCGATCAACAACGTTGCTGACATTACCAACTACGTAATGCTCGAACTCGGCCAGCCAATGCATGCGTTTGATCTGGATAAGCTGACTGAAAAGCGGATCGTCGTTCGCACTGCAAGAGCGGGCGAGGCAATTACCACTCTCGACGAAGTCGATCGGAAGCTCGACGACACGATGCTTGCGATATGCGACGCGGAAAAACCTGTCGCCGTTGCCGGAGTGATGGGTGGTATCAATTCGGGAATAACTGATTCTACGGAAAACGTTCTACTCGAAGTCGCGTATTTTCAACGCGAGAACATCCGCTCCACTTCTCGAAAACTGAACCTGGCGACCGAAGCAAGCTATAGATTCGAACGAGGAGTAGATATCGAGAATCTTTTCCGTGCATCAGACCGTGCCGCACAGCTAATTACCGAACTCGCAGGTGGCCACGCAGAAAGCATTATCGACCTCTACCCAACGCGATTGGATCGACGGGAAGTTGCATCGCCGGACATTTCAGGAGCGGTCATGCGACTCACCGGGTTGGATGTTCCGACCGATGAATGCATTCGAATTCTTTCAGCCTTAGGTGTCGAAGTATCACAGGGCGACGAGCCTGCGTCGACCAATTTTGTCTCGCCTACGTGGCGGCATGATATCGCGATCGAAGAAGACCTTGTCGAAGAGATCGCCCGACACGCCGGTTATGACAATATCGGTAATGAACTGCCCCCAGCATACGGAGCGGGCGAATACCAGCCCACGGAACAGCGAAAGGCTCGACTGCGGTCTGCTCTGACGAGTCTCGGTTTCGATGAGGCACTCTCCTACAGTTTTATCGACACGAGACATGATGACGCGATCGAACCGATCCCCGCGTTTATCTCAGAGCACTTATCCGAGCCTCTGGTAACTCTTCGTGACTCAGTTATCGAAGGTGCCGTTCGGATGAGGCCAACGCTTGTTCCAGGTCTTCTCGATGCGGTTCGACACAACCTTAATCATCAGCGACGGGATCTGAAGCTCTTCGAGCTTGGGAAGGTTTTTGCTGCGAGTGGCGACGGCGAGTTGCCAGTCGAGCGGGAGATTTTCGGATTGGTGCTCACCGGCAGTGAAGAGCACGAGGGCCGGAGCCTGACGACGCGTCAGCTTGATTTCTACGACGCAAAAGGAACTCTTGAGGCTGCCCTGGCCACTATTGGAGCGTCATCTATCCGCTTTGAAGCGACTGATGCACGCCACCTTCGGCGAGGCCAAGCTGCGGCTGTGATACTTGGTGGGACCGAGATCGGCTCGGTCGGAAGGCTATCCGAGGAAATCGCTGGCGATTATAAGTTTAAGCAACCTGTATATGTTGCTGAGATCGATCTACAGGCCGTTTTGGAAACGTCGACGGAGCCGACTCTTTATGAGCCTCTACCGAAGTTTCCTTCGATCGTACGGGATGTTTCGTTCGCGGTGACCCGAGACATATCGTTCGGAATGATCCGTGATGAAGCGATTCACGCGAAGCCGGAAATATGTCGCGAGATCGAGTTCGTCGACATTTACGAAGGCAAAGGTCTCTCTGAAAACCAGCGATCTCTTACGGTTCGTTGTGAGTATCGCAGTGATGAGGCCACGCTTACCGAGCCGGATGTCGAAGCCGCACATTCGTCGCTTGTCGAGCACATTATGCAGAAATTCGATCTGCAGCAGCGTGTTTGATCGGTTGGAAGAGCAAATACTTGAAGTTTTTTTGAAAAGGTCACATAATCGAGTCCGATAAATTTTCATTACGAAATCAACGGAGACAATTCATGAATGGATTGACGGGAATGGAGAAATTCTCTCATCTCGAAGATAAAATTTACCTTACCATCGAGTTCGCAAAGAAGATGCGTGAGGAAAAAGAGTCAATGGAACGGGAGCTGAAAGCCCTTAGGGCCGAGTCCGGTGATTGGCTTGCAGAAAAGGCTCGTCTTGAAACAAAGGTCGAGAGCCTTCTGTCAGAACGAGATGCTATCCAGCTTAAGGTTGAAGCAATGTTGGATGCCATGACCGTTATCGACGTTGAAGTTGCAGAAGCTGTTGGGAGGCCGATGTGATCATGTCAGTAAACGGTCGCTCTGACAATGTAGAACAAACTGTACGCGTCGAGATCTATAATCAGACGTACAGCATACGCTCGGACGGTGATAATGAATACATTCTGAGGCTGGCTGAGTATGTCGACGGCAAGATGCGAGATATCTCGTCTGGCACGTTGACCGTTGACTCCCTTAAGGTCGCGATCCTTGCAGCACTGCATATCGCGGACGAATATCATCAAGCGAAGAACAATCATGCACAGGTGGATGCTCAGCTTGCTTCGCGATCTGCCGAATGCACTGAAATGCTTGACCGGATCCTTAAACAAAAGGAACCTCTGCCGCAGGAATTTGAGATGGAGCAATAGAACAAGCGGGCATATTCCTCTTACGATTTGGCACCTTCACCGGTGCCTTTTTTATTGAAACAAGGAACGGAGGGTTTCGCTCCTTTGATCATGTGAGTGTAACAGCTGCAGGTGTTGCAGGCTGTTACATTGTTACAGGTGTTACTGTTACACTTTCGGATCTCAACAGGTGGTCAATGAGCTGCTTTACTGCGGTTGTTTGGGTGCGGTTTAACAGTTCCACAGGCGTGCTTCGATATGCTATAGTTCGAATTAGGCAGAGGACAATTACTGCGTGGTTCGACATCGAACGCAACAATAATTGAGCCAACACTTGAATTGAGGGAGGCTAATGCCTGATCCGGTGCAGTTCTCTAAGGAGGATCTGCCATAGGTGAAGGCTTTGATGTTTCGAAAGGAACAAAAGGCCACCCACCTGTTACAACAGGTTCAATTCATGCGTTCGAAACGGCCAGGCGGTTCCCTTTGCCTAACTTAACTTTTCTGCTTGTTTATCTGTTTCCTTTTCAAGCTCGAGCCTGATCTCTTCGGTTAGTTTTGCTTCCTCGAGAGCCAAGGGTAGTTCCCGACTGCTTGCGTTCAGGCGTTTCAACGCAAGCTCACTGTCAGCCAGCCCACCACCACGAAGAGCTGCAGCCTCCAGCATCTGAAGACGTGCTTCAGCCTCGACCAGCATCTGCTGAGCTTCGACGTTAACCTTCTTTAGCTTCTCGACGTCACGGTCGACCTCCGTGATGAATTCCTTGCTCCGTTCGGACCGGAGCGATCTTAGCTTTGCCTTTCTCCGCTCCATCAAAGCCAGCTCGCGTCTCGAGTTTTTGACGATACGTGTCGCTGTCAGACGGCTTGCGAGCGTTTCCCTGTACGAATCACCAAGTAAGAGATCGCGGCTTTCGATCTGTTTGAGAGCACGCTTTTCGTTCGCCTTTAGTTCGTGGACGAACCAATCGACCTCGTGAGCTCTGATCCCATCTGCTGCGATCCGCTCACGGATCTCTCTGGTCCAGTTGGACCTTTTGTACATCAGCGTGCCGGAGATAACCAGTCCCACAAGTAAACCAATAAGGACCGCTACGAATCCAAAGAACAATAATGTCGCAACTGCCGGTGGACCGGAACCGAATAAAACGATCAAAACCGTGAACAAAGCCGCCGGCAGAGCGGTTAATGCTACAGGTGCAGCAACCGCTCCAAGCATCATCCGACGGCCTTTTTCCAGCTCCTTTTTGGGGATATCGTATTTAGAGATCAGCTCGCTCATTTCCTGTCTCACTTTACAAACTGTGCGAGGTTAATTCAAACTAGGCAACTACAAGGCTTGACGGACGAATACAATGACCCGACGGACCAACGCACAATATTGGAGAACTACCCGAACGTTCATCGTCGCTATCGCCGTCCTTGGCCTTACCGCATTGTTCCAGCTGTCGGTGAACGCTCAGCCTCGACAAAAGGTTAGGACGATGTCCATTCCGATCTCGATATTTACCAAGCAAGAGATCAGAGAAGGAACTCCTGAAGAGATCTTGCAGGTCGATCGCCTTATCGTCCGTGAGAATAGAGAGGAACAGCAGATACTTTCCATACGCAGTATTACCGATGCTCCACTGTCGCTTGCGATACTGATCCAGGATGGACTTACTGCGAACGTCAATCTTCAGCTTGGAGAACTCCGTAACTTTGTGAAGCAGCTGCCTCGCGGGTCTCGTGTGATGGTGGCGTATCTTCGCGGAGGTTCGATCCAGATCCGTCAAAGGTTCACCACTGATCTTGATAGGGCGGCATTAGCGTTTCGTGTCGTTAGTTCAAGCGATTCGGCTGCCGCAGGTGATCCGTACAGCGGCGTAGCTGATGCCCTTGATCGATTTGACGCCTTGCCTGCAGGACGCCGTGCCATTTTGCTTGTATCGGATGGTCTGGATATCTCCGGAGGGTTGCAGAACCTTCCTTCGGGGAATAGCGTCGATCTGGACCGTGCGATCCTTCGAGCTCAACGAAAGAACGTCGCTGTCTTCACGTTCTACTCGCCTACAGCCCTAACCGAATCAGGCCGTGGTCCAGCCGTTTTAGGTGCTCAAGGGTCGCTTCTTCGGCTGGCTGATGAAACAGGTGGAAGAGCCTTCTTCCAAGGGACCTCCGCTCCGGTTAGCTTCGATCCATTCTTTCGGGAACTGCGAATACTGCTTAATCGCCAGT
Source organism: Acidobacteriota bacterium (assembly GCA_023389035.1). Taxonomy (GTDB): domain Bacteria; phylum Acidobacteriota; class Blastocatellia; order Pyrinomonadales; family Pyrinomonadaceae; genus OLB17. The sequence continues at coordinate 182,365 of JAEWFC010000038.1, forward strand.
TTCTGCTGTCGTATCTCTCGACGAATATGAAGAAGGGGTATTACAAAGTTGAGGTGCAAAGCACGAACCCTGCTGTGAAGATCGAACATCCGAAAGGCTACTATTACCGCTAGTAAACCCGCTGACGGCAGATCGGACAGATCGGCACGTCCTCTTTGATCAGCAATCCGATCCAAAAGAATACAAAGGTAAAGACAAGCAGCAATGCGAATGTGATCCAGCCTGCGGTAGAGATCCGTCGATCGAGTATCGGCAGGAAGTTCGTCCCGCAATGCGGACAGCGGTAGTTTCCTGCAAGGTCTTGCGGTCCCTGATAGCTCACCTGCATCGCACCGTGCTTTTGCTGCAATGGAAAATGCTGCTGATGCGGTAACTCAACGTTTCCGACCGTCGTCCGGGTTCTGGCCTCTGTCTGTGTTTGAAATTCGTCGGTCTGCCAGGAATATGGCCGGCGGGTATGGGATTCAAAATCCTGCTGAGGCTGGTTCGCGGCAAATCGGTTACCGCAGAAACGGCAAAACTGGCTTTCCGGAGCGTTTGATTTACCGCAATTTTGACACTGGACCATAGCGAAGGAGGCGTTCATGGCTAGTTCCATGAACTGTTTAACGCATAATACTACTGAAAGGTTCGAAAATCGACGCCTCTTATGGGAATGTGACCCTCTCGCCGCTTCGTATGGCGTGATAGACCGATTCAACCAGCTCGACCGATCTGAACCCGTCATCTGCGGTCACAGGCGGCTCTGTACCGTTCAAGATAGCATCGGTGAACGCCCTGTCTTCCTGAACGTATCCCCAACGCTCTTCCTTTTCCGTCATATGGAACGAGACGGTCTCGAAATTCGCGTCCATTCCCTGTGAATCCAGCAGACGCTCCATTTCTTCGGTCATTATCGTACGGTGATGGCAAAAGACCTCGATACGTTCGAACGGAAAGTGCCAGCTTGCGTCTGATGAGGATGCGAACGTGCAGTGGAAGCCGTTCTTGAACTTAAAGATGATCGAGAACTCATCAAGCTCCGGATATTCGTGCTGCGAACCGTAGGCTACCAGCTCCGCTATCTCGCCGAACTGGAACCGCATCATATCGAACAGGTGAATTGTCGTCTCATAAAGGAATCCACCGGTCACGTTCACATCGCCTGTCCAGACCGGATTCTTCAGCTCTCCGCGGTTCATCTTGATATGAGCTGAATGCGGCAGATCGCTCTGCAGACGTTCCTTCAGCGAAGTATAGACCGGAGCGTAGCGTCGATTATGGCCGACCTGAAAAACGCCTTTGCCCGCATTCGCTGCGTCTCTGAGCTCACGTGCGTCTTCGATACCGATCGAGAAAGGCTTCTCGCAGAAGACGTGCTTACCTGCAGCTATTGCATCGAGAGCGATCTCCTTATGCGTTCGGTTCGGTGAACAGACCATCACCGCATCACAGCTATCAATAAGCTCGTCACGCGACGAACACACCTTCCCGCCGATGGTCTTTGCCGTCCGCTCCGCTCGTTCCGGTACCACGTCGAAGAGAGCAGCTACCTCAGCCCTCTCGTCACGACTGTATATCCGTCCATGAACGTTGCCGATAAACCCTGTCCCGACGATCCCGATTTTAACTTTGTCCATATACGATGAGGGTGTAACTGTAACAGTTTAGGGTGTTACAAACTGTTACATTGTTACAGGTCTTACAGTTACACTACTGAATCTAAGCGATCAATGCGGAGTGTAACAGTTGCAGGTGTTATAAACTGTTACACCTGTTACTGTTACACTTCTACCAACTTCCGCCTGCTGCGTATTGGCCTAACCCGAGTGCCTTTTCGGCAGCATTCTTTGCCTCTTTAGCCACCTCGTACGGGTCTTGTTCCCAGTACTCCGGCCTGAATATCTCGACGCTTGCAGGTCCTTGGTAACCGATCTCGTCGAGCCGTTTCTTCATCTCTGCGATCGGCAGGATGCCGAGTCCGGGATACAGGCGTTTCGAATCGTTCAGTTGGTCTTTAGGCAGGTCTTCAGCATCGTTTATGTGGAAGATAAAGAGCTTCTTCGGGTCGAGCTTCTCGAGCGATTCCCACGACGAACCGCCTGCATAGAAATGGTATGTGTCGATAACGTTCCCGACGCTTTCCCTGCCGACCATGTCGACGATCCTGCTCCCTAGATCAAGGGTTTGGACCGAATTCCCTTTTTCGCCCAGGAACTCAAAGCCCAATTTCACACCGTGCTTTTCGACAATGTCCGCTAGCTCATGCAGCACTCTGACGGATTCACCGATCGTCTCTTCATCGGTCTTTGGACCCATTCGCAGTTTCCCTGGAACAGAGAGCACGTAAGGGCATCCGATCGCTGCCGATATCTCTGAAAGCTTTTCGCACTCTTCGCGTATCGCTTCCTGATCTTCCTCGGAACGCCACGTTATGTGTTCCAGCGTATTGATCGATAGAACGCCCACGCCGGTCTCTTTGAGCAGAGCCTTGAGGTCGTCCACGGTATTCGTTTCCAGATAGTCGTAGAGCTTATTTGAGCGAAGCTCGACCAGATCAAAGCCTGCAGCTGCTGCCGAACGGATATCGGTTTCGAGATCCGCGGTCATCGTTGTCGCACCGTTAATTGCCAGTAACATCAAAATTTACCTCGCTGACGAAACTCCGATTCTAGCACGCTGATCTAAGGACGCCGAAGCCGTTAGCAACCCTTGAGATTGCCCGTTCGTCTTACAATCGGTTAAGCTCTATTTCAGGACCTTTTCCCGCCTTACGACAGATATTATGAAGTTTTTCGCCTTGATCTTCGCTATTTCGGTTCTTTCAGGTACCGCAGTCTTTGGCCAAAGTTCCGACGCCGCTCTTCGCCGCGCGATCGCTGAGGATGCGGCTTCCAGGACCTCTAACGGCCTGCCGACCTTGTCCGCTGCGGAACATCTTTCGCGTGCTGAGACCTACATGGCGAACCGCATGTTCCCCCAGGCCCGGGAGCATTGGGCAGTTGTGATGGCGAAGTATCCGGATGATGCCGGTATCACGAAAGCACTGTTCGGCACTGCCCGTTCCTATATGTGGGAACGCGAGTATCTTAAGGCCGTTGAATGGTTCGACAAGCTCACCAAAGACCATCTGATGACGAAGGACGGCCGTGAAGGCCTTGCATTCAAGGGTGCGAGCTACGTCCGTGCAGGAAAGAACCTTGAGGCTGCGAAGACCTACGAGCAGTACGTGACGATGTTCCCGACCGGTGAAAAGATCGAGTCGGCACATCTGAACATCATCGACGCCTACCGTGAAGCCGGAGAATATGCAGAAGCCGATAAGTGGGTAACGAAGACCGCCGGCACGTTCCGTGGAAAGCCGACCGAGGCAAACGCCTTGCAGGCAAAGGTCCGGATGGAGATCCACCGTGAACGCTGGAACGATGCCGTTGCTGCAGCTGACCGACTTTTGGCTGTCGGCAGCTTTCGCAGTTCGATGACGTCTGCTGATGAAGCGAAGTATCTGAAGGCTCTCGCTCTTGAGAAAGCAGGTAAGACCGCTGAGGCCCGTACCGTTTACGCTTCCATTCCAAACACGCTTAACTCATTCTTTGGCGGACTTGCTGCAGACAAGCTTGCGGGTGCACGCGTTCAGAAGATAGGCGATGCCACTCCTCGGCTTTACACCGATTACCCTGTGATGTTCGCTCCGCAGGTGTTAAAGCATGCGGCAAAGAACAAGATCGACCCGCGTTTCGTGCTGGCGATAATGAAACAGGAAAGCTCGTTCCGTGCCAATGCCAAATCGCCTGCGGGTGCTCGTGGTCTTGTCCAACTGGTCTTTGATACGGCGATCAAGTACAAAGATGAGGCGGGTTACCGCAATCTCAAGCCCGACGATCTTTACAGCCCTGAGACTAACGTCGCTATCGGCTCGATATATATCCGCGAGCTTAAGGACGAGTTTGACGGGATGTACGAGGCGATAGCTGCCAGCTACAACGCCGGTGAGGACAATGCCGCCCGATGGCTTGCCCGTACCAAACCTCACGAAGCAGGTATCTTTGCCTCAGAGGTAGGGTTTGCGGAGACCAAGAATTACGTTTTTAAGGTGATGAACAACTACCGCATCTACCGCGAGCTTTACGATGAGAACCTCAAGAGGAAGTGATCAGTCCCAATCGTCGCGGTCGTCGAATTCGACCGTGTAGCCGCCTTCTTTCAGGCGATTTGCGACCTCTCTTCCGTGCTGTCGGTCTCGTACCTCAAGGATGGTTTCGATGCCGACACTGCCTAACGGAGCCAGCCAGATCGCACGCTGGTGATAGACCTCGATGACGTTCGCACGCATCTCGGCGATTATAGCGAGCATGCCTGCAAGCGAGCCCGGACGGTCAGGGACCAGCACCTTAAGAATGATATAGCGTCCGTTCCTGACGAGCACCTGCTCGATAACACGTGCGAGCACGTTTCCGTCGATATTCCCGCCGCACAGCACGGCACATACACGGTCTTCCGGCTTCAGATCGATCTTTCCTGCTACGACTGCTGCGACTCCGGCAGCTCCCGCACCTTCGACGACCAGATGTGCATTTTGAGCCAGGTGAAAGATCGCGTCCGATATCTCTTCTTCGCTCACGTCGACGATGTCGTCCACCTTTTCCTTGATGATAGCGAGAGTCCGTTCGGCAGGACGCTTAATGGCTATGCCGTCGGCTATGGTCGGCTTGTAATCGATCTCAACAGGCTTGCCAGCCTCTAAAGACGGCCTCACAGGTGCGACGTTCTCTGCTTGGACTCCGATGACACGCACGCCCGGAATACGTTCCTTTGCGGCTATGGCGATGCCTGAGATTATCCCGCCTCCTCCGATCGGAACGATGATCACGCTGACGTCCGGACGTGCTTCGGCGATCTCGAGGCCGATGGTCCCTTGGCCGGCGATTATCTTGTCGTCGTCGAACGCATGCACGTAGGTGTAGCCACGCTCTTCCTGCAGCTTGCGTGAATGGTCGACAGCCTCGTCAAAGGTCGAGCCGTGCATTATCACATCACCGCCCAAAGCCTTGGTCGCGACTATCTTGGTCAGCGGAGCGAATTCCGGCAGAACGATCGTCGATCGAATGCCGTTCAGTTTTGCTGCGAGTGCGACACCCTGAGCATGGTTGCCGGCAGATGCCGTCACGACGCCGCGTTCCTTCTCCTCGTCTGACAGCTGCGAGATCTTGTTGAACGCACCGCGGATCTTAAAGGACCCTGCACGCTGCAGGTTCTCGGCCTTCAGATAGACACGCGAACCGATCGCAGCCGTCAGCTTTTCGTCCTTGATAATAGGCGTCGTGTGCACGACACCGTCGATACGTTCACGAGCAGCAAGAATATCGGAGATCGTTACCGGCATAATGTCTTGGATTATAAGTGCCAAACGCGAAAATGGCTAAATGATGCGGCCGTCTGAGAGTGTAACAGTCACAGGTGTTACAAACTGTTACACTGTTACAGGTGGTACAGTTACACCGGGAGACAAAAGAGGGCATAATAGTTTCCCTCTGAAGTCTAAATATTGGTGGGCAAATTTAGTAGCTCCATTTAGAGTAACGCTCAGGGTGAAGAGTCTGCAATAAATTTCTTAATGCGTTTTCCACAGGCTGAAGTGTAACAGGGTGTAAGACCTGTAACTGTTACACCTTCGCTTTAACCCTTCAGTGAACAGTTACTCCACAGGCTCGAAGTGTAACAGTTGTAGCACCTGCTACTGTTACACTATCGAGAATCATTCTCCACGAATCACACGAAATAGGAAACCGGATCAACCTGGGTCGGTTCGTTTCTTGTTTCGTGCATTTCGTGGTTAGCTCTTTTTTCTCCACGACTCACGCGAAATAGGAAACCCGATGAACCTGAGTCGGTTCTTTTCTTGTTTCGTGCATTTCGTGGTTAGCTCTTTTTTCACCACGAATCACACGAAATAGGAAACCCGATCAACCTGAGTCGGTTCGTTTCTTGTTTCGTGCATTTCGTGGTTAGCTCTGTTTTCACACGAAATAGGAAACCCGTCTAGTAACAGCTCGCAGATCTATGTCTCTCGGTTCGATGTTTTGACTGCTTTTACGTTTACGTAGTGAAAGAAAGATTTATTACGGAGTTTAAATAGACCTCTCCCAACCCTTCTCCTAGGAAAGGCAGGAATGTAATGTACGTATGATTCATTACAACATACGCTACTACGTCATGTCAACCCGTTTTTTCGATCCGTGAAATATTTTTTTCTGCGACGCATGAGTGTAACAGTAGCAGGTGTTAGAACCTGTTACACCCTTTGTTGAGACCGAGTGTAACACTTACAGGTGTTACAACCTGTTACACTTCAAGCCTGTGGAAAACAGGTATCAGGTGTACCACTGTAACAGTTTGTCACACCTATAGCTGTTACAGTTACACGCTAAAGGAACGCTCGGTTGGCTTTGGTTAGAATTAGAAGAAGACTTGGGGTCTATTTAGTGCGGATATAGAAGAAACTGGGCCTTCCGAGCGTTCCTTAGCATGTTGTCAGTTGTTACTTCACCGGATAACGCGTCAGGGATTCCCAATTCGTATCACACACTTTCATTTTTAGCATTTCGGGGCGTTTTAGAGTATATTTAGGACAATAAATCACTAGTCCGGAGGACAAAAGATGGAATTTCTGTTTGGCGGGATCGGCCTGATCTTCTTGATGTTTATCGGGATCGCACTTCTGACGATCGCGTGGAAGGCGATCAAGATCGTACCGCAATCGAGCGTGCTGCTGATCGAAAGGCTGGGTAAATTCAATCGCGTAGCGTCAAGCGGACTGAACGTGCTCTATCCGTTCTTCGATTCGCCGCGTGCGGTCTATTGGTCGAACGTTCGTCCGGGCATCAGCTCGATCGACCTTCGCGAGCAGTACATCGATATGCCGCCGCAGCCGGTCATCACGCGTGACAACGTGACGATAAACGTGGACTCGGTCGTCTATTGGCAGATCACCGATCCGATAAAGGCCGTGTACGAGGTAGCTGACCTGGTCGGTGCGATCGTGCAGCTGACCATCACGGGAATGCGTTCGGTAATGGGCGATATGGACCTCGACCACACGCTGTCAAACCGCGACCAGATCAACGGAAAGCTGAGAATGATCCTCGATGAGGCGACGGACAAGTGGGGCGTAAAGGTCACGCGTGTGGACGTAAAGAACATCAATCCGCCTGAGGACGTCCGCATCACGATGGAAAAACAGATGACCGCCGAACGAAACCGCCGTGCCCTGATACTGCAGGCCGAGGGCGACAAGCAGGCAGCCATCACCCGTGCCGAAGGTGAAAAACAGGCAGCCGTTACGCGTTCTGAGGGTAACAAGCAGTCCGCGATCCTCGATGCCGAAGGTGCGGCACAAGCTCGCCTGACGGCTGCTAACGCCGAATCACAGGCGATCGCACAGATCACGCAGGCTATCGGCAATGCTGACCAGACAGCCCAATACCTGATCACGTCCCGTTATATCGAATCGTTACGCGATATGACAAAGACGCAGAATTCGAAGGTCATATTTATGCCGGTCGAAACGTCCGCAATGCTTTCAAGCATCGGTGCCATCAAAGAGGTATTAGGAGCGACGGGCGAGGACGACGACCAGACGAACAAGCTGCCGCAGCCTCCGAGAGGGCCGCGTGAGCTGAATCGTTAGAAAACGAATCCGGCGTTCGCTGAAACGCGAACCATTAAACAGCTATGAAGAATTTCATAATTATCGCGGGAATACTGGTCTTAACGACCGTCGTGGGACTTGCGGGTACGGCATATCATTTCGGAATGATAATGAACCCGTCACCCACGGCAGCTCCGCAAGAGAGTTCTATGTACGACTTCACACTAAAGAATATCGACGGCCAGGACGTCAAACTGGACGCCTATCGGGGCAAGGTCACGATGCTCGTCAACACGGCGAGCAAATGCGGCCTGACGCCGCAATACGAAGGCCTGCAGACGATCTATGATCGCTACAAAGACAAGGGCTTTACCGTGCTCGGCTTCCCTGCCAATAACTTTATGGGACAGGAACCGGGTACCGAAAAAGAGATCAAGGAATTTTGCACGCTGAACTACAAGGTCACGTTCCCGATGTTCTCAAAGATCTCGGTCAAGGGCGAAGACCAGCATCCGCTCTACACCTTCCTGACCCACAAGGACACGAACCCCGGATTCGAAGGCGACATCACGTGGAACTTTGAGAAGTTTCTCGCTGACAAGAACGGCAAGATCGTGGCGAGGTTCTCACCGAAGACGAAACCCGACGATCCTGAGATAATCAAGGCGATCGAAGCCGAACTCGCCAAGTAGCAGGTTCTTCGGCGATAATAAATCAAGGCCCGCATCCGAACGCGTCAGACGGTCTTCGACGCGGAGCAGGTGCGGGCTTTCGTTTTGTCTTTCCTTTAGGCGTTTATGAAATTCGTGAAGCTTGCAGGTGCATTGGTCTCGGTCATACTGGTCCTTTCGGGCGTTGTCGCATGGTGGTTCTATAGCTCGCTGAATACGACCGTTGAGCACGATAAGTCGCAGACCTACATCGCCATCGAACGGGGAACCAGTCCGGGACAGATCATCACAAAGCTCGAGACCGAAGGCATCGTAAGCGACAGCCTGCCTCTGCGGCTTTATCTGAGGACGTTCGCAGATACGTCAAAGATGCAGGCAGGCGATTACCGCTTTCCTTCGCCGATATCGGCACTGGGTGTGCTAAAAGAGCTTGAAAAGGGTTCGGTCCAAACGAAGCGGATCACTATCCCCGAAGGCTTTACGCGTTTCGACATCGCTAAACGCATCGGAGACGTTTTCCCGCAAGATCCGCCGTTGACCGAAGACCAGCTGCTGCTATTGATGAATGATACGTCAGCGATCAAGGACCTGGCTCCGCAGGCACGAAACCTTGAGGGCTATCTCTACCCAAGCACGTACGACCTGTCGCCGGACGCAAAACCTGAGGAGGTCGTCGAAAAAGCTGTCGAGCAATTCAAAAAGGTCTGGAAGCCCGAATGGACGGAGCGAGCACGGCAGCTCGGCCGAACACCTCACGAGATAGTTACTATCGCTTCGCTAATAGAGACCGAATCGCCGCTTGAAAGCGAAAGGCCGATAGTCGCCTCGGTGATCTACAATCGGTTGTCGAAGAGCATACCGCTTGGCATCGACCAGACGGCCGTCTATATCGCAAAGATGGAAAAGCGTTGGGACGGAACGATCCATAAGAGCGATCTGGACTCGACATCGCCATACAACACTCGAAAGTACGGCGGCATCCCACCGGGACCGATCTCGTCTGTCTCAGTAAGTGCGATAGAGGCAGCCCTGAACCCGGTTCAGACCGATTACATCTACTACGTGCTGAACGTGCAGAAGAACGACGGCTCGCATCACTTCTACGCATCAGCGGTAGACTTCGAACGCGGCAAGGCGGAATATCAAAGGTGGCTAACCGAGCAGCGTAGGCTAAAACGCGAAAGCGAAGCTAACAACTAGCAAAGTGTAACTGTAACACCTGTAACAATGTAACAGTTTGTAACACCTGCAACTGTTACACTCTTGGTACTCGACTCCGACGCGAAGAACGGCGGAACATTTGACGCCAGATATTGTCTAATTTGACTGATGAGTAAAAATTCGATCTCTAAAGCCGAGCGAATCCTCTTACTATCATTCAGCTTCGCTGCTCTCGCATTTTTCGCGTTGGGGATTTCCGCCGAAGTAACTCAGGTGTACAACAATTCAGTGGCCGAGCATCAAAAGGAACTCGCACGGCAAGCCGGAGCGGAGAATATTCCCAGCTTCTCTGTTGATCATGGACCTTATCACAGCATCCCGCTAATGAATCTGATCTTGCTGCCTATTTTTCTCTCGCTGCTACGAGCAAGGAGCTACATCCTTTCGACTTCCTTGACGGCTTTATTGGGCGTTTTTCTTACGTTGAGTATTGCTTCGCGGCTGGACAGTGGTCAATTAGGAACCGATCCATGGCATGAGATCTGGATAAATACGATGATTTATGATTACCTCGCGGCATTTGTGATCGCTGTTCTCCTCATTTGGCAGTGCTCGATACTCTGGCGTGTTTTCTCACATGATCGCCCGAACCCGGTGCTGAAATAATCAGGAACGAATGCGTGTAACTGTAACACCTGTAACAATGTAACAGTTTGTAACACCTGTGACTGTTACACTCTCATTTACAGTGAACCTACGACCGAACTACGCATCTCATATACTTGGATAAATCTATTAAATTACTGGCACTCGACCTTGATGGCACGGTCCTCGACTCACGAGGGCAAGTGCCTGAGGCAAATCGCGACGCGATCAGGGCGGCAGAGGATGCCGGTGTCCTCGTAACGATCGCGACAGGCAGGCGTTTTCGCGATGCAAGGCCTGTTGGGATCGATCTCGAGCTGAATGCACCGCTGATCACACACAACGGAGCACTTGTAAAATATGCTGAAACGCTGGATTCCGTTGCAGCTTCGATCCTCGACCTTGATACGACACGCGAGATTGTCCGCGTAGGCAAGCAGCATGGCGGAGACGCTCTGGTAAGTGCTGATCCGCATGGAAAAGGATCTCTGCTCTACGACCGTATCTCGAAAAATAACCTTCCGCTGCAAAAGTATCTACAGTGGTCTGAAAGCCTTCACGGCGATGAGGCTGCAGAGGCCGTGATACACGTCTCAGACCTGCACGACGCACTGGCAGATCACGAGGTGATTCACATCTCGTTCTCAGGCGGCTGCAGGCCGATGGCAGAGCTGCAAGAGCTGCTGGCCAAAGAACTCGGCGATACGGTCACAATTCTGCCGACGATCTATCCTGCATTGGATTTCACGCTCATCGACATTCTGCCGCCTGACGCATCAAAAGGCATCGGTGTCGAGAAGCTTGCAATATTGAACGGGCTCACGGCGGAGAACGTGATGGTCATCGGTGACAATTTTAACGATATGGAGATGCTTGAGTTCGCCGGAACGCCTGTCGTGATGGGAAACGCAGACCCTAGTTTGCTTGAACGCCCTGAATTTTATACAACATTAGGTAACAACGAAAGCGGAGTTGCAGCAGCTATAGAGCGATTCATTTTGAACGGAGAAAATAATTAAGTGGCTAACAGAACAGCGGTTATCGAAACGAACAAGGGCACGATCAAGTTTGAGCTTTTGGAGCAGGAAGCACCGAAAACAACAGAGAATTTCCGCCTTTTGGCAGAACGGAAGTATTATGACGGGGTGATATTTCACAGGGTCATCCCGAACTTTATGATCCAGGGCGGTGACCCGCTAGGCGAAGGCTACGGCGGTGAATCGGCATGGGGCGGAAAGTTCGACGATGAGATCGACCGGAACTCAGATCTTTATGCCGGAGTATACGAAAAAGGCACCGTTGCAATGGCTAATTCAGGCCCGAACACCAACGGTTCGCAGTTCTTTATAATGCACATCGACTATCCGCTGCCGCCAAGCTATACGAAATTCGGCAAGGTGCTGGAGGGCAATGATATCGTCGATGCAATAGCCAATGTCGACCGTAATCCGAAGGACAAACCGCTGGAAGCGGTCGTGATGAACCGCGTCTATATCGAGGAACAGCCGTCCTAATGCGTGCTGTTGTCCAGCGTGTATCGCGGGCAAGCGTGCGTGTCGGGAACGTGACCGTCGGTGAGATAAACGAAGGTTTGCTGGTCCTGCTAGGCGTTTCGATGAACGACACCGAGAAGGACGCCGATTATTTGCTGGACAAGACGCTGAACCTCAGGGTTTTTGAAGACGCGGAGGGGAAGATGAACCGCTCCGTCATCGAGACGAAAGGCGGGCTGCTCGTCGTTTCACAGTTCACGCTTTATGGTGACACGAGACGCGGACGCCGGCCTTCATTCATTGAGGCGGCCCCGCCGGAACGTGCTAACAGGCTCTACGAGTATTTCGTCACAAAGGCCGAAGCTCAGCTGCCGCGTGTAGCGACGGGCAAGTTTCAGGCAATGATGGATGTGGAGCTAGTCAACTCGGGTCCAGTGACGATCTTGATCGACAGCGAAAAGACCATCTAATCGATTATGAAAAGACTCATTTCCCTCTTTTTGATCCCCGCAGCGTTCTTCGTCGCGAGCTGCGGCAGCAGCAGCACAGGAAACTCAGCGAACGGTGCACCGCAGGTAAAGACAGGCGTAACACCGGTTGCCGACAACGAAATAGCTGTCATCGAAATGGAGAAACCGGACGTTTACGGCACGATCAAGCTTGAGCTGTATTCGAACGTCGCACCGCAGGCTGTTGCACGGTTCAAGGAATTGGCACGCGAGGGCGTTTACAACGGTGTGACGTTTCATCGCGTGAATCAGTCGGTGATCCAATCCGGCGATCCGAATTCAAAGGACGACGATCCAATGAACGACGGGCAAGGCAATTCGACCAAGCCGAACGTTCCGGCAGAATTCTCAGATATTCCGTATGACACAGGAATTCTCGGAGCCGCACGCAAGGGCAACGATGTGAATTCGGCAAACTCGCAGTGGTTCATCACGCTGAAACGCGAGGCGGGTTTTGATAAGAATTATACCGTGTTTGGCCGTGTGATCGAGGGTATGAACCACGTCAGGACCATCGCGGGAGTTACGCCAAAAGAAGGCGAAAGGCCGGTGGAACCGATCAAGATCAGGACGATCTCGATCGTTCCGAAAAGCTAGGAGAGTTGTGATAAAATCGCACTACAGGCTCGCGTAGCTCAGTGGATAGAGCGCTTCCCTCCGGAGGAAGAAGTCGCAGGTTCGACTCCTGCCGCGAGTACCACAAATAAGAAAGGCCGTCCGAATAATCGGAGGGCCTTTTCTGTTTCAGGATGAAGAGCGGACTATCGCTTGACCTTGCTGTCGGACGCGAAAGGCGGTGGAGCCGGGACGTTCCGAACCTTAAGCATTGGGTCGCCCAAAAGTGCCCACGAGAGCCGAACGTCACTGCCGCCAGGAATCACAGATTTCGCATCAAGCACCAGGTCGCCGAGACGCTCGATCTGACAGGAGCCGAGTCGGTTATAGAACCTGGTCGCCATCAACTCTTGGACATCGGGCGTTGTCAGACCGGTAGAGGACCAAGCTGCTACTGCTCCGCCATTTGTCGCGTGTACGAGGCTTTCCGCGAGACTGTTTCCCGACTGCAGCATGAAATAGCCATTCAAGCAGGTCAACATCGTGTAGACAGACTCGTTGTTGACGTTGTTGAGCTGCGGAATCGTCGAGTTCGCAAAGAACGCACTCGCGGCCCAAGCACCTGAGGTACCGTGGCCTGCGTAGTTCGTGAAAAACTTGCCGGCGTTCATCGCGGCGACAAGATTCGCCTGTGCATTCGCTTCGTCGCGATGGACCATCGTCGCCGGCGTTCCGGCAGGAAGTTGATCACGCAGACGACCGTTTAACGCTTCGAAGTTATAACCGTCAATACGATCGTGTGCGAATAGAAAACCGCGATTCAACCCATCGACGAAATTCGTCTCCCAGTTTTGGACCTTGGTAAAGACCGTGCTGATCGTCGCTTCATTTCGCGCTGCGATGCGGCCGATCGCCATCTCGGCAAGCCCGTCGCCATTGAAGTCCGCGAGATATTCGTCACTTCCCGTTTCCGAGAAGATCGTATCGATCAAACGGGTCGGAACGTAAGCGAAAAACCCAAGGTTACGATAATTCCGCGGATCAGTCGTAGTATCGCCCATTAGCAGGACGTAGCCCGGAGCCTCAGCCCAGGTGGTGTAGGTCATCTGCAAGAATGACTTAATAGGCTCGGCGCTAAGCACACCGTAATTGAATTCGTCGTAGATCTCTTCGACATTCACGACCTTTACGGTAAAGCCCTGATTGCGACGATAATCAGCCCAAGCTTCAGATGCGGTGAGAAAATCCTTATACGAGATGATCACCAGATCTGCTGCATTCGCCGGGTCCGAAAGTAGGGTCGGGTCGTTTACTGTGATCGATGCGGGCGCTAGGAATGTCTCGTTCTCAAAGGCGATGTACCGGCGTCCGCGTGCCGCTGCCGGGATCTCTGCACCGAACGATGTGCCGTTTGAGACGAACTGCAGGTTCGTCAACTCGATCACCTCGCCCTCGACAGTGGTGTCGAAAACACGGACGTTCGAACTCGAAAAACCGCTTAGTGCCACCTTCCGACTGTTTAACGTGTAAAACGATAGCTTGTCGCCAACTGCCTCGAAGTTCCGGGCGTAAGATACCTCTATTCGGTCAAAGAAACTGAAATCGGTCGGAGGTCCCGGAAAGACCGAAGCCATCTGCAGGCTGTTCGTGCCGTCGATCAAGAGGCTAAGAGGAACATCGTACACGGCAAAGAAAGGAGCCACTCCATTACCGGTAGCAGAGGTGAGCGACGTGCCATTCAACACCATCTGCACTTCATGCTGGGTCGCGGAAAACCCCTGGAAATGCACTGTAACACGAGCAGTTGATGCTTCCGGTGCGATGCCATTCAGCGTGAAGTTAAACGTTGTCGGTGTTGCAGCAAGGGTTCTTCCCCAAAAGTTTTCGGCATCTCCATTCAAAATATTCGAATTGTAGTTCGTCCGCTCTTTGATCTGGACGGTTACGTCGTTGCTGGATGTGACAACCGTTCCGGAGCTCGGACGGGCAACACGCGTCTGGATCCTTTTCCCGGCGGTATTGCCCACGATAAGGAAATAAGCCTGCTTATCGCTTTCGATGCGATCGATCCCTTTTGCATAGAATTCAATATACGACCCCGATGGGCCAACCGTGATCGCTTGCTGATTACCTTCTACATACAGTTGCCACAGATTCGGGTCCGAGGTTGTGTCGAAACCGGCCGCCTGCAGTTCCGCCGAGGTGATGCGATACAGCCCTTCGGATTTGATGCCGATCTTAACTCCTTCTTGAGCGATAACCCATCGATGAGTGTTGGCGTCAGGTATCTGGATATTGGCACGAACTTCCTGAGCGAGTTCCTTGTTCAGCGTCAAATTTGATTCGGCGATCCGACCGGTTTCGGTTGCTTTCTTCGGGTCTGCGGTGTCCGCCGCGAAGGCGGGTGGAGATGCCACATACTGTGCCGTGATCACATTGGACGATACACGCGTTCCGTCGAATCCAAGTGCCTCGATTACGTAAACGGTGCCGTTCACACCTGCGTCGTCACGAAGCGAGTACGTAGTGCCGTACTGCGGGTGATCGCCCGCGAGGAAATATGAGCCCTGGACCAGATCGTTTCCGATCAAGGTCTTCCCGACACTATCTACACGGTAAACGTAAAAGCCTACGTTCCCTTTCTCGGCGGCCATTTCCCACCGGATCCAGGCCGCGGAGCCGTCTGAGTATGCCTCTGCTGAGCTGAACGTTGTGCTGACGGGCTTTGTAGAATCGAGGGTCGAATTGAGGACCTCCGATCTCTTTAAATTCTTTTGAGTTAATGCGGGTGCGGCACCGGTCAAGGTGATCGCAGCGATCAGAATGGGGGATAAAAGCTTTTTCATTCAAGGGAACTCCTAATTACGGGGGAAGAAACACCTAATCAGTGACAATTTTCGATAAATTTACTACTTTTTGATGCGCAAAGTCACCAATTATTTTCCGTAAAAAACATGGTCTCAGCCGCGTTTGATCCCATCAAGCTACCGTCTTTGCCTCGCTTCCACTGATTATCTGCCGAAGCACGAACGGTAAAATTCCGCCGGCCTTATAGTATTCGACCTCGATCGGCGTATCGATTCGGAGGGTCACGGGTACCGATTCGGACGCGCCGTCCTCACGCACGATCTCCAGCATCGCATCCTGCATAGGACGGACGTCGCTGCCTGCCAGGCCGGTGATGGAAAACCTCTCAGTTCCGGTTAGTCCAAGCGTAGCGGCGGTCACGCCTTGTTTGAATTGAAAAGGCAGTACGCCCATTCCAACAAGATTTGAACGGTGAATGCGTTCAAAAGATTCAGCTATCACGGCTTTGACGCCCATCAACCGAGTGCCTTTTGCCGCCCAGTCCCGTGAACTTCCGGTTCCGTATTCCTTGCCGGCAAATATCACTAGCGGGGTGCCCGCGGCTTTGTAACGCATCGCGGCGTCGTATATCGTCATTTCTTCACCATCGGGCTGGAATCTGGTCACACCGCCTTCGACAGGCGTGACCATTTGGTTCTTGATGCGGACATTCGCAAATGTTCCCCGCAGCATTACGCGATCGTTTCCACGACGAGATCCATAAGAGTTAAAGTCCTGTGCCGCCACGCCATTTTCCTGTAGATACAGGCCCGCGGGCGAGTTCGCCTTTATCGCACCGGCCGGCGAGATGTGGTCCGTTGTTACGGAATCGCCAAAGATCGCCAGGGGCCTCGCCCCTCTGATGTCGTCGATCGTTCCACCATCTAATGAGAAATCTTCAAAATACGGCGGCTCCTGAATGTAGGTCGAGTCGCGGTCCCATTCATACAGCTTGCCGGTTGGCGATTCGATCGAATTCCAAAGCGGGTTTTGCTCAGCAAATTCGCTGTAGAGGCGCTTATAGGTTTCCGGGTCGGTCGAACTTTGCAGCACCTCGCGAACCTCATCAAGTGATGGCCACAGGTCTTTTAGAAACACATCGTTCCCATCTTTGTCCTTACCAAGCGGTTGCAGATACACATCTTCCAGCACCGTTCCGGCGAGAGCATACGCGACTACCAGCGGCGGCGACATTAAGAAGTTCGCTTTAACGTTCTGATGAACACGAGCTTCAAAGTTTCGGTTGCCGGAGAGGACTGATGCCGCAATGATGTCATTCTCGACGATCTCTTCCTCGATCGCAGCGTCAAGCGGCCCGGAGTTGCCGATGCATGTCGTGCATCCATAACCGACAAGATTAAACCCGACCTCGTCCAGATACTGCTGAAGGCCCGCTTTTTCCAAATAGTCCGAAACCACCCTCGAGCCTGGTGCAAGCGACGTTTTTACGTATGAAGGCACCTTCATTCCGCGTTCGGCGGCCTTTTTCGCGACGATGCCGGCGGCGATCATCACCGAAGGGTTCGATGTATTTGTGCAAGATGTGATCGCAGCGATCAATACGTCGCCGTGTCCAATATTGGTTGATTCGCGCGGGCCCGGCTCGTCGTCCTTCACCACACGATCGGGCGTCGGCCGATTGTTGATCATCTCGACCTCGGTCGTGACGTTTGTGTCTTTCGCGCTTACATCGCCGAGAATAGGCAGCGGGATCGATTTTGCATTCTGGTTTCCGCCGCCCGAGACATATTGGGCACCTATGCCTGCTAGAGTCACCGGAAACCGCTTTTCGAGATCCTCAGCACTCTTGCCGTAGCCGCCATCGGCGACCGAAAGCGAGAAAAGCTCCTTGAATTTATTGTCGAGATTCGAGAGGTCGATGCGATCCTGGGGACGCTTTGGCCCCGCTACCGATGGATTTATCGACGATAGATCAAGGTCTATCACCTGCGTGTAGTCGATCTCACCATCGACCGGGATGCCGAACATCTCTTGAGCGTTATAATAATTTCGGATCGTACCGATGTGCTCTTCGCTTCGGCCGGTCGCAGCGAGGTACTCGAGCGTCTTCTCATCAGTACCAAAAAAGCCCATCGTGGCTCCGTATTCAGGGGCCATGTTGGCGATAGTTGCACGGTCGGTCGCACTCAAGGCGGCCGCACCTTCGCCAAAGAACTCGACGAACTTTCCGACCACGTTCGCCTTGCGGAGCAGCTCCGTGATCCTTAACACCAGGTCGGTCGCCGTCGTGCCTTCGTTCAGCGTTCCCGTTAGATTTACACCGACGACATCGGGCGTTAGGAAATAGACGGGCTGGCCAAGCATTCCTGCCTCCGCTTCGATACCGCCCACGCCCCAACCAACGATCCCGAGTCCGTTGATCATAGTAGTGTGCGAATCCGTGCCGACCAGCGAATCAGGAAAGTGAACCCCATCTCGCTCAAACACGCCCTTCGCAATGTATTCGAGGTTTACCTGGTGTACGATGCCGATGCCGGGCGGGATCACGGAGAAACCGTTAAATGCCTGCGTTCCCCATTTCAGGAAACGATAACGCTGCTCGTTTCGGCGAAACTCTATCTCCATGTTTCGCTGATATGCCTGCTCGCTGCCGGAATAATCGACTTGGACCGAGTGGTCGATAACCAGGTCAACCGGTACGAGCGGTTCGATGATCGCCGGATCCTTGCCCATTCGGGTAACTGCAGAACGCATCGCCGCGAGATCGACGAGAAGCGGCACGCCCGTAAAATCCTGCAAGATCACCCGAGCGACGACGAACGGGATCTCTTCCGTGCGCTCAGCCTTCGGCTGCCAGCCGGCAAGCATCCTAACCGCGTGTTCACTAACCTTTTGACCGCCATCGTAGTTGCGAAGCACCGATTCCAGAACGATCCGAATCGAATGCGGAAGTCGCGATACGGCACCGATGCCTTCGGCCTCAAGCTGCGGCAGTGAGTAATAGACCGAGTCTTGACCGGTTCCGGTCATGAAGGTTTTGCGGGTATTAAACAGATTCTGAGTCATAGAAAAATGAGTGTAAAGCCGTATGCCAGGTGGTTTTAACGCTTAAGTGAATCTGATATTGTAACACATGCCTGCCGCAATCTTAGCTCTGTGTCGACCACTGTGACTATCCGGCCGCAACGTCCGCGGCTGAAAGTTTATGGCAAACTGAACGACGGCATAAAGAATCTTTGGTCGTGAGACTCTCCCGATTCGTAACCTAAGGAGAAGAGAGTTATGCGTGGATCGAATTATTTACTGATCGCAATTGTTACCATTGCTGCGGTATTGACAGCCGCATGCCCGAAACGCGTCAGCATTGCCGATATCGAGGCGAATCCCGGGCGTTATGCTGACAAGGACATCGCTGTTGCCGGTACCGTTCAGGAGAGTTACGGTATAAACGTTCCAGGTACACCGATCCGCGGCGGAGCATACAAGATCAGCGACGGCACCGGATCGATCTGGATCGTCACCGAGGACGCGGTTCCTTCTAAGGGTGCTCAGATCGGTGTGAAAGGCCGCGTAGGGAGCGGGATCAATTGGAAAGGGCGAAATTATGGCCTCGGGATCTACGAAAAAGACCGACGATATCGCAAACGATAGACTAGCCAAGCCAAGCTCTGGTGATCAGATACTAAAGTCGTTCGACGACCGCTTCGCGGCCATTACGAAGCGGTCGCTCGCCCTATTGGAACATCCAAGGGTTTCCAATGCCGCCGATGCATTTTACTTTCACATTGCCCGGAGCGCGGCCGAGATCGAAAAAGCATTCGGCGGGATCACCGTTCGCCTCTGGGACGATCCCTTTGAGTGGACGCTGCCCGAGCATCTGAGCACCGCGGCAGCAATTGCCGACTACATCCGGACCGTGGATGGAACCCGTCGCCGCGGAATGGAGTTCATCCACAATGATGCTCAGCTTGTCCAACTGATCCAAGCCCCCACCGGGTTGAAGCTGATCTTCGACGTGCTCTTCGAGGCCATTTTACGATCGGAATTCGAGCTCGGCGCTGCCTTTGCATTAGCGAGCGATAAACGCAATGTTTCTTGCGGCGATCGGGCGTGATTTTTTGCCCGTCGAACTTTTTCGTGCAAGAATTCGTTGATACACTTCGTCCGGCTACCCACGAGGAATATCTTTATGCATTGCCCAAGATGCGGCCAGAAACAACTCTCACGTGAAACAAAGTTCTGCAACCACTGCGGCTTTCAACTTGGATTCGTAAGTGAACTGCTCGCGAACGACGGTTATTTGCCTCAGCTGCAGCAACAGGATGTCGGACGTTTCAGATCGCTCCTCAACAAAAAGAACGGCGTTTTCTTTGCGGTAATGTGGTTCGTCTTCTTTTCAATGCTGCTTTCATCTGTATTTGCGATCATGGGCGGTGACGAGATCGTTGCGTTGACGGCCGTGCTTGGTTTTTTCGGTTCGATATTGATCGCCGCATTTTCATTGGTCGTTTTGCCATCGTCGCGGAAGACGGCATCCGCTGCCGCATTTCGACCGCCTGCTCCGGTTGAACTCTATGGCAACCGAGCGGTCGGTGATCTTCCCGCCGGCACCCAGATCCCTGCCCACGCCTACGCTCCGCCGCAGCAGGGTTCGTGGCGTGTCCCCGAAACCGGCGAACTGTCGGTGCCTGGCAGCGTTACGGAGAACACCACGAAACTTTTGGTCAAGGATCAGGAGAAATAGATGCACTGTCCAAAATGCGGCCAGCAGCAGATAACTGAGGAAACTCGATTTTGCTCACGCTGCGGATTCTTGCTTACGGGTATCGCCCAGCTCGTAGCGAATGAGGGAATCGTTCCTAATCCGGAAGTGCTGCTGCCGACGGCAAAATTATCTCCCCGCCAGCGCGGGATTCGTCAGGGGTTCTTCATCGTACTGTCTGCGGCGCTGATCGTTCCGATCATCACTATGATCGCGATCGCACTTACCGCAGGGCCATTCGTACCGCTGCTCTCAGCCTTACTGCTTATCGGCGGCGGCATGCTTAGGTCGATTTACGCCTTTATGTTTGAGTCGCCTGGTGAAACCTTGGGCAAGTTCCCAAATGGAACTGAGCTGGCTGGCGCGAAGCTGCCGTCGTTAAACGCTGGCACCGATCTGCCGGCCGCAACTTACGCACCACCGAGCAGCGGCATGTGGCGTGACACTAACGAATTGGTTTCACAACCGGGCACCGTTACGGACAGCACGACGAAGCTTCTCGAACGAGACGCCCGCGATCAATAACCGATCGCTTCTCCATCGCTTCGGGGATCGATCGCTCCGATCCGCACACCTTTTTCATCGATCATTATTCCCGTAGCGGAGGCAATATTCCCGATCTGGGAAAACTTATGGCCATAACCGGTCATGATCTTTATTGTATCTGCCGATAACCCATGCGGCTCGTGCAGAAGCTGATCGGGCAGCCACTGGTGATGGATCCGTGGAGCATCGATCGCCTGCTGGATGTCCATCCCGTGATCGATCACATTGATCACCGCTTGCATCACCGCTGAAATTATTCTCGGGCCGCCGCGAGCACCTACCGCGAACCACACCGAACCGTCCTTTCGCATGACAATGGTCGGGGTCATTGACGAGAGAGGCCTCTTTCCGGGTTCGACCTTGTTTCGTTCACCTTGGACGAGCCCGAACAGGTTAGGCTGGCCCGGGCGAGCAGCGAAATCATCCATCTCATCGTTCAGCAGGACGCCTGTTCCCTTTGCGGTGACCTTCGAACCATAGAGGTCATTGATGGTGTAAGTGTTCGAAACCACATCGCCGTCAGGGCCGACCACGGTATAATGCGTAGTATCTGAGCCCTCCGCTCGCGGCATCTCGCCGAAGCGGATGTCCTTGCTGGTGGACGCCTTTACAGGATCAAATGTCGCAAGACGAGTCTCCGCGTACTTCTTATCGATGAGCGACGCCATCGGTACGTCCGCAAAATCCGGATCAGCCATATACTCGGCCCGGTCCGCGAAGGCTCGTCGAGAAGCCTCTGCAAGCAGGTGGTACTTCTCTGCAGAATTCGACCCCATCGCTTTCACGTCGTAACGCTCAAGCATATTCAGCACCTGAAGCATAACGATGCCTCCCGAACTCGGAGGCGGCATCGTAATGATCACGTGCCCGCGGTAAGTTCCACGCAGCGGAGTGCGTTCCTTAGCCTTGTAATTCTTAAGATCTTCGACAGTAATTAGCCCGTTGTTGGCCCTCATGTCGGCCGCGATCAATTCAGCCGTTTTTCCCTCGTAGAATCCTTTGGCACCCTTTTTCTTGATGCGGTCAAGGGTTGCGGCGAGGTCCGGCTGCACGTGCCGGTCGCCTGCTTCAAAAAACTTTCCGTCGTTAAGGAAGACCCGTTTGCTCTCGGGATAACGACCGAGGCTTTCACTGTAATTCTTGAACAATTGAGCAAGGCGGTAGGAAAGAATAAATCCGTCTTGTGCCAGGGCTCGTGACGGTTCGACGAGATCTGCCCAGCTGACGTTTCCGGAACCGTGCTTTTGGAACGCTAGCTCGAAACCGGCGACAACTCCCGGTACGCCTGATGCTCTGTACCCCTCGGTCGATGAACCTTCGCCCCGGATCAGGTTGCCGTCCTTATCAACGAATATGTCGCGATGAGCCGCTGCCGGGGCCATTTCGCGGTAGTCGATCGCGTGTGCCGTACCGTCTTTCTTCCGGATCACCATGAAACCGCCGCCACCGATGTTCCCTGCCTCGGGGTATACAACGGCCAGGGCAAGGCCAACTGCGATCGCCGCATCAACAGCGTTTCCGCCTTTCTTCAAAATGTTAACCCCGATCTGGGATGCAAGCGGGTGTTGCGATGCGACCATTCCACGTGACGCCCGAGCCGGTTCGCGACGAACTGCCGAGGCCGCGGTCGAGGAATAGCCGCCCAGCAGGAACGAGGTGATCACAAGGAAACTAAAGAACTGAATAGAAAGACGTGTTAGCATAAGCGAATTTTATCATCAGCAACATCAACCGCCAAAATTCGGCGGTGGAAGCCGTTCGGCTTGGACCATTCAGTTTTCAAATGCTGTGGTAACGATATATAGTCTTTATTTCGAAGAGTTGCGTATCTCACAAGTTCATTATGGACAGCGATAGTTGCACGAAATGCTTACCTCCGGCCTTTCACGATCCCCGAAAGTGAACGCTGTCCGACGAAAGCTCGGACGGGCCGCCGAACGTCTAAGTCAATATCGATTCTTTGCATATTTTGCGATACTTGGGCCCGGGCTCATTGCCGCGAATGCCGGTAACGACGCGAGCGGTATCGCAACGTATTCTACCGCCGGCGCTTCCTTTGGATACACGCTCCTGTGGACGCTGATACCGGTTTCGTTAAGCCTTATCGTCGTGCAGGAAATGTGCGTCCGGATGGGCGTCGTTACGGGCCAGGGGCTTGCTGATCTAATACGCGAGCAGTTTGGCGTGCGGTTAACGGCCGTGGTCATGCTAGCACTGCTGATCGCAAATTCCGGCGTTATCGTGTCGGAGTTCGTTGGTATTGCCCAGGCCTCGGAGCTGCTCGGTGTATCACGATATGTGTCGATCCCGATCGTCTCACTCGGCGTCTGGTGGCTGGTTGTAAAGGGTTCCCGAAAGCGTATCGAACGCGTCTTTCTGGCCATGTCACTCGTTTTCCTTTGTTACGTCGCGTCTGCATTCCTTTCCGGGCCTGATTGGGGCGAGGTCGGAACATCGCTGGTGACTCCGACATTTTCAACTGACAGTTTCTACCTTTTCACGCTCGTCGCCCTTATCGGTACGACGATAACGCCGTTCATGCAGGTTTTCGTGCAATCGTCAGTCGTCGAAAAAGGCATGGACGCCGAGGACCTCTCGATCGTACGAATGGACGTGATCGCCGGAACATTGTTTGCGAGCCTGATCGCTGCATTCATAGTGATCTCGACGGCCGCAACTCTCCATGCTAACGGGATCACAGAGATCGACTCGGCTGCGACCGCGGCGGAAGCGTTCGTTCCGATCGTCGGCACATATGCGAAATATCTTTTTGCCGTCGGCCTCTTCGGAGCAGCAATGCTTGCAATGGGCGTGCTTCCGCTGGCAACCGCTTACTCGATCAGCGAGGCTCTCGGCTTTGAAAAGGGACTGTCGCGATCGTTCCGCGAAGCACCCATCTTTCTTGGGATCTTCTCGGTACTAATAGTTCTGGGCGCGATCGTAGCGTTGATCCCGGGGATCCCGCAGATCAAATTGCTTTTGGTAACCCAAGCGATCAACGGACTTCTGCTGCCTATCATACTGATCGCCATTGTTTCCCTATCGAATAACGAGGAGATAATGGGCAGGCACAAAAATACGCGGGGATTTAATATCGTCGCGTGGTCGATCACCGTGATCGTGTCTATCCTTTCGCTGATGTTGATTGGCCGTACGATTGCTGATATTTTTAGCGGCTAAGCTCTTATGGCATCGCAAAATCTCCAACGTCGTGCCACTTTTTTTGCCATCACGACGATACTGCTTTCCGCCGTACTCTTCGTCATACCTTTCATTGAACGGTTTCTTGAGCAATACGCGACGGTTATCGATGGTCGAAGCGTGGTAATTGCGACTGCGGTAACGCTGGCAGTTAACATACTGCATTTACTGAAAGTGTTCCTGTGGATGGGGCTGGTCGTTACCATTGTCCGTTTTTTTACCTTCCTGCTATTCAAGACGGTGCTCCGCCGAGCGGGCGAGAACGAGATAACCTCACTCGTCAAAACGGTCATATCGATCATTATCTACATAGTCGCGTTCTTTATTATTTTCCAGAGCGAGTACCCGAGCGTAAACCTCGCCGCACTGTTCACTGGTTCGACGATCATTGGTATCGTGGTCGGTCTTGCTCTGCAGGACACGCTCGGCAATCTGTTCGCCGGCATTGCGATTCAGGCGGATCAGCCGTTCCAGGTGGGTGACGTTCTGATGATCTCTAACCGCGGCACCGGTGTCGTCGAGGGAGTCTCATGGCGCGGCATCAAGATACGCACATTCCAGAACAAGTTGCTGGTAATGAGCAACGCAGTGATGAGCAAGGAGACGGTCGAGGTAGCTCCCAAGGACAATCTGAACGCCCGGATCGTACACTTCCAAACACTATACGCTGCATCGCCCTCGAAGACCGCCACCGTGGTTCGCGAGGCTGTGAGACAGGTGGATAATGTTTCGCCAAAAATGCGCCCCGTGGTGCGAATTCGCAACTTCGGTGAAAGCTCGCTCGATTGGGAAGTTAAATATTGGTGCGAAAACTACGCTCGATATAACGATACTGACGCACAGATCCGCCAGCGCATCTGGTACGTTTTCAATCGTGAAAAGATAGATTTCCCATATCCGACCCGCACGGTCCACATGGAGCCGAGGGCCGCGGAACATTCAAACGAAGAGATGATCGATTCGCGCGTGGAACAGCTGTGCGCGATCCCGATCTTTGCTCCTCTCACGCACGATGAGGTAGAGCAACTAGCAGCAGGCTCTGTCTCCAGACTATTCGCTCCCGGAGAGGCGATCGTCCGCCGCGGTCAGGAGGGCAAGTCGATGTTCGTGATATTAAAAGGATCCGTCAAGGTTCAAATTCCGGAAGGGCCGACTGTGAGAACGATAAATGCGCTGGACCCGGGCGATTTCTTTGGCGAGATGAGCTTGCTGACCGGTCAGCCGCGGACCGCGAATGTCATTGCTGACGACGAAACCGAGGTTCTTCAGATCAAGAAAAGCGCGATCAAGCCAATATTTGAACAAAACCCGCAGGTGATGGAAGCGATCGGTTCGATCATCGAAGACCGCCGTGAAAGACTAAAGCCCCAAAATTCCACCGACGAGCGACGCGGCGAGGATGATGACCCGGGCGTGCTGAGATCGCTAAAACGCTTCTTCGGGATGGATTAGTACGCGATCAGGTACGCTTAGTATCGTAGATGTCGTGTAGGACCTCGGAGATCGATTGTCGGTTAGTGAATGGATCGCGGATGTCCGGACGGACTTCCGCATTGCCGGCCACCATATCGGCGAATGCCTTCGACGATCCGTTCTCGCTCGCTTTCTCAGCAGACTCGGGCCGCTGATCCAGCTCAAGAAGCTCACGCCTCTCAGCACCGTGTTCAGTTTCGGCCGTATCCTGGACGAGACCCTTCGGTTCGCCGGTCGCGAATTCTTTCCGGCTCTGCTCAAGCAGGATACGCGAACGTATCTTTCTAGCCCGCTCAAGCGACCGGACGGCTGAAGACGTCAAGGGAGCATCTGCCGGGTCCCGCTCGATCTTTCGCAGCACCTTCACATAGCATCTTAATTCCGGCGTCGGATAAACGAACGCTAGCTCGTTAGCACTATCATTCTCTTCTACATACGCCAGATGCCTTACCGCAGATTTGTGGTCACCGATCTTGTTATAGAGAGCGCCAAGCGTGAAATGCAGCAATGGCGGTGCTGCGCTCATCCGCTGCAGGATCGCTTCGCCGCGTTCGGCGGTCTCGCGAAGCTCAAAGCCAAACCATTTTCGATCGTCGTCGCGGAGTATCTCGTTCGCGGCGAGGTAAAATTCGAAGATCTCGCGAACACCGCTGTTATTGCCGGTCGCGAACATCTTGAACAGAAAGAACGCAAAAACGCCAAAAAACGCGATCACGAACACCGGAAAGCCGGCGACGACAAGCATCGACGCAACAATGCCGAACGCGAGCATATACTGACCGCGTTCCTTCATACCGGACAATCCGGTTGCCGCACGCTGCTGCTGTAGCTTATTACTCACGTCACCTATGCCGCGTCAACGCTTTCTTCATCTTTGCCCTTCGAGCCGTCCCCGTTGCCAGCGGTTGGATCATCCGGACGGGCCGACCGTTTCTGGGCTTCTTCCTTCTGGAAACCGAAGCCTGCGAGCACGTCCATCACTTTGTCCGCAACCGCGTACGGAGCGTTCATGACGTACGTGAAGGTCTCGCCGAGCGCGATCGCCTCAAGCTCCATCAGGTTGGAGAGTTTCTGCTGCAGCGGGAGCTCGGCAAAGACCTTCTTATAATCTTCGGGCTGCACCTCGGCTTCTTCTTTCTCGGTCTTTACCTTTTCCTTGGTCATGATCTCAATTTCCCCCGGCGATATGATCTTGGCGTAACATGCCAGGCGAGCGTCTTCCTTCGCCTCGGCTTTAGTCAGCAGCTCGCGCTCGTCCGCAGTCACCTCTGAAAGCAGGTGCGAGCCCTTAAGTATCTCGACCTCACAGTCGTGTTCCTTGAGCGTGACGTCGCATTCTGCCTCTTTGATCCCAAGTCGCTTCGCCGCATCAGAAAGGTACGCGCCAACCGGCACCAGCCCTTCGATGTCTTCCCTTTCAAACCTAATTCCCGCCTCGTTCATAAAATTAAATTAAAACTCCTAGGGTCAAGTTGCCGTCCTAACGCGAACCCTCGGTTGTGCGCCCGAAGCCGCCGACTCCTCGACCTTCGCTCCTGTTCTGCATTCTGAACAAAATCCCCACATCCTCAAGCTGTGATGGGTCGGCACGAAGTCGAACTTTGCGGCCATCGCATCCTGCAGTTCCTCGATCTCCTTCGACAGAAATTCGATAACCCGTCCGCATTCGGTGCAGATCATATGATCATGGTGCTCATGATCATAATGGTGCTCGTAATAGGTCTTGTTATCACCGAACCGCACTTCCCTCGCCAGGCCCGCTTCGGTCAAAAGCTTAAGCGTTCTATAGACCGTCGTGTGGCCGATATTTGGGTCGATCTGATGCACAAGCCAGTACAAACCTTCGCTCGTTAGATGCTCCTCAGTGCTCAAAAAGGTTTCCAGTATCAGATCGCGCTGGCTCGTTCGGCGCAGTCCGGCCTTTTTAATGTGCTCCAGAAAGATCTCGTTCTCTTTTTCAAATGCACTTGCCTTAATTGCCATCAGATCGCCCTCACCCTTTGAGCGTATTTTATCACAGCAGAATTACCGATGCTCCGAGAGTGCCTCACGGACTGCCCTCGAACGTTCCGTGGAACCATTTGTCCGCTCGGCGATCGCCGTTGACCGTTCTCCGAGTAGCTTATAGACCGCGAGAGCTTCCGGCGACGCATGTTCCTCGAGCATAGACAGATGCTTTCGTATGACCTCAACATCGAAGCGGGCGAAACTGCCCGTCAGAGCTTTTGTCGTTCCCTGCGAGCGAATATTGTCCACGGTGCTGCTAAGGAGCGGTCCAAGAACCGATAATGCCTGGTCGCCTGTAAGACCGCACTTTGTGAGCACATCGATCGCCGTATCGATGAGCGCTGTGAAGTGTCCGCTGCTCATTACGGCAGAGGCGTGATACAGCGGCTTAAGTTCGGTAGGGATCTCGAACGGCCTGCCTCCGAGCTTCTCAACAAGAGCGAGAGCGTCACTGACCGCGATTTCAGTGCCTTCGACACAAAAACCGATATCTTTGAACGAACTCGCACCTTTGACCGGATCGCTGATCGATACCAGCGGATGCATCGATCCGACTTCATTACCTAGATCTGCCAATCGCGAAAGAATGCTAGAGGACAAAGCACCGCTGGTATGCAGAATGGTAAGCCCGCGGACGCCTAGCTGCGCGAGGTCTTCCGCGACGGCCGTGATCTCGGCATCGCCAGTCGTGATAATCAATATATCTATGCCGCCGGTACCGAGATCTGTGACGTTGGGCACTGTCTCGATACTGGGCGAAACCTCAACAATGTCGCTGAGTTGGCGTTCACCGCGGTACACAAGCTGACGAACCGGAACTCCGTTGCGTGAAAGAGCGATCGCTAAAGCACCGCCCATTCTACCCGCGCCAATGATCGAAACGCTCTTCATCGCTTAAATATATACGACGAAGAGCGTTTCTCGATACACGGCCCCTTAAAGGCTGCGATCTATATGGATCAGAGTTCGATGGAAAGCAGCTCGCCGGCTTGAAATTCCGGATCCGCCACATTGTCGTAAGCCGGTTCCGCATGACGTGCCGGAAACCTGCGTTTCTCACCGATGGCTTCCGCTAGAACCATTGCCTCGGGTGGTGTCATAGGCAGCGTGCGGCCCGCCTCGATCCGCGACAACAGCGAGCTTGCGATCAGGACCTTGTCAGGTGAACCGCTGCTAATAATTGTTTTCAAGCCTTCGGCAGCTTGCCCGGACCTTTCCGACATCCGCGAACTAAATCTTTCGAGCGATGCCGTTACGGCTTCCTCGATCATAAGCGGCAACTCTTCCCACTCAGACGCAGATTGAAGGCTGAAACCGCAGCGGCATTCGCCGAACGCTTGAGCAAGTTCGGATGCCGGTGCCGTGCACCCAACTTGCCGCAGCCGCGACCTGATCTCGCGGACCTCGAGTTCTGCATCCATCAGCCCGGCGTCAAGCAATGCAGTGTAATCGGCCCACTTTCGGCTGGTGTAAAATTCAGAAGCCTGCTCCTGCAGCTGATGTGAAAGCATCGTCAGGTCGTGTGCGGCCGTGTAAAGTTTCGAATAATCCTTCCGGAATTTATCGAAGTGGTACCAAGCCTCCCGATTTCGTGTGTCACCCGGATCCAGAATGCACAGCTCGGCCGTTTCCATCAGCCGTTTTCGCTGGATCTCTACGTCTTCAACAAACGTAAACTCCGCCTTCGCCGTAAATTCCATCACCTGCTCAAAGAGTTCGGTTCCGCGAACGAACTCCTCTACCATCAGCAGCTCGCCGGTCTTTCGCTGATACTCATCTTCCGAATCCGCAAAGATCGCAGCAATTCGCGAGACACACTCATCTAACGTCGTATCCCCGGCGACGGTTGCAGCGACCGCATCGGCAAATGAATTGAACGACTTTTCGAGATACGAGGCAGTTCGCCAGATCCGCGTGTTATAAAGATCGTCAGGTACGGCCTCGAACCGCTCGAGGATCCGGCTCTTTTTCCAGCTCTCAAGCCATTCTGTGAGTGAGTTTCGCAGCTTCTCCTTCTGAGCTTTGTCCGTAAAGGAAGTAAACGTCTCGCCGTCTGTCAAAAGCGATGCCCACTTCAGCAGACGCTCGGTCGAGAGAGCCGCTTCAGCCGTGCTCGCGATACCGACGATATCGTCCCAAATGAGCCTCAGATCTAGCGAGCGATGATTGATGCGGTCGCCTTTCGACGTTACAAAATCGATCTTCCGCTCCGAAACAAGCGACGCCAGGATCAAACGCTGCGCTTCACGGCCGAGACCATACGGAGCTTTACCAAGTTCCTCTGCGACAGCGTCAAGAGACACAGTTGCCTCTCCCGCGGCGGTCGCAAGCGATATGACGTTCGTAATATATGGCAGCTCAGCAAGCTGATCGAACGGAGGACGCTCGTATCGGTCGCCATTTAGCCTCGCAAGCCCGAGCGGAACCGCGAAGTCCAGTATCGCCTGCTCCGTTCCCGGTGCGGTGGTCCCGCCGTAGAATCCCGAAATTAGCCCGGCTGACTCCTGAGGACCGAGAACAGATCCAAATTCCGGATGTTCGGGGAACCGCGTCTCGAAAAGCGTCTCAAGCATCAGCGAGAGCAGCTCTCGGAGCGATGCCGTCTCACGTGCTTCTTCCGTGAAGTTGTAATCGAAGCCTTCGATCGCGAGAATGCCGTCTTCCAGGACTGCTCGCTTGAAAACCCGAGCAGCAGCGACAGCGTGCGAATGCAGCGGTGCCTGGATCTGATCCGCAAACTCGGACCGAAGCCCGAGGTCGTTGACCAGCACGTGATAACGCCTCAGGGTGTCGTATTCGGAAAGGGTAAGTTTGCCCGGATGCCAAACGATCTCGTCCAGCGATCGCGGAGCCGTTTCTTCGTCCCCATTTTCAGGATCTGTAAAGAACTCGACCTTTACTTCCCAATCGAGATCGGCGGCGGCGGAACCGTCTGCAGCAGCCCCTTTGCGACTGGCAAACCTCAGGCGGCCTCGTCGAACGCTTCCGCGCCATACGATCGAACAATCGACAAGATCACGCTGGCTATCAGAGCTTTCAGAAGAACTGACGGTCTCAGGGAACCGCTCCTTGAAAAGGCGCATCAAGAGGTCACTGACGGCCTCAGGAGTGCACTTTTCCACAGCCTCGTCGATCGCAAGGTTAAGGTTGTCCTTGCTCGTGATCCGGAATCCGTACTTTGTTTCGCGGCCTTCGGCTGTAGTTACCTGGACGTCCTGCGGCAGAGCGGCCGTGAACATTGAGATAAGTTCCTCGACGGTACGGATCGCTTTTTCGGGATCAGATTCGTCGTAGATCAGCATCGACTGAGCGATCTCGGCGGCTGATGAGCCTTGACCGTCCAGGGACAGCAGCATCAATGCCTTAAGTATGAGCTTGGCCTGCAGCCGCTGCATCACCGGGATCTTTGTGACGACCTGCTCATTCAGCGTGTCGTATGCGGTGAATGCCCCCCTAAGGTCTTCGATTCCACGCAGATTTGATTCGACCTTGTCAAATACCTCATCGAGCGCGATCAACGACGTCGCCGGCCTGCCGAGAATTCTCTCGCCGGCCTCCGAAGCGAAGCTAAGCAGAGCAAAATCGTGAACGTGAAGCCGGACAAACGGTGCTACGTCGAGGATAGCCGGATGAAGCGGGTAAAGAGAGTTGAATTTTTGCTCGCTCCAACGGAAGTTCGGCAAAACGGTGCGGAAAAACTGATAGACGTCCTTCAAGACCGCCTGTTTCGTGGGCAGCTTTGGAAAGACGTGGACGTTTACGACAGTGTAAAGATGTTCCTGATCGAGATAGTCAATGGTGAACGTACGGGCAATATCTGCATTTAACCCGTCGGCGCCGGAAATATCATCATCGAGTGCAACGCCCAGGAAGATATTCTGATCGGTGACAAGCTGTCCCAATTCGCCGAGCACAGCACCATCGTCGCGTGCGACACGCATTCCGCGCTCGAAAGCAGTGTCGATCAGCAGCACTGCCGGCATATCGCCTGTGGAATCGGATATCGCAGCAATTATCCGGCCTAGCGAGCCGTCGAACCCAAAGTTCCCGTCCGGAAATGCGATCTGTACTGCGGCTTCGATCTCCTCGATCAGGGTCGGTTCGGTCCCGCGCCGAACGTGGATCACGGGATAATGACGCCGCAGCAGCCGTTGAGCACCCGCAAGCACAAGCTGATCGGAAATACCGGAACGCAGCTCAGTATGCGATACGATCGCTCCGAGCACAGCAAGAAAATGACTTTTGCCGACACCGCGATATCCCGCAAGCGCAAATGCCGCACCGCCGCGAGCAGGAACGACCGAGATGCGGTCGAGCCACTTTGCCATCATTTCCGCGGTGATATCCGTGAAATGATAGCTTTCCAGCGTCTCACGCGGGCTAGAGCTAAAGTCCTTTAAGCTTTTGTAGTTACGAACATCGACAATGTCCTTAACTTTATCTTTTACGGGATTCATCTATTATGCGTATGTGCGCGAACTATCTATCGGAGGGTGATCGGGATGGTGCGGAAAGCCCGGATGGGCCGGCACAAGTAAAAGCTTATCATTTTCCAGAAAAAATTAAAAGATTTTTAACAGCAGCAGATCAGCGGAGAGATGGGACACATTGAGGCGCAGAACTAACAACGTTTTCCGCTATGTCTGCATCGTACAGTTCATTGAATTCAATGCCTGTAAAGGTTAACATCCCATTTGTGATCGTTCCCCGGAGGACCAGAATGTTCAGAAGATCAGTTCAAGAGGCTACAGCGTTCGCGTTGGCGTTCTCGATCCTGCTAAGCGCGTTTATCGTAGCTCCTGCAGGTGTCTACGCGCAGTCGAGCGAAAAGAAGCCGAAGAAGTCTGCCGCTAAGACGGCCCCGACGCCCGAAGCCCAGCAAAAGACCGCAAAGGCCCTGTCCACTAAGGAAGACCCGTCGCAGATCGGCAAACGAAAGATCAACAGCGGCAGTGACAAACTATTTGGCTGGCTGGGCGGTTCACAGGACAAAGAGATCGCTCTCGGACGCCGGCTTGCTCTTGAGGTCGAACAGCAGGCGAAGCTTGTCGAAGATCCGATCGTCACGGAATACATCAACCGCGTCGGGCAGAATATCGTTCTGCACTCAGACGCAAAGATCCCTTTCACTATCAAGGTCATCGATAGCGACGAGGTCAATGCATTCGCTCTGCCCGGCGGCTTTTTCTTTGTGAATAAGGGCCTGATCCTGGCGGCTGACAACGAAGCCGAGCTTGCGGGCGTTATGGCCCACGAGATCGCACACGTCGCTGCACGGCATGCTATGGAAAACCAGGGCAAGCTGCAGGCGATCAATTACGGCCTGATTGCGACGATCATTTTCGGCGGCGGCATCGCCGGAGCCGTGGCACAGAACGCCGGCGGCCTCGGGCAGCTTCTAAGCTTTTTGCAGTTTAGCCGAAATGCGGAACGCGAGGCAGATAGCCTTGGTGTCCAGTATCTGTACGCCGCAGGTTATGATCCGACCTCGATGTCAACGATGTTTGAGAAGCTGAACGCGAAGAACAAGAAGAAGCCTGGAACGCTGGCAAAGATCTTCGCATCGCATCCGCAGTCGCTCGATCGCCGCGATGATAGCCTGCAGCTTGTCGCGCGGTTCCCGGAGCGTGAGGAATACGTTATCAGCACTTCGGAATTTCAGCGTGTCCGCAATCACCTTTTCAAGCTGACGAACGCCAAAGCAGGCATTGCGTCAGACTTTGATGAAGGCGACGCGAGCCGGCCGACGCTGAAACGCCGACAGCCTGCAGATCCGAACGCCGACCCGGATGCCCCCGCGAGCTCAAGTTCAGAGGCACCGCCGCAGCTGAAGCGTCGAACACCGGAACCATCTGCGTCGCCGACCCCGGATCAAAATTGATCGGAACCGGCTTACAACCTAAATAAACGAAAGGCTACCTGAGTGGGTAGCCTTTTTTCTTTGCTGGGATACGTTTTCGGCCCGATATTACGGGTTTGGGGCCTGGTACGTTATCCCGACGGGCGGCAAACATTGCTGATATGTTGCGTAACATAAGACTTTTGTCTGCTAACAAATTCAATTTGTTGCGTGACTTTTGTCTTTTGTCTGCTAACAAATTCAATTTGTTGCGTGACTTTTGTCCTTTGTCTGGTAACAAAATCAATTTGTCGCGTGACTTTTGTCTTTTGTCTGATAACAAATTCAATTTGTTGCGTGACTTTTGTCCTTTGTCTGGTAACAAAATCAATTTGTTGCGTGACTTTTGTCCTTAGTCTGGTAACAAAATCAATTTGTCTCGGGACTGTACGCCACCTTTTCTCGCAAATAGGAGCTCTCCTTGATTACCTTGCTCTCTTATTCACATAAAACAAGACTTCTTTTTCATCCATAATCGCTGGTATTGAGGTCGATTTGTTAACCAATCATCGTCCTCGGGACTAAGTGCGAGTGGCGAGTGATTTGGGACTGAAAAAAAGCCGGTCGCAACTAGACGACCGGCTTTAGGGTTTAGAGTTGAAATTAAACAGTGACTATTGCGGCAGCGTGTTCGAGACCGGGCTGGGCTGGGCCGATGCCTGTCGCTGAGAGATCACGGTTGTCAGAGCCTGTGGGATCTGATTCGTAAGGATATCTCCCTGATTTTCGATGATCTGATCGATCAGCTCGAACTTCGTCCGATCGAAATCGTTCGTCATCAGAACGCCGTTCTTATCTATTGTCATCGGGTAGATGCCGAAAAGCTGATTACGGAAATTCTTAAAGAACGATTCGGATTCAGGCGGCATTACGCCTAGCCTTTCCGGGTTCGGCTCCGGTATAGTCGCTCCGATCAGCTCCAGCTGTTCTTTCGATTTCGCGATATATTCACTGTTCGGATAATCGCGAATGATCCGTTGGAAATAGCGTGCGGCCTGGTCCGTTTCCTCTTCCACCAGGTAGGTGTTCGCAAGTTTGAACAGGGCCTCGTCCATATTGCCGAAGTTCGGATACTTGTCCAGGATCTCGCGATAGCGCGACTGAGCTCCCTTCAGGCCGCCTTTACCCTGACCTACCGACTGCGTGTAGTAATAGTTCGCGATCAGCAGAGTGTGTGTGCCGAGGTTGTTCTGCACCTCATCCAGACGCTTCACTGCGTGTTCTTTGAGAACACTGTTCGGGTAATTCTGCAGCAGTGCCTTTAGCCGGACCTCCGCACGTTTCGCACGCGTCGCATCGCGGTCGGGAAGACCTATCTGACGCATCTCAGATTCAGCGATCTTCAGCACGACACGGTCCGCAAGCGGATGCGTCGGGAAGAACGTAAGCCAGTCCTGGTACGAAGCTATCGCCTGTATCAGGCCGCTTGTCGAGCCTTCTAGAAAGAATGAATCTGCGATGGCGAGCTTTGCCATCGGCAGATAAGGCGAATCGGGATAAGTTGTTACGATCGTCTGGAACAGCAGACGTCCGACGTCAAAATTTTTCTTGCGGATCTCACGCGTAGCTACAACAAAGAGCTCACGGTCGCGCCCGGGCGTGACAGAGCCGATCAGCTCGTCATACTCGTCACTGCCGCCGCCGCCAAAGATACCGAGAAACTTCTTTTTCTTCTTGGTCTCGCGAAGCTTGCCTACATCCGATTCAGGATTCGCTCGTGCCGATGCGGTCTCAACAAAAACCTTATCCGCACGCGTCTGCAGCTCAGCGACGCGCTGCTCAAGCTGATCGACATCGGACGCTTCAAACTTTTCCGATCGATCAACCTTGCCCCTCAGGCTGTTGACCTCGGATTGCAGCGACGAGGCTTCCTTTTCGATCGAACGCAGCCGGTTTAGCGGCGAATCGGCGTTTTCCTTGGCTTCCTTATCGCCATCACCTTCATCACGAAGAACGGAGATCGAGCTTGAAGCAGAGCGGCGAACCGTCTCAAGTCGCTGTTTCATTACCTCAAGCCGCTGCGACGCCGTGCCGTCGCCCTGCGCGAAAGCACTTGGGCCCACAGCCAAGAAAAGCATCGAAACAAGCGCTATAAATAAAAAACTCTTCATAATAAAAACTTAGATCACCGGGGCCTAAACCCAGACCGTCGCCTTATCTATCATCTCGCGAACCGCGGCAGCCGGATCAGGTTTTCCGAAAACCGCGGAACCAGCAACGATGATCTCCGCCCCGGCTTCCACTACTTCGGCAATATTATCTGCGTCAACGCCGCCATCGATCTCAATTCGGACAGAAAGTCCGCGTTCACGGATCATATCGCGCAGCCTGCGTATTTTCGGCAGGACGGACGGAATGAATCTCTGGCCGCCAAAGCCCGGATTCACCGACATTAAAAGAACAAAATCTGCGTCAAGTATCGCTTCCTCGATCGCGGAAAGCGGCGTTGCTGGATTAACAACGATGCCTGCCTTGCCACCCGCATCCCGTATCGAAGTCAGCGTTCGGTTTATGTGCGGGTCGATCTCGATATGGACAGAGACCATATCTGCACCTGCTTCGACGAACTGGGCCGCATAACGTCCCGGTTCGGTTATCATCAGGTGCGTATCAATTGTTAACTTTGTCGCTTTTCGCAGTGACTTCACGACCGGGAGGCCGATCGTAATGTTAGGGACGAAATGGCCGTCCATAACATCAACGTGAAGCACGGTCGCCCCGCCCGATTCTATCGCTGCGATCTCTTCTGCTAACCGTGCAAAGTCAGCGGCGAGTATCGATGGAGCAATTTCAAACATTCCCACAATTCAAGTGCTTTGTTGCTTCGCGTAGGCCCGCGGGTTGCATTTATGATCTACGGTCGCGGCGTCGGTTTCGCGGCCGGTTTCACAGGTTCGCTGCGATTTCGCTCTGCCGGAGGAGAATCAGGCGACCGCGACGGCTCGGCCGGCTTTGGCATTTCGTCGACAGCCGGTTTAGTGTTGTCAGGTTCCGGCTTCGTCGCCGTATTAGATATTACGTCCCGCTTTGTATCAGCGGTCTTCTTAGCTGTATTGCTATTGGTGCTCGGTTTCGCCTTTTTGGGCTTATCCGAGATCATTTCTTCGATCTTTTCAGTGTCGTCCGATTCGATATCCTCGATGAGCGATTTAGGCGTATCCGCATCAAGCCCGGCTTTGCTTGTCACTACCAGAATGAGCTGGCCCGTCTTGACCGTTTCACCGGCACGGGGCAGCTGCTCGAGCACCGTATTGATCTTTTCGGCACTCGGCCGGTCGGCCCGCCGCTTTATCTTCAGGCCCAGAGCCGCCAGTTCCTGTTCGCTTTCAACAAAATCCTTGCCAACGAGCTCAGGCACCTTGATCTCGTCACCGGCGAGCGACATATAAACTACGCCCGCCATACTCGCGAGAAACGTCGCAAGCAGTACCGCCAAAAGCAAAAGCTTTCCTACCGCATTTAGGCCCTGATTGATTATGCTCATTGAGACACCTGAATAAACAGCTAGATTCTACCATTTTGCCCCGGCTAAACAAGCAATCGGGCAAACTAATTGCCTTTTGACCTCTCGTTCAAACCCTTTGGAAGGCGGCTATAAAGAACCCGTCCATGCGGTCCCGGTCGGGGAAAGTCCGTGCAAAACCATCGGACGTCACAAACTCCTTGTTAACCTTAGGCAGACGGGCCACAAACCTGTCATCGGCAACGGAAAATGCCCGCACTACTTCCTCGTTCTCTGCACGTTCAAGCGAACAGGTTGTGTAGTACAAAGCGCCGCCGGGCTTGACCAACTTTGATGCATTCTCGAGTATCTCCCGTTGTTTCAAAGCATTTACCGCGATCGAGTCGTTCGAAACGTGGTACCGAAGTTCCGGATTGTGCCGGATCGTCCCTGTCCCGCTGCACGGGGCGTCGACGAACACGAGATCAAACGATCGCTCCGCATATGGCAGAGGGTTTACCGCATCATGTTGGACGATGTTTACGGTGTTGATTCCCTGAAGAACGAGAAGCTCTCTCATCTGCCGAAGCCTGGATCCCGATCTGTCGCCTGCAACGATCGTCGATCTCGCATTGCCGATCGCGATCATTCCTGTCTTGCCGCCCGGAGCCGCACAAACGTCCATGATCACGCCTCCGCCTTCCGACGCCACGGCTAAACCCACCATTTGTGACGCTTCGTCTTGAAAATAAATCTCACCAGCGTCGGCGGACCGCAATAACCCTTCGCTGACTTTTTCGGCGATATACGCTCCTGGAATAAACGCGTGCGGCGTAACACTGTCGAGTTCTCCCGGATCAATGCCCTTGTTCGTCATCCTAAACGAAAGGTTTGGTTGTTCATTATTAGCCACAGCGATCGCTTCGGCTCTTTCGATCCCGAACTGGTCGGCCCATCTTTCGATAAGCATTCTCGGATGCGACGTTACGGTAGAGATCCGATCAAGGTCGTCTCGATATTCAAAGTTTGGAGGCGACGATGGAGCGCGTCGCAGGAACGCGTTGACGAAACCCTTTGCGGACGATTTTCGTGCACGTGCGGTGAGATTAACACTCTCGTTGACGATCGAATGCACCGGAACACGGTCAAGGTACCATTTTTGATACAGCCCGATCCGGCAAGCGATGCGCACGGCCCGGTCGAGCTTCTTACCCGCGGCGAAATGGTCGATCGCCCGATCCAAGAGCATCTGCCTGCGAAGTACGCCATGAACAAGTTCATGACAAAGCGATCTGTCCCGTGGATCTAGCTGAGGATCGATCTGGGCTAATAATGACGACGAGAACGCACTGTCAGTTTCGATCGCCTGCAGGATATCAAACGCAGCGAGGCGTGCCGGCGAGATCATCATTCGCCTTCCTCGGATTTCGGGAGCGAGAGATCAGCCGCCGTTCCCTTGCTAAGTTCAGCGTCGACAGAGATACGTTCATCAAAAACGAAACACTCGCCATTCCAAAGCTGCTGTTCTTTGGGAACCTTTTCGAGATAGTTCAGTATCCCACCCTGCAGCTGGTAAACGGTATCAAAACCCTTAGCCCGCATGTACGGCGCAAACTTTTCACAACGTATCCCGCCGGTGCAGAACATCGCGATCGCACGATGGCGTTCCGGGTCTAAATGCTCCTCGACAAATGCCGGCAGTTCGCTGAACTTGTCGGTTTCAGGATCCACGGCACCGACAAATGTCCCGGTCTTATATTCGTAGCTGTTTCGCGTGTCGAGCACGAACACATCGTCACGGCTGATCACGTCATTCCATTCCCTGGGATCAACGTGCGTGCCCTCGCCAAGAGAGACATCGACGGGCAGGCCAAGAGTTACGATCTCGCGTTTTACCTTTACTTTGGCCCGCTTGAACGGAGGTTCGTAGTGATAGGAAGACTTGTATCGTATCTCGGTGTCGAGGATCGCGTTCGCCTCAGCGATAAACTGCCTCAGCAACTCGGGCGAACCCGAGACGGTAGCGTTAAAACCTTCGGTCGCGACTATTACCGTCCCCAATATCTGATAGCGCGACATCGCCTCAAGCAGCGACTTGCGGACCGTTATTAGATCTGGCTCCGCGATCGGCTTGAATTCGTAAAATGTGACCACTTCGTAGCTCGTCGTCATTACATCATCGGCCTGCCGCATGATCTGTGAATTGCACGCCCGCATCGACGCGGTTTCCGTTCGCAAAGTTCTTCCAATCTATACGGCGTTTTCCTTCCATCTGCAGCTCAGTGATCCTCAACACCGTTCCATCGCCGCAAGCGACATTGATGCCGCGATCGAGCGACACAACAGCGCCGGGCGTGAGGTTATCAGATGCGGTTTCAGCGATCTCGGCTTCCCACATTGTCACTCGTTTACCGGCGAGATAGCTGAATGCTGTAGGAAACGGCTGGAAACCACGAATGCGATTTCGTATGTCGCCGGCGGTCATTGACCAGTCGATCAGGCCATCCCGCTTGCACATCATTGGAGCCAGCGTAGCTAATGAGTGGTCTTGCGGGACCGGCTCTATCGCGTCAATGCGGGCGATCGTGTCGATCAAAACCTCGGCACCTATGTCCGCAAGCCGAACCATCAGATCAGCTGAATTCTCATTCTCACCGATCTCGGTCTCGATCTGAAGCAGGACATCGCCGGTATCTAGGCCCGAATCCATCTTCATTGTAGTGACGCCTGTTGCAGTCTCGCCGTTCACGATCGCCCAATTCACGGGTGCAGCTCCGCGATATTTCGGGAGCAGCGAAAAATGGACATTAACAGCCCCGAATTTGAAGGCATTTAGGTATTCGTCAGGTAAGATCCGGCCGTATGCGACAACCACGGCGACGTCAGCGTTAAATGCCTTGAACTCTTCGATCGATTCCGCACTCCTGATCTTTGCCGGCTGCAGTACGGGTATACCGTGCTCGATGGCAAACTGCTTTACGGGCGAAAACAGAATGTGTTTCCCGCGCCCTGACGGTCGGTCGGGCTGCGTATAAACTGCCGCGATCTCGTGACCGGCCCGAACTAATTTATCCAGTGACGGGACGGCCGCCTGCGGCGTGCCCATGAAAACGATCTTCATCTCAAATCAAAAGGCAACAACGGCGGCTACCGCTGTTGCCGAATTTCCGGTGCCTGTGGGACTAATACCCGCAGTGATAGTTCGAGAATTCGTGAAACGAGTTCCACTTGCCATCGACGCGTCGATAAGCGTTGAAGCCAGCACCTTCGAATGATTGTACGTACGTGAACACTTCGCTGACGCCGTCGCCGTTCACATCCATAATATCGAGCAACAGTTCATGATAGACGCCGGTGTCCAGAACCGCGATCTCGCCGCTCATGACATTCTCTTCGGTGATCGAATTGTATTTGCCGTAAGACATCACATGATCGCCGACATCATTCTTTTCCGCTATGAAGAACAACATGTTGCGGGTCTTCGCGTTCGGTTCGATCCAGTAAGAGCCGACCATCTCGATCGTCCCATCATTCTCAAAGTCGAGAGCCGTCAGGTTATGCGAACGCAGATTCTTAAGGAGCGACGCGGCGTTTCCCTGTTTTCGCATCTCTGCCCGTACGATCGACTCGGCTGCCGCTCGTTCCTCTTTCGTTGGCAGCCTTCGAACGCCGCTGCCCGGTTTTCGAAGCGTCAGATTTGTTGCGAGCCCCATGACCTTGCCCGCGAGTTTGGCACGAGTCGAGCCGACGGTCACCTGTGCCATGTTCTTTGAACACTCCGCCGTGTGATCGGAGCTTTGTACAGTGACAGTCCCGTTCTTTTTTCCGCCGAAGATCAGATCAAACGCTTTACCTTTTTTGTAATAGGCCGTGTTGAATTCCCGAATAAGATCGCTATCCGCGTCACCGGCCACAGGCGGACGAAGCAAACCGGCTTCGATGTAACCGATCGGCTCGATCATCTTGCCATCGTTAAGGACGGCAAAAACGACGTTCTTAACGTCGCCTCTAGGTGTCGTCGGTCGCTGTGCGGCCAGGCTGCCGGAGGTCACCATAATGATCACCGCCGCAGCTGCTGTCTTTAAAGCCAAACGGAATTTCTTCATTTAGATCTTCTCGGCGATCGATTTGCCCTGCATGAACTGCAGCAGATACTCGCGGCCGCCTGCCTTAGAATCGGTTCCGCTCATATTGAATCCTCCGAACGGATGCACGCCAACCAACGCGCCTGTGCACTTTCGGTTAAGGTACAGATTCCCGACGTGAAATTCGCGTCTCGCACGCTCGAGCCGTTCCTCGGATGCCGAATAGAGCGACCCCGTCAGTCCGAACTGCGTCCCGTTCGCGATCTCAAGCGCGTGATCGAAATCTTTTGCCTTGATCACTGCAAGCACCGGCGCAAATATCTCTTCCTGCTCGATCGTATCGCCTTGATTCACACCGTCGATGATTGTCGGAAGAATGAAATATCCGTTCGCATCGTCGCCGGTACCGCCCTGAACGATCTCGCCGCCTTCATCCACGCCCTTCTTAATGTAATCCAGCGTTTTGTCGTAGGCCCGTTTGTTGATTACCGCGGCAACGTTCGTTGAACCATCGGTCGGCTGGCCAACATTCAGTTGCTCGGTAAGTTTTACTACCTTTTCAAGCAGCTCGTCGTGGACCTTTTCATCAACGATCAAACGCGAGCACGCGGAACACTTTTGCCCCTGGAAACCAAACGCCGCTTGTACAATGCCAGTCGCCGCCGACTCGAGGTCCGCATCATCCGCGACAACGATCGCGTCCTTTCCGCCCATCTCGGCGATCACACGCTTGATCCATATCTGACCGTCGCGGTGTTTCGCTGCGACCTCATTGATGTGCAGGCCGACGCCTTTTGAGCCGGTGAACGAGATGAACCGCGTCTTCGGGCTTGTCGTCATCGCCTCGCCAGTCTCAGAGCTGCCGGTGAGAAAGTTCACGACACCGTTCGGCAGTCCGATCTCCTCGAGAACTTCGATGAATTTCGCAGCGATCGTCGGCGAATCGGATGAAGGCTTGAGCACGACCGTATTGCCCGTGACGACTGCAGCCATCGTCATCCCGGCCATGATCGCGAGCGGAAAGTTCCACGGCGGAATTACGGCACCGACACCAAGCGGAATGTATTCCAAATGATTCTTCTCGCCCGGGATACGCGTCACCGGCTGCTCTTGTCCCCAGCGGAGCATCTCGCGGCCGTAAAACTCAAGGAAATCGATCGCTTCGGCGGTATCGCCATCGGCCTCAGGCCACGTTTTTGCGACCTCGAGGACCATCCACGCAGAAAACTCATGCTTTCGCTGACGAATGATCTCCGCCGCCTTAAATAAGTACTCTGCACGCTCAGCGTACGGCACGTACTGCCATGTTTTGAACGCTTCCGTGGCGGCATCGATCGCCCGCTCGACCAGCGAAGTGTCGGTATCAACCTCTGAGAAGACCCCGACGACCTCGTCCTTCTTTGCCGGGTTACGGCTTTCGAATTTCGACTCGAGAGTCACCTTCTCGCCGTTGATGAGGCATGGATACTCGCGGCCAAGCTCCAACCTGACCTTCTCGATCGCGGCCTTCATCGCTTTCGCGTTCTCAGGTTTCGAAAAATCGGTAAACGGTTCGTTCTTAAATTCGTCTAAAACTCTCTGTGTTTGCATAGTTTTATTATCCTCTGATTACTTAGCGCCGCGGATCAGTCCCACTCGCCGGTCTTCTGCAGCCGCTTGATCTTTCTTTTAGCGAGCTCACGCTTTAACACGGTCATCCGGTCCAGGAACACAATACCGTCACAATGGTCGGTTTCATGGAGAATGCACCTGGCGGCGAGGTTCGTCATATCAGCCTCGAAAGCTTCGCCCTTGATATCCTGAGCCCGGACGATCACTCGCATATCGCGACGAACAGTCTGATAAAGCCCGGGAAACGAGAGACATCCTTCATCGCCGACCTGTTCGCCTTCAACCGATACGATCTCCGGATTGATGAAGACCAGCGGGTTTGCCCGCCCTTCCTCGTCTGGCACGTCCATCACAAAAAAGCGTTTAGAGATGCCGACCTGCGGTGCCGCCAGCCCGACGCCGCCCGCGTCTCGCATCGTCTCGAACATACTTTCGACCGTCGCAGGCAGACCGTTCTGAAACTCTTCATCGCCAACCGGACGCCCGACCGTCAGTAGGACCGGCTCTGGATAATGCACGATTTTTAGGAGCGGCATAAATAAATAGTTTACAGCAATGCGGCCGTTTTTTCGACAGCGAGACGATGCCTTTGGAAGGGTACGAGCCGAAGGGTCCTTCAGGTAATTTCCATAGATCTCAATTCTCTCGATCCACGCCTCGAAGGTGTTAGAATATCGCCGTACGCGTAAATATCATCGTGCTTAATCCGACCGTCATCGCTATACCGATCTTCGCCGCCTTGATCGCGATCGAGGCCTGGTATGCGCGTCGAAAGGGTGTCCCCGATACGTACCTTGCCCGCGATGCCTGGACCAATATCCTGATCGGATTCATTAGCGTCGTGTTCGGGGCGATCTTCGCTCTTTTCTTTGTAGCCATATACACCGCTGCTTACGAACTTGCTCCGTACAAATTCCCTGCCGAGGCATGGTGGACGTGGGTAGTTCTCTTTTTCGTCGATGACCTCGCCTACTACGTCTTTCATCGTGCAAGCCATGAGATGCGGCTATTTTGGAACTTTCACGTGGTCCACCATTCCAGCGAATACTACAACCTGAGCGTCGCGGTCCGGCAAAGCTGGTTCAGCGGCACGCTGCACTGGCTGTTCTATACGCCGATAATGCTTCTCGGCTTCGCTCCTTGGATGTTCGCACTGATGCACGGATTCAATCTGATATACCAGTTTTGGATCCATACAAAACTTATCGACCGTCTCGGCCCTCTCGAGC
Organism: Acidobacteriota bacterium; assembly: GCA_023389035.1. GTDB lineage: Bacteria > Acidobacteriota > Blastocatellia > Pyrinomonadales > Pyrinomonadaceae > OLB17. Next base: position 226,089 of record JAEWFC010000038.1, read on the forward strand.
ATGTTCTTAACACGCCTTCGCACCACCGCGTGCATCACGGCGTGAACAACCCGTATCTCGATAAAAATTACGCGGGCGTGCTGATCATCTGGGACAAGGTGTTCGGATCGTTCGTGCCTGAAACCGAAGAACCGCGTTACGGGATCATCAAGCCCGTCCGCAGTTACAACCCGTTGTGGATCAACACTCACAGTTGGGTGGAAATGTGGCGTGAAATTAAAACTCGCGAGACTTTCGCAGGCAAATTACGCTGCGTTTTCGCGTCTCCTGATATGGACCGCCGATAGTCTGTTGCCGGCGGTCATCACAAATATGGCGAATCGAATCCTTTCATTATTCTTTCTTTCAGCGATCCTTTGCGTCGGCGCCTTCGCTCAAGCCGTCAAGGTAACGCCGAAGGAACAGGTCTACAAACGTGCGGGAAATATTGTCGGCGAAAAGAAGTCATTCAAGATCAGGCGACCGATCGCGACCGCGGCCAATCCCGAGCTTTCGAGAAAGATCACAGCCGCCATCGACCCGGCAAACGTTCTTGAGATCAACATCAAAGAAGAGACGACTGAATACCAGTGGTTATACGAAGCCGACTATGACGAGATCTATAATGATAACGGCATCCTGACAATGATGTTGTGGATGGAGGGCAGCGGGGCTTACATGAGCTCTGTCACCAAATATGTCGTCATCGACACCGTGAACGGCAAACGTCTGTCGCCCGAAGATGTTTTCGTTGACCTTCCGGGTTTGACGGCAGCAGTGAAGAAAAAACAGGACGCCCGGGTCGAAGAAGGCATCGCGGACATTAAGAAGCATCCGGATTGGGATCCGAACGAAGATCCTCGGCATCTTTTTGAATACACCGACTTCACCGAAAAAGAACTTTCGAACTTCGTCGTCGATATGGCCGGAGTCGCATTCATCTACGAATTCGGTTTTGGCAACGCGATAAAAGCCTTGGCTCCGGAGGGCGAATTCAGATTCTCGTGGGCCGAGATCGCGCCCTTCATCAAACGAGACGGTTTGCTCGCGAGGTTCGTTCGCTAATATACTTTAGCCACAAATGAACGAACGAAAGATCAGAGTTTTAGTAGCCAAGCCCGGCCTGGACGGGCACGATCGCGGAGCCAAGGTAATTGCCCGCGCTCTACGCGACGCCGGAATGGAGGTGATCTACACCGGGCTGCGTCAGACGCCCGAAATGATCGCATCAGCCGCTCTTCAGGAAGACGTCGATGCGGTCGGCATCTCGATCTTGAGCGGTGCCCATAAGACGCTTTGCCCGCGTATCGTGGATCTGCTTCGCGAAAATGGCATGGACGACACGCTCGTGCTGGTTGGCGGCATCGTACCGACCGAAGATATTGCTGACCTAAAAGCTCGCGGCGTCTCCGAAGTTTTCCTGCCCGGCACCTCGACGGAGGAGATCGTCACATATATAAATGCAAATGTTCGTGCCGCCGTGTAGGTTGGCACGCCAAGTGCGTGATTTATTCATATAGGACCAATTCGATACAGTTTTGTGAGAAAGGAGTAAATATATGAAGATCAAGACATTCGCGTTAATTTCATTCGCATTCGTTCTCGGCCTCGTCTCGGCAGGTACTGCGAACGCACAGATCGTAGATACCGTGAAAGACGCAGCAGGAAAGACAAAGGACGTGACGGTTGATGCCGCCAAGAAAACGGCCGACGTCGTGACCGACGGAGCCGACGTCGTTGCTGACAAGACGGTCGACGGCACGAAAAAGGCGGCGAGCGGTACCAAGACCTTTGGTAACAAAGCGCTCGTCGTTACCGAGAATGTTGCCGAGAAATCGTACGAAGGCGGCAAGTGGGCGACAGTTAAAACCTGGGACGGTACCAAATGGGTTTCAAAGCGTGTTTGGTTCGCGTCTAAGACAGGCGCTTCCGCGACTAAGAAAGCCGTGGTTGGCGATCAATAGTTTTACCGGAGATTAAGAAAGGCGGTCAACGGGCGAATTCACGCTCGTTGACCGTTTTTCTTTTTTGGTTTCTAATCTTTCATATATGAAGAACACCGTCAGGGTCGCCAGCGGACAGGGTTTTTGGGGCGACCTTTTAAGCGCTCCGGTCGATCAGGTTCGAAATGGCCCGATCGATTATCTAATGCTCGACTACCTCGCTGAGGTTACGATGAGCATCGTGCAAAAGCAGCGTCAGCGTGACCCGAACGCAGGTTATGCACGCGATTTTGTCACCTTGATGCGCGAGATATTGCCTGACTGTGTTGAAAAAAACATCAAGGTCCTTTCAAATGCCGGCGGTGTTAACGTCCGCGGCTGTGCTGATGCTCTGGTCGACACCGCGAAAGAACTCGGGCTCTCGGGCAAATTAAAGGTCGGCGTCGTCACTGGGGATGATATCCTGCCGCGGCTCGACGAATTCTTTGAAAAAGGCATCGAGATAAACAACATGGACACCGGCGAGCCGCTAAGCGCGATCCGCGACAAGGTGCAGGCCGCGAACGTTTATCTTGGCGCGTCTGGGTTGGTCGAAGCTCTGGACAAAGGCGCTCAGATAGTCGTCGGCGGGCGTCTGACCGATACCGGCCTTACGCTCGCTCCGCTGATGCACGAGTTTGGCTGGACGTTTGAGGACTGGGACCTGCTTTCTGCAGGCACGATCGCGGGCCATATCATCGAATGCGGAGCACAATCTTCTGGCGGGAATTGCCAGTACGACTGGAAGAATATCCCAAATCTCGGCAACGTCGGCTTCCCGATAGTCGAAGCTCAGCCGACCGGCGAGTTTGTGATCACCAAGCACGAGGGCACCGGCGGACGCGTCAGCGTTCAATCGATCAAAGAACAGCTGCTTTACGAGATGGGCGACCCCAAAGCTTATATTACGCCAGACGTCGTCGCCGATTTTTCATCGATCCGGCTCGAGCAGCAGGGTAACAACCGCGTCCGCGTTTACGGCATCACCGGAAGTCCGAATACTGAGTTTTACAAGGTGTCGATCGCATATTCCGATGGCTGGAAGGCAGTAGGTACGCTAGTCTATTCGTGGCCCGAAGCTTACGAAAAGGCCATGGCTGCCGACCGCGTTCTCCGTGATCGCATTGACCGGCTCGGCTTAAAGTTTGATGTGATACTGACCGAATTCGTAGGTGTTAGTGCAACGCACGGCCACCTCGCTGGTGAACCGTCGCCCGATATTCCTGAGGTTCAGCTCCGCGTGGGCGTTCGCGGGCAGAACAAGGCCGACGTCGAACGCTTTACAAAAGAGATCGCCCCGTTGATCCTGACCGGCCCGCCTGCCGTCACAGGCTTTGCCGGCGGCAGGCCAAAGGTCGAAGAAATAATGGCCTACTTCCCTGCTCTTATCCCAAAATCGCTGATCGAGACAAAGGTCGATATTGTCGAGGCATAGTTGATTGCCGATCAAGGTGTGTCTGAGAGGTTAGTTCAGTCCTCTCAACTCAGAACCAATTTTTATCATTTCGCCAGGAACTTAGCGATTCCCTTTTTACAATCTTCCGTCATTCTGGCGCGGGCGTTCGTTTCGATGCCCATTTCCATTGAAGTCGGGAAGTTTTGTGAATCCATTTCGTACAGCAGCGATTTACTCATTCTCACCGCGGAGCGGCTGAGCTTCCGGTAGGCACCGGCGTATTCGGAGATAAATTCTTCGAGCTGGTCGTCGCCGCAGATCTGATTCACGAGCCCGAGCTGTTTTGCAGTGGCAGAATCGAGTTCAAAACCGCGTGTTATCAGTTCAAAGGCCTGTTTTTCCGAAACGTTTCGTCGCAATATTGCGGTCACGATCGCCGGAACGAAACCGATCTTGACCTCGGGGTAACCAAATCGGGCCGACTCGGTCGCGACAACCAGATCGCATGCCGTCGCCAGCCCGCAGCCGCCTGCCAATGCCCGTCCATGAACTGCTGCGATGACCGGCACCGGAAGATTCCGTATCAGGTCGAACAGATCAGCAAGCTGCGCCGCGTCTTCGAGGTTCTCTTCGTACGTTGCATTCGCGATCTTTTGTAGCGAGGCGAGATCGGCACCAGAACAAAAGTCCTTTCCCGCGCCGCGAATAATTACCGCTGCGATCGTCTCGTCGACTGATGACAACGCAGCCTGCAGATGGCCGATCAATGCATCATTCAGCGCATTCCGCTTATCGGGCCGGTTTAATGTGAGAAAAAGTATCGAATCTTCTTCAGATATCAGAAGTTCGCTCATAAATATCAGGAAGCGATCCCGAGCGAAGCAGCTTGGTCTTCCGGGATGTCTATATACATTCGCAGCAGTGCGGTCGAAAACGTCTTGCCCTGCGCATCGGTCATCAAGCTAAGAGTTCCGCCGCCGCCCAGCGAGCCGTGCAGCAGAAAGTTCAAAGCCCCGAGGTTCGGCAGTTCGAACCGCTCGACATCGCCTTTGACCATCGGGCCAAAATGCTCTTTCACGGCCTCGGCCGTCACATTTTCCACAAGCAGCGGGTAAAGTTCGTCGCGAAGAGCTATCAACCCGACATTCGCTGTGTCGCCCTTGTCACCGGACCGTGCATGTGCGATATCCACTAATTGAACCTTCATAAGTGAGAATGATAAGCGCTTGCTGCAACAGGTGCAATTCGCCCGATCTTCCGCTCACGATTTCGCGATCTCATCAACAAGCCCGATCCGCAGTGCCTCGTTTGCGTCGATAGGTTCTGCGGTAAAGAACATTTCAAGCGCGTTCGCGTCCCCTATAAGCCTCGGAAGCCTCTGGGTCCCGCCCCAACCGGTCATGATTCCAAGACCGGCTCCCGGATGACAAAACGTTGCGTTCGGCAAAGCGATCCTCCGGTCGCATGCCAATGCCAGATCCAGTGCACCGCCGTAACACGGGCCGTTCACGATGGCTGTCGTTTTAGATGAAAGGTGCGCAATGCGATTCATCAGCTCCTGTCCGCGTTTCGCAAAACCTCGCACCTCTTCGTGAGCGAGTCCGTCGATCTCCTTTAGGTTCGCCCCGGAAGCAAAAACGCCGCCGCTTCCCTTAAAGACCACCTCGTCAAATCGGTCGGCGGACCCTATCGCATCGCTTATCGTATTCAGGACTTCTATTGACAGAGGATTTCTGATCTCGGGCCTTGAAAATCGAATGGTTAGAACGTTCTCGGCGCTTTCGATCGTAAGTGCGTTAGACATAATTCCGGCCACGACCAATAATAGCTGTATGTTCAGGACCGACAAAGCTCACCCTTGGCATGGCGTACCTATCGGGCCGGATGCTCCCGATGAAGTCACTGTATTCATCGAGATCGTCCCTCGGGACACGGTAAAGTACGAGGTCGATAAAGAGACCGGTTACCTGAAGATCGATCGGCCGCAGCAATACTCGAACGTTGTTCCTGCGAACTACGGCTTTATCCCGCAGACCTACTGCAAAGACACGATCGCAAACCTCGCTCGTGCAAAGACCGATATCTCAATAATCGGCGGCGATGGTGATCCGCTCGATATACTTGTTCTTTCCGAGCACCACATTCCACGTGGCGACATTATCCTTAAAGCACGTCCGATCGGCGGATTTTGTCTGGTTGACGACAACGAGGCCGACGACAAGATCATCGCCGTTCTAAAAGGCGACAAGGTCTTCGAACAGTACGAAGAGATCGCCCAGCTTCCAAAAGGAATACTTGAGCGATTTGAGCACTACTTTCTAACCTACAAATCACTACCAGACGCGCCAAACGTTTGCCAGATCGCTTACTCATACGGCCGCGAGGCCTCATATGAAGTAATTCGCGCCGCTATTCAAGATTACTCAGATCTTATCGGCATTCTAAAGTAAGTCACCAAGATTTAGGCCTTGTTCACCGTATCCCGTTGAGGACGCGGATATTTCTCCGTGCGAACACTCTTTGGAACACCGCTTGCACTTACTCTTGCAAGATTGGGATTGCGTTCGAAAATCATACGGAGAACGGAAGGAGACTTGGAGAGATGAATAAGGAACAGGTACACGAACTTTTATATCAGGGGCTCGAAACAGAGCTTGGCGGGGTTGAGATCTATAAGACTGCGATCAGCTGTGCGATCAATGAAGATCTGAAGAAAGAATGGGAAGAATATCTCGAACAGACGAAAAAGCACGTTGAAATATACGAGACCATGTTTGCTGAGCTTGGACTAGATCCGGCTGCTGAAACTCCGGGCCGTATGGTGGTCCGCCACATCGGAAATTCGCTAGTAAAAGCTATGGAAATGGCAAAGGCGAATGATAAGCCTGAAGCGGCCGAGCTCGTTGCCGGAGAGTGTGTCGTACACGGCGAGACTAAGGACCACCAGAATTGGGAACTCATCGGTATGGTTGCTGAAAAGGCGACCGGAGAGATGAAGAAGGTCCTTCAGGCGGGTTTTGATGAGGTTAAGGAAGAAGAGGACGAGCACTATCACCATACAAAGGGATGGACACGTGAACTTTGGATCGATTCACTCGGAATGCCGGCCGTTCTGCCGCCGCCTGAGGAAGAGAAGAGCGTGAAGACCGCGATCGGTGCAGCTCGTGCAAAACACGCACGCGGCGAAATGCTATAAAGCGGATTTTTAGCGGAGGGACCCATGGCTAAAACAGCAGGCACAAAAACATCGGCCAAGAAAGCGACAACGGCGACAAAGTCTAAGACCAGTTCCTCGAAGTCGACAGGCTCGCGATCATCGAACCGCAGTTCATCGGTCGGAACGACTCTGAAAAAGACCGCGACTCTGAAAAAGACTGCGAAGAAAGCCGGCTCAGCCGCAAAGACTGCAGGAAGCTCGTTGCTTACGAGCACGGCAGAACTGATCGGCGAGGTTGTCTCGACCGTAGCAGCGGGTGCGGTCAGGGGTGCAGCCGAAGCCGGGAGCGAGGTACTCGCCGATAAGAGCAAGAATCTTAACGAGGCGGCCGGAAACGGGAAAAAGGGCACTGCTACGAGGAAGACCGGAACTGCAAAAAGCTCAACCCGTTCAACATCCAGAACGCCCGCGAAGGGCTCAAGTTCAACGGCGAAGAAAACATCTGGCACTTCTGCGAAAAAAGGTGCATCATCGGGTTCTACAAAAACATCGACTGTGGCTTCAAAAGTGAAGCAAGCAGGCACGTCGAAGAAAGCTTCGGGAGGATCCGGATCTAGGTCCGGAGCAAAGTCGGGCGGCAGTGGTAAACGAGCCGCGTAACTAGGGGTAAGAAGGAGGCCACTGGCCGCAAAACAAGAGGAGAAAAACTATGCTTTGGACAATACTTATCATTCTATTAGTTCTTTGGGCTCTAGGATTCGGATTCGCAGGAGCAGCTGTGGGTAATCTTATTCACATTTTGCTAGTATTGGCAGTCATTGTACTAGTCATTCAGCTAGTGACGGGACGTAGGGCAGTATAGCCCATTCTAGTGGCCCCGTGGTTCATCCGCGGGGCCGTTTTATCTCTAGAGGTGTTGTTATGTCTGTACCCCCACGAATTTTATACGTCGACGATGATCCGGCGAATTGCGAGATGATGGAGTACCTGCTCAAAGACGAGAATGGTTACGACGTCGCGACCGCCATCGATGGCAAGCAGGCCCTTGAACTGATCGACTCGGAATTTTTCGATCTATATCTATTGGACTATTGCTTGCCCGATCTCACCGCGATCGAGCTTTGCAGACACATTAGGAAAACTCAGCCGTACACGCCCATAACGATCTACAGTGCGCTCGATCGTGAAGTCGATAAGAATCACGCGTTCGCGGCTGGAGCAGATTTTTATTTGGTCAAGCCGGACGAGTTGGACAAGGTCAAGCCTCATATCGAAAAAGTGCTCGGCAAGGCCAAAAAGGCCGGTCAACCAAAGGCGGCACCGGTACACACAAGTGCGGCACCGGAAAACAGCGCAGATCCGGGCGGTCTCAAGCATCGCAGAAAAAGCTCGGGAATAATGTAATTTCTAGAAGACACGGAGGGTGATTTTAATGTCGAAACCACAGGAAAAAGAATACGAACCGGATCATGAAGATGTGAAGAATCAGGACGACGGCGACCAGGAAGCTTGGCGGCCGACTGATGCACCACCGGATCAGCCGGGTCAACCGGAAGAGATGAAGCTCCCGGGAACCGGCGGCCCCAAACAGCACGTAGATAATGCTGCTACCGGCCAGGATGGTGACGAAGCCGCTGCCGAGAATCCGATGGACCTCGAGGACGAACCCCCCGGAGTTGTCGGCTACGACGACTCGGGAGCATTGGGGCCGGACACGGCTCCTGATCCGCGGACGTAGATATCGAAAAAGTTGAATGTGAACAAGCGGTCTTTAAGGCCGCTTTTTTGCCCCACGAAGTATTTGCTATTCAGATCGTGCAAATCATGCATATCGCGCATATCGCGCATTTTGCAATTTCCACGCGGGTCAAATAATGGTCATATACTAGATGGAACGAGATGGTGTCTGCTGGTGTTCGTCGCCGCCGCTTGCAAGATACCGCCACGGTTTACAATAATTCTACGTTCGTTACGGAGTGTCGATGGCAAAGAATTTGGTGTTCTCGCTTGACGGTAAAGAGTTCGAGGTAGTTCTCAAAAGGATCGACCGGGACGACCTTTACGGCAAGATCGAGGTCGAGGCGTTCGATGAGAAAGGAAAACCGGCTGAGCTTAAGGTCTTGGCCGCAGACGGTAAGACGCTCATCGACAAAGGCGGCACCGCACTTGAGACGCTTAACGCGAAGGGCGATTCGATTGACCGTACGGAGCTTGTCGCGGTCGATATAAATGGTGACGCGATCGAAAAAGTTCCGTCATCCTTCGACGCGCCAAACGAATTAAAGCCGGCGGAAATAGATGACTACCTGAGCCTGTTGGTGAAATCTGTTTATATGCTGGATGCACCTGAGGGAGCGGACATCGATTATCTGAAAGATCATCTTTCGGCAAAGCAGATCTTCTCATTCCCTTTTAGCTATCGCGGCGGGCTCGAATACGACGCCGCATTTGTGCTTGGTGACGACAAGGACGCGTTCATGGTCGTCGGGAAAGATGCCGAGCTTCGTTACCTGAAACTCAATCAGTCGTCGGTGCTCGATTCAGTGCAAGAGGCGGAAATATCCGCCGACGATATCAGCTTTGATCTTTTATAAACGTGGTGACGCACTTGGTGACGGAGATCTCGATTCGGGCGAGTTGGTGACGCAATCATCGATGCTGCGACCCGTGATGAATCCGGAAATCCGGAAATCTGAATGGTGACGCAGTTTCGACGGATGCGAGTGGTGACGTAACGTCGAAATGTCGGCGGCAACAAATACGGAGATCTCAGAGTGGTGACGCAATATTCATTGACTTGCTCTGGTGACGCACTTCAAAGAATCGTACTGATCTCGGCGATATTCGAGACAAGAGTTGGTGACGGAGATAAGTCAAAGAGCCCACGGATCGCTGGTGCCGCAAATTAGAGGACGAACGAGATGGCAATTAATATCAGCAATGCACATAATCGCGACGCGGTCGTCGCGCTCGACGGCCTTCGGGGACGCAAAGAGGTTCGCTACGTCGACGCAAAAGGAAAGCCTACCGCAAACCAGCGTGTCCTAAAGGCCGACACGCAGCACGAACTGCCTGAAATTTTGAAGAAGGCAAAGAAGCTGGAAAAGGTCGCCAAGCTGCTCGTCGATGGTGACCCTGAGGTGGATATGGAATCGACCGGAATGTTCCTTTCTGAAACCTCAAAGGTTTACGTCTCCACCCGCGGCATTGTCCATCTGGTGCAGGAATACGAAAAGATCTTTAAGCCTGACGGGACGCTGGCAAAACGCCGTCCGCGTCAGAAGATGTCGCAGAACATCAATGCTGATATTCCGGTCCGCTGGTCCGGCAAGTTCATCAAGAAAGAGGAAGCTGTTCACCGCTTTGTCTTTAACAATACGAAACAGCTGGTGCACATCAATGGACTGACCTTTGATTTCCTCTTTCAGATGGCCGAAGATCTCGCGAAACGCGACGCTCTTCTGCTCTTGAGAGGTGGTGAACAATCGGACGAACCGATCGTGATGAACCGCGGCGGCAAGCCTTACAACGCGTTTCTTGAAGGCCGGGTAAAAGGCGACAGCTACTGCCTGCTCCTGCACCTATCGAACATGGAGCTCAAGCGTCCGCCGGAGGTGAAAGCGTAATGGACGCCGGTTTCGACAAGAAAGCATTCAAGTGCAAGTTCGACTACTGCATCGGGAAGGCTAAAGATCTTTCCGATCCATCACTGCAGCAATTGGCACAGGGCTACAAGCGTCGCTTGAGCGGTGTAATGAAAGCTCTGTCGGGCCAGGACATCTCCAAGATCCCGGCGGCGAAAGGTTATTACGTCACCAAGAAATACGATGGTGAATTCGCATTCCTCGTCTTCGATGGTGACGCGATCATTTCTCTCAATCCGAATGAGACCGTGCGGGCAGGATTGCCTGCATTGGAAGAAGCCGCAGCCGTGCTGAAAAAGGCAAAGGTCAAATCCGCCTTGCTCGCCGCCGAATATCACCTGCTTGATACAGCACCGAACAGCCGTTCGCTTGAACAAGTTCTCCGTGTACTCCGCACGCCCGCTTCAAAAAAAGCCCTCGACGGCATTGGCCTCGCCGTTTTCGACATCGTCGAACTCGACGGCAAGCCGGTCGAGGCCGCCTCGAAGGTCTTCGACACGCTTTCGAAATGGTTCGGCAAGACCAAGATGGTGCACGTCGTCGAGCACACAAAGGTGAATGCCGTCGACGGGATCATGGAGCACTTTGTCGATTGGGTGATCGGCGAAGGAGCCGAAGGCTTGGTTGTTCGCCATGACAAGATCGGCACCTATAAGGTCAAGGTGAAGCATAATCTTGACGTCGCGATCCTCGGATTTTCGGAAGGCACCGAGCAGCGCAAAGGAATGCTGCACGATCTGCTGGTCGGCGTGGTGCGGCCCGACGGCACCTATCAGGAACTGACACGCGTCGGCGGCGGCTTTCGTGACGAAGACCGCAAACAGTTCGTAAAGGACCTTAAGAAACGGATCGTCCCATCCGAGTACGTCGCGGTGAACAACGATTACGTCGCATATGAAATGATCGAGCCCGGGCCGGTGATCGAGATCTCATGTCTTGACCTCATTTCCGAACGGTCAAAGGGCGGCCCCGTGAACCGCATGGTCCTCAAATGGACAGGCGAACGCTACGAGGCCCTGCAGAGAATGCCGCTTGTGAGCGTGATCTCACCGCAATACGTTCGCATTCGAGACGACAAAGAAGCAAGCCCGGAAGACACGAGCATTAGCCAGGTCACGGAGCTTGTGAAGGTCGAGGCTGCGAGCGAACCCGCCGACACTTCGAAACGAAAACCAAGCAAGCTGATCGAGCGTACCGTCTACACCAAGGTGATGAAGGAGAACACCATGGTCCGCAAGCTGCTGCTCTGGAAAACGAACAAGGAAGACACGCCTGACTTCCCTGCTTACGTCGTCTACCTTACCGATTTCAGCCCGAATCGCCAGACGCCGCTCAACCGCGACATCAAGGTCGCGAGCACCGAAAAGGCCGCACGGGAAATGTTCAAGCAAATGGCCGAGAAGAATTTCATCGGCGGATGGGAGAAAGCTGCGTAACGATGCCCGCACCCTGGCTCGAATTTAGAAACGACAAACGCCTGCTCTGGATAGCTAAGGAATGGGATTCATATTCCGAAAAGCTCGCCGAGTGGGCGATGAAGCATCTGGTCAACCGCCGCGACGTGTGGAGCCAGTACACCATATCAAAAGGCGAGGTCCGCGTCTTTATGCTGCCGGTCGCCGAACGCCGCAAAGCCGGCACCGACATGGTGACGATGGACAAGCTAAAGCGGCATTTTTCGGGAAAGCAGGTCGGCCACCTGATAGGCCTTCATTCGATCAGCGATCACGCGACATGCAAATGGTTCGCGATCGATGTGGACCTGCACGACGAATCAGAGATCAACGCGGATGAGATCGCCCGGCACAATTTGTCCGCCGTGCTCGAATGGTGTGCCCGCATCCAGGCAGACGGGCTCGATCCGATCCTGATGGATAGCAACGGCGTCGGCGGTTACCACATTTGGACCCTGCTTGATAAAGAATACAAGCTCGCGGACGTGTACGATTACGCCGACTCGATCCGTGCTGATTATGACGAGATGAACCTGCCGCGAAAGCCCGAGATATTTCCGCCACGGCGCGAGGTCGATAAAGATTCGCTGCCTTACGGGCTTCGTGTTCCCGGTCGCCATCCGCGGCGTCTCCTTTACAACCGCATTTATAACTTTGACCCACTGGGCGAGATGCAGTGGCTCGAAGGCGGCGAAGCGATCGAGGCAATGCTCGCAAGTCGGCCCGGTCCGCTGCCAAAGGTCGCGGCAAAGAAACCGTCACCAAAACCCGGACTTCGTGACGTCGCACCGAAACCCGTCCGCAAGCCGAAAACAAAAAAAACACGAGTGTGTGTCGACCTCGACGGCGTTCTCGCCGAGTATCACGGCTGGGACGGGCCCGACATTATCGGCCAACCCCTGCCAGGTGCTCTGAAATTCGCAAAGTCGATCGCGAAGACCGCCGATATCATTGTGTTCACCAGCCGGTGTTCAGACGATCATTTCGACAGCGACGGAAGCCGGTCGTCACCCGGCCAGATGCGGATCAAAGTGATTGACTGGCTCGAACGCCACGGCTTTCCGTTCGCCGACGTTTACATCGGTCAGGGCAAACCGCGCGCGGCCGCGTTCATCGATGACCGCGCGATAACTTGCAAGCCGCAGGATGATCCTGAGTCATACGCGAACGCCGAAGCCGCCTTGAAAGCGCTGCTTAAGCGAAAGCCCGCAGCAGCGAAGGTCAAAGAACCGAAGTTCAACGTACGCCGCGGCAAGGTTGAGAAGTGATCCTAAATATTCGGTAGGACGAACGCACCGATGTGCGGCGTTGATGTGTTAAGACAGGTTTCCATAGCCAGGATCAATGCCGGGCGAAGTTCTTCGGGCGTAACGATAGCATCGACCAGGCCGCGTGCAGCAGCGTGTTTGGCATCGAGCTCGCGATCATATGTTTCCCGCACCTTTTCCATCTCAGCAAGCATTGCCTCGTCAGGCTCTTTGCCTTCTTTCTTTAACCGTTCGATCTGCGTGCCGAAAATAGCGACCGCCGCCGAATCGCCTTCCATCACGCCCATTCGCCCGGTCGGGAGCGAGAAGATAAAATCAGGATCGAAACCCTGTCCGGCCATCGCGTAATAGCCGGCACCTGAGGCATGATTGATAGTCAGCACGATCTTCGGAACTTTGGCGGTCGCCATCGCCTCGACAAACCTCGCACCGGCACGAATGATGCCGCTGTGCTCGGCATCCGCCCCGACCATGAAGCCCGATACGTCTTGGACAAAGAGCAGCGGCGTTCCGTGGCGGTCGCAATTATCGATAAAGTATGCGGTCTTCTCCGCCGATTCGGTATAGACGATCCCGCCGAACCGCGGCGGCGTTCCGGGTTTGCCTTTCGACATTCCGCGGGAATTGGCGATAACCCCGACAAGCCTGCCATCGATACGTGCCGTTCCGCAGATCATCTCCTTAGCAAAATCGGCCTGAAATTCATCGATGCCGCCTTCGTCTAGAAACGTCTCAAGAACCGCGTGCATATCGTACGGAGCACGATGGTCGGATGGAAGTATCTTGTAAAGCTCTTCACTCGATGCCGACGGCTGACGGCTGTCCTCACGAGAGACTCTCGAACCCTCGGGCTGCGGGAGTTCGGAAACAAGTTCGCGGATCTTTTCAATACATGCTTTATCATCGGGCGTACGGTAATGTGCGACGCCCGATATCGCATTATGCGTCATCGCACCGCCTAGCGTTTCGTTATCGATGGTCTGGCCGGTAGCTCCTTTTACCAGGTTCGCACCGCCGAGGCCCATGAACGATGTGCCCTCGACCATCAGGATCACGTCGGACAGGGCCGGCAGATAAGCTCCGCCCGCGACGCACATTCCCATGACGGCGGCGATCTGCGGAACCTTGAGATAACGCCGCATCAGCGAATTGTAATAAAAGATCCTCGCAGCACCGTATTGTCCGGGAAAAACGCCGCCCTGATATGGAAGATTTACGCCGGCAGAATCGACGAGGTAAACGATCGGCACGCGGTTCCGCATCGCGATCTCCTGTGCACGCAAGATCTTTTTGATGGTTTCCGGATACCACGCGCCGGCCTTGATCGTTGCGTCATTCGCGACGACGACACACTCACGCCCTGAGATCTTTCCGACGGTTGTAACAACCGCCGCCGCCGGCGCTTGGCCTTTGTATTCGTCGTAGGCAACGAGCAGTCCTATCTCCTGGGAATAGGAATCGGGATCAAGAAGGAGCTCGATACGCTCGCGGGCTGTAAGTTTGCCCTGCTTGTGAATTTTCTCGATCTTATCCGGACCGCCGCCAAGTTCGAGCTTGTGCTTGAGCCGGAGGTAGTCTTCGGTAAGCTCGCGGAGCCGCGAGTCGGCAGTTGTTGTTTTCATCTAACGTTTTTATCGGATCGCAACGGCCCCGATGCTCGTGTCCGTGACGTGCGGCGAATCGATGCTCGCGATCCTGATCCTTGCGGTTTTTGTCGCCGGACCCCAGATAGTGATCGGCTCGGAGCCATCATTAGGCGTGCTCGCGATTATGGTCTGCCAATTCAATCCGTCGTCGCGGGTCATCTCGATGCGAACATTTCCCGTCACATTCTCGGATTGCCAAGTAAGTGTTCGCCGGATACCGCGTGGAAGGATGCCGCCGTCGAAATATGTCTGGAGCATCAGGCTCGAACCGCTTGCACGATAATTTGAGATCGCATCAGCTGTTCGATTTATCGAGCGGACATTGTCACGTGCGTTATCGACACCGGTCGGAAAACCGTTAAAGCTGACCGTTGGGTTTGAGAAATACGGGCGGCGAGCACAGCCGTTCGTGCAAGGATCTACGTAAGACATCACCGTTCGATAGCTGCCGTTTACGTAGTGCCCATATCCATACGAAAAGGTCGCACCTGAGCCGTTCTCAGGATTGTGCTGGCTTCCCATATTATGGCCGAGCTCATGTGCGAACGAAAGATTTCCTACTGCACAGCTGCGTGCCGTCACGGTGAATCCGTTGTTCTGATTGCCCGCCTGGCTTCCCATCAGATAACCGATGCCGCATACGCCTGACGCCTCGCTGATCTTCGCAACGAGATCAGCATTGTGTGTATTTCTCAGGGCTTGGATTCCGGCATTATTTCGAAGATTTGAAAGGTCCGTGCTCGCGCTCGAAGTTTCCGTGTAAACAAATTCTTCCGAATGGACCATCCTTACACGCTGGCGAATCCGACTATTGATGTACGCGGTGTTGGTCGCGTCGATCGACGCCTGTGCATGTGCCCGCGCCTGAGCATCGCCCCCGAGAAAGTTCTTTGTCGCCGTCGTATAAACGACCAATACATCAATACGATCGCCGGAATCGACCAGAACCTGCGGTGCTGCAACCTCGGGGAGCGTGGGTTTTTCTTCCGACTGAACTTCTCCGCCGCATTCCGGAAACAACACCTGATCGAGCCGTGCGAGAATGTGAACATTTCCCCGCGGAATTATTTCGTAGACAGCATCAGGAGCGTAGATCAGCCCGGACACGTAACCCTTATGAAAAGTCAGTATTACGTCGTTCTCGTTCTTTCCGTGGACCAGCTTTCCTCGCCACGTGCGGTCATCCATCGCGCGCGTCTCGATCGATGTGGCGTTTGCTCGATACGTCTTTCCGTCCATTAACGGGATGTAGATCGCGTCGCTGCTCTCCGCAAATCGAGATGAATCAAAAACTATGACTCGCTCTTCGACGGATGCGATCGACGACTTTTCTGAAAATCCCGACTCTGCATTCGAGAAAGTAAAAAGTGTTCGTTCAGACTGAGCTGAGACCGTACCCGAAACTGCGAGAATGACAACAACGAAATACCAAAGTCTTTTGATCATCGATCTTTCTCCGAGATAATAAAGGTCGGCACCATTCCGCCGCCTGAAGAAACGTTTGCCAATTCTGAAGATGATAGCCGTGTAAAAGCAGATCCGACGACGCCGTTGAATAGCAGCGGATCAAGGTCGACGAGCTGCTCGATCATTTCCCATTTCCCGAGATCGTCAAAGATCATCGGAAAATTTTCCCTTGCCGTCTTTACCCTTTCCTGTACGAGATAATCGCCATCGCTGAGAGCTTTTTCGATCGCTTCGTCCCATTCGGATTCACTGGAGCTCCATCCGATGTAGATACCGTGGCCGCCATAATCGTCATTCGGCTTCAGGACAAGTTTTCCGGCGTTGGCTCGGGTCCATTCGACCAGTTCGACGTCTTCACCTTGATTCAGTGTGTGCTCGTGGCGAAACTTCCTCGTCCATGGAATGTGAGCTCTAATAGCAGCGATCTGTGCTTCGCTGAATAGATTAGCGTATTTTTCATTTGTCAGAACAGCAAAGATCGCCTTTTTGTGAACGAGCTTTCCTCGAAAGCTGTTGACCAAACAAACCGCCCCGGCCCGATAAGCGTCGAGCAAAGCTGTGTGCTCGTGCATTATCGGGAGATACTCATTCACAAGCAGCCGCTTGTAAATTACGTCGATCCGCACGCCGCCGTAATAGAGTTTGGCGTTATCAAACTCAAGATCTGCGGGCGAACATATAACCGCATCATATCCCTCGGCCTCAAAGTAATCCCGGAACAGCTCGAACTCTTTCTGCGTGGGAAGATCCTCCAGATCGACGATCGCGATGACAGGCTTTCGTTCCGCCTTCCCGCCGCAAAATTCATCCCAGCAGCTCAGCAGAACCTCGAGCATTTTAGGCCGCCCGTGAAATCGGTCCACGTCGTAACGCTCGGCAAACCGCTTCATCACGGGAAGCTCTAGGAATATTTCCGACGCGGAATCCGCGTAAGCTATTCCCGCCGGGCTTTCGCCGTTGAGCTCGACAAAGCTATATGCTCCGTCGGTAAGAAAGGAATCAAGCCTGGCGGTAGGAGAAACCTGACGGTAGCGCGGATCTATCTTTACCAATTCCCGTTCGATCTCCGTCACGCCCAGTTCGTCAAGCAGCGAATCGTCGAGCACGGC
The DNA here is from genome assembly GCA_023389035.1 of Acidobacteriota bacterium. GTDB lineage: Bacteria > Acidobacteriota > Blastocatellia > Pyrinomonadales > Pyrinomonadaceae > OLB17. Next base: position 243,191 of record JAEWFC010000038.1, read on the forward strand.
CGCGTCCTTAACCTTTTGCAGAGCGCTCCAGATCAGCTCGCAGACCCCGGTGACCCGCTGCCAATCATCGACAGTGACAAAATGCGGACGTAGATAAGGCGAAAGCGGCCTGCCGCCGAATATCAGGCGATTGCTTTCCAGTCCGTCGTGCAAAGACTGAAATGTGGCCGCGGCAAGATCATGATCCTCGAGCAGCGAGTGATAATAGGCGACAGCTTCTTTGAGCATATGGGCAGAGAGATCTGAATGAACAAGAAACGGGGTGACCGCTAAACTAGACGAATAACCTAACCTTTCGACATTGCGATTATCTCGTCGTACTCATCCTTTGTGACCGGAACGACGGATAGTCGCGACAGTTTCACGAGTGCGATATTCGCGAGTTTGGGATTAGCCTTGATAGCGGTCAGCGTTACAGGATTCTTCACTGCCTTTCCTGCCTCTAGTTCGACCGCCGACCAAGTTTCGTCTTCCGCGGTTGGATCCGGGAACGCTACCTTCGAGACCTTTGCGTGCCCGACCACAGCACGCTCGCCGCCTGAATGGTAATAAAGCACTTTGTCCCCGGCCTTCATCTCGCGCAGGTTGTTCCGGGCAGTGTAATTCCGCACACCCGTCCAATCCGTCTTACCATCCGCCTGAAAAGCCTCAAACGAATAAGATTCCGGTTCCTGTTTTACAAGCCAGTATTTCATTTCATTTAGTGTAGAACGGTGAGCGGTGAACGGTAAGTTGCCAGTATTAACTACTCCTGCGTTCGCTCGCTAATATTCCTTTTTGCCGTCTTGATCGACGAAGTTAGTAGTTTCTGAAGCTCCTCACAATCCGAGAGCAGAGACTCCGCAAGTTTTGCGTTCACATATCCCGTGTCTCTCAGCAAGCGTATCCAATAATTCGTCTCACATGCTTCTTTCTGGGCGATAGAAAGTTTGTGGACGAAATCGACTCTTGATTGTGCATGCGACGGCTCTTCGACATTTGCTCCGATAGACGTTCCGGACTTCATTACCTGCTTCGACAATATAAATTCTTTGTGCTCGCCGACCAGATACTGATAAAGCTTGATGGACCGAATCGCAAAAGCAAATGCCTTGTCCCTAAGAATACTCTCCCTCATTCACCACTCACCGTTCACCACTCACCACTATCCCTTCTTCTTCTGCTCAGCTGCTTTCTTATTCAGCCATTTAGCCCAGCGTTCGATCATTGGACGGACGGGTTTGAAGATCTTTGCTCGGATGCTGTCTTTGTTTTGGAGCTCGCTCCAGGCACGCAGGTTCTTTTCGGCGTACTGTCTGATCTGCGGTTCGAGGTTCTGTTTCTTTACAGAGTGTTTCAGTGTCAGGTGATAATGCTGGCCTACCAGCGAAAATATCAGCCCGGCGATATTCGCCTTGAACGAACTTTTCGCCATCCATCTTTTTGTCCAGCTTTCGGTCGGCTGAAGCAGCGCTCCCATTGAAAGCTCGAGCCAGGCGTTCTGATTTTGAACACGCGGATGATAAAGCCCCGGCAGATCGCCTTTCAGCGGCACGTCCATATTCTTTAGCCGCGGATCGTTTATAAAATCCACCAGCTTAACGCGCTCCAGGCCTCGCAGATGTTCGATCGGCAAATAGTCCAGTGCTTTCTTGATCTGTTCTTCGGTACCCTTCGGAAGGTCGATGCTCCCGGCATTCTCGATCTTTAGTTTCGTTGTTCGTGCGGTCTTTTGTCCCGCAGTTTGAATCGCCATAATACGTGGCTAAATTGTAATTGGTTTTGCACTGATTAGTAAATTCAGCAACAGTTTTGTGGTCTCGGAGCAACAATGCGACGCCGAAATACCCGATTTTATGCCCTTTTCCCGCGGCACGTCGATTGATAATAGAAACGGACGGCAATGAATCAAACCACAATATCAAAACCTGTTTCGGTAAAAGGGGTCGGGCTTCACACGGGAGTCGAGGTCGATCTCGAACTTCGTCCCGCGCCCGAGAATACAGGCTACATCTTTGTCCGGCGTGATCTCGATGATTTCGAGATACCTGCTTCGGTCGAATATGTCTCTCACTGCAGCTATGCCACCACACTGATGCGTCGCGGCGTAGTTCTTTCGACGTGCGAACATCTGCTGTCTGCGCTGCGAGGTTCCGGCATCGATAATTGTTTCATCCATCTCGACAACATCGAGATACCAATTCTCGACGGCTCAAGCGAGAACTGGATCGAGCTGATCGCATCTGCCGGCGTAAAAGAACTGGATGCTCCGCGGCGAGTTTTGAAAGTTTTGAAGAAGGTCGCGATCGACGAAGACGGCCGCAAGATGTCGATCGAGCCTGCCGAAGGCTTTGAGATAGAATGCGTCATCGATTTCCCGCATCCTTTCATTGAGCGTCAATCGTTCACCTTCGTATTAAACAATGGTTCGTTCGGGCGCGAGATAGCTTCGGCACGTACTTTCGGTTTCACGCACGAAATAGACATGCTGCGCAAGGCAAACCTCGCGCTTGGCGGTTCGCTTGATAATGCGATCGTCCTGACCGAAGACGGTATGTTAAATGAAACGCCGCTCCGCTTCGCAGACGAATTCGTCCGTCACAAGATCCTCGACATCATCGGCGACGTCGCCCTTCTCGGACTCCCGGTGAAAGCAAAGATAACCGCAGAAAAAAGCGGCCACGCCGTACACGCCGCCCTAATGAGCAAACTCCTAAAAACCGAGAACGCGTGGGAAATTGTCGAAGACGCTACGACCGGACATCGAGCCCAGGTCTGATCACGTCTCGCGATATCTGCCTTGCCGGTACCTGGCCTTTACCAGCTTATACGCTTCTAGTATCGCCAGGACCGCAGATGCTCCGATTAACGCGGGAATAAGATGGCGTGTCCCCGGAAACTGAAAACTGAATACCGAACTGACAGCGGGAACGGCAAAGATGATCACCAGGCTCAGGAAAACGGCTGCCACTATTAGCAGTACGGCGATGTTCCGCTCCATCAGTGAGGCGACGAAACTTCGTGTCTTATTGAGGTTTGTCAGAATCAGGAAGACGTTTCCGATGACAAGCGTTGAAAAGGCGATCGCCCGCACCTCGCCTTCGGTGTGGCCTTCGTCGATCGAGAGAAAATAGACGACGGCGACCATTACCAGCAGCAGCAGGCCTTCCGTCACGCTCAGCAAAAGCTTTCGCGGCCCGAAAAAGCTCACGCCCGCTGCACGCGGCGGCCGCTGCATTATTCCTTTTTCATCCTGCTCGTTCTCAAAGGCGATCGAGCACGCCGGATCTATTATCAGCTCAAGGAAAACTATGTGCAGCGGCAGCAGCAAGATCGGCAGCCACGGAAAAAATGCCGGCAGCAAGGCGAGCCCGATGATCGGGATGTGGATAGCGATGATGTACGCCATCGCTTTCTGCAGATTGTCGTATATGCGGCGGCCATGGCGTATCGCGGCGACGACCGACGCGAAATTATCATCTAGCAGGACCAGCGACGAGGCTTCGCGGGCGACGTCGGTTCCCTTTTGTCCCATCGCTATGCCGATATGCGCCGCCTTCAACGCAGGCGCGTCATTTACGCCGTCGCCCGTCATCGCAACTATCTCCTTATTCGCCTTGAATGCGTTCACGATCCTCAGCTTTTGTTCCGGCACGACCCGGGCAAAGACATTTATGCCCTCTATAACATTTCGCAGTTCATCATCGGATAACTCCGCAAGCTCGGCACCGGTCATCGTCTTGCCGTTAGGATCCAGGCCGACCTGGCCGCCGATGCTGCGCGCGGTGGCGGGAAAATCGCCGGTGATCATTACGACCTTGATGCCAGCCTCGTAACATTCCCGCGCGGCCTTCTTAACTTCGGGACGAATTGGATCCTCGAACGCCAAAAGGCCGATGTATTCAAACCGAAACCCACTTTGCTCGGCCGGGAGATCTTCACCCGCAACTGCATTTGCCTTCGCCGCAGCCAAAACCCTTCGGCCCTGAGTCGCGAGATGGTTTACGGCCTCCATTTCCTTTGCGGTTTCGTCCGTGCTCAAGCCGCAAAGCTTGAAAACAGCTTCCGGCGCTCCTTTGCATGCGATAACGAGATCGCCCTCGTTCTCATCCTCGAGCACACGCGTCATCGCGGGCAGCGCGGGCGAAAGCGGATACTCTTTCACAAGCCGATAGCTCGCAAGATCGTTCCGTCCAAACAAAGCAGAAAGCTCGCAGACCGCAAGTTCCATCGGATCGGGCGAATCTTCCTGCGTCGCGCACCGAGCTGCTTTGACCAGCGTCCCGATGCTTTCTTTCTCGCCTTCGAAATTGTTCCGCTCAAAGATATTTCCGCCGTGCGACAACGCAACGACAGCCATCTTGTTTTGCGTGAGCGTTCCCGTTTTGTCTGTGCACAGGACCGTCGCCGAGCCGAGCGTTTCTATCGCCGAGGGCCGCCGCGTCAGAACGTTTATCTTTGAAAGCCGCCACGCGCCCAGCGCCATAAAGATCGTCAGAACGACCGGAAACTCTTCCGGAAGTATCGACATCGCCGCGGCAAGCCCGCTCAAAAGTGACCGGACAAGGTCGCCGCGTGTGATGTAAAACGCCGCGACTATCACAAGGCTAACCAACGCGCCGATCATAAATAGCCTGCGCACGAACGCACGCATCTCGACCTGCAGCCGCGTTTGATCGCTCTCGATCACATTCAGCGAACGCCCGATCTTTCCGAACTCGGTCTCCATACCGGTCGCCGTGACCAAGGCTGTGCCTTTTCCCTGCACGACAAGAGTTCCGCTGAATACCTTTTCGTCCGGCAGATCGGGGTCTTTCGTGACCGTCAGGGATTCACCCGTCAGCAGCGATTCATCGACCGTCAGATTCGTCGATTCTAATAGCCTCGCATCGGCTGCAACGCGGTCGCCTTCATTTAAAAGCAGCACGTCACCTGGAACGACTTCCCTGCCCGGAATTCTCACTGTCGCGCCGTCGCGAATGACAAGCGCACGCGGCGAAGAAAGCCGCTTGAGCGCGTCAAGAGCAGCTTCGGTCTTGCGATACTGATAAAACGTTATAAAGATGATCAGAAAGATCGAGGCAAGCAGGATCAGCCCTTCGCGAATGTCGCCGAGGATGAGATAAAGCGTTCCGCAAGCGATCAGCAGCAGGAACATCGGTTCCTTTATCACTTCCGCGGCGATGCGGAAAACACTTTTTGGGCGCGCTGAGATCAGCTCATTGTAGCCATGAACCTCTAGCAACTCACCGGCTTTTTCCGAACTAAGCCCCTGTGTCATCTGCGGAAAGGATACCACTTACACCGTCATCAGGCTCTGGCCGCAGTTCGCCTATCGCATAAAGGCTCTGGTCTTCTTACGCAAAGCCGCGGGCTCCGCAACGAAAAAGATGTGTAATGAAATCCGCTATCGGCATAGTAAGCAAGAAACCGTTGTATTTAACAGACAGTATGGTTCAAAACGCCGTCTCGTACCGCTGCTAATGAGCAAACTAGAGGAATAAGATGACAGACATCCACAAGAAACTCGAATCGATAACTAATGTGGCGATCATCGTGGTCGCCGTCCTATTTGGGACTACGATGGCTTCGAAATATTTCGCCGTCGGCCCGGAAATCGTAAAACCGCAACCGCAGACCATCGCACCCAATACAAAGTTCAATCTCAAGGAAGCAGACTGGTCGACAACTGATCGAACTCTCGTGTTGGCTTTTTCAACCACGTGTCGCTTTTGCATCGAAAGCGCAGGCTTCTATAAGAACCTGGCAGCTAAAGTAGCAACCCGTCACGACTTGAAAATGATGGTCGTCAGTCCACAGCCATTAGATGACGTCAAGAAGTTCTTCAGTGAACGAGAGATCCAAATAAATGATTTTGTACACGCCAAGCTATCAGACATTTCAGTCAACGGGACACCAACGCTTGTGCTCGTAGATCGAGACGGACTCGTAAAAGAATCGTGGGTCGGCAGGCTGCCGCCCGACGGTGAGAAGGAGCTTTTGTCTAAGCTCTTCGATGAACAAGGTGGATCTTAAAAAAAAGGAGCGAATATGAAACGAATTCTGGTAAGATTCTCAATGTTGGCTGTTCTTGTTGCTACAGGAAGTTTCCTGTATTTGGAAACCCCGGCCGATGCGTCCGCAGTCGAAATGGCGTGTTGGGAGCAGGCGTACAACAAATGGATGAACTGCGACACGGCGTATTCAAATACGTTGACACAATATGACCTTTCCCCGACAACATGTGCAAATAGTGCCACGACTGCATGTACAGCCGACGCCAATACGTACTGTTTGGCGCAAGCAACCAGCCAGTGTAACGGAGACCCTGTTTGTGAAAATACAGTCTTCACGGGGTGCTATTCGGGTAGATATAATTCTTGTTATTCGGCAGCAAACACCAGCTGTATGGCCAATGCACAGACGGCCTACAACAATCGCGGCACCGCTTATGGATCGTGTCTTGGCATTGAGGGCAACTTCGGCAATTGCATCGAACAGGTTGATGGCGGGTGCATGTTAGCTCAGGATCGCGTAGCGACATGTGCTGCCCTATACCAAGGCATTGACAATTACGACGCTTACAGCACCTGTATCACTGCAAGCGGAATAAATCGGTGCGTCTAGGCTGTCGGCTTCTATTGAATGGGGTTAACTAAGGTTTAACCCCATGACTATCACTACCCATGAAGAAGTATTTTACAGGCATCGTCGTACTCGTCGCACTCCTTTCAGGTACGGCTGCCTATATTCCGGGTCAAGTTAACCCGATCGAAGAGGACACTACTCCGATCAAGGTCGATACGAAGCTCGTGACAGTTCCGGTGATGGTGAGCGATCAAGGCGGAGGAAGTGCAAAAGGACTTACCAAGGAGAACTTTACCGTCATCTCGGACGGCAGGGTCCAGGATATCGATTTTTTTGCGGACGTGGACGAGCCAATGAACGTGGCTCTCGTTATCGAAGCGACCGGATGTACCTACGGAGTTCTAGAAGAAATAAAGAGGCACGCTAAGCAATTTGTGGACAAATTGCTGATCGGCGATCGAGCCATTGTGGTTTCCTATGATGATCGCGTTTATGTTCGTGCGGAACTAACCGATGACAAGTCGGTCCTGAAACGAAGCATTGACGACGTGCGAACGAAGATGATCACGTTTCGCGGTTCAGAGACGCCGCAGGGGTCCGACCGGCCATTATTTGCGGACGCACTTAAAAAGGTCGCTGTTGAGAAATTTTCAACTGTGCTTGGTCGAAAGGCAATCATCTTGCTGAATAACGACTGCTTCATGCAATCGCGGCCATCAGAGGTGACAGATCTACTCGCCACATTCGCCAATTCTGATACAGCAGTTTACTCCGTATATCATCGATTGCTGCGTCCGGTACTTGATGACCTCCTTGTCTACAGCGGCGAGGAGAAGATTGCAAAACAATTGAGAAAAAAGAAAGTGCTCACCCTCGAAAATCTGTTGCTGATTCCTCGCGTCAATGATTTTGCCGTCATTTCAACAGCGACCGGTGGAAAGATATTCACCGCCGATCACACGGATCTAAACGTCGCATTCGAACAGATCGCTGTTGAGCTGCGAACGCAATACGTTATCGGCTTTCACGTGGACGGCGATACAGATGCTTCCTCGCGCGACATTTCCGTCACCGTGAACCGCCCGGGCCTTACCGTGCGGACAAAGCAGAATATAAAACTCGATCAGCCCGCACCGGTGGAGAAATAGATTGAATCACAGTTGGCATCGCGTATTTGATACAGGGGCCGTAACAATGCTGTCCTTTATAACCCTTTGCTTGGCCGCCTTCGCGTTTGCCCAGGTTAAACCGATCGAAGAGGACACTACTCCGATCAAGGTCGATACAACGCTCGTGACAGTTCCGGTGATGGTGAGCGATGAAAATGGGCGGAGCGTGAAAGCCCTTGATAAACGTGATTTCTCTATTGTGTCTAATGGGATAAAGCGAGAGATCGACTTCTTTGCTGACATCGAAGAACCGGTTGTTGTCGCAATAGTACTTGATACGAGTGGGAGTGTAACCAGCATTCTGGATGAACTGAAGGTGGCGGCAAAATCGATGCTTTCATCGCTTCGTCCCGTTGACCGGGCGATCGTAGCCACGTTTGATCACAACGCTCGAATTCTACAGGCCGCAACCTCAGATACTACGCAGCTTGAAAGGGCGATCGATTCCGCAGAGGTCACTTACGATCCGGACATTCCGTTTCGCGTGGGCAGCTTCAATGACGCGTTCGAAATCATATTCTCCGAGCATTTTTTGAGAGTTGAAGGCCGAAAGGCAGTGATCGTCTTCACCGACTCTGGAGAGTTCGCCGAAACCGAGGAACTGACGAACCTTGTAGCGAGCGGCGATGTGCCGGTGTACCCGATTTTTTATCCGAGCGGAGCGCTGTACGAGGGCCTCATGTTTGTTAAGCAGAAAAAGCTTGCCAAAGAGGTCGGCCGAAAACGTAATCTACCGCTCGACTTGGCTTTGAAAGTCCCCGGGGTCCAGTATTTGAATTCGCTCGCTACTTTGTCCGGAGGCAGGCTTCATTCTTCCGGGGAATCCGAATTCGCTTCAGCGCTAACAAACATCATGGCGGAGATTCGAAAGCAATACGTTATCGGCTTTCACGTGGACGGCGATACAGATGCTTCCTCGCGCGACATTTCCGTCACCGTGAACCGCCCGGGCCTTACCGTGCGGACAAAACAGAACATCAAGCTCGAACAACCGGCACCGATCAGGAAATAAACCGATGAATCACAAGGCATTGCTCCTACTGTTATCTCTCGCTTTGATAACCGTCAGTACGTCGGCACAGGCCACCCCAAATTCCGGCGATCCGGAACATCTCGTCATTCCATTGGTCTTGAATGCGGTGCGGGATGGATCTGTTCCCACGCTGAAAGCCGGTGATATCGGCGTCACTCGCAAGGGCGTCGCTCAGTCTATCGAATACGTCCGCGGGCCTGAGGAGCCGATGAACCTTTTGATCATCATTGATACGCGGCCCTACGACGCAAAGGTTTCATCAGATCTGCGCGATGCAGCAATGCGGATGATAGATCGGCTTGGGAAGAATGATCAGGCAAGCGTTATCAGTTTTGACAAAAAGGTGAGGGTGCTGAGCGAATGGAGCTCGGAAAAAGGAAAGCTTCGCCGTGCGGTGAACCGAGCCGAGCCGATCGTGATCCCGATGGTCGAAGGGACGACGATGATCTCGCACGACGTTTCTGACCTGCTAGGGCCGAATGATGGGCTCGCCAAAGCTCTGCAGGATCATATGGCAAACGCAAAGGGCCGAAAAGCGATCGTGCTGGTAACGCATGCGAACGGCCACGGCAAGGTGAGCGACCGAACGGTGCAGAACGCTCTTGCAGCAGCCGACGTTGTGGTTTATCCGGTGTTTTTTCCGTCACCAACGCTTTATCACGTTCTGATGATGCACGGAATGGGCGATGCAGCTAAGGAATACGGAACGAAGAACTCGATAACAATGGATCAGCTGATCAAGCTGCCTCCCGTGAATTATCTTGACTCGTTAGCGACCGCGACCGGCGGCAGGCTATTTGCCGCTGACAGGACCGATTTCGATGCTGCTTTCAAGCAGATCTCCGATGAGCTAAGCCGTCAATTCGTCATCGGCCTTAAAAGCGAACCGTCGGCAACCCGCCAAACCGGCGACATCTCCATGACCCTCAACCGCACCGATATCTCGGCCCGAACAAAAAGCTCCATCCTCATAACACAACCAGCAGCGAATTAGTGGAAGCTGAGCGCCAAATGCAGAAGCCCTTGCTCACGCGCGGGCTTCTGCACTTTGCCTTTCATATCGTGCAAATCGCGCATATCGCGCATAACACTCTCCGATAAACCGCGGAAACAATTCATAATTCCTCGGGACCGGTTTGCCGGCCAAGCTCTTTGATATCTCGATCGCGACGCGTCACCAAAAATGCGTCACCAAAATTGCGACACCAAGAAATGGGGCACCAAACTGTGTTCACCAGTGACGCGCGGATCTGCGGCTTGCCGCTAATGGTTTGATCGCGGACACGACCGCGGACGCAGCCTCGGATGGCACTTTCGCCGGATCTTTGGCACGGTTTGACGAAAAATCGCGTAAAGCCCAATAAACTGCGCCACCCTGCGCCAGGAGCGCCAGCGCGCAAAGTGGCGCACTTATAAGTGTTTTAGGACGAAAATGGCCAAAAACGCCGATGTTTGTTCCACGGTGTTCCACTTGCGCGAGCGCAAATTGGAACAAAGATCGGCAAAAACGCCCATTTTTGTCCCAGCCTGTCCCAGGCGAACGCTCTCACGTTGGGACAAACATCGCACTTTCGAGCGTTTTACCAATCTTCGGTATGGAATGTACCTTCGCGGTCGGTTCGCTGATATGTGTGGGCTCCGAAATAGTCGCGTTGTGCCTGGATCAGGTTTGCGGGAAGGCGTGCCGACCGGAAGGCTTCAAAATATGAGAGCCCGGACGAAAGGCACAGCGAAGGGACGCGGCTTTTGGAAAACTCGCCGATGATCGTGTGCCAGTCGCCGCTGTTTTCCGCAAGCATTTCCGAAAACTCGCTTGCCATGATCAGGTTAGGAAGATCCGGGTCTTCCAGATAAGCGGAACGGATGCGTTCAAGCAAAGCAGAACGAATGATGCAGCCGCCTCGCCAGATCTTTGCTATGTCAGGCAGGCTGAGCCCATAGCCGCGTTCTTTTGACGCGATCTGCAGCATAGACATTCCCTGCGCGTAGGTGACGATGAATGAGGAGATCAGAGTGTTCTCGAGTTGCCGCAAGGACTGCGCGCGATGCGATTCGAATGCCGATCGGACACCGGCATCCTGATCCTGCGGCGGCTGTGACGCTTTTGCATCGGAATGATCGGACTGCGAGCCTTCGATGGAAACACTGGCAACGGTTTCCGTCGCCGCTTTTTCCCGGGCGGCTTTTGGAGTGTCCTCAGGTTTGCTCGTGACGACCTCGCCGCCGGCAGATCGGCGTTCAGATCCGGCCTCAAGGCCATGGCCGAGGAGTTCCGCGATCTCGACACGAGTTTCTTTTTGGGCGGAGATCTGCCGCATTGAAACTGCGGAATCGATCGTCGGGATCGGAACTCCGAGGTCCATCGCCGCCTGCGATGTCCATTTCCCGGTTCCCTTTTGTGCGGCCTTGTCGAGAACGACCTCGACAAGAGGACGCCCGGTGTCGGCATCGACCTTATCAAGCACGTCGGCGGTTATCTCGACGAGATATGAATTGAGATCGGAGTTGTTCCAGCGGGCAAATGTCTCGGCCATTTCGCTGTAGTCCATCTTCAGCACCCGAAGCATCAGGTCGTAGGTCTCGGCGAGGATCTGCATCAGGCCGTACTCAATGCCGTTATGCACCATCTTTACAAAATGCCCCGCCGAGCCGGTTCCCATATAGGCAACGCACGGCTCGCCGTTGACCTTTGCGGCGACGCTTTCGAATATCGGAGCGACGCGGTCGTAATATTCACGCTTGCCGCTGGGCATAATGCTTGGGCCGAGTCGCGCCCCTTCTTCGCCGCCGGAAACTCCGACGCCGAGATAGCCCAATCCCTTTTCGGCAAGCAAGGCCTCGCGGCGTTCGGTATCTACGTAATGGGAATTCCCGCCATCGATAAGAAGATCGCCCTCATCCAAAAGAGGGATGAGATCGGCGATCACAGCATCGACGATCGTCCCGGCAGGCACGAGCAGCATTATCGAACGCGGCGATTCGAGCTTCGCGACCATGTCCGCGAGTGTCTCGGCCGCAGCTACGTTCCATTCTTTTCCTTCGTCGATCAGCAGCCTGCGCTTTTCAGCGTCGATATCGAACCCGACGCAGCTAAAACCGCTGTCAGCTACATTGAGCAGAAAGTTGCGGCCCATAGTCCCGAGCCCGACCATTCCGAATTTTGCGTTCGACATAGTTCAGTGCCCCTTGCGTTTCAGATATGTGCTCTTCAGAGTTTCTTCGATGCGGGTGTGAAGCTCGGTGGTTCCGGTCGGATTCTTTTGGGATTCGTCGATGACGTATTTTCCGCATTTGCCGCAAAGAAAATATGCGATCAATACGCCGTGCTCGCGAAAGATGAAAGCGTTTACGGAAACCGCCTTTTTCTTCTTATATTTGACGAGGTCGATCTCTTTCCCGCAGCCCGGACAGCCATCGCCGGTGTGAACCCAACGCGATTTGATCGCAGAGCCGAATTGCCGTCGCGCCTGTTGAAAGATCATCTCTAAAACGTTCTCAAAATCGGTGTAGGCCATGATTAGATTAAAGGGGTTTTGCCCGAATAATTTACTAGTTATAAACTTTCTTCAATTGCCATATGTTAACACTGCAGGATGCGATTCGCCCGACCACGTTCATCAGGTCGTCAAAACTAAACGACAGGCTCGGCATCGATCTGACGATCGCGACCGAGACGTTTCAACATACGGGCAGCTTTAAGTTTCGTGCGGCTTACAATCTTGCATCGAGCGTCGAGCAGGATTCGATCCTGTCCGCATCAAGCGGCAATTTTGGGCAGGCCCTGGCCTACGCTTGTAAGCTTTTGGGAAAACAGTGCACGGTCGTGATGCCCGATACATCAGCCCGAGTAAAGATCGATGCGGTTCGCGGGTTCGGCGGGAACGTTGACCTGGTAGATGTTCGAAAGATCGGCAGGAACGAGCGCGTCGCACAGCTTGCCGCGGAAATGCCCGAGGCTTATTTCGCAAGCGCCTACGACGACGAATATGTGATAGCCGGAAACTCGACGCTCGGCGAAGAGATCGCGGGAAAAGGCTTCGACGCGATCGTGGTACCGGTCGGAGGCGGCGGGTTGATCTCAGGAATTATCACAGGGCTTTGCCGCCAGGGCGACACTGCTGAGGTCTTCGGTGCCGAACCGCAAATGGCGAACGATGCCGTACGCTCTTTTCGTGCCGGCAAGCTGATCCCTAACGAAACAGAGCCTACAACGATCGCGGACGGTGCACGGACCATTTCTCTGGGAAACCTGAATTGGCCGATCATCCGCGATGGGGCGAAAGACCTTTTAGAGGTTTCCGACGATGCGATAATCGAGGCCCTGAATCTTTACTTTATCCTGGCAAATCTGAAATCCGAACCGACCGGAGCAATAACTCTCGGTACAATGCTGGAATACGGCTCGCTTTTTTCGGGCCGTAAAGTGTGTTTGGTAGTTTCGGGCGGGAATGTAGATCCTGTGGTTTATCGGGATTTGCTCAAGGGTTGAGCCATTAAGCAAAAAAGGCGTGACCGGATCTCTCCGTCACGCCCTGCATATCTCAAGAGTTTTCGTTAGCGGTTGGCAATTACCGCCGTCGTCGGCTCTTTCTTTAGAGGAAGGGTGACCGAGTATTCTTGCCCACTGTCGCCGAGTCCCTTAACGACTATACGGACCGCGTTCGCATGTGCCGGAACTCTCGCAATTATCCCAGGCTGCAAAATCGGTCGGGACGAGTTTGTTGTTCTTACCGCGGCCGTCGATTTAAGCGACGCAGCGTGACCAACGTCTATCATTTTAACGGAACCGTCTACTTGCTTCTCTGACTGCATCGGCTGCACGATAAATTCCATCGCTGGAAGCTTATCGGTGCCTTCGCCGGCAAAAACAGACACATCTACATTAACGCCGATCTCCTGATACCTTTCGGCGGCAAAAGCGATCGCGATCTGTCCGGACGAAAGCCCGTTCCCGTCGACGGAAGTTCGATTTTCGATCCATGTCTGAAATGCTAACTCCGATGCTTTCTGCTGCTGGCCGTAGCCCACGGTCGATATCGAGATCGTGAGAACAAAAAGCGCGAGACAATTCAGTAACGTATTCATTCTTTTCTCCTATGTGACGATCGGTTGTTTACCTAAGAGGTCGGGCGGTACTGGTTTAACTTGGCCGGAACCAATTACAAGGATATTCGACATCACGTCGACGGTCAACAAGTTTTTACACTCGACCTTGCGGTTCTTCGCGATGAATTGAAATTAGAAACGCGCAATTCTTAACAGGGCGGGCGGAGAAATTCGAACGATCGTGTGTCACGAAGATCGTAATGGTTCCGATCGACGGTTCATTAAGCCCTTTGCTTACGCACGGGCCGCTGCAGTGGGATCACTTCCCTTTCTTCCGGTAAACGCCTGAAAAACTGACGTTGACGCCGCCGCAGCGGTTATTGTCTGCAACAACCAGAAACGACCCGCGCAGCGTCATCTTGGCATTACAGTCAAACTCGTCATCGCCGTCTGAATATTTAAGCACGCCGCCCTCAGGTTCAAAGCGTCCGTCGAGTTCCCCGACATGTACGTTGTCGCCAACGCCTTTCCAAATGGCGTCGCCCGTTACATTTAGAAAGCCCGCGAGCTTGTTGTGAGTAAAATTGATGGAGTTATCGCCGTAGGTGAATTCCCCGATCCATTTCGCCAACGCAGGTTCCGCTGCGGCTTCGACAAATCGCAAGTTTTCGGTCTTTACCCAGCCAACGGTCGCATAACCCTTCGTCGGTGTGAACCATGCGCACGAGAATTCGCCCGCGGTCTTTGAAACGACCACCTGATCTCCTGGAACTACGTACGCTTTCTTTCGGCATCGCTCGTTCGCCGGACAATCTTCGCTTTCATCCCCGTAAAAATATAGCTTTGTGCCGCGCGTGCCTTTGGCGATCCCTAAAGAAAAGTTATCCGACGACCTTGTGAACGAACCTTCGCGACACCAGTTTGCAGGATCCCCAGGATCTGAAGCCTGACCTAAAGCCATCCCGGCGAAAAGTAACAACAGAGCAGTGGTGCGTGCAAAAGTGTGCATATCAGCTAAACCTGCCTAGTCGCGAACCTCTTCGACAAAGGTCACGCGATTGATCTCGTAAAGCGTTGTACTGCCGTTGAAGACCTTTTTAACCGCGGATTCACGCAAGCTCGAAAGGCCTTCCTGTGTTGCCTTTCGGCGGATCTCGGAACCCGGACGCCGCTCGATGATCATCTCTCGAATTGCATCGGACATATCAAGAAGTTCGTGAATTGCGGTTCGACCGCGGTAGCCCGTATGGTTACAAGCATCGCACCCTACATTG
Source organism: Acidobacteriota bacterium (assembly GCA_023389035.1). GTDB lineage: Bacteria > Acidobacteriota > Blastocatellia > Pyrinomonadales > Pyrinomonadaceae > OLB17. The sequence goes on from JAEWFC010000038.1 coordinate 258,280, forward strand.
CGGAAGAATGTGCGATCGCGAACTTCTTCGGGATGGAATCCTGATTCGCGAAGCTCATCATCGGTGGGGTCGTACGGACGCTTACATGTCGGGCAAAGCAGTCTGACGAGCCGCTGCGCAAGCACGCAGTTGAGTGACGACACAAAGTTGTAGGGTTCGACGCCCATATTTAGAAATCGCCCGATAACATCGATAACGTTGTTCGCGTGAACGGTCGTAAATACAAGGTGGCCCGTCAATGCGGACTGGATCGCGATCTGGGCTGTCTCTTCGTCACGGATCTCACCGACCATGATCTTGTCAGGGTCATGTCGGAGGATCGATCGCAGGCCGCGAGCGAAGGTTAAACCCTTTTTCTCGTTAACCGGGATCTGCATTATGCCCTGCAGCTGATATTCGACCGGGTCTTCGATAGTAATGATCTTGTCCTCTTCATTACGGATCTCGTTGAGAGCTCCGTAAAGCGTGGTCGTTTTACCCGAACCCGTCGGTCCCGTGACAAGCACCATTCCATATGGCTCTTTGATGTAAATACGAAACCGCCGCAGGTCGTCCTCGTCAAACCCCACGACGTCTAGACTCAGATTCTTAAACTCTTCCGAGATCTGTTCCTTATCGAGAATACGGATAACGCAATTCTCGCCGTAGGCGGATGGCAGGATCGATACACGGAAATCGACAGTTCGGCCTTTATACCTCACGCGAAAACGGCCGTCTTGAGGAATTCGCCGCTCGGCAATGTCGAGTTCGGACATCACCTTGATACGCGAGATCAATGTTTGGTGATACGCCATGTCGATCGGGTCGACCTTTGCATACAAAGCACCGTCAATTCGGAATTTGACCCGTACGTCGCGATCGCCCGCCTCGATATGAATATCCGACGCCCTTGATTCCATCGCGTTATAGACGATGGTATCGACGAGCTTGATGATCGGCGACATATCGGAATCCGTCGCAAGGCGGTCGAGATCGAGAACCTCTTCGCCATGCTCCGTTTCCTTGACAAGCGAGATCTTGAAGCCCGATGCCGCTTCTTGCAGAACCCGCTGCGTCGCATCACCGCGTTTCAAAACGACGTCTATCGCACCCTGAGTCGCAATGTACGGCACTATCCGGACGTTCAGAGCATTCTCCATCTCATCGAGACGCTCCAAGTTCGTCGGGTCAGCCATAGCTGCATGAAGATCACGCCCCTCGCGTTTCAGCGGAACGAAATGGTTCCGAAGCATCATCTCGACCGGTATCTTCGCCAGCTCTTCGTAATCGATCGGCGATTCCGCATCCGGCGGCAAAAGGTCGATATACGGCAAGCGATAGCGGCGTGCAAGCTGCTTGGCCTCGACGACCTCAGGCGGCTCGTTCTCGAGGAAATCCGAGAGCTCGATCTTTGGTGACGAGACGTTCGTTTGAATAGTTTCTTGTTCGTTCATTACTTAAAGCACAATTATCCTCGCCTTCCGCCGACCGGTCCGGAAGAGATCGTATCGATGATCGGAAGGTATATCGCGAGCAAGATCACAAGGATGATCGCGGCCATGATCACCAGGATTATCGGTTCGAGAAGTGTAGTTAGCTGTTCTAGTTTTACTTCGGCCTCGGCATCGTAAAACACAGCGACCTCATCGAGCATCTCCCTTAAGCTGCCCGACCGTTCGCCGATGCCGATCATGTCGAGACCTAGTTCGGGAAGCCATTCTGCCTTCTCGAGCGATTCCGTAAAACCTCGGCCCTCGCGGATCAGCGGCAGCACTATCTGGCTTTTTCGGCGCAGTTCGAGATTGTTTAGGGCTTGTGAGGCGATCTCCCAAGAGTCCGGCACCGTTATACCGCCGGCAAGCAGCGTTGAGAGCGATCTTGCAAGTTGTGCCATCGCCATCTGGCGAACAAGCTGGCCGACGACCGGCAGTTTCAACAATCCACGATGGACGAGGTGGCGACCGGCCTCCGTCCGAAGATAAATATAGAGAGCAAACCCCAGGATGAGCGCGAGCGGCGCAAGCCAGAGGAAATTACTTGCGAGAAAATTGGAGATCGAAAGGACAAAGAGCGTTATCGTCGGCAAGCCGCGGTTCGCACTTAGGCTGCGAAACAGCATCGACATCTGCGGAATGATGTAAATGGTCAGAAACGCGACCATTATCGCCGCGGCAACGAGCAGAAATATCGGATAAGCCAGCGCGCCGCGAAGTTTACGTGCGAGGCCCACGCTTCGCCGAAGATAATCGACGTAACGCATCAAAACGTCGTCGAGAGCGCCGCTTGTCTCGCCGGATAATAATGATGCTGTATAGATCCGGGGAAAGACTCCCTGTGCTTCAAACGCTTCCGACAGCGACGAACCGCTTTTAATGCGCTCCTCTACATCAGCAAGTATGTTGCGCAGGGTCGCTGATTTCGAACGGACCTTTAATAGTTCGACAGACTGCAGTACGGGAATTCCGGCTCTAAGCAATGCTGAGAATTGCTGATTGAATAAAAGAAAGTCCGCCTGTTTTATCCTAGGCTTTCCGGACGACGAGCCGAAAGAAAGCATCGACGACAGTCCGCCGGCGGCCGAGGAGATCGAAAAAACACGGAATCCTTCTCGTTCGAGCGCACTGCGGGCTTCGTCTGCGGCAGATGCCTCAACTATTCTTGTGACGATCTCGCCGGATGGCGTTCCCAACCGGCAAATGAATTCTGACATAGCTACGAAATCTGGATCCGGGATAGCAGCGACAGGCACGATGCCCGTTTGTCGACGCCGAATTATATCACGCACGAGCCGGCGAATAGTTTCAGGACGGTGAAACCGAAGTAATTTCCGCAGCGAAACAACTTATAACCGGAAACGCACATCTTAAATTTATCTTGCAGATAGTACCATCGTTACCTGATATAATAATCGTTACCGGTTGGAGAAACCTATGACACTTGAGGGTTTAGGAGTTTCAGGCCGCTGGCATGTATTTGGCCGTTTCACGGTAATGCTGGTCAGCGTGTTTGTTCTGGCTCTCGGCACCGCTGCTCAGGAAGCTGAACCGACGCCGCCTGAAGACGATCCGTCGCAACCGGTTAAGATCAAGACCGACCTGGTAACGTTAACGCTCACAGTCACTGACGTGTACGGCAGATATGTCTCCGGCCTTTCAAAAGAAGCCTTCACCATCACAGACCAGAACAAAGAGCAGGAGATAACGTTTTTCAGCGATAGCGACGCGCCCGTTTCCGTAGGAATACTTTTCGATGTGTCAGGTTCGATGAGCGGTGAAAAGATCGCGAAGGCACGGAATGCTCTAAGCAGATTCGTCGCCAGCAGTCATCCGTCCGACGAATACTTTCTTATCGCATTCAATAGCCGTGCACAGCTCCTAATGGATCGCACGCGAGACGGCGAGGCCGTGCTCCGGCAGCTTACTCTTGTCCAGCCGAAGCAGAATACGGCTCTCTACGATGCGGTCTATCTCGGCTTGGAGCGTGTTACACGCGGAACGCACCAGAAAAAGGCGCTTCTGATCATCAGTGACGGGCAGGATAATTCTTCCCGCTACAATTTCGGCGAGGTCCGCCGGTTGATGAAAGAATCTGACGTAGTGACCTACGCTGTCGGCGTGATAGATCGCGGCGATCACACTTCGGCCTTAGGAATGCAGGGACAGGCGTTTCTCGACGAGCTTACGTCCGTCACGGGCGGCAAGTCGTTCTATCCGAATACTAATGTAGAATTGGATGACGTCTTTGACAGGATCGCTATCGAGCTTCGCCATCAGTATTCGGTAGGTTATACGCCGCATGATTTCGTCCCGGACGGAAAATGGCGCAAGGTAAAAGTTCGGGTCAAACCTCCACGCGGTATGTCGCGTCTAACGGTTCGAAGTCGTGAGGGCTATTACGCCACTCCGAGTTCCGAATATCGTTAAACACGGTCATCAATGAAAAGCCTTTTCAATATCAGACTCAGCATCGCAATATTTGCAGCGATGTGCATCTTTACGCTTAATTCGGCCGCCCAAACGCCGCCTCCGCCTGCAGCCACGCCCACGCCGCGTGTTACGGAAGATACGGAGGTCATCCGTGTCGATACCGAGCTGGTTAATCTAAACGTGCGCGTGGTCGATCGCCTGAGCAGGCCGATCTCAAACCTCAAGCCGTCAGACTTTCAGATCTATGAAGATAACGTTCTTCAGCAGATCGAGTTCTTTTCTCAGTCTGAAGTTCCGACCAATTACTCGATGGTGATCGATAATTCCGGATCGCTACGCTCACAGATCGAAAAGGTGATCGAAGCGAGCAAGATTCTGATCAATAGCAACCGTCCGGGTGATGAGACAAGCATTATTAGGTTCGTCGGGCGAGACAAGATCGAGATTCTTCAGGATTTTACCCCGGACAAAGACGACCTTGAGTACGCAGTCGAAAATCTGCACATCGATGGCGGCCAAACCGCTTTGATCGACGCAATTTATCTCGCCGCGGAGCGAGTGAATGAATATCAGCAGACGGTTGGCGACCCTGATAATAAGCGACGAGCTTTGATATTGGTCTCGGACGGTGAGGACCGCAACAGCTTTTATAACGAAAAACAGTTGTTCCAGTTATTGAGCGAGACGAACGTGCAGATCTACATCGTGGGATTTGTGAAAGACCTGGACGACAAGAGCGGGTTTATACGTAAGAGCGAACAGTCAAAGGCCCGGTCGTTCTTGCAAAAGCTTGCCACTGAGACGGGCGGCCGTGCATATTTTCCTGACAGCCTTGGTGATCTGAACAATATCGCCCGCGAGATCTCAACGGAGCTCCGGACCCAGTACTCGATCGGCTACCTCCCGACGAACGATCGCGAAGACGGTACGTTCAGGAATATCCGTGTAACAGTGAAGGATGGCCCTGACAGCCAAAAGCGGATCGCTATAACTCGGAGCGGCAGAACGGCAGGACGACCCGATGGTTCGCCTTCGCTGCAGAAAGTTACGCAGGTCGGGAAAGACCAGTAAGAGCGTCAGCAAATAGACCAAAACAGGCTGTCCGGAAAGTGATCCGGGCAGCCTTTTCTCTTTAAGATCAAGCTGCGCGTAGCGAGATGCCTAGACGGCCTGAGTGCGGCGCCGTTCGGCGATCGGCCAACACAATAAGATCTCTTGCGAAAATAGATCAAAACACCGCAGCATTGCCGCTGAAGTACTAAGAACAGAAGCTAAAATACTGAAAACAGGAACTGAAATACTGAAAACAGAAACTAAAATACTTAAAACAGAGGCTAAAATACTTAAAACAGAAGCAGAAATACTTAAAACAGAAGCAGAAATACTAAAAACAGAAGCAGAAATATTAAGAACAAGAGCAAAACTCCGTAAATAACTCCCGAAGTTAAATACTAAGTCCAGAAGATCATGACCCTGAAGGCAACGATTCTCTTAGATCCGCGGTAAACACAGCGGCCTGGAAGGAAATTCCAAAGTGGGGTGATGGGATGCGGGTTAATTGTCGCGGGATCAACTAAAGAAAAGGCCGCCTTGTAGGGCAGCCTTACCGAGTCATTCGGGAACCGAGCCTGAGATCTTCTTACGATTTGTCTCGCCCGTAACAAGTACCGGAATCCCCTCATCAACTTCGATATGCGGGCTGGGAATAACGTGCACCGCTGTGACCGTTCCGATCCGGCGGGCTGCAGCGGCTCCTGCCTCTACAGCTGATTTTACCGCCCCGACTTCCCCGCGAACGATCGCAGTAACAAGCCCCGCGTCGACCTTTTCATAGCCGACAAGCGTAACATTCGCCGTCTTCACCATTGTGTCGGCGGCCTCGATCATTGGGACCAGGCCGTAGCATTCGACCATTCCAAGTGCTTGCTGCATAGATTTAGCGTATATAGAAGGCGACGATAAGGATAGTTAAAGTAAGCACGCCGAATACGATGGCCGCTACTATAAAAGAGATCGAGATGCCGTCCGGTTCTTCCCATGAGATGTCGCGAGTTTCGATCGTTCTCGTTCGCGATCGCGTTCGCGGCGGCCGAACCGGGAATCTTCGCTCAGGTTCCGCAGCCGGAAGCGGTTCCGCCCCGTTCTTTGTTGCGGAAGAGGCGGGTTCGGCAATAGGGTCGGCGGTCTTAGTTTCGCTCTTCGAAGCAGCGGACAGGTCTGAACCGCAGTTATAACAAAACTGCGAGCCGTCACGGACATCCGCGCCGCACAGGTCACAAACTTTGCCTTTTATAGCCGTGGTTGCCATTGACTAAAACTGCTTCTGAGATCGGCGGTTATCGCCGTTAATGCGGCCTCAAGCTCGTTCGAAAGCTTCGGCTGGTATTTCCGCCCGCCCGATTCTTTGACCACGCGGTCGATGTTCTTAGTATGAACCTGCAGATCGGAGATCGCCAAGACCAGCACCGGAATCTGCTTCTCTTTTATCAAAGCTGAAAGCTCCGCCAGCTTAGTTTTACTGCCTGTATCGTCGCCGTCGGTGATCACTACAAGCCTACGAAGCCGACCCGGATCTGTGCGGGCATTCTCAGATAAATGATCGAGCGAGAGCTTCAGTGCATCGAGGAATGCGGTCTTTCCGCCCTCGATGTACATATTGTTGGCGGCATCGATCAGTTCGGCTTTGTCGGCCGTAAGTTCCTGACGAATATGTATGTTATCCGTATCAACGAAGGTGACCAGAAAGGCTTCGTCTTCCGGGCCGTTCGATTCGATCATCGTAACGACCGATCGAACGACGCGATCCAGCTTCGTACGAAGCGATCCCGAATTATCGACGACGATCCCGTAAGAAACAGCTGCCCGGGTTGTCAAAGGTTCCGACGGTTCCTGTCCTGCAGCTGCTGCGGCTGCTATTGCGCAAAGAAAACAAGCGACGCTCCAACGCTGAGCTGACTTTCTAAACACGGGCAAAGACATCGCGTTCCTCCCCGAGATCTCTAGCAGACGGAGTAATTATGGTCTTAGAGTTAACGTAGATCTTCGAACCTTTATCTATCGCAGTTCTGACGTCTGCCTCTGAGACGAAAGGCACCGGTTCGCGGACCACTCCATCCTCTGTGAGCGATTGCGGCTTGAGCTCATGAATTATGGTCTTGACCGGTGAAGTGCTTCCGTCAGGTTTGGATTCGTCGGGCCGCGGCGGCGTAGTGATCGGCTCGGAAGGCGGCAGTTTCGCACTCAAGAACTTATCGACGATCGCGGCTATCTTTTCACGGCTGACATTCTTGCGTTCCTTTTGCGGCGACGCCTTACCCGCCGTGTTTGCCCGCATTCCCCGGCCGGATGTCGCATTAACCGGCTTCGTTTCAAACGCCACACGCTTGATATCCATTAAATGTATCGGCGAAACGTTATCAGAGGTCACGTTTCCGCCCCATGAACCGCAGCCTAGCGTCATCGAAGGCGGCAGGCCTGTAGAAAGCCCGATGGCTCCATGCGTCGTCGGAGAATTGATGATGATTCTCGATGCCGGCATCTGCTCACCGAATCGTACGGTTGCCGATCGGTCGCCTGTGTGCATTCCCGCGGTGTGTCCCATGCCGCCAAACTTCAGAATTTCCTGACATCTAGCCGATCCGGCCTCAAGGCCGTCGACCACAAAGAATGCAAGGGTTGGCGAAAGCTTCTCTATCGACCATGGATGATCGCGCCCGACGCCGTCACAATCAGCTATTAAGCAGCGAGTTCCGGACGGAACCTGGATTCCTGCCAAATTCGCAATATATTCGGCGGACTTCCCAACGATACCGGGATTTAAGGAACGTTGCGGCGTGACCAGGACCTTTGCCACGGCATCGGCCTCCGACGGTTTGAGAAAGTGCCCGCCCTGCCGCGTGAATTGCTCTCTAACCGCTGATTCGAGCGGTTTGTCCACCACCACTGATTGCTCAGACGCACAGATAGTACCGTTATCAAAACATGTTCCCGTCAGAATATCCGCAACTGCTTTTTCCGCATCCGCTGATCGTTCGATAAACACCGGAACGTTACCGGGGCCAACGCCGAATGCGGGCTTTCCTGACGAATAAGCGGCACGAACCAGGCCGATACCACCGGTCGCGAGGATCACGGCCGTGCGTTTGTGCTGCATCAGCTCTTCGGTCCCTTCGATAGTCGGGTTTTGAATGCAGTAAATTGCGTCCGCTGGCAAGCCGAGGGCAATTCCCGCCTCTCGCATGACCCTTGTCGTTTCAGCAATGCATTTGGCGGCAGACGGATGTGGCGAGAGTACGATGGTATTTCGTGATTTTATCGCGATCAGGATCTTAAAGATCGCCGTTGATGTCGGATTTGTGGACGGAATTATCGCGGCTACGACACCGCGCGGCGATGCGATCTCAACGACGCTGTCATTCTGGTTGATAACACCGACCGTTTTTAGGCCGCGGAAGTAATTCCAGACGTCTTCAGCGGCAAATCGATTCTTTTCCTTCTTATCTATCGCACGGCCGAACCCTGTTTCATCGCTAGCGAGACGCCCTAGCCGCTCGGAATCTGCCAGTGCAGCCTCAGACATTGCGGAACAGATATCGTCGATCTTTTCCTGATCAAAGCTCGCAACCGCACCAAAAGCCCGGTACGCAGATTCAACAGCGTCCCGAGCTTCTTGTTGCGCGATCAGATCCTTGTCGCCCATGTAGGTAGAAGTTTAGAGCCTTCCGAAGTAAGCCGTGAAGGCGAGAAGCCTTGCTATTTGTTGCGAGTGCGAGACTTATCGTCAGCCGTCATCGAGCTGTCACCACTGCCGGAACCCAAGCTGCGACCGCTGCCGCCTTTCAAGGCTTTCTCGTCAGGACTGTAGCCAACGCGGCCGCCTTTCGGCAGAACCCGTTCAACCTCCTGATGCGGTCGCGGGATCACATGAACGCTGATCAATTCGCCGACGCGACGGGCGGCTGCTGCACCGGCGTCGGTCGCAGCTTTTACAGCTCCGACATCGCCTCGAACAAAGATCGTTACAAAGCCGGCCCCGATGTACTCTTTGCCGATAAGTTGAACGTTTGCAGCCTTTACCATTGCGTCTGAGGCCTCTACAGCGGATGTAAAGCCTTTGGTCTCGATCATTCCGAGAGCTTCTAAACTCATTATTTTTCCTCGCTAAAACCTGGCTTGGTGACCTATTCTGAAGTCGTGAAGTAAGCCTAAACGTATCACGCTAAATACGCTTTAATCAAGCGTGCGCCGGGACACTAAACGACAATACACATATTGACAGAGCGTGTTTTTGAACGCTATATTTCAAGTGCTACTGACGCTTTTTGCGTCGCGGCAGACGGCAGCCGATCTTCGATTTCCAATGTCACAGACTCTCGGCGAAAAATTGCGACAGGCTCGCGAAGAAAGAGGTATATCTGTCAGCGAGGTCGCTGAGCAGACCCGCATTTCGCCGCTGTACATCGACTCGATCGAGAAGGACGATTACAAGCCGCTGCCCGGCGGTATCTTCAATAAAGGCTTTGTAAAATCCTACGCGAAGTTCATCGGAATGGATGAGCACGAGGCCCTGCAGGATTACTCAAAGATCGTCGCTCAGACCGAAGGCCGCGATGAGAATGACCTGCGGACCTACAGGCCGGAGGTTTTGACTGACGATCGCGCCGGCGGTTCGATGGTGCCGACGATCATCTTTGCGGGGATCATTCTTGCCTTGATGACAGGCGGCCTGCTCTTTGTTGTCAACTATTTACAGAATCAGCCTAGCACGCCGACGCCTGCCGCGAATGTAGCCAATGCTTCGGCTCCGGCGGGTCAGGACGCGCCCCAAACCGGACAAGATCCCGCGGCAGCACCGTTGGATGAGATCAAGCTCGATTTCCGTGCGACCACCGAAAGGATAAGCGTGGAATCCATCGCCGACGGACAGCGGGCGACGCAGGACGTTTTGCCCGGCACGCCGAAAACATTCACCGCAAAAGACAGCCTTACGGTGAGCTACTACCGAGGCTTTGAGAAAATGGTCGAGCTTACGCTCAACGGCAAGCAGATCGCGGCACCGCCCGCACCTGCCCGCGGAAACAGGATCTCTGTTGAGATAGACCGAAACAACCTCGAGCGAATTATTAACTCAGGCTCGCTAAACGTCGAAAGTGAACCGGTTGCGGCCGCGACAAATGCCCCGACACCGGCACAGCAAGCGAAGCCGGCACCGAGCCCTGCGGCATCGCCGACCGGAACACCGCGGCCCGTCGCCGCTCGCACGCCTGAAACAAAGCCAAAGCCGAACCCGACACGGACGCCGATCATAGTTGGAAACTCGACCCGGCCCGCATCGAATCGGCCTTAACTGGATTTCAGCGAAAAGAACTTGTATCCTGTTCTTTGGAAAGCAAAGAATTCACATCCATTTGAACAGCGACGGTGCCTGCAGATAAGTGCGGGCTTTTTTGTATTCATAATTATAGATCTCCGCGTTCGAACCGAAGCTCAATGACCATTGAAGAAATTAAAGAAGGCTTAACTTTTGACGACGTTTTGCTGGTGCCCGCTTATTCCGAGGTCCTGCCCGGCGAGGTCGATATCAAGACACGATTTTCACGCGGTATCGAGCTGAATATCCCGCTTTGCTCGTCCGCAATGGACACCGTCACCGAAGCATCGCTTGCCATCGCTCTCGCTCAGCAGGGCGGTATCGGCGTCATCCATAAGAATTTCTCGATCGAGGAACAGGCCGAAGAGGTCGATAAGGTCAAACGAAGCGAATCGGGGATGATAGTCGATCCTGTGACGATCAACCAGACGGCGAGCGTTTCAGAAGCTCTTAACATTATGGAACGCTATAAGATAAGCGGCGTTCCGGTGATCGATGATGAAGGCCTGCTGACCGGCATAATCACCAACCGTGATCTGCGGTTCGAGACGCGTTATGACATCCGTGTTTCGGAAGTAATGACGCCTCAGCCGCTGGTGACGGTTCCGGTCGGAACGACGCTCGACGAGGCCAAGGTAAAGCTTCAGAAACATCGAATCGAAAAGCTTCTGGTGGTGGATGATGACGGCCATTTGAAAGGCCTTATCACCGTTAAGGACATTCAAAAGGCGATCAAATTCCCTATCGCTGCGAAAGACGAGCTCGGCCGTCTGCGATGTGCCGCGGCGATCGGTGCTACGGGCGATTTTCTCGAACGGGCCGAAGAATTGATCAATTCGCGGGTCGATGCGATCGTTATCGACACCGCACACGGCCACAGCTCACGCGTGATGCAGGCCGTCAAGGCCATTAAGGCGAAGTTTCCGGAAATACAGCTGGTTGCCGGTAATGTGGCTACCGCCGATGCGACGCGTGAACTTATCGCGGCCGGTGTCGATGCGGTGAAGATCGGCATCGGTCCCGGTTCGATCTGTACCACACGTGTGGTAACCGGGGCGGGAGTGCCGCAGATCATGGCAGTCACGGAAAGTGTTGCTGCTGCTAAAGATACGGGCGTGCCGATCATTGCCGACGGCGGTATCAAGTTCTCAGGCGACGTTGCAAAGGCGATCGCCGCCGGTGCCGACTGCGTGATGATCGGTTCTCTGTTCGCCGGAACCGAAGAAGCTCCCGGTGAGGTGATATTATTCCAGGGCCGTAACTTTAAGACGTACCGCGGGATGGGCTCGATCGGGGCAATGAAAAAAGGCTCCAGCGACCGTTACGCTCAGGAAGGAACGACCGCAGATTCCAAGTTCGTCCCCGAGGGCATCGAGGGCCGTGTTGCTTATAAAGGCAGCGTACAAGATATGGTGACGCAGCTCGTCGGCGGTCTGCGGGCCGGTATGGGCTATACGGGTTGCCGAACGATCGGTGAAATGCAGACAAACGCCAGGTTCGTACGCATTACGTCTGCAGGACTTCGGGAATCGCACGTTCATGATGTGATCATCACTAAAGAAGCCCCGAATTACCGCATCGAATCGTAGCAAACAGCCAGATCAGGATACGGCGTCACCAATGCAGGTCATTAGGTGACGCCGTTTTTGTGCAGATTCGCTTTTCCGACGCGTTTCCTATCCGAAAACGGAATATAAGTAGCGCCGCATATAGCCTTGTCAGTGTCAGAATGACACACTTCTCCAGATCACCGCGCCGTCTGCGCGGGTCATTTCGATCGCTCCCATCATCTACACAACGCCCGTTCGCAAGAAATATCCAAGTTGAAACAGAAAACGCTTGCAATCGAATGAGCGTGTCGCATATGATAGGATGTCTTACATATGCAACAGGAGATAATTTATGAATCAAACACCTAACGACAAGAACGAACTTTTACTCGGCCGATGGGAAGTTTTCGACGAAGGCCCAACCGTACCGCCCTCCCAACGGATGTACGTAACGATCAACCAGAAGTGTGTGATCCATCTGAATGCAAATATAGTCGACGCACTCGGACGCCCACCACACGTTCTGATGATGCTCGACCCGGAAAGAAGTCTGATAGGCATCGTCGGGGTTAAGAGAGAGACGAGCAAAAGCTTTCCTCTGATCATACAGGGGAAAGGGAGACACCGTCGGCTGGCGGCCAGGCCATTCTGCAGACGATACGGGATCAAGTTCGGTGCCACGCGCGCCTTTCACAATCCGTTCATAGACGAGCACGGCGTGCTGCAGCTCGACCTGACAACGACAATGCCCGCAGACCGTCTATCCCGATTCAAACGGCGCTTTAACGGCCCGATCGACAATCTGAAGTGATGCAGCCCGTTTGGCTCTGCTTTCGTACTTTAATGATGCGGAACAAAGCGGCCGCGTTTCAAATTGCGAGGCCGATCTTCGAGAGAAGCTCACGGTAACGAGGCTCATCCCGCAGGGTTTCGAATTCGGGTGCCGCCGCCGCCCAAGTTGTCCACGGGTGGCGCTCGCCGAGCGACCGTTCGAGCCAATAGACCGCACGCTCTTTGTCACCAAGGTAAGTTGAGAGATATGCCATATTGTGGGGATTTGTGCCAGATGGGTTATCACGCCATTCGTGAAGCAGGGACCGGATGGCCTCATGAGCGTCACCGTTCGCAGCTTTTTCTCTGACCACTTCGGCGAGAGGACGATTACCATCAAGCTCCAAGCTCAGCACGATCTCACGGACAGCCTCGTCTTTGCGACCTGATTGCCAGAGAGTTCGCGACAAAAGCCAGCGTGTTCCCCCGACATTCTCGTCGAGCTCCAGTGTTTTGCGAAACTGAAGCTCGGCTTGCTCAAAGTCTTTGCTGCAGAAATGTGCCATTCCGAGGTTCATATTCGCGGTGATCGAAAGCGGATCGAGATCTAGCGAGCGTTCGAAAGCCTTCACCGCTTCGTCAAAGCGCCTGGTCCGGATCAAAAGAGCTCCGTAACGCATGTGAGCGATGGACGAATTTGGGGCGTTAGCAACGGCGAGTTTCAAGGACTCTTCGGCACCCTTCCAATTCCAGTCACTGCCCATCTGTATCGTTCCGAGCGTGATGAGAGCGTCGGGCGATCCGGGTTTCAGCTCGAGAGCGCGCTGCAGATTATCTTTTGCCTTGGCAATGACCTCCGGCGAGACATCGATGTTGTAGTTGAAGATAAGGTGCTGAGTATCCGCGAGGCCGGAGTACGCCTCCGAGAAGTTCGGGTCGAGTTTGGCTGCCTCGGTGAAGTAGTCGATGGCACGGTAAAGTGACGGAGCATCGCGTTTATTCCAAAAGTACCTGCCCCGCAAGTAAGCTTCGTAGGCCTCGGAGTTTTCGGTTGGCCGCGACGCAAGCTCCTGCTGTGCGATACCCTCGGACCTCAGCGAACTCACGACCTTTCCCGCGATAATGTCCTGCAGGTTCAGGATCTGATCGGCATGCCCGTCGAACTGCTCAGACCACAGATGTTCGCCGCTGCTGACGCGGATCAGCTGCAGCGTTACACGAAGGCGATCGCCTTCTTGTTGGATTCGGCCGTCGAGAACAGCATCTACCTTAAGTGAGCGCCCCGCTTCGACCACATCTACATCGCCCGACCCAAACGATAGGACCGCATGTGTTGGCCGAACGATCATCTCGTTTTGGTTTCCGAGACGCGTGATCAATGCATCGGTGATCCGCAGTCGAAGCTCTTCGTCATCGTTGTTCCCGGAAAACGATCTGACCGGAAGAACCGCGATCGAACGGATGGCCGTCGATTCGGAGCCGGTCTCAGCATTGTTGAACGCCGAAAATAGAAACACTCCGGCCGATAGGATCAGTGCGGTAGCGGCGATCAGGAATATTGCTCTTGGTGACCGCAGTCCCGCCCCTGAGCCGACCGAAAGCGACCGGTCCGCCTTCGGATCGATGGACGGTTCGTCTTCGATCTCGATCACGGTCTTCGTTGACGAATATTTTTCGATCACCGTTTCGGCATCGACAGGTTCCCGTACTTCGCCTGCAAATCGATAGCCGCGGCGCGGAACCGTCTTGATCACATCCGACTGCCCGAGATCGCTCAGCGTTTTACGCAGCAGATAAATGTTATGGGTTAGGTTGGTCTCCTCGACGAATGAACCGTTCCAAACATGGTCGAAGATCTCCTGTTTCGTTACGACGTCACCCTGCCGTGTGATCAGCAAACAGAGGAGGTCGATCGCCTTGGGAGGGAGACGAACATTCTCTTCATCACACCATAAGAGTCGATTTCTGGTGTCGAGGCGGCAGTTCCCGAAGGCTACCAAGTCACTGCATTCATTGCGTTTATCGAGTTCTGAGGAATTACTCATAAACAAATCAGAAATAAATCAAGCTTTTCGTTTCAGTTGCTGTTAAGAATTCTCGCGTCAATTAAAAACCGCAGCGGGGGCTGGAGCATCGGTGTGAGATCGACGTAGAGAGCGTTGAGTCGGCATTGTAGTCCGAAAAATGGCGAATGCCAAGAAAATTTCTATTGTGACCGAGAGTTACGAAGTAGTGGTCATCAGAACCCGAAGCGGCCCGCAACTTAGCGGCAACTGTGAGCAGTGCGGGACGGAAGTGAAGATGCACACACTCAACGATGCAGTTTCACAATTCGGAACATCCGACCTGCAAATTTTTCGGCTTGTCCAGAGCGGCAAGCTTCACTATATCGAAACCGCGAACCGGCATTTACTGATCTGTCGAAACTCGCTTGTAGACTTGTTGAACGGAGCAAAGCAATGAAGAAGAGTAATTATTTGATCATATTAACGATAGCCTTCGCAGTCATTCTGCACGCAACCGATCGGCACGCATTCCATGGGGTTTCCGCAGCTGCTGATGGGGATCTCGATCCGGCGTTTGGGGCAGGCGGGATCGTTACGACCGATCTGAACGGCAATTCGCCAGACGTGGGTAACGGCGTTGTTGTACAAAGTGATGGGAAGATAATTGTTGCAGGTTCAACAGTAGTTACGGGCCAGCCGGCAGCTATCGGGCTTACCAGGTATAACTCAGACGGTTCGCTTGATACGAGCTTCGATAGCGACGGGAAGGTTACTACAACTGCCGGTGCGGGCATATCGGGCGAAGCGGTTGCTCTTCAGGCGGACGGCAAGATTGTCGTCGCCGGAGTAGGCAGGCCAGCCGGGCAATCCGATTTCGATTTTGTCGTAGCACGATACAACGCGAACGGTTCCCTCGACACGTCGTTCGATTCAACCGGGGTGAATATCACCCGTTTTAGTACATTCGATGACGTCGCCCAGGCGGTCGCGATCCAGGATGACGGAAAGATCGTCGTGGCCGGCCAAAGCTTCACGGCGCAGACCGGTGGCACATCGCTGTTTGCGGTAGCTCGATACAACACCAACGGGTCGCTCGATAGCACCTTTGGCGGAGGTACCGGAAAGGTCACGACGTCTTTCGCTGCCGGAGCGGCGGACGCCCGAGCGGTCTTCATTCAGCCGGACGGAAAGATCGTGGCCGCCGGGACGCGGAATCTTGCCCGCTATATGAGTGACGGCACACTCGATACGACGTTCGGTGGAGCGGGCCGCGTCCTTATCAACGTTCAGGGAATAAACATCAACGCGGCCGCGCTGCAGCCTGACGGCAATATTCTCGCGGCCGGATTCGGCGAGATAGCACCTGCGAATTCAGGTTTCGCCGTCGTGCGTCTGACTGCGGAGGGCGTATTCGACAACTCTTTCAATGGCACAGGACGATCCGTTATCGATGTCGGCCCCGAGCGAGACGAAGCCTACGCATTGACGCTGCAACCGAACGGAAAGATCATCTTGGCCGGCGGCAGCAATTTCACGCCCGTCTTTGCTCTGGCTCGGTTCAATTCGAACGGGACGCTTGACACTTCGTTTAGCGGGGACGGCATTGCCACCACGCCGTTCCCTATTTCAAATAGCCAGGCGCACGGTGTAGTGCTGCAGGCAGACGGAAAGATCATAGCACCCGGTCGTGCGGGAATCGGCCAGACGGGCGATGTCGCTGTCGCTCGTTATCAGAATGACGGCGGATCATCAGCGGTTCCGCGTCCGAGGCAGTTCGACTTCGACGGTGACGATAAGGACGACTTCTCTGTCTTCCGTCCGTCCGAGGGAAATTGGTATATCCAACGCAGCACTCAGGGACTGACCGTATTCAATTGGGGTTTGGCCGGGGATCGTCTGACGCCTGCTGATTTTGACGGAGACGGAAAGACCGACGTCGCGGTATGGCGCGAGGCCGCACAGTCTACTTTCTTTATCTTTCAGAGTGGTACGAACACCGTACGGATAGACGAATTCGGTGTTACCGGTGACCAACCGAGCGTGGTCGCGGATTTTGACGGTGACGGCAAGGCAGACCCGGCAGTATACCGTGAGGGTGCACAGAGCATGTTTTTCTATCGGGGCTCGGCCAACAACCCCGCCGGAAATATCACGTTCCTACCTTGGGGCACGAGCGGCGACAAGCCGGTTCGCGGCGATTTTGACGGTGATGGTACTCAGGACGCTGGGGTTTTCAGGCCGTCGAGTGCTGTTTGGATGATCCGCCGCAGTTCGGATGGTGCGTTGCAGCCTGCGTTTTGGGGGATCAGCAGCGACTTGACCGTCGATGGTGACTTTGACGGTGACGGAAAGACTGACCCTGCAGTTTTTCGCGCGACGAATTCGACCTGGTACGTTCTGCAAAGCTCCAACGGACAGGCAAGCATACAGCAATGGGGAACAATATCGGACCGAGCAGCGCCCGCCGACTACGATGGCGACGGCCGAACCGACATAGCGATATGGCGTCCGAGCGACGGAAATTTCTGGGTCCTGCACAGCTCTACCAGCGGAGCGTCAGTGTTTAGATTCGGCGCTGTCGGTGACGAGCCGATCCCAGCTGCGTTTGTTAAGTAATGTCGCATCTTTGTGCTATTGAAGATCAATCGACCTCACCCTTCAACGTTCACAGGAGATATTATGCCCTCCAACGCCTTTCGTATTATCGGGAAACTGACTTGTTGGATGCTATTGGTTTTGACGTTCGCCCTTCAAACCTTGGGGCAGCACACGAGCGTTGCCCCGGCCGGGGCGATCCCTAACGATCTGGTTGATCAGACTTTCGGGTTTGGTACCGGTAGGGTCATCTATCCTATGGACGATACGGTAAGGGCGGACTCCATCGTTCGAAGCACAGCGGTACAGCCGGATGGCAAGATAGTCTTGGTCGCCGAGTGGACGACGTTTCCTATCTGGAGATGCGCGCTGATAAGGCTTGATGCAGCGGGAAATCTGGATCCTACATTCGGCACTAATGGCCGTGTCGCTACCGACATCCCAAACAGGACCTGCGAACCGCGTGATGTGATCATACAGCCTGACGGAAAGATCGTTGTCGCAGGCACCAGCCAAGGTGGATCGTTACAAGACCTTCTTCTTCTGCGATACAACCACGATGGTTCGCTCGACACCACGTTCGGCGGCGGCAATGGCATGGTCTTAACGGACGTAGGCGGCAGCGGCGTTGCAAATCTCGCTAACGCGGTCGCTCTCCAGACAGATGGCAAGATCATCGCCGCTGGTAGAGCCCAGACGGACGCTGCGGTCGTTAGGTATCACATCGACGGCTCTCTCGACACAAGCTTTGATACAGATGGTATCCGCACCTTGTCCTTCGGGCCGGACACTGATGACGCTTCCGGGGTGGGCGTAACTCTTGATGGAAAAATAGTTATTGCGGGAAATAGCGGCGTATTGACGTTTAACGGTAAGTTCGCAGCTGCGCGATTATTGGCAAACGGGTCGCTCGACACAAGTTTCGGTGATAATGGCGTAGCCATAACATCGTTTCTATCATCGAGCCGGGTAAACGACATGAAACTGCAGCCAGACGGTAAGATCGTAGCGGTCGGGGTTACCTATACCGCAACCGAAATGGATATGGCAGCCGTGCGATTCAACGCGGATGGTTCGCTTGATACGTCGTTCAATGGCGACGGTAAAGTGACGACTTCGCTCAGCACGCTCAATGACGGCCCCTCGGACGAGGCTCATTCCGTGCTCCTGCAGACCGACGGCAAAATAGTCTTGGCCGGCATATCACGGGTAAATTCCTTCCCGAGCTCCGTTGTGGTGAATGCGGCCGTTCGCTACAACCCGAACGGTTCGCTTGACGACACCTTCGGTCGCGGCGGCATTTCGATTGGCCACCCGGGAAATGGTCTTGCTGCCGCACTGCAAGGCAATAGAATAATCCTGGCAGGTTCAATACCGATCGGAACTACCAATAGGAACATGATCAGCACGATGCGTTTCAGGTCGAACGGCAGTGTCGATACTGCCTTTTCGAGCGGTATCGTGCGGACGGCCATCGGAACGTCGAACGAAGAAGCGAATGCCGTCGCATTGCAATCAGATGGCAATATCGTTGCTGCGGGATTTAGTTTTTCAGCTGCGACAAACAACGACTTTGCCTTAGCCAGATATCACCCGCGGGGCGTCCTCGACACGTCGTTCGACTCCGACGGAATGGTAACGACCGCGATAGGCAGCGGCGACGACACGGCGCGCGACGTTGTTATCCAACCGGACGGCAAGATCATCGCTCTCGGATACTCGTTGGTCAGCGCGGCTAACTACGATCTCGCTCTAGTTCGCTACAACGCGGACGGTTCATTGGATACCGGATTCGGCGGCGGCGACGGGATCGTCATAACGCCCATCGGCGCCGGTAATGATTTTGGCTCGGCCGTGCTATTACAACCCGACGGTAAAATAATCGCGTTCGGCGACAGCGTGATCGGCTCGTCACCGGATTTTTTTGTGGCCCGCTATCATCATGACGGCACCCTTGACACGTCCTTCGGAGGCGGAAACGGGTTCGTGATCACACCCCTCGCCACAATAGATCGGGCAACGAGCGCCGTCCTGCAGCCCGACGGCAAGATAATAGGTGCAGGCCGTGCGGGCGACGGTTCAACTGATGATTTCCTTATAGTTCGCTACAACGCCAATGGCTCGCTTGATACTACTTTTGACGGCGATGGCATTCTGACGACGGCGCTCAACGGTTTTGATTTTATTTCGACGGTCATACTACAACCCGACAGCAAGATCATCGCGGTCGGCAGCTCAGCCGCGCCGGCCGGCCTCAACGCGGTCGCCGTTGTTCGATATAACTCTGACGGCACGCTAGACCTAGGCTTTGGAACTGACGGGAAGGTGATCACGGATGTAAACCCGTCCGGCAATGATTCGGCAAGCGGTGTGGACCTGATGCCGGACGGTGACATCGTTATCGCGGGGCTAATAGAAGACTTTTTCAGTCAACGGGACTTCCTCATCCTCCGGTACGAGGCGGATGGAACGCTTGACGCGAGCTACGGGAGCAGCGGAATCGTCCAAACAGCCGCTAGCAGTCAGCTTGGTTCATCTGATGACTTTGCTCGCGATGTGATCGTACAACCCGACGGCAAGATCGTCGCCGCAGGCTTCGCAGTAGTCGACGGCAGCCGTGATTTTGCGATCGTTCGGTACGGCCATTCACCGGTCCCTGCAGCGATCACCTTCGTGGTAAATTCCCCGCTCGACACGATCGACGCCGCCCAAGGCGACGGTTTGTGCCGCGATGCTAACGGCAACTGTACTCTGCGAGCAGCGATCGATGAAAGTAACGCGATGCCGGGAACGGTCGCGACGATCAATTTTGAAATACCTGCGGCAGGAGTTCAGACCATTACGCTGTCATCTACACTGCTCGCATCAGAAACAGTAATTATTGACGGGTACACTCAGCCCGGCGCTACGCCAAACTCGCTCGACGTCGGCAACAATGCAAACCTGCTGATCGACATCAATGGAAACGGCGGCAGCAGTTCGTTAATACAGTGTCTGGATCTCGCGTTGTTCAGCGTCGTCCGGGGTTTGGCGGTACGCAACTGCGATGTCAACTCGAGCGCGGTGGGGATCTACATTCGAGGGAGCGGCGTAGTTGAAGGAAACTTCGTCGGAACAGATCCGACAGGCACGGCTGCCGAGGGCAATTCTATCGGGGTCTCGTGCACTTACTGTCGTGTCGGAGGTTCAACACCGGCATCGCGAAACCTCGTGTCGGGCAACAGCGTTACCGGGATAAGCGCCAGCGGCTCGATCCAGGGAAACTATGCCGGTACGGACAGAAGCGGCATGCTTCCGCTCGGCAATGCGATCGGCATCGTCGCTAGGGGTACCGCGGCCGTCGAAGGAAATCTGGTCGCGTTCAACACCGGCGTCGGGGTTCAAACAATCGATGGCTCGACTATTCGTGGAAATTCCGTTTTTTCTAACGGCGGGCTCGGCTTGGACGTCGGAACCGCCGGGGTCACCCCGAACGACAACTGTGACGCCAACGCGACTCAGAACTTTCCAATGATCGGCTCGGCGAATTCGAGCGGCGGCACCACAAACATAACAGGTATATTAACCGGTAAGGCGAATACGACATACACTCTCGAATTCTTTTCTAACACCGAGGGCGATCCGTCCGGACACGGCGAGGGCAGGACCTCGATCGGGACTGCTGACGTGACTACAACCGGCACTTGTAATGCGTTGATCGATGTTGACTTGCCGGTCGCTCTTTCGGCCGGCGAGCTCGTTACCGCAACGGCAATGAGCGCGACGGGAAGCACCTCCGAATTCTCAAACCATTTTCCCGTGGAGGGGCCACCGACACCGTTTGCAGACCTGTCTGTCTCGATCGTGGATGCACCCGATCCGGTCATCGAGGGAAAAAACCTTACCTACACTATAACGATCAGCAATGCAGGTCCTCGGACCGCGACCGCATTTACCGTCACGGATACGCTGGACTTTAATGTATCGTTCGTGTCGGCGTCACCGGGATGTTCGCTGTTGGGCAACCAGGTGACCTGCAGTATTACGGACCTTGCCAGCGGCTCGAGCACGAGCGTCGATATAGTGGTGGCGACGACTGTCTATGATGTGTTTTACACGGTCGATAACTCAGTTACGCTTTCTTATTCCCAGGACTTTAACCCGGCCAATAATAGCGCAACCGCCTCAACCTACGTTGTCACGGGCGTTCCCAATACGGTGAACTATGCGTTCGTGACATCTACCGACGGCACACTCACCGATATGTCGTCCGGCACGACCACCTTGATCGGCGGAGACCTCAACGATGTCACTGCGATGGGAAACATCGGCTTTAGCTTTTGCTTTATGGGAGCGGAAGCGCCGAATTGCCGAGATACTTTTTCACTTAACGACAACGGACTGATCCGATTTGACGGCGGCAGTGTCGGTGCCGGAGAACCCTATCAGCCGATCGGACAATTCGCCGCGCACCTGACCGCTTTCGCAACAAACCAGCGGACCCATGCGACCGGTAAGGTGCATTACAAAACGACCGGCAATGCCCCCGACCGCGTGCTCACTATTGAATGGCTAAATATGCAGTCAGATCCGGGCATCGGTGGAACTCCAGATCTGACATATCAGGTCCGTCTCTACGAAACGACCGGCGTGATCGAGTACATCTATGGCCATATGCAATTAAGCTCCGCAGCTGCGGGCGACCCCAACTCGAACGATCCCCAAATCGGTTTTAGTGTCGGCAGTTTCTTCGGCCAGATCGGCACTGTAACGGCTGAACAAGACGGTAGTCCCGCACCGACTTACAACGGATTAACGGATACACCTGTAAACAATCTCTACACTGCGGGAACGATCGGTGCTTTAAGCTCCGGAGGCGAGGGCACACGCCGCGTCTTCCGTTTCATCCCGCCGGTTCCGGGCACGCCGACGGGCCTAACGGGATCTAACGTTACGAAGGTTTCCGCAACTCTTGATTGGACGGACAATTCTAATAATGAGAACGGTTTTATGATCCTTCGCTCGACTGACGGGGTGACTTTCAACCTGGACCGAAACCTGCAAAAGAATGTAAGTTCGACCAACATATCCAATCTCGAGCCGGGAACTAATTATATGTTCCGCGTCCATGCGGTTACCGAAGGCGGCCTGAGCAGCCCCGCAGAAGTTACCGTCTCGACCCTGCCGCCGGAGGAATTTGTTTCAGTTACCGATGGGAACTGGTTTACCGCGTCAACATGGAACCTGAATCGTATACCGACGGCAGGCGACAACGTGACGATCGCCGACGGGACTACCGTGACAGTCGCCGGTTTCGGCGAAGCTGTGAACCTTACGGTCGGACAATCCGCGTCCGGTGTACTGCAGTTCAGCCCGACACAATCCGGAGCCGTGATCGTCAAGAATGCTGTGATCATGCCTAACGCTAGCGTCGCTTCTGCGGTTTCCGGTTCGCAGTCCCACACAGTGTACGTGCGCGGGAACCTGATAAACAATGGGATCTTAAGCGGCGATACAGCGACCGTCTACTTTTACAGTGGCGACCAGCCGCATACCTTCAGCGGATCGTCGCCGATGCCGTTGAGAAACCTGTTTCTCGCGTCCGGCCAAGACGTCTTGCTCGAAACGAATGCATCCATAACCGGACAGCTCTTCCTCGGCACCGGGATATTGCGGGTCGCAGAGACGAGGACGCTGACGCTACGGCCGACATCGACCGTCGGCGGCGGCGGCGTGCAGAGCTATGTGATCGGCGAACTGGCGCAAGAATTCGCAGCGGCCGGGGCGCGACTGTTTCCCGTCGGCACGGCAACCGGGTATTCACCGGTCACTGCCAACATCACGCAACTTAACACCGTACCGTCAACTCTGAAGGTGAAAGCGATCGATGGTGCTCATCCGAACGCCCCTAATCCGGCTGCTGCACTCGGACGATACTGGGCACTATCGGAAACAGGCGATCTAACCGCAACGCTCGCCTTCAATTACCTGCAAACAGACGTTCCTGCGGTCAGCGAAGGAACCTTGGAGCTGAAGCGTTATTCAGGTTCCGGATCGGTATTCGATACGATCCCTGCGACCATCGATACATCACTAAACAGGATGACTACGACTGGAGGAATCACCGACTTTTCAGACTGGACGCTCCTTTCACCGCTCGCGCCGACAGCCGCAACAGTTTCAGTGAGCGGCAGAGTAATGGATCAATTCGGCGGTGTACCGCGAGCACTTCTGACTATCACCGACATGACCGGAACAGCGCGTTCGACACTATCGAACCAGTTCGGTAATTATCACTTTGATGGAGTGATGAGCGGGCAGACGTATGTGATATCGGTTTGGCACAGGTCGTATGAATTCCCGGATCCAACGCAGACCGTGACGGTCAATGACGCGATCACTGATCTGAACTTTATTGCAGCGGATCCGAGGGCAAAGGGCGGCAAGGGCGTTATCGCGGGTCGTGTACACGACGAGAATGGCGTCGGGATCGAAGGCGTTTCGATCGAGATCTCCGGCGGCGACCTGGTTGAACCCGTGGCAGTGATCACCGGTAAGAACGGCGAATATGAGATCGACGACGTCAAGATCGGCGGTACATATATCATGACCGCAAGCTGTGGGGATCTTGTATTCCAGATCCCGTCTCAAGTTGTCACGCTAGAGAATGACTCCGCACGCGTCGACTTCATTGCGAGCCGAATGCCGTAGATCGAATGCGATCTTATAACTGAGCACTCTGAACCGTGTCGGTCGTTGTAACAACGGAGACACGGTTTTTTGGTGCCTCGTCAGCCTACATGTTTGTAGTATTAGTCCATTAAGCTTCGGCTCCGAGAGCTTCCCACTCGTCGTAAAGCGTCTTGATCTGGGCTTCAGTTTCCCTGTGCTTCTCGGTCAGTGACGTGAGCTTTGTGTAGTCGCCGGCAATCTTTGGATCGGACATTTCCGCCGCAAGGCGTGCCGCATCTGCTTCGAGGCCCGCGATCTCGCTTTCGATCTTACCTATCCGTTTTTCGATGCGTTCGCGTTGGTTCTTGCTGAGGTTTGAGGTGGGCTTGTCTGACTTTGGCGTTGTGATCTCTTCGGCTGATTCTATTGTGCGATCGGTCGGTGAGGCCGCGGAACCATTGAGCGCGGCACGGCGTTTCTCGACCTTCCAGTCGTGATACTCGGTATAGTTCCCGTTGAAGTTATCGACGGTGCCGTCCTCGTCGAACGACAGGATCTGGGTGGCGATCTTGTCGAGGAAGAATCGATCGTGGCTGACGGTTATGATCGTTCCGTCGTATTCGGCGAGAGCGTCTTCGAGTGCTTCGCGGGCCGGAATGTCGAGATGGTTCGTAGGCTCGTCGAGTATCAGGACGTTCTTGCGAGAGTAGATCAGTTTGGCAAGAGCGAGCCTTCCCTTTTCGCCGCCGGAAAGCGTGCTGACCCGTTTGAAGACATCCTCGCCCATGAACAGGAATCTTGCGAGGAACGAACGCAGCTCACCGTTATCGGCCATCGGCGCGACGCGGCGGAGTTCCTGGATGACTTCGTTGTTCGGATGAAGCTCGTCGAGATTCTGTGCGTAGTAGCCGAAATTTGTTTTCGCGCCCCAGCGTATCTCTCCGTCTAGCTCGCGAAGCTCGCCGAGAAGAGTTTTCAGCAACGTTGTCTTGCCCGTACCGTTTGCGCCGATGATCCCGAGCACTTCGCCGCGGAGCAGCGAGAAGTTAATGTTTTTCGCAAGTACCTTTTCGCCGTAGCCGACAGCGATGTCCTCGGCCGTGAGGACGTTGTTGCCGGTGCGTTCGACCTTTTTAAGGCCGAAGCTGCCGCCGTGTTTTTCAGCCGCAACGGCCTCGACACGGTCCATCCGCTCAAGCATATTGCGTCGCGATTTGGCCTGCTTGGTCTTTTGGCCTTCGAGATTGCGGCGAATGAATTCCTGCGTCTTATTGATCATCGACTGCTGATTCTCGTACTCCCGCTGCTGCTGTTCGCGGCGGAGTTCGCGTTCGATGATGAACTTTGAGTAGTTCCCTTTGTAGTTCACGGCCTTGCCGTTCTCGATCTCGATGATCCGTGTCGTAGTGCGGTCGAGGAAATAGCGATCGTGGCTGATGACGACGTACGAGCGGTCGTATTCCTTCAGAAACTCTTCGAGCCATTCGACGGCGTTGACGTCAAGGTGGTTCGTCGGCTCATCGAGTAGCAGAACGTCTGCTCCGGAAAGCAGAAGCCTGGCCATTCCGAGCCGGTTCTTTTGACCGCCGGAAAGAATGCCGGTATCGAGCGACCATTGCTCGCGAGAAAAGCCGAGCCCGAGCAGGATCGCCTCGGCACGCGCCGCGTAAGTAAAGCCGTCCGCCTGCTCGTATCTGATCTGCAGATCGGCGTAACGGTTCAGAATGTCTTCCGAATGGTCAGTCTCCATCTGCTTTTCAAGCTGCCGCATTTCCGCTTCGATGTCGTGTATCTCTCTAAATGCGGCTAATGCGGCGGTGTGAACGGTTTCGCCAGCAGCAAAGTCTACATGCTGATCAAGCAGGCCCAGTTTCAAACCGTTGATCGAGACATAGTCGCCCGTATCGGCAGTTTCGGAGCCGGTGATGATGCGGAAGACGGTCGTCTTGCCGGCGCCATTGCGTCCGACGAGCCCGATCTTTTCATCGGGGTTGACCTGGAACGACACACCGCGGAGCACCTCGGTTCCGCCGTATGACTTTCGAATGTCCGATAACCTGAAAAGCATAATGCAAAGAAACCACAGACCGGCATACCTCGCCCGACTGTGGTTTCAGATAACTGAACGCCGCTACCTACCGATTCGCCGCACTATTGGCCGCCGAATTGGTGTTCGCCGCCGGCCGGCTTGCCGGTGCCGAGTTGGTATTCGTGTTCGTGACGGAGACGTTGGTGTTTGAATCTGTCGCCGGAGCCGTGTTGGTATTCGCGAGTGCAGGGCTTGCAGCTCCTGCCGGACGCGCACCGCTTAGCTCGTTCGGATTCTCGACCACCTTCTTGGCAAGGAAGTTCTCGATGCGTGCCTCGTTCATCGCTACCGCCTGATACGATGCTGCGAGCAGCTGTTTGCGGCTGTTCACAAGCAATTCGTTGATCTGCGGACGAACCTCAGGGCTTTCGAGCGTGAGATTCTCTTCCTTCTCGATACGTTCCTGCAGCTTAAAGATATACGCCTTGCCGTTGATCGGAACGACGTTGGTGATGCTTCCGACGCGGAACTCGGGATTCATGAAACCCTGTGCGAGCTGCGGATAGCTTTGGCGAAGCTCGTCTTCGCTGAGGAATCCGATATCGCCGCGCTGCAGCTTCGACGGGTCTTCGCTGAACTCGGCTGCGAGGCCGCCAAAATCTGAACCGGGCTGCTGCAACCGTGAAAGGATCTCCTTGATGCGAAGTTCGGCCTCGGCGTCATTCGTTGTCGTATCACCCTGGCCCGTGTTCGCCGGATCTACCACGATCGCTGCAAGCCGAACGCCGCGGCGACGCTTGAATATGTCGGGATTCGCATTGAAGAAGCTTTCGATCTCGCTGTCTTTGGGCGTTTCGACTCGGCCGGTGACCTTGTCGGTAAGCTTCTGGATCGCGAGCCCTTTGCGGATGTTCTCGCGAAATGCTGCCTCAGAGAAACCGGCCTCGGTCATCTGGCGGTTGAATTCTTCGGCAGACATGCGGCTTTCCGTCTTGCGTTTGTTCACCTCAGCATTGACCTCGTCATCGGTCGGCACTGTTCCTTCCTTTTCAGCCTTTTGGAACATCACTTCCTGTTCGATAAGGCTCTGCAGGACCTGCAGACGAGCACCGGCGAGTTCGAGAGCCGATAGGCGGCTTTCCTGACCCTGAGCCTGTTGTTTAACAGCACGTTCGACCTCTTCCATTTTGATGGCCTTGCCGTTTACGGTAGCGGCGGTCGAATTCGGATCGACCGGGCCGGTCGTGTTGATCGGAGCCTCGCCGCTGCAGGCACCCGCGAATGAGACGGCCGAGATCAGAGCGGCGGTCAGAAAAAGCTTGTTGCGTATAATTTGCACTTTGGAAACTACTCCTTCGAGTGGATCGATTTTTATCATTACTTGACTATACCTACAGAACTTGCTATAAAACTTGTTTTTGAGTTTTAACTAACTCACCTCATACAGGAGGCTTAATACTATGGCTCAACGATGCGACGTATGCGGTAAAGGACCGCAGTTTGGAAACAATGTCTCACACGCGAATAATAAGACGCGACGCCGGTTCAATCCGAATCTGCAGCCCGTCCGCGTTCAGCTGCCCGCAGGCGGCAACGGCCGGATGAAGGTCTGCACCCGCTGCATCAAGTCCGGAAAGATTATCAAAGCGGCGTAATTCCTTTTGAGTTACGCCCGTGGGTTTAGGTTGCCAAACGCCGATCATTCGGGGTTTGGCATTTTCTGTGTCTATTGTTTCAAGCGACAGCTATGCAGTCGATCTCCACCCTTGCGTCGCGAGGCAAACGAGCTGCCTGAACCGTGGCACGAGCAGGCTTACTGGCATCGAAATAACGTCCGTAGACCTCATTCATCGCCGCGAAATCATTCATATCAGCGAGGAAGACGGTCGTCTTGACCACATTTTCAAGGCTGGTGCCTGCAGCTTCGAGCACAGCGCTGAGATTCTTTATCACCTGCTCGGTCTGCTCTCTAACATCCTGCGAAACGAATGCGCCGGTAGCGATGTCGATCGGTATCTGACCGGAACAAAATACCATTCCGCCAGCCTTAATTGCCTGCGAATACGGGCCGATCGCACCGGGAGCGTTATCTGTTGATATCGTTTCAATAGCCATACTGTCGCCGTCGGGAATACCCAAGCAAAAGGCGAATTTTATCAGAATTTACCGTGAACACAAAGCGACGGCGGCAGATTAACATCCGCCGCCGTCAAGTGTTTGTGTAGTCAGATCGGCCGTCTAATAGTTCACTGTCACGCTGTTGGAACACGTGGTAGTGCCGGCGTTGCAGACCTGGTAGGTACGCGAACCGCCGCCCTTCCCGATAGTGTCGGTGTACGTAGAACCACTCACCGTCGCTATCGTGGAACCGCCGCTTTTCACGTTGACACTGCCGCTATGTCCGCTCCACGAAAGGTTCGCAGAATTTACGCCCCGGACCTTCGTCATCGAGACCGCAAGCGAGATCGACGATGGTGTCGGGCTCGGGGTTGGTGATGCGGTCGGGCTCGGTGTCGGAGTAGGCGTTGGCGTCGGTGAAGTTCCGCCGCCGATAAAGCCTGTGTAAAGCAGGACATTCGGCGAACCGGTGCCCGGGCTGGTGACCTTTCCGGTGGTGCCGTTGTTCACTAACGCATTCCGAACAGTCGATGGGCTGGCGTTCGGGCTGCCCTGCAGATATAGAGCAGCCGCACCGGCAACATGCGGCGACGCCATCGAAGTTCCGCTGATCGTGCTGGTCGACGTGTTGGTCGAGTACCATGCGGATGTGATGGAGCTGCCCGGAGCGAAAATATCGAGACATGTACCATAATTCGAATAGGAAGCTCGTGAATCGCTGCTAGTGGTGGCTCCGACGGTGACGGCCGAGCCTACACGTGCAGGCGAATAATTACATGCATTGGCGCCGCTGTTCCCAGCTGCGACGACGAACGTCACTCCCGCTGAGATGGCTGATTGGACGGCGGAATCAAGCGTGCTCGAAGCACCGCCGCCGAGCGACATGTTCGCGACGGAGGCTCCGCTAGCATTGGCAGTGACCCAATCTACTCCGGCGATAACGCCGCTTGTCGTACCGGAACCCTGGCAATTCAGAACGCGAACGGCCACGAGCGTGACGTTCTTTGCGACGCCGTAGTTCGAGCCGCCGACCGTTCCGGCTACGTGCGTTCCGTGCCCGTCACAGTCTTCGGTGCCGCGGCCATCGTTGATCGCCGTGTAGCCCGACTGAACGCGACCGCCGAAGTCGTTATGGGTCGATCGAATGCCCGTATCGAGAATGTAAGCCTTTACGCCTGTCCCGTCGGCGTTATACGTGTATGTTTGATCGAGCGGCAGATTACGCTGGTCGATACGATCGAGGCCCCAAGTCGGGTTGTTCTGGACGGCACTCTTGTACATCTCGCCATCTTGCTCCACGTACTTTACACGCGGATCGTGGGATAGCGCCTCGGCCTGCTTCTCATTCATCTCTGTCGAGAATCCGCTTACGGCATGCTTAAACACGCGGTCAACGTTCCCGCCGTAGGTCGAGGCTAGGTCCGATGCGACGGCATCAGCCATCGAATTCTCGCCCCGCATGCCGACGGTGCTGTCATCAAGCACGACGATATAACGGCCGGGTATAGGGCGTTCCGTCTTTTGAAACTTTTCGATCTTTTCCTGAAGTTCGGCTTTTTGGGTGGGAATGATCGCGAGGATCATTGCCGCGAGTGCCGCTCCAAGTAACACTGCGATGGTTCTTTTCATTCTTTGTGTATTCTCCCCGTTATGGTATTTCTTCGTGATCGCCGGTTATCCGATATAAGAAGACGAAAAAATAATCTCGGTCAGAAGAAATTCTGGGGCATCGCCAAGGTTCTAGTATTGTATGACCATCCGAATGTCATAGCTAACAAGTTTGTTGATTGCCGCCCGAATAATGTCTTCGGGCGGCAAACCACACTAACGTACTACGGACGTGTCGTGCAGAGGCTGTAGCTGCCGCTGCCGCTATATGAGTAGATCCGCCAGCGATAGTAGCCTGCGGTTCCGCTATACGATATGTTCTCGCTCGAGGTGGTTCCAAGCGAACTGCGGACCGTTGCCCAGGACGAGCCGTTCCATTTCTGCAGGTAGAGATCGAAATCAGTACCCGACGGGCCCGTTAGTGCACCGGTGTGCGTGCCGCTTACGGTGCTCTGGTAATAGGAGTTGTTCGGCTGATAGGCATTCGCTCCCGAACCGGAAAGAGTTCCGGTATAGTTTCCCCCGCTGCACGTCGGCGGAGGCGGTGGCGGTGGCGGTTCGCTGCCTCCGGTCAAAAGCGAATAAAGCAAAGCGTTCGGAGATCCGGTGCCGATGCTCGTAAGACGGCCGGTCGTCGCACTGTTGACGATCGCGTTGCGGACGGTCGCGTTCGATGCGGTCGGATTTCCCTGTAGATAAAGGGCTGCGACTCCCGCAACATGTGGCGATGCCATCGAAGTTCCGCTGATGGTGCTGGTTGCCGTATTGCTCGTGTACCAGGCTGACGTGATCGATGATCCCGGTGCAAAGATATCGAGACAGGAGCCATAGTTCGAGAACGACGAACGCGCGTCGGTGCTGGTCGTGGAGCCGACCGTGATGGCGGCCGATACGCGGGCCGGCGAATAGTTGCATGCGTTTGCGTTGTCGTTACCCGCGGCAACGACGTAGGTTACGCCGGCATTGATCGAGTTGTTGACCGCGGTGTCGAGTGCGGACGAAGCACCGCCGCCAAGGCTCATGTTGGCGACCGCGGGTTTAATGTGGTTAGCTCGAACCCAATCGACGCCGGCTATTACTCCGGAATTCGAGCCCGATCCCGAGCAGTTCAGCACGCGAACGGCGTAAAGCCTTACGGATTTTGCAACGCCGTATGTCGTGCCGCCTACAGTTCCCGCGACGTGCGTTCCATGGCCGTTGCAGTCATTCGAATTTTGGCCGTCACCGATCGCGTCGTAGCCTGCAAATGCACGCGACCCGAACTCAGCGTGAGTGCGGCGGATGCCTGTATCGATGATGTAGGCGTTTACACCACTGCCGGTAGGTGTGTAGTTGTAGGTGCTGTTCAGCGGGCGGTCACGCTGATCGATGCGGTCGAGGCCCCACGTAGCATTCGATTGGGTGGCATTGATCGATACGATGCTGTCTTCCTCGACGAACTTCACGCGAGCGTCTTCGGCGAGCAGCGAAGCCTCTTTCTCGGTCATCTCCGCAACGAAACCATTTATCGCGTGCTTGTAAACCTGTTCGACCTTCGCTCCGTAAACGATAGCGAGTTCAGAGGCAACGGCTTCAGAGTCGGACTCTTCGCCAAGGGCACCTGCAGCCCAGTCTTCGAACACGACGATGTATCGGTTAGGTATCTTGTTCTCGGATCTGCGGAACTTAGTATCCTGTTCCTGGCCTTCCACGGTGTTGGGTGTAAAGGTGGCGATCGATAGACCGCAAAGGGCGATCGCAACCACGACTAGCAAAAGCTTTTTCATGCTTTGTTATTCTCTCCTCTTAAGATCCGCCCACCTTATCGGGGAGTGGCGGGATTTTTCGCACACCGAGATGCTCGGTGGGTTACGAAAGCGGGAATAAAGGAATAAACAAATAAAAACTGAAAAATAAGTGCAGCACGCATTCGAGAAGTACAGGAGGTGCGGCCGCGAAAGAGCTAGTGGGTCACGAATTGAAAAGGAGTATATCAGAGGCTCGGGAAGCGTGTAAACAAAAAAGTTATAGGCGAGGGAAGAATTTCTTATGGTTTCAGTTAGGCGTTTACACGTTCGACCGCGATCACTCCGGGAACGTGGCCTACCGACGTGATCACGCGATCAAGATGCTTTTTATCGAAGACCTCGACGGTAACCTCGATAAGCCCTTTATCATCACGAGATACGTTTGCCTTTGCATCGCGGATGCCGGTCTTGATCTCGGCGATGGCGTTAGTGATTCCCGCCAACATTCCGGTTCGGTTCTCGGTCGTGACCAAAATTCGGACGGAGTGGATCTCTTCCTTCTCGCTTTTGGCCCAATCGACCTCTACGATGCGGTCGCGGTTCACCATCAGCTGCTTAACGTTCTTGCAGCGTTTATTGTGAACGACTATTCCCTTACCGAGCGAGATGTATCCGACGATCTCTTCGCCGCGAAGCGGATTGCAGCAGCGGGCACGCGTTGTCAGAAGATTATCGACGCCCTTGACGACTATCGCGTCCTCGCCAAAGCCGATGAATTTCTTGACAGCCTTAACGCCGCTTGAGATGCGCGTCTCCTTTCGGGCCTCGGGGTCGAGCTCTGAAAACTTCTCGGGGCCGAGGAATTTCGCCAATACGTTTCGCGGCAGCGTTTTTCCGTAGCCAATAGAGGCGAGCAGATCGTCGGGCCGGCCAAGGCCGTATTCGTTCGCGATCCGCTTCATCTCTGTGTCGTTGTTGATCAGTTTCTTAGGAGCGACCCGGAAACGATCGGCTTCCTTTTCGAGGAGTTTGCGGCCCAGATCGATGGAATCGGCCCGCTGCTGTTCTGATATCCAGTGGCGGATGCGATTTCGGGCCTTGGCGGTGACGACGTAGTTTAGCCAGTCGCGCGAGGGCTTGGAATTTGACGTGGTCATGATCTCGACCACGTCGCCATTCTGGAGCTCCGATTTCAGCGGAACGATGCGGCCGTTGATCTTTGCACCCGTGCAGGTATCACCGACCTCAGAATGGATCGCATACGCAAAATCGATCGGCGACGCTCCGCGAGGCAGCTGGATAACGCGGCCCATCGGTGTGAAAGTGTAAACATCCTTCGGAAACAGATCGAGCTTCAGCGATTCAAGGAAATCTTCCGAATCCTCGTTCGACTCGGTCGTTTCCATTAACGGCAGGAGCAGTTTTTCGACCGTTTTGCGGAGCTCGTCAAGACTCGCGTCCTCTTCGGCCTGGCCGAGTTTCTTTTCCTTGTATTTCCAGTGGGCCGCAACGCCTTCCTCGGCAATGTGGTGCATCTCCTCGGTCCGGATCTGCACCTCGAAAGCCTGACCGCCATCGCCGATCACGGATGTATGCAGCGACTGATAAAGGTTGTCGCGAGGTATCGCGATCCAGTCCTTAAAACGCTCCGGCACGGGCGTCCATGTGTCATGGATCACGCTGAGCGTCAGGTAACAGTACTTTCGATCGTTCGGTGTGATGATGCGTGTAGCGATGAGATCGTAGACCTGTTCAATGGTGATCTTCTGCTTTTTGAGCTTTTTCCAGAGTGAGTACAGACGCTTTACGCGCCCCTGGATCGCAATGAACGGCACATCGCTTTCGCGAAGGCGGCGTTCAACGGTTGCGCGGATGTGCTCGAGCGTGGCTTCCAACTCAGGACGGCGAGTTTCGACCTCAGCTGAAAGGCGTCTGTATTCCTCGGGGTGAAGGTTCTGAAACGACAGGTCCTCGAGCTCGCTGCGGAATTTACCCATACCAAGGCGATGGGCGATGGGTGCGTAAATATCGAGCGTTTCCTCGGAAATGCGTACACGCTTTTCCGGCTTGAGGAATTGCATCGTACGCATGTTGTGAAGACGGTCGGCAAGCTTTATCAGCACGACGCGCACGTCAGTCACCATCGCGAGAACCATCTTACGAACGTTTTCCGCCTGCTGTTTCTCTTTGGAAAGATTACTGATCTGAGCGATCTTTGTGAGGCCGTCAACAAGGAGTGTGACCTCGTCGCCGAAATACGTGCGGATCGTGTCCAGATCGACCAGCGTGTCTTCGACGACGTCGTGCAGCAGTCCGGTCGCGACGCTAACCTCGTCGAGCCGCATATCGGCAAGGATGTTTGCCACCTCCAGCGGATGTACAAGGTACGGCTCTCCCGACGCACGTTTCTGGCCCTTGTGATGCAGCGCCGAGAACATGTAGGCGCGACGGATGAGCTCGGTGTCCGAGTTGGGCCGATTGGTCTCGACCTTTTCGATGATGTCCTCGATCCGGATCATGTGATCTCTGATGAAAGTATTTTACCGAATGAACCCCGCGCTCCGCTACGAATATCCGATGCTCAAAAGAAAAGTGGTGTCCGTTCACAAAGAACGGACACCACCGGTTTGTACCACTAACACCGGCCGCACGTTCGATTACGGTGCAGGCTTAGCGTTGGCGTTCGCGTTTGCTTCGGCAGCTGCCTGAGCTGCAGCGATCCTGGCCTCTTTCTCGTCCTTAATGGCAGCAGCGACCTTTTTCAGCTCATCTGATTCGGCCTTTCGCTTTTCAGCTTCAGCCTTGATCGAAGCAAGGTTTGGATTAGCTTCCATCTCGGCAAGACGTGCTGCCTGCGAAGCGATGCTGGCCCGGTAAGAGCGAGCAGACTCAAAAGGCAAGATCGATTCGTCGAGGATCGCGAGCTGATCGTCGTTGAGCGATTTCAGGTCCACGGTCGCAGCGTTCTTCACCGTGTCGTCCTCAAGCTGGTACGCCTGATCGAAAAGCTTTTGTCCTTCGGCAACGCACTGCTGCAGCTTGGTGAGCTGAGCGGGGTCTGAGGGTTTTACGAATTCGAAAACGTCCTTACCATCGCG
The DNA here is from genome assembly GCA_023389035.1 of Acidobacteriota bacterium. Classification (GTDB taxonomy): domain Bacteria; phylum Acidobacteriota; class Blastocatellia; order Pyrinomonadales; family Pyrinomonadaceae; genus OLB17. The sequence continues at coordinate 292,708 of JAEWFC010000038.1, forward strand.
CTTGACGGTCTTCTTAACAGCCTCGTTGTTCGTGATATCGTTCGCGCAGGTATTGTACTCAAGACCTAAGGAAACGATCGCACGCGCACGGGCCGTTCCCGGATACTGTTCGTCGGCCATTATGGTGCGCTGCCATTCTTTCCGTGCGTCGCCCTGGCCGAGGGCATCATAGAGACTTGAGATGGCACTTGCAGTGCTATTTACCGCAGATAGAGCCGAGAAATAACGCTTTTGAACCGCGTTGTCCGTCGAACCTGAACCGTATTCACTTTTAGAGGCAGCGTACTCACTCAAGACCTGCGGGATCGCCTTCTTGTATTCCTCGAGTGCCTGCTCGGCATACTGCGTCATTTGCCGGTTGCCGCTATAACGCTGGTGAAGCGTGCGGGCCAGGAAAAGCTGTGCTGTGCGGCCCTCAAGCGTTTCGCCTTCGGGGTCGCGGCCGGCAGCCCGGCGGAAAAGGTCCTCGGCAACGTCGAACCTGCGGTCCTTGTAAGCAGTAGAACCGTCAACCAGATTCTTTCTGGACATGATCCGGTTGTAATACGTGCAGTTCGTGGTGACCACGACCGTCATAGCGATCAGCACCAACAAACCTAAACGAGATGGTCTCATTTTAGACTCCATAAAATTTCGGGGAAAGGGCCCGTAAGTCCAAATATTGCGAGCCGCCCCTTGGATTTAATTAGCTGAAAGATCGTCGATCTGCAGGCCTATCGGTGTCGCACCGGCGACCTTGACCGCGTCGATGACCTTTACCACATCGCCGTAAAGAACGGATGTGGGCGATTTAATGAAAAGTGTTTTTTCCGTCTGGTTCGTGACCGTGCTGCGAATGTTATCGCGATCGCGCTGGGCGAAGATCTCGCGAAGCCGGTTCGTCAAAGCCGTCGGGTCATCGATAGTTCCCTGCGGTTCATTGTTGAGCCCGAGAGCACGCGTCGCCGGATTGACCGTCACAACCAGGCTGAGCGGATTCGGCTCCACTACCTGATTCGGCTGGTCCTTAGGTTCGGCAGGCACCTTTGCCTCGAACTTGCTCGGTTTGACCGGCGTGATGATCATGAAGATGATCAGCAGCACCAACAGAACGTCGATCAGCGGTGTCACGTTGATATTCGGCGTTGCTCCGTCCTTCGAGCCGCCACTTGACATTCCCATAGCTTATCTCCTAATCGCACTTACGGCCCGGTGGATGTTCCGGGCCGCACGTGCTTATCTGCCCTAATTTTCCGCTGCAGCCTGCGGAACTGCTTTCTTCTTGTCGGCAACCAGTCCGATCTTGTCGATCTCCTGCTTCCGGATCACGTCGATCGCCCGGACGACCGTTCCGTATTCAACGTCGATACCGCTTTTGATGTAAACGATCTTTTCTTCGGCAGTCTTGTCCTTCATCAGAGCGTTAATACGCTCGCCCAGTTCCTCGATCGGATATGGGTCTTTGCCGATGTAGAAATCGCTGTTGTTCGGTATCGAGATGACGACGGAAGTGTCCTTGGTGATCATCGCGTCCTCTTCAGGCGACGCAAGTTCTTTCGGGATGTTAACGGTCACGCCCTGTTGGAGCAGCGGTGTCACGATCATAAAAATGATCAGCAGCACGAGCATGACGTCCACCATCGGCGTAACGTTAATGTCCGAGTTATATTCGTCGGTTCCCCCGATCTTTGCACCCATGGCAATATTCCTCCGTGTTGAAAACTAACGGCGATCCAACTATGCCTTCAGGTTCTTAGTACGCTGCTTGATGAAGTAATCGACCAATTCCGAAGCGGAATTTTCCATCTCTACGCCAAAGCTCGTGACCTTGTTGGTGAAATAGTTGAAGAGCCACACCGCCGGAACGGCCACGCCGATACCGAAAGCGGTAGCAACGAGAGCTTCAGCGATAGCGGCACCAACGGCACCGATACCAGCGTTCTCAGCCTGTGCAAGTGCGACGAATGCACCGATGATACCGACAACCGTCCCGAACAGTCCGACGAACGGAGCGGTCGAACCGACGGTTGCGAGGCCGGAAAGGCCGCGTTTGAGCTCAGCGGTCTTAACTGCGATAGCACGCTCGAGAGCACGCTTCGAAGCTTCCATTTCGTCGGCCGAGATGTCCGAATTGCCCTGGTGAGCGGCAAATTCCTTCAGGCCGGACGAGACGACCATCGCGAGATGCGAATCTTTGTGACGGTCGCTAATGCTGATAGCCTCATCGATGTTGCTGTTCTTAAGAGCTTGAGCAACTTTCGGGGCATACTGCCTCGACTGCTGTTTCGCCTTGTTATAGGTCAGCCAACGTTCGATACCAACGGCGATGAGGTACACCGACTGGATCAGAAGAATGATGATCACGGCCCAGCCGGGGATCGTCAAGCTCTGGATGATATCGTAAAAGCTGAATGAAATTGGTCCCTGTGCGAACAGCAGGAATGAGCCCATCAGGCTAGCTAAAAAAGTCATGGTTTTTCCTCCAAGAAAATCGAAAAATATTTAGTGCAGATTCTTTGGGGCAACGCCGCCCATGTCCGTAGGCGGCGTCGCCGTGCAATTTCAGGCTCGCGAATTACGGAGCGACGAAATTGTATGTGATCACGCCAGTCACTTTAACCGGCTGGCCTGACAATAGGGTCGGGCTAAACGTGGTGCCGCGGGCTGCTTGTGCGGCCGCTGCACGCAGCAGCGGATGTCCGCTGACCGCAGATGCCGATATCACACGACCTGACTCGTCCACGGTCACCTGTACCGTCACCGTGCCTGACGCACGTACTGCGCGAGCTGCGGGCGGGTACGGCGGCGTAACTTTGTTACGGACCTTACCGTTAAGTACGCCACCGGAAATCGGCTTTGATGGCGGCGGCTTCGGTGGTGCCGGGGGCGGCGGCGGCGGTTTTGCACCACCACCTTCGGTGTTTCCACCAGCTCCGGCCAGACCTGAATCGCTGCCGGTGCCGGCGGTATTCACGGGTCCTTTATAGTCAGACGGAACAGCGTTCAACGCGTTCAAATTCTGTGAACCGACCTCGGTTCTAACTCCTTCCCGACGCGGCGGGATCTTGGAGGCTTCCGTAGCGACCTTATCCGGAACCTTCGGCGGCGGCTCGTTCATGTTAGCGATGATCTTTTCGCGAACGTCCACGTTAGGATCTTTCTGAGCGGCCTTTTCCGGCTCTGGCTCGGGCTCCGGTTCAGGGGCTTCTTCGATGACAGGCGGTGCAACCAACGTCTCAAGCGAGAGATCGCCGCCGCCCACGCCGTACTCCTTGGCGAACAGGCTGTACATCCAGGCGCTGACCAAGATGGTCGACATGATCACCAAAGTCGTCAAAAGGTATCCGCCTCGCCGCGAGTCAACGTCGGCGTTGCTTTTCGATTCGACTAATTGATCTAACATTTTCTAATCCTCCCTTTCTTCCGGTGCCAAACTTGGGTCAAGGGCTACGAAACCTTTGCAAAATTGTGATGAAATCCACAGACCTGCCGTTGTAATTCACTTTCGGCAAGCGTGCGACTACATCAAAAGAGACTTAATTTACGTTAATTGAACCGTCGTTCATCAAGTGCGGGTTTGAACGGATTTTGCCGGCAATCCAGACAAAAATATCGTTTCCCTTTTTGATGAGAACAAAAACGGAGTAACGCAAATTCTATCGATTTAATTGACCAGCAACGAGAGAAGTCTAGTTTTTTGAAAACCGAAAGTCAAGGATAAGTGCATTAAATTTGCACGGTTATTGGATTTTATCCCTCACCTTCGCAGACCTCGATCTCGAACGCAATGCTGTGGCCGTTTAACGTGTCACCGGGCGACGCGTAACCGAGCGTCGCGATGCCGATGCGATCTTTTCTTTTGTAACTTCTTTCGCCCCAACGTCCTTCATTTCAGCCTTGCCAAGCTTGCTCTGCCACCAGATGGCTATCGGACTGGCGATAGCGATCGTCGAGTATGTTCCCACGATAATTCCAACGAACAACGCGAGCGAGAAGCTCCGCAGCACCTCGCCGCCGAACAACACTAGTGCGAGCACCGAAAGGAATGTCAGGCCGTTGGTGACGACCGTCCGTGACATCGTCTGGTTGATCGAACGATTGGTGACATCGTACAGCGAACCGTTTCCAGGCGTTGTACTATTCTCACGGATACGGTCAAAGATCACGATGGTGTCATTCACTGAAAAGCCGACAAGCGTTAGCATCGCGGCGAGCACGGTAAGCCCAACTTCCCACTGGAACACCGAGAAGAACGCCAGGGTCACCAGCACGTCGTGGAACACAGCCACAACGGCACCCGCGGCATATGTCCAGTCGTAACGGTACGCGATGAACAGCAGCATACCGACGAGGCCGAGAAGAGTTGCGATAACGGCAGCATCGCGGAGTTGTTCACCGGCGATCGGCCCGACTGAATCGGTTCCAACGATCTTGTACGCAGTGTTCGGATCCGATTCCAGCGTCACAGTTCCTGCCGCTTCAGGCCCAAACGTGTCGAGCGCCGCCTTTACTGCCTGACGTCCGCGTTCGACCTGCGTGCCGCCGGTCGGAACCGGAATAGCCGTATTGGTATTCGCGTTGGTATTAGGATCAACAGCGGCGACCGCGGTATTCGAGTTGGCATTTGCAGCGGGAAGCGCTGGTTCGGCCGCCGGAGCTACTGCACCATTCTCGCCGAGCAGCGGGATCTTGATCAGGAACTCATCCGGCTTATCGGTCGAATCTTGAATAACAGATTCGGTTATAAGGTTCGCGGCGAGAGCACTGCGAATGTCGTCAGCCGCGGGCTTTTGCCGGAACTTGACCGTAAGCACTGTTCCGCCCTGGAAATCGACGCCAAGGTTAAAGGCGTCAGTTCCGCCCGGTGTGAACTGACGTGACGCGGCCGAGATAAGGCCAGCGATCAGCAGAACGACCGAGATCATGACGAGCGGCTTTCGCCATCCCATCCAATCGACTTTTAAATCGGTGAAAAACTCAAACATTATTCGGTAAAGTGTCGCTCAACACCGCGAATGTTCACGGCGGAGCGATATGACAAACTAAATACTGATCGTCTTTTTGCCCGGGTTTCGCTGCAAGATCCACATATAGATCGTGCGTGAAACAAAGACCGCGGTAAAGAGGTTAATGATCAACGCGAGCGTCAGCGTGACGGCGAATCCGCGTATGGGACCGGACCCGAACAGATACAGGATGACGGCCGATATGATCGTCGTAAGGTTGGTATCGATGATCGTGATGAACGCCCGATCAAAACCTGTTGCGACCGCGTCGGCGACCGTTCGGCCAGCACGCAGTTCCTCCCGCATTCGTTCGAATATCAGAACGTTTGCGTCAACCGCCATACCAATACCCAAGATGAAACCCGCGATGCCCGGCAGCGTCAGCGTCGAACCCATCAACACCAGACCGCCCAGCGTCAGCAGCATGTTCAGCACAAGTGCGACCACGGCATTGATACCCGAGCCGCGGTAATAGATCAGCATGAAGATGATGATGAAGATAAGGCCGGCAAGCGACGCGGTCACACCCGACCGTATAGAATCTGCACCAAGGCTCGGGCCGACCGTCCTTTCTTCGAGGTATTCGATCTTCGCCGGCAACGCCCCCGAACGCAGGGTCAATGCCAGGTCGTCAGCGTCGGACTTCAAGAACGAACCCGAGATCTCGCCGCTATCGAAGATCTGCGATTTGATATAAGCGATGGAGCGTACCTCGTCATTCAAGACTACGCCCATGTAGTTATTTATATTGCGGCCGGTCCAGTCTCCAAATTTCTGCGCCCCGGAAGGTTTCAGAGCAAAGGTGATCTGGTAATCTGCATCGTTTCCCGTCCGCGAGACAGCACTGGCAGTGCGAAGCTCGCTGCCGTCGAGGACGGGCGGATATTCGACGATAACGAACTGCTTGGGCAGCCCCTCCGGCGGAACCGCCACACCTGCGGGTGGGCGTTCGACATATGGCAATACCTTGCGGTTGGCCGGGACTGAACCGCCGAGCGATTGAATCGCTGCCTCTTGCGTGGGATAGCGTTCGAAAGCTTGCGGACTCGGGCCACCCACGACCTTCATCAGGTATAGGCGTGATTCAGTGTTCAGAAGCGCCTTTACACGCTCGGGCTCATCAACGCCCGGCATCTGAAGCAGGATCTGTGCTGATGCCTCGGAACCATAACGCTGCAGCGTCGGCTCGGAAACGCCGAATAGATCGATGCGGCTTTCAATGATCTTTAACGCCTGATCTACAGCCTGATTCTTCAGAACGGTCTGGACTGTGGATGGCAGCGACCATGAAACGGCACCGCCGTCAGTGTCCTGGCTCCAATCGACGAGGTCGACCCTTTCACGCACCTTCTCTACGACCGCGTTAGCTTGTGCCGGGTCAGAGACGTTGATCGTGAATGAATACGTGCCGCCGGCCGCGGTGACACTACTGCCGGTGACGGGTAGTTGGGCATCGCGCGCCGCAGTTTCAGCGGCCTGTGCACTTCCCTCGGTCAGCGTCTTTAAATAGTCGTCGGTCTGGACCCGCATCACGAGATGCGAACCGCCTTTCAGGTCGAGGCCGAGATTGATGTTCTCGGCAAGGTTGGCCTTAATGCCTTCCCACGTGAAGTCGTTCGCGTTCGGTGCCCGACGAGGTCCGAAAACCAGGTAAATGCCCACAAGCGCCACGATGACGATCAGGCCGGTCCTAAACCACAGAGTGTTATTCTTCATTGCAAAACAGCCGCCGCGAGCGTCCGCAGTCGCCTTTTGGCGAAGCGTCCGGCGACATCTCTATTGATCTGCTTTCTTACCGACGACCGAGCTCTTGCCGATCTCGATAAGAGATTTCTCCGCACTATAGATTATGAAACTGTTATCTTTTATCTCTTTGATCTTACCGATAACGCCGCCGTTGGTGACGACCTCGTCATTCATCTTCAGGTTTGCGATCAGATCTGCGAGCTGCTGCCGCTGTCGTTTTTGCGGGAGGATAACAAGAAAATAGAAGATCCCGAAGATAAAAACGAACGGGAGCAGGGCCATGATCAGACCGCCGCCATCACCCTGAAAAAACAGGAAAAACAAGTTCATAGATTCTATCGCGGAAAGCAAAAGGACAATAATATAGCGTGGAAACGCACATTTCAAACGTGCGTTCCGTCATTCTCCTGCAATTTACTTAAAAATTCTTTTTTGAATTCGCGGAAACCGCCGGATTTGATAGATTGCCGAATGCGACGCATAGTGTCAAGGTAAAAGGCCAGATTGTGGTGCGAGAGCAGCGTTGCGGCCGCCATTTCGCCCGCCTGATTCAGATGCCGCAGGTAGGTGCGGGTGTAACGACGGCAGACGGAACAGCTGCAGTCCTCGTCGAGCGGCCGCTCGTCGTCGGCAAATCGGGCGTTACGAATATTGATCTTTCCGCGTGACGTAAAAACGCTGCCCGTCCGCCCGTTTCGCGTCGGCATTACGCAATCGAACATATCAACTCCGTGCGACACAGCCTCGATGAGGTCCTCGGGCGTTCCAACTCCCATCAGGTACCGAGGTGCATCGGCCGGCATCTTCTTTGCAAGATGCTCGAGAACGCTGTACATCACGCTCTTTTCCTCGCCAACGCTCAGTCCACCTATAGCGTAGCCGTCAAAGCCTATCTCGACCGTGCGTTCGAGGCTTTCGTCACGGAGATCAAGATGTCCCGCGCCTTGAACAATGCCGAATAATGCCTGAGCGCCGCTAAGCCCATCTGAATGTTCAGAAAGACGGCCGGTGTCTGCACCGCTAAGCTGCAATTCTTCGAATCGTGTTTTCGAGCGTCGGGCCCAGCGTGCCGTTAGCTCCAGGCTTGTACGCGTTGCCTCGTGGCCGGCGTCGCCGGGCGGGCATTCGTCAAAGACCATGACGATCTCGGAACCCAATGCCGCCTGGATCTCCATCGAAACTTCGGGCGAGAGGAACTGCTTGCTGCCGTCAAGATGCGAGCGGAATTCGACGCCGTCCTCGTTCAGCTTTCTTAGATCGCTAAGGGAGAACACTTGGAATCCGCCTGAATCTGTTAGATATGATCGATTCCAGGTGGTGAACCGATGAAGTCCGCCCATTTTGCGGATGATCTCCACACCGGGCCTAAGGAAAAGATGGTAGGTATTGCCGAGAATTATTCGGGCATCGAGCTCATCCTCAAGCCATTCAAACCGGACACCTTTAACAGAACCCTGAGTTCCGACCGGCATAAATACCGGCGTTTCGATCACTGACCGACGGGTGGTGATGGTTCCCGCACGTGCCTCGCCGTCTGAGGCCTCGATATTCCAATGGATCGGTGTCATCGTTTTCCGATCAATGCCCAGATCTTTTCGGCGCCCATGGCCGTGCCTGACGCGATGCGGCCGTTCGCGTCGATGACGACGGCAGACGGCGTGCCGAGCATACCGAGAGCCTTTGAGACCTCGTAACCTGTGTCGAGCAGGACCGGAGACTGGAGTTCGAGAGCCTGCGCCTGCTCGCGATCGCCGTCGCTAAATATCACCAGGTTCGCGTCATCGGCACCGCGGGCCTTTTCCCACTCGGCGATCTCGTCACGCATGTTTCGGCAATGCGGGCAGCCATGGCTCCAGAATATCGCAAGCGTACGGCGGCCATTCACGTCTGCCAACGTCGTGGGAAGGTCCGGTGATCCCTCGAGCGAAAACTCAGGCACACTTTCGCCGATGAGCAGCGGTTTGTTGTGGCCGGCCGTTGTCGCGATATAAACATCCGGATCGCTGATATCCCGCAGCCGGATGTCCTCGATCAGCGTATTGATAGCCTTATCGCCGGTCGACACGTAACTTGAGATCATGCCTGAAGCGTTAACGAATAACGCTGCAGGCGTCCACTGCGATTTCAATATCTCAGCAAGCTCACGCTTTTCCTGCAGCAGGACAGTAATACCCTCGGCGTCGCCGTATTGTTTCTGGTTTGCTTCAAGCGTCCCAGTGGTGACAAAGACCATATCCAGCCGATCGCCGAATTCTTGCTGCCACTTTCTTATCTCGGGATATAGAGCTTTGCAGGGCCCGCAATCGGGGCTGACAAAAAAGAAAAGCTTCGACCGCGATGAAGCAAACAGGTGCGTCCGGGTGATCGTCTTGCCATCAAGCGACGTGAGAGCAAACTCGGGAAACGGCGAGCCGATCGCAAGTCCTTCCGTCGGGGGAACAGCCTCGACACGTTCGACCTGTCCGCCGTCTCGGGAGATTATCTCGAGCACATCGAGCCGCTTCATGATCTCGCCCTGCTGGTCGAGGATCATCTTCAAGAAATAAATGCCGACAGCAAGCCCGGCCAATATCAAAACAAGAATGAATGACGACATACCTGAATCATTACCCGCAAGGCTTGCACCCTGCGAGGCACTTCCCTGTATCGCAAGAAATAACGCAAGGACCGCAAAAACGCCGTTGCGGATCAGACTGCTTTTTCCGACCGGTTCGCTGTGGATCTGACCGAAACAATGGCAATCCGGCGCGTTTCCCTGTGCGATCTGATAAATCATTCCGCCAAGAAATACCGAGATCAGCAAGACGGCTGCGACCGCTGCGAACCACGACGTCGCGACAGTAAGGAACGCGAAGGCCAGCACAAGCTCAAATATCGGCAGACCGATACTGACGGGCTTCGCTAAGCTATCGGGCACCCCGAAAGCCTTGACCGCCCTTTCCGATCCCGGAAGGTCAAGCAGCTTCCCGATGCCCGCCAAAGCGAAGACACCGAACAAGAACAGTCGAATTAATAAGAGTACGATTTCCACTTATTTTAACGGTGAGTGATGAGTTTGAAGCGGAATCGTTCCATAGGTGCAACGGTACCATTCGAACCTTCCGCTCACGCTTCGTCTCTTCACCTGTCGTTTACCACTCACCATTCACTAACCACTTAAGTCTTCTTTCTGCCGCCTTTATGACGCTCTTTCAACCTGATCGGCGTCGCAAAAAACTCAAACGCATCACGCAGACGGTTCTCGATATAACGCAGGTACGAGAAATGGAGGCCCGCTGTGTTGCCGCCGGAAGTGAACAGCACGAACAGCGGCGGACGCATGCCGCCTTGGGTAATGTACTGCACCTTTAGGCGCGAAACGCCGCCTTTTACCGGCGCCGGAGCGGTGCCGCCTTTAGGCTGCAGGATGCTCTCTTCGAAAAACTTGTTAAGCTGGGAGGTCGGCACGCGGAGATTCCTCGCCTCATTCGCTTTCACGACGAGCGGCAGCAACTTGGTCACTCGCTGGCCCGTTAGTGCCGAAGTGGTGACCATCGGTGCCCAATCGAGAAACTTCATGTTCCGGCGAAGTTCACGTTCGAATTCGTAGATAGTATTAGTCTCTTTTTCTTCGATCGCGTCCCACTTATTAACAGCGATTATTACAGAACAACCGGCATCGACGGCGTAACCGGCGATATTCGCGTCGAGATTCGTAACGCCCTCGACAGCGTCGATCACCATGATCGCAACGTCGGCCCGCTCAAGCGCCTTGGTCGCCATTATCACCGAGAGCTTTTCCGCCATCTCGACGGTCTTCCCTTTGCGACGAATGCCGGCAGTGTCGATCAGCAGAAACTTTTGCCCGTCAACCTCAAGATGTGTATCGATCGCGTCGCGTGTCGTTCCCGCGATGGGCGAAACAATGACGCGTTCCTCGCCGAGCAACTTATTGAGGATCGACGACTTGCCGACGTTCGGCCGGCCGATAATCGCGAGTTTTATTTCGCCGGCCTCGTCCTCCGATTCTTCCTCAGGAAACACCAGCGAGTCGTAGACCTTATCGATCAAGTCGCCAACGGAAGTTCCGTGTTCGGCCGAGAGAGGCGTGACCTCGAATCCGAACTGATAGAACTCACCCGCCTCGTCCTCGACCTTTCGCGATTCGGCCTTGTTTGCGGCTATGAAGACAGGCTTTCCGATATTGCGGAGATACACTGAGATCTCTTCGTCCAGCGGCGTTATCCCTGCGCGTGCGTCGACCACCCAGATGATCGCCTGAGCGGACTGGATCGCAAACGCGGCCTGTTTGAAGATATTTGCCGGAATTATCGCGTCGTCGTCCGGCACGATACCACCGGTATCGACCAGCTCGAAAGACTTTGATCGCCAATCAACGTCACCGTATATACGGTCTCGGGTGATGCCGGGCTCATCTCCCACGATGGACCGCCGAGTTCCGGTCAAGCGGTTAAAGAGTGTGCTTTTGCCGACATTCGGCCGGCCAATTATGGCTACGAGCGGTTTATTCATTCCAAACGCTAAATACTACCAAACCGTCTCTGTAGTTGGCGATAAGCGAAAGCATTGCGCTTGCCGGACAATTTAAAACGGCAGCCGATCTCTACATCAGCTGCCGTACATTTATAGGATTCTAGCTACCCGCTATGGACGCTTTGTAGTCGCGGCCGGATCGGCATTGCCAGATGACGGCGGGGCGAAGACGATACCTGAACCCCGCGACGGCGTTGGGAACATATCTACCTGGTCGTTAACCGGACGGATACTTCGACCTTCCTGCCTCTGCATCTGTACGAACGGCGGAGGTGCGTCTGCCTGTCCGGACGGAACTCGCCAGCCACGCTGTCGCTGCTCGGTGCGTGAGGGAGGCGTTGTCGGCGTGGTCGGGTTGGTCGGCGTGCCTGTCGAAGGCGGTGCTCCGCCACCCGTCGTACCCCTTGGGCTCCGCGGATAGTAATAAACGGGCGGAAAATCGTACCAGTTGAGCCAACGGCCATAGCCGTAACCGTAGGGCGATGACCAACCGTAACCGAACGGAAGGAAGCAGTAGCTGCCGCGGAACGAATCATAGACCCAAAGACCGAATGATCCGAACATGTCCCACTGATTGCCCGCGTACGAACTGATCAGCGATGACCTAACCGAACGCTTATCGAGCGATGTGATCATCTTCGCCAGCTCTTTCGAACGAGCCTTGCTCCAGCGATCCAGCTCATCCTTTTCGCCACGATCAAACTTTGCAACTACGATCTGTCCATTCGCGGACCGGGTTTCGCGGCCGCCTTTCAACACTTCGCCATTCTCGTTACCGACGCGAGCCTTCCCTTTCCAAACGGAAAGCGAGCTCTTGTTGTCGACGACATCAAGGCGAAATACGCCTGATTCGATCACAACATACCGTGAATCGGGGCCGAGAAGATCTACGGTGTAGTCGTCGCTTGCGAACAGCTCGAAGATAGCACTGCCGCGATGAACAACGAGCTTGAGGTCTTCGAGAGCTACCGACCGGAATTCGAATGCCGAATTCGGCCCGAGACGCACGAAAGATCCTGGATTAAGCAGAATTTCAGCCTTCCCGTCAGGCCCGGTTGAAACGCGCTCACCGACCTTTAAGGTATCGCCCTTGACCAACACGCCGCTCAGACCATTCTTTCGGACAACGCCAACGCTGCCTTCGACGACATTGACGCCGCCGGCATTAGCCGATACGACGTATTTGCTCGCCGCAGTGGAATGGGCCTCACGGTCCTGAGCGAACGCGGGAAGTGCGAACACAGCCGAGATCATTAAGCCGGCCGCGAGACGCATCGCTACTTTTCTCATTATTTTATGGGCTCCTTGGGAAGAGATCACTTATTCTAGTCGAATTTACGCAAAAATAGCAATAATTACCTGTCTTGTAGATGGCAGTCGGTCTTGCACACGTTGCCAAAGGTTTTCGGAACAACCTTTTATCGGCGGTCGTAATCTTATTTGTGCGGCTGATCGTCTTGAACAGCTGCAAGTCGGACAAGGCGGGAGGAAAATATGGCGACATTCAAGGATCCGAGAGAGTGCTTTGCACCGCTGGAAGTGATCGAACGTTTGATAGAGATACGGTCTGAGCTTGGTTTTACACCAAATATTTATCTCGACCGTTCCGAAGAACTTACTGATTTTCTGGACGCCTACGGATTCGACATTTACGCCTTTTCCACCGACAACGATAAGCTGAATTACGGCGACTATCGTACCCCCGTTGTCCCGGGCGGCGACAATCTCCATTTATCGCTGATGGCCCACTAAAAGTTTAATTTCACAATCAACTGAGGAACGCGGAAGGTGATCGGAGACGATGCACGCCGCGTTCTTTAGTTTGCCTTTACGATAAACAACGTGCCGTCGTCGTCAAGAAACTTTCGCTCGGTGAAATCCGCAACACCTTTCCTGATGTGATCGATCATCTGCTTAGCCGGTTTCTCGATGCACTCTAGGACGCTGGCCGCAAACCGATCCTTACCGTACTCTTCGCCGGCTTGGTTCGTAGCTTCTGTTATGCCGTCAGTATATACGACCATCACCTGCCCCGGATCGAACCGGATAAAGTGTTGGTGATATCTCGCATCGCGAAACATCCCGAGAGGCATATCTCCGTATTCGACAAATCTGTATTCGCCGTCAGCTTTGATCAGCATCGGCGGATTGTGTCCGGCGTTTGAGAATACGAATGTCTTGTTTGTCCCGTCGAGGATCCCATAGATCGCCGTGATGAACTGGTGCTCTTCGACCGAATCCCAAAGCAGATTGTTCACCTTGGACATCGCGATATGCGGCGCGTAACCGATCTGTACGCCCGACCGCAAAGACGCACGAAGGAAGGACATCAGAAGAGCTGCAGGAATTCCCTTTCCCACGGCATCTGCCACGACGATGCCGATCTGGTCGTCGAAGATCTTGACCCAATCGTAATAATCGCCGGAGACCTCTTCGGTCGGGAAAATGTAAGCACTAATATCAAAGTTTTCGAACTGCGGATCATGATCGGGCAGAAGCTCCAGCTGAACTTGTCTGGCGATCTCGAGCTGCGCTTCGATGCGCTTTTTCTCGATAAGGTGCTCGTGAAGCTGGACCTTTTCAATGATGATCGCGACCTGCGATGCCAGAAGCTGCAGGACCGAAAGATCGTCATCGGTATAAGCATTTAGGTCGTCGCTCTCGAGGTCGAAAGCACCGATAACCTTGTCGTTCGAAATGATGGGTGCGACCATCTCGGAACGTGTTCGTCCGCGAGCCTTAAAATACTGCGGATCGCTCTCGACGTCACCGGAAATAATGGAAACTCCGGTTTGAGCCACCCGCCCGAGAAATCCTTCACCAAGGCGCAGCCGCGGTTCGACGAGTTCGAAACTAATGTCATAGCCGCGGATTACACGAGATTTGAAGATGTATGGGTCGCCGCTTTCATTGCTCGTCTCGATCAGGTAGATACCTGCGGCATCATACGGCAATACCGAACCCAGCGTGTCCATCACTAGGTTCAGCACATCGTCAAGATTCAGCGAACGGCTGATCTTTTTCGTTATCTCCAGCAGCAGACGCAGCTTATCTACCGTAGAGAGTACAGGTGTTGCCGTAGATCGATGTGCTGCTTGCTCGTCCATCTCAGTCGTTCTTGAAGATGTTTTCCTTATAGGCGTCCCAAAGGCGGGATACCTTGATCCGGTACTCGACCAAAGCGCGGCTTACTCGATAGTGCCTCGCGATCTGTGCGGAGGTCTTCCCGCTCAGAACCATGTCCCGCAAGCCGATGAATGGAACCAGTGCCGCAGCACCGGTCCCGTATGCTTCGTCTTCGATGTCCTTATTGTAATCACGTGCGACGATCTTGCCGGACCGATCGCGCTTTTCCACGGCGAGGCGGCTGGGGACATGCCCGAGAAATACGTGGCAGATCTCCTCCATTAGTGTAGCATTATGGCGATTTTTCCCGTGTGTCGGATTTAAGACGATGAGCTTGCGGCCATCGGGCAGGGTTTTCGATGCCGCGCCGCCCGACCACTTATCTTTACCTTCGCCAAGCAAATGAGCAACGGTTTCCTTGCTAAGCAACTGCTCGATCTCGTCAAAGGTGACGACCAGCAGATTTGCGTAATGAGCCAGCTTAAACGGGTCAAGCGGCTGATCGGCACGGCGAAGCCCCGCAAACTCGCGCAGTCCGCGGGCACGAAGCTCATGATGTCGTCCTTTCTGGGTTGGCGGCAGGTCGTAGGTATCCACGATCTTGCGAAGGCAGGAGCCCGGCTGCCCGGTGATCTGACCTAAACCTCTTTGAACTCCGAATCAACGTCTTCACTTGAAAGAGCGACGCGGTAATTCTTCGATTGGACCTGTTTAGTGATCAAGAGGTCGTCCTTGGTCTTGAGCAGATCGGCACGATTGTAGACCGATATCTCAAAATTGTATCCGTGCGTGATCGCATCTTTCGGACATGCTTCAACGCAGTAGCCGCAAAATATGCAACGGCCGTAATCGATGTTATAGACCTTGGCGAAACGCTCGTCCCGGCCGATCCGTTCGGCGTACGGACGCTGGTCCGTTTCAGCCTCAATGTAAATGCAGTCCGATGGGCATGCCGCGGCACAAAGATAGCACGCAACGCACTTCTCCTTACCGGCCTCGTCCACATGGAGCAAATGTTGACCGCGGTATCGCGGCTGAACTGTTACAGGCTCGTCAGGATACTGAACGGTCCACTTTTCCCGCGGGATCTCTGAGAGCGTGCGGCGCATTCCCTTTAGGATCGCACCGGTTGACTGAATTACGTTTCCGATCAAAGACATTGTTAAAACCTTAGTAAAACTTTCCGTACGGCGTGCCGCTGCCCATATATATGAAAACTATCATTAGGACGCCCCACAAGATCGGCGCAAGAATCGCGATAAGCCCGAACAGTACCCCCGCGATCGCAAGTCCCTTTCCGCTGTAGCGGGTCGGGTCTCGCTTAACCCGGCTGATGCCGAGAATGCCCAAAATGACTGCCGCAATTCCCAGTATGAACGGTATGACGCCGCAAAGCCAGATGAGCAGCGTCGGAACCATCATCGCAAGGCCCGCGATCCCCGCGACAAGCGAGACGATCCCCAGGACAGGATTCGGAGATGTTGCTCCTGCTGAATAGTTCGGATTCATACCTGCCACTGGCCGCCGGCTGAGCGGCGGATCTACTGGTTAGCCATCCGCATCATCATTTCCATTCCGCCGAGGAACAAGATGAAGACCCAGTACACCACTCCGATAAGGAAGAACAACCCGCCGAGGATCATACCTATGATAGCGAGCGTCTTGCCGCCGTACTGAGCGGGGTCGTTATTCACATTCTTCATTCCGAGAAAACCGGTAATGAGCGCGACAATACCGGTGAGAGGCGAAATATAGCAGCAAAGCGAAAGTATGCCAGCCACTAATGAAACGATCGGTAGCGTTTTATTTGCGCCTTCGACCGTTGCCGATGACGGTGAGACATTTTGTCCGAATTCCTGTGGATTTTGCATATTCGTTTCTTGCGGCGGGGTCCACGCCTGCTGTGCAAGCGGCTCGCCGGCCGGTGCTGAAGGCTCTCCAAATGAAGTATTTACGATCGGTTCAGGGTCTGCGAACTGCGGTGTCTCACCAGCCGGTTCCACCGGCTCGCTGTAACTATGCTCGAATGGAGTCGAGGGCTCCATCGACGGCGGTTTTGCCTCACCAAAGGGCGACGGTATCGGCGGCGTAGTCTGGGCGAATCGATCTTCCGCCTGGTCGCTCGCGGGCGTCGAGAAAGGTGACGCCGGCGGTTCTTGTCCGAACGACGGCGGCTCCGGATTCGGCTCGTTGAAGCGCGGCGGTTCCGGCTGCTGATCGCCTATAGGCGGGACATCTATCACCTGCTCATCTGCTTCGCGATGCCGCTCCATTTCCGCTCGGATCTCTGCCTCGGAAACGATCTGCGTCTTGTTCGAATCCATCGGACTTGGCAGATCAAGTACCTGGTCGTCGCGAGATGAATCCTCGGCCTTTAATGAAGCCATCGCCGCAGCGATCTCTTCCTTGTTGCCGACCATAGTTTTATAGGGATCAACTTCCTCGGCAGCGTCATCGACCAAGGGAGTACCGTCGGTCTGGCAGAACTTTAGATTATCGTCGAACGTCTTATCACAGGTCGGGCAGCGCTTCATCTTGTTAACTTTCCTTAGGATCAGGTTTGCGGTGGATAACGATCAGGGGCGGATCGGCGAAACTAGCGATCGCGGCCCCCGATCTGTAATTGCTTTCCCTTTATACCCTTAGCCTTATACTAATTCAAGTTTGCTAAAGAAATAACTGATCTCGATAGCTGCGTTCTCGTCCGAATCAGATCCGTGGACAGCGTTTTCGCCGATCGAGGAAGCAAATTCCTTACGGAGAGTGCCCTCGGCCGCCTCCGCAGGATTCGTCGCACCCATGAGGTCACGCCAAGCAGGTACCGCGTTCTCTTTTTCAAGTGCGAGCACGACACATGGCCCGCTCGACATAAACTCCGTTAGTTCGCCATAAAACGGGCGCTCGGCATGAACTGCGTAGAAACCCTCTGCGTCCTTGATCGTCTGGTGGATCAGCTTCATCCCGCGGATCTTAAATCCGGCGGTGAGGATCTTGTCGATGATCTTTCCGTGATTGCCTGCACGCACCGCGTCCGGCTTGATAATTCCAAATGTTAAATTGCTCATAATTAGTTGTTGTAGGTCTAGTTTTCACGTTAAACCGCACGGCCTCGGTTGAGACCGCACGGCTGTTGTTTTTCGAGATACTTTTAGGCTGCAGCTTTCGAACCCAGAACTTCGACGATCGCCTGGCCGATGTCGGCGGGTGATTCGACTACGCGAATGCCCGCCGCGGTCAGAGCTGCCATCTTCTCGGCTGCGGTTCCTTTTCCGCCGGAGATGATCGCGCCCGCGTGGCCCATGCGGCGTCCCGGAGGTGCGGTCTGGCCGGCGATGAAGGCTACTATCGGCTTTGTCACGTTGTCTTTGGCGTATTCCGCCGCTTCTTCCTCTGCGGTTCCGCCGATCTCGCCGATCATCACGATCGCGTCAGTCTCATCATCTTCCTGAAATAGTCTCAAAGCATCGGTATGTGTCGTGCCGATGATCGGGTCGCCGCCGATGCCGATCGCGGTCGACTGCCCGAGACCAAGAGCCGTCAACTGGCCAACAGCTTCGTAGGTCAGAGTACCTGAACGCGAAACGACGCCGATGCGGCCTTCCTTATGTATATGTCCGGGCATGATGCCTATCTTGCATTTTCCGGGCGAGATGATGCCAGGGCAGTTCGGTCCGATCATTCGGGTAGAACGCGTGCTCAGGTATTCGTTCGCCTTGACCATATCGGCAACCGGAATGCCTTCCGTGATGCAGACGACGAGCGGAATTCCGGCGTCAGCAGCTTCCATAATGGCGTCGGCTGCGAATGCAGGTGGTACGTAAATAACGGAGGCGTTCGCGCCTGTTTCCTTGACTGCGTCGGCAACGGTATTAAAAACGGGAATTCCCTCATGCGTGGTTCCGCCCTTGCCGGGCGTAACGCCGCCGACCACGTTGGTCCCGTATTCGACCATCTGCAATGTGTGAAACGTGCCTTCTTTACCGGTAATTCCCTGCACGATAAGGCGTGTGTTCTTATCAACTAATACGCTCAAGCTTGATTCTCCTGAATTCGAATTCGGCTGCAAGATCGCGGCCGTTTACTGGTGACTAAAACAAAACGTGAGTATATCACGATGCCCGTTTTCACCTGCAATTCGGCTAACTGAACTTTTTCTGAACCTTTTCCCCGCAGTTAACGTTTGAAAACTATCTTGCCGACGTCTCGTTCGTTTGCGAACCAAGATTCGGTGGTCCGGCAGCACGATGCCGGATGTTCTCGCATTTCCGCATTTGTCATGAGGCAGCTTTACTCATTCTATTCCGACGCCTTCTGGATCGCCCTGAAATCGATCCTCGAGCACAAACTCCGTGCACTTTTAACGCTGATAGGCATCATCATCGGCGTCGCAGCGGTGATCGTTGTCGGTGCGTCGATCGCAGGCCTCAAGACATACGTGATCGACCAAGTCTCGAAAGTGCTGGGTTCGAATCATTACATGATGACCCGAATGGCCAGCATGGAAGACCTGTCTGACGAGGAGTTTGAGCGCCGCAACCGGCGCAACAAGGATATAACTTGGCAGGAATATGAATATCTGCGCGATAACCTAAAGCTCTCGACCTACGTTGGAGCTCAGATGAATGCTGGTGTCGATCTTCAGGAAGGCACTGTCGAGATGCCCTCTGTCCGCGTGATGGGCGTGACCGAGAATATGTACGAGATCGAGGACAAGACCCTCGAGGAAGGGCGCTTCTTTGCGAGAGAGGAGGTAACGCGAAACGCAACGGTTGCTGTCATCGGGACCGACGTAAAGGAAAAATACTTCGAATTCACCTCCCCGATCGGAAAAACGTTAAAGATCCGCGGCGTCCGCGTCACGATCATCGGTGTTGAAAAGAAACGCGGATCGTTCTTCGGGCAATCGCAGGATCGGCACATTTATATTCCAATCACGCTTCATAATCAGATCTTCAGCCGCTCGAACGGCGTGCAAGTACATGGGAAGACGATCGAGAAGGCCGATTTTCATCCTGCCATCGAAGAGGCTGAACTGATGCTGAGAAACTACCGGCAGCTTATCGGCAGCGATGAGAGCACATTCTCGGTCGTCAACGTAGATGAGTTCAACAAGACGATGGACAACATTACGAGCGCGATCGCAGCGGTCGTGATCCCTATCACGATGATAATCCTTATTGTCGGCGGGATCGTAGTGATGAACATTATGCTGGTTTCGGTTACCGAAAGGACATTCGAGGTAGGACTGAGAAAAGCGATCGGTGCGACAAGAAACCAGATCCTGCTCCAGTTTTTGATCGAATCTGCCCTCTTGTGTGTGGTCGGTGGAATATTGGGGCTTATTGTCGCGATCGGAGCGACGCAAGCGGTAGGTGCAGCGCTCGGAATGACAATGTCGATAACGCCGTTTTATGTGATTCTCGCGGTAGGGGTTTCAAGCCTGATCGGGGTTCTCGCGGGACTTTACCCGGCTTGGAAAGCAGCGAGGCTTGATCCGATCGTAGCTCTGCAAAAGGTATAAAACAATGCGAGTTTCAGCATCATTACCGGTCGAGGTCCTCAAGATGGCGTATGACAGCGTCGTCTCGCACAAGTTCCGCTCGGCGCTGACCATACTTGGCATCGTGATCGGGATCCTCACGTTCGTTGTGGTCGCCTCGATCCTAACGGGAATGCGCGGGAACATCGTGAAGATGTTTGAAGAATACGGCACCAACAACATCTATCTCTTCCATCTTTCGACAGGGTTTGGCCCGAGTAATCGTGATGAACGGAATCGCAAGGCTCTGACGATGGACGATGCCAACGCGATAATCGCACAGGCTCCTGCCGTCAGCGATATCGCAACGGTCGCCGTCAATATCGGTTCATGGGGAACCGGTTTTGACGACAACATGATCTACAAAGACAAGAATTATCGTTGGGCTCTCACCGACGGTGTTACGCCGAATTACCGTGACGTCGCTAACGTGCGGGTTAAGGACGGCCGTTGGCTGACCGAAATGGATGATCAGGAACGGCGTAACGTTCTCGTTGTCGGTGTTAAGGCCGTCGAAGCTCTTTTCGACGGTGATGCCGCAGAGGCGCTTGGCAAAGAGATCAGAATGAACGGGTCGACATGGTTGATCGTCGGTGTATTAGAAAAGCGCGAAGCGGGATTTTTTGGTGAAAATGAAGAGGATCGAAAGATCTTTATGCCGTTCCGTACGGCCCGAAAGGTTGCTCCGACGCGCGACGCGGTCCTTCATATCGCTCAGGCAAAACCCGGAATGCTTAATGATGCGGTGGAAGAGATAGAAGGCGTGCTGCGGATCAGGCGCGAGGTCAAAACGGGCGAACCAAACAACTTTGACATCAAAACGGCAGCCGATTTTATGAAGCAGTTCGACGGCATGATCGCGGGCATCGGCATTGCTGCAATTGCGATCTCCGGTCTTGGGCTGCTAGTTGGCGGCATCGGCGTGATGAACATCATGCTTGTCTCCGTCACCGAACGAACCAAAGAGATCGGGATTCGTAAAGCGATCGGCGCAACGCGTTCTGCTATCGTCCTCCAGTTCCTTGCTGAAGCAATGGCGTTGACGTTCTTGGGCGGGCTTTTCGGGCTGGTCCTATCGATGGGAATATCAAATCTGATAATGCTGTTGCTGCCGACCCTTCCGGCTCACGTCGAATTGTGGATGATCATTGGCTCGCTCACGATTTCGATTCTAATAGGCTTATTATTCGGTGTATTGCCCGCACGAAAGGCTGCAAAGCTTGACCCCATCGAATGCCTGCGTTACGAATAGGACAGCGGTTACGGACACCCTACTTTTTTGAATGCAAAATCTAGCCCGGATTCCTTTCCGTCCATTTTGCCTTCGATGCGCGCGTTAAGGGCGGTACCTGATCTTCTATAGATCACGCGCTGCGGGAAGTCGTGTATGGGAGCCTCGAAGACTGCCTCGTTCACTCCTGATCGGACCATCTTAAAGAATGTATCCGTCGCATTTTGAGAGGGCCGCGCCACGAAATAGAGCTCGCTGTCCTGTTCGGTCATCCGCATAGATTCCCAGGCAAGGGCTTTCCCGTCGCGTATCGTTCGCGACATCCCGATCATCATCCCGCCCTCTGCCTTCATCCAATGCTCTGTTATCGCCCGCCCGCGGGCAGCGTCCCTTATCTCCCAGCAGCCGGCGAGCCAGTTAAGGCTGTCGACCGACTGTTTCACGTTTCCGCCCTCTGACGAAGCTTGCTGGGCTGCGGCAACGCCAACGAAGGCAATTAACAAAGCGATCGAAAAAACAAAAGCCCGCATAATCTTCAGCTCCTAAAGTTCAGTTGTTTGCAGATACTCCGGAACGACCGCTGTCCAACCGAATCGATCACGAATGTGCTCTGCCATTGCCTCGGCGGCTTCGGGTTCGCCATGGGTGGTCAAAACTGTTCGCGGCTCAGCCGGCAGGCCTTCAAGCCATCGCAAAACTGCCTTCCAATCGGCATGAGCAGAGAATCCTTCGACCTTTTCGACACGGCACTTTACTGGAACCCAATTCTTCATTATCTTGACTTCCCTCTCACCGTCCTGAATACGGCGTCCCGTGGTTCCCGCCGCCTGGAAACCTACAAATATCACCGTGGCATTTTCGTCCGGCAGGATCCGTACGGCGTGATGCAGCACGCGGCCGCCGGTCATCATACCGGAGGCCGAAATAATGATCCGTGTGCCGCGCATATTGTTAACCTGTTTCGATTCATCACGGCTTGAGGCCGTTCGCATCGACCCGGTGCGTAACGGATGCCGCTTTGTATTTATGATCGATGCGTATTCTTCGTCGTGTTCCTCGGTCCATCTGCTGTAAACCTGAGTGGAGCTGGCCGCCATCGGCGAATCTACGACCACCGGCAGGACCGGGATACGTTTCTCGTCCTCAAGCTCGCGGATAAGATATAGAACTTCCTGCGTCCGGCCCACAGCGAACGCAGGTATCAGGATCGGGCCGTTGCGTTCGGCGGCTTCGTTAATGATGCGTGCCATTTGGGTCGCAGAATCGACATCACCGTGCAGCCTATTTCCGTAGGTCGATTCGACCATCAGGTAATCGCACGCAGGCGGCGGTACGGGATCCTTAACGATCGGCTGGTCATAGTGGCCGAGATCACCGGAAAACAGAAACCGCAGATCGCTGCCATCATCTTTCGCACCATCCACCTCGACCAATACGAGGCTCGCGCCGATGATATGCCCGGCGACCATAAAGCTCGCCTTAAAACCGTCGCAGATGTTCACGGGAGTAGCGTCGTTCGGCACTGGACGGATCAGTTCCAAGGCGTCGCGTGCGTCACGCTCGTCATATAAGGGAAGTGCGGGCGTGTGGCTGGTTAGTGCGTGGCGGTTTCGGTAGTCGGCGTCTTCTTCCTGAAGGCGTCCGGAATCGGGGAGCAGTATCTTTAATAGATCATTGGTCGCACGCGACGTGAACACCGGGCCCGTGAATCCAAGCTTCACGATTCGCGGCAGGTAGCCGGTGTGATCAATGTGAGCATGCGTAATGATGACCGCATCAAGCTCAGCCGGATCGAATGGCGGCGGCTGCCAGTTGCGTTCACGCAGTTCTTTGTAGCCCTGGAAAAGACCGCAGTCCACTAAGATGCGTTTGCCGTTATGTTCGAGAAGGTATTTCGATCCGGTGACGGTTCCGACACCGCCATAGAATGAGATTGATGCCATATCGCATCAATCTAACACGAAGTCGACGCGAAGGGTGAGCACCATTAATCACACAACGCGTCAGATCGGGAGATCAGGATGATCTCACGGAGCGTTGCTCAATTTACGTATTGCTTTGGAAACCAGATAACGTTGTCGGCGTCTTCGGATTTGGCCTGCTGCTTTTTGAGCTGTGCGTGCTGCATCAGCTGCTTGGCCGTTTCGCCGTCGCCCCAAAAGGTAGCGGCACCAAAATTCAACCTAACGAGAAACTGCTTGCTGTCGTCGGTCGGGTAAGCGAGGTCGCCGAAGCTGCTGTTGATCCTGGAGACGATCTCTGAGGCCACAAGTTCGTTGGCTGTGGGAAGTATCGCGAGAAATTCATCATTCGTCGAACGCGCGAGAAAATCCATCTTCCGCAGTTCGCCTCGGAGCCTGTCAGCCACAAACTTGAGTGTCTCGTTTCCAAAGGTGTGGCCAAGCTTCTGGTTAAGTTCGTCGAAACCCTTTATGTCGATCGCTAGAACGGTAAGCGGGCGTTCATCTCGAAAACGGTGTGATTCCGCAAGCTGATTTTCGAGCACCATATAGAACGCACGTTCGTTCGGTAGGTTGGTGAGCGGGTCAGTTAATGCATTTGAAAGCGACCGTTCGAAAGTCAACGCGGTCAGGAAAAGCGGAGAAATGCGTTCGCCCACCGATCCAAGCACATCGCGTGCTGCCGAACCATCAGCCGGAGTTTCGTTCAGGAGCATTTCGAATACGCCGAAGGTCGAACCCTCGTGCATCAACGGAACGGCTGCTGCGGCTTTGATGTTGCGCGGCAGATGGCTTTTCGCAAGCGAGCGGACCATTCTCAGGTCCGTATCGAGTTCAGGTTCGCCGCTAAAATACGCGAGTCCCGCCAGCCCGGCGTCATTCGAGATCTCGGTCCCCGGCGTCCCATAGAGTTCCTCGGCATCCGTCTCGCTGATCCGCAGGACCGAGTTTTCCTTATCGGCAAGATAAAGTGTCGCGGTCTCGTGCGGAAATATCTCACTGACCCTGCTGGAGACGAGCCTGAACATGTCACCTGATTTAAGCGAGCTGCCAAAGAAATGCCCTGCATCGTCTAGGGCGTCAAGCTGCGAACTGAGCAGCTCTTCATCGGCAGCGATCTGTTCGTCGACTGCAGCTGCGCTCGCCGCACGCAGTCGCGAGAACGACCAGACACACACCGCCGCGTAAACTGCAGCGACAGTGAGCAGCCCCGCGACCTTGATCTGATAGGCTACGTCGGATACCGCAAGCATGAACGTTGCTAGCGGCGCAAAAAGGCCGAATAGCGCCAACGATAAATTGGCGAAAGCGTGTTGCGACTGATCGTCAGATCGCGTGAGCGAATTGGCCGGATCTTTCATATGTGTGGGCTGATGATGGGGTCGTGCCGAGGTAAGAAACTGGCAAGCGGAACGCCTGTAAAACGATAACGTTTTTGGGGCTTTTAAGTCAACAATTTACTTCTTTTTGGTGCCAAAGCGGAAAAAGGTCCGATATTTGAAAAAAAGTGCAATTTTTGTGAAAAAATGTGCAAAAAAGGTGCTCTTTTTTTCATTTAGGGGTTGACTATACCCGTTGCGGTTTCTATATTGACGTTTGCTTCAAAAAAACTTTGAGTTTGGGGCAACCCGCGCCTAGCGCGGGGTTAAAGTTAAAATAGGTTAGTATTATTCTTTGAAGAAGACAGGAGACTTGAATTAGTTATGAAAAAAGCAATTGCACTTTCGTCAGTATTGGCTCTGGGTGCTTTAGGAATCGCTTGCGGCGACGCTGCTCCCGCAAACAATGCAACAAACCGTACGAACACCAATGCATCGCCGTCACCGATGGCAACCGCAACGGCAACGCCAATGATGTCGAACACGAACACGGGTTCAAACACCAACAGCACCGCTGGTTCGAACACCAACGCTCGTCCGGCAACCACCAACACCAACACCAATACAAACAGCCGCTAGTTCGGTCGATCAGTATTGCAAAAGCACCCGGAATACTTTCGGGTGCTTTACTTTTTTGCATGTACGCCTTTAAGGCAAATCGGCTTTTGGCAAGTTGACTATCAACCGAGACGTCATTATATTGTCGTGTGTTCCAAAATCTTTGAGTTGGGACCCGATGGCGGGCGTCCTGCTTGCCAAGATACCTTAGAAATAAGTTTAATCTTTCGAGAAGACAGGAGAATCATTAAATGAAGAAAATCATTGCACTTTCGTGCGTATTGGCTTTGGGTGCTATCGGTCTGGCTTGCGGCGACACCGCGACCAACACCGCGACCAACGCGTCGGTAACGAATGCGCTGCAGCAGGCAAATGCGGCAGCAGCTAATGCAGCTAACGCTGCTAAGCAGGCTGCGAATGCTGTTAAGGACGCGACCGAAGATGCAGTTGACGCCGCAAAGCAGGCCGGCAACTCAGTTTCAAACATGAGCACCGCGAACACCAACGCAAACACGAACGCAAACGTGAAGCGTTAGTCCCATTTTTGACAAGTTACAAGAGAGGCTGTCAGGGGATGATTCCCGGCAGCCTTTTTTGTGTACGGTGGGCTGTGAAAAGAGCAGTTCGTACTCCGAGATCGTAGCCTCAACTGCGTAAATAGGAACTAAAGTTAGCTAACAAAATAAGAAAGTTACGCAACAAAGCTCTTTTATTACTTAGAACAAGAGCTAAAATATATAAATTAGGAGCTAAGTTATATAAAACAGGAGCTAAATTAACTAAAAAAGCCGCTAAGTTATTTAATACAGGAGCTAAATTAAATAAAAATGCCGCTAAATTATTTAAAACAGGAGCTGAATTATCGAAAAAAGCTGCTGAGTTATTTAAAAACTGGAGTTAAGTTATGTAATTAACCGGCTGGTTTGAGCTACAGCGGAGCAAGATCGCGGCGACGACGCTGCGTCCGACGGCCGCCGAGCCTTGCTCCAATAATTAAAAGGCCGCCTTTTCAGACGGCCTGATCGTAACTAGAATTCTCGCGGCACGGCTATATGATTTCCCGAATTTCCGCCGCTGTTGTCACAGGCCGCTGACAGACAAAGTCTTCGCAAACATAGGCCGCAGGTTTCCCTTCGACAGCCGTCCGATCTTCAAGCAGCGGAACGCCATTTGGCTCGGTGCCGACGGCGAGCACTCGAAATGGGCGATAATCCTTCCATATCTCGCGCTCAAGATCGCCGCCAGGGTCAGCAGCGATCGCGATCTCTTTCGTCGCAGCCAGATGAAATTCCAGTGCGGCTAGCGAACGCCCGAAACCGTTCGGGAAACGCTTGATCTGACCCGATGCGAGCCGCAGAACGGTCAATGCGAACCGCTCGTACTTTTCCTCACCGTAAAACTTCGCGAGCCGAAGCATCACATCTGCGGCTGCTGAGTTCCCTGATGGCGTGGCGTTATCGACAAAGTCTTTGTTGCGGACGATCAACTCCTCGTGATCATTTGCCGTGAAAAAGAATCCGCCGGCCTCTTCGTCCCAAAACTCCGTGATCATCGCATCCGCGAGTTCACGGCCGGCGTGAAGATATTTGGCATCGCCGGATGCTTGGTATAGCTCGATCGCTCCGTCGGCCAGATTCGCGTAGTCCTCTATGTAGCCATTAAGCTTTGCCCTGCCGTCCTTCCATGTACGCAGCAGGCGTACTCCGCCGCCGTCGCGATCCGTCAGCGCCGAAAGAAGAAAGTCAGCATTACGCCTTGCGATGTCGAGATACGCGGGTTCGTCAAATACCGCCGCGGCTTCGGCAAAAGCTGAGAGCATCAGGCCGTTCCACGCGGTTAGTATCTTTTCGTCGCGGAACGGTTTTATACGCGCTTCGCGGGCGACGAACAGCTTTTGCCGCCATTCGGCTAACTGAGCGGGGTCAACTTGAAATTTGGAACTGTTTGAAAGATCGAGGTCCGGGATATTAAGAATGCTCTTGCCCTCGAAATTGCCCGAATCAGTCACGTCGTAGACGACGGAAAACTTCTCCGCTGCATCTTGCCCGAGCACCTCCGCGATCTCGGCCGGCGTCCAGACAAAGAACTTCCCTTCCTCGCCCTCGCTATCGGCGTCCTGCGACGAGTAAAAGCCGCCTTCGTCGTCGAGCATCTCGCGGCGGACATACTCGAGCGTTTCGACGGCTATCCGCTTAAAGAATTCAGCTTCTTCGCCCTCCGTCGCCTGATACAGGTGCAGATAGATCTTGATCAACTGAGCATTGTCGTAAAGCATTTTTTCGAAATGCGGAACGAGCCAAACGGCATCGACAGAGTAGCGGTGAAAGCCGCCGCCGAGCTGGTCATAGATCCCGCCCTTAGCCATTTTCTCAGCGGTCTTGCGGACCATTTCAAAGGCGTTTTCGTTTCCCGTACGCTTCCAGTAGCGAAGAAGGAATTCCAGGGCCATTGAGGGCGGAAACTTTGGCGATCCGCCAAAACCGCCGTTCTTGGCATCGAACGAGCGAACGAAGCTCTGAAATGCCGCGTCAGATAAACTTTGATCGAGAGCACCGCCCGGAAATTCAGAAACGGTCATCCGCCGCAACTCGCCAAGTATGTCATTCGCCGAGGTCATCAGTTCATCACGCCGTTCATTCCACGCATCCGCGATCCCCAGAAGTATCTGTCTCCACGAGGGCATTCCGTAGCGCGGCTCCGGCGGAAAGTATGTACCGCCAAAGAATGGCAACTTGTCCGGTGTGATAAAGACATTCATCGGCCAGCCGCCCCGGCCCGTCGTGATCTGCACGAAATTCATATAGATCTGATCGACGTCTGGCCGCTCTTCCATATCAACCTTGATGTTTACAAAATACTCGTTCTGTACAGCAGCGACCGACGCGTCTTCGAACGACTCGTGCTCCATCACATGGCACCAATGGCAGGCAGAATAGCCAATGCTGACCAATAAAGGCTTGTCCTCGGCCCTCGCCCGTTCAAAGGCCTCGTCACCCCACGGATACCAGTCAACAGGATTATGTGCGTGCTGCTGCAAATACGGAGATGTCTCGTTGATCAGCCGATTCGCGTGTCTTTTCTCTTGTGGCATGGTCTCATCTTTTCATTTACAGACCCGCAAATCAAAGCCTTGCCGATCTTGGGCACATATAATAAAAATTGCTCGACACCCGACCTCCATTGTTGCTAAAATTGCCGGACTTACGGGAATTCTCACCATTTCAAACGGAGGACTTATGACAAGGATCTTTGATTACACAAAATTTCTCTCAATGCTTTTTGCACTCGCGATCGTCGCCGCGGGAGCTGTATCGATCTCAGCCCAATCTGCTAATGGGCAAGGTACGCTTCTTGTACTGGATGACGGGGGCAATACTGTTCGGCGTACATTCTCATTCAGTGCCCGGACGGATCGCGACGGGAATGTCCGCGGGAATGCCGTCTTACACAATCCTGCTTTTGACGGAGCTTCAGGAAATCAACCATACATGCTCCACATAAATGTCAGCTGTCTGAGGGTCGACGGGAATATTGCTTATATGGGCGGAACTGTGCGTCGAACGAACGATCCTAGTTTGGTTGATGCCGTGTTTTTCGCCGTGCAAGACAACGGGCAGCCTGGCGCCGGGTCGGATATGATCAGTTCGGTTTTCTTCTGGGACGACGACCCTACGACAACAGGCGATCCGCAGACATGTCAGCTGTTGCCGGACCCAACAGGTCCTTCGCCGATCCATGTTATTGAGGCAGGAAATATTCGCGTTTCTCAATAGAAAGATTGCTTGTTTCTAGTATAGGCGTGCGGATATTTGGCCGCACGCTTTTCTTTTCGCGATGTATATTGGCAAGGTATAGCACTCCTGCGACGTGATCGCCGTCGCCGAGCGCTTATTGACCCAACTGCTAACAGTTGCCATCGGGCTATTTTACGCCGTGAGCTTTTAGATCAAACCCGCTCATGCTGTCGAACAGCGTGATCGAAATGGGCGTAAACGTGTGAATTCTTGATTCGACCGTGATCACATACGAATTGCCGGGCTGCAGCCCATCGATGGTGTAATTGCCAAACGTATTTGATCGAGATCGTCGTATAGCTCCAAATTGGTCTGTGGCGACGACGATCGCATTCCTTATGCTTCGGCCATCGGCATCTTCGACGCGGCCCGACAAGACTACTCCCGCTGAGGTCGGTGCAAGAAACCCGGCCTGCAGAAACCCTGAACGAAGTGTAAACGCTCCGCCGGTACTGATCCCTGCTGAGGGTTGCCCGATAGACGCTGCGACCGTTAGGCCATCGCCGTTAGAGTGTCCGCCGCCGGAAGAGACCACGGTCTGCGACAACTCGAATTGGCCGCCCGTTGCAACCTGACCGTTTGCAGAAGTCGAAACACCAAGGAGGACCGCCGCCAAGACCACTCGTATTACAGTTTGTGTGTAGATTTGTCTCATTGATCTTTTTGTAACGAGCACACTGATGAAGCTGCCAAAAGTGAGCAGACCATACGTTTTAGATCTTCGATCTCGCTCTGTTGCTTAATAACCTGCTCTTTCAAGGCGGCGACCTCACGGCTCTGATCAACGATCTGAGCCTGCTGCTCTTTTACTGCATTGACGAGCACCACTCCGACGCGGTCGTACTTTACGCCCTCGACCTCGCCCTTTTCGTTGTAATTAACAAGCAGCGGATCGACGGCTGCGACCTCTTCGGCTCCAAGACCAAGGTCCAGTGCTCCGTTTCCCTTCCAACTGAATGTGATCGGATTAAGCTCGCGGACTATCTCCATTCCGCGGCCGAACGGGACGACGTTATCTTTGTACCGCAGGCTTGAGCTGCACGTCGATATCTGCCCGCTTGCGTTGCGGCAAAGGCTTTCGGAACCCGCCGAGCCTAGCGCTCTCACGCGAAGCGTGCCGTTCACGTCCAACCTGTCTGTCGGTGCTTGTGTACCGGCTCCGATATTGCCGTCGGAGTTGATCGTGAAGCGGCTAAACTGCGTGTTGGTCTGATCTCTGATCTCGAAATTGCCATTGTTGCCGGACATATTGCCAAGCACCCATTTCCGGCCGCCGGTAACCTCGAGCATCAATTGGGTATTCGAGGCGGATTCGATATGAAAACGAGTTTCCGGTGCGGTCGTGCCTACGCCCACGTTATTTCCGGCAGGGTTGAACGACAGCGGCCGATTGCCGAACGACTGGATCGTGTCGGCGGCGGCATCACTGCTTATCGTCATTGCGTTCCCCGACGGCGTCGAGGTCCGCGGACCTGTAACCAGGATCGCTCCATTCACATGCAAAGGGCTCGCCGGAGTACCCGTACCAATACCGACATTGCTGCTGACCGTCGCGTTCCCGGATACAAAGGCACTGCCGCTAAGCGTCATGCTTCCGGATACCGTGGCATTGCCATTTAGAAGGCTATTCCCAACCACATGCAAACGCTGCGTCGGAGCACTCGTTCCGATACCGACATTCGTACTGGAAGTCGCACCGTTAACGCCGTTAATTCGTCCAAGCACGATGGCATTATCGCCCGAAACAGCGGCTTGGAATCCTATCGCTGTGGCATTCTCATAAACAACTCCGGGAATACCAGTACCTTTAGTTTGAGCGCCGAGTAAGCTCAAACCGACTGGGCCGACCCCGAAATCCGTGCTGGCACCAACTCCCACAAATAGGTTTCCACCGTTACCATTCAGTATCGTGTTGCCCTGTATCCTGTATCCGCCGGAAGCGGAGTCAAAGCCGTTGGCTGCCCGTCCGCTGCCGTTAATATTGAAGCTCGCATTGGTTTGGGATGTCGTATTTTGGATGTAGTTTTCGCTTCCCGCAGTGGGCGGACGTGCGTCCGTCATTCGAGGATCGTTAGTCAAGACGTATTGACTGAATGAAATACCACCAAGCTGAGCTGAATTCTCCGATACGATGGCGAGATTTGCCGTTTCAGAGAAATAGGCTTCGGCACTCTTTACTGCGTAGGGAGCGCTCGTTATTTGCTGTCGCGGCGTAAGTTCTGTAAACGCTCCCGTGCCTGCTCCTTGTCGTATGCTGATCTGTACGAATCTCGGATCGCCGATCGAAAACGCGGCTTGTCCAAAATCCAGCGAAACGGTAAACAGCCCGCCGGAAACATTTACATCATCGATAACAATGTCCGCACCGATCTGTGTGCCCGCTTCTATCGAATCGAAAAGCCGAAAGGTGAGATCGTACGGCCCGTTGGCGTTCAGCGAGCCATCTGTGAGTTTGCCTTGAAATGTGAATGCACTAGTTTGTCCAAAGATCGAACTTGATCCCATCAGGACAACTCCTAGGATCACAGTCATCAAATAATTACGTATCCTTCCCATAGTCTTCTCCTAATCCCGGCTCCTGCTGGCCTGTTTCCGCGGTCACGCGGAAATCTCCATTAAGTTTTTCCTCCACCTCGATGCTCCCGGTATGTTTTCGCTCGTAAACCAGAGTTTCGCCGTCGCCATCCGTCTTAAATATTTCAAACCGGAACATTCCACCTTTTACCGGGTCCCGATCTTCTGATAGGTCCTTCGTCGTGAGGCGCTCAGTGGTTACTACACGCCTGTAAAATCTTTTTAGTTGGCTCATCCCTTGTCGTTTGGCGAACGAATTCTGGTATATATTAGCTAGAGCCGATTTCTCTGTCTTGAGGTAAGCCTGAGCAATTCGTGAGCAATTCCTGTGAGAACAATAAGTTGTTGCACCTAAACGGGTTATATACGTTCGGCGGATTCAGGCTGGATGTTTCCGCAGGCCTTTTGACGCACTCCGGCGTGACGGTGAAGCTGGCGCCGAAGGTCTATCTGACGCTCGTCTTCTTGTTGGAACATCGCGAACGAGTCATCGCGAAAGAAGAGCTGTTTCAGGCGATCTGGGCGGATACGTTTGTTGAGGATAATGCACTTTCATACACGATCTCCCAGCTCAGGAAAGCCCTCGCCGCCTTTGAACCGGGGACAGTCTTTATTGAGACGATTCCTCGCCGCGGATTCCGCTTTGTCGCGAGCGTGGAAAAACAGCCAGGCGACGTTGCTTCGATCCCATCGGCGCAATTGATCGAGCGGCAGACGGTTGAAGAACTATGGATCGAAGAAATACACATCTCCGAGAACGACGGTCAGCGGCTTGAATTGACGGATGGAGGCGGCAATCGAACAAAAAAGTGGCTCGCATCGGCTCTTTTAGCTTGTCTCGTATTAGTCACGGTCAGCGCCGTTTGGCTTTCGGGCAGGACATCTGAAACGTCGGGCATTCGGGCGATCGCCGTAATGCCCCTACAAGATATAAGCGGTACCGGTATCGATCAGTCGCTCCTGGTCGGGATGACGTATGCCTTGATCGCGCAGCTCGGTCGCTCGACGGATCTCGTCGTTCGGCCACTATCATCGACGGTAGCCGCAGCGTCGTCCAGTCCGGACCCGATCGACCTTGGGAAAAAGCTCTCAGTAGATTCCGTGGTCGAGTGGAACATGCAGTTGGTTGACGGAAGGGTTCGGGTTAACGCCAGGCTGATAAATGTTGCCGACGGCCGGCAGCTCTGGAAAGAAACGATCGATTATTCCGAAACCGACCCGTTTAAGGTGCAGGATGCTGTCTCCACGCTAACCGCCGATGCACTGCTTGCAAATATCTCGGAAGCCGAGAATAAAAGGCTGCACCGGCGCCCCACCGTTAGCAACGAAGCTTACCAGGCATACCTCCGTGGCCGCTTTCATTGGAATCAGCGGACCTTGGAGGGATTCAAAACTGCTCAAGGCTTCTTTGAGCAAGCCGTAGTCCTCGACCCAAAGTTTGCCGACGCTCACGCCGGATTGGCTGACGTTCACCTCGGCTTCTACGACTACGGCTACAAGCCTGCCGTGGAATCTGTACCATTCGCACTCGTCGCCATAGAACGTGCCCTTCAGCTCGATCCGGACCTTTCCGACGCCTATTCCACGTTGGGTTCGATAAAGTTTCTGCACGACCACGATATGGCGGCAACCGAATCAAACTTATTGCGGGCGATAGAACTCGCACCCAACGATCCCACGCCGCGGCTTCGTTACGGCTGGATGCTTTCGGTTGCCGGCAGAAGGGATGAAGGTCTAGCGCAACTGAAGGTCGCTGAAACCCTTGATCCGACCTCGTACATCGTGCAAACGAACCTGGCGTATAACTTAATGGTATCGGGCAGACTCGAAGAAGCCGAGGAGAAATTGCTAAGAACAACACGGAACGCCCCGAATTTCAGCCTTCCGCATTGGTATCTTGGCGCGATCTACTTTTTGCAGGGTAGGAATGGAGAATCGATCGAACGGTACCTGAAAGCGTATGCCCTCGATGAGGGGAAGCCGGAGCACGTTGAGAAGGTCCGCGAGGCGTTGAGAACCGACTCACCCGAAAATGCATTTCGTTTCTGGAGACAGGGTCTTGAACGCCGTTACTCAGAAAGCTATTTTCCGCCTTCAAATATCGCGCTTGTCGCTGCCCTACAGAAAGATCGTGATTCTGCCATCCGGTGGCTTCGGAAATCGCAGCGTCTCCGTGATCCGTGGTTGCTGCAGGTCATACACGATCCCGAATACTCGTTCTTAAAGGGTGATCCAGAGTTCGAAGAGATCGTACCAAAGTTGTACAACCGATGACTCTCATAGAATCGCGACGAGATCAAACTCTTGAGAGCTTGCGGCAATCTGCGATCAACACGGGGATTCCAAGATCTGTAAGATGCTACCCGAGCCAATGAGCACTTCGCCGATCCATGTTCTTGAGGCAGAAAATATTCGTATTCACAGCTATCCTTGTTCCATCTTGAATTGAGACGTGGGGGTTCTGAGCCGCAGGCCTGATCATTGGTATGTATCTTGTTAGGGCGATACTGGTTTGGATCGTCATCATCCTAGCGGAAAGCGTCAACGGCAGTTTCCGTGAGATCGTTTTAGTTCCGTCCTTTGGCGAGCGGTTCGCGAAACAGATCGGCTTTTTCGTAGGTGTTTCGATCATCTTCTCGGTCACATATGGGTTTATCCGCTGGATCAATACCCCGAACACCAGGTCACTTTTTGCGATCGGATTTCTGTGGATGGTGATGACGGTTGTATTCGAGTTTGGCCTCGGTAAAATGCTCGGATATCCGACTGAGCGAATGATGCAAGACTATGACCTATCACGCGGCGGCCTGATGGGTTTTGGGCTAGTGCTCCTCTTGATCGTTCCTTGGCTCGCGGCTAGAGTGAAACGACTCAACATCCCCTAGTTCGGCGTGGACCAAGCGACAATGACGTTGAAAAGACGCCAATATTTAGCTATATTGGTGGTATTCCTATGACACCACGCTGCATTGCAAAGCTTCGTCCCGCAGCAAAGAGAGCCGACTTGTTCGGCGGCGATTAAGCGAATTTTCTCCGCCCGTTTAGCGTGCGAGTCGCAACCCGCACATACCGGCTAACCTTTCGCCGCTCTGTCGGCACACCAAGGAGAAAAATGACACCCTCAACAGAATTACAGAAACCTGTTATCAAAACAGCTCTTCCGGGCCCGAAGTCCCAAGAGATCATTGATGCTGATGCTCAGTACGTCACACCGAGCTATCCGCGTCCGGATTATAAGCTCGTCGCGGAAAAAGGCCGCGGCGTTTGGATCGAAGATCCTGACGGCAACGTATTTCTCGATTGCAACGCCGGCGTAGCGGTTTGTTCGACCGGGCACTGCCACCCGGAGGTCGTGAAAGCGATCACTGATCAGGCAAACGAACTCATCCATCTTTGCGGTACTGATTTTTACTATCGGCACATGCCTGCATTGGGAAAAAAGATCGATGAGATCGTGCCGATCGACGGCCCGACGAAATCACACTTTGCCAATAGCGGAGCTGAGGCGATCGAGACCGCGTTAAAGCTCGCGATGTATCATACGCGACGGCAGAAATTCATCTCGTTTTACGGATCGTTTCATGGCCGCACGCTTGGAGCTCTTTCGCTTACCTCATCAAAGGCAGCACAGCGGCTGGGCTTTATGCGTCAGGCTTTGGACGTCGTTCACATTCCCTATCCGAACCGCTTCCGGCACTTTGCGAACGACATGCCGACGGACGAAGCCACGATCACGAAGGACGTGATCAACTGGCTCGAGAACCGTATCTTTAAGACCACGACCCCGCCGGATGAAGTTGCGGGTATTATCCTTGAGGTCGTGCAGGGTGAAGGTGGGTATGTTCCGGCGCCGACCGCATTCGTCAAGGAACTTCGCCGCATTTGTGACGAACATGGAATAATGCTGATCGTCGACGAGGTCCAATCAGGCATGGGGCGCACAGGAAAGATGTTCGCTCTCGATCATCACGACGGCGTAAAGGCCGATATCGTCTGCATGGCGAAAGGTATCGGTTCGGGGATGCCGATCGGAGTTTGCACCGCTAAGGCCGACGTTATGTCATGGCACAAGGGGGCACACGCATCTACATTCGGAGGTAATCCGGTAGCGATCGCGGCCGCGCTAAAGACGATCGAATTGCTGCAAGGCGGCCTCGTGGAAAACTCGGCGGAGGTCGGCGGCTACCTGAAGCAGGGCCTGGAAATACTAGCCGAGAAATACGATCGCATCGGCGACGTTCGCGGGCTCGGAATGATGCTGGGCGTCGAATTTGTGACCGACAAGGAATCGCTTAAACCCGACGCCGAGCTTCGCGATCGTATCGAGATGGCGTGCTTTAATCGCGGACTGATCATACTCGGCTGCGGAACAAGCACTATCCGCTGGTCGCCGCCGCTCATCCTGACAAAAGAAAATGCCGATGTAGCTCTCGAGATCTTCGATCAAGCGATAGCCGAAAGCATTTAAGCAGGCTGCGGACAAGATAGTGAAAAGGCTGGCAACTTCTGCCGGCCTTTTTTCTTTGCTAATTAGAAGGTCTTTTCTGCTATACTCTGCGGCGAAAATCACCCTTTCATTAGTACATGCAAAACATGAACAAATATAAAGATCTGTGGAAATGGATGATCATTCCAATGATCATAATGCAGCTGGGAATCTTTCGGGATTACTGGGGTGACTTCTCTGAGAATGCTTGGTCCGTTCACATTCACTACTGGACGGGTACGGCCTGGTACATTTTCATGATAATCCAGCCTTATTTCGTCACGCACGGCCAGATCGAACGCCACCGGACGATCGGGATAATCGGGATGTTTCTAGCCGGCGGAGTTTGTCTGACGGCCTTTTCAATGATGCACCGTGACATAGCTTCCGCAGAGAGTTCGCTAGCGAACCCAGCGCGGTTCGGACCATTTGAACCATGGTTTTTCTACGGCGTTGCGGCCGTCGAGATCGTAATGATCGCCGCGTTTGGCTATGCGGTCATAAAAAGTATTCTCCATCGCAAAGAGATCGAGAACCATTCTTGGTGGCTGATCTCGACCGTTTTCGTCATCATGATGCCGGCTCTCGGGCGCGGTCTTCAATTTGTAGCGTTTGCATTGCAGACCGATCGGATGCCCAACGTCGATATCATGCTTCCTCTTTACATTTCGGAAATGATCATTATCGGGATGCTTTTGCTCGGAGCGTGGAAATTCGGGACTCTGAGACATCCAGCAACCTACCTTGCTTTAGCGGTAAATTCATTCAATTTGTTACTCGAACCTCTGGGACGATCCGAAACCGTACAAACGGTCCTTAGGTCCGCTATTCAAGGATGACGCCTGATTATGAGCCATCTTGCGAAATCAGGAGCGGTTTCATTCCTAATAGACCGAGCCGTTCGGATAGCTGCATCGCGTCGAACGGAGCGTGGACCTTAATACTGTTATCGAAATAGGCGAACACGTCGCGGCCCCGCTTTCTTGATGCCGACCTACCAACGATCTTGATCGCATCCGAAGGCTCGCCTCCTTCGCTCCACGTTTTGATACGCTTCGCCCAGCCGTCTAGCTCTTCATCGCTATAATCGCTTTCGTATAGCTTATCCTTGCCGTGAAGGCGAATATAGATGAGGTCTGAGGTTATGTCTTCCGAATAGCCATACTCCGCTGCCGAATCTGCAAACACCAGAGCCATCTTGTGCTTCCGAAGCAAGGTGACGAACTCCTTGCCAAAGAACGTGTCGTTTCGCGGCTCGAACGCATACTGCAATTCACGCTCGCTGACGGGATCTATCCACGCATTCTCTTTTTTCTTGATCGTATTCTCGGACGCAAGTTCTGCAGCCTGGACGGTGGTTTTTGGAAGCAGTTCCATAAAGTCAGCAAACCGCTCTTTCTCGAACTTTTCCCATTTAGGAAATTGCCATAGTATCGGTCCAAGTTTATCGCCGAGCAGAAGCAAACCCGACGCGAAGAAGTTTGCGAGTGGAACGCGAACCTCTTTCAGCCGCTTTCGATGGCTTATATATTTCGAACCCTTTACTGCGAAGATGAAGTCGTCAGGAGTTTCGGAATACCATTTTCTAAAGGTTTCCGGTTTCTGGAGTGAGTAAAAGGTGCGGTTGATCTCGATCGAGTTCAACTTACGGCTTGCGTACTCGAGTTCGCGTTTATGCGGAAGCTTGTCCGGATAAAACTCCCCTCGCCACGGCTCGTAGGTCCATCCTGAGATCCCGACGCGTATCTCGCTCATGCAGGAATGATACCATCGCGGCGGCGTCATTCTTGCAGCGTCTAAACGCAAAAGGCGGAAGCACACGTCTTCCGCCTTGATCGAGATTTTATCGAAACGTCGGACTATGGAGCTCGGCGATCGGTCATTCGAACGCCCATTACCTTCCCCGGAAATGTTCCGAAGCCTTCGAGTTGGATCTCTTCCTTCCCGTCGTCATCTTCGCCCAGCTTTACTCGCGCGGCGCCGATGAACGTGCCCTCGCCGTTCTTCTTTCCGGGTTCGAAAACTATTTCAAACACTCCGAACGGAAAATCGACAGACCGGGCACCGGCCCGTAGCTCGCCGAAAGTTATCCAGCGTTCAAAGACGACCATTAGCCGCGTCTTATCGCCATCCGGCCGTTCAAAGGCTGCTACAACGGTCGGTCCAAGCCTGCTGCCAAATTGAACACGTCCAAGATCATTCTTCTTTAGCTCTTCAGCAAGCTTGTCCTGTCCCGAGGTCTTCAGGATCTGATGGTACCGATCCGACTCGGCATCTGAGGTCCGGCCATTCAGAACAATGTTGAAATCCGAAGTAACCAGCCTCGTGTTCATGCCTGAACCGTAAACGACCACGGTCCCTTCAAAACGATCGACCAATTGAGCGTTCGCGGACGTAACGCTAATGACTGCCAATGCGAATACAAATACGGTCAAAATACCTTTTCTCATCTTCAACCTCCCTTAAGAAATGTCCCGTTAGCTGTTAAAACGCGAATCGATTCGCACAGCGGACACTCTCTAAAAACACAAGCTTGGATGAGATCGGACCAGGAATGGATAACCGAAAACTGTCAGAGCAGGTCACGAAAGCAGAAGTTCCATGCGAACATTCGCACGGGCGTACTCGGAGTGTGGATCGAGCGGAGTGTTCTTGAACCCGTATTTCTTGTACAAACCGAGGGCTGCAGGAAGTTTTGAGTTGGTCTCGAGGAAGATCGTTTTAGCGCGTCGGGCCTTGGCTAATTCAATACAGGCGTCCATCAGCATGTTCGAAATGCCGCGCCCTTGAAAGCTTGGGGCGACGGCCATCTTTGATAGCTCAAAGATATCGTCGCCGGCATCGATCATCGCGGCCGTGCCGACCACTTCCCCACTGTAATCGACGGCAAAGAATATCTCACCGCCCGGTTCGATAATTGTCTCAAAGGGAAAGTCGAGGATCTCGCGGTCGTGTTTTTCTATCTGGAAATGTTCGGCGATCCAGGCGTAATTCAGACGGGCGAAATCGCCGGCGAAGGCCGGGTCGAAGCCGACGATCCGCACGCTGTCGCTCATCTCTTATTTGTTGAACCAGCTTTCCATTACCGATTCCTTCAGGATCACCGTCTGGTCGCGTTCAGGCCCTGTTGAGATCAGCCCGATCTCAACCCCAACCCGATCAGAAAGGAAACGGACGTATTCCTGAGCTTTTGAGGGCAGGTCGTCGAAATCGGTCGTCCCGACGGTATCGGACTTCCAGCCCTCCAGAGTCTCGTAAATTGGCTTGATCTGTCGCAGGTCGTGGGAAACGGCCGGAAATGTATCGACGCGTTTTCCGTCGATCTCGTAGCCCGTGCACACCTTGATCTCGTCAAGTTCATCGAGTACGTCAAGCTTGGTCAAAGCGATCGAGTCAAATCCGTTAAGCTCGGCCGCATAGCGCGTTGCGACAGCGTCAAACCAACCGCACCTTCGCGGCCGTTTGGTTACCGAGCCGTACTCGTGCCCGCGTTCACGGATAAGGTTCGCTATATCTTCCTCAGAATCAAGCATCTCCGTCGGGAAAGGCCCTTCGCCGACGCGCGTCGCGTACGTTCGTACGATACCGAGAACACCGGTGATGTGATGCGGCGGTATTCCGGCACCTACCGAAGCCCCGCCCGCGGTCGGGTTCGAAGACGTGACGTACGGGTAAGTTCCATGATCTACATCAAGAAGCGTCGCTTGAGCACCCTCGAGCAGTATCTTCTTATTCGACTTTCGGGCTTCGGCAAGGAAATGAGAGGTTTCGCTGACAAATGGCCGGAGCCGCTCGATAAGCGGAGTTATTTCTTCGAGAATCTCATCCGCACGCAGCGGCTGATTGCCGAACAATGCGATGATGCGATTTGCCTCTTCAAGGTTCCTCTCAACCCGCAGTTTCAAAATCTCCGGCGACATAGCATCTGCGACTCGGATCCCGCGTCGGCCGGCCTTGTCTTCATACGCCGGCCCGATACCGCGGAGCGTCGTGCCGATCTTTTCGTTACCGAGCCGTTCCTCCGACGTGTGGTCGAGAGCTCGGTGGTACGGCATTATCAGGTGAGCCCGGCTTGAGACCTTTAGGCGTTCGGGTGATACATCGACACCTTTGGCGGCGATCTGATCGACCTCTTCGAAAAACGCTTTTGGATCGATCACCATCCCATTACCCAACACACAGGTCTTGTCAGAATGGATTATCCCGGATGGAAGCAGCCGGAGCACGAAAGCCTTGTCGCCGACGTAAACGCTGTGGCCGGCGTTGTGCCCGCCCTGATACCTCGACACGACATCGAACCGGTCGGCCAAAAGATCGACGACCTTTCCCTTTCCCTCGTCGCCCCACTGTGCACCGATAATTACAATGATCATATGGTTATCAGAAAACGAATCTTATATTATCCACGCTATGAGGTGAGAATGCGAGTGAAGCAATTCGGGTGGACGTATGGCCGGTTTATCAGCGCTTGAACCGCCGTCAGCGGCTCTCCCATTCGCTTTTCAGTAATCCGTAAACCGCCCAGTCGCCGAATCGGCCATCTACAAGCTCGACTTGACGCAGCGTTCCCTCAAGCGAGAACCCGAGTCGTTCGGGCACCGCACGGCTTCGTTCGTTCTCAACGTTGCAATTGATCTGCACTCGGTTCAACCCCATCGTGCTGAACAAATGGTCGATCAAAACGCGGCAGCACCGCGTGATTATTCCTTTTCCCTGGTGGCGGTGATCGATCCAATATCCGATCGAAGCGTGGCGGTTCGCCGTATCGAGATCGTGGAAGCCCACGCTTCCGACTATCACGTCGTTGAGCATTATCAGCGCGTTAAACCTGCCGTCGTGCGCAAATTCATCAAGCGTCCGTTGGATCCATTGTCGGGCATGTTCGACGTCGTAATCATCGACCGCCCAGGGCATCCATGGCCCCAGATGCTCAAGATTCTCACGAACAGCACGAGCAGCTGCATCCGCATGACGCGGCTCAGGCAGCTCGAGCCGTATTTGATCATCGATCTTGTACGAGAACATAGGAAGTTGAAAGCACTTGGGACAACCGCGAAACGGCGGCTGTCCCAAAGCCTCTCGAGGGTCAGTAAAGTTTATCGGACGTAGGC
This sequence comes from Acidobacteriota bacterium, assembly GCA_023389035.1. Lineage (GTDB taxonomy): Bacteria > Acidobacteriota > Blastocatellia > Pyrinomonadales > Pyrinomonadaceae > OLB17. Next base: position 333,731 of record JAEWFC010000038.1, read on the forward strand.
GGCCGCGACAGGTGCGTCCGTCAATATACCGTACTGCGTTATGAACTGACCGGCCGTAGAACGGTTAATGAACCACGTAGCTCCAGCGGGCCGGAATACCGCAGGATCCATTTTGCCGTCGCCATCATAATCACCGGGCACCGGATTATCGCCCTGCTGCCCGTACGGGAATGCAAAGAATGACGAGTCCTCGCTACGCAGGATATACCATTCGCCGGTCGAAGGCCGCCAAAACGCCGCATCCGCCTTGCCATCGCCCGTGTAATCACCTTGAACGATACGATCGCTTGCCGAACCGAACTGGAACGCGGCCACACCGGCCGTGCTGCGGTTTATCCACCACTCACTGCCATTGGCGCCGTTCGGGCGATAAACCGCAAGATCTGAGCGTCCGTCACCGTCGTAATCTGCCACGGCAGGTCGATCACCCGGCGAACCAAACTGGAAGATATCGATCCCGCCTGAGGAGCGATTTATGAACCATGTTCCTGCTCGGAACACAGCTATATCAGCCTTGCCATCTTGATCAAAGTCGCCCGGAGCCGGAACATCGCCGGCGGTGCCGAATGCGAACGAGAAGTATGTATTGTTATCGCTTCTGAGAACGAACCACTCCCCGCTTACCGGTCGCCAAACTGCAACGTCCGTCTTCCCGTCGCCGGTGTAATCCGCAGGAACGATAATGTCAGTAGCCGAACCGAATTGCGTTCCGCCGCTGCCGCCGCCTGGTTCGGTCGAACTGTACCACCATTCGCCGACGGCCGGTCGAAACACCGCGAGATCCGTTTTACCATCACCAGTGAAATCGGCCGGCGGAGCGGCGCCGGTCTCAGGTTCGCCGAAGTTATACGCGACGAGTGAAAAATGCTGATCGGTCGTGTCGCCGTTTCCTAAGATGCCGTCACCATTGAGAGCGGTCGCCGTAACAGTGATCGTGATCTCTGTTCCCGGAGCGATGCCTGGAGGCAGGAAAACATTCTCGACGTTGTCGACCGTGCTGTTCGTACCGCCGGTGGCTGAGTTTCCGTTCGCGAATACATTCCCGCGATAGATCGTACCGCCGACGTTCACATTCAGATCAAGATTGTTAACGAGCGCCGGGTTCCCTGTTCCCGGCGGATCGGTCCACACCAGGCTCACGCGAAACGGTTTCGTCGCATCGCCGACCGTTCCCTGATAAACAACGCTCTCAGCCGGATTTGAGAACGCATGTGACTCATTCACGTGAAGCATCGGAACGCCGGTGTTCATCATCGATCTCATGTGAACGCGCCCCCAACCTTCGTCGCCGTTAGGGCGAACATTTGAGGTGAGATTGCCGTTCATTTCCTGAGCTGTGTTAATGATCGCAGCCTTGATAAGCGACGGCCGCGGGTCCGTTCCGGCATTGAGGTTACGATAATATTGCGTGAACAGAGCCGCGGCGCCAGCTATCTGCGGGGCGGCGTGCGAAGTGCCTGAGCTATAAGCATGATTCGCGTCAAAGCACGATGTTACCGATCCGCAAGAGCCTGCCCTACTTCCTGTGATAACCGTGCCAGGAGCTGTGATATCCGGCTTCATTCTGCCGTCTGCAGCGGGTCCGCGGCTGGAGGTGCTTCTCAGATCATCCATATTGTCCGCACCGGTTCCGGTGAACTCAGACCGTACATTCTCCGAATTTGCGACGGATATCGTGTTCTTTGACATCTTAGGACGCGTCAACCCTGAGGAGCCCGAGTTTCCGGCCGAGAAAACGATCGTAAATGGATCGATCGTCGCCGTGGAGATCGATGCATCACGAACGAGCGAGTCGTACGTGGCCTCCATCGTGCCGTAACTATTACCGTTCGTTCCGGAGCCCCAACTGTTGTTCGAGATCGTACCGCGAGCACCATTCGGCCCGAGCGTGTTGAGTGAATCATCAACTGCCTGTGCATCAGTCGTCGTATTTCCGGACTTGAGAAACGGGATATTGATGATGTTCGCGCGCGGGGCGATCCCGAGACCGTAGTTGTATCCGAGCGGATCTAAGATACCGAACGGCGTGTAACCCGCGATTATGCTTGCGTTGATATGTCCGTGGCCGCCCGAAGCACCGGCGGTCGCACCACGTAGCGGTCCATCAACCGTATTGGCGGACGTAACGTAAAACCCACCATTGCCAGGAATGCTGATCCCATCGTCTGAGACCATTACGGTCACGCCGGTACCGTCCACACCGAACTGCGACAGCGGATCATAGCCGGGAGCGTTTATAACGGTCGGGCCTGTATAGTTTCCGGCAACGATCTGTGCGGCGCGTTCATCTTCGGCGGTTGGCTTGACGTACGGATCGATACGGAAAACACCAGGCATTTCGAGCATGGCCGCTACCTGATCGACCGGCATCTCTACACGGATCACATTAAAGAAATTCGAAGGCATCCGATTTTCTGCCAACACGCGGCCGCCGGTCCGTTCGCGGAACGAACGTGCCATACGGTCCGTGTTCTCGTTTGCAAAAACGGCAATATCAAACGTTGCGACGGGCTGCTTGACCTCGGCAATGAAGGCGTCGGTCTCGGGGGCCCGCTTGTGTTCGGGGAGATACTCACCGACCCAGCGAACACGCGAGTGGCCGGCGGCCTTTGCGATCGCCTGTGCCTCGCCATAAACAAAGAATGCCTGGTGCGGCACATACTGCAAAACCTTGACACCCGCGTCCTGCAAACTTTCCACCAGCTCGTCGGTCGTTGCAGCACCGAACTGCACCACGTAATAACCCTCACGAGCCTCTGATTCAGCACCACGACTTAGTGAGCCACGCGGCGGAGCGTCGACAGGATCGAACTTCGCACCCGGCAAATTGACCGTTTGTTCGATGCTCTGGACATTGAACCCCGCCCGCTCAAGTCCTGCCGTAGACTTGACCGTTACGATGGCCTCGGATCCAAGGTCCTGGACGACCGTCGCGAGTTCACCGATCTCGTCCTTCTGTCCATAATCCTTGAACCGAACGCGAACAAGCTGGTTCGAAGGATCTTTTATCGCTGCGGTTATGGCATCCGCTTTTTCGAACTTACGGAATTTACCCTTGGAGTTTGGATCGGACGGCATCTCGCCCTGCTGTGCCTGAGGCGATTCGCTGCCGATCATCAAGAAAAAAACGGCCACGGCCGCGGCGAATAGCAATGCAAGAAATGCACGCGAACTAACGATTTTGCTCATCAAAGAGGCTCCTGTTTGTAGTAAAAATGAACGTTAGCGGAAACTACAATTGTAACATAACGGCCGGCGCGGAATTCAAACTATTCGTCCCGGCAAGGAAAGCCCCGCACATTGCTCAAAGCAAAATGCGGAGCATCTATTTCAACCGTTCATGGCCGCTGCATTAGATCGTCGGGACGAGGATCATCTGCACGCGGCGGTTGCGTGCACGGCTAGCATTCGTCGTATTTGGTGCGACCGGAAGCGTCGCTCCCATTCCTCGCGGCTCGATACGATTGTTCGGAACACCGAACTCAGCAAGCCTGTCAGCGATCGCCTTAGAACGCTGCTGGGTCAAGGACTCAAGTTCCGCTACTTCGCCGCGGTCGTCAGTGTGTGATTCGATCGTGATGCGGTAATTCGGATTGTTCGCAAGCAGTTCGCCAAGAGCGAGAAGCTTCGCGTCTGCGTTCGGCGCGAACGACGTTGATCGGATAGCCGACCAGAAGTTCTCCGGGATCGTCACGACGATACCGCGCTCGTTCTTGGAAACCGCCCCGTATTTGCGTAGTGCCGCCATCAGTGCCGGCTGCTCGGCATTCATCCTAGCAAGCATTTCTTCGCGTGCCCGCTGTTGTTCAGCTTCCTGCTGCTGGTTCTCGTACGAGGCAAGCCTTGCCTTGGCGTTGTCGGCCTCGACCTGCGTTCGGCCTAGCTCCTCGCGGAGCCTTCCGTTCTCTGCCCGCAGATCGCGGATCTGATTCGAATAGTTTTGAACATCACGCTGCGAGAGTTCCTTATCACGGGTCTCCGCGGCGATCTGTGCTTTCAGGTCCTCGATCTCACGCATCGCGTCCGAAAGACGGTCTTCGATCTGCCGCATCTCGGCGTCGGTCCGGGTCTTTTCGTTTCGGGCGAGACGAGCTTCACGGCGAGTGATCGCAGTGGACTCAGCCTTAACTGCTGTAGAGATCGCACTTCGTGCCGTAACATCGACCGATTCTTCCGGCCGACCGGCTCTCCAGGCATCTTCGGCCGTCTTTAACAGAGCTTCCGCCGACTGCAGCTCTTCGGTCGCATCACGCTCGGCTCCAGCGAAACGCGCAAGTGCGACTGCTTGCTTTGCCTGCAGTATCGTCGAAGGCGTTTTAGAATAATCGATCTCCGCTATCTCAGGCGTACGCGAATCGCGGAAGTAATCACTTGTGTTGCCGAAATATTGGACTGCGACCGAGGTCGGTATCGTCCGGCCAGAACGCGCGGTCGGGTTCAGATTCTCTAGCATTATCTCCTGACTCGGCCGACGGACCAGAAAGTGCGGTTCCGCAGTGACGATCAATGCAAAGGTCTGCAGGCGGGTGGTGACGCTCATCTTCGAATCGAATTCAAAGAATCCCCGACGCTTGATCTCGCCGAGGTTATCAACCTGTCCCTCAGGCGAGATCGCCCAAAGTACGTAGGTCGCGTATCCGGCGCCAAGCTCGAAGGGGCGCGGCATCTTCGACACTGAAAGATCGATCTCGCTGCCGTTGCGGCTCGTACGTTTTATCTTCGCGTCTCCCTTCATCCTGGGAAATCGCGTCGTGCCTCGAAACTGTACGTTGACCACCTCATCGAGCGGATACGTGATCGCGGTCGTTCGGCGGCCGATGTCGACCTGCCCAAACGCAAAGTCTGCCGAGACGAGAACGAATAAAAGCGAAAGTATGCCTGCAAAGACTTTTGAATTGTTCATATTTATCACTCCGAGAATTCGGCTTATACGAAAGATGCCACAGAGATAGTTGCGGTTGCAAACTTTGAGGTTTTGGACATTGCCCAAGCCAATGACGTATATTCAAGGTTTCCTGCATACGCTCGAATGAACGAATACTCAAGGCTTTTACGATACGTTCGGCCGCATTGGCTGACGTTTCTTTTTGCGTTCATAGCGATGATATTGGTGGCGTTTTTTGAGACCGCCACCGGTGCTCTTCTCATACCGATCTTTAGCCAATTCATGCCCGGCCAGGGCGAGGCAAGCAAGACCCTTTTCGATCTTCACAGCCTAATTCCCCAAGACGACTGGTTCCGGGCGTGGCTCGTGATCGCCGGCCTGCTGATGTTCATCACGGTCGGAAAAGGCATCGCTGAATATTTCTCGTCGTACCTGATGGCAAAGATCGGACAGTCCGCCGTGCTCGATCTTCGTTTGCAGCTCTACGAACACCTGCTTCGGCAGCCTGCATCTTTCTTCGAACGGCATCGGACAAATTTCCTCGTCTCCCGATTGGTCGTTAGCTGTGCTGCGATCGAGTCTGCAGTGTCGGGAAACCTGCGTGACGTGCTGAGAGAAAGCCTGATACTGATCTTTCTCTTGAGTGCAGCCTTTTACCTTAATTGGCGGATGATGCTTGGTGCGATCGTTATCGGCCCGATCATCGCTGTTCTGACAACAAAATTTAGCAAGTCCCTTAGAAAACTGGCTGACGTCACGTACGAGGGCAACAAGCTGTTGACCGACACGGCCCAGGAGACGCTGGCCAACCAATCGATCGTGAAGGCATATAGAGCCGAACCGCGTGAGACCGATCGTTTTACGCGTGTTGCGAAGATAATCGCCAAGGCCAATCTTCGTTCCGGCCGCATCGCTGCGATCTCGCCGCCGACCATTGAGCTTGTAGGATCGGTCGTGCTTCTGACACTTTTCTTTTTCGGGATGCGCGAGATCGACGCCGGAAGGCTCGAGGCAGCTCAGTTCTTTGGATTCATGTATTTCCTGTTCCGCAGCTACGATCCGATGCGTAAGATCTCGCGTCAGCACAACGAGATCTCTAAAGCATTCGCGGCGGCAAAGGACGTCTGGAACGTGCTTGACGAAGATGTCGTATTGCCAGAAAAGGCGGACGCAATCGAACTCGCACCGCTAAGATCAAAGATCGAACTCAAAGACGTTTCGTTCAACTACCAGAGCGACCCGAGGCCGATCATCGACGGTGTCTCCCTTGAAATACCAAAGGGTTCGGTCGTTGCGTTAGTAGGTGAAAGCGGAAGCGGTAAATCAAGTTTAATAAAGCTCATCCAGCGTCTCTACGATCCGTCGGAAGGCTCGATCCTCTGGGACGGGCTGGACCTTCGCGACGCAAAGGTCGGTTCGGTCCACAAGCAGATCGCTCTTGTCACACAGGAAACCGTTCTTTTCAACGACACGGTCCGCTACAACATTACGTACGGCAAACCGGATGCGACCGATTCCGAGCTTCGCGAGGCTGCACGAATCGCGTTCGCGGACGAATTTATCGAAGAACTCCCCGAAAAGTACGACTCGCTGGTTGGTGAACGCGGCACGATGCTTTCCGGCGGCCAACGGCAGCGTGTCGCGATAGCTCGAGCGGTTATGGTAAACGCTCCGGTCTTGATCCTCGACGAGGCGACATCTGCTCTAGACACCGAATCTGAACGGCTCGTCCAGCGAGCTCTCGAAAACCTGATGCAGGGCAGAACTTCCATCGTGATCGCACATCGTCTATCAACGGTTAGAAAAGCGGACAAGATCGTCGTGATGGACCGAGGCCGCATTGTCGAGACAGGTACGCATGACGAGCTGCTGGCTCTCGGCGGAAAATATCGAAGGCTTTACGAACTTCAATTCGCGGGCGAGGAATCAGAAACGGAGATCGCTGCCGCAAGGAATAGAGTATGAGATCAATGACAGGCTTCGGCCGCGGATCGGCCGCCGGCGACACATTTTCCATCACGATCGACCTTAAGACCGTGAACAATCGATTTCTTGATATCGCGTTGCGGCTGCCCAGCGATCTGCAGTCACTGGAAAGCACATTCAAGAAACAGATCGGTGCTCGCTTGGCTCGCGGCCGGGTTGAGGTGAATTTTCAGTTCGAGCGTACCGAAGAGGCCGAATACGAGATGAATCGTCCGGTGATCGAGGGCTACCTAAAAGTGCTCGAAACGATGAGGACCGAGTTCGGCTTGTCCGGTGAACCCGACGTGAACGTCATCGCGCGTCTGCCGAATGTCTTTCAGGTCAAGCGGTCTGAGTTTGGCGAGGAATTTAACGGCGGTGTCGAAAGCGCTTTGCAGCTCGCTCTCGACGATCTTGAAACGATGCGTGCACGTGAGGGCGACGCCCTCAAGTCTGAGCTGACCACGCGCCTTGCAGAGATCGAAACCCGCCTCGGACCGATTTCAGAACAGTCCTCGATGATCGGCGATGAGTATCTGCAGCGGTTGACGAAGCGGATCGGTGAAATGCTGGCAAAGAGCGATTCTCAGATCGAGATCGATCAGGCCCGCATGGCACAGGAGGTCGCGTATCTCGCTGACAAGGCGGACATTTCCGAAGAGATCGCAAGGCTGACCACACATCTTGATCACTTCCGTTCAATAATGGAGGAAGAGAAAGAGGTCGGAAAGCGGCTCGACTTTCTCACACAGGAATTGAATCGCGAAGCTAACACAATAACTTCTAAGACCAGCAACATGGCAGTTAAGGAGAACGCCCTTGCGATCAAGAGCGAAATTGAGAAAATCCGAGAACAAGTGCAAAATGTAGAATAGACTCGCTGTTGCCCCCACCTGTCAGCGAGCCAACGCCGCAGCACATCGCGGCGTTACACGTCATCGGTAACTAATGAAAGGCAACCTGATAATTATCAGCTCCCCATCGGGCGGTGGGAAAGGTACGCTTATACGCGAGATCCTTCGCTCGGTCCCGGACCTCGCCTATTCCGTCTCGTTCACTACCCGGGAAAGCCGTTTCGGCGAAGAGCACGGCCGTGATTACCACTTTATCTCGATGGACCGCTTCCGAGAGAAAATCGCTGCGGGCGACTTTCTCGAATACGCCGAAGTCCACGGAAACTTCTACGGCACGTCATTTGAGGAAACGGAACGAAAACTCTCCGAGGGGCAAGACGTCATCCTTGAGATCGACGTGCAGGGTGCGATACAGGTAATGGAAAAGCTAGCCGAAAACCTGGTCAGCATCTTTATCATGCCTCCGTCGTTCGACGTCCTGCGGGCACGGCTCACTGCCCGAAATACTGAGAAACCCGAGGAGTTGGCCCTTAGACTCCGTAACGCTCATGATGAGGTCGCCGAGTTTCAACGTTTCAGTTACGTAGTAATAAATGACGACGTCGCCTCCGCGTCCCGCAAGCTTGCTTCGATTATAATCGCCGAACGTCAGCGGCGGATTAGACAAACCGAGGCAATAAAAGATATTATGGGAAGTTTCGAGCGATCGAAACATTCGAATAGCGGAGAATAACGGATCATTATGGCTGACAACGAACTGCACGACGAAGATATCGACACTACCGAAGAGGTCATTGATCCGCCCGAGATCGATTCAAAATACAGGATGATCATCCTTGCTGCTCAACGAAGTAAGCAGCTGCAGCGTGGTGCGAATTCCCGTACGGATATCGATACCCGCAAGAACAAACCGACACGTGTCGCAATGCGTGAACTCGAAGAGCGCCGCGTAAATTTTTCGTTTACTGAGCAGTCTTCGAAAAGTGCCGATAACGGCGCTGAATAGATCAGTACATATATTGGCGATAGTAAGGGCTGCCGATTGGCGGCCCTCTTTGCGCTCACGTCTATAAACGCCAAAAAGAAAGGGCCGTCGAGATCATCCCGACGGCCTTCCCTACTCTTAGCGATTATGCTGTTTTAGTATCGGATCACGTTTAGGATCGTGCTGATGATCGTTCCCAGAACGCTGTAGCTGCCATTCTGATACTGACCATATTCCTGACGACCGTAGTAGCCATCCTCGTATCCGCGTCGGAATCCTTCACGGAAGTAGTAGTTGTACTCTTCAAGGCTGACATAATAGCTGTCATAACCGTATGAAGCGTCCATGTAACCATACGACTGCGTCGGGTTGAATCCCCATCCGTCGTAACGGTCGGCCTGTCCTGAGCGAAACCCTTCTTCATAACCGCGGTTCACCGCTTCCTGAAGCATCTGAGCCCCGTACTGACTGGTGTAGTAATAGTTACCATTACGCTGGTAGTAATAGTTGTTTACCAGATTGTCATAGTAACGAGCCTGCTGAAGTCTCAACTGATCCTGGCGAATACGCTCCCAGTAACGCTGCTGATACTGCAGGTAACGCTGTCGTCGCTGCTGTTCCAACTGTCGCTGACGCTGAGCCTGTATGTTCTGCCAGTTCTGCCACTGACTGTTGTACTGCCGCCAACGCTGCTGCTGTATCTGCTGCTGCTGAGCTCGCGTCCACGTGTCGTAGTTGCCACGCTGCGGCCGCTGGTTGCGATTACGGTCCTGCCACGTCTGCTGATTACGATCACGCTGCCACTGCTGTTGTTGCTGCTGCTGTTGAGCCTGGCGGCGAGCGGCCTCTTGCCTCTGCTGCTCAGCGATCTGCTGTTGCTGCTGTTGGCGAGTCTGCTGTTGACGCTGCTGGTTCAAAATCTGCTGCTGACGCTGCTGTTCGGCACGCTGTGCCGCGGCGTTGCGCTGCTCTTGAACACGCTGCTGCTGTGCCTGCTGTTGCTGGCGTTGCTGCTGCTGTCGCTGGTGGTTCAAGATCTGCTGCTGACGCTGCTGCTCTGCCCGTTGAGCTGCAGCATTGCGCTGCTCTTGAACACGCTGCTGCTGCGCCTGCTGTTGCTGGCGTTGCTGCTGCTGTCGTTGCTGGTTCAAAATCTGCTGCTGACGCCGCTGTTCTGCGGCCTGTGTTTGTCTCTGCTGCTGTTGCTGTTGACGCTGCTGGGCAGCCTGTTGCTGCTGTTGGCGCCGCTGCTCAGCAGCATTACGCTGCTCCGCTGCCTGCTTCGAATCCTGTTCCTGTTGTTGCTTCGTCCGCTGATCCTCGACACGTCCGCGATTGCGCTGGGCATCCGCGCTTGTGCTAAGGCCGAACATCAACACTGCGGCAGAAGCCGAACCAAGCAATGTACGTCCTATAAGTGTGTTTTTCATTATTTCTCCCCCTTGTCCTCCGGCGCCAACACGGCGTTTCGAGACAGTTTCGCAGTTGTACACTGCAACCGGCGTTCCACAGCCCGACATGTTCGAATATAGGCGTGTTTCTATAAATTCTTGGGGCTGCCGGACACTATTTGGTATCCCCCGGCAGCCCCATTTTATCGATATCGTATGTGTCGATGGTTAGCTCTTTGTAAGCTCGTACGCGATGAATACGTTCATTGCGCCATCTCGCAATTCATGCCGTACACCAACGGCCTTCATCGCCAGATTTGACGATCCCTGAACGGGCAGCATGAATGAGATCTTATCCAGCTTGAGTACCTCAATGGGATTTATCTTACGGTCGATCGCGGTTTGCACCATTCGTGCGATCACGTTGCCGCCGACACCTCCGGTTCCGTCGAGGCTAACATTCAAAACCGAAGCCCGTGCTATCAACTGCTGATTCGCCTCGTCAAATGAGAGATCTATCGACGTTTCTGCCCAGCCTGAAAAATCTACACAGCCAACAAACGGGGGATTATAGCTGCCTTTGAAAGCAAGCGGTGCGAGTATTTTCCCACCGCGGAATCGCACAGCAGTTCGCATGCCGCCGGATTCCCGTTTGAGGCGGATCGACTCGCGGCAGTTCGCGGCTTTCGAGCCCACTGAGGCGGGAATGATCCTCACATCGTTATTGCCCGTTCCCGCGATAGAGAATTCCGGCGGCTCTCCCGACTGAAACAAAGCGTCGATCACGGTGTCGAAAAACTGTTCGGAAAGCCCTATCGAGATCTCTGTCCGCTGGCCGTGCGCCGCGGATGTTATCAGCATCACGCTAACGAGGAGCGCCGCAAAAGAATACTTTCTCTTCATAATGATCTCCGGATCTCGAGAATATAAGACGCGGAATGAGCGGGGTATGGTTGTTCGCGGCGTGATCTTACAGTCCCGCGCGGACCACGTCGTGTAGCCGCACGATCCCGACCGCCTTTCCCTGTTCGTCAACGACCGGCAGCACAGAGATCTGCGAGGGCCTGTCTTCCATCAGCCGCAGAGCGTCATATGCCAGCATCTCCGCCGTCGCGGTTGTCGGCGATGCGGTCATCATGTGGTTGGCAGTTAAGCTCGCGAGGATATCCGGTCCGGTTCGCTCGATCGTCCGGCGGAGATCGCCGTCGGTGACGATCCCGATCAACTTCCCGTCTTCGCCTGCGACGTTCACCGCACCCACCGAAGCCTTTGAGATCGCCCGCACGACCTCGATCCAACCGGAGTCCGGCGAAACGTCTGGACTGGGGTGCATCAACGCCGCTACGCGTAATGTCAGTCGTTTGCCCAGGCGTCCGGCAGGATGATTGATCGCAAAATCCTCGGGTGTTAATCCCTTGGCGGACATCAACGTCATCGCGAGGGCGTCGCCGATCGCGAGCGCTACCGTTGTCGAGGTCGTCGGCGCCAAATTAAGCGGGCACGCCTCGCGGTCAACGGCCGCATCGAGCACGACATCAGAAAGCCTGGCGAGAGATGAATCAAGATTCCCGACGATCGAGATCAGCGAAACATTCCGCTGTCGTAGCGATGGTACCAGCGCAAGCAGCTCTTCAGTCTCGCCCGAATTGCTAAGCGCGATCATCACGTCGCCGCTGCGGATCACGCCGAGGCTTCCATGGAGTGCGTCCGAAGGGTGAACGAAAACCGCGACCGTTCCGGTGCTTGTCATGGTCTGAGCGATCTTTTGTCCGATAACGCCTGATTTACCGACGCCTGAGACGATCACCGTCCCTTCACATTCTGCGAGCAGCCGCAGCGCGTTTTGCACAGCGTCGGGGTCAAGCCGCTCGGCCGCACGTTCGATAGCATCCGCTTCGATCTTTAATATGTTGGCGACCTGTGACGGGTCTAACCGGATCTTTGCAGTTGGTGCTGACATTATTTCTGTTCGGCCGGCAGCGGTAGTAAAACATCCGCGGCGATCTTCCATTTTCCATCGATCACACGCCAAATCTGCACAAAGCTGCCCTTTTCAGCCTGTCCGCCATCACGTGCGGTCATCGTGTAATCCGCGTAAACGTATGCAAGATCGCCTGCTTCGATGAATGATTTGCGACGGGCGAAGTTGATCTGCTTTTTCTGCTTTTCCAGGAATGAGACGGCAGCCCGACGCCCTCGCAACGGCTGCTCTCCCTTGCGCAAAACTACCGCGTCATCCGCAAGGAACGAACCGTACGCCTTTGTAGAACCGTTTTGTTCTGCAGCGGAATAGAACGCGACTGATGCGTCACCCGCAGATGCCGGCCCGCTCGAGGGTTTTTCAGCCGTGGTTCCGGTCCAAATAGGTTCGGCAACCGTTGGTTTCGGGTGATGAATCCCGGCATCGAGTACGGCGCGGTACTGACCGTCGGGTTGCCGCAGCCAAACCGTCAGATAGTGCCCGTGAGCTACATTCGTATCCTCGAGGCCCTTTGCACGATATTCCGAATTTCCGATGCTGTAGCCCAAGACACCATTACCGGAGACGCGGATCACTTCCGGATTCCACTTCAGCGACCCGGCCGAATCGGTCCGTTTTGAATACGCCTCGTTGGCGTTGACCGGCCCGGGCATAAACATCACGGCGTGCTTCGTCAGATACTGTATGAACGCAGCATTGATCCCCTTTTCCGCCGCAGCGGTCTGAAACGCACGCTCCGTATCATATATCTTCTGTTCAGCTGACTGGCCGAACAACGGGCCCGCGAAAATGGCCGCGATCGCAACGGTGATTAAAAGCTTCATCGATTCGGATTTTAGCACAGAGTCCCATACCGGACGCCGAAACCATAGTATGGCACGCCGAACTGCAACGATCTCTGAGGCTTGTACACACTGCCTTCCATAAGACAAGCAGGGCTCGGTCTCCGCCTTTTACGACGAGTTCGCAAAACCATCTCATTTCTCCGTCTAACTCTCAACGATCCCCTGCATTCTAGGCGGTCGATTCTTGCGAATAGATAAATTTGGATTTATCGGAGGCACTCTTTCATGTCCGCACTACGTAAACCTATCGAGACGAAGCTGATCGGAGCTGCAATACTCGTTGTTTTTACCGTCGCCACATCAGTACTTTCATTTCCGGGTGAACTAGATCTGTCATTCGGGACGAACGGCGTTGTGACCGACGGCATCGGTTACCGATCGTTCCCGCGAAGGATGGTCAGTCTACCGACGCGAATGACGCTGGTTATCGGCTACTATGAAGTTCCGACAATTTTGCCAAGCGGCATTCAAAAGCGGTTGCTGATCCGTCAGTACACCGGAACCGGCGAACTTCACCGAACGTACGGATCCGGCATTAACGGCGAAGCATATGCAGCAGCAATGCAAGCTGACGGAAAGCTGATGGTTTTGGGAGAAGCACCTAACACCATTCAGAACGGAGTGTTCGGGCCGCTCGCAACTACGTCGCCAGCGGTGTGGCGATTCAAATCAGACGGGACGCTCGATCGAGGTTTTGGGACTAATGGCGTTGTCGTGATCGATCAGATGGCAACCAATGCGGTTTCGACGAATGAGATCGGCGTTTCCAATGGGCAGGCCTTTATAAGTTACGCATCCCGCTCCACCTCGCACGACGTTTACCGTTTCCGCGTCTCGCGACTCTCTGAAGCGGGCGCTATCGATTTCACGGTTACGCCCCCATTTCTCTTTGACACCAGCGATCCCGGGGTTGTGATGCAGCTTACCGAACGCGGACAGATCTACGTAGCAGGCCAGAACCAAACGACTCAGAACTCCGTGATCCGCCGTTACACTCGTGATGGAGCAGTGGCATCGATGGGTCTAAACGGCGAGGCTGTGATCCCGGACTGTGGAAATCCTGAGGTGCGCCCTAAAGATTTGGTCATCCAGCCCGATGGCAAACTTCTCGTTCTCCGCATCGATGGGATACAAGGTCCACTGACTATCACACGACAAAACGGGACGGGAGCGAACGACCAAGTATTTCAGTGCATCGGTTACCCGAATATGCCTGCGGCTGTGGGGAAAGAGATCTCTCTGCAGCCGGATGGTAAGTTCTTTTTCACCTGGGGCTTCACCAACGGCTCGCTTCGCTTCAACCCGGATGGATCGTTCAACGAACCGATCGCAGTCACCTCGGGGACTTCCACCGTGCAGGACGACCAGAAGTTCGTCAAGGTTCGAGCTGTTTACCCGGCATATACCTCGCTCGAGATAGAACGTCGATTTCTCGATTAGCCGAAACCAATTGTATTGATGTAAAGGCCCCGCAGCAATTATCTTGCGGGGCCTTTTCCTCATTCAACAGTGACCCGATCCGTCGCGGTTCGGCCGAATGTTTCGGGAGTGTACATCTCCTCGGCCTTTGCGGGCGGAACTACAAATTGGCCCGGAGTGGTCGCGCGGGCGACGTAGGTGTAGTTATAGACACCTTCCCACAGCAGCGAGCTGAAAGCCTCGGCACGCTCGTCTCGGAAGTTTTGGTGCTCGAACCAATTCATTCGCCACCAGTAATAATTCCTTCCGATCGAACGGCTGCCGACCGTAACGACCGGCTCATTTCCGCCTCCGGAATCTGCCGGTATCGCCTCGGTCGTTGCGAGCTCCGGATTAAGTATCTCAAGCCCGGCAGGCAAATTGTCGACGAGTGCTACGTGATAACGCCTCGCTTGTGCGACCATCGTAAGCCGCACCCTGACGCGTGCACCGGACTTGATCGTCCAGCTGCCGTCGGCATTTTGCTTGACGTCATCGGCATCGTCGACCGCCTCGTATTTCCTGAGGACCGTGAAGCCATAGTCCGCAGGTTCGAGACTTAAGCTGCGCGGTGCGTACTTCATACCGATGCGGTAATAAAGCCGTCCTGCACCTTGACGGTCGAGAATTAGATTCGATGTTCCGCCCTGATCGACGAGATACGACATCGGGATCATCAGCTGGTTCGAATCGACCGACCGTCCCTTAAACGCCTGCTCACCCGCATAGGTGTTGCCAAGCCAGATCCGTGTGATGAAATCAGGCGTGACCTTTTCAAACGCATTGAAGTACTTATCGAGCGCCAATAGGACGAACACGTTGTCCTGCGTCGAACCCCAATGGCCCTTTGTGCGATGTGCCAGCAGCCCGCGGACCAGCTTCGGTATCAGGTCGTTGTTCGGATCTGCCTTGATCATCGCTTCTAAAAGAACGCCGTCAGCCCTGCGGTTCGAATACATTATCAGCCATCCGCCGTCACCATAATTCGTGACGAAGTTCGCCGCTGCCGCAGTTTCCGTCGTGCGGTTCATCAGGAATCGCACTATTGTCTGGACTTGCTCTGCCGAACCTGCGTCGTTCGCCAGCACCGACAAGATCCAACCGAGACCTTCGAACGGCATTTCTTCGATCGTCGCTTCGGCAAGCAATTTCTTAGCCTTGCCGGCGTCCTTGTCGCCCATCATGTCGCGAACGTAAAGAGCATAAGCCGAGATCGTCCATCGGACCTTCGGCGACGACGTGTACCATTCGCCGGTGTAATAATTCTCCACGTTCGAGAGATACGGTTTTACGCGATTAAGCATCTCGTCCGGCACGGTATAGCCTTTCGCCTTTGCCAGAGCCAGCGCATGAGCGACATGTACCGTTAGGAACGGATACTCGTAACGCTCGCGGTCACGTTTCCATAAACCAAAGCTTCCGTCGCTTCGCTGCCGCGATTGCAGGATCTGGATATCGCGCTTGAATTGAGCCTCAAGTTCGGCGTTCGTCGGCGTATCTTTCGCTTTGAATGCCTGCAGCACATCGCGGAGAGCGGCCGTCGAGATCATCCTTGACGCGATCTGTTCCGAACATGCGTACGGATAATTGGAGAGATATATGAACGCGTCGGTCAGCTCCTGCAGCTGGGTCGAACTGGTCGTGACCTCAAGCCCGCCGAACTGCGGATAGACGTCACCAGGCGTCTGAACGGGCTGGAAGATCGCTCCATTGGCATCGGTCGTGCCGTACGTCGCGAACGCTTCCGTCGTCGCGGGCGTCCAAACCGGCAGCGATATCTCAGCCGCGTCGGAATGGCTGCCCGATGTAACGGCGATCTGGAATCTCGCGGTACCTGCCTTCATCGCCGAGACAGGAAAGCGGACCTCCTCGCGGCCGTTCGCTTTTACCAGCACTCGTCTACCGCCGCCGCCCGTCAGCTCAGCATTCGATACCCGCACGCCGATATCGACGGCCATGTCCTTGTCCGTCTGATTCTGAACCACTACCGGCAGCTCGATCTTGTCACCGAAGTTCATAAACCTCGGAGCTGACGGCCGAACCATCAGAGGCTTCTTTGCCGTGATATTCGATTCTGTTTTCCCAAATCGTTTCGCCTGGTCCACCGAGACCGCCGTTATTCTGTAGCGTGTGAGATTGTCGGGCAGCTTGATATCTACGGTCGCACGCCCGCTCGAATCCGTCCGAACCGAAGGTGCAAAAACTGCTAATGCGTCAAAATTCTGTCGAAGGTTGATCGCACCTTGTTCCCCATCCGCAGGCATACCGTCCATCACCGCCACCTCAGCGGCGACCGAGCGTGCTGCGTTCACACTCATCTTCTGCATTGACGCATCTCCACGACCGGCCCCGACTCCCGAGACCATCGGCGGTGCGGGCGGAGGCGGCGGCGTTGCGCGCGGGCTCACATCATCCGGATTACCCAGCAGCACATCTTCACGTGAATGGTGATCCGATACGCCGGGCTGATGATTCGTGTAAAAGATCGAGGCCGGATCCGCAACAGAATAGCCTGACAACGCAAGCACGCTTTCATCAACCACAACCACGGCGATCTCGCTGTTCGCGACCGGTTCTCCCTGGTGGTCCTTTACCATGACCGCGACGGTCGTCTCGCCGCCCGGAGCAAGCGCGGATTCACGAGGCTCCGCCGTGACGCTTAGCTTTCGCGATGCAGTTGAGACCTGCAGATTAATGTTTCCACTCGCGTAAGCAGGCCGCTTTGCTAAAGGAGCGCGGACACGCTTGTCCGCATCGCCGGTTCCTCCGGCGACACCATCTATTCCCTCCGCCGTTCGCTCTGCAGCCCCGACAAGGTCGACCTGCGCGTAAATGTTAGGGAGATAAGCTTCCTCGATCCGGAACCTCAGCGTCGTTGACGAATCCTTCATCGTAAACCGCTCGGTCTTCACAATGCCGTTTCGCCGCAGCGTCAGCACACCTTCGGCTGGCGTGAACGGTGCAATAACGAGAAGCCCCGCGGTATCGCCCGGTTTGTAGTCTTTCTGTCCCGGAATTATCTGGACCTCTTCCTGCTCGACCTCGCGGTTTGGCGGAGTTTTTCCACCGGGAACCCAGATCGTCAGCTCGCTCTGATTGAACCGCTCGCGGTCATCCATCACCGTCGCCGTGATCGTGTATCTGCCTCCCTGCTTGGCGGTAAATGAACACTTGACCGGTGATTCGGTCGATCGTATCGAGCAGACTTGCTCATCAACAACGACCTCTTTCCACGATCCCTTATCAAATGCCCAATCTCGGAGCACGGCCTTGATCTCAATGTCACGCCCTGCGACCAATTTCCCGTCCAGGTCCGACACGATCGACTCAATATCGATGGCTTCGCCCCGTTGAACGAAGGTTCGCGGTGCACGAATACCGACGTACAGATCCGAAGGATGTACGAGCAGCGATGTCTGCCCCGCCCAAGTCTGTCGGTTAACGTCCTGAACGGACGCCGATGCCGAGATAGTGTAGGGCCGCGGTGGCTTGACCGATTCAAAATCGATCTTCAGCATATGCTTGCCTGCCGCATCGGTCACGCCTTTGAAATTCTGCGTCGAGCTTGGCCCTGAAGGCCCGCGGCCGAAAGAATCGTAAACACGCCACCACGGCATCCACGTACCAAATGTAAAATCATCGCGATTCGGCGGCGTGTAGTTCGTCGGCGTCGCTCGCACGGTCCAATTCGTCTCGGCGTTCGCGAGTCCGCCGCCGGCGTAATATTTCGCCTCGACCGACAGATTCGCCTGGCCGCCGACAAAATGCGGAGCCTCAGAATCCACCTTTGCGGTCACCTCAAATTCGGGCCTGCGAAATTCCTGTATCTGGAACTGGTGTCTGAATGAACCGCCCGGAAGCGATGTCGCCGTCGATATCTCAAGGTTCGCGTGGCCGAGATTTACGTTGTCCGGCAGCTTGAACTTGAGATCAAAGGCTCCGAAAGCATTCAACGTTCCGGTGCCTTTCGCTATCTCGCTGCCGCGAGGGTCGCGCGCGGTCCACGTAATGCCGCTAGCGGAATCTCCGAGAGCCTCGATGTCAGCGAGCTTCCCGCTCGTCATCTTGCGGATGTATCCCTTTACAGCGACTTCCTCGTTCGGCTTGTACATCTTCCGGTCGTCAAAGACGAACCAGCGGAGTGAGTCAGAAACAGTTTTCTTGTACCAGCTGCCGGTGTTGTTCCAATAATAGTCAGAATCCTCAGGCAGGAACGCAACATCGTTCCCGCGGCGGGCGATCAGCACGCTCATCTTGCCCGGGGTCGTTTCAGACAATGCCAAACGGATGATGCCATTCTCGCCGGTTGTTCGCGTCTGCGATGGTTCGACCGTCTCGATCGCCGAGGCCGTGCCGTCGCCGTTCACCGCAGCCGTTTCGCTCGGACCGCTTTCGCCCCAACTCCACATCCAGTCGAGCACGCCCGCGATCAGGCCTTCATCTTCGTCAGCCGCATTCTCCGATACTTCCTTTGCGGGTACGCCGTCGTTCGGGAATATCGACATATTCACGCCCCCGAGCGAGGCTCCGGTCTTGAGGTCTGTCACAAAACCGACAAGTTCCGTGTTATCTACGAACGCATCGAGCCCGATCTGCGTCGCCTGCAGCCACGTCACGATACGCGAACGGTCGTATTCGTCACGGCGAACGGTTGGCTCGATATCGACGACAACATGCCCGAGGCCTTTTGTCAGTCCTTCCGAAATATCGATACGCGTTTCAACAAGCTCGTCCGGCGTGCTCGCGATCTTGATGGTCTTCTCGGAAACCAGCGAACCCGGCATAGCCGGCCGTTTGCCGTCGTCGTAATTTATGTATCGGTAGTATTCGAGATACGCGTGCCAATCCTCGGGCTTGACCCGATAAATGCGAACGCGTGCGGCGCTGTGGTTCGTGCTGTAGATCGAATAGCTCGGACGCGCCATCGGGTCGAGCACCGCCATTGGAGCACCTGGAGCGTAGAAATTCGCTTCCGCCGAACCGACCTTTATGGTCGCCGTCGCACTTTGCCCCATCGTCTGCCCGAACGTATCCGGCAGCGAACCGTCTATCGTGATCTTGTATGCGGTCCGGCCTTTTTTGTAGCCGTCGAAATAGATGTAACTTCCGGAAGGATAGATCTTGAGGCCTTCGATCGCGGGCTCGACCTTTACCATCTCGGCTGTGAATTTCGATGTATCGATCGGATTGGTGAATTGGACGTTCCACTGCTCGAACGGTGAGCAGTTCTGATTGTTACGCCAACCGCACTGTGCCGTGACGTACTTCATCGGGCCAAAGGTCTTGAAACTATAGGACTGTGCTTCCGTCGTCGTCAGTGGCCCTTCGGCTGACGGCGTTCCCTTCTCGGCTGTGACGGTGACCGTGCTTCCGCCGGGCAAGGCGTTCTCCGTCGAACCGTCCGCGTTTACCGCTCGAAAGACGATGAACCTGTTCGGCTGCGACTGCTTGATGTGGTAGCTGATCGAAACATCCTCATCGATCTCAGCCTGAGTCGCAAGCCTGATCGGGATCCTTCGATTGCCGGATCGAACCGATATCGATTTGATCACTGCCTCAGGCGTGATTGCCTGGTCAAAGCCCATATACATCAGCACATCGCGACGCGTCGTCTGCCCGTTGCTCGGCAGCATTGTCACTGCTTTCGGCGGCGGTGTGGTGAACGTCCAGATAAAATCTCTTTGAAGTGCCGGACCGGTCGCAGATTTGGTTCCAGCGGGAACGCGTGCCGTGAACTGCGTCGCCATCGGAAAACGCTTGTCGGTGTCGAACATCAGCGTCTTTGTCCCGAGCCACCGCCAGCGGCCGTCAACGTTCGGCGAGAATTCAACGGGTGCGTACTTGGCGGCCTCTTCCTGCGAGGTTACCGCGACCATCGGATGCGAGAACGTAACGCTGAGGTCCGGTGCGAGCGGAACCTGCCCGGCCGGCGAGAACCGAACGACCTCAAGTGCCTGCTTGGCTCCACCGGTTTCAGGCGGCGACAACTGCTCCGCAGAAGGAAACTTTACCGGGACCGTCTCGCCGGTCTTCGGGGCCGGCCGCGTGCCGAGCCGCTTTGCGAATTCCGTTTGGTCGTCGGGTTCGGTCTTGATCGCGGGTAAACGCCCGAGCAGTTTCCCCGCCTCCGCATCTGAAAGCGGATCGGCGGTCGCCGGCGTCTGAACGTCGCGGCCTTCCAACGATTCAGATCCTTCGCTCAAACGAAACTGCAGGCCTGTCGGCACGTTCTGCATTCGGTTCTCCATCGTTCTTCCGATCACCTGGGCCTGTGCATTCAATGCAAATGGTGCAAACATCGACCAAAAAATGGCGGTCGTAATAGTTCCCGTTATCAATTGTCGCATTTTTGAAATTCCTCGCGGATGCTCTCGTCACAGATCGCGTGAAAGAATGTCGAAAGCTTCTAAATCATATTCGAGCCGGCCCTAAACCTCATAACCCGTTGGCGGCTTTGACCTTGTCTGCCGCGGCTCCGTCTCTAAGAGTGAACGGCCGCCGAACGAAACTCTTGCATGCTGCCGCATTATTCCGCCCAAAATAGTGCCGTTCGCCACTTCGCTAAATCGGTGTAAAATAAAATCCTTTCCTGATATACTGAACGGGTAATATGCAACTTACGGCCGCTGCTCGTCGTAGTGAAGGTTGACAGTAAAGCCGTTTTGTACAAGATTTTAGGAGCTTGAAAGTAAACATGGGATTGTGGGCGAGAATAACAAGAGTTTTCAGAGCGGGCACCGGTGCGGCACTCGATAAGATCGAGAATCCGGAACTTGTATTACAGCAGACCATTCGCGACATGCGTGACCGCGTGCCTGATCTTAATAATTCCGTGGCTCAGGTGATGGCGACCGAACGGCTCTTGCTCAAGAATCACGAGAATCTTGAGAAACAGGTCGTTGATCTCGATTCCAAGATCAAGGCCGCCGTCAAGATGGGACGCGACGATATCGCCACCGCCTATATCGGCCAGCTTCAGCAGGCACAGCTCGACCGCGAACGCACCTCGGCACAGCTTGAGCACGCCAGCCTCGCTTCAAAACAGGCATTAAAAGCACGCGACAATTACGTGCTGAACATGAAGAAGCGAACCTCTGAAGCGATGCAGCTGATATCGGCCGCCAAACAGGCCAAGCTTCAGGAACAGCTCGCGCAGACGATGGAGACGTTTAATATCGGCGACGATGCATCCACATTCAATGAGATGCGTGAAAAGATCGACCGCCGCGTTGCCGCCGCCGAGGCGAAACTGCAGCTCGGTTCGAGCAACGTAGACGCACAGATGGCCGATATCGAGCGCGAAGCGATGGACATCCAGTTGCAGGACAAGCTTCTGGAATACAAATCCCAGATGGGTTTGCTCGGAGCGGGTTCGGGCACGGCTTCAGGCAGACAGATCGGTGCGGGTTCCGATGTGTCGTCAGATGAGCAGCTGCTTGACGACGTGATCGAGACCGAAGCAAGCGAAGCCAAACAGTGATCCCATAGTATTTGTTCGAACGCAGCCTGAGTTACCGGCATCTACCTATTTATGGCAGACCTGGCGAAGTACCAGCAGAACCTGGCAAAATTCAATACAAGCTACGCCAAAGAGGCCGTAAAGGAACCGGTCAACTTCTGGGGACTGGCCGGCTTTGCCGTTGCCGCGGCTTACACCGGCAGCGTCATTCCTCTGCTGATAGCGCTTATCGCCGAGATGCTTTATATCTTGGTCGTTCCTAATCTGCCGTCGTACCGTCAGCTAGTTCAGAAACGCGAAAAAGAACGCCTCTTCCTCGCGAGCCGCAATGCCCGTGAGAAGCTTATCAAGACCTTCACGCCCCGCGAACGCGAGGCCGTCGAATACCTTCGCTGGCTAAAGGAAAAGATCCAGGACAATTACAAAAAATTCACCGGTGCCGCACAGCTTCCCTCAAATCTCCGTACGCTCGACCAGCGTTGGGAAGATTTCGTTGACCTGCTCGACGTCTATCGCCGACGCAAGCAGCACTTAAAATCGATAAACCGTCAGGCCGTCCACAATCAGCTCTCACAGGCTTATCGTGCGGCTGAAAGCTCGACCGACGAAAAGACCAAACGCATCCAGCAGACCAACGTTGAGATCCTGAAGCGTCGCGTTGCATCGTTCGACGAGATCGAACGCAGCGTAAAGCTAGTCGAAGGTCAGCTCCAATCGATCGAGAACTTTTTCAGCTACCTAAATGACGAGATCGTGACGATGTCGACGCCTGAGAAATTCTCACTGCTCGATTTCGAACAGCTTTCCGATTCCATCGCGATGACGAAACAGATGCTCGACGCGACCGCAGATTCCGTCGGAGCCCTCGATTCCTACAATCGTGAGATGGGCAACTACGAGCTGCTTGCTGAAGGCAATCGTTAGACTCTACCTTTCAAATCCCTCGATCATTACCTGAGCTCCGTTGGATGGCGGATCCGGTGCAGGCTGTTCCAGTTCGATCGCCGTGTCGGAACTAACAGGCACCATGTCGTTAAGTTCAAGGGCTAGATTGGCGGCGTTCGTCGCATAGGCAAGGCCGATCTCGCGTGTCACCTTACCTTCGCGGATATAACGCTCTAACACGGCGTCGAACGTCTGCATTCCGTCCAGCTCGCCGTCGTTCATCGCGTCGGTTATCGAGCGTCCGTCCTTTTCACCCTTTTCGATATATTCACGCGTTCGCGAATTCGATACCAGGATCTCGATCGCGGCAATGCGGCCGCCGCCGACCTTCGGCATCAGACGCTGTGAAATGATCCTCCGGAATGACTGCGAAAGCCGAGTGCGGATCGCCGCTTCTTCATTCTTTGGAAATACCCCGATTATACGGTCGATCGTCTTGGCTGCGTCGATGGTGTGCAATGTCGAGAGCACAAGGTGGCCTGTTTCAGCGGCTTCCATCGCGACCTCGATCGTCTCGCGGTCACGCATCTCGCCCACCAGGATAACTTTCGGCGCTTGGCGAAGTGCGGCGCGCAGAGCGAGTGCAAAATCGGGCGTATCCGAATGCAGCTCGCGTTGATGGATGGTGCTCAGGTTGTGCTCGTGGATAAATTCGATCGGGTCCTCGATCGTCACGATGTGATACTTCTTGGTCGCGTTGATCAGGGCGATGATCGCAGCAAGCGTCGTCGACTTGCCCGAGCCCGTCGGGCCGGTCACGAGCACTAGGCCGTTCTTCAGTTCAGCCGAGCTCATGATCGCTGGCGGCAAGTCCAGGTCTTTCCAGTTCGGCGGCGTCGTCGGGATGACACGCATCACGATCGCGTACGACCCACGCTGCTTGAATATATTCACGCGAAAACGGCACAGTCCCGGAACGCCGTACGAGATGTCTGCGGAGCCCTTCTTATCCAGGAGTTCCGTGGCCTGTTCGTTCCCGTGCAGCATTATCTCTGCAAAAAGCTTGATCTGCGGCGGCAGGAGTTTCTCCAATCCCTTGATCGCGACGCCCTCGAGATCCCCTGAAAGCTCGATCTGCGGCGGTCGACCGGGCGAGAATATCAGGTCGCTTACACGCGGGTCGACGCCCAGCATCACCTTGAGCACACCGTGAAAGGATTGTACGTTTTGCGGCAAGGCCGCAGGCGATCCGGCCGCCGGCGACGCACCATTCGATACGGGCACACCATTGCCCATGGCGGGTGTAGTTATTTGATCCATGGTAATTTTTGAAAAGCGGTTGAGCGGGAGACTCAAATTAGACGGCGGTCTGACAGAATGCGGCCTGTATCTAAATTACTACGTTTTCGTGAGGGCGTGCAACAATTTTTAACAACTGCAGCAGTTAATGGAGATTTAACCGCCGAATCGCTCGATTACCTTGCCCAAGCTCCTGTTTTCCACTAAAATCAGGGATTTCGACAGGTTCGATATTTCGATCAGACGGCTGCGGCCGTCAAATACATAACCGGCAATAATAAGATCAGCATTTAGCACAAAACATAATGAAAACAGTAGGAATATTAGCGGGGCGCGAACAGACGTTTCCCGAATCGATAATCAAAAGCATCAACGAAAAAGGCGGCGGAAAGGTCGTGGCCGAAATGGTCAAGGTCGGCGGCATCCGTCATGAGGAAGAAAAGCGTTACGACGTGATCATCGACCGCATTTCGCACGAGGTCCCTTATTATCGTGCGATGCTCAAGCGTATGGCCCTCGAGGGTACTCACGTCATCAACAACCCTTTCTGGTGGTCGGCTGACGACAAGTTCTTCAACTATTCGCTTGCTGCAAAACTTGGCGTCGCGATCCCGAAGACGGTCCTTTTGCCGCAGCAGGACTACATCAAGGACATCACCAGCGAAAGCCTGCGAAACCTGGAATTCCCGCTCGACTGGGAAGGCATCGTTGACTACGTCGGCTTCCCCGCTTTCCTCAAGCCTTTTGACGGCGGCGGCTGGAAGAACGTTTCGAAGGTCAACTCTCTCGAAGAGCTCTGGATGGAGTACAACAAGTCAGGCACGCTTTGCATGACGCTGCAGGAAGGCATCGAGTTCGATCATTTCGTTCGCTGCTACTGCGTCGGCCAGGAAAAGGTCCTGATCATGCCTTACGATCCGACAAAGCCCTATCTGAGTGGGATGCAGTACGTGAACATCGAGAACTACCTTACGCCCGAACTGCACGAACGTGTAGAAAAGGATGTGATAACGATCTGCAAGGCTTTGGGCTATGACCTGAACACGGTCGAGTTTGCGATCAAGGACGGCGTTCCGTACGCGATCGATTTCATGAATCCGGCACCTGATGCTGAGCTCGCCTCTGTCGGTGAATACAATCACAACTGGATCGTCGACAACATGACCGAGTTCATTCTCAAGAAACTCGAGGAAGGCTTCCCGACGCCAGAATACCGCTGGACCGCGATGCTAAACCCCGCACCGGCAACCAAAGCAGCAGGCTCGACAGCCAAGACCACAGCGAGCTCAACCACCAAGACCGCCAAACCCGCGGCCCTAAAGGTAAAGCCCGCAGCAAAGGCAAAACCGAAGAAGACCGCCGCTAAGAAAGCCGGTAAATAGGTTCCAACTGGGTGCATTCGCCGCCGTGTTCAAGATCTTTTCGGAACATCCGGTGGACTGCCCGGATAGAGCCAGCTCCGCAGGAGCGTAATTTTTATAGAACATCGGTTCGAAATTATCAAAGCTCCGTAGGAGCGACATATCGATTCGTTTTGATCGCTCATGTCGGACGTACGGGGCTTGAATGCTTTTGCCCGAAGTCCTGCAAAACTTTGCCACTACGAGACTGGCCGGCCCTGCGGGACTTCGTCTTCACAGCTTTCTGCCAACGGATAAATTTTCAAAGACCCTCTGCTACGCTGATATTGTTACCATCGTCCATCTCGAATTGAATGTGCAAACTGCGCGATCTGCACGTACTGGACGATTTGCATGACTTGCATGGCCTTGCGCCACCAAAGTTGCTCTGGTGAACACAAATTTTCGGTTGGTGACAACTTTGGGGGACGGTTTGCGCCGTTTTGGCGCCGGCTTTGGCTACGGGCGTGGTGAACGCAGGTTTTTTTAAGCGTTAGATGACGAACTAGAGGACGAGTGAGGCAACGAAAGCGCAGCGGAGATCACTGCTTTTCGACCAGATCCAGCGGGATGCGTGCTGCGAGCATTCGTTCAAGCACCGACAGCACCGCCCACGTGACAATGGAAATACCTGAAAAGGCCCAGCCAAACTGTGCCACTGTCGCATCCTGAAGCAGGACACCGGTAACGATCACGGGCATTCCAAAAGCAGTAAATCTAAGAGCCCCGGCCCGCCAGCGAGCCAGCCTGTCGACAAGGTTTACACGGCTTATCTCAAGCTCCATGTACTCCTCATCATCGTTAAGCCGCGAGAAATAATCCATCTCAGCCCGCGTCCAGCGTTTCAAAGCATCGCTCGCAGCCAGGCGGTTCGCGGCCGCAAAATTATGGATCACATGGGCTATTTTCCCTTCCCGCAGAGCCAGCTCGGCAAGCCCGCGAAGTGCCCTAAAACTCTCGCCAAACGTGTCTATCGTCCGCTTAAAATTGTCGCCCGCACGCCGCCAGTCGCCAATTTGGAAATAGCTTTCGCCCACACGGGTCATCAATTTTGCGTCGCCATCCGCACGCTTTTCCGCCAGCCTCAGCATCGCCACAGCACGCCTCTCCATCCGGCTGTCTCGCTCGGACCCCGCCAGCGAATGCAGGCATCTTGCAAATTCATAAAGCAGCCAGCCGTCAGCCGGCCTTATGAGCACAGCACGTCTAAATGCCTCAGCCGATTGACGTAACGCGCCTGTCACTCGCAGTTCATTGGCCAGCCGCCGCAAGGCCGCAACGCGCTCCTCATTCTCAGTATCACCCGACCCTGCTAGCTCCGGCGAAAGCCGCAAAAGCCCCTTTCCGGAACGCACCTGATCCAGCGAACTTTCCAGGACGTCCGCCGGCGGAATATTCGATCGTCTTGCGGATCTCGTTACCGTCCGCCGGTCATTGTAATAATCACGAAGCTCAATAGAACGCGTGTCCAAAACGTCCTCGGACAGCCTTGGGAACAGCGATTTGACCATATGCATATAGCTGTCCCTGCCGCTTGAGAACGTCATCGTCCGCCCGCGGCCGCGAATGGTCGTTCGGTAGGAATAGATCACACGCCCGCTCCTGCGAAAAAGCCTGACAGCATGCGTCTCAACCTGTTCAATATGCTTTATTCTTAGCCGGTCCGGAATGCCGGCAAATCGCGAAGCCAACCGCGGTATAAGGCCGGTCCGACGCAGCCGGCGGCCGTCAAACCTCACGCGATCAAAAAAGGCCAGCAGTGGGAAAACAAATACCGCAAGGAATAAGATAGCGAACGCCCACACTTCCGATTCCAGATAGAACAGGAACGCGGCGGCAAAAAGCAAAAAGAAAATGGCCGCATAGTAAGAGGTTGGTGGCACCCTTACCGACACGGCCCTTTCTGCAATTTCGCTCTTTCCGCTCGCTATCATCTCCTTCTAACTTAACACGTCTGCGACAGTTAAAATAAACGGCGAATTGTCGGCGGTTTTCCCTTTCAATTCAAACTAGAACGGAGCTCCGGTGGTCACCGGCGGCGGTTCCGGAATCTCTTTGGCCTTCTCAGGATCAAGCTCGGCAAGTTTTGCCTTCGCTGCCTGTACCGTCGAATTTAGCGGTACCGGATTGCCCTCATGGTCCTTCGCTTCAGACGCCGTCTTCACCATGTTAAAGAGCACATTAACGGCCTCAGCGGTCTTGCCCTGCTTTTCGTAAATCGCCGCGAGCGCCGAATTTACAGTATCTTTCGCAACTACGGAATCAGAAGCTGCCGCGAGCTCAGCGTACAGCGTCGCAGCCTGATCCAGCTGACCGTCAGTCTCTTTTGCTTGTGCCAACGCAAACTTTGAAAGCGATCCGACCTCGCCGCCATTTCCTGAAAGCCCTTCAAGCTCAGCAATTCCCGCAGCACGATCCGTACGCAGCTTTGTCGTCGCGGCAAGGTATTTCGCCTTTTCACCGATGTCTCCGCCGAACTCATTCGCCACGGCCTGAAACTCGGCGATCGCGGCCTCAGCACGAGCCTGTTCGGTCGGGAATGACTTCACCGTCGAACCTGCCGGAGGTGTTTCAAGTATCTGGGCCGTGGATGTCTCGATCGCTTTGCCGAGGGCTGTCTGAGCCTTCGCATTCGAGCTTCCAGACCAGGCGTAGATCAGCCACGCGACGATCCCGAGCACCAGCAACGCGCCCAATCCGTAAAGGATGTTGCGGCCCTGGCCTTCCAGTTTCTTGCCGGCATCTTCGATGCGTTTACCGACCGTTTCCTGGAACGGATCCTGATAACGAGGCTTTGGTCCCGCGGCGGGCTGAACAACTACCGGCTCGAGTCTTCTTTTCTTACGTGCCATTTAAATATATTGCAATTTCTGCGAGGTCTTTCGTTATATAATCGACGACAATGATCGATTTGCAAAACATTCAATTTAGCCTAAAATCCGCGTCGGAGCAACCATTGGCCCCGAAAAACGTGTGCTATAAGGCAATCTTTGCGAACCGAATCTTTTTTACTTGAAACGGGAACAAATCCTGACAGTCGGTGTCTAAGTTAATAACCGCGGCATTCAGTGTGGCGGAAATTATAGGACGCTCGCTTCGTGTCAGGACAGATGGAAACACGATGCCCCTCAGCAAGTCAATAGCGTTTGACGAGGAACAATTGACACAGGCCGCCACGGCGGTGGGCACGCCGTATGTCCTGGGCGAAGCAGAACGAGAGTTCATTGAAAGACTAAAAGCAGGCGAAGCGGACGCTTTCGATGTCCTGGTGCAGCGGTATTCCGGCGATATTTACGCAATGCTCTGCCGCATGACCGAGGACGCCGAAGAAGCTGCGGACCTTACGCAGGAGACGTTCATGAGCTCGATCAAAGCGATCGGCTCATTCCGCGGCGAATCCGGTCTTAAGACCTGGCTTTTCCGCATCGCGGTCAACCACGCACGCAATCGTTTCCGCTGGTGGAACCGGCGTCAGCGGAATCGTTCGGTTTCGCTCGATGCCACCGATAGTGCTGAGGATACGCCGCTTGTTGAGCGGATCGCCTCAAGCGATATCGACCCCGAGCGGGCAGCGATCCGCAGCCAGCGTGAGAACGCCGTCGTTGCGGAGCTTCGAAAGTTGCCCGATATCTACCGTGAGGCCATCGTCCTCTGTGATATCGAAGGAATGGCCTACGACGAGATCGCGGCCGCACTTGATATTAATATTGGAACGGTGAAATCCCGGCTTGCACGCGGCCGTGAAGAGCTGAGAAAGCGGCTCAAAGATTTTTGAAAACTAAGCGAATGATTGACTCGCCCCGGTTCTATCTTTAGTAAAGTGACGTATCGGTGCCAAACGAGAGGTCGAAAAGAACGAGGACCTGAAATGGGTAAGTCAGCGAAAACGGCATGTTTGAAATAGACCAGCACATCTATGATCTGCCGCTTCGCAGGCCGCCTGTCGATGGTCATGAGTTGTTTTCTTTAGCAAGAGAACAACCGGGGTCAGTGAGTCATTCGCTTGGTTTGGGATGATCGGAGACGATCTTATGAAATGTCAGGATATTCAATTCGATCTAGCGTTATATTTCGATGATATTCTTTCGTCTGCCGAGGTCGAACGCATCGATGCCCACTTAGCGGCATGCCCGCTCTGCCGGGAAACGTTGGCCGGCCATCACGATGTCAGGAACGAACTACGCTCGGCTAAGCGTCCCGTTGCCCCGGAATCACTTATTGTAAACATTCGCGAGGCTGTGAGGGCCGCCGTGGCCCCGCCGATCACATCGCCGACATTTCGTCTTGTCGAAGATCGTCACAGTTGGGTCGGTGTTTGGCTTATGCCGTCCGCAGTCGGTTCTTTTGCGACTTTGATCTTCGGCATTACGCTCGGCTGGCTGATCCTGCATCCGATCGCCGGACCGTCGATAGTCGTTAACGATACCGCTCCTTCGACAATGTTCATCGCGAGTGCGAACAGCAACATAGTCGATGGCATCGACCTTTCGCCGCTGGAATACGCCAATACACGGCTTTCTGTTGCGGGTGAATCTCCCAGCGTTAATCCTGAAGGGGCGCTGGTAGCTCTTTCCCGTTCGTTGGTTCGCGGAGAAATGAAGGATGAAGAGGTCGTAATAGTCGCTGATGTCTTCGGCAACGGCCTCGCTCGGATAGCCGAGATCGTTGAGCCCAGCAACGATGAGCAAAAGATACTGGAACTGCGAAAAGCCTTTCAAACGCGTTCTGATTTTGCACCGTTCGTACCCGCCTCGATGGATCGGAGAGGAGATTCCGTTCGCGTCGTACTGAAGTTTCAGAGCATCAATGTCCCGGTAGATAGTCAGGGACTCTAGGACCGAATCATCCGAATAAGCCCCTTATTGAATCGTTTACGGTATTCTTATCGAATAACGATCTTCAGGGGGTTTTTCATTTAGTGGATTTTTGGAAGACAAGCGAAAGTTTTTTCCGTTCAGCCGGTTCAGCTGCGGGCGAATTGTTAGAGATCATCACCGCAGCCGTAGCTGGAGAGCCCGACACGCTCCGCGATGGAACGGAGCATGATCCGGTCCGCCTTCCTCAGGATCTCGCAGCCCATCCAGATGCACAAACAGAATGGTGGTATTACACGGGCCATGCCAAGACCCTCAGGGGTCGGCGATTTGGCTTCGAACTGGTGTTCTTTAAGCGCCGGACCGATCTCGATAAGTTCTCGATCGTGCCGCTGCGGCTGATCGGCAATCCCTTTTACTTCGCACATTTTGCGATCACCGATATTGATTCGAAGGCGTTCCGCTACGACCATCGCAAGAGTGCGAATGGGCCGCTGGAAACAGCTGCGATAGCCGATACGAAAACATACTATCTGAGGTTGGGCGATTGGTCTGCAAGCGAATCGAACGGCGTCCACGTACTGCGTGCAAACATTGGCACTGATCTGCAGTTCGATGCTACGCTTCGGCCGCAAAAGCCGGTCGTTCTGAACGGTAAGAACGGAGTTTCATTTAAGGATCACGGCGAAGCCTCGCGATACTTCTCATATACACGAATGGCTCTCGAAGGCGATCTGCTTATCGATGGCTCGGTAGAACACTTTTCGGGTTCGGCGTGGATGGACCGCGAATTCGGGACTTGGGAGCCCACGGAGAATCAGAAGGGTTGGGATTGGTTCTCAATACAACTCGACAACAACACTGAGCTGATGTGCTACCAATTGCGAAACGGTAAAGGTGAGCCGTCGTCCTTTTCCAGCGGCACTTTCGTTGATGCGGACGGAACACCAACTTCGCTAAACTCGGATCAGTTCACCATTACGCCACGGTCTTACTGGAAAAGCCCTGGTTCGGGAGCCGAATATCCGATATCGTGGAACGTAAAGGTCCCGCATCTGCAGATCGATCTGAATATCGAACCGCTCCTTAAGGATCAAGAGTTAGACACACGAGGCACCACAATGATCGTGTATTGGGAAGGTGCCTGCACGGTCGCCGGCGACTCCGGCGGTTCCGGTGTGTCGGGCAATGCTTACGTGGAAATGGTCGGATATGATCGATCTCATGACAACCCGAATCTTGCATCGTTCCTTATCGGAAGTCCTGTAGACGTCATCAATCGATTCGCCAAATAGCGAAAAGCCCCGAGCGATCTGCATCTGGTCGGGGCTTTTCAGTCTTCTTAAATTCCCTGTTACTGGGCGTCGATCTCTGTTTTCAGCATCGCTGCGTATTTCGGACTGATCCGCTGCAGACGCGCGTGCTGCTGCAATGCAAGGTCTTTTCGTCCGTCGATCAAGTGAATGATGCCGACATTGTATAGAGCCTTAACGAAATTGGGGCTCAAAGCTAGGGTTCGCTGATACGCCTCCAATGCTTTCTTTGGCTGCCCATCGTCGTAATATGCACCGCCGAGGAGGTAAAAGCCGTCCGAGTAGGCCGGATTGGCACGGGCGAACTCCTCAAGTCCGGCTACAGCCAACTTTACCTGTCGGTTAGCCTCTGCTGTTCGACCTAACGCACGATTTGCACGGGCAAGATAAAACAAGGTCTCGCCATCGTTAGGTCTCAGTTTTAACGCCGTATTGCACGCGGTAAGGGCCATATCATGACGCTTTAGATCATTGTACGCTCTGCAGAGATTGGTATAGGCCATATGGCTTTCGGGTTGGAACCGAATGCCTGCCTGAGCAGCATCCACCGCGTCCTGATGGCGATCAGCGAGACTATAGTACCAGCTGATGTCCGTGTAGATCGCACCGTCCGTCGGAAATAATCGAAGTGCCCGCCGCGACGTTTCGATCGCATTATCAAAATCTGCAAGTGCACGATAACCCTCCGCTAACCGCCGGTAGGGATCGTAATGGTCCGGCCGTGCGGTGACCGCCTTTTTGTATGCCTCCACAGCCTCGGTGAACATCATCTGCTGTTCATAACCGTTTCCTATCAGGATATAGGCTTCCGCAACATTTTGGGTGCCACGCCGTATCGCTTCCTCAGCCGCGGCGACCTGGTCCTTATGGTTCCCTAAGCCGGCATGGCTGCGGGCGATGTTCAAATGGACCTCAGCATTCGTCGGATTCGTAGCTAAATATGCGTTGAAACCGTCGAGTGCAGCCTGGTATTCTCCGCGCGCAAGCGAGATATCTCCGAGCGCTAGTTGGAACGCGACGTTATTCTTGTCCAACGTGAGGCCCGACCGTATATCCGCCAATGCCTGATCGTAATTCTTTCGAGCGTAGTGGATCCTCCACCGCGTGAGATAGACGTCGAGCGGCTTTTCATATCCCGAAGTTAGGGCCGCATCGAGTTCCGGCAGCGCCATATCATACTCGTCGAGATAATAGTGGGCCATCCCCTTCCAAAATCGATTTTCCGGAAGTCTCGGGGCCAACGCGATCGCTTGAGCGTAATGATCGATCGCAACGCGATAATTTTTCTGCCTAAACTGCTTATCGCCTTCGGTCGCGATCTGGCGGGCACGGCGTTCCTGCTGCCTGTTTTGAGCGACGACAGACGATGGGTACAAGCTGAACAGCAAGAACCCGATAACGGCGAACACGATTCGCTGGACTTTCCAAGTGCTCATTTTCCAAACTCCGAGATCATTGTAGTACGCCGGGCGTCCGCCGCGGTGTAGGCTTTGGTGCCGGTGTGCTTGCAGGGCGCGTCTGAGTCGGCCGAGGGGTAACCTGCGTAGGCCGGGGTGCGACCGGTGTTCGAGGGGTAGAACCCGGAACATTATCGGGTTCCGTCACCGGCGGCACCGTATTGGTATCGGAATTAATATTGTCAGGCGTCGGAAGCGCGACCTCAACCGTCGGCGACGGCTCCGGAGTCGGCGTCGGGGTTTCCATCGGCGTCGGCGTTGGGGTTGGTTCGTCATTGACCGCAACGTAGTTCATGTAGTACCAGGCACCGCCGATACCGCCGCCTGCTATTAACAGTAACAGTGCGAGCGCTGCGAAAACTGCCACGATCTTTCCGGCTCCGCCCTTCTTTTTCACTGGAGCGACTGCTGCCGGCACAGCTGCGGCACCATCGGGATCCGAATCTTCGCGGCGATCCTCATCAAATTCGCGGTTTTCGTAAGGCGTGTCGAAACCGGAACCGGCTACTGTCGCGAAAGCTTCAGGCTGGCCGGCCGGCGTGTAACCCTCGCTACTCTCAAAGCCGGAGCCCTCGTCGAGAGCCACGATCGGCATCGTGGCGTCCGGAGAAAAAGAATCGCCCGGGCTGTCGAGTGGTCCGCTGTCTTGGGGCGAAAAGTACGAATCCGACCCGTTGCCGGATGCGTTGGTCCCTTCATAAGGAGTCGACGCGGGGATCGACTCCTGAGGGAATGAGTCGCTCCCTGCAATAAAAACTTCGGTCTTGATCCCTGACTGGGGAGCCTCCTGCGGTATTTCCGGGAATTGGTCGTACGCTATCGTCGCACCAAAATCGGGCTGCAGAGCTTCCTGCGGTTCAGCGGCGGGCGTCACATCAGCCATATCGGCCGAGATACCGCCGGGGATCACAACCGTTTTAGCAGACATCGCCTCCTGCATTGAGTTGTACGCGCGGCGAAGGGCCTTCTGCATAGCCTTCGCATTTTCGTAACGCTTCTCTTGGCTGACCTCCATTCCGCGAAGCACTACGTCAGAGATCTCTTGCGGAACCTCGGGGTTCAATTCATAAAGCGGCTGCTGTGGGTCGGGGGAACCATTTAGCATCGCGTCAGCTCGCGAAAGCGCGTCCATGGGAACGGTATTGGTCAGCAATTGATAGAGCGTTGCACTCAGCGAATACAGGTCGCTTCGCGGGCTGGTGCCGATCCCACGGATCTGCTCCATCGGTGCGTAATGGGGCGTGTATCCGACCACGCTGCCCGTGCTGCCGGTCGAATTCGGGCCGATATTGGTCTGGCCCGTTGAAACCTTGGACAGTCCAAAATCAAGCAGAATAATATGATTCTCGTCTGTTAACTTTAGATTCTGGGGCTTTATGTCGCGGTGTATTATCGGCGGTTCGTGCGAGTGCAAGTACGCAAGAGCGTCGAGCAGCTGGTCAGCCCAAAACATCACCCAGCTGACAGGAAAGGGTTTCTGTGCAGCCTCAAGCCGCTTCGAGAGATCGTCACCCGAGATATGTTCCATTACAAGGAACTGCTCATCGCCCTCGCCAAAATGATCACTGACCTTTGGCAGCACCGGATGCCGCATACGAGCAAGCACGCGTGCCTCGCGCTCGAATGCATTCCCCAGCATTTCGTCCCCGGCAAACCGAGTGCGCTTTAAGGCCACAGCACTTCCAAGCCGCTGATCTACCGCGAGATAGACCTCGCCCATCCCACCTTTTCCGATCAGCTGAACGATCAGATAACGGTTCTGTATTAACGTGTTCTGAGCAAGGGCTTTCATTCGTTATTTAGTTTTCGTCGGTGGATGATGGACGAACCGAAAAGATAACAGTTTATTTTGTAACAAAATCGAACAAACTTCAACAGTAATGCGTGATACAAACAGAAACAAGATCCCCGATTTTTGGGCAAGCTCGTTCCGAGTAATGCATTCGTTCGCAGTCCGGCTATTCAGCGGGCTCGCGATGCTGCCAGCAATAACCCTTCACTTTTACCTTTCTCGAACACGGTGTCCCCTTTTTTGTGGGAGCTCCGCACACATAGGTCGCAGCCTCGGTTGACTTGTTTACACGCTGCGGCGAACTAAAAGTTTCACTTGGTTTCGTTTCAAACGATCCCGCCTGAACGTTTGCCGGAAGCGGTATAGGAGAACGCGTCTCAGGTTCCGCTCTCTCTACCGGCAAAGGGTCGGTTGAAGACGAACCTCGGTCAATAAGAGGCCGCGCTTCGGCCGTGCGTTGTGTCATCTTTTGCGAAGTCGCTGATGACGGGAAGATGACACCTTTCACGCCGACAAGGACGGTCAAGCAAAAGAAGACTAGCACCAGCTTAGGCGCCCAATCGAGTAAAGGGTGTTCGGTCGCACAAAGGTCGCAGAAGCGCCTGCTGGTCGCAAGTCGCCATTCGGCACGCTCGATCTTTTCACCGCACTGATTGCAGAAGTTAGGTTTGTAGAGCATGTAAGGATCCCGTTGTGAGCCGGAAGTTGAGACATTATAGATCAGCTCGCATTTTGAACGAAAGTTCCAAAGTGATGAAATACAACCGGATTACGCGATCAGGCGTCTGATTGTTAACATTTTATTTATGCACCGCTATCTTATCGTTCTCGTTTGTCTGCTCCTTTTGGGGACAGCTGTTGAAGTGCGTGCCCAGGTCGAGGACGACCCGATCACCGTCGATACATCCGTCGTACGTGTGAATGTAGGAGTTGTTGATCCTCGGGGCCGGCCGATCACTTCACTTTCGCGCGGTGATTTTTCGATCTTTGAAGACGGCGTTCAGCAAGACATTTCGCGGTTTGAGCTTTCGGCAGCGCCTTTTAGCGTTGTCATGCTGCTGGATATGAGCGGTTCGACCAAAAGCTTTCGGCAGAATATTCGCCTTTCAGCGATCAGATTCCTTGATGCCCTCGCACCGGATGACCGTGTCGCGGTCGTCGAATTTTACAGCAAGATCAGGATGCTGAATGATTTTACGACGAACCGAGCGACGGCTGCCCATTCAATATCCGTAGCGAACGGCCAAGGCGATACCGACCTCTACAAAGCGCTTCAATTCTCGCTGGAGAAACTGTCGCGTGAACAGAATCGCCGCAAAGCGATCGTTGTTCTCACCGACGGAGTCGATACCGAGACCCAAAAGCTTGATCGCGAGCTGTTAGCCGCAACGGCCGATGAACGTGTTGATACGGTCATCAGCACCGAGCCGACCGGCTCACTTTCCCGCCTGCTGAATCTCGCAGATGCATTGGGAGTCACGATATACCCGCTCGCGTTGCCGACTGGCGATCCGGCCAGACTTGCTGATCCGACACCTCGGCAGTTCGCGATGTTCAGAGCGGCACGCTCGCGGCTTCAGCTGATCGCCGACCGAACCGGCGGCACCCTGAATACGATCCGGCGCCTAGAGGAGATGGGAGCTCTCTATGCTGTAGTAGCCGCCGATCTCCGAACTCTCTATACCCTCGAATACACGTCTCAAAACGAAAAGCGTGACGGAAAATGGCGGACGATCAAGGTCGTCGTCACTGATCCGGACATGATCGCTCGTTCACGCCAGGGCTACTTTGCTCGCTGATCCCTTAACTCGAACGGTTGCTTGACAGCCGCTCTGCACGGTTTGTATTCTAAATGTTCGCTTTGCACCCGTAGCTCAGCTGGATAGAGTGCTTGACTACGAATCAAGAGGTCGCATGTTCGAATCATGCCGGGTGTACCATCTTTTGCTCCTTAACCGCAGCCCGCCCACTGAACATATCTCAGTCGCGGGCCTTATTTTTTTAACATCCGGGATCTACTGGAACGAATCAAACAAAGCGTATGAAAAAGTCCCTCATTCCTAGAACTTTCGTTGCCGCGGCGGTAGCATTGGCGGCATTTGCGTATATGAATCACGCAACTACAGTTTCCGCTCAGCAGCCCGCGAATCCGCTGATGGCCAAGTGGACCGGTGCGTATGGCGGCGTGCCTGCCTTTGACAAGGTCAAGGTCGCCGATTTTAAACCGGCGCTCGAGGCCGCGATGGCCGAACAGCTTGCTGATATCGACAAGATCGCCAAGAATACGGCCCCGCCGACATTCGAGAACACCATCGCCGAAATGGAACGTGCCGGTGAAACTCTCGAGCGCGTCACTACCTATTACTTCATCTGGGCCGCCAACATGAGCACGCCGGATCATCAAGCTGTTCAGCGGGAAATGGCGCCGAAACTCGCGGGTCTGCAGGACCAGATATATCAGAACGAGGCACTGTTCAAACGCATCGAAGCTGTATATAACTCGCCTGAAAAGACGAAACTGACACCCGAACAGCAGCGGCTTGTGTGGCTGTATCACACGAACTTCGTCCGGGCCGGAGCCAAGCTCGATAGCAAGTCCAAGGCGAGACTTTCCGCGATCAACCAGGAGCTCGCAGGCCACTTCACAAAGTTCAGCCAGAATCTGCTTGCTGAAGAGAATGGGCAGTGGGTGGTTCTGAAGACCGAAGCGGACATGGCCGGGCTTTCGCAGTCGCTGAAAGATGCCGCAGCAGCTGCCGC
The DNA here is from genome assembly GCA_023389035.1 of Acidobacteriota bacterium. Lineage (GTDB taxonomy): Bacteria > Acidobacteriota > Blastocatellia > Pyrinomonadales > Pyrinomonadaceae > OLB17. The sequence continues at coordinate 371,274 of JAEWFC010000038.1, forward strand.
GAAATCAAAGAACGTTACGGACGCCGCCGGCATTATCATGAACACGCGTTCGTCGGTCGATCCGTTCCTTACGGAGTCGACCCGCCGCGACCTTCGCGAAAAGGTTTGGAAGATGTTCGTCGATCGCGGTGATAACGACAACGAATACAACAACAACGCGATAATCACGCAGATCCTTCAGCTTCGTGCCGAGCGTGCAAAGCTGCTTGGCTACGAGACGCACGCACACTGGCGGCTCGAAAACGCGATGGCTAAAACTCCTGAGCGGACCATGGAACTGATGGAAACCGTCTGGCCGGCGGCAGTCGCCCGCGTTAAGGAAGAAGTCGCTGACATGCAGGCTCTTGCCGATAAAGAAGGTGCGAAGATCACGATCGAGCCCTGGGACTATCGCTTTTATATGGAAAAGGTCCGTAAGGAAAAATACGACCTTGACCAGAATGAAGTAAAGCCGTACCTGCAGCTCGAAAAGATCCGCGACGCGATGTTCTACGTCGCCGGTGAGGTATTCAATTTTTCCTTCTCGCCCGTTTCAGGAGTTCCTGTTTTTCATCCCGACGTAACGGTCTGGGAGGTCAAAGACAAGACTACCGGCAAGCACGTCGGACTCTGGTACTTCGATCCTTACGCTCGCGACGGCAAACGTTCGGGTGCGTGGATGAACGCGTACCGCAGCCAGCAGCGAATGGACGGCGACATCACCACCATCGTTTCCAACAACTCTAACTTTGTAAAAGGCAAACCGGGCGAGCCGGTCTTGATCTCGTGGGACGACGCGACAACGATGTTCCATGAATTCGGCCACGCTCTTCACGGGCTCTCGTCGAATGTTACGTATCCTTCGCTCTCAGGTACGTCGGTCGCTCGCGATTACGTTGAATTTCCCTCACAGCTTCTCGAGCATTGGCTCTCGACGCCGGAAGTTCTCAACAAATATGCCGTGCACTACGAGACCGGTAAACCGATCCCGCAAGAGTTGGTGAATAAGATAAAGGCTGCATCAACATTTAACCAAGGGTTTGCGACTGTTGAGTATCTTTCGAGTGCTCTCATCGACATGAAGCTTCACCTAGCCGGATCGACAAAGATCGACCCCGACAAATTCGAGCGTGAAACGCTTGCTTCGCTCGGAATGCCGAAAGAACTGGTGATGCGTCATCGCACGCCTCAGTTCCAGCACGCGTTTGGCAGCGACGGATACTCAGCCGGTTACTACAGCTACCTATGGTCAGACGTGATCACCGCCGATTCTTTCGGGGCCTTCACCGAAGCAAAGGGGCCGTACGATAAAGCGGTCGGGAAAAAGCTGGTCGAGAATATCTTCTCGGTCGGCAACACCATCGACCCCGCCGAAGCGTACCGCAAATTCCGCGGCCGCGATCCAAAGGTCGAAGCGTTAATGATCAAACGCGGGTTCCCGTACAAACCCTGACCCCTTTACAACGTGATCACCTCATGCATAAGGCCGTCTAAAATAGACGGCCTTTTCATTTCCTAGCTTTTCTCATTTGTAAGCTGATTTTGGTCATTTGTTAGCAGACTTTTGTCTTTTGTTAGCAGACTTTTCCCTTTTGTCACGAGACTTTTCCCTTTTGTCACGAGACTTTTCCCTTTTGTCACGAGACTTTTCCCTTTTGTCACGAGACTTTTCCCTTTTGTCACGAGACTTTTGTCTTTTGTCACGAGACTTTTGTCTTTTGTCACGAGACTTTTATCTTTTGTTAGCTAACATTTCTCTTTTGTTAGCTAACTTTCGCCAATTTTTGGTTAGTTTTGTTGGAAACTTCGCCTCAGTCCAGCTTCACGTAGCTGCGGTGAATGAGCATGTCGGCGCTATCTCTAGCCTCGTATACTACTTCATTATCTGTCGATCGCGTGATCACCTTGGTATTGGCGACCGTTCGGCGTTCTTGCGGTGTTCCATTATCCGCCGCTGAAAGAAAGGAGCTAATATCCGCGGACGTCGGCTCACTTTCAGCATTTGGTTGATCGGCCAGCGAGATGGCTTCCGTCACAGCCGCTTTCAATAGCTTCGGCCAGAGCTTACTGAAGAGATGATTGGACACATAGATATCCGCACTGTTTACCCCGCCATTTATCGCGAACGCGTAGCCGATGACGTCGTGCTTACCTTTAATGATGTTCAGGAGTTTCTTGGCAAAATCCTCGCGTTCTTTTACAAGCTTTTTATTCTCGAGCGAAAGCTGCAGGCTTGAAGCCGAGCTGTTTGCAGTGACATCGACGGTCACGTTGGCAGAGATGTTACTTTGCGCGTTTGCTACCTGTTTCCAAACTTCTGATTGAGATCCACCAACACCCGAACCCGCTGCTGACCCGCTGCCGATTCCATTCCCGGATCCCGAACCCGATCTTTCTCCTTTTCCATTAGTAGCGATCTTTAACTCTTTAGAGACTATTCTTTCTTCCGACGATGAGAATAATTTCTTGTTCTCGTCGCCGCGGCCTTCCCATCTATCCGATTCAACACAGAAAGCCTCGATCGGCACCTTGCCGGAGTTTCTGGGAACGATGATGCTGATCGCAAGCACGCGGTCCTGCTTTCCGCCTTTGACGATGTCTCCGGATTGAATGAAAACGTCGTACTTCTTCGAGAGATTTTCGACCACTAACTCTTCCACGTCCTCGGTCTCATACACCTTGAGGACCTTGGTCTGCATCGCCTCTTGCAGCGTGATCAGATCTTTATTGCTGCTGGTGTCCTCACCATGGATCAGGAAGATCGTCAAATTCCGGTGCGTGTACGGTTCCGAGATCCGGTATGCGGTCTGTGCAGACACAGCAATGACCCCGATGGAAAGACACACCACGACTGTAAGGCTGAAGCTTGTTAAGCCCTTCATAAAGATCACCTCGCTCTAGGTTTAGGTTGATTTAACTAATGACTTTACGGAATCCGTTCTTTCTATTTCTGTCAGATGCCCGCGATAGAAAATGGATGCACGGCCGGCATTAAATTAAATGAAGGAAGGGATTACGGAAACAAACATGACCGGCGGCTGCCGAAGTCAACACCGGGAGCGACAGCAACTGGGGTGGAGAGTTCTTTCCGAATAATTAGTGTCTTTCTCAATGGAAACTGTGCGTCAACAAAATTCTACTTTCCCTGTATCCCGAGATTTCGCATCCGTCGATACAGATGACTGCGGTCAACTCCCATGTCTTCAGCGGCCTTGCTTACGTTACCGTCGAATTCGGCAAGCTTGTGTAGGATGAACTCGCGTTGATACGCGTCGGTAGCGGCCTTGAAAGTTGGGAAGCGGAAACTCGATGCGGGTTTTTCATCAACGAATCCCAGCTCCGGCAGATCGGCAACGTCGATCTTCTGTTTCGATTTCATTATGATGACACGCTCGATCGTATTACGCAGTTCGCGAACGTTTCCGGGCCAGGTGTGATCCTGCAGGCGCTTGATGGCGGCTTCGGTAAATTGCTTTGGCTTCTTACCGTTGTCTGATGAGAATCGGCGGTTGAAATGGTCGATCAAAAGCGGCACGTCTTCCAGGCGTTCACGCAGCGGCGGGATCTGGAAAGGTATGACGTTCAGCCGGTAAAACAGGTCATGGCGAAAGTTGCCATTCTCGATCAGGTCGTCGAGCCGTTTGTTGGTTGCCGAGATCACTCGGACATCGACCTTGATAGGCTTATTACTGCCGACGGGCTCGAACCTTTGCTCTTCCAAAACACGTAGCATTTTCGCCTGCACCCGCGGCGACATATCGCCGATCTCGTCCAAAAACAAAGTGGCGCCGTCCGCGATCTCAAACTTCCCCTTCTTTGCCGTATTCGCCCCGGAAAAGGCACCTTTTACATGCCCGAATAACTCTGACTCAACAAGCTCTTCCGGGATCGCCGCCGAGTTTATCTCGACAAACGGCGCACCCTTGCGTTTCGAATTTGAGTGGATCGCACGCGCGACTAATTCCTTTCCTGTCCCGCTTTCACCTGAGATCAAAACACGTCCGTCGGACGGTGCGACGATCGATATCTGCTTTCGAAGCGCACGCATCGCGATCGATTCGCCGACCATTACATACTCATCCGCAAGATCTCGCTGTAACTGCTCATTTGCCTTCTCCAGCTCTCGCTGCCTCACGGCGTTCTTCACCGTGACGACCGTCCGGTCCAGGCTAAGCGGCTTTTCAATGAAATCGAATGCACCGAGCTTTGTTGACTTCACCGCCGTCTCGATATTCCCGTGGCCCGAGATCATGACGACGGCAGAATCATTCCCCTCTTCACGTAGCCTTTTCAGCGTGTCCAAACCATCAATTCCCTTGCCGAGCCAGATATCCAAAAGGATGCATGAATAGCTGTTCTCCGCTGCAAGTTTTAAACACTCCTCACCCGTCCCGGCAGTTTCCACCGCGAACCCTTCATCCTCCAGCACTCCGCGAAGCGAATCGCGAATACCGGGCTCGTCATCAACAATGAGAATAGAGTTCATTTACGTCCGGACGTCTTCACAAATGCAGCGATAACCGCTGTAAAGAGTCCTCTTATCACACTAAATATTATGAAGAAGATCCCGGCGATCTGTGCATAGTCCGGGCGAGTGATAAAAGTATAGAACTCCCAACAACTTCTCCCTGTAAGGTAGCAGCGGAGCTCAGCGTAATTGAGATACAAAATATGATACATCGCGACTGCAACGATGATGAACCACCAGGATAATATCGTAGGCCGATAGTCGTCCACGCGGTTCCCTTGAACTACCCATACTCTGGCAATGATCGCAGCGAGCAACCCCGAAATGGTTACCGCCGGCTTAATGACAAACGCGATCAGATCCGGTTCTATCAGCCGCTCATATGCGAGGGTTATTGTGAGAGCTTCATACAATACAAGAGCGATCATTGCGACACCGCCAACCAGGGAGATCCATTTGGTTTTCACCATAAGGGCGATGTATGTCCTGACAAAGCTCTCCATTAGGATACCGTCATTTCAAAGATAATCTTCGCACCTCTCGGCTGATTCGCAACCGCCTCTATCGTCCTACCGTGCTCCGCTATTGCCCTCCTCCAGCACTCCGCGAAGCGATTCGCGAATACCGGGCTCGTCAACAACTATTAGGATTGAATTTGCCATCCGATAGATTCGTCGTTATGTTCTCGTTCAATTCCTTCAGTTCGTCGCTTAAAAGATATCCCTTTGGGTCGTTACAAAAACGAAACGAGCTAGAAACACGAACATCAGCAACTAATGAATCATAATCAGGTTCGATAACAACGTCATTCTTTGTTAACAGCAAGCATTCGCAGGCCTTCGCAAATTCCAAGACCACGATAGCGAAATCCTCATTCCAATTACCGACGTCCAAACGAGAACTGACATGGGCAGTATCGGTTCCAAGACCGTAAATCGTTAGGTGAGAGCCCACATCGTAGTCACCATAATTAATAGAACCGGGAACCCAATTAAGCGGTGTAAATTTGCCCAGCCTGGTGAGAAGAGATTGAAAGTTAGAGGGAATTCTAACTCCATCAAACATTCCCAGGTCACATGCTTCCCAATTGTCCAAACTACTAGGAATCTCACCGAACTGCCTTAGCAGCTTCACCCGAGGCATAAAATCTAAATTGTACTGCCAGATTGCCATTCAGTTTATGAAGTAATAGGTAGCTCCACTATAAACTTCGCACCTCTCGGCTGATTCGCAACCGACTCTATCGTCCTACCGTGCTTCGGTATTGTCCTTCGTCCTCCAGCACTCCGCGAAGCGATTCGCGAATACCAGGCTAGTCATCAACTATCAGGATCGATGCGGACATATTTCACTCAAACGTCTTTCAATGCAAACTTTGCCGCTACTTGACGTCTACAAAAGTAAGGCTATTATAGCCGAAGTTATGGCATTAACCTTAGGCGAAACGAAGGGCTGCTGTCACGTGGCCTACGACGGCGAGAGAGGCGAGCAGTACAGATTCCCCGGCGGTGCAGTGTGGTCTGTCTCAAGTCACTGGGCTACACAGATCACCGGTTTCAAGGCTGCGCTGCTACGCGGTGAAGGAAAGGTGGTCCTCGCATTTGCGGGAACCGATTCGCTGATCGATGTCGCTGTCGATATCCTGCAGGTCGTCGGCGGGATTCCGCCGCAATATCCCCAAGCCTTGCTTCTCGCTCGAGCTGTGCAGGGTCGCGTCGGCTCTTCCCTCGAACTTGCTGGCCATTCGTTGGGCGGCGGACTAGCTGCATTTGTCTCAAGCGAACTTCGCATTCCAGCAAGCACGGTGAACCCTGCACCCTTAATAGGTGCGGCGACCTTCAGAGCTCTTCTCGGTGACAACCCCCAGATCACAAACTACATTGCGAGAGGAGGAGAATTTGTTAGTAGTTCGCCTGGAAGGAATCCGGGACGCGACGTTGAGGTCAGCTCAACCGGCGGAATGCTTGGCTTTTTCACCGACCATATGCTCTCGAATGTCGCTCCCGATATCGCTCTGCCGGTGAAGATCTGAACTCATCCGGTCTGAGCGGAGGGCAGCTCGACAATGAATCTGGCACCGTGCGGCCTGTTCGGTACCGCCTTTATCTTGCCACGGTGTTCGGTCACAATTCGCTGCACGATCGCAAGCCCCAGCCCTGTCCCGCGGCCTTTCGTCGAAAAATACGGCTGAAACAGTTTCTGATAGTCCGCCGGGTCGATACCGTCGCCGTTGTCGGCGATCTCAACCACAATGATATCGCGGGCCATATCATGCCGTGAACTGAACGTAACCGTGCGGCGGCTATCGCCGGGGGCCTCAATAGCGTTATCGATCAAATTTACAAAAACGCGTTTCAATTGCTCGGGATCGACCAAAGTCTCGGGTAGATCTTCCGCCAATTTAAGCTCGATCGAGACATCGTCCGTCCGCTCGCGGTAAAGAGCTGCGGCCTGCTCGATCACGCCATTGGCGCTGCCGGGCTCGAGCGAAACATTCGGAAGACGTGCGAACCGCGAGAATTCATCCACCATCGACTTCAGGCTCTGGACCTCGCGAATGATCGTCGATGTTCCTTCTGAAACGACGGAACGCGTCCGTTCATCCACGTTCGGGGCGATGGACACATTCAAAAGATCTTCACCATTCGCGGCGAAGCGTTTTGCGATACGCTCGGCTGAGAGCTGGATCGGTGTCAAAGGATTCTTGATCTCGTGGGCCATGCGACGTGCGACCTCCTGCCAGGCTGAGGCCCGTTGTGCGGCGATCAGCTCGGACAGGTCCTCGATGACAAGGACCACACCGGAATTCTCCGGCAGAGCGGTCGCAATTATAGACACCGCCAGCCCGTCCGAAGCCCCATTTTCCTGCCCGGTATTGCCGGACGCGATCCGCGACTGGTCTGATGCGTGCCCGACGCGTTCCGCACGGCTGATAAGGCGTTCGAAAAGGTCCTTGTCGCCGTCGCTCAAAAAATCCCTGAGGTCCCGCCCGCTTACGCTTCCCTGCTCGATATTCATTATCTTCCGTGCGGCGGGGTTTATCGTACTGATCTTTCCATCCGCATTTAGCGAGACGACGCCGGTCGGCAGTGACAAGAGCACCGTTTCGATATAACGCCGCCGCTGTGTGATCTCTGCAGAATTCGCCTCAAGCTTCGCCGACATTTCATTGAACGTTGAAACAAGCAGAGCAAGTTCGTCCTCGGCGAACACCTCCACGCGATGACCAAGCTCGCCCTCGGCGATCTTTTGCGCTCCTTCTGCCAGCGATCTTAGCGGTGTTGCCAGCCCGCGGGCGACATAGAAAGCAGTCCACATCGCCGCGAAGATCAGCATGAATGTAAGAACGCCGACGGTTAAAAAACCAACCTGCCGGACCGTGATCTGCGACGCTTTCAAGCGATCGTACTGCTGCAGCGACGATACAACCGCCTGGTCCACATTTGGGTCGCCCGACATCTCTGCGGCGATCAGAAGCCTGCGTCCATTCGGGAGTTCCGCGGCGAATAGATCGACGCCGTACCCATCGGAGAGTATCGGGCTATCGAGTCGCCCCGCATCCAAAGCCGCGAATGCATCAGCGTCCGATCCCGTTCGGGCTTCGCTCACGATCGAACCATCAGCGGAAAGTACCGCTGCGTAAACCATCCCACCCACGGCGATCAATTCGTTCAATTCAGCTTCACTTGCCGAGCCTTCTGCAATGCCTCTCGCAGCAACGCGAGCAAGCTCATTCATCTGCCTCCGCTCAGCCTCCAGCGAGCGATTCTGCAGGTCCTGCGGCAGGCGGACAATGTTCTCCGGGATCTGCGTGAACCAGCGATCGATCGCGCGGTTCATAAACAAGATAGAAAACCCTGCCATCGCGACGATCGGCAGAATGCTGATCATCACAAAATAGAACAGCAATCGCGTCTTGATCTTCGAACCAAGCTGGAGCGCTCGCCGTTCACGTGCGAGGCGCACAATGCTGCGGAGAAAGATAAATCCAAAAACTACGAACGCCGCAAAGTTCAGCGACGACAACCCGTAAAGCAGCAGCGTGTCGCCGGCCGATTCGATAGTGAAGCTCTTCCAGAGGTTAGACGACTGAAGCAGGACGAGCAGCGTCAGCAGCACAAGCACGAAGGCGCCCAAAAGCCACAGGGAAAACCTTATCCGCTTTGGCTTTGGGCTCGACATAACGCTGAAAGTTTAGCACAGACGCACCCTCGGTCTTTGATTTGAATGCTCTCGCCGGCTCGTTTACACTTTCCCGAACGATGACCATTCCTCAAGTGTTTTTAGGCAGTGACGGAAAGCTCCGCAGCGGATGGCGTTTCGCCTGTTTTATGGCGGCCTTCATTTTTGTCGCAGCATTTCTTTCAGCGGTAGCGATCGTTTTGCTGCCTTCTCTTCGAGAAGTTGCGGTCGAGCTCGGCCCCGCCACGCTGGTGGTGAATGCACTTGTAATGCTCGTCCCGGCGCTCTTCGTCGGCTGGGTATGCGGAAAATATCTCGAGCGCCTGCCGTTCCGAGCACTCGGGGCCTCGCTGCATGGGCCGTGGTTTCGGCACGTGATCCTCGGACTGGCTATCGGGGCGATCACGCTCCTACTTGCCATCGGCCTGGCGATGGTATTTACGGAAACCACGTTCGAACTTTCTCCTTCACCAACTGAAGATATCCTTCGCTCGCTCGCGATCTCGGCAGGCGTATTTGCTCTCGCCGCCACTGCGGAAGAGGTCTTGTTTCGCGGCTATATCCTACAGACATTTGCCAGGTCCGGCCTTGCCTGGTTCGCCATAGCACTTACCGCGGTATTTTTCGGCGTCGTACATCTTGGAAATCCCGAGGCCGGCCCGCTCTCTTCCCTAAATACCGCTCTCGCCGGTATATGGTTCGGCGTTGCGTATCTAAAGACGCGTGATCTGTGGTTCGTCACGGGCGTTCATTTTATTTGGAATTGGCTGCAGGGCGCGGTATTCGGGATAGAAGTGAGCGGCCTCACCGCGATCGCTCCGCATGCGGTAATGCGTGAGATCGAAACCGGTCCGGCTTGGATCAGCGGCGGGCCTTATGGATTGGAAGGCGGCGTGGTGACGACGATCGCCATCGTGATATCGACCATCGCGATCTATTTCTTGCCGATTCTAAAACCCGATCCCGAACTGCTTGCGCTAACGACCCCACCGGCTTCGACTACCCCGTCTGTATCTTGAACGAGATATCGACCGCCTTTGCTGAATGCGTCAGCCGGCCAACCGATATCAGGTCGACACCAGCTTCTGCATAGGAACGCACGCGGTTGAGGTCCATGCTTCCGGAAGCCTCGATCAGTACGTTCGGGTTCAGATTGCGAGACATCTCGACCAGCTTTGCACATTCCTCAGGCGTCTGATTGTCGAGCATAACGATATCGGCACCTGCTTCTATGGCTTCACGAAGCTGGGCCCAATTGGTCACTTCGACCTCGATCTTGTGCAGGTGGCCGACCTTGTTCTTGGCCGCACGAACGGCTTCAGTTACACCGCCCGCAAGAGCAATGTGGTTGTCCTTTATGAGAACTCCGTCGTCCAGGCCCATCCGGTGATTCTTCCCGCCGCCGACGGTCACGGCATATTTTTCGAGCAGCCGCAGGCCGGGAGTTGTTTTTCGTGTATCTACTATCGCGGCAGCGGTTCCGTCCACAGCTCTGACGAATTGTCGCGTCAGCGTGGCGATCCCTGACATTCGCTGCAGCAGGTTCAGTGCGACGCGTTCACCGGTCAGCAGCACATCGGCATAACCTTTCAGCGTGCCGATCACCGTTCCTTCTTCGACCTCGTCGCCGTCCGCATAGCCGGTCTCGATCTCTGCAATGTCGCCATCGAGATGCAGGAAAACCGCTTCGGCGATCTCAAGGCCGCAGATAACAAGATATTCTTTCGCCAAAAACCGCCCCTGCCCGCGAACCTCCGCCGGCACAGTCGAAGCCGTCGTTATATCGCCGCGGCCGATGTCTTCGGCCAAAAATTGCCCGATCGCCGAGATAACCTCACCATTGTCTAGCCAATTCATATTTGTTCTGGAATACGTTCAGGTACGACCTAATCCTATCAGACAATCCCTCAAGATTTTAGACCTTTCTTTTGTTTTGACATTGCCGCCGTTCACGCGTAATCTCGGCGCGTCCCAAAACACTTTGAAATTATTCCAAGGAGAACTCTGTAATGAAAAATAAATTTCAATTGGTCTTCTCATTAGCAGCCCTTTTTGCGGTCGCCATCGCATGCAATATGAGCACGGCAAACATGAGCAGCTTTAAGGTTGGAAAAGACGAAGAGGTAAAGACCGAATCGTCAACGTTTAAGGCTGGAGAGACGATTTACGGAGTAGCAACAATTTCAAACGCCCCGGGCAAGACGACGGTAAAATTTCACCTTCAGGCCGACGACGTCAGCGGACTCGAGAAAGGTGAAATGATCAAAGGTTCGAATGTTGATGTAAAACTTCCCGATGGCGGCGGGACCGCGATGTACTCGCTCCCCATCCCGGCTGGAGTAACTGGCGGCAAATATATTTTGACCGCCGATATGCACAATGATGCCGGCGAAAAGAAAGACGGAAAGACCGTTGCTATAACGATCGAAGAGGCACAATAGTCAGCATCGGGAAAAAATCGCGGTGCGGAATCTCGTTTTCTAGACCGCGATCGTTTTGGGCCCTGGCTGTTATCACGGGATCGGAGCGCTGATCCGAATATTCGGTTCGAACTCGTATTTCACCAGAGAACGGCTGAGAAGCTGCCTCGGCGAGAGCATGGCCTGCAACATTTCTTCCTGGAGCAGACCTCCGTTGTCGCCGATCCACGTTCTCTCTTCGTCGATCAACATCCCGTCTTTGCTGTTTTTGACCCTGAGATACTCGAACATCCGGGCAGGAAAATTCCCAAGAAAGACGGGCTCGACCGTTAATTGGCTCACCGAACATCCACCGGAAACGCTTCCGCTGCCAGAGCCGTATCCGGGCACTTCAGTACACGTATCGATCTTTATCCACGGTTCCTGGTTCTTCCGCTCATAGCGAAAATGGCCTATCAGAATAGTTTCGCGTTCGACAGCTCCCTCGTCAGTCATGGATCGTTTGAGGTCCCGCCAATGGTCGTCGGCGAGCCATTCTTCAAGCTGATACTCAGTTGTCTTCAAGACGCCGCCCTCATATTTCTCGTCCGTCGTCTCCACCCGACGCTGGCGATCATAAAGGCCTTCTCGTGCCTTGAATTTAAGATCGCTCAATTCCTGATACTCGGCGATCTTCCGCTGAGCCAGCCCGTCGACGGTAAGCAACATCAGCAGCGCGGCCGCGACAGCCAGGCTATTCCAGATCGTCTTTCTCGTGATCATTAGTTCAGCGCCTCCAGATTGGTTTTGAGCGTCGCCGTCTGCTGTTCGATTTCGACCTTTCTCTCCCGAAGGGCCTCGACTTTTTCCGCAGGTGCTTTGTTTACGAAGTCAGAATTCGAAAGCTGCCCGGTTAGACGCTGCAACTCGACTTCGAGTTTGTTGACCTGGGTCTGCAATCTTTCGCGTTCCTTGTCGAAATCAATCAGCCCCTCAAGCGGTACGGCGATCTCGGCATTGCTGATCACTGCCTTTGCCGAAGCCTTTGGAACATTGAGAGTTTCGTTCAGGACAAGCGTTTCCGCCCGGGCGAGCTTTAAGACCTGTGCCTCGTTCGCTGCAAAGATCGACTGCATCTCGGGGCTCGCGGCAACGTGCACGGCGACACGATCCGCGGGCTTGATGTTAAGCTCCGTGCGAATATTCCTGACGCGCCGAATGAGATCGATCACCGAGCCCATTTCCATCTCGGCCCGCTCATCAATGCGCGACGCATCGCCCTCGGGAAACTGCGAGAGCATTATCGTGGCGTCCGCCGTTGAATAAGCGGTGTGATGGAATTCGTTCGTAACGCCCGGGAGTTTTTGCCACAGTTCCTCGGTCAGATACGGCATGAACGGATGCAGCAGCCGTAGCGCCTGTTCGAGGACAGAAAGGATAAAAGAGCTTGCCGCAATATCGCCGGCATTGATCTCGTCCTTCTTGAGTTCGATATACCAATCGCAGAAATCATCCCAGAAAAAGTGGTAAAGCAACTGGACAGCCTCGTGAAACTGATAATTCGTAAGGGCTTTATTTACCGCGATCGACGTTTTATTGAGCCTGGAGATGATCCAGCGGTCAGCGAGTTGGGGCGACGCCGGCATCGAAGGATCGACCGTCGCTCCGTCGGAATTAAGCAAACAAAAACGCGTCGCATTCCAGATCTTGTTCGCGAAATTCCTGAAGCTCTCGACCTTTTCGTCACGCCACGCAAAATCTGCTCCCGTCGCCGAACCCGCGAGCGTCATCCGGGTGGCATCCACTCCGAACTTCGCAAATACGTCGAGCGGATCGATGCCGTTCTGCTTCGTCTTGGACATTCGCTGCCCGTTCTTATCGAGGACGGTACCGGTGATCACGACGTCGTCGAACGGCTTCTTTCCAACGAACTTCATCCCTGACATCACCATTCGCGAGACCCATAGAAAGATGATGTCGCGGCCGGTCACCAATACGTCTGTCGGGTAAAACGTCTCGAGATCCGCCGGTACCGGTTTGCCTTGCCGCTGTCCCGTCCAACCCAGAGTTGAGAACGGCCAAAGTGCCGATGAAAACCACGTGTCGAGCACGTCCTGGTCCTGGATCAACCCGGGCGTTCCGGCCTGTTCCTGAGCCTCTTCAAATGAACGAGCGACAAAGACATTGCCCTCGGCGTCGTACCAAGCCGGGATCTGATGCCCCCACCAGAGCTGCCGCGATATCGTCCAATCACGAAGATTCTCAAGCCATGTCGTGTAGACCTTTCGATGAGGCACTTCCGGGATGAAACGCGGCACGCTCTCCTCCGACATCAGCTTTAGCGCCATGTCACGCATCTCGTCCATTTTCACGAACCACTGCAGCGAAAGCAGCGGTTCGATTACGGTACCGCATCGTTCGCAATGCGGCAGCGTTACGTCATAGTCTTCGACCTTTTCGAGTAGGCCTAGTTCCGTAAACCGCTCGATCACCTTTTCCCGGGCAGCGTAACGATCCAACCCCTCGAACTCATCACCGGCCGCGGCGTTCATTGTCGCGTCGTCATTCATTACCACCAGCTTTTCCAGCGAATGGCGTTCGCCGATCTCCCAGTCGTTCGGATCGTGGGCAGGCGTGATCTTTACCGCACCGGTGCCAAATTCCGATTCCACGTATTCGTCTGCAATTATCGGTATCTCGCGATCGGTCAGCGGCAACGCGATCGTTTTGCCGATAAGCGAACTGTAACGCTCGTCGTCGGGGTTGACCGCAACGGCAGTATCGCCAAGCATCGTCTCCGGCCGCGTCGTCGCAACCGTTATCGTTCCGCCGCCGTTGACCGGGTAATTCAGGTAGTAAAGCTTACCGTCCTTGGCTTTGGCTTCCTTGATCTCAAGGTCTGAAAGCACGGTCTTATCACGAGGGCACCAGTTAACGATCCGCGTCCCGCGATATATCCAGCCTTCCTCGTACAGCCGCACGAATACCTCGCGAACGGCCAGCGACAGATCATCGTCCATCGTGAACCGTTCACGCGACCAATCGACCGAAAGCCCCTCGACCCGCATCTGCCGCGTTATCTCGCCGCCGTACTTTTTCTTCCATTCCCAAACCCGCTCAGTGAATGCCTCGCGGCCGAGATCCTGCGGCGTCTTGTGCTCGTCTTTCTTCAACTGACGTGTGACCATCAGCTGCGTCGAGATGCCGGCGTGATCAGTACCGACCAAAAAAAGCGTGCGGTATCCCTGCATTCGCTTCCATCGCGTCAGCACGTCCATTATCGTGTGCTGCAACGCATGGCCCATGTGCAGCGAACCCGTCACATTTGGCGGCGGAATGACGATCGAAAACTTCGGAGCGTCATAGTCGAGATTGATCTCCGGAGCGAAAAAGCCCTGCTTTTCCCACCGTTCGTAATGGCTTTCTTCGGCGACCTTCGGGTCGTAGGCTTTAGGGATTTCCATATGAATAAAACTGCAATTCTAAAACAATCACGGCAGGTTTTCATCTCACCGATAAAAACCTGCCGCAAAATGTCGCTAACTGGATAATTCTTAATATTTCTGCGACATACGCTCAACGACCCGCTCGACGATCAGCTCCATCAATTCATCCGAGATGCTAACCGCACGTTTGTTGCTGCCCATCAGTTCCGCACGCTCGGCCGTTGTAAGCTCCAGCGTTTGGTTAGCGCCGATCGGTGGAATATCAAGAAGCACGTCGTCAAAACTAACGGAAGCCGTCGATGGCCGGTCGAAACTTACGGTTTCGACGCCCATTTGGCCGAACGGGCCTTCGGGATCGCGGCCGTCATCGGTTGCAGTTTCACGCTCGGACGACTCTGCGTCGCTCGACATCGGCTGTTCGGCCTGTGTCTCCACCATTGTGAACGGCTCGGGCATCTCGGGTTGATGTTCCGAGAGGTCCGTTGTTTCATACCGATCCGTCCCGCCATCGGGCGGTTCCGGAGCGGTAGGCTCGTCAGTCACTCGCGACTGAAAGGGATCAGGGTACGTGGCCTCTGCCTGCCGCTCGCTTTCCTGCTGCAAATATTCCGATAATGACGGCTCTTGTTCTTCCTCAGGAGTCGAATCAGGGCCATTCGGCGGAACGATCTCGAAATCGAGCGTATCCGCATTCGTAGCCAAGTAGCTTGTTTCGATCATTTCATCATCGAGGCCGCCATCATCAAATCCCGAACCGACATCGCTGCCAGGCGCGGACCGTGATTCGTCAGAGAAACTCTGTGAATAGAGGTTCTCTATATCATCAACCGGCCCAGTATGAACCGCCGGATCGACTTCCTCTACTTGTTGTAGATCTCGCGAGTCTTCAGCAGGTTCGTCGAAAGCTTCGTGATGTAACGTCTCCGCGGAGCTTTCATCGGGTGCTGCCGCAGGAGCAGCGTCCACCGCGCCGGACGCGTCCAGCAGTTCATTCACTTGAGCGATCAATTGCCTGATCGACTGAAAAGGCTTTGTGAGATAGGCATTGGCCTTAACTGTGGATGCCTGCAGCTCATCGAAAGGCTCAAAGCTGCCGACAAGCAGGATCACCGGGATCTCACGCAGCTCTTCGTGCTGACGCATCTCATAGCAGATGTCGTAACCGTTCGCCCCAGGCATATTTACATCCAAAAGCACGATATCCGGCCGCGACGCACGTATGAACGACAAGGCACTGTCACCATCACCGACCGTCGTAACCTCAAATCCTTCATCAGTAAAGGTAAGATTTACGACCTTTTGGATCGTCGGTGAATCATCTGCAAGCAAAAGTCGGCGTTTTGACACTCTTATCGCTCCTTATCGTTATGTTGATGTAAAAGGGCAGCTTACGGACAGTTGAAAATTATCACTACGACCGTTGTCAGGTCAAGAAACAGCCTTTAGCTGTGCTAATTCGGCGGCAAGGCGAATCGCCGCCATCATGCTCGAATGATCCGCCGCCTTTTTCCCCACGATATCGAAAGCCGTGCCGTGGTCGACCGATGTGCGGATCAGCGGAAGCCCGAGCGTTACATTGACCCCGGAACCGAACGACAACGCCTTCACCGGTATCGTCGCCTGATCGTGATAACACGCGATCACAGCATCGAACTCGCCCTTGAAGCCTCGCAAAAATATCGTGTCCGGTGAATACGGGCCGCTGACCTCGATCCTTTTCTCTCGAGCCACCGCAACAGCCGGCTCGATGATCTCAGCCTCTTCGCTTCCGAACATACCGTTCTCCGATGCGTGCGGATTTATTCCGGCAACTGCGATGGTGACCTTTCGTCCGAGCAGATCCGACAACTGTCGATCCGTGAACTCGATCAGCGAGACAAGGCGTTCGATTGTCACGTAACGGATCGCCTCAACGAGCGGCATATGGGTCGACATCAGCACGACCCGCAGCTTGTCGGCGAAAAAACTCATCGCGAATCGCTCTGTTCCCGTCAGGGCCGCAAGAAACTCTGTGTGGCCCGGATGATCATATCCACCCATCGCAAGCGATCGCTTGCTTATCGGGGCAGTTGAGATCGCATCTATCTCTCCCGCACGCCACATGTCGACGGCCTTCTCGATATATTGCCCGGAAGCACGCCCTGCGGCCTCGCTCTCTTCACCTATAGCGAGATCGGTCGGTAAATTGTCGAGATCTACCACACTGATCGCTTCGCCGCCAGCTACCCCATATGAATGTAGCTCAATCTCAAGCCCCAACTCGTCGTTTAGCCGTCGCAAATGTGCAAGATCGCCAATAACTATCGGCACGAATCCGGCATCGCTCCGCATCTCTGCCAGCGAACGCAGAACGACCTCCGGGCCGATGCCGGCGGCGTTGCCTATCGTGATACCGATCCGCGGAATATTGGCGTTCGCGATCATTAGATACCGTCAATGATATACCACTCACATCCGGCAAAAAAATGAGCCCTTCTTCCGATAGAAAAAGGGCTCAAGCAAATAGCCTCGTATTGTTGATCTAGTCGGCCTGCCGGCGGATGAAGGTCGGAACGTTTAGGTCCTCGCTGTCGCGTTCGCGGCTCGTTTCCTGTGACGGAAATTGTGGGACCGCCATTCCGTTTGCAGCGGCCTGAGCTTCGTAACGCGGCTGCGGCATAATTGCTTGCGACGCCGTGTCAAAGCCGGTGGCTATCACGGTAACCGTGATCTCGTCGCCGGATTCGGGCTTGATCACATTACCCCAGATGATGTCCGCGTGCTCGTCCGCCTCGCCCTCGATCATGCCGATCGCGTCCTCGATCTCGCCAAGCGGCATATCTTCGCCGCCTGTAACGTTGATAAGTGCAGCCTTTGCACCGGTTATCGAGTTCTCTTCCAAAAGCTTGTAGTCCAGGGCCGCACGCATCGCCTTCGAAGCCGCGTCCTCACCGCTCGCAGTGCCGATTCCCATCAGGGCAACGCCGCGGCCTCGCATCACGGTAGTGACGTCAGCAAAGTCGAGATTTATAACTCCCGGCGTGGTGATCAGGTCCGTGATACCCTGCACCGCCTGCAGCAGAATGTCATCCGCCCTGCGGAAAGCATCCATCAGCGTGATCTTTTCTTCGACCTCTCGAAGCTTCGAGTTGGGGATGGTGATCATCGTGTCAACGCACCCGCGAAGCTCGGCCAGGCCAAATTCTGCCTGGGCCATTCGCTTCTTACCTTCGACCATGAACGGCTTTGTCACAACGGCCACCGTCAGAGCTCCGAGCTCGATAGCGAGCGACGCGACAACAGGTGCGGCACCGGTTCCCGTTCCGCCGCCCATTCCGGCAGTGACGAACACCATGTCCGACCCCTCAAGCACATCCAGCAGCTTCTGATGATCTTCGAGTGCGGCCTCGCGACCGACGTCCGGGTTCGATCCGGCGCCCAGCCCGCGGGTCGATTTTGTCCCGAGCTGTATCTTCATCGGGGCCTTTGACGCATTCAGCGCCTGCAGGTCCGTATTTGCGACAATGAACTCGACGCCCTTCACGCCTGCGTCGATCATTCTATTGACCGCATTGCCGCCGCCGCCGCCGACCCCGACCACCTTGATCCTGGCACCGGTTATCGGCGGTTCATCGATGAACATTCTTATACCGCTGTTATTCATTTCTCTTCCTTTCGAATATATCGACATCGCTTACGCTCAGGGTTTTTCAACCGAACTCTTTATTTTGGGGATTTTCCGAGTGCAACAATATATAGTGCTGATGGGCGATTAGCATACTACGCTTTGTGGTGAAAATCTAGTCCACACGCGAAAATTATTTAAATTTTCCACGAATATTTCCGAGCCAGGCCGCAACCCGTTGTGCCGCCCCCCGATCACCCGCCGTTCCGCCCCGTAATTGCGACCGCATCGACGAAAGTGCGAGCCCGCAGGCCACTGCCCACACCGGCGTTCGGACCTCGGGAGCTAGGCCGCCAAAGTAGCTCGGTTCAATAAAACCAAGCCGTGTCGGCGCGTCAAAGACCTGCTCGGCGATCTCGACCATTCCCCTCGCCATCGCCCCGCCGCCCGTTAAAACGACTCCGCTCGGTATCTGCACACCGGTCCCGAGCGTCTCGTGTGCGATATGCTGCAGCAGTTCGACCGCACGCGGCTGCATGATGTCGCACAAAATTTCCCGTGACAGGCCGCGCATTTCATTACGTCCTACCGGCTGTATCTCGATCACTTCCTGCCGCTCTTCGTCGTCCATAAGGAACGATGCGACGCAGCCGTAGCGGTGCTTGATCTTGTTGGCTTCCTGGATCGAGACCCTCAGGCCGACCGCTATGTCCTTAGTAAAGTGAAGCCCGCCGAACGGAAACACCGCCGTATGCTGTACGGCACCGCGTCCGAATATCATCACGCTGGTGATCTCGGAACCGATATTGACCACGGCACAACCGTATTCCTTGTCGTCGTCGGTCAGCGTCGCTTCTGCGGCCGCAAGCGGTTCGAGTATCATCCGGTCGACCTCGAGACCCGACCGCCTTACCGCTTTCTCTAAATTTTGCCGGCCCGCACTCGGCCCGCTGACCACGTGCACCAACGCCTCGAGCCGCGAACCGCTCATTCCGACAGGTTCAGTGATGCCGTCCTGGCCATCGATGATAAATTCCTGCGGGAGACGGTCGAATATCTCCCAACCTGAGGGCAGCTGGATCGCACTCGCCGATTCGATCGCACGTTCTACATCCTCGTCAGAAATTTCGCGGCCGGCACCGGCCACCGCCACCACGCCGTTCTTGTTCTCGCCGCGGAAATGCTCTCCCGAAAGATTTACGACCGCGGAACCGGCCTCGAGCCCGCTAGTTCTTTCCGCGTCGCCCAGGGCCTTTTTCACGGATTCTGCAACGGCCTCAGCGCTCGTGACGATGCCGCGCCGCAGGCCGCGAGATTCGGAATCGCCGACGCCGACGATCTTCATCCGATTGTCATCGACCGCCTCACCGATCACGCACCTTACGCGGCTTGTGCCGATGTCGAGCCCAACTGCATGGATATCTCCTTTCATAGCTTTACTTACTCTTACCTTGTTCTCGGGGAACCAGCCGCAGATTCGTTCCGAACAACGCCACGCCCTCAAACGTTTCGCCCTTTCCGGCGATCGCCATCAGGCCATTCCTCAGGTTCTGTTCAAAATTCTCGCGGCCAACGCCTATCGCAACCTTTTTGCCGGAATCTTCGGTCAGAACGATCGGCTCCCTGACGTCTTTAACGTTTACCGAAGTGACCCGGTCGACCAGTCCAGCCTCGGTCCAGGCTGCAAGCATCGACCGGTACATCTTCACCCGGAGCTTGTTCTCCTTATCTGAATCAAGGGTCTTTGCCTCATTCCAGCCCGTCATCGCGAACGGCAGCTCCGGCTCATCCCGTATCGCCGGAGCTATTACCGATCCTTCCTCGTCGACCAAAGCCGGGCCTGATGCCAGGCTGACCAACGCCACCGGCTGGCGTTCGATCACTGTTACCAGAACGGAATTCGGCAGAACACGTGCGACCGCCGCCGACCTTACAAACGAAAGCTTCTCTATCCGCGACTTGATCAACTCGAGATCGGCGTTCCAAACTCCAGTACGTTCTGTTTCGGACCGAACAATGTGCTCGATCTCGGTCTTCGATGCTCTATCGACTCCGTCGATAGACACATGGGACACGTCAAAGAACGTCGATGACACAGCTGACCGGTATCCTAAAGCCACGATCGCCCCGATACATATGATCAGACAGATCGAAAGAAAATACGGCAGCATTTGTCGAGCATCTATCTGCGGGAAGCTTGTGCCGGAGGTGCGGCCTCGCGAACCCGCCTTTGCTCGGGTGCTACGCGTCCGCGACGCGGCTGTCTGAGTACGTTTTCTCTGTACCTTTGCCATAGAAAGAAAAAGCTTATTTTCTCAATGCTTCGAGAATCTCGTCCGAGAGCCGTGTCACGGTTCCCGCTCCCAATGTGATCACGAGATCGCCCTCATGTAGATGCGGTACTACCTTTTCAGCCGCACCTTCCATCGCTCCAATATAGGTCGCGTTCTTGTGGCCGTATCGCCTGATGTTATCGGTCAGGACCTCGGCCGTGATGCCCTCGATCGGCGTCTCGCTCGCGGCGTAGATATCCAGAACGAAAAGCACGTCAGCGTTGTTAAATGCGAGTGCGAACTCGTCCATCAGCTCCTGCGTTCGAGTAAAGCGGTGCGGCTGGAATACCACCACTGTCCGCCTGCCGCCGCCGCCCGTTTTCGCAGCTGAGAGCGTCGCCAGGATCTCGGTCGGATGGTGGCCGTAATCGTCAACGACGCTGATCCCTTTCGCATCGCCTTTGAACTGGAATCTGCGATTCGCGTTCTTGAATGAAGTGAACGCTTCAGCGATCTTCTCGAACGGTATTTCAAGTTCAAGCGCCACTGCGGTCGCCGCCAACGCATTGTAAACATTATGCTTACCGGGCACAGGCAGGTTGATCTCGCCCAGCACCTCTTTGCCGTGCCATACCTCAAAAGTCGAACCGAACGAATCGTTATACCGGATCATATGTGCCGAAATGTCGGCCTGGGCAGTCAATCCATAGGTCACGCGGCGGCGTTTGATGTGCGGGATGATAAGCTGCACATTCGGATCATCAAGACAGATCACTGCGGCCCCGAAGAACGGCACTTTATTCACAAAATCGGTAAAGCATTGAACGACGTCGTCCATGCCCTTATACGATTCCATGTGCTCCTTATCGATGTTTGTCACAACGGCGATCGTCGGGTACAACATCAGGAACGAGCGGTCGCTCTCATCAGCCTCGGTGACAAACCACTCCGAATCGCCAAGCCTAGCGTTAGAGCCTAACGACTCGACCACGCCGCCTACTACCGTCGTCGGGTCGATCCCGCCGTGTCCAAGCAGCGTTGCGACCATCGATGTCGTCGACGTCTTTCCGTGCGTTCCCGAGACCGCGACAGCGTAAGGTTTGAGCACCATAAGCTCAGCAAGCATTTCTGCACGCGGGATCACAGGAATCCCGCGCTGCTTTGCGTTCATCACTTCGGGGTTATCTTCATGGACCGCCGATGAATACACCACGACCTGTGCGTCGCCGACGTTCTCGGCCGCATGGCCTTCGAATATCTTGACGCCGCTAAGCTCCTCGAGACGATCCGTATTCTTGGACCTCTTGATATCCGAACCCGAAACCTCAAAGCCCAGGTTCGCAAGCACCTCAGCGATACCGCTCATCCCGATACCACCGACGCCAATAAAATGTATCCTCTTTACGTGTCTAAACATTCACCATCCTTAACTAACTATTTCTTCGCAATTCCTCGATGATATTCGCTGTTTTCTCCGCGGCGTCTTCCCGTCCGAGACCTTTCGCTGCTGTTTCCATTGAGCTGAGTTCATCGGGCTTGTCAATCAGCTGAGATATCTCCAATGCCAGGCGTTCGCCGCTGAGGTCCGCCTGCAGTATCATCCTTGCTGCGCCTATTCGCTCCATCGCCTCGGCGTTCTTTCGCTGGTGATCATCAGCAGCCGTCGGCAGCGGGATCATCACCGACGCCTTCCCTGCAGCGGCTAACTCAGCACAGGTGGTCGCTCCTGCACGGCATATAACCAGGTCTGTTTTCGCGAATTCGCCGACCATATCCGTTATGAACGGCCGGACGTCCGCATCGGCAAATTCGGAACGGTTATATAGCTCGCGGATCTTCTCAAAATCACCCTCGCCTGTCTGGTGTGTGATCGTGACGCGATCCGCAAGTCCGTTCATCTTCTCCAATGCATCGGCGACCGCATTGTTTATCGCCCGTGCACCTTGCGACCCGCCAAATATCAGAACGTGAAATTTCTCACCGCGTTCCTTTGCCGGGATCTCAAAGAACTCGCGGCGAACCGGATTACCGGTGACCTCGCCCTTTTTGCCGAAATACGGCATCGCGTCCTCGAACGTCAAAGCGGCTCGATCGACAAACCTCGCCAGCTGCCGATTCGTAAATCCGGGCAAGGCGTTCGAGTCCATCACTAGCGTCGGCACGCCCATTATCGCGGCCATCATCAGAACCGGGCCGGAAACATATCCGCCGGCACCGACCACAACATGCGGCCGGAACTGCCGGATCAGCTGCCGAGCCTCGATAAAGCTCTTCGGCAAGACGGAAAGCCCGCGGATCTTGCCCGCAATGCCTACGTTCTTTAAGCCCACACTGTGGATCAGCGAAAGCTGAAAGCCGTTCTCGGGCACGATCCGCGTCTCCAGACCTTTGACCGTCCCGACAAAGAGCACCTCATGCGAATCGTCCCGCCGCAGCAGTTCGTTTGCCACGGCGATCGCCGGATAGATATGTCCGCCGGTCCCGCCGGCCGCAAAGAGTACCTTCATTTTGCTAGCCCGACTGCCGCTGCGTGACGCCCGTGCGTGCCTTTCGGCGGTGAACACTGCCTCGCGCGGGCTGGGCGTCAGTGCCTCGCTCACCGCGTGAAATATTGAGAAGAATGCCGACCGCGATCAGCGTTATCACGACCGAAGAACCGCCGTACGAGATGAACGGCAGCGGAATGCCCTTCGCAGGCAAGATCGAGATCACGACGCTGATATTGAACAAAGCCTGCACGATTATGCCGGTCACGATGCCGATCGCGAGCAGCATCCCGAACCGGTCCGGAGCGTTCACGGCCGCCCGCGCTCCTCGCCAAAGGATCACGCCAAAAGCGATCACGACCGACATGGTGCCGATCAACCCAAACTCCTCGCCGACAACCGAAAAGATGAAGTCGGAATACGGATACGGCAGATAAAAGAGTTTCTGTTGACCGCGAGCAAAGCCTTCGCCAAATATTCCGCCGGAACCGATCGCATAAAGCGATTGAACCACCTGGTAACCCGCGTCGTCCGAGTGTGCGAACGGGTCCATGAACGCCATCAGCCGCTGCACCCGCCAAGGTGCAAATAGCACCATCGCAGCCGCACCGGCAACCATAACAGCGCCTACCGCGGCGATATGAACCAGCCTTGCTCCCGCCGCAAAGTAGGTGGCTGCAAAGATCACGCAGATGACCATCGCCGTGCCGAGGTCCGGTTCCATCAGAATAAGGCCGGCGAACAGTGCGAGTGCTGCAAGCGTCGGCAGCACCGTCGCAGTGACGTCGCCGATACGCGTTTCGTTTCGCGTCAGAAAATATGCAAGGAATATCGGGAACGAGATCTTTGCGAGCTCTGACGGCTGAAACGAAAATCCGCCCGCACGTATCCAACGCTGTGCGCCGTTTATTTCCGGGAAAAAGAAAACGGCGGATAAAAATACTAGCGTCAAGATGCCAAGCCCAAAGACGAAGATCGGATTCTGATACTTTCGGTAGTCGACGCGTGCGACCAGAAACATCGCCGCTAGTCCGACCAACGTAAACGCAAGCTGCTTGTAAAAATAGGTAAATTGCGATGCTCCGGCAGTCTCCCGGTGTGAATGCATCGCCGACGCGCTATAGACCATCAACGTGCCGAAAAGCGCGAGCGCTCCCGTCACCGTCGTCAATATCAGGTCTGATCTTGTGCGTTCAGCTGTCATCTATACCGCCGCCTGCAAACTGCTTAATTCCGCGACCGCCGCCTTAAAGACCGTCCCGCGTTCTTCAAAGCTTTTGAACATATCAAAGCTCGCACACGCAGGTGCAAGCAAAACCGCGTCGCCCGTCTGTGCCATCGACTGAGCGGCCCGCACCGCGTCTTTCATCGACTCCGCCCGCTCTATCGGTGCGGTTCCCTTCAATTGCTTCTCGATATTGTCGCCGTCCTCGCCGATAACAACGAGTGCACGCACCGACCTCTCGGTCAGCGGGATCAGTGGTGCGTACGGAGCATTTTTTCCGCGGCCGCCGATGATCAAAACCGTCTTCCCTTCGCTATCGCCGAGAGCCTCAAGCGCCTTGACCGTCGCATCGACCGAGGTCGCTTTGGAATCGTTATAAAACTTCACGCCTGCGATCTCGCCGGCAAATTCGATCCGATGTTCCACGCCCTTGAATTCGGCGATCGTCCGCCGCATCGATTCCGGCGAAGCTCCGCACGCCAGTCCCGCAGCCAGTGCAGCAAGCACGTTCTCGACATTGTGCAGTCCCCGAAGAAAGATCTCGTCTCGCGATGTCAGCACCTTTTCCTTACCGTTCGACCGGGCGATCAGCTCGCGTCCGCGGAGGAACAACCCGTTGTCAGGCTCCGTTTTGACACTGAACATTGAGACCGTTCCTCGCAGCCCCGCAGCCCAATCCACCGTCACCGGATCGTCTGCGTTCAATATCGCGACGTCGTCCGGCGTCTGGTTCATAAATATCCGGTGCTTCGCCGCGGCGTAGTCAGTGAACGAATCGTAGCGGTCTAGGTGATTCGGCGTGACATTTAGGCAGATCGCGACGTTCGCCCTGAAATCCACGATCGTCTCGAGCTGAAAACTAGAAAGCTCGACAACCGTCCAGGTCTCATCGGTCGAGCTCTCGGCCAGCGTCAGCAGCGGCGTTCCGATGTTTCCGCCAACCTGCGTTTTGATTCCCGCGTCTTTCAGCAGCTCGCCGATCAGCGTCGTCGTCGTCGTCTTTCCGTTCGAGCCGGTGATTCCGACGATCCGGCCTTTCATAAACCGATACGCCAGCTCAACTTCCCCGATCACCTCGCCGTCTTTCCGGTCAACATATCGTGCCGGGATAGTGCTTGTCGGAACACCCGGCGAGATAACTACGAGATCTATCTGATCAAGCAGCCACGACGGCAAATTCCCGGAGACCAACCCAACGCCGTGAGATTCCTTCAGTGACCGCGCCTCTTCAGTCCATTTCTCAACATCATTCCGATCGTGCAACGCCACCGTCGCACCGCGCTCTGCAAGAAAACGGGCCGACGCCGTGCCAGATCGACCGGCGCCTAAAATTAAAGATTTGCGTCCCTTTATCTCCATCAACTAACGCAGCTTCAGCGTCGACAAACTCAACAGAGCGAACAGGATCGCGACGATCACAAATCGAAAGACGATCTTCGGCTCTTTCCAGCCTGACATTTGAAAGTGGTGGTGCAGCGGTGCTTGCAGAAACACTCGTTTGCCCACGCCGCCGGTCCGCTTTGTGAACTTAAAGAAAGACACCTGGATCATCACTGACAGGGCCTCCAGAATGAAAACACCGCCGATGAACGGCAGCAGGAATTCCTGTTTCGTCAGTACCGCGACCGTCCCCAAAGCTCCGCCGATCGCGAGGCTGCCGACATCGCCCATAAAGACCTCGGCCGGCGGTGCGTTGTACCAAAGAAAGCCGAGGCTCGCCCCGACCATCGCACCGCAAAAGACGGTCAGCTCGGCTGATGCCGGATTGTGTGTGATGTCCAAATAGTCAGCCCAGCGGCGGTCGCTCGCGACGTAGGTCAGTGCTGTCAGTGCGGCCATTGCGATGAACGTCACCGCGGTCGCAAGGCCGTCAAGTCCGTCGGTCAGGTTCACCGCGTTTGACGCACCGAGTAGGATAAAAATGATAAAGACCAGATAAAGTATCGGCGGAATGACCGTGATGCTCGTGAGTGCCGTGTCCTTTAGGAAAGGAATACTCAGATTCCACGTGTAGTTGGTAAAGAAGTACAGCACCGCCCACACGATCAACGCCGTCAGCAGCTGGCCTGCGAGTTTTTGTTTTCCGGTCAGCCCGAGGCTTCTTTTCTTGACGATCTTTATGTAATCGTCGGCGAAACCGATCAGCCCGAACAGCGTCGTCGCACCGAGTGCGAGCCAAAGAAAAAGGCTGTCAAGCCTTGCCCACAGCAGCGTTGAAATGAACACCGCACCGAGTATCAGCACGCCGCCCATCGTCGGCGTTCCCTTCTTGGCCTGGTGCTCCTCGGAAAGCTCTTCGCGGATCTCTTGCCCGACCTTTAGAGCGTTCAGCTTGCGGATGACGAATTTGCCCAGAAACAGCGAAAGCAGCAGGGCCGTGATGGTCGCCCACGCCGTGCGAAACGTCACGTACTGAAAAACGTTCAGGCCTTTATAAAAGTAAGACTCGCTCGCGGCTCCGTACTGCCGAAAGATCATCTGATATAAGAGGTGATAGAGCATTTACCGTATCTTCGCTTGCCGCAGCTTTCGCTAGGCCGGCACGCTTTCCTCCCGTTCAAAGTTTTCCAGCAGCTTTTCTATCACTTTTTCGGTCCGCACTCCACGCGACCCTTTCACCAGCACCGCATCGCCCTTTTTTACCGATCCAACCAGCATCTCGGCTGCAGCATCGGAATCAGCGGCGAACTCAGCATTCGCGATTCCGGCCTCGAGTGCACCTTCGACCAGCTCCTGCCCGAGCCCGCGAACTGCGATCAGGTGATCAACTCCCGCTTTCGCGATCGCTCGGCCGGTCTCGCGGTGGAGTTTCGCGGCGTCGGGCCCAAGCTCAAGCATTTCACCCGCGACCACTATTGTCCGTATCGCATCTCGGCTGCCTTCCACAAGAGTTCTGACCATTGAAAGCAGTGCGTCCGGGTTTGAATTGTAAGAATCGTTGATAACCGTAAACCCTGCAGCAAATTTCAGCACTTCGCCACGCTGCGGCGGTGCCGCGACCGAGCTCAGCGAACTTGCGAGCAGATCGATATCCATGCTGAATGTGACTCCCACTGCTGCCGCCGCGAGTGCATTCAAGATATTGTGTCGGCCGTTCAGCGGAAATTCGACACGCGCCGAACCGCCCTGAACCGTCAGCGTAAAGCTCGCGCCGCCGAGTCCCTTGACTTCGATATCCGCAGCGCGAACGTCGGCTTCCTTATCGATGCCGTATGTGATCACATCGCCGTGACTCAGCTCGCTCATCGCCAGCACGCGTGGGTCATCAGCGTTAAGCACGGCCGTTCCGCCGTCCTTCATACCTTCGACGATCTCTGCCTTTGCCTTCGCAACGTTCTCGATCGACCCTAGATGCTCGACATGCACCGGCAAAACGTTCAGCACGACCGCAACGTCCGGCGGCGTTATTCGGCAAAGACGAGCGATCTCGTTCATGGGCGTCGACATTCCCATTTCGAGAACAGCCGCGTCGTACGAGACGTCTTTGAGCAGGTTAAGAACCGTCAGCGGATGCCCGAGTCCGTTGTTGTAATTTTTGATATTGCGGAGAATTTTGCGGCCGCTCGATGAAAGCACGTGTGCGGTCAGCTCTTTTGCAGTCGTCTTTCCGGCACTGCCGGTAATGGCTACGATCGGGCGGTTCCATTCCTGATAAACTCCGCGTGCCAGTGCCTGCAGCGACGCGATGGTGTCGTCGACAAAGATCAACTTTGAGCGAAAGTCAGCAAGTTCGCCGCGATGTGCCTCGAATCTATCCTCACGAACCACGCAGACCGCCGCACCATTTCCAAACGCGGTCGGAACGAACTGTGTCGCGTCCTCAAATTCTCCGTTGAAACCGTTATTCGCGTAATCGGGTTGTGCAAGCGCAAAACAAACGCCGCCCGCCTCAACTTCCCGCGAGTCGATCGCTACCGACCGTATATCGCGTGCCGTCAATGCGGGGTCTGTCCCGGCGGCGAGGGCGTTCATATATTCGATCGCGGTTTTGAGGATCAAGTCTTTTCCTTCGGTTTTTGTTTATTGATTACTTTGGGTTTTTCTGCCGGTTTGACGGTCCGGGGCCGCGTGCCTTCCGTCGGTTTTTGGACCGGTTTTTCCGCGGTTACTCGCGGTACGCTTTTTTCAACACGCTTCGGTTCGGCTGTCGGCCTTTCGCTGGCCTTTGGCAGTTCCGCATCGGTTGCGGTCGACCCCGCCGGAGCCTCGCTTAATGCCGGCTGCACCGCTTCGCCGACCAGCTCGCCCAAGCCGATCGATTCATCGACCGGTTCGATGGCTTCGAGCTCCGGCTGCGGCAATGCACCATCGGGCGAGACCTTCAGTTCAGGCAGCACGCCCTCAACGATCTCGCTGAATACGGGTGCTGCGACATCGCCGCCATTACGGCCGCCGATCCGCGGTTCATCGACGACGACCGCGATCGTGATCCGCGGGTTCTCGGCAGGTGCGAAACCGATAAATGACGAGACGTATTTCGCCGAGCTGACCCGCTTGATCGCGGGATCGTACTTCCAAGCCGTACCTGTTTTCCCAGCAGTGCTGTAGCCGGCGGCTCGGGCCTTCTTACCCGTGCCTGAAACGACGACCTCACGCAGCATGCGACGCAGTCCCGCAGCCGCTTCCTCACTGATAACTCTTTTAGTTTCAGGTTTTGCAACGGATACAGTGGTATCGTCCGCCCGTCTTGTTTCTTTGATGATGTGCGGCTGAACCCGCAAGCCGTTGTTTGCTATCGTCGCAAAAGCGGTAGCCATTTGCAACGGAGAAACGCCGATTTCATAGCCGATAGACATCGACGCGAGCGAGTCGCCGAACCATTTTTCGGGAGGCCTGACCATTCCGCCGGTTTCGGCCGGAAGATCAATGCCCGTCGGCTTTCCGAAACCGAAATCGCGGATCGATTCGTAGAAGTTTTCGCGGCCGACACGCATGCTCGTCTTGATCGCACAAACATTGCTCGAAACCGCCATCGCCTTGACGTAGGAGATGCGTCCGAGCGCACGCGAATCTTTGAACCGGCGCTTTGCCACCTCGATCGTGCCGTTGCCGGTGTCGATCTCGGCGTCCGGCGTGATCAGGCCGCGGTTCAATGCCGCACCGTATGTCACGAGCTTGAAAACAGAGCCCGGCGAATAGAAGCTCTGAACCACGTTGTTGCGAAGGTTCTCTTCGCCGATCCCCTTCAGATCGTTGGGGTCGAACGTGGGATGGTTTGCCATCGCGAGCACTTCGCCCGTCTTATGATCGAGCACGACCGCCATTCCCGATTTTGCACCCGAGCTTTCAACAGCGTTCCGCAGTGCCGTTTCGGCCTTGTACTGTATCGACGAGCTGATCGTGAGCACGACCGAGTTCGGCTCGGACTGCTCCGAGACTGTTTCGTCATATACGCGGCCGAGACGGTCGCGCTCCTGCACCTTTTTTATTACCGCACCGTACAGGCTTTCGTTCTGCGATTGCTCGATGCCCGCCTGGCCGACGCCTTCGGCATTACTGAAGCCGATCACGTGTGCCGCCAGTGTTCCCTGCGGATAGCTGCGTTTCTGGTCTTCTCGCCAGTGAAGCCCCGCAAATTTCGGAAGATCCGCCTTCCTGACGTCCGGATCTTCAAGTAGTCGATTGAGACGGACGGCCGTCTCCTCGTCCAGTTCCTTCGCTATCGGGACGAACTTCCGCTCTGCCTCTTTTGCTTCGGTAAGCAGCTTCACCAGAGGCGCTGGCTTGATGTCCATCGCTTTCGCGATCTTTTTTGCCGCTTCGGCCGGGTCGTCGATCTGCGTCGCGTCCGCATAAAGCGTCTTTGCCTTAAGACTCATCGCCAACAGGCTGTCGTTCCGGTCAAGTATCGACCCGCGCAGCAGACGCGATTTTTTAACGTCGATCCGCTGTTTTAACGCACGGTCACGCAGCCACTCGTGCTCCTGCACCTGCAGGTAAACGAGCCGCGCTCCGACGCCGCCGAACCACAGCACCAGAACGGCGATAATGAACATAAAGCGGGTGAAGGCCACCTGCCGCATGTCCTGTTTCGGCTTTCGTTTCGTGATCTTTCGTCGCTTCATGGGCTAAATGCGATCTATTAGTTAGCGGAGTTTTGAGGCCGCACGTGCAGTTGTGTCGGTCATAACGGTCTTGACGGTCCGCGGCCGCGACTCGACTGCGTCAGCGTCGCGGGTTGCGATCACGCGTGCCCTGCCCTCAGACCGGGTGGGCTCGGCGGCGGCTGTCTTGCGTTCACGCTCGGGGCGCTCGGTCTTTTTGGCGGTCGCGGTCGCAGACGGCTTTGCCTCGGCAGGCTTGATCTCAGCCGCCTTTGCGGCAGCGGGCTTGGCGGCGGCATCCGCCTTGCTCGCTTTGTCCGCCGCGGTCGTAGCAG
This sequence comes from Acidobacteriota bacterium, assembly GCA_023389035.1. Lineage (GTDB taxonomy): Bacteria > Acidobacteriota > Blastocatellia > Pyrinomonadales > Pyrinomonadaceae > OLB17. The sequence goes on from JAEWFC010000038.1 coordinate 401,715, forward strand.
CGGCCGCTAGAAGCCGGTCCTCAGTGAACCCTGCTTCTGCCAATTCTGTGTTCTCGCGGAAACCGAGAGCTTTCGCGTTCTTTTTCAAATGCTGCGGCGTGCGTGCGACGGTCCGCTCTAGTACCAGACGGCGTTTTTCATTCTCTAGGTCATTCAGCTGATTTCGCAGCTTCGCATTCTTGATCCCAAGTTCCATCGCGACAAAGTGCTGCCGCGCCGCAAAGAAAAGGCCCGTTGCAAAGATCAAACCGGCGACGATCGTGATCAGGAAGTAGGTCCAGGAAAATCCGTTGGGGACGCTGAGGGCGTTCGACGTGTGGCGGTTGCGGTAGGTGTTTCGTCGTTTCATTGCTATTTCCTTTCCGGTAGTTCAGGTCCTGCTTCAGGCCTTTTCTATCGCTCTGAGCTTTGCACTGCGTGCTCGTGGATTTCGAGCGATCTCTTCTTCAACGGGAACAATTGGTTTGCGTGTGAGTATGTTCCCCAGTTTTTCCGCTCCGCAGATGCAAACGGGCATCCGCGGCGGACATTCACAACGCCCCGAGAGGCGTAAAAAGCTTTGTTTGACGATGCGGTCTTCCAGCGAATGAAAGCTTATGACCGCCAACCGGCCGCCGCTCCGCAGCAGACCGACCGAATCTTTCAGGAACTGCTCGAGAATATCGAGCTCCGAATTCACCGCGATCCTGAGCGCCTGAAACGTTCGCGTCGCGGGATGTATCTGTGTTTTCGGACTGCTTCTGACGCATGATTCAACCAATTTCTTAAGTTCAAATGTTGTGGTGATCGGCTTGCCGCTGTTCCTCGCTGAAACTATCCGGCGGGCGATCTTTCGTGAGGCTCGCTCCTCGCCGTATCTATATATAATGTTCGCTATCTCTTCCTCGGAGAGCCTTTCCAGCAGTTCCGCGGCCGTTTCCCCGCCCGATTCCGTGTCCATCCGCATATCGAGCGGAGCGTCGAACCGAAAACTAAACCCCCTTTCCTCGCTATCGACCTGCATCGACGAAACGCCTAGGTCCGCGATGATGCCATCGATCTTCGACACGCCGTTCTCCGCCGCAAGGTGCATTATCTCTGAGAAGTTGCCGTGAACGAACGAGACCCGCGATGCCAGCTCACCAAGCCTTTCCTTAGCAGCCGCCAGGGCCTCAACGTCCTGATCAATGCCGATCACGCGGGCCTGCGGATTTCGCTCGAGGATCAGTTCCGTGTGGCCGCCCAACCCGAGCGTCGCATCTATAAAGACCGACCCCTTTTCCGGCTGCAGCAGTTCGACTGCTTCCTCCCGCAAGACCGTGACGTGGCGGGAAAGTATGTCGTGAGATACCATTTCAAAGAGCTCCGGCTTGCAGACTTAGCCTCGCCGGCCGTCGATAGTTCGGTGCTGAAAGTCGGGTTTTCCCATTGATCCGTAAAGAACCGATTAATTGGAACCTGGATTGTTATTGAGTCTTTGAATGAGGCTGCGCTTAACTGATTAAGCACTTACTTTCATTCGCCGGTGATAAAATTTGGTGACCCAACCAAGCTTTTCCCCGACTTGTTATAGGAATACTAAGCGGAACTGCTTCAGGTGTCAAGAGTTTAATTCGAGGTAAATTTAATCAGGTGCTTAAATATGCATACTTTTCAGTGTTTCGCATTTTCACTTGCGCCGCCTTTTCTGTTTGAATGTCATTTGCTGTAAATTACCTTGACCGCCTGGCTCGATGGAAACCGGATTTATCCAGCTTTTGATACTCGGCATTCTCGCCGCAGCCGCCAATATATTCGGCGGCCTGATCCTATTTCCCTCAAATCTTCACGACAAATATCGTCGCGTACTGCGCTATCTGCTCGCACTCGGAGCGGGCTTTATGATGGCGGTCGTATTTGTTGAGCTGATCCCGCAAACGGTACGGCTGTGGCAGGTACGCGATTCGACCGGCGACAGCCTGTACATCCCGATGCTGCTTTTGCTCGGCGGCTATATGCTGACGCAGTTTTTCGAGCACACCATCGCGCCGCACTTTCACCTTGGCGAAGAGGTCCACTCGGACCACGTTTTATCGACGCGTTCTGCATATACGGGCGTCGGAGGCCTGCTCATCCACACGTTCTTTGACGGCGTATCGATCGCAGCCGCGGCACAGATCGACGTCGCGATCGGTCTGCTCGTATTTATCGCGGTCTTTCTGCACAAGTTCCCCGAAGGCTTTACCATCGGCTCAATGATGCTGGCGGCGGGCAAAGGCTTTCGCGAGGTCCTGATCGCCACATCGCTTGTCGGGGCAACTACGCTTCTTGGCGTGCTCCTGTTCTATCTGCTCGGAACGGCGCTTGGCGTCTCGGTGGCGTACGCGATACCGGTCGCCTGCGGCATCACGCTCTACGTCGCCGCCAGCGACCTCATCCCCGAGGTCAATCACCACGGCGGCAAAAGCCCGCTGGTCTCTCTATCGGTCTTTGCGGGCGTCGCCCTTTTCTTCCTGATCAGCACGGGCGTTCACGAAATTCTCGGACATTAATAATAATTCGGGAACAAAAGCCCGTCTCGGGCGTATAACCTTTATCGGAGGTGCTCTGATAAACTATGCGCGAACCCGTAATTGCTGGACTTTTAAGTTTGCTGATCCCGGGAGTTGGTCAGATCTATAACGGACGTATCCTTATCGGGATAATCTGGTTGGTTTTGACCGGTGTTTCATGGATCGGCTCGGCAGGGCTGCTTGGGTGGGTAGTACACCTGATCTCAGCCTGGTGTGCGTACAGCTACGCAAAGGATCATCCGGTGAGGTAACCAGTCCTTATTTTCTTCATACAATCCTCCTCTTACGCCCGGCATTCGATAATGCCGGGCTTTTTTGTTGCGCGTCGCTGGGCCGCCGAACCGCTCGCGACCCGCTTTCAAAGCTGTTCGTTTTCGGTTAAACTTGAACAAATTCAAGAGGTTAGGATTTTGAACTGCACGGCTGCTTCGGATTCTGGCCTCTAATTCATTTATGGCTAAAGAAGGTCTTCCTTTCGTACTGATCCCCGCGATAGCGGCGTTGCTGCTCGCATTTTTGGGATGGTGGATCGCGGCACTGCTGCTCGCGGCGTTGGCGGCGTTCATGGCCTTCTTTTTCCGTGACCCGTATCGCGAATCGCCCGAGGGCGACGGCCTGATCGTATCCGCGGCCGACGGCAAGGTCACACGTATCGAAGAAAATGAGCTCGGCAAGGTCGTCAGCGTGTTTCTTTCGCCGATCGACGTTCACATAAACCGCTCGCCGATCGCCGGGACAGTAACTAAGGTCAACTACGTCAAAGGCAAGAAAATGCCCGCGACCAGCAACGACGCGAGCCATCTGAACGAACGAAATTCCCTGACGCTCACGAACGGCGACCTGACCGTCGTCGTTACGCAGATCGCCGGCATCGTCGCACGCCGCATAGTCTGCTGGGCCAAGGAAGGCGACGAACTCGCACGCGGCGAGCGTTTCGGCTTGATTAAATTCAGCTCGCGGACCGATCTGCTGCTGCCCGCAAACGTCGAGCTTGCCGTTAACATCGGCGACCGCGTCGTCGGCGGCGTAACGATCATCGGCCGCCTGGCTGAAACTGCGGCCAATGCAGAGGCCCCCGCGAATGCAGAAGCCCGCGCGTAAGCAAGGGCTTACAAGCCCAGCCATCGCCAGGGCCCAAACCGCAGAAACCCGCGCGTAAGCAAGGGCTCACAAGCCGCGACATTACTAAGCCCTTGCTCACGCTCGGGCCTCGGCAAAAACCTAATATGGAAACCGAAGACACATCACCAAAGCATCGCGGCATCAAGAAAGGCCTTTACGTCATCCCGACCGCGTTCACGGCCGCTAACATCGGCATGGGTTTTCTTGCTGTGCTTTATTCGATCCGCGGTTTCCAGATCGTGCATATCGATCCGGTCGCAGCCTCTGTCTATTTCAATTACGCAGCGGTCGCCATCGGCCTCGCGATCCTTTTCGACACGCTCGACGGACGCGTCGCGCGCATGACCAAGACGACGACCGAGATCGGCGTGCAGTTCGATTCACTGGCTGACGTGCTGACCTTCGGCATCGCGCCGATCGCGCTCGTTTACAGCTGGTCGTTCGGCGCCACATTCCCTGAGCAGAGCAGCGCCCACGGGCTCGCTGTCTTCCTGCTTTTTATGTATCTGATGTGCGGAGCCTTTCGGCTCGCTCGTTTCAATCTGCAGGCGACGCGCCCTCGCGTCCTGATCGAAGGCTCACCAAAGCTCGACAAGAAAAACTTCGTCGGCCTGCCGATACCGCCGGCTGCCGGCCTGATGGCCTCGATCGTCCACTTCGCCCCGATGCCGCTCAATGCATACGGCGAAGGCCAGGCACACTACCTCAGCTATTTGATGATGATCCTCATCGCCGTCCTCGGCGTGCTGATGGTCTCCACCATCAAATACACCAGCTTCAAGACCGCAGGCAGCGGTCGCCGCAATCTCTACCTCGTCCTCGTCATCGCCGCCGTCGGCATGCTCATCTGGCTCTACTCAAACTACGTGCTGCTAATCCTCTCCGGCACCTACGTAGCCCACGGCGTAGTCTGGTACATCCTGACAATGTTCCGCCGCCGCCCCGCCACCGAGGTTGAATAGGGCGGACGTGGGTACGCGTAGAGCGTTTGGGTATGTTTTGTATGACGTGCGAGCGAGGCTTCTAGAGTCTGCGTAGCAGACATAGGTTTCACTGACTACACACGGAGCGACGCGGAATCTATGGTCCGTTGCGGACGCAATTAGCCCCAGATAAAATAGACCGGGTATAGTCTGCGTAGCAGACGTAATTTCACCAGCTACACATGCAGCGAAGCGGAATGTATGGTCCGTTGCGGACGCAATTAGCGCCAGATAAAATAGAGCGGGAATAGTCTGCGTAGCAGACGTAATTTCACTAGCTACACATGCAGCGAAGCGGAATGTGTAGACGATTTAGAAACAATCCATGAGCGTGTGAAACACGCGTAACTCCCCACGATGTCCCATACTAATTTCCTCTTCCATATCGTCTTTGCCACAAAGGACCGCCTCCCCTTGATCTCTCCCTCATGGGAAAAAGAGCTCTATATGTATTTAGCCGGTATCGTGAAAAATCATTCCGGCGTTCCGGTGGCGATCAATGGAATGCCGGATCATGTACACCTGTTGATCCGCCTCAGCCTTCACATTTCTTTTCCCGATTTCATGCGTGAGCTTAAGGCGAGTTCTTCGCGATGGGCAAAATCAAAAGAGCCCACGTTCGCTTGGCAGCGCAGATATGGAGCATTCTCTGTAAGCGAATCGGCCTGCGAAGACGTCGCCGACTATATTCGGAAACAAAGAAAGCATCACCTAAAGCGGACGTTCGAGCGCGAATACATGCGGTTGCTGCAACTGAATCAGATCGAATTCGATGAACGGTATCTCTGGGAATAACGCGTGTTTCACACGCTCGATCCGTTACGAAATCTGACTACACATTCCGCTACGCTTCATGTGTAGCTAATGTTATTTAGTCTGCTACGCAGACCTTAAACCCGCGCCACTTGCTACCACGGATCTTAGACTTCTATCGTATCCTCATCGAATCGTTTCCGCCGATCCGCGATCGCAACTACTACTCTAACACTACTCCCTTTGTGTCACCCGTAATACATCTTGCATTCTGTGATACATTCGTATATCCTTGCTGAACGAATGTATTTTATGGAGGTTTACGATGTCTGAGCAGGATCCGGATATTTGGGATGAGGAGCGGGAAGAGGCTGAGGCACGCGAGCGATATCCGTTTCTGTATGGTGAGGTGGATAAATGGGAGCCGCCGCAGTACAAGCTGACGCCAAAACAGGAAAAATATCGCGACTACATGCGGCGAAAGGTCGCGGCTGAAGGTGTTGTTAGAGGCCGAAATGGTGTCAACTACCACGCTATGGACGAGCTGACCGACGAGCACCTGCCCGATCTGGATTATGTCCGCTGCGACAATCTCTTTACCGCACGGACCGCGAACGCCTATCTGCAGACGCCGCTGAAAACGGTCACGCGTCGACGGCTATTCGGCGATATGTGGCACGAGGGCGAGATCACGCTGCTCTTTGCCGACACAGGTCTCGGAAAAAGCGCACTCGCGGTGCAGATCGCGCGGGCGCTCGCGGGCGGCGAGACGGTCGAGCCATTCGCGATGGACACCGAACCGCAGCGAGTTCTCTATTTTGACTTTGAGCTGACCGACGAGCAGTTTGCCGCTCGATACACCGATCCTGACGCCAACGGATGCGTCACCAAAAGCGGCACCAACGATACAGAATGCGTCACCAAAAGCGGCACCACCGATAGCGGTGACGCAGAGCAGCTCTTTCCCGACAACTTCATCAGGTGTGCTCCCGGAAATATGGATCCGATCATGGACGAAGACGAGGATCGCTACAGTTTTCTGATCAGTTCGCTCGCGGAAATGGTCGAATTTACGCGATCGCGGGTTGTGATCGTCGACAACATTACGTGGCTCGCGGCGAGCACCGAGCATTCGACCGCCGCACAGCGTCTGATGCGGACGCTGGTCGACATGCGAAACAAGCTCGGCATCTCGATACTCGTCCTCGCCCACACGCCAAAGATCCGCCGCGGGCTGCCCATCGAGCTCAAGCATCTGCAAGGCTCAAAAATGCTCGCAAATTTCGCCGACAACATCGTCGGCATGGGCAAAAGCAGCCTCTCGAACGACCTTCGTTACCTAAAGCCACTGAAACAGCGAAGCACCGCCGAACGCCTCAGCCAAGAAACCGTCCACGTCCTTCGCCTGCAGCGACAGGGACGAATGCTCGGGTTTACTTTTATTGAGAATGAGACCGAAGCCCGCCACGTAGGGGATTACCTAAAAGGAACAGCTCTCGCCGACGCGATCCGTGAGGAACAGGTAAAGCGGGCGATCGAAATGTCGAACGCGGGCGATTCCGTCCGTGAGATCGCCGCGAAACTCGGAATCGGTCGTTCAACCGTGTCACGATACGTGCACGAATCGGTGCATGACGAAACGCGGAGAGAGAATATCGGCAAAAATGCCTATTTTTGTCCCAGCGTGTCCCAGGCGCACTCACCGCCCGTGGGACAAACATCGCACTTTTCGGGAAATTCCGATGGAGAGGAGGTTCCGATTGATCCGTGATGTTTTAAACGACAGGCTGCGCAGCGGCAGAGTTTTCCTTCGCGATCGCGTAAAGAGCGGATTTCACCTGAAAGGGCGTGAGCTCGGGATAGCGTTCGAGAAGCAAGCAGACGATGCCGGCAATGTGCGGACAGGCGAAGCTGTTGCCAGTAAGGTTGCGGTGGCCGCCGCCGGGCCATGCGGTCCGGACGTTGACGCCCGGTGCGGTCAGTTCGATGACCTCGCCGAAGTGAAAGCCGAAGTTAAGCGGATCGGTCTCTTCGCTCTTTATGACAGAGATCAGCGACGAGGAAAAGACGGACGGAAAGCTGGGATGCGGCAGATTATTCGCCGCCGCGACCACGACGCAGCCCGCCAGGTACGCACGGTCGAGCAGATCGTGAAGCGGTGCGAAAAACTGCGGTTTGGTAGTACCGAGGCTGAGATTTATGACACGAAAACGCTGCTTGATCGCATACTCGAGCCCCGCAAGAAAAGCCTGGCCGTCGCCCAGCCCGCCGGCACCGAGCACACGAATGCTGTGGAGTTCGGCGTCAGGTGCGATCTTGGAAATTATTCCGGCACAGGCGGTTCCATGGCCGGCCGAATCGCCGCTGTCAGACGGATCGAAAACTATACGCTTGGCGTCGACACGTGCCTCGACCGAGCTGATCACCTTGCCCGTAAGCTCCGGATGCGAAACGTCGATACCGCTGTCGATGACCGCGACCGAAACGCCCTTGCCCGACGCACGGCGCCAGTCATCGTCGAGCTGAAAATAGGTAGCCCGCGAGGTAAGGTCGGATGTTTCGAATCCGGTTACGGTGGTCATATTTCGTGTGGGCTTGGGAGCAGAATTGTTCTATTCCCTAATAACTCAAGTAGCTCGTATCGCTGCCGGACCTGGAAAATTTCAGAATCGCCTCGAGCGTTTCGCGGCAAAGTGCCCGCTCAGCGTCGCCGCGGCCGGCTATCTCACGCAGCAGCACGGCGAGGTCCATCATCTCGCGATGCTCGGCAGAACCGCGAAGGCCTGTCAGCCAGTTGCGGACCTCAGAGATATCCATCTCGTCGTCATCGGCAAGCGTCTTCTCCCCGAGATCGCGAAACATCTTTGCCGATTCGTACGCCGCGACCAAGGACGCGATCGCATCCGCAAAGAGTGCTGCACGGTCCATCTCGTCCGGCGAGAACGGCTCATATGGCGGCTCGCCGGTGCGGTTTATGTATTCCAGAACGCCGATCACCTCACCATTACGGCGAAGCGGGGTGGCAAGTATCGTTTGGGTCAGATATCCGGTGGATCGGTCGACCTCGGCGTAGAACGTCTCTTCTTCACCGACGTCCGAAACCGCCATCGGCTGGCCCGACGATAAAACGAAACCCGCGATGCCCTTCCCCGCCGGGACGGTCATATTCAGTAGCTGATCGGCAACCTGGCCGATCGCCGCAAGAAAACGCAGGTCGCCCTGCTCGCCGTCGCGAACAAGAACTGACGCCTCGGCCGAATTCATCTGCTTCGCGGACACCTCCAAAAGGTCGCCGATCGATTTGGTCAGCGGCTCGGTCAGCAGGTTCGCGATATCGACCGTTTCGATCAGCCGCTGCAGCTTCGCGGCAAGATCCGTGTTGGCGGGCTCGGACATAGCATCGATTTTCACCCAATTTGGGCGGTATGGCAAACCGTTTTTAGGGTTAAGGAAATTTGCTGGAATACTCTGGGGATTCGGTGTTTAGAGAGCGAAAGCGGTTTTTATTGGTTCGGAATTTGCGTAGGACGCGGTATTCGCCGCCGTGATGAACTGAGTTCATACAGGCGCGATATCAAGGGGGGTTATGAAGCTGATCGATCGAAAAGGCCTTTACGTTCTCGCGATCCTGATCCTGTCGGCAACGACGTTGTCACAGACAAAGGCGCTAAATGTCCCGGAAACATCATCATTCGCGATCGAGCCGGGCAAGATGTTTTCCGCCTCGACCGGCAAAAAGGCCGCCAAGCCAAAGGTCAGCGCAATTGCCCCATCGACCGCAAGCCTGGTTTCCGACATCGCTGAAGCGATAGCCGTGATCAAAAGCAAACATTCGGGCGACGCAAATGCCGACGCACTCGCGGCCGCATCGATAAATGAAATGCTCCGGTCGCTGGACCCGCATTCCAAATTTTACGACCGGGCCAAATTTGCCGAGCTACGCGGAGAACATCAAAGCGAATATTACGGCACGGGCCTGACGATCGCTGAGTATGACGTCGAGGGCAAAAAGGCCGTCTATATCATCGCCACGACGCCCAATACATCGGCCAGCGAAGCCAAATTACGATTCGGTGACCGGATCACGGCGATAAACGGAAAAGCGGTCGAAGGCCTTGATTCGACAGCCGTCAGGCAGTTGATACGCGGCCCTCTGGGTTCAACGGTACAGCTGCGGATCGATCGTGCGGATACGCTCGCATCCGAGATTGTCACTCTGAAACGCGGCCGCATCTCGCAACCGACGGTGGCTGACGCATTTAAGCTATCGGAAAAAACTGGCTACATTGCGCTGACCGGCGGGTTCAGCTTTACGACCGCGGCGGAATTCGGTGCAGCTCTTGAAGAGTTAAAGCTCTCGGGGATCGATTCCCTCGTCATAGACATGCGAGGCAATGGCGGCGGGATCTTTGAGCAGGCGGTCGAGATCGCCGAGTACTTTTTGCCGGCAGGTGCCAAGATAGTTTCTCAGCGGACACGTAGCGATGGCAACGAACAGGTGTGGCGTTCGGCAAATCATCAGCCCGACACGATGCCGCTGGTGGTGATCGTCGACGGCGGGACCGCATCAGCGTCAGAGATAGTCGCAGGGGCACTGCAGGATAATGACCGTGCAGTGATCGTCGGCGAGCGGACGTTCGGCAAGGGCCTTGTCCAAAGCGTCGTCGAACTTCCGACAGGCTCCGGAATCGCTCTGACTACCGCACGATACTACACGCCCGCAGGCCGTTCGATACAGCGGGATTATGCTGACACCGGCCTTTACGACTACTTCAAACACACGAAGCAGGCAGCGGTGATCGGCAGCAGCGAAAACGCCGTGCGTACCGTTACTGGCCGCCCGGTATTTGGCGGCGACGGCATCGCACCGGATGTCCCCGTGAAACAGCCGCCGATCGTATCGAACGCGATAGAGACGCATGATCTAGCCTTCTCATTCATCAGAGACGCGGCGAATGGTAGAAACGCATATGCAGGCCTTAGCGGCCAGGCGTTTACCGAAGAGATACGTCGACGCATATTATTTGGCGAGGATCCGGTCGATGATCAAATGCTTAATGACTTCGTGAACCGTTACGGCCGGGAACTTGATCGTGAAGTCGCACGCCGGGCACTTAGATATAACATCGGACTTGCCGCATTTGGGTTTGACGGGGCCGAGCGGCTGCGGATCTCCGACGACCTTGCGGTGGTCACGGCAGTTGATTCGATTCCAAGTTCCAAGGTCTTATTTAAGGCCGCGGCCGATGCTCGCGGACACAAAAATACCCGCCGGGCCACAACCCCAGCGGGCATAAATAGGTAGAAACAGGAGGAACAGGAAAGAATGATGCCGAACAAATCAGAATGGCAACGACTTTCGCCTTCCATTTACTTGATGAGCGAAGATCCGCATCGGTTGCATCGACGACAAAAAAAGACCCTGTGCGTGTCGCACAGGGCCTTTTCGCTTAATGCGGATAGCTTAGAAATTAAGCTTTCCGGAGAATTGTACCCTTCTCGAAAAACTGAGAACGGTGTTGTTGATCTGGCCACGCGACGAACTGGTGTAGAGCATCGCAGCGTCGGACAGGCCGTAGGTAGGTGAATTGGTCAGGTTTTTGGCGTCGACTCGGAGATCGAAGCTAATGTTTTCGGTGAATCGGAACTTCTTCGCCAGCGACGCATCAGTCGTGAACTGACGCGGGCCGATGAAGTAGTTACGTCCGGTGTCACCAAGCTGACCCGGTTCGGGCTGAGTAAATCCGGCTATCTGCTCCTCAGTGAACCAGACCGGAATGCCGTTCACCTCTGTCAGAGTACCGAGATTCCTCGGACATCCGCCGCAGCTGATCGGTGCCTGAACCACCTGGCTGACCGTATTTCGTCCTGAATAGAACGTATAAGGCCTGCCCGAAGCGATATTTATCAAGCCGGAGACCTGCCAACCGCCGATCACCCAATCGAGTGCTCGCGGCATGTTCTTTCCGATGAAACGGCCTCGGCCAAACGGCAGCTCCCAGTTGTAGATGCCTTGGAAAACGTGCCGGCGGTCAAAATCAGACCACGCGTAGTTCAGCGAGCGGTCGCCGATGTCGTAAGGTGTGTTTGAAGCCGACTGAGCACTACCACGGTTTGCCGTAGCGAAGGTCGGATCAAATGAACGCGTGTCCTTGGAGATCGAGTATGTGTAAGCAGCCTGGTAGCTGAAGCCCTGGCTGAATCGCTTCTTGAAAATGATCTCAAGGCCGTTGTAACGGGAAAGATCGTTCGTTTCAAGCACGTTCAAAGCACCGGTGAACTGCGGGTAATCTTGGAACAGGAATGGATTACCTACAGTCTGGCTGATCAGCTGCTGTGCTGTGGATGTGCAACGGCCGGCAGTTACGTCAGCCGCCTGACACGTTCGCTGAGACACCGCCAAGGCAGCGTTAGCAACGCTTCCGCCGGTCGGTCCTGTACCAAGAGTGGTCGCCACAGCTGGGATACCACGGAACGTAGCGGTTCCAGCTGCATTTGTCGGGTCGCCGGTGAAAAGGGCGTTGAACAAGCACACATCGGTCGCCCCACCACGAGCCTGGTTAAAGGCTTCGAGAAATGTTTGCCCACCGCATCGTGGGTCAGTGGCGTATATATCGACCTGGTTGCGATCGTACGCACCGAAAAGGTGTACGCCACGTCGCCCGATATAGTTGACCTCGAGGACGTTATCGCCCCAGAGTTCACGCTGAACTCCCGCAAACCAAGAGTGGCTTTCCGGGAACTGGATATCAGGGTCGAGCGTCACGATACTCGCCGACGAGAATGCAGGCGGCTGGCGAAGAGCATCGGGCGAAGCGATCGCAGGAATCGCCGGAATTCCGTTACGGATCAAGAGGTTCTGGGAACCGATGCCTGTGGCCGTGTATTGGAACGTATTGCCCGGAGCGCTTTGGTAAACAAAGTTAGCGAATACCTGAGACGGGAACCTATCCTGCGACAGGCGATAGTTAGCTCGAACAGAAGTCTTGCCGTCGTTCCAAGGATCCCATGCGAAGCCAACTGATGGCGAGAAGTTATCCCAGTCATTCTTGTAGAGCGGACCTTCTTCCCAACGGAGGGCGTTGGTCGGGGGAGCACCGATAGTGAACGGCAAGCTAGGCCGCAGAAGCGGGAGGCCGACTGATCCGGGACTGAGTTTGACTTCCCATCGAAGTCCGAGATCTAATGTCAGATTTCGGGCAGCACGCCACGTGTCCTGGAAATAAAAGTCGTATTCCGGATATGTCGCGTGGTAGATCCACCGCGTTCCCGGAGGAGCGAAGGCGTTCGGGTTATCCGGACTTACCACAAAACCCTGTGAAAAACTGCCGATACGGCCGATCAAGTTATTGATCGTGGCCAGAAGTACGTTTCGGTCATTCGTATTTATGCTGGCCGCTCCGGCGGTTGGAACGCCCCAGCCGCTGAAATCGCTCGACCCCGTGCCAAATCCGATCTGCGGTTCGATCTGGCCACCTGCCGACGAACGGTCGTCGATCTGGTTTCCAAATCTGAAATTGATACCAAATTTCAAGGTATGCGGCGATAGGTCGTAGGTCATGTTGTCGACGAACTGCCATGTACGCGAGGTTCGAGCGTTGTAAGCGAAGTTCCGGTCGAAGTCAGTGACGGTGTTCAAAACGAACGGCACGTTGGAATTCGCACCCGGGTATTCGAACTTGAAACCGAAACGGTTCATTCCGAAGATGAACTCGTTTACGAACCGCGAGGAACCCGCCCAGCGATAGTTGATAGCCAGGTTCTGCGGAGTGCGGAACGTGTCGATCCAGCTGATGCCATCCTGTATGCGTTGCAGGCCCGCATTCGCGATGTCGCCGAAGGTATTCTGTTCACCCTGTGCCCAACGGATGTAAAACTGGTTCTGGTCATTGATCTTGAAATCAAACTTCATCGAGAGGTCGTACTGTTTCTCGGTTTGAGGAGCAACGAACCGCAGAGCGCCCGTATTCAGCCCGTCTCCCGCCGTGAAGTCATTCGGCCCCTGCTGGCTGGCGAGCAGGCTCATAATGAACGGGTCAACCGTTACCGGGCGTCCCGTGGTGATGTCATAGGTCTGAATACAGGCACCCGTTACGTTGGGTCCGCAAGCCGGATATCGCGGTGAGCCATCTGGATTTACAGCGGCACCTGTCGGAAATGTGGTTGATGTCGCAGTGCCCGCAGGTGCGTTTCGGCCGCCTTGCACATAACGGAACAGCCCGGCCCGAGCCTGGGGCGTGTAAACCGTCAGCGATTGCAGACGAGTTTCACTGGCACGCAGCATCTGTAGGTTAACAAAGAAAAAAGCCCGATCCTTCAGCAGGTCGAACTTCGTACCTTCGCCAAATCCCGGATTGAACAGTGGCCCACCGAAGCTTCCGCCATAGATGTGCTGTACGAATTGACGCTTGTCGATTCCCTGCTTATTGAACTCCCACTCGTTAGCGTGGAAACGGGGCGTCTGATAGTACTCGAACAAGTTTCCCGAGAAGCGATTCGTCCCCGATCGTGTCGTAAGCGACACCTGAGCACCGGACGAGCGGCCAAGTTCCGCGGTGAAATTGCTTGTAATGATCTGGACTTCACGGATCGAATCCGGGTTCGGACGAAGAGGCGTAAAGTTTGAGCCACCCGCAGTCGACTCATTGATGTCGATGCCGTCGAGGGTGAAGTTAAATGCACGGTCACGTGAACCATGCACGTGGATGCCGCCGCCTGTATTTGCCCCGTTTACAACACCCGGCTGGAAATTCAGCAGATCGAACGGATTTCGTCCTCGAGCACCAACGATCGGTAGCGCTTCTAGTTCCCGCGTTTCGATGGTTGAACCGACGTTGCCGCTCGTTGCTGTTGTGACGACATCGGCGTCAGCTTCGACGGCGATAACGACTGAAACGTCACCGACTGCCAGGACCGGGTTAATGGTCAAAGGAATGTTGACCAATACACTGTTGCCGCTGGAGACATACTTGTTAAAGCCTTCTTTCTCAACCGATAGCGTATAGGTGCCGGGTTGAATAAGATCGAAAAGGTAGACACCGTTGTCATTGGTCATTGAGGTCAAGCCCCTGCTCGTGCCTTCGACCGTCAACGTTACTAAGGCTCCTGCGACCGCAGCTCCCGAGGTATCGGTGACTGTCCCGGTAACACGGGACGTCGTACCTTGGGCCGCGGTGAAGAGACTTAGCGAAAGCATCATGGCAAGAGCCGCAAATGCTTTCCCGAAAGTTAGATTGCCCATCTCACTCCTCCGTACTTTTTGTTTTCGTTGTATAAGATCTCGTTATGGTTACAAGATTTGGGTGCAGAAATTATGATGTAACATAACACAGCTTTACGAAACTGTTAAATGAAAAAGTGAGTTTTGGAAGGATTATCTGATGTATTCAAGCAGCATGCCGTCGGCACCGATCGCACGACCGTACTTTTTCATCATAAACAGCCCGTAAAGATGCTTCGTCGTTCCGCTTTCCTGCTTCACCCACGAAAGGCCTTTATCGGATGACCGAAGGATCGTTCCGCGGTGGCCGACTATCCAGCCGTTCTTGTCGTCAGCGAAATCGACACGCATTAGGGTTTCGGGATAAGAGGTTATTATTCGCTGCCAACGACGTCCGCCGTTCGTGGTTCGCAGGATCACTCCCGATTTTCCCACGGCAAAGCCATTATCATCATCGCGAAAATCTACATTGAAAAGAGGCAATTTGGTCCCGGAATCCTGCAGGCTCCAGGTTCGCCCGCTGTCGGTGGACGCAAGGATCACACCGTAATCACCAACGATCCATGCATGTGAGCTGCCGTTGTAGTCGAGATGGTACAGCTCGCCGCGTGCGGGAACCGCGATGCGCTGCCAAGTCGAACCACCATCTTCCGTTCGCATAACGAGGGAGTCGACGACAACGTCCTCTTTTCCCTGTTTTCTCCAGATCGACCCGATCGCGAGCCCTCTCTTACGATCAGCGAACCGAATGCTCAGAAACTCCGGTGTTCCAGATCGGATCTCGCCCTGTCGAACCAGCGTAGTTTCCTGCCATGTCCGTCCGCCGTTCGAGGTGACGAACATCTTTCGCCCGGCGACGAGGTATCCGTCATCGTCATTTCGGAAATAGATCTCGTTTATATCTTCGCCTGTGTTCAATTCATGCGGGATCCAAGTCGCACCGCCGTCGTTAGTGGATGCAAGAAAACCTGCATCGCCCGCGACCCAACCTTTCTTATCTGATGTGAAATAAACCGCTACCAGGTCGCCTTTAGCATCGACCTTGGATGAACGCCAGCCGCCCTGTCCAAAGGTAGCGACAGCTGCGACAGCATACAGACAAAAAAGAGGCCTGATCGAAAAACGCACTAATTTCCTCCAAAAACGAGATACACGGGGATAATGGGGAGTGACCTTATGCTTTCAGGATAACCTGAAATGAACATAAGGTCACGTAAGAGACGGTGCAGTACCGCCAAATTTGCCGACGCGTTTACTCCGTCACACGATAAACACGCCCATTCCAGACGACCGTCACCTGTTCACCGATCGCGAGATATTTCGCCAGTTCCCTTTCACGCTCGATCAGGCGGAAATACTCATCGCTTCCGAACCTAACCTGCGTTTCCGGAAGTCTACGTTCTGATGTGTACTCCGAATCGACCCATACATTGTTTTCCAGGAAGAAGTTTCGGTTACCGACAAATTGGTTCGTGGCCGTGCGACGCACTAATATCTGGTCCTCTGACGACTCGATGCCGTCCGTAACTATCTGAGCATTCATCTTTTGGCGATTTTGCTGAACGCTCATTTGAACCGCGTCTGCACCGCTTACAGACCTCATCCGCTCTTCGGCACGCGGTGCCATCGCGGCCCTGCCGCTGGCGTCTCGCTGCGTAGAAACAAAGCTGCCATCGGTTGCGAGATAGGACGTATACGGAGTTACGATCCCGTATTTGGTGCCGAGTTCCATTACTTCGTCCTTGAGTTCCTTTGTCTCTCCGTTTACCCGAATGGCCTCGACCAACCAGCCAACTCGCCGGCTCGCCCATAATCTGGGCAGGAATTCGTTCTCGGTACTGCGTTCCGGAAAACTTAGGCCGTCGTATCGGAAGGAACGCATCTCCGTACCGCTCTTACCTTGCAGGGTCAGAGTTACGTTGCGAAGATCGGACTCGTTCTTGTAGCGGCCAATTATCGCGAGCTGCATCCCGCGGAAAAGGTCTCCCAATTTTCGCGGATACATTAGGTCAGCGTTTACCGAGCCCATATCAAGCTCAAGGCCCGAAAGCACGGGCGAACTCACACGAGAAAAGAAATTAGAAACCTTTACTTCAAGATCTTCTTTAGGTTGCACATAGTCTGATATCCCGCCGTTTTCGCTCCCGATCTTATCGAGCAAGGCGGTATTAACGTCATATCCGAACCCGAATGGGAATATCCGAACATCGACGTTCTTTGCCTTTGCGAGATTTGCGACGATAAGCTCAGTGTTCGTTTCACCAACCGTGGGCAGTCCGTCGGTCATGAAGACAAGCATCTTTGCACGACTGCTATTGTCGAACTGCTTCAAAGACGAAATAAGCGAGTCATTTATGTTAGTTCCGCCGGTCGCACGCAGATTCTGAACGAATTCCTCACCTCGTCGTTTCCCCGCGGAGTCAGCCCGTATCAGGCCGCGGTCCATTAAGTGTTCCTCTCCGGCAAAATTGATTACATTGAATCGATCCCCGTCGTTTAGGGTCCGAATGCCAAAAAGCAGGGCTGAGCGTGCCTTTTCGATCTTGCCTGCATCCGCCATTGAACCGCTCGTGTCGAGCACAAAAACAATGTCTTTGTTAACAACTTCCGTTCGCGTGGTTTTATCGCTCGGCGACAGCAGAAGCAGGAAATATCCGTCCTTTCCAGGCTCGCGGTACGTCACCAACGACATTCCAAAGTCCTCGTCCGAGATGCCGTAGAACAGCTGTAAGTCATTGTCGTTATTGGATGTCTCGAACGTAACGGTCGCCGATCGCTCGCCGCGTTTGTCTATATCGAGGTTGTGCGACGGCGAATAAATATTGCGGAGTGCCTCACGGCCTGTGATCTCGATCTTCCCGGATACGGTGCCGAATGTTTGAGCGGGAACGCCCTGGGGCCGCGATTCAACGCCTGCTTGATTTCGCCAAAGGTTTCGGCCTGTTCCGAGCGGGTAAGTGTATGAAACTGTGCCGGATTCGGCTTTCAGGACCTGCGAGTACGTGAGCTCGATCTTCTTATCGGATAAGGGCGGGATCGGGAATATGGACGCTTGCAGCAGGTTCTTTCCGGCATATTCCAACAGGCCCGGATCTCGCTGACTTCGTACTATCGCGTCGTAAATACGCCGTGCTTCCTCACGTGAACGGACCTCGCCGACGAGTTTTTTCCCGTTCTCCCAGATCGAGAACTCAACCACGGAAGCAGTTTCAGGGATCGGGAAAAAGTACGTTCCCTCAAGCGTCATATTGGTGTCGTTGCGAAATACCTGTTCGACATGGGTCGTCGCAACTTGTCCGTCGATCTTAGTGTTCAATTTAATAGACTTAACGGGCAAGACGTTTGGAAGCGGGACCGGTCGCGGTATCGGCGGACAACGCGGCGAAGGGCACGGCCGCGGGATGATGACCCCTTGTGCCTGGATCGAACTCGCGGTAATTAGGCCTGAAAGTAAAAGGAACAGGCCGAGAATGGGCTTTCTGAGGTGCATGATCTTCTCCAAAATAAGGTTAAACCGGGAAGAGTAAAGCGATATATCACTATTAGGAACGGATGGTGACCACAGGTCTTGCAGGTGGCGGTAAATTTCTCGCCAGTGGCCCCGTAAACAGCGCGTGGTGACGTATTTTTTGTG
Source organism: Acidobacteriota bacterium (assembly GCA_023389035.1). Lineage (GTDB taxonomy): Bacteria > Acidobacteriota > Blastocatellia > Pyrinomonadales > Pyrinomonadaceae > OLB17. The sequence continues at coordinate 419,958 of JAEWFC010000038.1, forward strand.
AGATACGCTGCGTCAGTGGTTTGATCCGACCTTGGGTCAAAACATAACTAGCGCCGCATATAGCTCTGAACGGGTCAAAATGACACACCCAAAATGGGGGTCGAGATCTGTAAACTCTGCAATGCCGGTCGCACCCATCGCGTCGACTAATCGCTTGCGACTCGACAATGCGGGCCGCCTCGATCGTTTCTACGAATACTCGGAATACTCGGTCGCGATGGCATCGATCGTGTGCCGGCCTTGCTTCATACCGGAGCGATCTTTGGAACCGGCCGCTAGATCTCGCGTGGTATAATCCGAAGATCTGAATAGCCGGGGGTCGATCCTATGAAACTCCTTCGTATTGCACTTCCACTTCTACTTGCGGTCGCGATCTCGGGCCAGACATCGAGCGACGAGCATTTCTTGTGTGACCAGGACTTTTCCAGGTCGCTCACCGCACAGCTTGCGGTTGAGGGTAGGTCCGTCACTGAACCTCACAAAAAGATCAAGATATTTATCCGTCTTGCCGATTTTTCTTGGCCGATCGATGAGCCTGCCGCACGGTCGTACTTTACGGAAGCCTACAAGGCCGCGCTCGAAAATTTCCGCGAAAAGGGATTTGAAAACAAGGCCGTCTCCGATGACCCAAAAGCTGTCAAGGTCCAGGTGCCGGACCATCGGTTCGAAGTGATAAAGGCGATCGCAAAACATGATGCGGCATGGGCACGCCGGCTGACGGACGAAGTGATGGAGGAATACCAGAAGTCTGCAAAGGACCGAAAGCCCGGCGATCGGTCGCGCGAGATACAGGAACTGCTGTCGTTCGCCGGCCTTTCCGTTGAACGCGATCCGGCTCTTGCGATGTATCTCTACCGAAGGGTGATGCAGTACCCCTTGGACTACCACTGGCTTTTCGCTCTCTACGCGGCGGCCGGATCAGACCGCAGCTTTGGCGACAATCTTTATCGCGAATTGGTCTCTAACTATCGAAATGCGACGCCCCGCCGGATGCTGTTTCTTTCCTCTTACCCTTTTAGCCGAGGCCAGATCTTTGGTGTTGCAAAGCTGCAGTACGGTACGAGCGTACCGGAAGGTTTTGCCCCTGATCGTGATCTGCAGCGGCTGTTCGTCGAAACATTTCTAAATCGTGTGATCGCGTTCTCAGAAAATCCGCAGGAACGCAACATGCCGCGCGAAGACTATCATCAGCCGGAACCCGTTCACATGGCTTCGGCACTTGCTGAACTCGAGCCGATCATAATCCAGGACCTTCCGTTCCTGCTTCAGCGGTTTGGCGAAGCGAGGGCACGCGTTTCTTCACTTCTGACCGAAGAGATGCAGCAAGCGGTTCAGGCGGGCGAAAAGCGAAATGAGGCCGCAGCAGGCGGTTTTGCTGCCGTGCTGATGCGGGCAGAAGAAGCTGACGAGAAAGGCACCTTGACCGACATGATGGTCCTGAACCTGGTTACATCCAGCAAGACCGAGGAGCATTTTCGGATAACTGAATCGTGGTTGGGCAAGATCAAAGAGGAGCCGGTTAGAAACTCGATCAGCAATTATTTCTGGTTCTTGCGAGCGGATCTTGCGATCAAAGAAGACCGGTTTGCTGATGCCGAAGCGTATTCGAAAAAGGTGCCCGAGGTTGAACACCGATCGAAGCTGGCATTCCTGCTGGCAGAAAAGCAACTGGAAAACGTCAACGATCGTGCGTCTGCTTACCAGACCCTGAACGAGGTTGCAAAGCTTGCTCGTTCAACCGAAAGTTCTGTGACAAAGGCAAAGATACTGCTCGGGCTCGCACATCAATACGAACGGTTCAACCATGGGTTTGCTCTGGAGGAGCTGGGCGAAGCGGTTCGCGTGATCAACCGAATGACGGACCCGGACCTTTTCATCCAACAGGAATTCCGGCAGATAATCGGAAAGAACTTTCAGTACTACACCGTCTATCCGGTCCCGGGCTATGACCTCGAGGTCACGTTTCGTGAGATAAGCAAAAACGACTTTGAGCTGGGGCTGTCAAACGCTCGTGCGATCGACGACAAGTTCCTGCGAACGATCGCAATGCTTACCGTCGCGGCGAATTGTGCTGAGAAAGTTAAGAAGCTGTCGGCAGATGCGGATCAGAACTGATCGACGGCCTTTTCGCTCTCGACCAAAGCCTCATCGATCTCGCGTTCAAGTTTCGTTCGAAGACGCTCGACGAGTGAATCTGCCCGAGAGATGTTTGTCTCGAGATTCGCTTTATTTCTCTGGACCTCTGAAAGTAGAGTCTGAAGTTTGGTGCGTTCGGCAGCAAGATTTTTCTGTCGAGCCTCACGCAGAACTTCGGGCCGGAGCGATCCGGCAAATGCCACGTTTCGCTCGATCGAATCCGGACGAATATCAATTTCCAGTGTATCCAGACGCTGCTGGATCTCGCCTTCCTTCTCGACCATATCGAAGAACTGTTTCCGCAACGACTCAACACGCTGCTCAGCCTTAGTTAAGATATCGAGATTTAAGGCAAGCCTTCGCTGTTTATCGTCGGCCGACTCCTTTTTTGCGGCCTCAAGCTGACGAATGCGTTCCTCGAGTTCCGCAACGGTGCGTTCAGGTCGTACTTCAGAAAGAACGATCTCAACGCTGTCGGGCTGCTCAACCGGGGTCACGACGCGACCGTTCTCGTCGATATACTGATCAGCTCGGCTGATAACTTCAGGTTCGGCCCGCGGCGTCGGAGTTGCGACCGGCCGCGTGCTGTTGCTGCGACGCGTCTGAGCATCAGCAAAGCCCGCAAAGCAGGTGCAGGCAAGAACAAAAGCTGCAGCGAAAATTGTCGGTCTAGCGTTTCTTATCATCTGAGAGTTTCCTTGTGGGTTTTCGAGAGCCGTTGGCCGATTCCGGTTTGTCAGCGATCAGATCGCCGGTGAAGAGTTCGATCCCATTTTTGGCGAGTCCGACGAGCGGGATCGCGTCCAATCCTGAGTTGATCACACCCTTGACCATGCCCTTCTTTTTGATGTCATGCCCGACCAGGCCTAGAACGATAAACGTTCCGCCAAAAGGCAACATCTTCGCTCCGCGTTTCACGAGCTGCCAGCCGCCGGCATGGACCAATTTCGTAGTTATACTCTTCTTTTTAGCTGCCATCGCCACCTCAGTCTATACTTGCTTTATTCCGATGACAACAGCATACTTTTGTTTGCACGCTCAATTGGTCGAAAGGTTCCCTTCTGCCCGTTTTTTATGACGCTTCAGGCCTCTAAACTCTCGAAAAGACAAGGAAATAGATGGATTTTTCGCGATGTCGATCTCGACCTCAAAGCAGGCGAAGTATTCGGTATTTTCGGCGAGATCGGTAGCGGTAAAAGCCAGCTTTTGGACGTCCTTTCCGGACGAGATCGGCCAGATTCCGGCTCGATCGCCGGGTCGAACGGTGATGGCTCGGTAACATACATAAACGGTCAGGGTCAGCAGTCGTTCTTTAAACGCCTTTTCGGTGCGAGCATTGATGTTGAGCTGCCCACGCGGTCGATAAGTGAAACGCTGTCGAACTCGCAGTCGAGAATAGCCGCGATCGCTGAACCTTTCCGCGGACTCGGATCGACAGACCGCGACGAGGTTTGCAGTGCCATCCGAACGGCCGCCGACAGCGGCAGGACGGTGATACTAACCAGCTCCGACTTTGACGACATTCTGGAATCTTGTGACCGCGTCGCGGTGCTCACTGAAGGTTACGTCGGACAGACCGGAACTCCGCAAGAGATCTATGAGGCTCCGGCGACCGTTGCCGTCGCATCGATCGCGGGGCGAAACAACCTGTTCAATGCGCGGCGGCTGACGTCAAGCAAATCAGACATCCCGGAGTTTGTAACGCTCGAGGGCGAGCATCGCTTGTTCGCTCAGCGGCAAGAGCTCGCGGCACTCGGGGCGTTAAATCAGAACGTCACGCTGATGATCAGGCCGGAACAGATATCGATCTCATTCGGTGCATCATTTCCAGAGGACAATCTTCTAAAGGCAAAGGTCGCCGGCGTGAAGCCGATGGGACCGACGACCCGTGTAGAACTCGATTGTGAAGGATTGCGGCTCGAGGCGATGGTGTTAAGGCTTGTCGGTTTGAATATCGGCGACGAATGTATGGTCGGGCTGCCGCCGGATCGAATTCGGGTATTGAGCCGCTAGGCATTTAGAGATTCGCGGTCCATTTGTAAAGCTCCACGTATTTTTTCGCAGCGTTTTCCCAAGAGTTATCCACCGACATTCCGTTTCGTTGTATCTGCAGCCACGCATCCTTGTCGGCGTAGTTGAACAGCGCTTCGTAGATCTTTTCGAGAAAAGCCTCGCCGCTGTATGGCCCGAACTTGAAGCCGTTACCGGTCCGCGACACGGCGTCCCAATTCTTTACCGTGTCGTCCAAACCGCCGACCGCCCGTACGATCGGCACCGTCCCGTAGCGAAGACTGTACATCTGATTCAGGCCGCACGGTTCGAATTTCGACGGCATCATGAACATATCCGCACCCGCTTCGATCAGGTGAGCGAGAGGTTCGCTGTAACCGCGATATATCCCCACGCGTTGCGGCGCATGGTCACGAAGCCGCTGCCAGAAATCCTCATAGCGTTTCTCACCAGAGCCGAGCGAGACAATGAAGGCACCCGCGTCTAAGACCTGTAAAGCGACCTCCATCATTAGCTCGATGCCCTTCTGGGCTGTCAGCCGAGTGATATTCGCGAGGACCGGCCGGTCGAGATCAACGGGCAGGGAAAACCGTTCGAGCATTGCCTGTTTGCATTCACGCTTTCCGGAAAGGTCGTTGATGTCGAAATGTGCGGGCAGCTCAGGATCAGTCGCAGGGTCCCAGACCTCGTAATCGACACCGTTCGTAATGCCGATCAGCCGGTCGCCGCGTTGCCGCGTCAGCCACTCAAGACCGTAGCCATTTTCGGCTGTCTGTATCTCGTAGCCATATCGACGCGAGACGGTGGACAGCGTATCGGACACCAGAAGCCCGGCCTTCATTGCGGATGCGTATCCATTGAATGAGAAAGAGTTTCGCGCGAACTCGCTTCCAAAACCGAGCTTCCATAGCTCGCCCAAGCCAAAGCCTCCCTGATAGGCCATGTTGTGGATCGAGAATACCGTCCGCGTGTTTTGCCAGAATTTATCCCACCGGCGTTTCTCGGCGATTTCAACTGCCGCGAAACCGCAGTGCCAGTCGTTCAGATGGACAATATCAGGAGCTTGACCGATCCTTTGAAGCAGAAGGATCGCGGCGTGGTTAAAGAAGGCGAAGCGTTCGTAGTCCTCGGTAAAACCGTAGATCGAATCTCGGTGAAAGATCGACGGCGCATCGATCAGAAACGTCGGTGAACCATTCGCTTCTGAATAGAACGCCTTTGCCGGATAGATGCCGCCCTTCCAATCGACATTAAGGTCGTCTATCGCCATCTCCCAAAGATATTCGCCTTTCGTCTGCCAATAGCAAGGCGTTATCAATACGGAATCGACCCCAACAGCATTCAGAGCCTTGGGCAGCGCACCGGCGACATCACCGAGCCCGCCGGTCTTGGAATATGGAACCGCCTCAGCCGCGATTACGGCAACACGCATATATCAGTGGATTGAGTGGAGAATTAAAAATGGAGAATCTGAATTTACCAGATCCTCCGTTTTTGTGATCGCTGAGTTGAGATCTCACTATTTGTAGAGCGAAACGATAGGATCTGTCTTTCAAGGGATTGGGACGATCCGATGCTCCGACATTCTCCATTATCAATTATCGACTCTCAATTTAGTTAGGTCTGCATCGATGCTAGGAATTCTGCGTTCGTCTTGGTTTTGCCAAGCCGCTCGAGCACCACTTCCATCTGCTCAACAGGCGACAGCGGATTCAGCACACGACGCATAACCCAGATGCGGTTCAAGTCTTCTTTGCTGATCAGCAATTCTTCCTTACGCGTACCAGACCGCTGCAGATCGATCGCCGGGAACAGACGCTTGTCTGAGAGACGGCGGTCAAGATGAATTTCGGAGTTACCTGTACCCTTGAATTCTTCGAAAATGACGTCGTCCATACGCGAACCGGTATCGATCAGGGCTGTAGCGATGATCGTGAGCGAGCCGCCCTCCTCAATATTGCGGGCCGCTCCGAAGAAACGCTTGGGCCGCTGCAAGGCGTTGGAATCGATACCACCTGAGAGGATCTTGCCGGACGGCGGAACGACCGCGTTGTGGGCACGCGCGAGACGTGTGATCGAGTCGAGCAGGATAACAACGTCGCGTTTATGCTCAACAAGCCGCTTGGCCTTTTCGATGACCATATCGGCGACCTGAACGTGTCGTGTCGGCGGCTCGTCGAAGGTTGACGAGATAACCTCGCCCTTCACCGAACGCTGCATGTCGGTAACTTCTTCAGGCCGTTCGTCAATGAGTAGAACGATCAGCGTCGTTTCCGGATGATTCTCCGTGATCGAGTTGGCGATCGTCTGCAGTAGCATCGTCTTACCGGTACGCGGCGGTGCGACGATCAGTGCACGCTGGCCCTTTCCGATCGGCGTAACAAGATCAATAACACGGGCGGCCGTGTTGTCGGGGCCGATCTCCATCTTGAGCGATTCGTCAGGATAGAGTGGTGTCAGGTTGTCGAAAAAGATCTTTTCGCGAGAATGCTCGGGCGCCTCAAAGTTGATCGCCTCAACCTTGATCAGGGCAAAATATCGCTCGCCTTCTTTCGGCGGGCGGATCTGTCCGGAAACGGTGTCACCGGTCCGCAGGTCGAATTTGCGGATCTGCGAAGGGCTGACATAAATATCGTCAGGTCCGGGCAGATAGTTGTATTCGGGAGCTCGCAAGAATCCGAACCCATCGGGCAGCGTCTCAAGCACGCCTTCAGAGAAAATAAGGCCGCTTTTCTCAGTCTGTGCTGCTAGGACCTTAAAGATCAGCTCCTGCTTTCGCAGGCCGGTCGCTCCCTCGATGCCCATTTCCTTTGCGATCTGGGTCAATTCGCTGATGGACTTGTCCTTGAGGCCCGCGAGATTCAGCATCTCGGAGCCCGAATTGTTATCCCTTGAACCGTTCTCCTTCGAACCTTCGTTCTTGGTTTCGGGAGCAGTATCGGTAGGTGTTTCCTCGGTGGTGTCCACTTCTTCGTTGTTGGACTCTTCAGTACGCGGTTTGCGGCGTGATGTGGTTTTCGTAGCCATTTAATTTTCGGCAGTGCCGGATAGTTATAAGTAGGTTTAAGCTAACGATTCAAATCAATTGAAAGCAGTTAGGTGCGTAAAACTGATTTGAGGATAAGCGAAGTAGTAGTATGGAAAATTTGTAGTAATTACAAAGAAACATTCTTGAGAAATCTCAAGAACCCTCGAGCTTTTTTAGGGATAAAAGTATTTTTACTACATTAACGTACGGAAAGCAAACGTTTTTTTATTTTTTTTGAACAGCTTTTGTGATCTCGTTCCAGACCTCATCCTTACCAATACCGCTCACGGATGAATAGCTAATTACCTTGCTGTCGGTTAGTGCCGCCGTGATCGCCTTAACGTTTTTTTGCCGCTGGTTGGCAGAAAGTTTATCGGCTTTCGTGGCGACTACTATGTGCGGTTTTTCGTGAAAATGGAGCCACTCATTCAGCTGTTTATCGAGTGCGGTCGGATCGTGCCGGATGTCGATAAGCTGGACCGAAAGTACGAGCTCTTCCCTGTCAGAAAGGTAATCCTCGGCCATCTTGCCCCAATCAGCACGCATCGATTTTGAAACTCGAGCGTACCCGTAACCGGGCAGATCTACAAAGTAGAAAGATCCATTGACCAAAAAGTAATTTATGCTCTGGGTTCGGCCCGGCGTGTTGGATGTTCTTGCCAGGCCCTTTCGACCTAGTAGCGAGTTAAGCAGCGACGATTTACCGACGTTCGACCGTCCGAGAAACGACACCTCAGGAAGCCCGTCGGCAACCAAATGCGACCGGTCAAAAGCACTCTTTACAAACTCCGCCGACAGGACCTTCATGAAGTTTATAGTCCGTTCAACGAGTTCGAATTGTCAAACAGTTCGGCCGATAAGCTAATCGACTGATATCTCCGTCGACGGACTTTCGGTATTCCACAGCAATTGCGGTATCGTGCTTACCTCAGCCGAGCCCGGTTCGATCGCGAATCTGAGCACTTCGTCGATGGTATCGACGGTATGGATCGTTAGATCTTCCCTCACTTCGTCCGGAATGTCAGCGAGGTCCTTTTCATTCTCCTTTGAGAGAATAAGCGTCTTCAGCCCAAAGCGGTGTGCCGCGAGCAGCTTCTCTTTTACGCCGCCGATCGGCAGCACCTTGCCCCGAAGTGTGATCTCACCTGTCATCGCAACATCGTGACGTGCACGCCGTTTTGTTAGGGCTGAGACCATTGCCGTGGCGATGGTAATGCCGGCACTCGGGCCGTCTTTAGGGATCGCTCCTTCCGGAACGTGGATATGCAGATCGTTTTCCCTGAAATCTTTCGGATCGATGCCGAGGCTTTCGGCCCTGGATCGAACACATGTCAAAGCAGCACGTGCGGATTCCTGCATCACTTCGCCGAGCTTTCCGGTCAACGTCACGTCGCCCTTTCCGCCGACGAGCGTTGCTTCGACCTGCAGCACATCTCCGCCAACCTCCGTCCATGCCAGACCATTAACGAGGCCGACCTCGCTCTTGCGGGCAATGTCCTGCTTGCGGAACCGTATCGTGCCCAGCAGTTCGCGGACCTTTTCAGCGTCGACAACTACCCGGAAGTCATCCCGGTCTTCCGTCGTGACATATTTACGTGCGATCTTCCTGAAACATGAACCGATCTCGCGTTCGAGATTTCTGACCCCTGCCTCACGGGTGTAATGCCGGATCGTCTCGAGAATCCCGTCGTCGGTGAACTTAACCGTCTCCGGGCCCATTCCGCTGTTCTCACACTGCTTTGCGATCAGGTGGCGTTTTGCGATCTCGCACTTTTCGCGCTCCGTGTAGCCTGAAAGGCTCAGTATCTCCAGACGGTCCTGCAGTGCCGGCGGTATCGTGTGAAGCACGTTCGCAGTGGCAATAAAGAACACGTTCGAAAGGTCGTAATCTACATCCAGGTAGTGATCACGGAACGTATGATTCTGTTCGGGATCGAGCACCTCTAGTAACGCCGCACTCGGATCACCTCGGAAGTCACGCCCGAGCTTATCGACCTCGTCCAGCAAGATCACGGGGTTGACGGTTCCCGCACGCTTCATCAACTGAACGATCTGTCCGGGCAATGCACCTATGTAAGTGCGCCGGTGTCCGCGGATCTCCGCTTCGTCATGCACGCCGCCTAATGCGAGCCGCATGAACTTGCGACCGGTAGCGTTTGCGATTGACTTGCCGAGACTCGTCTTACCGACTCCCGGAGGCCCGACAAAGCATAGGATCGTACCTTTCGGATTGTTAACCAACTGACGAACCGCGAGAAACTCCAGTATTCGTTCCTTTATCTTTTCGAGGCCGTAATGGTCTTCATTAAGCGTTTCTTCGGCCTTCAGCAGGTCCTCTATCTCATCGGAACGCTTATTCCACGGCACATTTATCAGCCAATCGAGATACGTTCTCGATACAGTGCTTTCGGCCGACATCGGAGGCATTGCCTCAAGACGTGCAAACTCTTGCAACGCCTTGTCCTTGGCCTCTTCGGTCATGCCGGCTTCTTCGATCTTCTTTTTCAGGTCTTCGAGCTCTGCCTTTTCGTCCTTTCTGCCAAGCTCTTTATGTATCGCCTTGATCTGCTCATTCAGATAGTACTCGCGTTGATGCTTGTCCATCTGCTTTTTGGTTCGCGAATGGATGGTTCGGTCGAGCTGACGCTTTTCGATCTCGTGTTCGAGCACTTCGATCAGCTTTTGCAGCCGTCCTGCGACCGAGAACGTCTCAAGCAGGTCCTGTTTTTCATCAACGCCTATCCGCAGATGCGACGACATCGAATCAGATATTTGAGCGGCCGAGATTCCCCTCAGGCTTGCGTGCAGAGCATCGGTATATGCATCAGGTGAAACGCGTAGGAATTGTTCGACCAGTGTGTGAATACGCTGCAGCAGGCCGTCGGTCCGGAAGCCCGATTCGTCAACAGATGCTATCTTGCGGACGTACGCATAGAACATCCCGTCGTCGTCCTGTTCGACACGCACAGAGTTTCCCCGTTCACGCCCTTCGACGACGACCTTTATCTGCCCGTTCTCTTGCCGCTGGGCCTGCAGTATCCTGCCGAGAGTTCCGATCGAGTAGATCTCGTCAGCCTTCGGTTCATCTACGGTCGCATCGTGTTGGGTTGCGAGGAAGATATCGCGTTCGCCGGTCATCGCTTCTTCCAGTGCACGTACGCTGCTTGGGCGTCCGATCTTGAAAGCGACCTTGGTGTAAGGAAAGATGACGACGTCACGGATGGGAACCATCGGGTAACGCTTTATGTCCGAAGGCATCTGGTCTGAGAATTCCTGCATATTAAGGGGAAATCGGTTTGAGAAACAAAAGGAACAATGGGTACTACTTATTTACGCAAAATTAACGGACAAGGTCAACAAGTATTCCCGTCGCCGGTGTAACTAAATAAAGCTCGGTCGATGGCAGTATTAAACGCCGAATTGTCGCCCGATTCTAGAATCTATTTTCGATCTTGGTATTTCGTATTGATACGTTACCGATGTATGAATAACGCACACGCCGTTGACGTCCGTTAACGCAAACTTTTGCCTAACACGCGTATTTACAGCGCTTTCTCGGCCGCTGACGCTTCGGCACACTGGTTGCCCTTATCGTATCGGTAGCTAATGAGTAGCTAAACCTAAAGCTAAACAAAACAAGTGGGGTAATACAATATGAATAACCAGGCAACATCAACTAAGCAGAGCGGAGTTTTGACCGGAATGTTTCGTGACCGAGAGAGCACAGAAAAGGCTTATCAGTCGCTGAGAGACCGGGGATATTCGGAAGATGAGATCAACGTGATCATGTCGGACGAAACCAGAGACAAATATTATAAGGATGGCCCGGATACTGAACTCGGCAGCAAGGCTCTCGAAGGAACGGGTGCAGGTGCTGCTATCGGCGGAACGCTCGGTGCGATCATCGGCGGTATTGCCGCTATCGGTACCAACGTGCTTATGCCGGGCCTTGGCCTGGTCGTCGCAGGTCCTATTGTTGCCGCGTTGGCAGGTGCAGGTGCAGGTGGTGCTACCGGCGGACTCGTCGGTGCTTTGATCGGTTGGGGTATCCCCGAAGACAGAGCTGCTATGTACGAATCAGGCATTAAAGAAGGCGGCACGGTCGTCGGCGTTCAGCCGCGTTCGACCGAAGATGCTGACTACTTCGAAAGCGAATGGAAAAACTATCGCGGTGAGCATATCTATAGATAAGACGCGTCACACTCCTAAAGCTGAAAGACCCGGCCAATTACGACCGGGTCTTTTTGTATGTAACTGTAACAGGAATAGGCGTTACAAAACGTTACAGTGTTACACCCTCTACGTTACACCGCGTATCTGCCTCACACTATTGGCTGTTCAGCGTTTGCTGCGGGGTTGGGTGGCGTCTGTTAGGATGACGAAGTCGCCGAGGCCGGTGTGTTTTGCGCTATCGAAGGACTTGTGGTCTGTTTCGTAGCGGATGGTTACGACCAACGATCGAGCGGTTGGCGAGTATTTGAGCAGATGCTCTACGGTTCCGAGCCTTGATTCGGTGTGAAAGCCGCCATTGAGATGAACGACAAGGCCGTTCTTTTGCTTTTTCAGAGCCTGTGAGACCCAGTAGGCCATCGTCGCGTCCCAGAGAGATTGCGAGTCGAGGATATTGTCGAGGCCCATTCGGGCTTCGCCGCTGCCCTGCATCAGAGCTTTGAACTTCTTTGAATACGCCTCAGACGCCTCAGCATACGGCAGCGGAGCGAGCCAGCTCTTTGCCTCACGCGAGAGTCCGTCCAGCGAAGATCTTCCGCCTCTTGAGACCATATTTACGTATCTGCGAGGAGCGTTTGCAGCGACCACCGGGACCTTTTTCTCTTTCGCCTGTTCGACGAGCGGACGGTAATCCGTCTTGTAGTTTCCCCAAGGCCGTGAGCTGAGCATGAAGTGATTTTCAGTGATCTGGCCGGCGAGATATTCGTCTAATACCACCTGCACATCCCGCTCGAACATTTCAAGCGACAGCGTCATCGGCCGTTTGCCGGCGAGTCGTGTTAAAAGGGTATCGAAGATCTCGGCCTGGACCGCATGGCCGACAGCATCGTCGTGGAGCTCGCCAAGGAATACAACGTCGGAACGGTCGATGGCCGAATAGATGTCGTTGAGGGTTGCCTTGCGTCCCGTGCCGTCAAACACGGTGAAGTGGTCGGGGTTAGCTGCGATCTGTCCGAAACCGTTAGTGAACATCGAAAACGCTGCGATCAGCACGAGGATAAATCGATTCATACACGCCGATGTTATCACAGTGGACCGTCAAGCACGGCCCTGACCTTGCGTGCGAGCATCGCGGCCGTAAACGGCTTTTGCAGAAAGTTGGTCCCGGGTGCCAGCACACCGCTGTGGACGATCGTATCGTCGGTGTATCCTGAGATGTAGAGCACCTTTAATTTCGGACAAGACTCAGTGATACGGCTCGCTAATTCGGTCCCGTTCATTCCCGGCATCACCACGTCCGTGACCAACAGGTCGATAGACCCGCGATGTTCGCGGCATTGCTGCAACGCATCGTGCCCGTCGCGTGATTCGATAACGTTGTAACCGTATTGCTGGAGCACGCGGGCAGTCAGCGTCCTGACCTGTTCGGCATCCTCGGCGATCAGGACCGTCTCGGTTCCGCTCGCAGCCTCTTTAGCTTCCGTACGATGGATCGCATCGTCATCGCCTTCAACACGCGGGAAATAGATCTTAAAGGTCGTGCCGTGTCCCGGTTCGCTGTAGACCCAGATCGTGCCGCCCGATTGCTGAACGATACCGTAGACCGTTGATAACCCCAGGCCTGTTCCCTTGCCTGATTCTTTCGTCGTGAAGAAGGGATCGAACACCTTGTCCTTGATCTCCTGCGACATCCCCACGCCTGTATCGCTTACGGCCAGCATCACGTATTCACCAGACACTACGTCCAGGTGAGTTGCGGCATAATGCTCGTCGAGCTCGACGTTATGGGTCTCGATGGCGAGCCTTCCTCCGTGCGGCATCGCGTCGCGGGCATTGATGGCGAGGTTCATTATGATCTGATCGATCTGTCCGGCGTCTGCCTTGGTCAACCAAAGGTCCTCGGATGCCCTCGATTCCAGAATAATGTCATCGCCGATCAGACGCTGCAGCATTTTCTTTAGCTCTTCGATCACCACATTTAGATCGAGAACGGTCGGCTGCAAGACCTGTTTCCGGCTGAATGCAAGCAGCTGTTGAGTCAGCATCGCTGCGCGGTCGCCTGCCTTTGCAACCTCTTCCAGGTTCCGTCTGATAGGATCGTCGGGCTTTAGCTTTCGAATGCTTAGCTCTGTGTAGCCGTTGATAGCGGTCAGAAGATTGTTGAAATCATGAGCGATCCCGCCGGCGAGCATTCCTATCGCCTCCATCTTTTGCGACTGGCGGAGCTGCTCCTCGAGCATTCGACGCTCCGTAATGTCGTACGCAAGCACGAGCCTGCCGGGGCGTCCATCCCACGTGATCGGGTGTGCATTTATCTCGACGTCCAGTAGCTGGCCGTCTTTACGCCGATGTCGCCAGACCTCGGTCGCTGAAAGCTGGTCCGAAAGCTCGGTTGTCGATTCCAGGAACCGCGGCAGGTCCTCCTCGGGCCGAATGTCCTTGATCGTCATCGAGAGAAACTCTTCGCGTGTGAAGCCGTATTGCCGTATCGCGGCCTTATTTACCTCGAGAAACTGCAGCGTTTCGATGTCGAAGACCCACATCGGGTAAGGGCTTTCGGCGAAGAGACGCTTGTACCGCTTCTCTGATTCGATCAGCTCGTATTCGGCACGCTTACGTTCTGTGATGTCGATGTTAAGTGCGAGTATCTCACGCGGCTTGCCGTCGGGGCCGTTATGAAGCGCAAGGTTGCTGGCAACGATCACGCGTTCGCCGTTCTTTTTCAGATGTGCGAGATCGCCCTGCCAAAAGCCATTGGCAAAGAAGTCCTCGATGATCTTTTCACGCGGTTCGGGATAGACCGTATCCAGCAGCTTGTAGGCGTGCTTGCCGATCGCTTCCTTTGCCGACCAGCCGTAAAGCCGCTCTGCCCCGGCGTTCCAGGAGGCTATCCGCCAGTCGAGCGTGAGCATCAGCACGGGTGCCAGATCGAGCAGGATCGTCTGCTTTTCGATCTCGAGACGGGCCGCCACGCGGGACGACACGTCACGCATTATGACGGTGTAGAGCTTTTGATCGCCGGCGTCTAGCTGTGAGATGGATGCCTCGGCTGGAAACTCGTCGCCGTCGGCACGCAGTGCATATACGTCCCGCGAGCCCGCCATCGAACGCGACGTTATGCCCGTTCTGCCAAAGGCGTCGATGTGCTCGGAATGGTGTTCGTGAAAGCGTTCGGGGATCAGCAGGTCCAATGGCTTCCCGAGCACGTCTTCCGCCGTGCAGCGAAACATCTGCTCGGCAGCACGGTTAAAAAAGACGATGCGATGCCGCGAATCTACCGTAATGATCGCGTCCATCGCGGCATCCATTATGCCCGCCAGCCGTGCCTCGGCGTTGTCTAAAAGGGTATGGTCGGAAAATCCCGCGGCCGTCTCTCGGGTCGCAGTCGTTGATGCGGAATTGGGGGCGTTGGAACCTGGGAGCCTAACGTTATTTTTCATCCTTTGCGAAACGTGACAAGTGTCGGGATCGTTATCAGATCACGAAAGGGTGAAAGGAACGTTACACGAAATACGGTATATAAGTCAAAATTATCGCACTTCGCCTGCCCGGCCCGTGCAAACTTCAACCGCCGACGGCGAACCTCCATGCGTGCCCGGATCGAACGACCGCAGCTCACGGCTGACGGGCCGTTACGCCTCTACCGGCTATCTCAGTGCCGTAAACTCCAGGCCGGTGAGATCTTCATAGAGGGTCAGGGTGATCGACGGCTGCTTAAAGGCGTGGCGTCCTGCCGAAACGGTTATCGTGTACGTCTCGCCCGCCCGCAGGCCGTCAAACGCAAAGTTTCCAAAGGTACCCGTGCGGACCGTTACCGGCTGAATCAAAAGCCCGCCCTCGATCGTCACGCTCGCACCGCGGACCGCCATTCCCGCAGCATCACCGACACGCCCCGTCACCCGCACCTCAGCAGCAGTCGGTCCCAATACCTCATCCGCACCGATATCCGGACTCACGGCGTCACGCGGCTGCCCGTCAATGTCATGCGTGACCGCAGCGATCCCCGCCCCAAGCCCGATCAGCGGCGAACCCGCCTGCAAATGCAGATCATCCGCCGACACAAACATCGGATCGAAAACCACCGAAGCGTTGTCATTCGTTCCTGCCACCGAGAACAGGCGGGTGGCCGAACGCATGTTCGATGATGGTGAGGTAAGCAGCGGATTAAAGTCTGCAGCCTTATATCGGGTGAAGGTTAACAGATAAAAAAGCCCGGGATAACCGATCATGCTGCGATTTGCGTCTGCCCCTTGAACATACGCATTGTTATTTAAAGTGAGGCCGAACTCCTCGTTCGCATTGCTAGGCCAACAGATGCTTGCGAACGCGGGTGAGGTGGCGTGACCGCCAAGTTGCACATTTGCGAAGATGTTATTACGAACATCCATGCCCGTCACTACGCTAAGACCGATCAACAGCCCGCAGCTTAATGTGCTTCCGGTTCCTGAGACCGCTCCGGACATCAGCACGGTATTGTGATAAATACGATGCCCTACGCCGGTATTGTCGCTAGTTCGAATCCCGTATGACCCAGATGTCCCGCTGAAATTCCCGTTAGCGCCGCTGATCACCCCAGTGATGAAGTTGTTCAAAATGAATGCGTTGTTACCGTTTCCGATGTTTATTCCGGCCGCACCATTTGCTGCGGTGTTCCGGTTTCGGACGCGGAGAACCTTGTTCGCCTCGACTCGGGGATTGTGACCATTTGCGGGTAAAGACGCGAAATCAATGCCGCGCAGGTTTGTTCCGGCGAAACTCTCGACATATATCGTGTTTCGCCGAACGATGGCGTCAGACGACCCCGAGAGAAATAGCCCGGTAATGTAAACTTGATTAGGATCGCCCGCAGTTGGATTTCCGATCACATTCCCTTCGACCAAAAGGCCCGGGAAAGAAACGTGCGAACTAGCTTGTAGAGAAATCCCGCGTCCCACATTTACGACCTGGTTGTTTCGGACCAGTAGGTTTCTCCCAACGGATGCGACAGATATATTTTCAGATCCGATTTGAGTTGGTACAGCAGTCGGGTTTGTAGTGGTCCCGCCAGGACCAACGAAAATTCCGTAGCTTCGCTGGAGGACGGTCGAGATGCTGGTCGCTGTGCTAATGTTCATGCCTACTGCGTTGCCCTCAACGTTTACGTTCCGGATCTGATTATCATTGGCCTCCCACGAGGTTGAACTCGGCATCGCCAACCGAATCACGGGACTTAATGTTACGGTCGACGCGGCGTCGTTCTTGAAAGTGAGGTTCCGCGCAACCCCGGCCGTAGTGGGATCATCGCCGTCGATCGTGACGTTGCTGGTCATGTTGAGTTCAACTACGCCGCGACCATTCGAGGGTGAACCGCTGATGCTGCGCGGTCCGCCAACTGGATAGATGTCTACCGTTGAATAGCTCGCGAGTCCCGCTCCGCTGCCGTTTAAGACGGCCGAACCTGTGTGCGAGGCATCGCCGCAGATCTCGATAAGGATATTCCCCTGATGCAGTCCGGCGTTGATCGCCCCAAACGCCGTCGCGAGCTCGGCATAGCCCGCGATCGGCGTACCGACAGAGGATTCGACTTCGATGGAGGTACCGAGCGTGCAGGCCCGCACGGTCGCATTCTCAGGCCACAGGGGCGTGCCGCTCAGAAATGCCGCTGCGTAGTTATGGACGGCGAAGCCTCCGAACGATGGCGAGTCGGCGAAATAGGCTGCCGTCCTGCGAGATTCGGCCTCCATAGCAATGTGTCCTTCTTCAAAAAAGCTGACATTCTCGGTCTGGCCGGGAACCACGTTGATCGTCTCGAGGCCCACAAGCATTCTTCCCGTCCTGCCGATCGAATCAGCGTATGCGATCTCATCACGATCAAGACAGATGAGCCCGTTTGAACCGGGACAGACCGCCGTGCCGGCAGTGTCGCGGTAGCCCATGATCACAATGCTGTCGAGCGGCAGATCGATGATGTGTGCGTACGCAGGCTTTGAGACGCCCTGGTAGGTGACATCGCCATTCCAGAATGCGTTGATCGCGGTCCCTAGCTTCATATTTGCAGGCAATACGCTGCGAATGCACTGATGCAGATCGGCATACGATGGCAGGTCGAACGCCGCCCCCGGCTCAACGTCGAGCATCACTCCGTCGAACCTCGCATCGGCAGCGACGGCGGCGTTGTAATCGACGATCCCCTGTATGCGCTGTACGGGTCGGTCGTTGGCCGTGCAGCCGAATGTCGGCCAGTCAGAGTTGCCGTGTTCGGCCCAAACTTTGAGACCGGCCTGATGTGCGGACGACACCAGTGCTGCGAGGTCGCTATCAGGGTACATATTGCGTCCGGTCGGGCTGACGGTTGGGCTGAAAACGCTGACGTAAAGATCTGTTACTCCGCTGGCAGAGGCGGATGACACAAGCCGTGTACGGCCTTCGGCGGTGAGTACCGGATGAGGCACGATCGAATCGCCGAACACCCACAAGCCTCGCGTCATTCCTGAGCTTTCACCTCCAAGCAGCGTCCTGTTCGCTGCATCGTTTACCTTCTTATCATCGGCCCTTTCAGAGGCAGCAAGTACATCGATCTGGGAGGCAAAGACCATCAGTCCAAGCACAAAAACACACAGCAGTGCCAACGCATATGGCAGCGTAGTTCGATTCATATTGTTTCAATTGATTCGGGATCCAAGCAGTCGGTGAGGACTGGATTTTCCGAAAATTTACAAGGATTGCACACCCATGTCAAGCCCTCGAAAGCGTCGAGAAAAGAATTTGATCGAACAGGTTGTTTTTTCGGGTATGGGAGCTGACCGTCATATTCGTCGCGTTTGGCAGGTAACGTGAGCTTCTCACCCGAATTGATGAGAGAATCCCTACATTAACGGATGATTCCGAAAACGCTGTTGTTTCGTATCATTTAATTAAGGAATGAACAGACCTTAGGAGAATAGCAATGATACGAATTACCAGAGCAGACCAGCGAGGGCATGCCGATCACGGTTGGCTGAACACCTACCACACATTCTCATTCGCGAGTTATTACAACCCCGGGATGATGGGTTTCCGGTCGCTGCGAGTGATCAACGAAGACAGAGTGACGCCTGGGCAGGGCTTCGGCACGCACAGCCATAACGATATGGAGATATTGTCGTACGTGCTTGATGGTGCTATCGCTCATAAAGACTCGACCGGAAGCGAGGCGACCCTTCGGCCGCACGAGTGGCAGCGTATGACGGCCGGGACCGGCGTCCATCACAGCGAGTACAACCCGTCAAAGACGGATCGGCTTCACTTTCTGCAGATCTGGATCCTTCCGGAGGAGCAAGGGCTCGAACCCGGCTACGAGCAGAAGATGTTCGCACCGGAGGAAAAGAGCGGCAAACTCAGGCTGGTCGCATCAAAGGACGCTCGTGAAGGCTCGCTGAAGATCAATCAGGACGCTTCGGTCTTCAATTCGATACTTCAGCAGGACGAAGAAGTAACTTACGAGATAGAGGGCAATCGCTACGCTTGGCTGCAGGTGGCCAAAGGATCGCTCGATCTCAACGGTCAATCCCTGAAGGCCGGCGACGGTGCTGCGATCAGCGACGAGAACCTATTGAGGATCAAAGGGCTTGAGGCTGACACGGAATTAGTCCTGTTCGACCTCGCTTGAGCATTGAATAGCAGGTAAATAACGAAAAAGGCGTCCGATCTGGACGCCTTAACTCGTTGATGTATTGGTGATCCGACCAGGACTCGAACCTGGGACCCAATGGTTAAAAGCCATTTGCTCTACCGACTGAGCTATCGGACCACACGGCAGGGGCGAACCCGGCCGAATTGAAGATTTTACATTCTAGGCTACGCGATTGGCAAGGAGGCGAGTGCGGCTAGTTAAACGGGCAGCACATCCGGCAAACGCGTTAGGTTCCGTCGTAGTGTTGGCTTTAATACTGTTCGCCCCATTCCCATCCGTGTTAAATTATTATGTCCTCATAAATTCGCACAATATGCCCGGTGGTAAAGAAACACTAAAAGATCTGGCGGGAAAGGACCGCGTTATCGAAGACCTGGCGGGCCTGATGGAAAATGCCCCTGTCGGCATCCACTTTGTAGATCGCGAAGGCGTAATTCTGTGGGTCAATCGCACGGAACGCGAGATGCTCGGCTACGAAGAGCACGAGCTGATCGGCCGAAACATCGCTGATCTTCACGTCGATACCGATACGGTCAACGGCATCCTCGAAAAGCTCTCGGCAGGCGAGGCCGTCAACGGAGCGATCGTCACCCTGCGGCACAAGGACGGCTCAGTGCGGTACGGTTCGGTCTCGACGAATGCCAGATGGGACGATGGCGAATTTGTGCACTCACGATGTTTTACGCGTGATGTAACCGATGCCGTCCTGCGCGACCGTGAGACCGCTGCCCTGCTCAAGCAGCGTGAAGAGCGTGCAAGCCTGCTCGAGACCATCTTTGAAACGCTGATGGATTTTGCGTTCGCATTCGACCGTGAAGGACGATTCATCTATGCGAACCGTTCCCTGCTCGAACTGTGGGGCATCGGGCTTGAAGAGGCGGTCGGGAAGAATTTCTTCGATCTGGATTATCCCGAAGAACTCGCTCAGCGCCTGCAGGACCAGATAGAGCAGGTCTATCAGACCGGCGAAACGGTAAAGGACGTCACACCGTACACTTCGCCATCCGGTCAGGACGGCTTTTACGAATACATATTTCAGCCCGCAAGAAACACCAATGGCGACGTGCATCTGGTCGTGGGATCAACCCGCGATCTGACCTCGCACAAAGGCACCGAAGAACGCCTGAGGGAAACCCAGCGTGTGCTTCGACTGGCGATGATCAGCAGCCAGATGGGTGCCTGGGCGCGTGATATAGAAAAGGACGAGGATTACTGGACGCCGGAATTAGAGGCACTGTTCGGATTAGCACCCGGAACGTTCAAGGGCGACCGCAACGGTTTCTTCAATTACGTTTTTGAAGAAGACCGGGAAAAGACACGTCGAGAGGTAAGCAGAGCGCTTGCCGAGCACCGTGAGTACATCTGTGAATTCAGGTTCAATCACAGCGATGGGTCGGTCCGCTGGATGGAAGGCCGCGGACAGGCGACGTATAACGACGAAGGCAAGCCTATCAAACTTTACGGTATCGGGATCGATATAACCGAAAGAAAGATGGCCGAGGCTGCTCTGAAAGAGAGCGAATCGAACCTTCAGAGCCTTGCGGATTCGATCCCGCAGCTTGCGTGGATGGCACGTCCTGACGGGCACATCTTCTGGTACAACCAACGGTGGTTCGAATACACAGGTACTACGTTGCCCGAGATGGAAGGCGAGGGTTGGATGGCTGTGCACGACCCGGCGATCTTACCCGATGTGGTCGACAAGTGGACGCATTCGCTGCGCACGGGATCGAAATTCGAAATGGAATTTCCGCTGCGTGGTGCGGACGGGCAGTTTCGCTGGTTCCTGACACAGGTCTCTCCGATACGCGATGCTGACGGAACGATAAGCCGTTGGTTCGGCACGAATACGGATATTCAGGACCTGTGGGACATCAGGCAAAAGACCGAGGCTGCAAGCCGTGCCAAGGACGATTTTCTCGCAATGCTTTCGCACGAATTGCGTGCACCTCTTAACGTGATGTCGGGCTGGTCGCAGATACTTCGACGAAGCGAGTACGATCACGAGAAGGTCAAGAAAGCGATCGAGATAATCCTGCGAAACGTCGATCTGCAGTCCGCTCTGATAGAGGACCTACTTGACGTGTCACGAATAGTCTCGGGCAAGATACGGCTTGAGACGAGCACACTGTCATTCAACACGATAGTTAGAAGCTGTATCGACTCGTGCCTTGCCAGTGCTGAAGCTAAAGGGGTCACCCTGCGGTCGGCCATCGATTCGGATCCTGCAGTGATGGAAGGCGATGAATACCGTCTGATGCAGATCGTCAATAATCTGCTAAGCAATGCGATAAAGTTTACGCCCGCGGGCGGCAGCATAACGGCAGCTCTGGATCGGGACGATCAGCACGCAAAGCTGGTGATCGCAGACTCAGGGATCGGCATCCCCGATCAAATGCTTCCGCACATATTCGAACGTTTTCGTCAGGCAGACGCGACATCGACACGGCAGTTCGGCGGCCTGGGGCTTGGACTGGCAATAGTCGATCATCTGGTACGCCTGCATGGCGGAACGATCACTGCTGACTCGCCGGGAGAGGGCAAAGGTTCGACATTCACCGTAGAGCTGCCGCTAATAAGCATAAATGAAGCTGACCCGGGAACTCCTAGGCGTCGGCGTGGATCAGGTGAGCTTGTCAGCTCAAAAGCGTTGGACGGCCTTAGGATACTGGTGGTCGATGACGATCCCGACGCACTGATGCTGATGACCGCATTCCTCGAATCGGAAGGTGCGAACGTCTCTCGCGTAAGCTCGGCGAGTGAAGCTCTTTCAACTATCGGATACGGGAAATTTGACCTGCTCATCTCGGATCTTGGAATGCCGGTGATGGATGGATATGAGTTGATGCGGCTGGTCAGGCAGAAGCTCGATGCGGAGGTGCTGCCGGCTATCGCCTTGACCGGATACGTTTCGGATCGTGACCGGGATCTCGTATTCGACGCCGGTTTTCAGAGCCATATGCCGAAGCCGGTCGAGCTCGACGACCTGAGAGTGATAATCCAGGACCTGGCGAAACGCTCGAACGGTCATGGTACAAAAGATCCAAATAAAAACGGCCTGCAGTGATCGCGGGCCGTCAAACATAAGTTAAGACAATGCCTAACCCTTGGCTTTCTTGATCTCTTCGACCAATACCGGAACGGCTTCGAAAAGGTCTCCGACGATCCCGTAATCTGCAATATCGAATATCGGAGCTTCCGAATCCTTGTTTATCGCAACGATCGTCCCGGCGTTCTTCATGCCGACTATGTGCTGGATCGCACCCGAGATGCCTAGAGCGATATAAAGCTTTGGAGCGACGGTCTGTCCGCTTGAACCGATCTGTCGGTCGATCGGCAGCCATTCGCTATCACATATCGGCCTCGAAGCAGCAAGGTCAGCCCCGAGAACATCAGCGAGGCCCTGTGCGAGAGCAAGGTTCTCCTGCGACTTAATGCCACGGCCGACGGCAACGATGATCTCGGACTTGGTGAGATCGACCGAGGCCTTGGCTTCCTGGAACGGTTCCTCGGCGGTCATCCGGATCTCGCCGATCTCGACATCCATTGTTTCGACGGTCGCGCTTCCCTTCGCGGCATCGGTACCTCGAAACGCTCCTGATTGGAACGTAATGAAGTACGGAGCATCACCGGCAACGGTCACGTCAGCGTCAAGTTTGCCGAGAAATATCCTGCGGGAAAGGACGAGCTTGCCGCCTTCGGCCTTGTAACGAATGCAATCGCCAACGACCTCGCGCCCAAAACGCGTCGCGACCTTTGGAGCGAAGTCGCGGACCTGGTAGGTATGCGACATTATGATGTACTGCGGATTCGTTGCCTTGATGACCTGTTCCCATGCATCCGCATAGGCATCGGGCGTGTAGATCCCGAGTTTGTCGTTCTTTGCAACGATCACCTTTTCGAGGTCGTAGCCCGCGATCTCCTGTATCAGCGGGCAGTCGCCTGTGCATGGAATGACCGCGGCCACCTTCAGCCCCAGATCTTTCCCGATAGCCTGAGCTGCCGTGATCGCTTCAAGCGACGTCTTGTTCAGTACGCAATTCTTGTGTTCAATAAATACGAGGATCATTTTCTATTTATCCTTTCAGATCAGCCTGGTCAAACGACACGTACTTCGGAGCGAAGCTTCTCGACAAGCTCGGCAGCACCGGCCTTTGCATCACCGTTACCAAGCAGCTGCGTCTGCTTGGTCTTCAGCGGCATATACACCTTTTGAACGGTTTGAGCTCCCGCAAAATCTTCGACCGAGATGGCGACGTCTCTGATCTCTTTCTTCTTCGCCGCCATGATGCCTTTCAGCGAAGCATAACGGATCTGTGAGATACCTGACTGGATCGTAAGCAGCGACGGCAATTTGTAGGTGAACCACTGATACCAGCCGCTCTCGAGTTCGCGTTTGACCCGAAGCGTGTCGCCAAGGCTAGCTCGGTCCACCTCGATCACGATGGTCGCATGCGGAATTCCAAGCAGCTCGGCAAGCACAACACCCGTTTGGCCGTAGCTCGAGTCATCTGACTGCAGGCCGGTGAAGACAAGGTCCGCATTCTCATCCTTGATCGCATCCGCAATAGCTTTCGCGATCTGGTACGGCGAGAGCTTATTCGAACCGTCCGCAACCACATGGATCGCACGGTCGGCACCGCGTGCAAGAGCGTCCTTGATCACCGTCTTAGCGGATTGCGGACCAAGCGAGCACACGATCACCTCGCCTTCGCCCTTTGCTTCTTTCAGACGTAAAGCTTCTTCAAGAGCGTAGCCGTCAGATTCGTTCGTCTGCTGAGCGACGTCCGACTCATTGATCCATTTCTCATCTGCCGCGATACGCAAAACCGCATCTTTGTTCGCGACCTGTTTCATTAAAACGATGATCTTCATAAAACGTAGCTATTCTGAATAACGCTTGAAAATTAATGACGCGTTCGTTCCGCCGAAGCCGAAGCTGTTCGATAGTGCGTACTCGACCGCAGCCTCACGTGCGACGTTAGGAACGTAGTCCAGGTCGCATTCCGGGTCCGGAAACTCGTAGTTTATCGTCGGCGGCAGTTTGTTCTCGTGGATCGCTTTGACCGAGAACACAGCCTCGATACCGCCGGCAGCTCCCAATGCGTGGCCGGTCATTGATTTGGTCGAGCTGACGGCAAGGCCGTTTTTCGCGTGCTCGCCAAAAACCTGCTTTATCGCGAGCGATTCAAATTTATCGTTGTACGGCGTTGAGGTGCCGTGTGCATTTACGTAACCGATCTGGTCCGGCGAGATACCTGCATCCTTGATCGCACGGTTCATTACGCGAATCGCTCCCGAACCGGTCTCGTCAGGCATGGTCACGTGGAAAGCGTCGCCGCTCATTCCGTATCCGACGATCTCGGCCAAAATATTAGCGCCGCGAGCTTTCGCGAATTCCAGTTCTTCGAGGATCAAAATTCCTGATCCTTCACCAATGACAAAACCGTCACGCTCCAGATCGAACGGCCTCGAGGCCCGTTTCGGATCGTCGTTGCGAGTCGAAAGGGCACGCATTGAGGCAAATCCCGCGACCGACATAGGCGTGATGGCACTTTCGGCACCGCCGCAGATCATCGCATCGGCATCGCCGCGTTCGATCAGGCGAAAACTGTCGCCGATCGCATGTGCGCCTGCAGAACATGCCGTTGCCGTTGCCGAATTCGGCCCCTTGGCACCGTGACGGATCGAGACGTTCCCGGCAGCAAGATTGACGATCGCCGAAACAATAAAGAACGGCGAAACACGGTCCGGCCCGGAATTCAAAAGCTTCTCGTGCTCACGTTCGATCGCCCAGAAATCGCCGATGCCCGAACTGATGTAGGTCCCGACCATTTCCGCGTTGGACTCATCCACAACGAGCCCGCTGTGCTTCATCGCTTCGTCAGCGGCGGCGATAGCGAAATGCGTAAAGGCACCCATTCGCCGTGCTTCCTTTTTGTCCAGGAAGCTCAGCGGGTCAAAATCCTTCACCTCGCAGGCGAACTTCACCGAAAACTTTTCGGTATCGAACCGTTTAATGTAATCGGCTCCGTTGGCGCCGGCCATCAGGGCGTCCCATGTTGTCGGAACATCGTTCCCTATCGGCGTGACCAACCCAAGCCCGGTGACTACTACTCGACGTTTCATAATTCGTCCTTGATAAATGGAAAAGCCGTGAATCGCGACACCGCGATGGCGGACGCCGACAATTCACGACCTGCGATCTGCGATCTACGCCTTATGCTGCTCGACGTACGCGTATGCATCCCTGACGGCCTGGATCTTTTCTGCGTCTTCGTCCGGGATCTCGATATCGAATTCCTCTTCGAAACGCATCACGAGTTCGACCAGGTCGAGCGAGTCGGCACCGAGGTCCTCGATAAAGCGTGCATTTTCCGTAACTTCAGCTTCGTCAACACCTAACTCATCTACGATGATCTGTTTGATCTTATCTTGAACTTCTGACATTAATGTTCTCCTTATAGCGTTTCCTTAGTATTTCTCAAACTCTCTTGATTCTCAACATTCAAACAACGAACGTCGCGGTCGATCTGTCTTATCAGCCCTGAAAGCACCTTGCCCGGGCCGGCCTCTACAAATGTCGTTACGCCTTCGGCTGTCATCATGCGTACACTTTCGAGCCATCGAACCGGAGACGATACCTGCTTTGTAAGCATCGCCGCCGTCTTACTTTCGTCCGAACTGACCGCCGCATCTACGTTGTGAACTATCGGGAATCGAAACTTTTTATAACTCAGCGTTTCCAGGTCAACAGCAAGCTTCTCCTGTGCCGGCATCATCAGTGCGCAATGGAACGGTGCTGATACGTTCAACTTGATCGCACGCTTGGCACCGCGTTCTTTCAGCAGCTCGCATGCCCGATCGACCGCGTTCGTGTCCCCTGCGATAACTATCTGGGTCGGCGAGTTGATGTTCGCCGGGCTGCAGACCTGGCCGTCGGCGGCGTCGCTGCACGCTTTTTCAACTGTTTCCAGATCAGCTCCGAGTATCGCAGCCATCGCACCGACGCCCACAGGAACAGCTTCCTGCATATATGTTCCGCGTTTCCGTACCGTCCGCACCGCATCTGCGAGCTTCAAGACACCAGCGGCAACCAATGCCGAATATTCGCCGAGACTATGGCCGGCAACGAGATCCGGCTCCGGAAACCCCTCTGCTTCCATCGCTCGAAACGCAGCGACGGAGGTTGTCAAAATAGCTGGCTGTGTATTGGCTGTCAGTTGAAGCTCAGTCTCATTACCCGAAAAACATAGCTCGGATAGCGAAAATCCCAACGCCTCATCGGCTTCTTCAAAGACCTCTCGGGCAGCCTGAAAGCTATCGAACAGGTCTTTGCCCATTCCGACCGCC
Organism: Acidobacteriota bacterium; assembly: GCA_023389035.1. GTDB lineage: Bacteria > Acidobacteriota > Blastocatellia > Pyrinomonadales > Pyrinomonadaceae > OLB17. Next base: position 446,306 of record JAEWFC010000038.1, read on the forward strand.
TGTGAACCTTGTCCAGGAAAAATAAACGCTGTACGATTCATCACGTGCTACTACTTCAATTCACCATCATCCATCGATAACGGCAGAATCGCCCCTCCATAGGTTCGCATCCGTCCTGAGAATTTGATTTTCTTATCCTTCGTGAGAACTATTGCTTTTCCTTTTTGATCTTCCTTTAGCTGCAAGCGAATATCGGAGGTTAGTGTGTCCGGTTCCATCTTTATGTTGACCGCCAATCCTCCGAAGTCTCCATCTGAGACGTCAACTACCTTCCCTTCCCATGTTACGGTCTTGCCTTCGAACGCCCACCACATGGCTTCTTTCTGCATGTCCGTTGAATTACTTCTCTTGCTGTAGACCCGACTGTAGTCCTTCCAGGTAATTTCCCGACCTTTGAAAGGATCGTCTACACTGTTTGTTGCCAAATTGTTATTGCCGGACGGGTCAACACTTGCTCGATCCACAGCATTTGATCGATCATCGACATTGGGACACGCACAACCAATGACGATTAGCATTAGTATCGCGATACTTCCGATCAGAGTGTTTTGATTCTTCATTGTGGGCCTTCGAACTACTAAAGAATTTAAAACCGGAGAACGGTCGCACCCCAGGTAACGCCGCCACCGAACGCAGTCAGCAGCACCGTACTTCCCTCTTTAATGCGGCCGGACTCGATGCACTCGTCCATCGCGATCGGTATCGAAGCCGATGACGTGTTTCCGTGCTGTGCAATATTCGAATAAACCTTTTCTTCCGGTACCCCGAGCCTCGATGCGACCGCGTCGGTGATCCGCTGATTCGCCTGATGCGGGATCACGATATCGACGTCGTCGACTGTCAGGCCTGCCTTTGCGAGCATTTCGGCTGAGATATCAGCCATTGAACGCACGGCCACCTTAAAGAGCTCGTTGCCCTTCATCTTAAAGAAGTGCTGTCCTTCGTCTATCGTCTTGTGGGTGGTTCCGAGTTTTGTGCCGCCGCCCGGAGCGTAAAGCTGCTCTTCATAACGGCCGTCAGAACGGATCTTTGTTGCGAGGATTCCCTTGCCTTCGGGGACCGGACCAAGCACGGCAGCACCTGCACCGTCGCCGAAAATTACGCACGTGCCGCGGTCGGTATAGTCCACGTATTTCGTAAGGACCTCGGCACCGATCACGAGGGCGTACTTGATCTGACCGGTTCGGATCATCGATTCGACCATCGTCATCCCGTACAGAAATCCGGAACACGCGGCGAATACGTCCATACCGGCCGCATTCACAGCCCCAAGCTGGGCCTGGATCAATGCACCGGTCGAGGGCATTATCTGGTCCGGCGTGGTCGTAGCGCAGATGATGATCTCGATATCTTCAGGACGCAGCCCGGCACGCTCGATCGCCTGCTTTGCGGCAGCCGTACCGAATTGCGAAGTGTATTCGTTCTCAGCAGCCTTGTGCCGCTGCTTGATACCGGTTCGTGAGGTGATCCACTCATCGGACGTTTCCACGATCTTCTCCAGGTCGGCGTTGGTCAAAACCCCTTCCGGATAAGCGTGTCCCATTCCGAGAATGCCCGCGTTCAGCTGTGTCATCGCGTAAAGTTAGAAATGAAGATCCCTATCTACTCGCTATCTTTTACATCAATGATCTGGCGGCCTTTATACATTCCCGTTTTCGGGTCGATACGATGCGGCAATTTCGTCTCGCCGGTATCTTTGTCGACCAGATACTGCGGCGTATTGAGCGAATCATGAGCACGACGCTGTCGCGTTCGGGATTTGGAGTGTCTGCGTTTTGGATTTGGCATTATTTCCTCTAACAAAATGGCCGCTAGCGGCCCTTATTTCAACGACCTGAGAGCTTCCCAACGGGGATCGATCTCATTGTCGTCACACTTACAATCTATCAGATTGCGGTCTGCACCGCATTTCGGGCAAAGCCCTTTACAATCAGGCCGGCAAAGCACCTTTTCGGGCAGTGCCAGCAATATCTGCTCGTGGACCAGGCGACCAAGATCTATTCGGTCGTCCTCGACAATGTCCAGGTTAAGATCTTCGCCGGCGACCTCATGTTCGGCAGCGTCTGAAAAATGTTCCGGCGGCACAAAATCCGCTTCAAACTCGATCGGTTCGTCCCGCTTTACCGCCGCCAGACATCTGGTGCAATCGGCGGTTATTTCAACGTTGATCACGCCGTTCAGCCTTGTTCGGTCCGACGCCTTTTCTACATGCAGCGAAAGCTCAGCCGGGCCGGTCAACTCGATCCCTTCAGTCTCGAGCTGGATCGACTCGGCCGGCAAGGTAAAGCTCAGATCCGCCGACCCCGTCGAAACGCTATTGAGATCGATAAACATTTTCAATTCTGCTGTTTCGACGTGAATTCATCGCCTAAAAGCAAATTTTTTATTATAACCGCTGTGAGATAGGTGTCAAACGATTTGGGCCCGCGAATCCTCGCATCCAACCGCTTCGTCAATGTTACTCAACCCCCGTTCGCGAAGCATCGCCTCGAGCCCGTCAAGCACATCGACCGCGAACCGTGGCCCGCCGTAAACAAACCCGGTGTACGCTTGGACGAGGCACGCACCTGCGGCGATCTTTTCAAACGCATCTGCAGCAGTAAAAATGCCGCCGACGCCGATGATCGGCATCTTTCCGCTTAATGCCCTATTTATCGTGCGAATAACGTTTGTGGAACGTTCCATTAACGGCCGCCCGCTGACGCCGCCGGCACCAAGCGAACCGACATCCGCCGTTCGAAGCCCGTCCCGGGAAATGGTCGTGTTCGTCGCGATGATGCCGTCGATCTGATGAGCGATGCACGATTCAGCCGCTGATATGATCTCAGGATCGGTGAGGTCGGGAGCTATCTTCACTAGGATCGGCTTTCTACCTAGTTCCCTATTTCGTTCCTGCAACGCTGACAGGAGGTGATCCAGATTTTCCCCTTTCTGCAGTTCCCGCAGATTCGGCGTGTTCGGCGAGGAAACGTTTACGGCAATGTAATCGGCGTGCGGGTGAACAAGATCAAAGGTCTTCAAATAATTCTCGACCGCGTCCTCGTTCCCGACGTCTTTGTTTTTTCCAATGTTTACACCTACGACGCATTTACGTTTAAGCTTTGCCAGCCGTGACGCTATCGCCTTCGCACCATCGTTATTGAAGCCAAGCCTGTTTATAAGCGCTTGATCCGCGGGCAGCCGAAAAAGCCGCGGCTTCGGGTTTCCCGGCTGCGGCTCATAGGTCACAGTGCCGACCTCGACGAACCCGAATCCGAGCTCGGCAAGCTCATTCACCACGATCGCATTCTTATCGAAACCCGCCGCGATTCCCAATGGATTACGGAATTCAAGCCCAAATCGACTAACTGCAAGAGACGGCCGTTCCTTCGTCGCGTCTGAGCCTGCAAACATCCCGCCTAGGCCGGATCGCAGGGCCGCAACGCCGCGTTCATGGGCGGTTTCCGCATCCATACGAAAGAGCGCGGGCCGGACAAGCTTTTCCCAGAAAAATGTCATCGTTTCAAAAACTCCAATCTTAGTGTATCTGCCTTTGTTTCAGAAACTTCAGGCGGCGTTCTTTGCTGTTTACCAGGAGGTTTGTTACGATTTCCAACGAATGGCGGACGAATTAAAGCTGAAAGAAAAGTCCCGAATAATGGACAGCGATCGGATGCAGCGGGCACTGGCGCGGCTTGCCTCGGAGATCGTGGAAGATAATCAAGGTGCGAAAGACCTTTATATAGTAGGGATTCGCCGCCGCGGGGTGCCGCTTGCCGAGCGCATCGCCGCAAAGATCGCCGAGATCGAGGGCGAAAAGCCGCTTTACGGCATTATCGACATCACTCTTTACCGCGACGACCTATCGACCGTGGGTGCAAATCCGATCGTAAATCGCACCGAGCTCGACACGGATATCGACGGCAAGAACATAATTCTTGTCGACGATGTTCTGTACACGGGCCGCACGATCCGGGCAGCTCTCGATCAATTGATGGATTTCGGTCGGCCCAAAAAGGTCCAGCTTGCCGTCCTGATCGACCGCGGCCGCGAACACCGCGAACTGCCGATCCAGGCCGATTTCGTCGGCAAGACAGTCCCTACGAAACAGTCCGAGATCATTAAGGTAATGCTCAAGGAATACGACGAAGAAGAAGCGGTCGGGATCTTCGAACGGCCGAACGATTAGTATTTGAGCAAGGCTAAAGTCCTTGCTTTTTTTGTATACAAGACACGACACATGGAAAAACCTTTTCGACGAAGAGATCTGCTTGGGATACGTGATCTGTCGTCGGTTGAGATAAAAGGTATACTCGATACCGCCGAGAACTTTCGTGAGGTGAACTCCCGCGAGATCAAAAAGGTCCCGACACTTCGGGGCAAGACCGTTATTAATCTATTCTTCGAAAACTCGACCCGAACGCGCACATCATTTGAACTTGCAGCAAAGCGGCTTTCGGCGGACGCGGTGAATATCAGCGTCTCGTCGTCGAGCGTCAGCAAGGGCGAAACGCTGGTCGACACGGCGTTGAATCTCGACGCGATGGACCCGGACTGCATAGTCGTGCGTCACGGTTCGGCCGGCGTGCCGCATCAGCTCGCCAAGGTTTCGCGGGCCGCGATAGTGAACGCCGGCGATGGAGCAAATGAGCATCCGACGCAGGCATTGCTAGATGCGATGACGATCCGCGAGCACAAGAAACGCATCAACGGGCTGGAGGTCGCGATCGTCGGGGACATCCTTCACAGCCGCGTCGCCCGCTCAAACATTCATCTCCTGACAAAGCTCGGTGCAAAGGTGCGTGTCGCCGGCCCCGGAACGCTTGTGCCGAACGACTTCGCATCGCTCGTCGAAAGCGGGCTCGAGGTTTGTCCGCACGCCGAAGAAGCTATTGAGGGTGCCGATGTGGTGATGATCCTTCGCATTCAACGCGAGCGGCAGGATTCTGCCTACTTCCCGACGCTGCGGGAATACGCAATTCACTATGGCCTGACGAACGAGCGACTCGACCTTGCGAAAAAGGACGCGATCGTTCTGCACCCCGGCCCAATGAACCGCGGCATCGAGATCGCATCCGACGTCGCCGACAGCTCGCGTTCGCTGATACTGGATCAGGTAAAATACGGCGTGGCGGTGCGAATGGCGGTTCTGTACTTATCTACCGGAGGAAGCATGGCAAATGGCTGACACCGTTACACTTTACCGTCCGGTAGGTAAGAATGAACTGCAATTGATAGAGGCAAGCGGCTTTACTTCGTTTCCTCCGCGGCTGCCCGAACAACCGATCTTCTATCCCGTTACGAATCGGCGCTATGCAGAGCAGATCGCAAGAGACTGGAACGCGAACCTGAACGCGGATCGCGCTGGTTACGTAACGAAATTCGATATCTCGAAAGAGTATCTCGACCGGTTTGAGCGAAAGGTGGTAGGCGGCAGCGAGCACGAAGAATACTGGATACCGGCAGACGATCTGCCTGAGTTCAACGCTAACATTATTGGCACGATCGCGGTTATTGCTGAATTTTACGGCGATCAGAATAAATGAAGTTACTTATTTCCAACGGTCACCTAATTGATCTCGCCGCGCGAATGGCGGTGCTTTATCGTTCAACCGGCGGGAGCATGGGAAGTGCTTAGCAGACGAGAAACTTTCCAGAGTAAGGGATTTTTGATCGCAGAAGATTTCCTATCATCTGCCGACTGCGACGCCGTTCTTTCGGCCATTGATTCAGAGAGAAATGGCAAAGCCGGAAGGCGCGACCTTATTAACAAGCCGGTCATCAAGCGTTTTGCGTATGATCACCGAATATCGAAATTGGTTTATGAACTCGCTGGGGAACCCTCAGTTCCATACAAGGCGACGATCTTCGACAAATCTTCCGACTGCAACTGGCTCGTGCCGTGGCACCAAGACCGGTCGCTACCGTTCAATAGGCGATTTGATGGACCCGGGTGGGGGCCATGGACGTTAAAGGACGGTATAAGCTTTACCCTCGCTCCGCGATGGGCCCTCGATAATGTAATTGCTCTTCGGATCCATTTAGATGATTCGACTGCCGAGAATGGTCCGTTGCGGGTGATCGAAGGCAGCCACGCGCTCGGAGTGATCGATCAGGCACAGGTGGTTGCGTTTGCATCCTCGTCGTCATACGAGACCTGCACGGTTCGCAAGGGAGGAGTCATTGCTATGCACCCGCTATTGATCCACAGTTCATCGAGGAGCCGTGACGCCACTCCAAGGCGCATTCTACACGTCGAGTACTCTGCGTGTCGCGAATACCCAGAAGGAATTAAGCTTGGTTCAAACTAATGAAGTTACTTATCCAAAACGGCCACCTTATCGATCCGGCCGCACCTGAGAACACTGGGATGTCGGTCCTGATCGAGGACGGCAGAGTATCGGCGTGGATAAAGCCGGGCGAGACGCCGCCTGATGACGCCGAGGTCTTTGACGCGAGCGGCCTTTTGGTCGCACCGGGATTTATCGACCTGCACGTGCACCTGCGCGAGCCCGGGCAGGAGCACAAGGAAACGATCGCTTCGGGATGTGCGGCGGCAGTGGCGGGCGGCTGGACGTCGGTTTGCCCGATGCCGAACACCAACCCGGTTAACGACAACGCCGCGATCACGCGTTACATGATCGAGCAAGCCGAGCACGCCGGCCTCGCTAACGTCTTCCCGATCGGTGCGATCACCAAATCTTCTGACGGCTCTGAGCTTGCTGAGATGGGTGAGATGAGATCCGCCGGAGCTGTGGCAGTTTCTGATGACGGCCGGCCCGTCCCGAATGCCGGCATCATGCGGCGGGCGATGCAGTACGCAAAGGATTTTGACCTTCCGGTGATCGACCACTGCGAAGACAAATCGCTATCAGCCGGCGGCGTGATGAACGAAGGCCGCGTGTCACTGCTGCTCGGGCTAAAAGGAATGCCCGCTCTGGCCGAAGAGCTCGATGCCGTGCGCGACATCCTGCTCGCAAAGGACACCGGTGCCCATATCCACATTGCCCACGTATCGACCAAAGGTGCGATCGAGGCTGTCCGCCGTGCCAAGAATGAAGGCATCAACGTTACCTGCGAGGTCACGCCGCACCATTTCACTCTCACCGATCGATCCGTCGAAGGCTACGACACGAACTATAAGATGGCGCCGCCGCTGCGTAGCGAAGAGCACCTTGAGGCCGTGATCGAAGGTATCAAGGACGGGACGATCGACGCTATCGCGACCGACCACGCCCCGCACCATCACGACGAAAAGGCGCTCGAGTTCGACCGTGCTCCGATGGGCATCACCGGCCTTGAGACGGCCGTCGGCCTCGCTTTCAATGAGCTTGTCCACAAGGGCGTGATCAGCCTCGAACGGCTCGTACAGCTTTGCTCGACCAACCCGGCACGCATCTTCAAACTGAAAGACCGAGGCACGCTGACGCCCGGCTCGATCGCCGACATCACGATCATCGATCCCGAACATCGCTGGACGTTTCACAACGCCGAGTCGCGTTCGCGCTCGCGAAATTCGCCTTTCGACGGTTGGGAATTCACCGGCCGTGCGGTCACGACCATCGTTGGCGGGCGGGTGGTTTACGACATCGTTCGGAATGAATCTAAACCGGAGAGCTAACCAATGTTGAAAGCGGGTGTCATAATTCTACTCTTTGCCGCTGCGAGCACGGCTACGGCTCAGGTGACCAGTTCCTACACCGATATCACGGACAAAAGCTGTAAAAAGCTAAAGGCCGACGAGGAAAACGGCATTTTGTATTCAGCTGAATGTCCGGGTGTCGCGGGCTTCAAATTGAACCTGCTCGAGGGTGACCTTCGGCAGACCGTCAACATCGTCGCCCCCAAAAAGAAGCTGCACGAACTTAACCTTTGGTACATCTTTCCGGGTTACTCAGCCGTTGGTCAAAAAGCCGAGTGGCTGGTCAAGGACAAAAAGCCCTTTGCCCTGATACTGCGTGTGAACGTGGCCGAGGATCCGCAGGACGTCGAAAAACGCACTTCGTACCTGGTGGTTGCCAAGCTCACCGAGAAAGAGATCTGCGTGACTGAGACCATTAAACCTACATCGACGCAGAACGCGGATGCCCGAAAGGCCGCTGAGAGATCAGGTTCACGCCCATGCTGGACCCGCAATTGATGGGTCGGCCTGATACGCGGTTTTAATCATCGATTCGATTGTCTTATAATCTCACGGTTTAGACGGTAGCTTTTCTTTTACGGAGATCTCGTTAAATGGAACTTCTCACAGATCCGAATGTTTGGATAGCGTTTGCGACACTTACCCTTCTCGAGCTTGTTCTCGGTATCGACAACGTCGTTTTCATTTCGATCCTGGCAAGCAAGCTGCCGCCGGAACAGCGGCAGAAAGCGAGATTTCTCGGGCTTGGACTCGCGTTCGTGATGCGTGTGATCTTGCTGTTCTCACTCAGCTGGGTCATCGGCCTGGTCGCCCCGCTGTTTACCATTTGGGGTCAGACAGTTTCGGGCAAAGACCTCGTGCTGCTGCTCGGCGGGCTTTTCCTGATAGCAAAAGCGACGCACGAGATACACAATTCTCTCGAGGGCGAAGAGGGCACGGCGGTTAAGAAAGGCTATGCCAGTTTTACCGGCGTTATCATCCAGATCGTTCTTCTTGACATCGTCTTTTCACTCGACTCGGTGATCACGGCGGTCGGCATGATCGGCGATCAGTACGGGCCGAACGGCATCTGGATAATGATCACCGCGGTGCTGATCTCGATAGGTGCAATGATGGCATTCGCGGGGCCGATCGGCGAATTCGTCCACAGGCATCCGACAGTCAAGATGCTCGCCCTGTCGTTCCTCATCCTGATCGGCGTTATGCTGGTCGCTGAAGGATTTCATCAGAAGATACCGAAGGGCTACATCTACTTTGCAATGGCATTCTCGATCCTGGTCGAGATCCTCAATATGAAGCTTCGTAAGAAGTCTCCGGCACCCGTCGAGCTAAAGGACCCGTACCACGGTTCCGGCGAAGGCCCTGCCGCCGATCCTTCTCCGGACGCGGCATAATCGCTTCTTATCGCATTTAGAAATGCCGTCAATGTTGACTAGCTCAGCATTTGACGGCATTTTCTCTATTATGCGAATCAAATATTTTCTGCTGCTCGCGGCCTTGCTTGTCATGCCGGCCTTGTCCGCATCCGCCCAATGCGAATCCGCTTACGACCTAGTGATCACTAACGCACGGATCATCGACGGCACGGGCAATCCGTGGTTCCGCGGCTCTGTTGCAATAAAAGACGGGCGTATCGTACGTGTCGGCACGTTCGACGCATCAGATGCTAAGCAAACGATCGACGCCGGCAACCAGATCGTGGCTCCGGGTTTCATCGACGTTCACGCTCACACCGAGAACATTTTCGATCATCCCCAAGCCGAGAATTTCGTCCGCATGGGCGTCACCACCCTCATCACCGGTAATTGCGGCGGTTCCCACGTCGATGTCGGCAAATTCCTCGGAACGATCAGCGAGAAACCGCTTGCGGTCAACATCTCTACGCTGATCGGTCACAATTCAGTTCGATCTGCCGTGATGGGACTCGAGAACCGCGCACCGACCGCCGAAGAGCGACAGAAGATGAACGCACTTGTCGAACAGGCGATGAAAGATGGAGCCGTCGGCCTCTCAACCGGTCTAATTTATCTGCCGGGGACGTTCGCCAAAACGGAAGAGGTGGTCGAGCTCGCAAAGGCGGCATCGAAATACGGCGGCACGTACGCCAGCCATATCCGCAACGAGGGCGTCGGCGTTTTCGACGCGATCAATGAAGCGATAAACATCGGCGAACAGGCGAAGATGCCCGTCGACATTTCGCATTTCAAGATCTCCGCCAGATCGCTGTGGGGCCAGACCGACAAGACGATCAAGTTAGTAAAGGATGCCCGTGACCGGGGCGTAACTGTCACCGTCGACCAGTACGCCTATCCCGCATCGTCGACTTCCCTTGACGCTCGAATGCCCAGCTGGGCGATCGCCGGCGGCCGTGACGAAGGCCGAAAACGGCTCGCCGATGCTGCGACGCGTGCCCGCGTTATCGAAGAGATGAAGAGATCGCGTGCCGAGGCCGGCTTCCCTGACTATTCCGACGCGTACGTCGCGAGCTACTCCGCAAACCCTGCATTCAACGGCAAGAACATCAAGCAGATCGCTAAAGAGGTCCGCGGCAAAGACGACCTTGGCTCGCAGCTCGAACAGATCTTTGAGATGTATCACAAAGGCGGAGCGCAGATGGTCTATCGCGTAATGAGCGAAGACGACGTCAAGGCGATAATGGCCGAACCGTTCACGATGATCGCATCCGACAGCGGAGTGCGCGAGTTTGGTTCCGGCGTCCCGCATCCGCGCGGCTACGGCAATAACGCACGCGTGCTCGGCCGCTACGTTCGCGAGCTGAAGGTCATCACGCTCGAGGACGCCATCCGAAAAATGACGTCGCTGCCCGCAAACACATTCGGCATGCGCGACCGCGGCCAGATACGCGAGGGCTTTGCTGCCGACATCGTTATCTTTGATGAGAAGACCGTCGGCGACCTGGCCACCTTCGAGAACCCGCACCAGTACGCCACCGGATTCTCTCACGTCATAGTAAACGGCCAGCTGGTTTTCGACGGCAAAGCGATGTCCACAAACCGCCCCGGACAGGCGATCAAAGGCAGCCGAACTGCAAATTGATAACTGTTAGCAGAGATCAACACTGGATGGGCCGGTTCGAGTTTAATAACCGGCCATCGAATTCCACATAGCCGCGCCGACCAGGTACGCCTTTACTAGTATCGGCTTAAGCGGCGATACCTTGGGCGAGCCACATGGCCGCGCATTTCGATCAAATCGTGCAAGCCGCGCATATCGCGCAAACCGCGCTCGACAATGCTCCGGACCCATTAAATAATTTATCGCCACAGGTCTACCGGCCGGCTCTTTGATAAACGATGCGTCACCACTTGTGTTCACCAAGCGCGGCACCACTGTTGTGTTCACCAAATGCGTCACCAAAATGCGGCACCACTTTGTCGGGAATCATTGATCAGGTCTTTGGCATGCTTTGCCTCAAGATCGTCAAAAGCGCCGATAAATGCGCCAGGCTGCGCCACGCGCGCCAGCGAAACCTGGCGCAGTTGATAGGGTTTTTGGCGAATTTTCGTATCGAAATGATGCAGCCGTGGGACGCGACCGCGAAAAACGCCGATGTTTGTTCCGCAGTGTTCCGCCCGCACGCGCACGGTGCGGAACAAAAATGGGCAAAAAAGCCTATTTTTGTCCCAGGCTGTCCCAACCGGACGCGCGAGCGCTGGGACAAACATAGCGAAAAAGCCCATTATTGTTCCAGAGCGTTCCAATCGCGCTCGCGCAAATTGGAACAAATATCGCAAAATGGACGTCGACCAAGCTTCGAAACGAATATGAGCGAGACATTCAGCTACGACGAACTGCCCTACCCGAGCTTTACGTTCCCCCAGACGCGACCCGACAGGCTGTCAACGATCGGTAAGTTTTTCGGCATAGATACGGCTTTGCCGGATAGATGCACTCTGTTGGAACTGGGCTGCGGAGACGGGACGAACCTGCTCTCGTTCGCACACTGCCATCCGGAAAGCGAGTTTGTCGGTATCGACCTCTCGCGAGTGCATATAAATTCGGCGATCTCTGCCCGCGAAGAGCTCGGGTTGAAAAACGTTCAATTCATTTGTGCGGACCTGACAGCGACGCCTGCCGGTGAATTTGGCGAGTATGATTTTATAGTCGCACACGGCCTGTTCTCTTGGGTACCTGAGCCGGTCCGCGAGCATGTTCTGAAGATCTATTCGGAATGCCTGAACCCGAACGGGATCGGCTACATCAGCTACAACGCCTTTCCCGGCTTTCACATTCGCGAGATCACACGCGGACTGATGAGATTTCACACGGCCGAGATCGGCGACCCGGACGAGAAGGTCAAACAGGCGACCGCGATCCTCGGATTCCTTGGTGAGTCGCTGCCGGCGGATAGCCTCAATTCCAAGATCATCGAACGCGAATTCAAAGAGCTGGTCGAACGGACGCCCTCTAACGTCTTTCACGACGATCTTTCCGGGATAAATCAGGCGTTTTACTTTCACGAATTCGCTGAGATGGCCGGCCGCAACGGTCTCCAATACGTGTCTGAGGCCGATATTTCGTCGTCAAACATGCGTGGGCTTCCGGATAAAGTACTTACCGCTCTGGCCGGGATCGGCCAAGACGTCGTCCGGCTGGAACAGTATCTGGACTTCATAAAGTTCCGCCGGTTTCGCTCGACCCTGGTCTGCAGGAATGACCTAAAGATCGAGCGTTCTCCTGATCCGTCAGCCATTCGGAACTTTCGTTTCGCCTCAAGACTGTCACCCGAGCCCGGCTCGGTGCTGCATGACTCTTCGACGGTTCGATTCTTGGGCGATAAGGAAGAATCGGTCCAGATGAATCATCCGCTTACAAAGACGATCCTTGCGAGCTTGTCCGAGGTATGGACGCGGAGCATCGCTGCCGACGAAATATTTGCTGCCGCGGCGGATCAGCTGGGATCAGAGGGATCTAGTGTTACAGACGACGACATCCACATGGCGGAATCGTATCTGGTCGAGATGTATCGCGTTGAGCTGATAAAGCTCTCCCGATTTGAGCCCGAACTCGCCCACGCCGTGTCCGCGAATCCTAAGGCAAGCGATTTTGCCCGCTGGCAGATCGACCGGAACTGTGCGGCTGTTACCACGATGACCGGAATGAACCTGGAACCGGAAACAGACCTGGTTAGATTGATCATCAGGCTGGCTGACGGCAGCCGCTCGCAGGAAATGATCGGCAAAGAGATTCTCGAACTGGTCGAGGCGGAGCAGGAGCAACGAACGGAGTTTGAAGAACAGCTGCCGGCAATGATCGATTCATGTCTGAGCGACCTGCTGCGAGCGGGTTTATTGGTCGGCTAGGTTACGATCTGGACGCGAGTAGAAGGTCGATGACCTCACGGATGGCACCCCGGCCTCCGTGTTTGGAAGTGACAAAACCGGCAGCCTCTCGAACTTGATCGACGGCATCGGCAACAGCGATGGGCAACCCGACCAGTTCGAATGCAGGCAGATCGCCAATGTCATCGCCGACGAATGCCGTCTCATCGTTTGATATGCCGGAATGTAACAGGATCTCGCGAACGTCGGCTGCTTTGTCGGCAGAGGAGTGTTTGAAGTATTTGATACCGAGCTCGTCCACGCGTGCTTTAACGATCTCGCCGGGCCGGCCGGTTATGACACCGCACAAATACCCGGAGCGATGCCATGTTGCGATGCCCTGGCCGTCGCGTACGTCAAAGGCTTTCATTAACTCGCCGGCAGGACCAAAATAAAGCCGGCCGTCGGTAAGAACGCCGTCGCAGTCCATCAGTAGAAGGCGGACCCGAGACGCTTTGTGGCGCAGTTGTTCAGTAATGTCGATCGGCGGCATTTACCTGACCTCAAAGATCTCGACTCCGCTCAGCTTCCAGCCGGAACCGGAGCGAGTCAGCCGATAGACCGCAGTACCGCTTTCAGGTTCTCTGGTCAGCAGACGCACCGCCAACTGGGTTTCGACAAGAACAGAGTCGGCACTAACGGGATCGACGTGCGTAACGGTCGTTCTCCATTCGGTCGCCTGACCCGAGATGCCGCCGGAAAATCGCGGAATCTCGCCGGACAATATCATCGCATCGAGCTCGGCCTTTCGATTCGAAACAGCAGCACGATCGAACTGGGCGAAGAATGCCTTGATCGACTCGTCAGCCGCAGATGGCCGGTTCAGTTTTTGGCGTATTGCTCTGGCGGCGAGGCCTGCACCATATTCGCCATCCGCACGGATCGCCTGATCGGCAAAGCGGAGAGCTTCGTCATTGCGTCCTGTTCTGGCGGCAACCTCAGCAATACCAACCGCGGCCCACGCCATTGAACGCGCCGTCGGCAACATTTCGTTTAGTACCAGGCGGAACTCGCTTTCGGCATCGGAAAGTTTGTTTTGTGCAAGAAGCGATCGTCCCAGCAGGACCCGAACGTCATCGAAGCGGGGATGAAACCGCAGTATCTTTCTCGCGGTCGCCTCGGCTTCCGTATACGCCTGTCGATCGAAATCGCGTTTTACGGCGAGAAGCAGGTCGCTGTCTGTGGTCTCGCGGGGTGCGACGTCATCCGAATAGTCTGTTTGCGGATAAAGCTTATCCGGGTCGATCTCAACACGTGTGATCTTCGACGGTGAGCGGAAAATGACCTCGCCGAAGCTCGCGGCCCGGATCGTAGCAGGTGCCGAAAGCTTTTCACCATTTTCAGTGAAAGCGACCACATCGACCGTCACGTCGATCGCTCCTGTATTTCTGAGAGCGATCTTAGTTTCGCCACCGGTTGTTTGCGGTAAGCCGGCGAGGAGATTGCCGTCCGTCACCTGATCGAACATCTGATCAAGAAAAGGCTTATGGGCCGAGAATGCGGCACGAAGATCCATCAGCTGTATCGTCCCCGAGCGGCTGTTCGTTTTGATCGTATCGAAGAATTCTTTATCGCCGACCTTTCGGGCGAGGAGACGCCAGACCATTGCACCCTTGTTAGCAACGGCCGGGAAGTAAAAATCGTCAAGTGGAGCGACCAGATTCAACGGTGCATCACGCCTGGCTACCGCCGCGTAGGCGATTCTTTGACGCGTGCGTTCCATATTGGCAACGTCTTTACCAAACTTCTCTTCGAGGAACCTGTTCGCCAAAAACCGGGGCAGCCCTTCGCGAATGACTCCGTAGCCATCGCCGGAAACCTGAAGCGAGTCGCCGAACCAAAGCTTTGCGATTGCTTCCGAAATGTTCAAAGCGGTATTCGAATCTATCTTGGCCCGACGAAATGCGGCCTCATCCACCATAATGGCGCCGCCGCTATGAAAACCGGACCCGCGACGCACAGCGATGATTCGTATTGGAGTGTCCGTAGCCGGACCGAGAAGTCCTGAATAATAGGCCTTAGCGTCATTTGCGATCGCGGCAAGTTCGGCAGCCCGCTCTTTTTCCTCGCTGCCCGAACCCTTAGGCAGCAGGACCTGCACGCCCGAATGAGTAACCTCATCCCAGCGTCCCGCAACAAAGAACGGCTGCACGAGCAACTTCTGATCAAATGCGTTGCCTGTTCCAATGCCGGAGGATACAGTCGTGAGACCAGGCGCTCTGACGATGATCTTTACCGGTGCATAATCTGCCCCGCGTGCAAAGAACCAGCTGTTTGGTGTCGGATACCAGAACGACATAGGCAGAAACTGCAGACTGCCCGGGGTGATTTTGCTGACACCTGAGTTTTCGTTAACAGCCAATTTGTAATCCAGCGTTACGGCCGCACTTCCGCCGGTAGCAACGGCCGGGACCCGCAGACCGATCCGCTGTAAGCTGATCGTGCCCAACTTCTCTTCGGCCTTTGTGAAATCAACCTTCGTGCCATTTACGGTGACATTTTCAACTGCAGCATCGGAACTGAGTCGCAGTGAGATCGTCGGTGCAGGCTTGCCGGATACATTTCTTAGATCCAGAGAAGCCTTAACGGTTATATCTCGTGAAGCTTCGTTCGATGGAGCGGTAACTGAAAGGTCGTAGCGTACGACCTGCCAGGTGGCGGAGATCCGAGTATCGGTTTGAGCCCCGGCCACACCGAATGCTAGAGCAACGGCGAAAATAGTTGATACGGCGAATTTGATCATTTATATGCTTATGCTTGTTGGTCGACCAGCTCGTGGATCTGTTTGAGATTGGTCAAAAGCTTCTCCAGCCGTGAGAGCGGCAGTTGGTTCGGTCCATCACTTGGCGCCCTCGACGGGTCGTCATGAACTTCCATAAAAACCGCATCAACCCCGCAGGCTACGCCGGCACGTGCAAACTGTTCGATGTATTGGCCTTGGCCGTCAGTTGCTTTACCCAGTCCGCCGGGAAGCTGCAGCGAATGTGTGACGTCGAAAACGACCGGAACGCCAAACGAGCGCATTATTGGAAAACTTCGCAGATCGACTACCAGATTATTGTATCCGAAGCTTGCCCCTCGCTCGGTCAGCAAAATCTTTTCGCATCCTGCAGCCGTTAGCTTATCAACGATGTTTTTTGCGTCCCAAGGGGCAAGAAATTGGCCCTTTTTTACATTCACCGCTTTACCGGACCTTGCGGCGGCAACGAGAAGGTCTGTCTGCCTGCACAAGAACGCAGGGATCTGCAGCATGTCAGCAACCTCGGCGGTCTTTTCGACCTGCCATGGCTCGTGAACATCTGTGATCACCGGCACTCCTATCTCGGCCTTGACTTGCTCAAGTATGTCCAGGCCGAACTCCATTCCTTCTCCGCGAAAGCTCTCTATCGAACTGCGGTTCGCCTTGTCAAACGACGATTTGTAAACAAATCGCACTCCGACCTCGGTGCAGATGTCATTGATCTCTTGTGCCATGAACATGGCGTGATCTCGGCTTTCTACAACACAAGGGCCGAGGATGAACGACAGCTCACCGCCTCCGAATTTCACATCTCCGATGCTAAACGGACCGCTCATACTATTCCTCGGTTATTTCTGCTCGTTCAGGAACATCGACGGTCTTATCACTCGCAACATCGTGTTCGAGATTCTCGCTCTTTAACCGATTCTCCCAGGCAGCTTTTACAAACGAAATGAACAGCGGATGCGGCTCGAGTGGCTTCGATTTATATTCCGGATGAAACTGACACGCGATGAAGAACGGGTGCGTCTCCTTGGGCAGCTCAACCATTTCAACGAATTTCCCGTCAGGCGATACGCCGCTAAAGACCATTCCCTCGCGTTCGAGAGGACTGCGAAATTCCGGATTGAACTCAAACCTGTGACGATGCCTCTCACTGATCTGTTCGGATCCGCCGTAAACGGCCCTTGCAAGCGAGCCTTCCTTAAGGT
Source organism: Acidobacteriota bacterium (assembly GCA_023389035.1). Classification (GTDB taxonomy): domain Bacteria; phylum Acidobacteriota; class Blastocatellia; order Pyrinomonadales; family Pyrinomonadaceae; genus OLB17. The sequence goes on from JAEWFC010000038.1 coordinate 463,220, forward strand.
CGCAGTCCCATGCCCCAAGCCTCATCGTTCCGCCCAATTCATCGACTCCAACGAGGTCTCGAAGTTTAAAAATTATCGGGAACGGCGTGTCCTCACTGAATTCCGTTGAATCCGCGTCGCGGAGACCGCATACGTCACGGGCATACTCGATACATGCGGTCTGCATTCCAAGACAAATACCAAAATACGGGGTACCTGACCGACGTGCGTATCTGATCGCCCTTAGCATGCCGGAAATGCCACGCTTCCCGAAACCTCCCGGGACCAAGATCGCGTCGAAATCCTGGAGGTCACTTTCATAGTTGTCCTTCATCAGATTCTCTGATTCCAACCACGTAACGTTCACACGCAGGTCATTCGCAACGCCCGCGTGCGTCAACGCTTCGCGTAGCGACTTGTAGGAATCCTCAAGCTCAACGTATTTTCCAACGATCGCGATCCTGACCGAACCAGCGGACGGGTCTTTGATCGTTGAAACAAGGTCACGCCATTTCTTGAGATCAGCAGATGGGAACCGGTCGGTAAGCTCTAGATCTTTTACTATCAGCTCATCCAAGCCCTGTTCATGAAAAGCGAGCGGCACCTCGTAGATCGTGCCTACATCGAGAGCAGAAATTACAGCGTTTTCCTGAACATTACAGAACAACGCTATCTTCCGACGCATATCTACTGAGATGGGCCGGTCTGAACGGCAAAGAAGAACGTCCGGAGCTATACCGATCTCGCGAAGTTCGCGAACGCTGTGCTGGGTCGGTTTGGTCTTTAGTTCACCTGCGGCCGCGATGTACGGGACAAGCGTTACATGGACAAAGATCGCGTTGCCGCGGCCTTCTTCATTGCCCATTTGCCTGATCGCTTCCAGGAACGGCAGTGATTCGATGTCGCCGACAGTTCCGCCGATCTCTACGATCTGAACGTCGGGCTTGTGCATATCGGCGACGGTTCTTACCGCAGCCTTGATCTCGTCAGTGATATGCGGAATCACCTGGATAGTTTTGCCAAGATAGTCGCCGCGGCGTTCTTTTTCGATCACTGACAGATATATGCGGCCGGTGGTCCAGTTATTAGCCTGCGAAAGTTTTGCATGGGTAAACCGCTCGTAGTGGCCAAGGTCAAGGTCGGTTTCCGCACCGTCATCGGTGACGAAGACCTCGCCATGCTGAAACGGGGACATCGTTCCCGGGTCAACATTAATGTACGGGTCGAGCTTCATCATCTGCACGGTCATCCCGCGGGCTTCGAGCAGGCAGCCCAACGAGCTTGCCGCAAGGCCTTTGCCGAGACTCGAAACCACTCCGCCTGTGACAAAAATATACTTGGTCATATCTATTCGTGTACCTACAATTCGTCGTTCAGCTTGCCGTCGCTCTTCTTCTTATCGTATCGACCTTCCTTCAATTGGACGGCAACCTCTTTTCCCTTCGCGGCTTCCGGATTGAGCAATTCCTGCAGCGCATTCATACTTGCACCTAAAGCAGTCGTTCCCTCTGCAGCTTTTTTCTCGAACTCTTCTGTGGTCCGAGTGTGTGGACGCGACAGAAGCTTAAGGCCGACCGCCGCTCCGACGATCAGCAATATGAAAAACGCCAGTCCGATCCAGTCGCTCATTCAGAGATCTCCGGCAAACCATTTCTAAAGAGGATCCGGACCTTTTCCAGATCTGCCTCCGTGTCAACTCCGATCGATGTTCCCGCTGCTTCAACCGCTCGTATCACACCACCGTGCTCAAGGGCGCGAAGCTGCTCAAGCGATTCGCTCAGTTCCAGCTTTGAAGGCGGAAGCCGTGCGAACGATAACAGATAACCTCGCCGATATACGTAAAGCCCCGTGTGTTTCTTGAAACCCGCAAGTGATCCGGGTTCTTTCTCAAGTGCATGCCTCAAGTCTCTACCATACTTCATTACGATCTCTCTAGGGTAAGGGATCGGCGATCTTGAAAAGTAAACAGCGTGGCCGGCTTCGGTGATCACCACCTTGACGATGTTCGGATCAAGAACTTCGTTTACATCCGAGATCGTCTCAAATGTTGTAGAGATGTCCGCAGTATGGTCGCTGATCAATGCCGAAACGGCCCGATCGATCGTCTCGGGTGGAATTACAGGTTCGTCACCCTGCACATTAACAATGATCGAACCTTCCGGCAGCGTCGCCGCAACCTCCGCGATCCGATCACTTCCCGACCGATGGTCGGGTGCCGTCATTACACCTTCAAAGCCCGCAGATTCGACCGCATCTTTAATGCGGAGATCGTCCGTGGCGACGATCACCCGCGACACCGATCGTGCGGACATCGCTCGCTCCGCCGTTCGCACGATCAGCGGTTTCCCCTCCACATCCGCAAGCATTTTGCCGGGCAGACGTATAGAGGCGTACCTCGCTGGCACGATCGCGATCACATTTTTAAGAGGAAATTCCCCGAGTGGCTCCACGGGATTTTAGGTTATCGCCATTTTCGCACTAACACAAGATGCTAGGCACGAAACTTGGCTGGTTTTCCTCGATTGAGTACACTATCCTGCGTGCAGCAAATTGATGAGCTCGATCCGACTACCCAGGCCACGAAAACTAAATCCGAAACGACGCTCCGAGGCCCGTGCCCCGATAATCCGCCGTGGGGAAGCTGGGCCGCAATAGGTGTCTGGGTAGCGAGCCTTGTGATCCTGGGCTTTTTTTCCGTCGTTTTTCTGCTGCCGTATGCATCCTCGCAAGGACTCAGCCCGACAGATCAAGCCCAATTCCCCACATTCATCAAGACGGATGCGATGGCTGTCTTTCTGCAGTTCATCGGAATTATTCCCGCACATCTCTTAACGCTTGCTTTAGCGTGGTTCGTCGTCACGCGAAATCGAACTTATTCCTTCAAGGAAATGCTGGGCTGGAACTGGGGTGGGTTCACCTTTCTTCACGCGGTGTTGGTCACGATCTTCTTTTACCTCGTTAGCATTGCCGCGGTGAGTTATTTCGGTGATGTCGAAAATGATTTCGACATAATGCTTAAGAGTTCGAAATATATCATTTATCTCGTTGCGTTCTTCGCGGTATTCACGGCTCCGATCGTAGAAGAGGTGGTCTACCGCGGACTGCTGTATTCGGCATTTCAAAGGACGGTTGGAAAGGTCTTTGCCGTAATTCTCGTGACTGTGATGTTCGCCGGAGTACACGCCCTTCAGTACAGCAAAGACGCGACTCCTGACTACGCTGTAATGAGCGTCCTGCTTCTTTTAAGCCTTTTGCTGACCATCATCCGGGTGTCAACGGGAAATCTGCTTCCGTGCATCGTTCTGCATACGGTCTTCAATGGCTTCCAATCCATCCTGATGATAGCTGAACCGTTTCTGCGGCCGTTTATGGAAACGACTGACCCGGTCGTTGGCGCGATCCGGCACCTCAACTGGTAATACCAATAAAAAAGCTGCACCAGGACTGAGTCCTCGTACAGCAATTAAGTGTCGATAATCAGGGCTAATCGTTAATGCGTCTGCCCGCATCGCTGATCGCGTCGCCTACCGAATCAACGGTTTCTGAAACGCCGCGTTTGAATTTTCCCCATGTTTCCTGGGTTTCGCCGGCGGCATGTTCCGCTTCGCCTTCGGCCTCAAGACTCTCATCGCCGGTCACTTCTCCGACCTTGTCCTTGACAGTGCCTTTTGCCTGCTCCCATTTCCCTTTTACTTCGTCGTCATTAAAAATTGCCATAACTCCTCCTTGATGTGTACGGATCTAGTTCGTTGGTACCCGTCAGGAGTTACTGTTGCAAGTTACATACCTTTGTAATTCGGCCCACCGCCGCCTTCGGGCGTGACCCAATTGATGATCTGATATGGGTCTGCGATATCGCAGGTCTTGCAGTGCACGCAATTAGAGAAGTTGACCTTTATCTCCTTTCTTCCTGTCGCGGCACTTTCTTCCATCTCATAAACGGCAGCAGGGCAAAAACGTTGGCACGGATTGCCGTATTCTTCGGCGCAGCGCGTCGCACAGATCTCGGTATCGAGAATTCGAAGATGCGACGGCTGGTCCTCATTATGAGCAACGCCGGCATGAAAGACATCCGTGATCTTGTCAAAGGTCAGTTCTTTGTCAAAAGGAACACGCTCATAACGCTTTGTCCGCAAATGATCGGTCGGCCCGGGTGAAGTGACCTCGCCATTCTGCAATTGCTCCATCCGCTCGTGCCCTGCAACATGATGCTGTTTCGGCATAAATCCCCACGCAAGCCCGTTCGTTACGTACTGAAGTCCGCTGTTCACGAGTGCCGGCCATCGTCCCTGCTGGAACGATGCGTGGAAATTACGCACCGGATGAAGCTCGTCGTAGATCCAGCTCATATTCACCTTATCCGCGTAGTGCCTCAGGTGATTTTCGGAATAATCGTCGTGAGCCAGGGCATCGATAATAGTCTCAGCAGCAAGCATCCCCGACTTCATCGCCGTGTGAATACCCTTGATCCGCTGACCGTTCAAAAACGACGCACTATCCCCGACAAGCAGTAAGCCCGGAGCGAAAAGCTTCGGCATTGTCCAATAACCGCCGGTGTTAATGGTCTTAGCTCCATACTTGATCATCTTCCCGCCGGCAAGTATCGGAGCTATCGCCGGGTGTGTCTTGAATTTCTGGAACTCGGCATGAGGATCGATGTTAGGGTCCTTGTAGTCCAGGCCGGTAACGTAGCCGATGCTGATGACATTGTTCTTCATGCCATATATCCATCCGCCGCCGTAGGTGTCGGTGTCCGACGGAAACCCGAGCGTATGAACTACCTTACCTTCGTCGAAATTGCCCGCAGGCAGCTCCCACAGCTCTTTTACGCCGATCGAGTGGACTTGCGGTTCTTTCCCTTCGTCGAGCCCGAGTCGCTTCATCACCTGTTTTGCAAGCGAGCCGCGCGAACCCTCTCCGAGAACGGTCACCTTTGCGAGAATGTCTACGCCCGGTTCAAAATTTTCCTTTGGACGTCCTTCTTTATCTATGCCTTTATCGCCGGTCCGGATCCCGATCACATTATCGTTTTCGTCGTAAAGCACTTCAGACGCGGGAAACTCGGGGAAGATGTTTACACCTGCCTCTTCACACTTTTCGGCCAACCATTCGCACATCTTGCTGAGGCTCAGAATATATTTACCTTTGTTCTTCAGCGGCGGAGGAACGATCGGGGCATTGATGCTCTTGGTCTCGGTCAGGAACCACGCGGCATCGTCTGTAACGACAGTATCTACCGGGCAGCCTTGCTCGAGAAAATCCGGCATCAGCTCCCTAAGAGCCGTGGGGTCCATTACGGCGCCGCTAAGAATGTGAGCTCCAACGAACGCACCTTTCTCAACGATACCGATCTCGATCTCGCCGATCTTTCGGCCCGGCTTCAAGCCCCGATCGACGAATTCGTCGTGTTCAGAGATCTGATTCTTGAGATGAAGGGCCGCGGCCAGGTTAGCTGGTCCGGCACCGACAAAGACGACATCCATTTCGATCTGCTCGCGTTCGATCATAAGGGTATTTTGGCCAGCGTGACTCGTCACGGACGTCACGCTCAAGCATTATTGTCCTGTAATAAATTAACCGGATTATATCAGCTACGCAGGAAAATCACGATATCGGCAGATCTTGGGCAGGCGGGTTTTAGTCTTCTTCGTAGGCCTGTCGGATGATGCCGTAGCAGTCGCAGGCAGCCGATTCTATCGCATCACGATCGATGATCGTTATCTTTCCGCGCGAGTATGTGATAACTCCGCGGTTCTGAAGATCGATCGCTGCCAAGGTAACGCTCGCGCGAGTCGATCCGAGCATGCTTGCAAGGGTTTCCTGGGTTATGTTCAGCGTGTGGTGCGGCGTTCTGTCGTCGCACATCAAGAGCCAGTGGGACAGTCGCTGATCTAGATTATGCAGACGGTTACAGAGCGTCTTTTGGCTGAGCTGTACCATAAAGCGTTGGGTAAACCGCAGGATGGCAGTGTGAAGCGGGCCGCATTGGTTAAAGGTATCGATGAGATCGCTGGTTCTAATCCGATGAGCTCCGTCTCCATAAAGAGCTGAAACAGTGTAAGGCGACCGCTCAGCCCCCATTAGCGCATCGACGCCGATCGCACCTTCATTCCCGATCATGCCAACAGCCGTAGATTGGCCGTTCTCGGTGATCGCCATAACAGAGATAACCGACTCGTTCGGGAAATAGATGTAGTCGAAATCGCCCTCGGCACGATACAAGAGTTTCCCTACCGGTAGGTCGAACCGTTCCAGCTTAGGTGCTATCGACTGCAGTTCTCGATCATCGAGCTGAAGCAGTATCTGATTCTTGGTCTCAAGCGTGGGAGAGATGAAATCCTCGCCACCGCGCATCGCACCGCTCATTTCCCTGTTTTGACCATGCGAGGGAGCTGGTCTTTGTTTTGACATGGCATCAAATATCATCAATGCCCGAAAGAATTACGGGCAAAGTCTAGCATAATACGTTGGGTCGGTCTTGGTAAAAGCCGCAGGCAAGGGGAAAGAGGTGGCTGCAGCTTTTATGCGGGCACTTGGTCGATACCGGCGATCTTTTCGGAACTGCCCCTCATAATTGCGTTCTCAACTGTTTTCAGCAGCTCATCCATATCATTGGGTTTTATCAAAAAGCCGGTGCATCCCGCGTCATGTGCTCTTTGACGAAACTCTTGTCCGGCCAAACCGGTGTAAAAGTACACAGGAACGTCACCATCGTGCTGGCGGATCTCTTTACACACCTCAAAACCGCTGATGCCCGGGATTATCGCGTCTAAAATGTAGACATCGAACGGATCTGTCTGAGCAAGTTTGATGGCATCGCTTCCCGATGTGAGAGCTTCAACGCTGAGCGCGGGGAAACTCGTCGAAAGCAATAGCTTCATCATTTCGCATGAATCCGGATCATCGTCCAGATACAAAGCCCTCGGATTGACCATCTGTATTTCTCTCTTATAGGTAACTTGAAGTGCAAATGATCGTCAGGATCCGATCCCGGGAGAGACGGACAGGACCACACTTAAATTGCACGGCGTAATGCTTACAGAATTATTATGTATTAAATCAAAACAACCGTCTGTTTGCCAGCAAACAGACCCCGTTGTTCATCATTATGAGATGCAAAAGCCATCTTTTTTCTGCCGTTTTTTATTAATTTTGCTCAAATTGCTTTCGAAGGCTCTCACTATACGGCGCACGTGCAACGCCTTTTTCAGTGATGATCGCGGTTACCAGATCGTTCGGCGTGACGTCGAAGGCGTAGTTGGAAACATCAATTCCGTCCGGTGCAAGTTGAATGTCTTGGACGTGCGTTACCTCGCGAATGCTTCGCTCTTCGATCGGAATATCGTCGCCGGTCGGGCAATTCATATCGACGGTGGAAAGGGGAGCAGCAACGTAGAACGGAATTCCGTGTTTTTGAGCGAGCACCGCGACCATGTAGGTGCCGATCTTGTTTGCGACGTCCCCATTCGCTGCGATCCGATCGCTTCCGACAACAACGGCCTGCACGCGGCCTTTTTTCATCACATGGCCGCTCATATTATCGGTGATCAACGTGACCGGGATCTCATCCTTATGCAGTTCCCAGGCGGTAAGACGAGCTCCCTGCATATAAGGCCTGGTCTCGTCCGCGATAACTGCAATATGCTTCCCTTGATCGACGGCACCTCTAATCACTCCGAGTGCCGTTCCCCACACACCGCCTGTCGCAAGCGCACCGGCATTGCAGTGTGTCAGCACCGTCGAATTGTCTTCGAGCAGTTCGCCGCCAAACTTTGCGATCAACCTCTGTGATTCGATGTCTTCGTCGTGGATCGCAACAGCTTCGGCTTTCAGCAGTTCTTTGATCTCGCTCACTGAACGTCCGCCTTCTTTTGCTGTCTGAAAGGCTTGTTTCATCCGCTCGATCGCCCAGAAAAGGTTGACCGCGGTCGGGCGCGTCGCAGCCAATACATCGCCGACGTATTCAAGCTCTTCCTCGAGATCCGCAACGGTTGTCCCGACGAACTGCTTTGCTCCGAGCGCTACTCCATATGCTGCCGAAACGCCGATCGCCGGTGCTCCGCGAACGACCATGTCTTTGATACCGGCCGCAACGTCATTGTACGTTCTGAGAAGCAGCCATTTTTCTTCAGTAGGCAGCAGACGCTGATCGAGCATTTCCACGCCGTTCTCCGACCACTTAACCGGAATGATGTCTAAATTCATAATTGTTAAAAGTGCATCGCAATAGGCTGCGAATCGGTCCGATAGGACAAACGCAAATTGTACCGCATCAGTTTGTCGGATGCCATCTGTAGCGATTGAAGAAAAAATTGAAACCGATTCGGCAAATACCGCGTTATCTGTCCCGAGGCGATTATGGGACTATTGACCACAACCGAAGCTGCACTTGATAAGCTGCACAGTTCGATCACCGGCCACACATACGCTCAGATATTTACTGCGACCGTGCGGATCCTGATCGGCCTTGCCTTCATTCCGCCGAGCATACCAAAGATACTCCACAAGCCCTTTACCGCCATACCGAACACGCATCCTGTCGGAGCATATTTTGACGCTCTTTATAACACCGGTTACTACTATGATTTCCTCGGATGGTCACAGCTGACGGCTGCCATCTTGTTGCTGATACCGCGAACTGCCCACATCGGCGCTCTTCTTTACTTTCCGATCATCGTGAACATTGCGGTACTGACGAACTCAGTTGGTTTCGCAGGCACTTGGTTGGTCACGATCGGGATGGCCACCGCCGGACTTTATCTTGTAGCGTGGGAATACGATCGCATCAAGCCGATAATTTTCCCCACGCGGTCCGAATCGTCGAGACCTCTGCCGCTGCAGTTCGTTGTCATACCGGCCTTCTTTATGACGGGTGCGGTCGGCGTGAGTTTTATCTTTTACACGTTTAGGATCGGCAACTTTCCCGACTATTTCCGAACGGGCCTCGTACTCATGGCGATCGGTACAGCGTTCGGGCTGCTCGTCGCCGCGCATTACAGGTTCATGGCCGTTGGAAAGCTGAAGAGCTCGATGCTGGAATAAACAAAACTTCTGATCCGGCATCGATCCGACAGAGCCATCCTAGTCTTTTAGCAGCTGCAACTACATTTTGATCTCAAGGGATGATCATTTGCGGTGACGATACACTTTTGTCGCGTCAATAATTCATTTCTTCACGCCAAAGATCGGATCTTTTGCGTCAATAATTCATTTTGTTGCGTCAATAATTAATTTCTTCACGTCACAAACTGCTTTTGTCTCGCAGCAAATTCATTTCTTCACGCAACAAACTGCTTTTGTCTCGTAACAAATTCAATTCTTTATCTAAAAAAGCGATCATTTTGTATAAAAAAATGATTTTTTTAGATAAAACAAGAACGTTTTCTAGCGGCGTTTGACCAATTTCGAGCAGGCCCAAAGGTGATTTTGCTGGGAAATGAGTTATTCTTACAACAAAACACCTGAATTATGCCGCAACCCGTGACCGAACGATCCGAACAACTAACGTCTGACCTTAAACCGCACCGGCTTGAGCTGCCGGAGCCTCTCGCTGCGCTCGAGCGGATCGCTCAGAATTTCTATTGGTCTTGGCAGCCGGAAGGCGTCGAGCTTTTTCGCGGGATCGCCCCGACGATCTGGGATAAGTACGAACAGCATCCGCAAAAAGTGCTAAAAGAGGTCGGTGAACTCAGGCTCTGGCAAAAGGCGACCGATCAGGACTATTTGGACAAGCTTTCGCGGTTTGCTGAGAAGTTTGACCGCTACATGGCAGAGCCCGCGAAAAGTTTTGATGACGGACCGACCCCGTCAAACCCCGCTGCATATCTGTGTGCTGAGTACGGTGTGCATAATTCCCTGCCGAATTATTCCGGCGGACTTGGCATTTTAGCAGGCGATCACCTAAAGTCCGCGAGCGATATGAACGTTCCTCTGGTAGCCGTGGGTTTGCTTTACCGATTCGGCTACTTTCGCCAGGACATCTCGCACGATGGCTGGCAAGAGGAACATTACAACGACATATTTGACCTGGGCCTCGCTGTGACACCGGTTCAAGATGATGATGGCCAGCCGCTTACTGTGATGGTGCATATGCGCGGCCGCGAAGTTCACGCCCGTGCGTGGCTGGCAAGAGTCGGGCGTGTACGGCTCTACTTGCTCGACACGAATCTCGAACGGAACGATGAGATCGACCGGCTAATAACCGGCCATCTTTACGGCGGTGATTCCGAGACACGCATTGTGCAGGAAAAGGTCCTGGGCATAGGCGGCGTCCGCCTTCTCAGAAAGCTCGGTATCACGCCCTCCGTTTTCCATTTGAACGAGGGCCATGCGGCATTCTCCACGCTTGAGCTCGTTCATGAATACCTCGAAGCGAACCCGGACGGAACCTTCGATGATGCCCTTTCCAAAGTTCGCGAGCAGTGTGTTTTTACCACGCACACGCCGGTCGCAGCCGGCAACGATGTCTTCTCCACCGCACAGCTGATGGATTGTTTCAGTGAGGAATATATCACCTCGCTAAAACTGTCGCGGGAAGAGTTTCTTGCGCTCGGCCGTGTTGATCCCGAAAACAGCGATGAAGCATTCGGAATGACGCCGTTCGCTCTTAGGATGACGCGATCCGCGAACGGCGTAAGCGAAAAGCACGGTGAGGTCTCACGCGACCTATGGCGGCCGATGTTTCCGCAGCTCAGCGAGGTGCCGATCACGCATGTGACGAACGGTGTCCATGCGCCGACGTGGATCGCTCCGATCTTTCAGCGTCTCTTTGCAGGGCTTATCGGGGATCACTGGTTGGACCTTACACGCGATGGAAGGAAATGGTCAGAAGCGATCGATCAAATACCGGACAAGCGAATATGGTCGGCTCATTTAACACTAAAGAATCTGCTGGTCGCCTTCATCCGCCTGCGTACCAGGCGAAAAGATACGGGCGGCAGCGACACGATCAACGAACGAACTGACACCACCGGACTTTTCTCAGCCGACGCTCTTACAATAGGCTTCGCACGCCGCGTCGCGCAGTATAAACGCTGGGACCTGATATTGAGCGACATCGACCGGCTTTGTAAGATCGTCGACCATCCCGAACGGCCCGTACAGTTCGTGTTTGCAGGCAAGGCTCATCCGCAGGACCGGACCGCAAAGACCATACTGCAGGAATTGATGTCGATAAATCACGATTCCGGTTGGCAGCAGCGAGCTGTCTTCATCGAAGACTACGACCAAGAGGTAGCACGATACCTTGTGCAGGGTGTAGACGTTTGGATGAACGTGCCGCGAAGGCCGCATGAGGCAAGCGGAACCAGCGGAATGAAGGCCGCAATGAATGGTGCCCTGAACTTTTCCGTACTCGACGGCTGGTGGATCGAAGGGTTTAACGATCAAAACGGCTTCGCGATCGGCGACCTTCGGGACTTTGAGAACGACGACGAGATCGACGCATTAGAAGCCGACGCTCTATACTCAGCCCTTGAACGCGAAGTGATCCCGACATTCTATGAACACATCGCCGACGGCATCCCGACGAAGTGGGTAGCGATGATGAAGAACTCGATCGCGACTCTCACGCCGCAATTTTCAAGCGACAGAATGGTCACCGACTACATCAACCGCATCTACGCAAAGTAAAGCCTGCTGATTATGGCCGCAGATCCGATCGAGATCCGCACGGATGGAATTCGTGCGTTCGAATGCTACCGCGAGGGCTGGGCGATGCTTCGGCCGCAATTCGGGATGATGCTCGCGATCGTCTTCGTCGGAATGCTGTTAGGCGGTGCAGTTTCGATATTGATCGGGTCAATGATGTGCGGCATCTATATCTGCCTCTTCGATCTGCAGGAAGGCAGGCAGGTAAAGGTCGAGCGTCTGTTTCAGGGATTCAGCTACTTCCTTCCCGGGCTGCTTATAACGATCTTAGTAATGGCTCCCGTTATTGTGATGATCGCGCTTGTCTACGTTCCGCTGCTCGCCGCAACACTTGCGGGCGGCAGAATGAGTTCTGAGGAGCTTACTGCTTTTCTCATCGGCACATTCGTCGTCGAGGCGATCTTTGTGATCGTGATGGTGTGCTTCCACACGCTTCTGCTGTTTGCCTATCCGCTCATTGTTGACAAGAAGCTCTCCGCATTTCAAGCTGTTAAATGGAGCGCGATCGGCGTTTGGCGGAATCTAAGCGGGGTCGCATCACTTTTCGGCGTCGGTTTTTTACTTTCGCTCGCGGGAATGCTGCTTTTTTGCATCGGGATCTACCTGACGATGCCGATCATGCTCGCAGCGACGACCGTGGCCTATAGAAAGGTGTTTCCGGGACAATTCGAGAAAGGAACCGGAAGCCCGCCGCCGCCGCAATATTATCAAGGGGCATGATCTATGGGAAAAGAATATATTTCAGTGCGTTCCATCGACGAGCTTGACCGCCTGTTTGAATCCTCAAGCGAGGAACCCGTCGTACTTTTCAAGCACAGTAACTCATGCGGTACCAGTGCCTACATTTATCAGGTGATGTCGGACGTTGATCTGCCGGTAAACATCGTTACGGTCCAGGAACGCCGCGACATTTCAAACGCGATCGAGCAACGCACCGGCATAAGGCATCAGTCACCGCAAGTGTTCGTGGTTCGGGACGGAAAGGTCGTCTATTCGGCGTCGCATTACAGTATATCTCCCGAGGCCATTGCAAAAGCAGCGGAGCGTGCCGAATGATCGAGCCGGTGCAAATTATCGAGGAAAGCGATTCGCAGCTGTCGATCTCTTGGTCGGATGGCTCCGAGAGTTTTTTCACCGCTCCTCAGCTCAGACGAGCATGCCCGTGCGCGGGCTGCGTCGATGAATGGACCGGAAAGAAGATGCTGGAAGACAGGAACGTGCCGGACGATCTGACATTCACAAAGATCACCATAGTCGGACGATACGCCTTGAACTTTCACTTTTCCGACCGGCATGATACCGGCATATTCAGTTTTGTATTTCTAAAAGGCCTGGGCAATGCCCCAGCCTAGCAAATACTCGGTCTAAATTTGCCCACGCCTAATCCGCACCGGTGTTCCCCCTACGCCGCGATGTTGTAGAATACCTAACGATGCAAGAACGAGACATTTTCGACGAGCGGCAAGAGACCAAGACGGCAAATTTCCAATGCCCATCATGCCGCGAGCGCAATGATTACGAGATCCGATGGATGAAGCGGACCAAGAAAAAAAATCCGCCGCGAAACATCGGTGAGCATGAAAGAGTGAGATTCGAAAAATCACGCGATTATATGGTGCGCATCGACGACCAACTGATGTGCAAGAATATGAGGTGCCGGAAACGTTTTGAGATACCGTCATCACAAACGGTAGTGTTCATTTAGGGTACGGCGTCGTTAACACGCAGTGAATTTACGAGGGGGAAAAACTGATGGCAAATAAGAACATGGAATTTTACGGCAGCGAGGAACCGATCGATAGCGAGATCTCCGATGTAATGGAAGACGAGATCGCTCGTTCACCAAAGGCCCCGTCAGAACTTGAGGAGCGGCTTCAGGAAAACCACGCAGCATCGCCCGCGGATTCCGGGGGCGACATCGATGCCGATTGGGAAGAGGTGAATACGTCCGGAGCCGAAACCGTCTTTGGGCACAATCCCACGCCTGATCAGTCGGATGTCGAAGAGAACGCCCATGCAATGGGGATCAACTTTGAGGACAACGAGCCGCTTGATTTCGTAAAAAAGGTCGATAAGAGGGACAAGGACCGCTTTGAGTTAAACGAAGATTCAAGATCCGGCGAAGGCTCGATCTAGAAACTAAGATCGAAAATGAAAAAGGGCGTCATCGTGACGCCCTTTTTAATACCTGTTAAATCCCGATTTAATACATATTGAAACCGTAATCGATGGTAACGATCACGGACTGGGCCACACCGTTCACTTTCTTCGGAGTGAACTTGATCTGACGAGCTGCTGCGATGGCCGATTCCGTAAGCCCGTGCGGCAAACGCTGAACCGGTGTAATGCTGCCGACCTGTCCGGACGCAAGAAGCGTAACTTTTAACAGCACACGGCCCTGCACTTGGTTTGTACGAGCTGCATCTGTGTACGGCGGTTTCGGCTTCGATATGATCTTATAATTTTCGGTTACCGCCTCTCTGATCGGAGGAGGCGCTCCACCGCCGCGACCGCTGCCATCACCAATTCCGTCACCCCTTCCGCTGCCCATTCCTGAGCCAGTCCCGCTTCCGATACCTGTTCCAGAACCCGAACCGACACCGGTTCCACTTCCCGAACCGATACCGCCGCCGGTTCCGGGACCATTCGATGGAGGACCGTCAACACCGTTCGGTAATCCCCACTGACCATACGTTCTTTCAAATTTTCTCGGCGGTCCTTCGACCTGTGGAGGAGGAAGCCTTAAAGACGGATTCTCAAGACGCGGAGTGTTCACATCCGGAGGACGGATCGGATTCCGGACCATGTCGGGAAGATCGCCCCTGCTCGCAGGAGTCGGTTCGTTCTTACCGCCGCCGCCGCCGCCGCCGTCGTCGTCATCAGCAGCCTTCTGCGGCTCTTCGTCTTCGACCGGCATCGGGATATCCTCGACCAATACAGCCGAGAACAATGGGCTGTCATCGACAGCTCCGACACCAAGGTCCTTTTGGAACATCGAAACCACGCCAAGCACCAACGAGAAAACCAGGACGAATGCCGAAGCTCCCATCAAGAGAGCGTTTCTGGTCCTGGTATCGTCGTCCTGAATAACTGTGACGTAAAAACCGCCGTCGTCTGCGCGCTGAACCGTTGGTTCGGACGATCGCCGCGGTTCGTCCGCGTACATCTCAGCCGTTTGATACACGGATGCGGAAGTTAACGGTGCAGTAGCTGCGGCCGGTTCGGCGAGCTCTGCATCTTCTTCGGCGATCTCATCATTATCAAGCGGGCCGGTAGCATAGCCATTTGATGAAGCATCGTAAGGAACTTCATCAACTTCCGACGCTGCCTCAACAGGGTCCGGATCGCTTGTGAACGGAGCAGTCACGATCTCAGGAACGCTCGCCGCAACAGGCTCGGCCGTCGCCATCTGGTTTTCCTCGGGAATCGGATTTAGCTGAACGGCCTGTAACGCTCCGCCACAGTCAGGGCAAAACGTGAACCGTTCGGCGAATCCCTCTTCACACGAACTGCAGTACTTTAAGATCTTTCCCATTTTTTCCAGAACCTCGCGATGGTTTCCGCCCGTTAAGGCGAAATAACAATTAACCTATATATTATAACGCTTTGCCGTAGATGTTAAGTGTTTTAAGACCGTACGGGCAACGTCGATCTAACCCCATTGCTCGCTCAATCTTCATAGATGCATTGCGGTGCATACGCGATGCCCGATGTAATTTCCATTTCTTCGATCTTCCGCAACGATAACGATACGCCCGACAACACTTCGATGGAGTTTTGCAACTAAAAACGTTAACATCTTTCTTTCCCGAGAGTACTTACGATGAAGATCAGGAAAATATTCCAACTTTTTGCCGCTGCCTGCGTCTGTATGGCATCGCTCTCACCGGTCTACACTCAAACGAAAGGGCCGAGACAAGAAACGCTTCTTAATGGGCTGAAGGTCTATATTTGGAATGATCCGTCCGCTCCGACGGTCAGCGTAAAGCTCAGGGTTCATTCGGGTTCATCGTTCGATCCGCAGGGGAAAGAAGGCACGATGCGAATGCTGTCCGAAGCGATCTTCCCTTCGAACGAGGCCCGACAGTTCTTCATTGACGACCTTCAGGGCACATTCGCACTGACATCGAACTACGATTACATACAGATCGATACATCGGGGCGCAGCAGCGACCTGATCGTCTTGCTTGAAACGCTCGCAAACGCCGTTGCAAATCCCCAACTCGATAAGGAAACAGCGGATGCGGTGAGGTCGAGGGTCCATTCCGACCTCGACGGTAAATTGGCTGATCCCGCGTATCTTGCCGACCGGATAGCATCAGAACGGCTTTTTGGTACCTTTCCTTACGGACGGCCGGAATACGGCACGAAGGAATCACTCGCGAAGATCGACTTTGCCGATCTAAGGTTTGCTTACGATCGATTTTTCGGGGCTGACAATGCCTCGCTCACCATTCGCGGCGACATTCAGCCGGACGTTGCGTATCGTGCTGCCCGTAGATTTTTTGGAGCGTGGCTGAAATCTGACAGACGCGTGCCGTCGACCTTCAAACAGCCTACGGCGCCGGATACCAGCTTGCAGGTAATGAATTTGGGGGCTGATTCGGGTGCAGAGGTAAGGCACGCGGCACGAGGTTTTTCAAAGGCAGACCCCTTATATCCCGCTTCGCAAATACTCACCGAAATACTTGATACCCGTCTGAAACAGCACGTAGCAAGGGTCGCTCCGAACGCTAAGGCCTCGGTTCGAAATGAGGCATATATACTTCCCGGACAGCTGGTGTTTTCGGTTTCAGCTATTTCGCCCGAGGCTAAGGTGAAGCTATACCCGGCCGGCGACACCGTGGATGCAAGGTCACTGATCCCTTCTCTGCTTGCGGATGCGATCAGCAGTTCCGAGTTTGAAAGGGCGAGAGCAAATGTCCTGGCGAGCGGCGGAACCGAGGATCTCTGGCTCGACTCCGACACATATCGCCTTACTCCACTAGCATCGCAGCCTGCCAAACTCGGAGCTGTGACGTTGACCGACGTACAGAGGCTCGCGGGAGACGTAAAGGCCCGTCCGGCAGTTAGCCTTTGGTTAGTCAAAGGTATCGGTTCAAACTAACACCTTGGCCTCGCAAAACATAAAATCTGAGACCGAACATGCCCAAGCTGTAAGAGCGATGTTTTCAGGCATCGCCGGCAGGTACGACCTGCTGAATCACGTTCTGTCCGTCAATATCGATAAGCGTTGGCGCCGGAAAGTAAGGGCCCTTCTCGAAACTACATTGTCGGATCCTGCGGCGGTAGTTCTGGACGTGGCATGTGGAACGGGCGACCTTTCGATCGAATTACAGCGGGACGCGAAAGCCAAAGTTATCGGCACTGATTTTTGCCGCCCGATGTTAACGGTGGCCCAAACGAAGACTGCATCGGTGCCCTTTGTCGAGGCCGATGCGATGAAGCTCGCGTTCGGTTCAAATTCGTTCGACGCCGTCACGATCGCATTCGGTCTTCGTAATCTTTCCAATTTTCGAGACGGCCTGGTCGAACTTCAACGGGTCCTGAAACCCGGCGGAAAGCTCGTTGTGCTGGAATTCTCCGCACCGGTCGTCCCAGGATTTAGGGGAGCATTCCGGTTCTACTTTTCTAACATCCTGCCTCGGATCGGTGGACTCATCAGCGGCGAACGCGGTGCTTACGAATATCTACCCGATTCCGTATCGAAGTTCCCCGACCAAAAGGCTCTCGCCCAAATGATGAAAGGGGTTGGTTTCGAGTCAGTCGAATATTCGAACCTCACCGGCGGGATCGCTGCCATTCATTCCGGGATCAAAGTGGCTTGAACCGACCGGTTCGCTTCAGTCCGTTCAATTTGTTATCCGATTTTTCAAACGGTAATATCTCTCTAACGCTAGCCGTTAAATGAAATACAAGTTTCTAAATTTTGCGAGGCAGCTCGGTTTAATGTTGCTGGTGATCTGGACCGTCGTGTCACTGGTAACGCTGCTCATCGAGCTTGTCCCCGGGTCGCCAGCAGCGACGATCCTTGGTGAAACCGCCACGCAGGAGCAGATCGATAATTTCAACCGCAAGCACGGCCTGGACAAACCCGCGTTCTTTTTCACGATCAACGCTAAGGAGGGATTTGAGTGGCACGGCAGCGACAATAGATATACCGACTATTTCTTCGGGCTATTTCGTGGGGACCTCGGTAACTCATTTCGGACCGATCGGCCGGTCCTCGACATGATCCTAGAGAGATACCCTGCGACGATCAAGCTGGCCCTAGCCTCGATGCTTGTAGCTATTGGGATCGCCATTCCGCTCGGTGTCCTCGCCGGTCGCAGCAAAGGCGGTGTAACAGACAACATTGCATCGTTCATTGCCTTGCTCGGGATCTCGCTGCCAACCTTCGTCGTCGGGCCGTTTCTTGTCTACATCTTCGCGGTACAACTCGGATGGTTCTCACCCACCGGCAGCTTATATCCGGAAGACATTATTTTACCTGCGGTCACACTTGGAGCGGCTCTTTCAGCGATCCTGACCAGAATGGTCCGTTCGAGTGTGATCGAAGAACTTGGCGAAGACTACGTTCGAACTGCACGTGCAAAAGGTCTTAGTGAACGAAAGGTCGTTTACAAGCATGTTCTCAAGAATGGCCTTATTCCGGTCGTGACTATTCTCGGGCTGCAGCTGGGTGTGCTGCTCGCTGGTTCCATAATCACTGAAAAGATCTTCAGCTGGCAGGGCCTCGGGCTGTTGCTGCTCGAGGATGGCATCGCAAAACGAGATTATCGATTGGTCCAAGGATGTGTTCTGGTGATCAGCGTGACGTATATCGTCGCGAATTCCCTCACTGACCTTGTTTACCGATGGCTGGACCCGAGAATCCGTCTATCATAAGAACCGCTGCATTGATGAACCGCCTAACTTACATCGGTATTGCGATAGCGTCGCTCGTGATAATCGCGGCGGTCTTTGCTCCGTTTATCGCTACGCACGATGTCGCCGCCCAAAACCTCGCAGCGCGCTTCGCCGGCCCGTCGGCCGAACACTGGTTCGGAACGGATGCCCTTGGGCGTGACGTCTTTTCGCGGGTGATCTACGGGGCGAGGATCTCGTTACAGGTCGGAATAACTGTTGTCGTAGTTTCTGCGATCGTCGGCACGATAATCGGGGCGATCTCGGGTTTTTATGGCGGGTGGATCGACCGCATTCTGTCCGGCTACGTTTTCAATGTTTTTCTCGCATTTCCCGGACTCTTGCTCGCCATCGCTTTGGTCGCATTTCTCGGAGCGGGCCTGGGCAAGCTGATACTTGCACTCTGCATCATCGGCTGGGTCGGGTATGCACGGGTCATGCGCGGTCAGGTGCTAAAGGTCCGAGAATACGATTTTGTTCAGGCGGCCAGAGCTCTCGGTGCCGGTAATCTCCGGATACTCTTTGTTCACATATTACCGAACGCCATTCAGCCTCTGATCGTGCAGTCGTCGCTCGGCATGGCAGGCGCCGTCCTTTCGGAGGCGTCTTTGTCGTTTCTCGGACTCGGTATACCGCCGCCGGCCCCGAGTTGGGGAACGATGATCGAGGAAGCACGGCAATTGTTCTCGGTATATCCGCATGTGCTGTTTTTCCCGGGAGCGGCTATAGCTCTCACAGTCCTTGCATTCAATTTCATCGGTGACGGATTACGCGAATATCTCGATCCGAAGCAACGGACGCGTTGATTACGGATGAAGATCTCACCGCTTGGCGACAGTGCTATTACGGTATGCTTTGGCGAAGAGCTCTCGCCGGAAATAAACGAAAAGGCCATCGCACTTTGCCGTGCTGTTTCTGAGAACCCCTTCCCGGGCATGATCGAAACAGTTCCATCGTACTCGTCGGCCACGGTCTTCTACGATGTAGTCGCGGTCCGGAACGCATTCGATTCGTTTCCAACCGCGTACGACGCCGTATATGATCTCGTTCTGCAGACGCTTGCCGCGACAGATCTAGCGGGTAGTGGCGAGTCGTCGCGGATCGTTGAGGTCCCGGTTCGCTTTGACGCTGCAAGCGGACCTGACCTTTCTGCTGCGGCCCGTCGAAGTAAGCTCTCCGAACGCGAGTTCATTGAGGTATTTGTATCCAGGGTTTATCGGGTCTACATGATCGGGTTTCTTCCCGGATTTCCCTACATGGCTGCCGTCGATAGCCGAATTCGCCAGCCACGGCTTGAAACGCCGCGACGCAGGATACAAAAGGGGAGTGTCGGGATCGCGGGGCTGCAAACCGGGATCTATCCCCGGGAATCGCCTGGCGGTTGGCAGATCATCGGACGCACTGCGGTACAAATGTTCGATCCATTTCGCCCGGAAACCTCGACGTTTCGGGCCGGCGACCAGGTTAAATTCGTTCCCGAATCGTGATGGGATTAAAAATAATTAAACCCGGTATATTCACCACGCTCCAAAGTGTCGGTTTGCCGGGACACAGGGCGATAGGGATCGGACCCGGCGGTGCAATGGATCCGGTGGCGGTTCGTCTCGTCAACGCGTTAATTGGGAACGCCGATACGGCCGTCGCTCTCGAAATGCATTACCCTGCACCGGAACTTAGGTTCGATTATGACACGGTGTTTGCATTGGGAGGTGCCGATCTGAATGCCGAACTCAACGGCAACCCGGTCGGAAATTGGCGTCGTTACAAAGCAGCGGCCGGGTCGACTCTCGTGTTCCGCGAGCGTACGAAAGGTCAGAAAACGTATCTTGCTGTCCCCGATGGTTTTCGCAGAGATTCCCGGCCCGGGGAACCCGCCGAACGCATCACGGAAGCGGCCCGGCTGGAGATCGCGGGTTCTGTACGACCCGGCCCGTCCTCGAGATCTCGGATCTCACGTTCGCTTGTCCCGGTTTACTCGCGATTTCCGACAGTCCGAGTGCTGGAAGGTCCGGAATTCGGCCGTCTCACTCAAGAAAGCAAAAGCGAGCTGTTTTCCGGACAATTCTCGGTTTCGAACGAGTCCGATCGAATGGGTTACCGACTTTCCGGAGCAAGGCTTGAAGTCACTGACGCAACTGAAATGCTTTCGACAGCCGTTTGCTTTGGAACGATACAGCTGCTGCCCGACGGAGATCTCATTGCTCTGATGGCCGATCATCAAACCACCGGCGGTTACCCTCGCATCGCTCAAGTGGTCAGCGTGGACCTGCCTCTGCTTGGCCAGCTTGGTCCCCAAAATAAGGTGGCGTTTCACCCGATCGGACTAGGTGAGGCCGAAGCTCTTGCGATCCGATTCGAGCGTGATCTCGCCGTGCTGCGTGCGGCTGTCCGACTCCATGGCTGAACGATCCGGCGGAGTCGTACGTGTGCTAATCTGTTCGTCGGCATGACAAGAGTTGTAGATCTCAACTGTGATCTCGGTGAAGGCGGGCCGAACGACGCAGAGTTAATGGCGCTGATATCGTCGGCAAACATCGCCTGCGGAGTTCACGCAGGAGATATCGACACGATGAGACGCTCAGTTGAGTCCGCGCTCAAGCACAACGTGTCGATCGGGGCCCATCCGGGATACGACGACAGACCGTCGTTCGGGCGGGCCGAGGTACAAATGCCGTCGACCGAGATACGGCAACTTGTCGCCGATCAGGTAACAACACTGAGGGCGGTCTGCGACGAATTCGACGCGAAGCTCGCGCACGTAAAACCTCACGGAGCTCTTTACAATCAGTCTGCACGTGATCGGGAGATCGCACGGGCGGTGGCGTTAGGCGTCCGGGACGTGGATGTAGAGTTAAGATTATTTGGGCTTGCCGGAAGCTCCTCGCTGTCGGAAGCGGAGAGCATAGGTTTGCGGACAGTTTCCGAGGTCTTCGCCGACCGCACGTATATGGATGACGGCACACTGACGCCACGGTCTGAACCGGACGCTCTCATAACGTTCGAAGGCGACGCAGTTGAGCAGGTCTTGAACATGGTCAAGTACGGACGCGTTCGGTCACTAGCAGCGATCATGGTGCAGATCAGAACGGATACGATCTGCATCCATGGCGATGGGAAATATGCTGTCGGATTCGCTCGTGAGATCCGCAATGCGCTGGAAAACGACGGCATCGTAATTCAAGCTCAGCATTGACCAATATCAATCGAAAATCCTCGGTCATCCTAGGCGCGGCATTTCTGATGGCGACCTCAGCGGTCGGGCCTGGCTTCCTTACCCAGACAACCGTTTTCACAAAACAGCTCCTCGCAAGCTTTGGCTTCGTCATTCTCCTGTCAGTCATCCTCGACATATTTGCTCAGCTGAACATCTGGCGTGTGCTGGCTGTAGCCGGGAAGCGCGGACAGGATGTTGCGAACCAAACGATCTCTGGCAGCGGATATCTGCTTGCAGCGATGATAGTTTTCGGCGGGATCGTATTCAACATCGGTAATCTTGCGGGCACGGGGTTGGGCATGAATGCGCTGTTTGGCATACCGGTGCCTGTTGGTGCTGCCATCAGTGCTGCAATTGCAATAGGTATATTCTTAGTTCGCGACGCAGGGCGTGCGATGGACCTGGTTGTGAAGGTCCTGGGCCTCGGAATGCTTTTGCTGATCGTTTATGTGGTCGTGGTATCTCAGCCGCCCATCGCTGAAGCCGCTTTACGAACTGTCGTACCGCTGGAGATCGATGCTCGGGCGATCGTAACCCTTGTAGGAGGAACCGTCGGCGGCTATATAACGTTCGCCGGAGCCCATCGCCTGATCGATGCGGGAATATCAGGGCAGGAGAATCTTCCCGAAGTGAACCGAAGCGCCGTTACAGGCATAATCCTTACGGCAATCATTCGGTTTCTATTATTCCTCGCCGCGTTCGGGGTTGTTACTGCCGGAATGTCTATCGATGACGCAAATCCACCTGCCTCTGTTTTCAGAAATGCTGCCGGAGAGGTCGGGTATCGGATATTTGGGATGGTAATGTGGGCGGCCGCTATCACATCTGTTATCGGCGCAGCTTACACTTCCGTCTCATTCTTCAAAACGTTTAGCGCAAAGATCGGCCAGCGCGCCGATCAGATCACTGTCGCTTTCATATTGGTCTCGGCCCTGCTTTTTCTTGCGATCGGTAACCCCGTAAGCGTACTCGTCTGGGCCGGAACGATCAACGGTTTTATTCTCCCGCTAGGGCTTGCGATAGTACTCATCGGTTCAAGAAAGGCCTCAGTTGTGGGAAGTTATCGTCACCCGCTGTGGCTGCAGATCTCGGGTTGGATCGTTGTAGCCCTAATGGCCTTCTTCGTCGTTAGAACGGTGGTATCGCTATTCGTATAGTTTTTGGCGATCCTTCGCCTGTCTATCTGCGTCCAATACCTTCAAGGTCAACTCCAGGAACGCTCTGAAAATGAGGATCTTCTACTCGATAATGTTGGTCGCGGTTATTTCGTCGGCGTCATTTTCGCAATCTGGCCGCCGTATCACGCCGGAACCAACCCCAACCCCGAGAGCCGAGGAAAGTTACTCAGAGACGACACCGTTAAAAAAACGTCCGCCGAGAGTCTCCCCACTTTTTCGCAACATCGGGATCAATGCTGATCGAGCAACTTCTGCTGAGACGCGCCCAGAGCTTATCAAACCCGACGAAGGCGAAGACATTGTCCGTGTCGAAACAAATCTTATCACTATCCCGGTTTCCGTTTACGACCGAAACGGGCTGTATATTCCGGGCTTGACCAAAGAAAATTTCAAGGTGTTCGACAATGGCGTTGAGCAGCAGATCGAGTATTTTCGGACAACTGATACTCCCTTTACGGTCGTTTTGTTGATCGATACCAGCCCTTCTACTGAGTACAAGATCGATGAGATCCGGGCCGCGGCCCGAGCCTTCGTGGACCAGTTAAAGCCCGAGGACAAGATAGCTGTTATTGAATTTGACGGGAACCCTCAGGTTCTCACTCGCGCCACAACTAACAGGGAGCAGATCTATAAGGCGATCCGTCGAGCGGACTTCGGCGGCGGCACCGCGCTGTATGACGCGGTTGACTTGGCGTTGAAAGGACATCTGGCTAACGTGGAGGGCCGAAAGGCTGTGGTGCTCTTTACTGATGGGGTAGACACACAGTCGAGAAAAGCAAATTACGACACAACACTCGACCTGGCTGAAGAGTTTGACGCACTCATCTTTCCGATCTACTACAACACGTTTTTCGAGACATCTCAGCGTAATCGATCAAGTTGGCCTTTTCCGGGCCGAACGGTACTTGGGGCGGGAACGACTGCTGCCGAGTATGCGGTCGGCAAGAAATATTTGGAAGAGCTTGCAGCATATACCGGCGGTAGAGTGTTCCGGCCGGAATCTACTCCGGGTGGGCTGACAGCCGCATTTGAAGGCATAGCTGAGGAGCTCCGACGTCAATACAATATCGGATACATCCCCTCCGACGATGGGAAAGCAGGTGAACGGCGAGCGATCAGAGTTCGTGTCGATCGGCCGAACTTGGTCGTCAGATCCCGCGACAGCTACATCGTCGGTACAAACTAAAAATAGCCCGGCCATCTGTGGCCGAGCTATTTTGAACGTCATCCGGTATGTACCGACTGATTAGTAACGGCTGATGTTCAGGATCCCGTTCAATATCGCCCCAAGGATATTCATCGAATTTCCGGAACGATAACCGTACTGCGTCTGACTGTTAAATCCGTCAGCGTATCCGCGCTGGAAACCCTGCTGAAAATAGTACTGATATTGGTTTCGGTCAACGTAGGACTGATAACCGTAGGTACCATTTCGATAAACATTAGAACCGTAATAGCCGGAATTCCGACCGTAACGGCGGTCATTCATACCAACCTGGTAACCTTGTCGGTAACCCTGCTGAACAGCTTGGCGAAGAAGGTTAGCGCCTCGCTGATCGGTCTGGTAATACGATCCATTGCGATAGACGCGATAGTAGTTGCGCTGAGCTTGCCGTTGCTGCTTCTCATAGGCTTTACGCTGTTTCTCGTAAGCCTTCTGCTGCTTCTTGATCTGATTCTTCTCATGAGCCCATCTGCTGTTGCCCTGGGCATTTATTTCCGACGCCGAAATTAGGAGTCCTACTCCAAACACAGCGGTAAAACCTATCTTCACAAAATCTATCTTCATCATAACGTCCCCCTTTTCTTTACGGGCCGACCTTAGCCGGGCCGATTTTGCCAATGCAAAGCACTGTACGGGATAGGATTGCAATGTCCGTGCCTGATCAACCATGTTCTTTGTATGCAACAGTTAGCACATGCAATATGGTTCGTTCGAAGAGATCGCTAGACGATTCCGTATAAGAATCCGACATCTTCGGATCATCAATGAGAAAAGGCCCGGCGAATGTTGCCGGGCCTCTTACTGGTGTGGGATTTTGGGTGCGGGAAATGTTCTACAACTATTAGCCTGCGATTATGATCCCGCAGGTTTCATTCGGGTTATCTTCGGTCGCACCTGCGATGATGATGCCTGTGAATCCCGCTATTATGATACCTGCAAGACCTGCGATGATGATTCCGCTTTCGGATTTCTCGGTGCAGTCTGCGGTATCGTTAAGGCCGGCAATGATGATTCCGTCGCGGTCCTGGGACTGTGCAAAAGCAGTTCCAACGCTGAGTACGGCCATCATTGTGAATGCTGCTAAGTATTGTTTGATCGATTTCATGTGTTCTCCTGTGTCCAACTTTTTTAGTAGAAGTCCGTGACTTCGTGATACTCCTCACTATTCAATGCGTGTGCCACGAAAAATCGTAGCTGTTAGAAACCTGTAAACTGCTGAGAACACGCTGTTTACGACTGCGCACCTTTGCACTGAAAAAATTTGTGCACAAACGTTTGTGTGGATAGCGAGTATCCAATACCGTTCATCGAACCGGTTAAATGCCAGATCTATTGAGTTTAGCGAATCGGTTACTTCGTATACACAACCCTTGTGAATACTTACTATCCAATCTCGACGAAAAAAGTTGTTGGTTTTACCATCTAAACCTGTTAAACTCGGTTTTGCAGGCATTACTCCGCCTTGCCATCCTATTTACGCATTCTTGGTCTGTTAGCTAAATGAGCACCTTAATACGCGTTATCGAGCCGGAACTCCGGCGAGAACGGGTTTTTGCGACCACAAAGATCTTTGCGATCTTTTTGGGCGCTATCTGTGTTTCATTTGCCGTGCTCACCTTTCCGCCTGCATCGGTAACGGCTGGTTTCTTTGTGATCGTGGGATTGTCAGTACTCGTCGCTCCGCGTATGAGTCTCGAACTCCCCAGGTCAAAGTTTGCTATCACATTCTCCGACGCTCTGATCTTCTTGACCTTTCTGTATTACGGGGGTCAGGCTGCGATCCTGGTCGCGGTGATCGAATCGGTCGCGAACTGTTTTTACCTGCGATCGCGCGGCTTTAAGTTTGGCCAGTACATGATCGCGGCGAACGGTTCAGTTACCGCGGTCGCAACTGCCGCAACGTTTCTGACGTGGTCACTGATCCAGCAATCAAGCCTTCTAGACCTGGATCTTACAAAGACGCAGCACTTGATAACCGCGGTCGGCTTACTTGCTGCCAGCCAGTTCCTGGTATCGTCCGCTATTGCCGCATTGCTGCAGGCGGTAAAGGTCGGGGGCAACGCATGGAATATCTGGTTAACGGACTGCTTTTCAAGCTCGATGGCCCAGATCGTCGGTGCTGGGCTTGCCGCGTTGATCTACAAACTTATTAACTACGGCGACCTCATGACCGCAGGTCTCGCCTTCATTGCTCTTGGCGTCGCGTTTCTGAACTATCGCAAATCGATCAGCGAGATCAATGAAGCGATCGGCCAAGTAGAGGCAGCCGAACGCGAAAAGGCCGAAACCGAACGCGACCGCAGACGCGAGGCTGAGAAGCACGCTGAGCAGCTTGCAGGCTCGCTTGAAAAGGAAGAACGTGCAAACGCTGCCCTTCGAAAGAGCGAGAAAGACTTCCAGCATGCCGCGCTTCATGATTCGCTTACCGGGCTTGCGAATCGCAAGCAGCTGAACGACATTCTCATAAGCCTGATCGCGGCTTACAAGCACAACCCCGCAACGACCTTCCAGGTTCTTTTTCTTGATATACGCAGCTTCAAGAATATCAACGACATGCTTGGGCATACGATCGGTGACAAGGTCCTCGCGATCGCGGCCAAGCGTTTCCAGCGGCTAGTGAATCATTCGGACGTGGTCGCACGGATCGGCGGGGACGAATTCGCGATCGTTTTGAGAAATGTCTCGACACCCGGGAAAGCACACAAGGTCGCTAGGCGAATATACGACAGCATCAAGCAGCCCTTCTCACTGAGCGGCCACAAGATCGCGATCGATATGAACATTGGTATCGCGTCCTGCGATGCTGATTACACCAGTCCGGAAGAGATCCTTCGCGATGCCGACATTGCGATGCATTTTGCTAAGGAGCGGAACGACGGCCTGGCTGTCTTCACGCCCGATCTTCGATCGATATTTCAGGAACGTGTCAGATTCGAAATGGATCTTCGACATGCGATCGACCGGCATGAGATGTCAATGCATTATCAGCCGATCGTCGCTCTCGAAGACGGGCAGCTGATCGGGTTCGAAGCCCTGCTACGCTGGCATCACAGCGAGTTTGGGCCGATCTCGCCGAATAAGTTCATACCTATTGCCGAGCAATCCGGTCTAATCCAACCCATCACCGTCTGGATACTAAACGAGACGTGTCGTCAGCTCGCTGCGTGGCAGCAGATCGGGCCGGAATACAAGGATCTCGTCGTAAGCGTAAATATTTCGGGCAAGCATCTTTCGAACAACGATCTGATCGACGACGTCGAGAACGCTTTAGCTGCTTCTAAGCTCGCTCCGCATTCCCTTAAGCTGGAAATAACCGAAAGCTCAGCGATGGAAAACGCCGAGCACACAATATCTGTTCTGCACCGGTTGAAACAGATAGGCGTGCAGCTGAGCATCGACGATTTCGGCACAGGCTATTCAAGTCTTAGCTATTTGCAAAGGCTTCCCTTCGACACTCTCAAGATCGATCGCACGTTCGTTTACAGTGTTGGTGAAGACGGCGAGAACGCCGAGATACTCCGTACCATAATCTCGCTCGCAAAGAGCTTGCGGCTTCGCGTTATCGCCGAAGGAATCGAGACAGAGAGCCAGCTCGCCGTCTTAAAGCGTCTTGGATGCGATTATGGACAAGGCTATCTGCTAGCTAAGCCGAAAGGAAAGGACGAAACAGAGAGGCTGCTTTACGCAAGGCCTCACTGGCTTCCGACGGCATCGATCGAACACTTTGCAGCTGCCTCAAGTGATAATGCCGATTCGCAGCTGCCGGTCTTTTAGCCATCCCGCTCTTACATTTCTTTACAATCAGACCTTGCTCCGAACCATCGTAAACGTTGTATAACGCCGCGACGGGCACTATAATCATTGGAAAATCCAATGAAAAAAGAGGTGCTCGCAATGTTCAGAAGATCCTTATTCTTGGTCTTCGCCCTTTCGCTCTTCACCGCTTCGATACCTGCTCAGAATGGGTTCAAGTATCCAAAAGCTAAGAAGGTCGATCAGGTCGACGACTACCACGGCATAAAGGTAAGCGATCCGTACCGCTGGATGGAAGACACAATGTCGGCCGACACGCAGGCTTGGATCGAAGCTCAAAATACACTCACGCAGTCCTACCTGGATTCGATACCCGAACGCGAAAAGATCAAAGAACGTCTCACTGAGATATGGAATTACGAGCGGATCTCCGCACCGTCAAAGGTAACTGACGGGTTCTACATCTATTCTCGGAACGACGGCCTGCAGAACCAGAGCGTACTATATCGAGCCTCGTCGATCGACGATCCGGGCAAGGTATTCTTTGACCCGAACAAGCTTTCTGACGACGGCACTGCCGCACTGAGCGGATCGTCGTTCACCGATGACGGAAAGCTCTGGGCGTACGGTGTTGCTCGTTCGGGATCAGACCGTACCGAATGGAGAATAATGAATACCGAGACGGGTGAGCATCTCAGCGATATGCTGCCACCGAACCGTCAGGGCGGTGTTTCGTGGCTGAATGACAACTCAGGCTTCTTCTATCAACGGTTCCCTGCACCTGAGGCCGGAGCTGAGCTGCGGGCTGCTAACAAGTACCCCAAGATCTACTTTCACAAGCTCGGCACCCCGCTCTCTGAAGACAAACTTATTTACGAACGGCCCGACGATGGCGAACTCTTCGTCGGCGGCCGGGTCACAGAGGATGGAAAGTGGTTCCTGATCAGCGTTAGCAAAGGCACGCAGCGGATGAATGAGATCCATGTAAAGGACCTCTCCAAAGCCGACATGCCGACTATCGCGGTTGTTAATGATCGCTCCAACAGCTGGGGATACGTTGGCAACGATGGTGCGGTCTTTTATTTCCGGACCGACAAAGACGCCGAACGCGGCAAGTTGGTCAGCATTAATATTCTTGCACGCGACCGGGCGTTCAAGGACGTGATCCCTCAGGCGGCCGAGACCCTTAACGGCGTCCAGATGATCAACAACCAGTTCGTAGCAAATTATCTCAAGGATGCCTACACGCAGATCAAGATCTACGACAAGAATGGCAAACATGTCCGCGATGTAGAACTGCCCGGGATCGGCTCGGCGGGCGGTTTCGGCGGCAAACAAGACGCGACCGAAACCTTTTACTCGTTCTCGAGCTACAACGCTCCGCCGACGATCTATCACTACGATATGAAAACGGGCAAGAGCAGGCTGTTCCGCCAGGCGAAGGTGAAATTTGACCCCTCGCAATTCGAGGTGAAGCAGGTATTCTTCAACAGTAAGGACGGCACGCGTGTGCCAATGTTCATTACACACAAGAAAGGTATCAAGCTCGACGGAACGAACCCGACGATCCTCTATGGTTACGGCGGTTTCAACATCTCGCAGACGCCGGGATTCTCGGCCTCGCGCATCGTATGGATGGAAATGGGCGGCGTTTATGCCGTTGCAAACATCCGCGGCGGTGCCGAATACGGTAAAGAGTGGTGGGCAAACGGTGCCCGGCTGAAGAAGCAGAACGTCTTTGACGATTTTATCGCCGCAGGCGAGTTTCTCGTGAACAACAAGTACACATCGCCGAGCAAACTGGCTATCCAAGGCGGTTCTAACGGCGGACTGCTTGTCGGAGCCGTGCTTAACCAGCGGCCTGATCTTTTCGGAGCCGCACTGCCGGCCGTCGGCGTGATGGACATGGTCCGATTCACGAAGTTCACCGTCGGTGCAGCATGGAAATCAGACTACGGCGACCCGGAAGATGCAGCCGAGTTCAAAGCTCTCTATGCGTATTCCCCGCTTCACAACGTAAAGCCCGGAACCAAGTACCCTGCGACAATGGTTACGACCGCTGATACCGATGATCGTGTGTTCCCTGCACACAGCTTCAAATATGCTGCTGCATTACAGGAAGCACAGGGCGGCGACGCGCCGATACTTATCCGCGTTGAAACCAAGGCAGGGCACGGGGCCGGCAAGCCGATCAGCAAGTCGATACAAGAACAAGCTGACATCTACGGCTTCCTCGTTAAGAGCCTCGGAATGAAAGTGAATTAGACTGATACCGAGCTAAATACGGAAAGGCCGTCTGAAAAGGCGGCCTTTCGATTTTTGCATTTCGAATGCCGGTCAAGAAACGCCGTCGCGTCGTTAACCCGCAAACGTTTCTTACGATTTCTTAGCCTAAATTAAGTAATTTTTCTCTTTTTTTATGCATTCAAGCTCCATTTTTATGTAACTTTTGGCTTTATTTTATGTAATTTTGACGCTTTTTTATTTAATTTTGCTCTTGGATTACATAAAAGCGTAGCTTTTTTACTTAATTTTGAAGCGTTTTTATTTAATTCAGGCGTTTTGTTATTTAACTTCGCTCTTGTTTTGCGTAATTCAGTTAGGAGTTTCCTGCGCCCACCTACTCGGACAGTCAGCCTATCCCATTCTTCGTCAACGATTTACAGGCCAATGCATTGCATGATAAAGGCCGTCCGAGTAATTTCGAACGGCCTCGATATATCGCAATAGTCTTCACAATTATCTGTGAAACTCACAGAAATCCCTGGGCTCCCTTCCTTCAGCGTACGAACGTGCTTCATGCACGGGGCACTTAGACGTGGCACGCTGTCCTGACTGTTTGCAGACTATGACGGTAACCTTTGCGGCGGTGGCTCGCGGCGGCTCGATCCGGTCCCGCTGCGGCTGTCTTGGCGGCAGCGGTTGGCCGTCACTGACCGTGCCTGGCGGCGTCGGGCCTGCGTCCTCTTCAGCGATCTCCTGCCAAGTGCCCTGAACCTCTTCGGGTGTCGAAGTGGTTTCGGGATTTGCCGCAAGCTGCTCGTCGGTCAGCAGGAATCGGTTCGGAATAGTACCGCTAATAAAAAGCTCGACGCGCCTAAATTCGGCAGGTACGTTGGTGACGTAAATTTCCGGCCGCTTTTCAAACTCTTCGACCGCCCAAGCCGGGTCATCTGCGGCAGGATCGTGGCTCGGCGACGATTCGGCGGCCGGAGACGGCGAGGCCGAGGCCGTCAACGCTTCGGCACCGTCCAGTTCACGAACAAGCGACCCGTTCCTTATATCGATCTCAGCCTTGCGAATGCCGGCGGGCATCGTCCAGTCGCCGTTCCACTCCGGATGTTTGTCGAGAGCGGTCTTCATAAAGTCGGCCCAGATCGGCATCGCGGAATCCGAGCCTTTCATCCCGAGATCGTCGTTGTCGTCAAAACCGACGTAAACGGCCACGACGAGTTCGGGCGTGTATCCGACGAACCAACCGTCTCGTGATGTGCCGGTCTTGCCTGCGAAAGCAGTTTTGCCCGCCGCGTTTCTGAGTCCCCATGCCTGAGCTTGAGCAGCCGTGCCGCGGTTTACGACGTCTTTCATAATGTCGTTCATTATGTAGGCGACGTCCGGACGGATGACCATTTTCTTATCAACAGCCGGCTGGATCTTGGTGGTACCGTCGCCGCTGGTTATCTTGGTTATCGGCATCGGCAACACTCGCTCGCCCATGTTCGCGAACGTGGTGTATCCGGTCGCGACCTCGAGCGGTGTCGATTCGGCAGTTCCGAGCGCCATTGACGGATATGCCTTCTCTACTTTGGAAAGGCCGGCCTTGTGAGCAAGGTTCATCACCTTTCCGATATTCACCTGCATACCGATATCGACGGTTACGGTGTTCTTGCTGCGTACCAGGGCATCGCGCAGCGTAATGTCTTTATTTGAGAACGTGTCGCCGTAGTTGTTCGGTGCGTAGCTGTTCTGATCGAATGTGAATATCTTTTTTTCGTCCTTGAGAACCGTTGCTGCCGTGAAGACACGCGTCGCAGGCTCGTAAGCCGAGTTGATCGCGGCAGCATAGACAAATGGTTTGAACACAGATCCGGGCTGGCGCATCGCGCTTGTGGCCCGGTTAAACTGATTCTCCATGTAATCGCGGCCGCCGACCATCGCGACGATCTCTCCGGACTTCGGCCTGATGGCAACGAGCGCCGCGTTCAAATTACCTTTCGGCTGTTTCGGGAAATACTTGTCGAGCTTCTCAAGCCGCTTGTTCACGATCTCGTAGGCAATCCGCTGCAGATCAGGATCGATCGATGTATAAACGCGGAGATGCTGCAGTGCGTCAGGATCGTTCACAACGGATGGCAACGTGTCCACGATATACTGCGAAAAATACGGCATTCCCTGCAGGTCCTTTTTGCTCGAGATCTGTTTGAGTTCAAAGGGCGACGTTCGGGCGCGTTCAAACTGCTCGGGCGTGATCTCGCCTGCCTCAAGCATTGATATCAAGACCTGATTTCGGCGTTCGGTGACCTTTTCGGGATTCTTATACGGCCCGTAACGATTTGGGCTGCGAACGATACCGGCGAGAAATGCCGATTCCGGAAGCGTGAGCTGTGAAACGTCCTTGCCGAAGTAGATATTCGCCGCTTCGCCAACACCGTAGATAGATACGCCGGCCTGCTGCCCGAGGTATATCTGATTTGCGTAAAGCGTAAAGATCTCTTTCTTGTCGAGCCGTGTCTCAAGAATTATCGACATGTACGCTTCTGTGATCTTGCGTTCCCATGTCGGGTCACGGGTCAGGAAAAGGTTCTTTACAAGCTGCTGGGTAATCGACGAGCCGCCTTGGTTAGCGAGCACGCTGTTCTCGTCGCCCTCATACCGCGTCCAAAACGCCCGAGCGATACCGCGAATATTAACGCCGTAGTGATCGAAGAACGACCGGTCCTCGGTAACCGTTATTGCCTTAACCAGATGCTGAGGCAGATCGTCGAAGGCGACCGTCTTTCGGCGCCCGTCACCCTCGCCGGCTATCGTGCTCAGGATACGAGGTTCGAGCACCGCCCGCTCAGTCTCCTTGTTTTGATCGAGGTCGTTGATCTTCTCTACAGCCTTTCCGTCTTTCGAAAATTCGACCAAAAGAGACGGAAAGACCTTTTCGCCATCGATCATACCGGTAATGCCGGGCTCGATGTTCAAGCCGCGCTCGCCTAGGCCGTAGCGGCTTCGTGAGGCGTCTGCCTTGTTCGATTTTTCGATGTATCCGGCGGTCTTAAGATATTCGATAAGCTCCAGCGAGCTTATCTTTTCGCCGACCTTCAAGTTTTTCGGTGCCGAATAGATCCCCGCCGAAGCCGTAAAGACTTCCCCGCTCAAGAGCCTGCGGTCTATCCGATCTGAAAACTCAAACCAGAAATATACGAGCCCGAGGAACAACCCGAGTCCGATGAACAGAGCCCCGAAGACAGTCCAAACGTTAAAGATGTATCCGAGAACGCGACGCGACCGTGACGGCGGCGGAGATCGGTATGCGACAACCTGCCTAGAGCGTCCGGCTCTGAAAGGCCTTTTCGATCGCTTCGAGCGAATATTGGATTGTTCCGGCATTGGAAAAAACTGCGTAAGTGTTAGACAGGTTTCGGGTTTTTAGCGGTTGCCCTGTAAAATTTTATAGGTTTCACTCGGGCGTGTCCACATAATTTGCCTTATGAAAGTGCTCGTCACAGGCGGCAGCGGGTATCTTGGGACCGAAGTACGGCGATACTTCGGGGCCGACGACCTATCGCGCCGCTCCGGGCTCGACGTTCTTAGCCTGCAGGACGTACAAATGGCTGCGGATTACGATATGGTGATCCATCTCGCCGCTCATCTGGATAAATCACCTGAGGCAGCCGATCAGGTCTTCCTGACAAATATCGAAGGCACCGCAAATCTTCTCCGCCACGTGCGCAAAGACGCGGTGTTCGTATTCGCGTCGACAAAAGATGTTTACGGGAGGTTCGCCGATAACTATTCTGAAGTGCCCGAGGATTGCCCGACGCTATATTCAGGACAATCTGCCCTGGAATGGTCAAAGCTGATCGCCGAGCTTCACGTGGTCTACGCCGCACACCAGCAGGGATTCCGATCTTGCATCTTCCGAATGTCAACCGTTTACGCGCCTGAAAGCGAGGTGAATACTCCGAACTTTGTCGGACACTTTATCAACGCAATAAATCTCGGCGAACCGATCATGCTGCCGGGAGCAGGACGGCCCAGACGCGATCTTTTATACGTCGATGATCTTTCGCGGGCATGCGAGGCCTTTGCTGACTCGGTCATTCGCCACGGTACTTACAATCTCGGCGGCGGGCGC
The DNA here is from genome assembly GCA_023389035.1 of Acidobacteriota bacterium. Taxonomy (GTDB): domain Bacteria; phylum Acidobacteriota; class Blastocatellia; order Pyrinomonadales; family Pyrinomonadaceae; genus OLB17. The sequence goes on from JAEWFC010000038.1 coordinate 497,470, forward strand.
GAAAATGCGGTAACGCTCGGTCAGCTGGTGGAAACAATGGAGAGCGTGAGCGGCCTGCAGGCTGTGATAGATGATTCGTCTCCCGCGTGGGATATGCCTGTCCCTGCAAACTATGTTTCGGACCTTAAGCGGATCAAGATGGAGCTTGACTGGAAACCTACGGTCACGATCGAAGAGGGCCTGTCCGCGTTGTTTAACCGATGAAGATCATGATCCGCGGTACGAACTGGATCGGCGATGCAGTGATGTCTATCCCTGCGCTGCGCCAGATCCACCGCGTGTTTCATGATGCTCGTCTCACGCTTTATACGCGGCCGTGGGCCGAAGGAATCTTCCGCGACGCTGACTTCGTCGACGAGATACTGACCTTCGATAAGAAGAAGCGTTCGGTTCAGGCTCTACAGGACGAAGTTGAACTGATAAGGGCGGAGCAGTTCGATCTGGCTATACTGCTGACGAATTCATTCGAATCCGCGTTGGTGACAAAGCTGGCAGGAATACCAAGGCGTATCGGATTTAACAAGGACCTGAGAGGCCTGCTGCTGACCGATCCTATCGCCGTTCCCGAGTGGAAGGGCCGGACACACGAGGTCTATTATTATCTTGCACTCGCTGCAGAGGCCGAGAGACGGATCCTCGGACGAACGACACCGGCCGGCGAACCCGACGTGAGACTGGATATCAGCTCATCGCGGCGGGCCGAAGCGATCGATTTTCTCGCTGCCAATGGAGCAGACCTAAGCAAGCCGACCGTCGCCCTGGGTGTGGGGTCAAAGAATTCTCGTGCGAAACGATGGCCTGCGGAACGCTATTCCGCTCTTGCCGACCGTCTTTCTGAAACAACTGGAGCAAACGTCATTCTAGTAGGTGCTCCTGACGAGATCGAGGTCGCGGCCCTGGTCAAGGCGAACACCCATTCCGCTGCGATCGACATAAGCGGGAAAACAGATCTTGCACTGGCGGCAGCGGTGCTCGCCGTGGTTGACCTGTTCATTTCAAACGACATGGGACTGGCACACGTCGCAGCGGCGGCGGGCACCGAAACACTGGTTATTTTCGGCCCGACCAATAATGTGACAACACGTCCTTTCGCGGCGAACGCGAGCGTAATTCGGCATCCCGTTGAATGCTCGCCTTGTATGCTGCGTGATTGCCCGATCGATCATCGCTGTATGACGCGGATCGGAGTCGATGCAGTATTTGAGGCGGCAGTTCGGAGTTTAAGCAGGCAAACGATCGAAGACAATGAAGAAGGCAGCATTTATTGATCGCGACGGTACGCTGATCGCAGAGGTGAATTACCTTTCGCGCGTAGACGATCTGCGGGTATTCGAATACACAAAACCTGCGATCGATCTGCTGCGGTCGAATGGTTTCGCGATCTTTGTTGTCACGAATCAGTCGGGAATCGGGCGTGAACTCTACACCGTCGACGACATGAATTCCATTCACACGGCGATCCAGGAGGAATTGCAGAATGCGATCGACGGATTTTACTTCTGTCCCCATCTTCCTGATGCCGGTTGCGAATGCCGGAAACCGAACCTCGGGATGATCAGGGCCGCCTGCCAAGACCACGAGATCTCGCTCGATGATTCATGGATGATCGGCGATAAAAGGCTTGATATCGAGACCGGTTTCAATGCCGGAATGTCCACGGGAATGGTATTGACGGGTTACGGATCAAAGCATGTCGGAACGCTGAGCAGACGGCCGACCTATGTCGGAGAAACTTTGATGGATGTCGTCCGTCTGATCGTCGGCGGCTAGACCGTTGCTTTCATTGGCTGCAAGCGGAAGTGTCACGGTAAATTCCGATCCCTTTCCCTCACCCTCACTTGCGACGGACACGGAACCGCCGTGCATCTCAACCAGGTTGCGTACGATCGCAAGGCCGAGCCCAAGCCCGCCATTGACAGCTCCCGGTACCGAGTCTTGCCTGAATCGTTCAAAGACCGATGGCAAGAACGTTTCGCTGATCCCCGTGCCCTCGTCTTTCACAGTGACTTTCGCCGAGTCATCCCCGCAGGGTTCGACATTAACGTAGATCTTCCCGCCGCTCGGCGTGAACTTTATACCGTTCTCGATAAGGTTAGAGAATACTTGTATCAATCTATCGCGATCGCCTGTGATCGGACACCGGTCCTGATCTTCGCGATCCTCGAACAAGATCTCAATACCCTTTGAACTCGCGAGCGGCCGCAAACTTTCGACAGAATGGCCAACGATCTCCGGCAGTTCAAGTGCGTCTTGCTTCAAATTGAGTTTTCCGGAGATAAGACGTGCGACGTCGAGCAGGTCTTCTATCAGGCGGTTCTGCGTTTCCGAACTTCGAATTATGGTCGCGACGGCTTTTCGGTTCTGTGCATCGTCAAGATTACCGTCCTGCATTAAACGGGCCCAGCCGAGAATAGAGTTGAGCGGCGTTCGCAGTTCGTGTGAGACAGTTGCCATAAACTCATCCCGCAAACGGTTAGCTATCTCCGCCTCTTTGCGTGCATCCTGCTCCTTGATCAGCAGCGTTTCGCGTTCGCTGCCGATCTCGACAAGGACGGCGTTCGCCTGCTCCAATGCCTCCGTTCGCTCCGCGACCTTTTGTTCGAGGCCTTGGTTTGATTCAACGAGTGCGGTCTCCGCCGATCGTCTTTTGCTGATCTCGCGAAACACCATAAAATTTGCAACGACAAGTGCCGCCGCACCAGCAAAACTCGCGATGATCAGCATCCAGATCGTCTGGTATAAGCTGTCGTCAAGGGTTTTCTTCCGGCGTTCGAGCAAAGCGGTTTCGGCAGACTTTAGCTTTTCGATCGACACGCGCATCTTGTCGATATCCGGTTTAACCTTCTGCGGCGAGACCGCGAGCAAGGCCTCCTCGGGTCCCTTCTCTAACCTGATCTTTATTCGTTCGTTCGCCTCGAAAAGATATTGAGACGCGTGAGACTCCAAGCGATCAAGCTCTTCGATCTGCGGTGCGTAGCTATTGAATCGCTGCCGCAAGTAACTGAGGTTGTTTCTGATCTGCTTTTCGGCAGCACGGTGCGGTTCAAGATATGTGTCGCTGCCAACGGTGGCGTATCCGCGAACAGAAGATTCTGAATCGAGCGTCAGATAAAGGATCTCATCCAGCCGATAGATGATGTCTTGCGAATGCCGCTGCCAGGCGATCGCCTGCTGCGAGGAGACCGTACTTTGGTAAAAAACAAAACCGATCGCGGCCAACATCAAAAAGACGAAAGCCATTACGATCGGTAATTTCCGCTCAAATTTCAGTGCCATACGCTCGACAGCCGTGAAAACCCATTACGGGCGTTGAGACGTTTGGGCACGCTTAGCCCTATCTTAATACTATGGTCCAGAATGGCAAAACCGTATGCCTCAGCATTACGATCGGCCAAAGTCATCGTCAAGCCTTTCAATATCGTCTTCCCCGAAATAGTCTCCCGTTTGCGTTTCGATAAAGACAAGCGTGGCTTCACCATCCGGGTTCATGACGCGGTGAGCAGTTCCGACCGGCACATCGATCGCCGATCCCGCACTTACTAGAATTTCCTCACCGTTTAGTGTTACTTTAGCTGTGCCGCGGACCACGAACCAGTGCTCACTCCGATGCTTGTGCCGCTGGTAGCTGAGTCGCCGGCCGGGTAAGACCTCAAGGCGTTTGACTTTATAGTCTCGGCCCCCGTCGAGGATAGTAAAGCTGCCCCACGGCCGTTCCTCGAATTGCGGTTCTATTTCATTTTGGTCGTGATCACTCATAATGCCTCGTCAGACACCGATGGTAATTCTAGACGATAACTCCACCACAGCCAACAGTTCTACAATTCAGCGCGTCCAGACTCTGATCATCGGCCGTCTGATCGTTGTATTTCTGCTGATGGTGACCGGCTGGGTCTGGTACAGCGGATCTGTCACTCTCTCCTTGAATGAGATCCCGCGAGGGCCATTTCTGGTCTTCGTAATATCCGTTGGGCTAACAACTGCGTATTTCTTGTTTCTCCGTCTGAGCACAAAAACCGATTGGCAGGTGCGGACGCAATTTGTTATCGATACGCTGCTAGTGACCTGGCTTGTGTGGCAAACGGGCGATCTGACGTCGCCGTACATCACGCTATACATCGTCGTTATTGGCGTCTCTAGTATTTATCTGCGGCCTTCGCAAACTCTTGCGATGGCAATGGCCGCGATCGGCCTGTTTACGCTAATGGCAGTTCTGATCGCCACGAATATTATCGATGGCACAGGCCAGACTGACTCCATTCCCCGCATAATTCAGATAGTAAGTTTTCACATTGTCGCCTTCCTGGTCGTCGGGCTGCTCGCGGCGAGGCTTTCTGACCGCAGATCATCCGGCGAAGAGCTCCAGAAGGCGACGAAATCCCTTGCGAACCTTCGGGCATTGCACGAACGTATCGTCGAATCGATCCGGTCCGGATTAATAACCACGGACCTTGATGGAAAGATCTACACGTTTAACGCGGCAGCAGTGGAGATCACCGGATTTACGGCAGACGAAGTGCGCGGACGCTCGATCTTCAGCCTGATCTCAAATGTTCAGGAGGCAGCACGGCTTTCGTTCGCGGCTGGCGACAATAATGAACCGCTTCCGCGTTTTGAGACTGACCTTATAACCCCGGAGGGATTTGCCGTTCGTATCGGTTACGGCGTTTCCCGCCTGTTCTCTGAGACGAATGAGACCTCGGGAATGATCATCACGTTTCAGGACCTGACGGAGATACGCTCGATGGAAGAAAGTGTGCGGCGAAAAGACCGGTTAGCGGCGGTCGGCCGTGTTGGTGCGGGCTTGGCCCATGAGATCCGTAATCCTCTCGGAGCGATGCGTGGAGCGATCCAGGTGCTTGAATCGAACACTCCCAAAGAATCGATCCAGGCCGATCTGATGAGCATTATCCTTCGGGAATCTGACCGGCTCAATAATATAATCACAAACTTTCTAAGCTATGCGCGGCCGAAGGCGGGCAACTTTTCCGAGATCGACGTTTGCGAATCGATTCGAGAGACCCTAAAGCTCTTACGTCACAGCCCCGATCTAAAACCGGAACATAAGCTGGTCGACCGTTTGCCCGACGAAGTGATCACCGTCTTTGCTGACAGTGCCCAATTGAAACAGATCGTCTGGAATCTGGCGCGTAACTCGATCAACGCCATGGCGGACGGCGGAACGCTTTCGATCGAGGCCGAAGCGATACCGAACAACCGCGTTCGCATTATTTTCAGCGATACAGGTGTGGGAATGTCGCCGGAGCGAGTTGAGCAATTGTTCGAGCCGTTTGCCAATTCCACATCCGGCGGAACAGGCCTTGGCCTTTCGATCGTCTACCAGATCATTCGCGATCACAACGGAACGATCAACGTGCGAAGCAACGAGGGCGAAGGGACCGTTATCACGGTTGAACTGCCCAGAGAGGCACGGCCGCTGATCGGTTCAGATCAAGACCAGGCATCTGATGACTCCAGATTGAAGCAATACCTGGTGCTCGAAAAAGGCGAAGGTGAAGTTTCCCCTTGAAACTTGTACACGTTTTCTGTGAGAATATCAGTTGGGCAGGAAATTGTGCCCCGCGCATCGTCCCACATCCGTTCACACACCGAATCGTAGGAATAAATGTCGAACATATTAATTGTTGACGACGAACAAAGCTATCGCCAGCTTTTGAGCTTGGTCTTCGAAGCCGATGGCCACGCAGTCACGACCGCTACAAACGGGCGCGAGGCCGTTGAGACGGTTCGTGCCGATCCGCCGGACATTGTCATCTCTGACGTAAAGATGCCTGATATGGACGGAATTGAAATGCTCCGCGCTGTTCGCGAAACGTCACCGGACCTCGGGGTCGTTCTCATGACCGCGTTCGCATCGGTTGAAACGGCGCGCGAGGCATTCAAGCTTGGAGCCGACGATTTTGTAACAAAACCCTTTGACGTCGAAGAGCTGAAGCTGATCGTTAGAAAGACGCTTGAAAAGCAAGCTCTCATTGACGAGAACCGAGCTTTTAAGCGCGCTCAGCGTGAACGCGGCAGCGTTAAGAATATCATCGGCAGCTCTGCAAAGATGCAGGCGATCTACCAGATGATCGAGACCGTTGCAGAGGTTCAGTCAACGGTTCTCATCACAGGCGAAAGCGGTACCGGAAAGGAATTGGTCGCTCGTGCGATCCACGATCTCAGCCCGCGTGCCGAACGCCCATTCATCTCGATAAACTGCGGTGCATTTACGGAAACCCTGCTCGAATCAGAGCTATTTGGCTATATCAAAGGATCGTTCACGGGTGCGAACACAAATCGAAAAGGCCTTTTCGAAGCTGCCAACAGCGGTACGATCTTTCTCGATGAGATCGGCGAGATGTCGCCATCGATGCAGGTAAAACTGCTCAGAGTGCTGCAGGAGCGTAAGATACGTCCCGTCGGTGCTCACGACGAGATCTCGATAGATGCTCGAGTTTTGGCAGCGACAAATCGCGACCTAAAGCAAATGTCCCTCGACGGGCAGTTTCGCGAAGACCTCTTCTACCGTATCTCCGTGATCCCGATAACGCTTCCTCCGCTGCGGGAGCGTAAAGAGGACATTCCTGACCTGGTTCATCATTTCATGAAAAAATTCTGTGATCAGGCAAATCGATCTCTCGAGATATCGCCCAAGGCGATGCAACTGCTCGAAAATTATATGTGGGGCGGAAACGTCCGCGAACTCGAGCACACTATCGAACGTGCTGTCGCTCTTGAACGCGGCGAAGAGATCCAGCCGGAACGTTTCCCTGAGAATATTACGAACTACAATCCCGACCGCATCAGCAGCGAATTCAGCTTGCCTGAGGACGGGATAAATCTTTCCGCTCACCTCGAGAACCTCGAGAAAACCTACGTTGTCGAGGCCTTGCGTAAAACCGCGGGCAATCAAACAAAAGCTGCAGACCTGCTGCAAATGCAGGTGCGTTCGCTTCGGCATTTACTGGACAAACACAACATACGAAGCCTTTCAGCACAGATGCGCGGCGGTGATTGACCATCGCCCGCACTTATATTTCGCACTCCTCCATTCGGAAATCCCGCCCTATTCCACCTTTGCTTTAACTGGCTCCCAAACTCGCCCCTAAGGAAACACCGCTATGAACGACCGTTATTCAAAATCAAAAGGATTCTCGCTTATAGAATTACTTATAGTCGTTGTGATCATCGGCATAATCGCCGCGATCGCGATCCCGAACCTGCTAGCATCTCGCCGTGCTTCGAATGAAGCGTCGGCAGTTTCTTCGCTCAGAACTCTGCACAGTGCTCAAATGGCTTATCACACTACGAACGGCGGAGGTAACTTTGCCGGGATCGCCGGGACCGCAGGAACATCGGCCTTGGCTGATCTTCATGCCGCGAATCTCATTGATCAGGTTCTGCTAAGCGGGGTGAAAAGCGGGTATTCGTTCCTCGGTGATCGGACGGATACAACAGCGGGGCCGGCAACCTTCTATGTCGCAGCAAATCCTTCGACGCCGTCCGGACTGCAGCAGACGGGTACGAAGCGGTTCGGCATTGCGACTGACGGTGTAATGAAAGGCGATGCGACGATCGCGAACCTTGCCACTCCATTCGACTTTACGACGCTCCCCGCGGCAGCTCCGCATGGCGAGTAGGCCTAATGCAGTTATTTTGTCGTTCGAATAAAGGGCCGCGGCCCTTTTTTCATTTTTGACCCTCGATCTCCCGTTCTGACACTTTTTGTCAACCACCTTTTACCAATTAATGTGAATTCCCGACCCGGAAACCGAACCCGATGTCAGTTTGACCGAGCCTGTTTTGTTATAACCTAACAAAACATTGACGAAAACTACGATCTCGCTGAATAAACATCTTTGGCACGCACCTTGTATTAGGTCTCATTGCCTGGGAAAGGTAGACCACCAAGACTTTGACCAAAATACTTTAGGAGATTGTGAATTAGTAATGAAAAATCAGAAAGGTTTCTCACTCATCGAACTTCTGATCGTCGTCGTGATCATCGGTATCATCGCAGCGATCGCCATCCCCAACCTGCTTGCAGCCCGCCGTTCAGCTAACGAAGGTTCAGCAACCTCGACCCTCCGCACACTTCACGGTGCACAAGCTACCTATCAGGCAACTGCCGGTGCTGGTGACTATGCTGGTTCGACAGGAACCGTTGGGCTATCCTCGTTAACGGACTTAAACACTGCAGGCCTCATCGACGGTCAGCTCGCAACTGGCGCAAAGAGCGGTTACAGCTTCGAGGGCTTGAACATTGACCGTGGAACGTCACCCGCTACTCCTGCGACCTTTGGCTTTATGGCTGAACCTCAGCAAATTGGCGGAATTACGGCCACTGGAACGCGAACCTTCGGTATCGCTACGGACGGTGTGATCGGTGCGGAGGTCCTTGGCACCGCGACAGCTAGCACCATGGCTCTTGTAGGTTCGCCTGCGGCCGGGGTCTCGTTCGGTAACTTCCCTGCGATCGGAAACTAGTGATCGCTTTTGTTTGAATCGATTTCATGGGAGGCGGTCACATTGTGATCGCCTCTTTTTTCATCAAAGATCTTCCCCTCATTCCTGAGGACCTCCAAATGTCGCTAGCATCAGTCATTACAAGCCGCCTTAAAACAGTCGACCCCGGTTGGCTTTTTTGCGTTGGCTGGGCGTTGATGATGCTTGGGGTCGCGTATGGGATACAGCCGGTCTGGAATACTTTCATCCATCAGTGGAAGCCCGAACTTTTCGCTTCACTGCTGCTGATCGGAACCTACGGATACATCCTCGTCACTAAACCGGATCTATCGAGGATCCGCATTGCCCGCAAAGAGATCTACTTCATTGTTTTACCGATCGTTGGTCTGACCGTGTTGAGCCTTGCATCAGGGGTTTGGGCCGGGTCGATATCATCCGCCTTGCATCACGCGTTCGTTTGGACGGCTTATCTCACCTTTTACGTCATCGTTCGCCAGTTGCTGGAAACCGGCCGGAACTATTCGCGATCGGCTGACATGCTCGCGGCCGTTTTTGCATTTTTGGGCGTGCTGGCCGTTTTTTCTTATATCGCATATCTCGCATTCGGCGGCGGGACGAATATCGGGATAGTCTTTTCGAAGCACACTGAGCAGGTCGTCACGATCTTGCCGCTTGTAATTGTCGGAGTTGTGCGCCAGCAAGGCCGCAGATTCATTCTTGGGCTCGGAGCTCTCAGCTTTTTATGGCTGATGATCTTTACGGCACAAAGCCGGACCAGCCTGTATCTCTTTTTCGCTATCGTGCTTGCGATGGCGGGAGCCGCATTCCTGCTTCCCCGCTTTCGCCGCTACCGCAAGCGGCTCGCGATCGTCGGTGCGGTCTTTGTCCTTGCACCTTTACCCTTCCAGATCGTTCCGATGCTGGGCGGATCAGATGAAACGCCGGCAGCGTTCGGACGTCTCCGCGATGAAAAGGGCTTGAGCAGCAGCAATGATTTTAGAAAACTGATGATCGCGGTATCGGCCGAGATGATCCGTGCGAATCCCGTTCTTGGTGTTGGTGCCGACAATTTCGGATTCGAAACTAACCGATACCGTCAGGCTCTAGCGGCGAAAGATCCATCGAACCCGATACTCGTCGAGGCCGAAGACACCATTCCCGAGCGTGCACACAACGAATATCTGCAGATCGCGGCCGAGCTCGGCATCGTTGGGCTCGCGATCTTTGCCGTCTTTCTCGCAGGCATCGCATTTCTGGGCTTTCAGGTGCTCAGAAACTACCGAACCGTCTCACCGCATGCTTTTGCCGCAGTTTTAGGGCTGGTTGCGTTTCTTGCGAGCTCCTTCGTCACGTCGTTCTCGTTCCGGTTCGTCCAAAACGGATTCGTGTTCTTCTTCGTGCTTGCGGTGGCTGCGAAGTTTTTGATGACAAAACGGCTATACGGCCAAGCGAACGAGAGTCCGATCAGCATTCCGCAAATGCGGTTCGCGATCTCTGTCGCGGCGATTGCTGCGGTGTTACTTTTTGGCCACTCGTTCATTCGGATGACGAGCGCTGCTCTGACACAAAAGGCCGGACAGACCGCGAACCTTTCCGATGCCCGATCATTGTATGAGACCGCGATGCGGCTGGACGGCGAAAATCCCGAAGCACACTATTTCCTGGCTCTTCGATTCCTCGATGCCAAGCAGTATAACGAGGCCGCTCATCATTTCCGACGATCGATCGATATCGGAAAGGCCCGTTCTGCCGATTATTCGTTCCTCGCTGCGGCCCAAACGCTCGCGGGCGACGCATCCGGAGCCGAAGCGTCCCTTGCCGAGGCTGCATCTTTATACCCGCGGTCTGTTTTCGTGCTTACGCGATACGCCGCCTATCTCGCAGCGAATGGAAAGCATGTTGAATCGCAAGTGCAGCTCAAACGTGCCCATGCGATCAACAGTGCATCGGCCGGAACGTGGTGGGCTCTGATCAATGACGGAGCGAAAAGAGCTTCTGACTTCGCGTTTCAAAGCAAAGGCGGGAACGTTCCGGTCATGGAACTCACCCCGAATAATTCCCTCTACGCGATCATCGCCGAACGCGACATCCTCTTCCCGGACGAGCGGCAGAAATTCCCTTGGGAAAACGCTGCTTCGATGGGCTCGCAGTAAAGCGGTCCGCTTCTAACCCCTTCGAAAATCAAGTAGAATGTTCTCGGTCGCGCGGGAGCACTCCAGCACCTGTTTTTGAAATAAAAACTCGTAAATTATCTAATTCAGCTCCTGAATCAGTTAAAACAACCCTTTAACTATTTAATTTAGCTCCTGTATTAGATAAAAAAACTCGAAAACTATTTAACTTAGCTCCTGAATTAGATAAAAAAGCTCTAAAAGTATCTAATTTAGCTCCTGAAATTGATATAAAAACTCTAAAACTATCTAATTCTGCTCCCGAATTTGATAGCAATGCGTCTAAAACAGCTAACATAGCTCCAAGATAATTCGACAACCCTCAAACTTTCGACTGAATTGATCGCGATCGTGTTGAACCGAATAGTTTCAATTGCCAAGAATGCTTTCCGCGAGGCGGTGCGCGACCGCGTGCTTTACAACCTCGTGCTTTTCGTTCTTCTTCTGATCGCCGCCGGCGTAATGCTCGGCGATCTTACCGACGGACACCAGGTCCGCACAATCGTTAACATGGGGCTGAACGCGATGCTGCTCTTCGGTGTCTTTATCGCGATCTTTGTCGGCATCGGGCTTGTTTCAAAAGAGATCGAAAAGCGGACCGTCTTCGCCATCTTTGCAAAGCCCGTCGCGCGGCACGAATTCATGATCGGCAAGTACCTCGGGCTTTGCCTCACGCTGGCAGTAAATACGATCGTGATGGGCATCGGTGTGTCGATCGCTCTTTTGATCGCCGGCGGCAGCGGCTTTGCGTTGACGATCTGGGGCACCGTCTTACTGATCTTTCTCGAGCTTACGGTGATCACTGCGGTCGCTATAATGTTTTCATCGTTCTCATCGCCGGCCCTGTCCGCCCTGCTCACATTCCTAGTATTTGTGATCGGACATTTCAGTGCCTCATTGAGAGACCTTGCGGAGAACATCGGCTCTGACGCCGCTCGCATCTTCTTTGGCGGTATCTACTACCTATTGCCGAACCTATCGCATTTCACATTTGTCACGAACGCCGCTTACGGCCAGGTGCCGCCGGCATCGATGATGCTGGGCGCTGCAGCTTACGCGTTATTGCTAAACACGATCTTGATCGGCATCACGGTGCTGATCTTCAGCCGCCGAAATTTCAAATAGTCAGATGGATCGCCAACGCACATTGACGCTCACCGCGGCCGCACTGATCGTGCTGTGCTTTGGCGCGTCGATCTTTATGACGCGATACCTAGAACGAACGAGGCCGGCACTGCCTGCGGGATACGAAGATGACGATCCTGGCATCGAAGGCCGCCGGCTGAAAGGCTTTGTTTTCGGGGCCGAGGGCCTGATCGCCGATTGGTATTGGATGAACTCGCTGCAATACATCGGCAACAAGATAACCAATTCTGAATTGGAATATATCGACCTCAACGATATGCGGGATCTCGATCCGCGTCTTTTGTATCCGTATCTAAAGAATGCCGTCGAGCTCGATCCCCACTTTATACCCGCGTATTCATACGGTGCGATAATGCTTCCCGCGATCGACCCGGAAAAAGCGATCGAGCTCGCAAACGATGGCATTCGCAACAACCCTGACGAATGGCGGCTCTATCATTACCTCGGGTATATCTACTGGAAACAGCAGAGATTTCAAGAAGCAGGCGAGGTCTATTCACGCGGTGCAAGGGTCGCAGGCGCTCCTTCATTTCTCGCGATGATGGCCGCCGCAATGCGGTCAAGCGGCGGCGACCGCGAGACCGCACGCTTGATGTATCAGGGAATGTACGACCAGGCTGACAGCGATTCAACGCGCGAACCGATCCGGCTTCGACTGCTCGAGCTTGATTGGCTCGACGAACGTGATGCGATCAACGCGGCGCTAAGCGAGATGCGATCGCAAAACAACGGCGGCGAGTGCCCGAAAAGGCTAAATGATGTGTTCCCACGCCTGCGCAACGTAAAGCTTCCCCGCGGCCGTGGGTTCACGATCAATGAACGGGGCGAATTGGTCGATCCGTCCGGCGTTCCGTACGAATTGAAGGCGGAAGATTGCACCGTCGCACTCTCGACCGATTCAAAGATACCGAAACTCTAAGACTATGGAACCGATCGTTTCTATCAAGGGACTTACAAAGGACTACGACGTCGGCTTTTGGAAGAAAAGAAAGGTACGAGCGCTCGACGAGCTGACACTTGACGTAGCGCCGGGGCAGATCTTTGGCTTTCTTGGCGGAAACGGGGCCGGTAAGACGACGACGATAAAGATCCTGATGTCTTTGCTTTATGCGACCTCAGGATCGGCCACCATTCTCGGCCATCCGATCTCCGACACCGCGATGCACAGACGGATCGGTTACTGTCCCGAGAATCCGTATTTCTACGATTACCTGACCGCCAACGAACTGCTGAACTATTTCGGAGAGATCTTTGGGCTTTCGGCCGCAGATCGGGGCGAACGCACCGACGAACTGCTCACCGCTGTTGGCCTGGACCGCCGCGACCGCAACAAACAGCTCCGGAAGTTTTCAAAAGGAATGCTGCAGCGCGTCGGGCTCGCCCAGGCTCTGGTAAACCGGCCTGAGATCGTTTTTCTCGATGAGCCGATGAGCGGCCTTGACCCGGTCGGACGGCGCGAAGTGCGCGAATTGATCGCGGGTCTTCAAAACCAGGGCACTACAGTATTTATGTCGACGCACATTCTTTCGGACGTCGAAGCCCTTTGCACAAATGTCGCGATACTTCGCCGCGGCAGGCTTGCAGCGACCGGAAGGCTCGAAGATCTGCTTGCAGACGAAAGCGGTGCTGGACACTACGAGATCAGCCTGTCGGGCGTAGATGCAGGGCCGATGCGGAAAGCCTTGGATGGAAAACGATTTTTGGAAATACACGAAAAGCCGAATGGTGCCTCGGTGAGCGTTTCGTCGGAAAGCGATATCGAGCCCATCCTCGCAGCGGCTCGCTCCGCAAATGGCCGGCTCGTTTCGGTAAACCCGATCAAGCGTTCGCTGGAAGAACTGTTCGTCGAAAGCTCGACCGAGGAACGATCTGCGGAAAGCGGAAAGTGATCGGCAGTACGACCCGAAAGTTCACACGCCGCACTTTGGCAGTGCACGGAGAGATCACGAAGCCAGCCGAATTGCAGTAACGGTCCAACGAATATTCGCCCGATCGTCCTTGGGCTGAAAGCCCGATATCTCAAGCGTCACACGGATCGTCTCATCCGGACCGAGTTCCGGCCGCTGCGTCGGCACTACTAACACTGTCTTATCACGAACGACCTGACTTTGCTGATCTATCACGGCGACATTCAGTTCCAGCCCGTTATAGGTTCGCGTTCCCTTATTTCGAACGTCCGCGGCGATATACATCGAAATATGGCCGAACGCATTGGGCGATTCTACCGTGTCATCCCCGGTATTGATCAGAATGTCGTTGGCGAGCTGTTCGAATTCCGGATCTCCCGGGCGTAAGGCGTCAGCCAGCACGGCAGCTTTTTGATCTGCCATCGACGGGCGGAGCATCAGCACGCCGACGAACGCAGCAACCAGAACGAGCCCGACCAAGATCCCTACCATCAAACCGCGATTCATCAGTGGCTTTTTGTCGTTGTGATGAGCTAAGGATTCCATGTCCATTGTCTTTAGATGCTAGTTTTCAGATAAAGTTCCACTAGGTTATCATCAGGCGAGAACAACCCGAAATGCCAGATCCCGCCCGCGAAAGTTCCCCGTCCCATCGCTACACCGAGATCGCGCTGCCGCTGCCCTTTCGCCGGACCTTTACGTATTTGCTGCCGCGGGAAATGTCAGATGTGATACGTATCGGATCACGCGTGCTTGTCCCATTTGGTAAGCGGCTTTTGACCGGATACGCTACGGGCTTTCACAATGATCTCGCTGCTGACCTGGACGAATCGGCGATAAAGCCCATCCACGAGCTGATAGATAATGAACCGCTGATCACGGATGACATCCTGAACCTGACGCGCTGGACGGCGGACTATTACGCCGCGTCGTGGGGCGAAGTGCTTAAGGCATCGCTTCCCGCAGGTATCAATGCCGCCATCGCCAGTCGGCATTTCATAACGGAAAGCGGGCGCGAATCCTTGTTGGCCGCAAAAAGCAGGAAGGCGGTGAAGTGGCAGATACTCGAACATCTGAAGGAGCATGGCGAAACCGAGGGTTCCGAGCTTGAAAGATCATTTGGGATCGCCGCGGCGAGGCGTGCGATCAGCGAGCTGACACGCCTGGGCCACATTACGACCGAAAGAGAGGCAGATCCCGCAAAAGTAAAACCAAAACGCCAAAAGGCGGTCAGGCTGTTGAATACCGACGCCGGAGATACGGCTCTCACCGACGCTCAGCGACGGATCATCAATACGCTGACGCAAAGCGGCGGCGAGATGCTTTTCACCGATCTGATGGAGCGGGCTGAAACAGGAGCATCGCCGGTCACCACGCTAGCGAAACGCGGATCACTTGAGGTGTACGTCCGCGATGTGATGCGCGACCCGCTTGCAGACGCCGCTTTGCCCCAATTTGATGAACTGAAATTGAACGCCGAACAGACATTTGTTCTAGGCGAGATCACACGTGCTCTCGATGATGCTGAATACAAGGCTTTCCTGCTCCACGGCGTTACAGGAAGCGGTAAAACCGAAGTTTACATACGAGCAATGAGATCTGCTCTCGCGGACGGACGGTCATCACTGATGCTCGTGCCGGAGATCGCTCTGACACCGATCTTTTCACGCCGGTTGAGAGCCCACTTTGGACAACAGGTTGCAATACTTCATTCAAATCTCGGTCCGGGTGAGCGTTTTGATGAATGGCGACGAATAAAACGCGGCGAGGCACGCATCGCGATCGGTACGCGTTCCGCTGTTTTTGCTCCGCTTTCTGACCTCGGCCTCGTCATCGTCGATGAAGAGCATGACGGATCGTATCGGCAAAACGAATCACGGTTCTACAACGCACGCGACGTCGCCGTGATGCGTGCACATTCTGCCGGCGCGGTTGTTGTGCTGGGCTCGGCGACGCCGGCACTCGAAACTTACCACAACGCCCGCAGCGGGAAATACCAATACCTGCAGCTGCAAAACCGTATCGAAGGGCGGCCGCTCGCGAAAGCGGAGCTGATCGATATGCGCGAGGTGTTCAAGCGTTCGGGTAAAGATGTGGTCTTCTCGCCGCAGATGCTGGAGGCGATAGAGGAAACTCACCGCAAGGGTGAACAAGTGATCGTACTATTAAATCGCCGCGGATTTTCCTCGTTCGTGCTTTGCAGATCATGCGGCGAAACGCTTCGATGCAAGAATTGCGATATCACGCTGACGTATCACAAACGCGATGATCGCGTCGTCTGTCACTACTGCAACTACGGCACCGATACGCCGGCAGTTTGCCCGTTTTGCGAGAGCGAGTTCTTGTACTTCATCGGACAAGGCACAGAGCAGATCGAGGACATCCTGCTAAAGCGTTTTCCAAAATTAAGGATCGCGCGCGTGGATCGTGATTCGACGAAACGAAAAGGCGAGATGGCGAAGACGCTGCTCGCATTCGACCGCGGCGATATCGACATTCTCGTTGGAACACAAATGCTCGCGAAGGGGCACGATTTTCACAACGTGACGCTGGTCGCGGTGGTGTCGGTCGACACAGGATTGGGATTGCCCGATCTGCGGGCTGCGGAAAGGACGTTTCAATTGCTGACTCAGGTAGCGGGACGTGCCGGTCGCGGAGCTCTGCCCGGCCGCGTCTTGATACAAACCTATTACCCCGAGCACTACGCCCTAAGACATGCCGTAAATCAGGATTTCGAAGGCTTTTATGAGGAAGAGATACGTTACCGCGAGCGAATGAGCTATCCGCCCTTTGTCGTGCTCGCGTCCATTCTGCTAAAGCACAAAGACGAAGCGTACGCCGTAAAGTCAGGACGTATCTTGCGAGACGCCCTTGACCGCACAAATCAGGATAAAGCCCTAAGAATTCTCGGCCCAGGCCCTGCACCGATCTCGCGGATAAAGAATGAATTCCGCTTTCAGATGATCATCAAGTCGCCGTCGAGGAAGCTCTTAAGGTCTCGCCTCGACTCCGCTCTCGCAGAAGCCGAGGCTCTAGGTTCCGATAAACGCATCACTCAGATCGAGATCGACCCTGTGAATCTGATGTAGTTCGCAGGCGGTCGCTAATTGACCGCAGTTGATGCCAGCTGTGCAGATCGGACCTTCACGTTCGCGTAGATCTCTTGCAGTGATATCTTGCAGTTGACCGCGTCGAGCGAAACGACGTCATCGCGTTCATTGTAGATCCGGTAGATCCACTGTTTCTGATTCTGGCGTGCGTAATGCTCGACCCGCATCTCATCCTGTTTGATCAGCAAACATTCCTTGATACTGGCCATTTCCAGAAAGCTCTCAAGCTTTTTCGTCTTATCGGAAGTGTTCGTCTCGCTCGAGAAGATCTCAACGACGACCGTCGGATTAAGCAGCAGGTCCTGATTTTGGTCGGCGAACGAAGGTTCTCCGTTCACCAGCACCAGATCGGGATAGCAGATGAAATTATTCCGCAGTTTTACCCGCATGTTGCTGATATAGATCTCAGCCTTGTGGCCATGCAGGCGGCTGCCGATGCCTATGGCCGCATTAGATACAAGCAGGTTGTGTGGCCTGTCAGCTCCGGCCCGGCCTACTACCTTTCCATTGATCAGATCGCTCTTTGTGGGACTCTGTCTTTCCGCCATCATATAATCCTCCGCCGTTCCCGCACGAAATTGCGTGTTAGTGGGCCGTTCGCTCATACTACTCGAAGCTCCTGTAAAGTGTTTTATTGATTTATCGCTAAACGGTGGGCGTTTTGCTCAGGGAGAGGATGTCTGTGAAAATAGTGTGGCACACGCCGCGTTAGTTTATCAAGGTAATTTATATGAAACTTTCCGAACTCGCGGAAAAAACCTCGACCGTGCTTGAATCCGGCATACCCGACACCGAGATCGCAGCGGCTGCGGGTCTCGATATCGCTGTTGCGGGCTGCGTCACCTTCCTGGCGAATCCGAAATACACGCCGCAAGTTCGAGGTACGCAGGCTTCCGCGATCTTTGTGAATGAGGGCGTAGATGTCGGCCGTAGTGATATCGCGGTTTTGCGGGCAAAGGACGCTTATCTTGCCTATACACGTGCTTTGCGGCTCTTTCATCCGGATCCGGCGGTCATTCCGGGCAAACATCCGACGGCTATCATCGATCCGACGGCCGACGTTTCCGCCCTCGCTGAGATCGGTGCGAACGTCGTGATCGGGGCGAACGCCCGGGTCGCTGCCGGCGTGCGGGTATTCCCCAATGTCACGCTTTACGATGGTTCGGTTGTCGGTGAAAACTCTGTGCTCCATTCCGGAGTTTCGATCCGCGAGAATTGCGAGATCGGCCGCAACTGCATCATTCACAACAATTCGACGATAGGTTCCGACGGCTTCGGCTATGCGAAGGATGAAGAGAAGCGTTGGCTAAAGATCCCGCAGACCGGCCGCGTGGTTCTGGAAGACGATGTCGAGATCGGCGCGAACACCGCGATCGACCGGGCATCCGTCGGCGAGACACGAATCAAACGCGGCGCGAAGCTCGACAACCTCGTCCAGATCGGCCATTCGTGCACGGT
The DNA here is from genome assembly GCA_023389035.1 of Acidobacteriota bacterium. GTDB lineage: Bacteria > Acidobacteriota > Blastocatellia > Pyrinomonadales > Pyrinomonadaceae > OLB17. Next base: position 515,728 of record JAEWFC010000038.1, read on the forward strand.
CGATGAAGACGCTCTTATTTGTTCACAAACCGGGCTCGCAGGCTCGAGCCACATTGGCAAACGCGTAATACTCGCCGGCCAGGTCGGCATCGCCGGGCATTTGAAGGTCGGCGACGACGCTGTTATCACCGCCAAATCCGCTACCTCGCACGACGTCGAACCCGGCAAGATCATCTCCGGCATTCCCGGCTTCGACAACAGGGATTGGCTGCGTTCCACTGCCGCTTACAGGCGCCTCGGCGAATTCGCCCAACGTCTCAAGAGGCTCGAACGCCTGCTCGAAAAGTCCGAACCGCCTGGGTAAGAGGGCGGCCAGTTCGCTGGAAAGCAGGAAATGTTGAACACCGGATTCCCGTGAAACTCCTGAGAATAGTCCGCGAAGATCCGTGTTAATCTGTTGTTAAAAAGATATGAGCAAATCAGAATCCGGATACGACATCACGCGTCTTGACGCAGACACGATCGAAACTTTGGCTAGCGACTTGAACGAAGAAGAGCGCCGCGTGCTTTTGAACCACGGCACGGAGGCTCCGTTTTGCGGGACCTTGCTTGATAACAAACTTGACGGGACCTATGCGTGCCGCCTTTGCGGGCTGCCGCTCTTCGCTTCGAAGCACAAGTTCGATTCGGGCACGGGTTGGCCGTCGTTCTACACGCCCTTCGACCGCGAACACCTCGAAAACATCGACGACAACAGCTACGGAATGCGCCGCACCGAGATCCGCTGCGCCCGCTGCGGCGGCCACCAAGGCCACGTCTTCCCCGACGGCCCGCCGCCCACCGGCCAACGCTACTGCCTAAATTCCGCCTCGCTCGAATTCTTCAACGAAGGCGACGACATACCGCAGAAAGGTTAGTTCCGAAGAAGCGGCATATTCGTTTTGAGAGCAAGGCCCTTGACGGGCCTCTTTACTTTCGGTTGCGGACCACGGGAAGGTCCAGCGGATTTTCGCGGACGTCGTCTGCGTACGTCGCGGGTGGTGGTTTCTTTGTCTCGGCTCCTGCGGCGTTGAGAATGAATTCGTTGAAAATGCGTTGTTTTAGCGGAGCAAAACGATCGGGCGGATCGATATAATCCGGGTCTTTCTCGTGGGTCTTGACGTCGTACTTTTTGTGTTCGTCAAGCCCGCGGACTGACGTCTCGGCGAAGTTGTACGAACCCTGATGCTCCATGTTCGTGATAACCCGATCGATGACGATCTCTACCTTGTTTACCGATCCGATCCGCGAAACGCGATGCTGTTTATCATACAGACCCTGTGATCCAAGTTCGCGGGTTACGCGAATAACCGGGTTCGTGATGATCGTTTCCTTTGATCCGCCAGTGCCGTCCGGACAGATCAGCTTGAAAACAGGAATTCCCGTTTGACGCCGAAAGATCTGCGTATTGAGCGCATCAGCCCCCGAAAACCATCCGAAGATGCCAGGCTTATCGCCCCAGTGATATATCGACCCTCCGGCACTCATCTGATACCAAACTTCGACCTCTTCGTCGAAATATACGTCGTCGGAAAGCGAGAACCGGGTGGCGATACGGCCGGGTGTTATAGGCAGGCGATTCATCTGCCCATATGATCTTATCTGCTGCATCCAGTGGCCGGACAAGTTCTTGTCCACCAGCCGCAGGGTTTTGGGTTCGACGTTAAAGTAGTTTCGAAGCTTGTGCAGCCATTGCGGGACCTTCTTCGGAAATATCGTTGCCCAACCTCCGGCATCCTGAACGGACTTTAGAATGTCCGCGGCATTGTTGAGCACCCAGTTCGTCGAGTCCGGTATTTCGGAGGCATATAACAATCCCATATCAATACCTCAGTTAATTTTCACTAACGATCGACGTAATTTCGAAATAGCGACGGATCGTCCAGCGACGGATGCTGCTCCGCGGCCCGCTTGTCCATCAATGCGTTCATCGCCACGCCAAACTCCTTGATCTTTTCCCGTGTATGTTGGGGATTCAATATACCGGTGATCGTAAGATTCGTTTCCATCAGGCTTACCGCCCAAGCATCAAACGTGATCACGTTCTGGGTGAGCATTTGATAGTTGCTGTCATTCGGACTCGCATTCTGCATCATCGAACCCGTTATGCAGATATTCTCGATGCGTGCAAGAGCCCCTTCGAGATGCCGAAGCTCGCTTCTCGCCTCCTTCACCTCAGTTAGCAGCGAGCCATAAACCCGGCGAAGAGTTGCCGATGCCTCGGGTCCTGATATCTGCCCTGACGCCAACAAGGTTCGTATCCCGCGAAATGCGCCCTCTCGTATCAAAGTTCCACGAACGTCTGCCATTACTCAGCCCTCCAAGCGATAGATCTGAACCAATATTGTGTGACGGCGATTGTAACTCAAGTTTGCAAACAGACAACAAAAAAAGCAGGCCCAGCGGCCCGCTTTTTCACCAAGACAATTTTCGGCTTCTTATTTCCGGTCCTTAAAGCTCTCGTACAGCTCCGTGTGGCGGCTGGTGAGCGGGAGCATTCGGCCGTTAATGAACAGGTATTTGATGTTCGTACGAGGGTCTAGCATATCGCCGTCGGTTACCACGACGTTCGCTACCTTGCCTGCTTCAAGCGATCCAAGCCGGTCGGCGATGCCGAGGATCTGTGCCGGATAGATGGTCACCGCCTTTAGAGCCTCTTCCCTGCCGAGCCCATAACCGCCTGCGATCGCTGCATGATACGGCAGATCGCGAACCTCACCGCCCTGATCGCCGGTCCCGATGGCAAATGCCACACCGGCCTTTTGGAGTTTTGACGGTGCCTCGTACAGAAAATCGTACGGGTCGTCTTGGCGCACCGGCAGGGCGTAAATGTTGGTGAATATCACCGCGATGTTCGCCTTTTTCAGATCGTCGGCGGCCTTCCAAGCTTCCTGGCCGCCGATGATCACGCCGCGGACCTTCATATCCTGCACGAATTTGATGATCCCGCGAATGTCGCGTTCGCGTTCGGCTGTAAAGACCACCGGCTGCTCGCCGCGGATATACGGCCGCATAGCATCGAGCCTAAGATCAATAGCGGGCCTCCTGATCGACGTATCTTTCGTCGCAGCTTCATAGGCCCTGTTGTAAGCCTCAGCATCACGGAAGAGTTTTTTCAGGTCTTCCATCGCGGTGTCGCGGCGGCGGACCGCCTCGTTAAAATCTATCTGCTGAAACCCGACGCCCGGCGTGAAAGACCCGGTCGTCACACGCGGAAAATTGACGACGAGCCCAAAATTGGGCACGACCGCCATCTCGGCTTGGGTCGAGCCGTTCAGATTGATGACCGTGCTCTGTCCGGCGATCGTTCCGCCGCCCGGAGCCGAATGCACCGTTGTGATGCCATTAACGCGCGTCACATTGATATGTGACGAATGCGGATTCACGGCCGTGATCGCCTTTGCGTTCGCGTTCATCGTACCGGTCTCGACCAGGTCCATCGTCGCGTTAGCACCCTGCGGGATCTCCGCGAGGCCCATGTTGGTCGCGGCGTCGATCATTCCCGGATAGACCGAAAGACCTTTCCCGTCTATGCGTTCCGCGCCTGAAGGGATGCTCACCTCGGCCCCGACCGCTGCGATCTTTCCGTCTCGCAGCACGATGGTCCCATTCTCGATCACACCGCCGGTCACGGTCACGATGCGGGCATTGGTGATGGCAAATGTGCCGGCACGGCCGGTTCGATTCTGCTGCGAGCCGTCGCTCTGTGCGACTGAAGTTGTTACGGCGACCGCAAACACGATCGCTAAACTGACGAAGGTTTTTGACATTAGTCTATTGCTTCTCATCGATGGTCACCTCCGTCGACGTCTTCAAAATGATCGCGGTCCGCACGGATCCGCTCGGTCGGTATCCTCGGCGGAGCACCGCCCGCTGAAGGAGCTTTGTTAGCATCCAGCTTTTCTAGGGCCTGCCGTTCGCGTTCCATCTCGGCACGTTTTGCGATGTCCTGCTGGCGATCGAAATAAACCTCGCCTTCGATCATCGTCATCTCGGCGATCGAAAATCCGCTGAACGGATGCCCGGACCATATCACCAGATCCGCGTCCTTATTCTGCTCGATCGACCCGGTTCGGTTCGCGATGCCGAGCTGCTTTGCGGGGTTCAGCGTGACCATCTGCAGTGCGTCCTGTTCAGGCACGCCGCCATATTTCATTACCTTCGCGGCGTCCAGGTTTAGTCGTCGGATACGCTCATCGGAATCAGAATTGATCGAAACGTTCACGCCGTTCTTCCAGAGAATATAGGCGTTGTACGGGATAGCGTCATAAGCCTCGAGTTTATAGCTCCAGCTGTCGATAAAGATCGAAACGCCTGCACCGTGCTTTGCGATCTCGGGTGCGATCTTGTACGCCTCAAGCCCGTGCTGGAGCGTGCCGACCCGGAAGCCAAATTCCTCAGCCAGCCGCAGCAGATTTAGGTGTTCGTCCGAGCGGTAGCCATGAGCATGAACGAGACGTTTGCCTTCGAGTATCTCGACCAGCGGTTCGAGCTCCATATCGCGCCGCGGTATCGTACGCGTCTTTTTTGCGTTGTAATCGGCCCACGCCTGACGGTAATCGCGAGCACGTTCGAACGCATCACGCATAACCTCAAGCGTACCCATTCGCGTTCGCGGATATCGCGGCGTCTGGCCCGGCTGGAACGTCTGGCTCGATCGCTTTGGGTTTTCGCCCATCGCGAACTTTATGCCTTCAGGAGCTCCGGCGACCAGATAGTCTTCGATCGGCCGTCCGTATTTGAATTTGACCGTCACGCTCTGTCCGCCGATCGCGTTCGCCGACCCGTGCAGCAGAAGGGCACCGGTCACGCCGCCTGCGAGCGCACGGTAAATGGCAATATCGGTCGGGTCCAGAACGTCGCGGATACGCGTCATCGAGGTAACCGAAAGGCTTCCCTCATTGATCGCTGACATCATCGCGTGCGAGTGCGCATCGATAATTCCGGGCGTCACATATTTGCCCGTCGCGTCGATCACCCTGGCGTTCCCGGCCTGGATATTCTTGCCGATCCGCGAGATCTTTCCGCCGCGTATGAGAATGTCTGTATTCTCAAGCGTGCCGCGGGCGGCGGTCATAACGGTCGCGTTTCTTATCAGCACGTCGCCCGAAGACTGTGCACTGACACCCGGCGAGCCGAATGCGAGCATCGCGATGATTGAAAAGCCGAAAAATATTCTTTTCATACGTAATTAATAGGAGCTCTATGGAACTTTCGTCCCCGAAAATGGAACCGCACCCTGCGGCGAATCAATGCTGCCTGAGATCTGATTTCCGGTCACCGTTCCGGCCACAGAAATATCTATCGACGCACCGCCGAAGACGACCGAGCCGCTGAAGGAAAAGCCTGTCGGCGTCGCCCGCCCGTCGCGTATCTCGGTAGTGCCGAGCTGCGTGACCATCGTGCCGGTCAGCACACCGCCCTGCTGCTGCAGATTCAACGTGCCTGTCAGCGCCTGCTCAGGAACAGCGATCGTAATATTGTATGTACCGGCGACGTTTGCGGGCGTGCCGGCCGGACGTGAGCCGGATCCCGCGGCCCTCGCGGCAGGCTGCTTGATCTCAAACATTTTGCCGTCAACGAACACATGGGTCACCGTTCGGTCCTTTTTCAATGCATCGCCGCGGACGACCGTCAGATTGGCGATCTTGCCGTTCTCGATCGAACCGATCCGGTCCGCCACGCCGAAAATCTCAGCCGTCCCTAGTGTCATCGCCCGAACCGCGGCTTCCGGCGAAAGCCCGGCAGCGACCGCACTTTCAATGTTTGCGGGAAGGTCGGCAAAGCTCGTCATCGCTCCCGTCTGAAAGCCAAATTTAATACCCGCAGCTGCCAGCATCGAGGCATTCTTCGGAACATCGGCCCTAAGACGCAGGGTGTCGAGATTCTCCGGATCGGCCTCGGGCGAAGACGCGGTCGTGCGTTTCGGATGGTTAAGCGAAAGCAGCACCGAAGCGTTCGAGGCCTTTACCCGGTCGATGACCTTGTGGATCTCGGTACCCCCCGCGATGATCGTTTTGAGATTAAATTCTTTTGCCAGGTCGAGCGAGCGGACGATCTCGTTCTGCGTGCTCGCGTTGAATACGACAGGCACTTTGCCTTCGATAACCGGGATCAGCACCTCAAGCGAACGGTCGGCAGCAGGCCGCGGCATTCCCTTCGGGTTCGATTCGTATTCGCGAAGCAGCTGTTGATGCCGGCGTGCGTCGTGAAACATCTGACGCACCGCCGAGATCGTTCCCAATAGCGAGCCCGGATATGTTCCGGGAATCGTGTTGTACGAAATATGAAGAGCGACCGGCGACCGGACGATCATCCGCGGCACGCTGTCGCCCGCAAGGCTGATCAACGCCGAATGGCCATTGAATACGCCCGTGCGGTTGACGGTCAATGCAGTCGTGAAACCCGCGTTTCTCGCACTTTCAAACTGTGCTTCGCCTGCACGGATATCATCCGCCGCATTCTCTTCAGGCCGCAGTCCCGCAGGGTAGGTCGAATTCGACGCCGCCGCCTGTGATGCCTGCTGGCCCGGGCCTGTGGTCGGCCCTGTCGGCCTCGCGGCCGCAGGAAACCCGAGGTTCGTCAGACCATCAATGAATCCGGGATAGACCGTCAGCCCAGAGCCGTCGATCGTCGTCGCATCGGCAGGAATACGCGCGTTCGCACCGACCGATTCGATCAGCCCATCGCGGATAATGATCGTCCCGCGATCGATCGCCGCACCCGATACCGTAACGATACGTGCATTCGTGATCGCCGTCGACTGCGCGGCAGCGTCGGCCCCAAAGAGCAAACCTATCGCCGCAAAAGCGTACAAAACTGGCTTCAATCTCATAATCAAAAATTGGAAAGGTGAAAACTCTGAACTGCTTCGAGAAACGTTTACGGAGAGAATAAATGAAAAGTTTCACACAAGCAAAAGGAATGAACGAGATGGGTCAAATATCCGTTCACCAGGCGCCGAAGCCGTGTTTCCGACGAAGTCGGCACATAGCCACGCCGTTTACGGCGTGGGCAGGGCGTGAAACGTGGCTAGCCCGCTTTAGCGGGCTTACTCTGCGCGGCTTCAGCCAATAATGAAAGGACGTTAAAACGCCCTTTGAACAACTACCGATCCGCACCACGCCCTAAAGGACGTGGCTAATCGCCGCGATACGAGGAAAGACGGCCGCCGCCTGCGAACCGGCGCCGCTCCGCCTCTATTCCCTGCTCGCCTCTGCAACGAGCAGTTTTTGCTTGCGTTCAACACCCCATCGATATCCCGTCAATTTCCCATCCTTTCCGATCACTCGATGGCATGGGATGACGACCGCGACGCGATTTGTGGCGCAGGCGCGGGCGACGGCGCGGACCTTGTTTCGGTCGCCGAGCTGTTCGGCGATCTGTGAATAGGTGACGGTCTCGCCGTACGGTATCTTTCGCAGCAGCTCCCAAACTTTCATCTGAAACGCCGTCGCCTGGATGTCGAGCGGCAGGTCGAGCCGCTGCTTTTTGCCTTTCAGGTGTTCGAGAATTTCCTCGACGAACGACTTCAAGACCTTCGCATCCTTGACGATCTCCGCGTTCGGGAATTCCGCCTTTAGGTTTTCTTCGAGCGACGCGTCGTCATCCGCGAAGGCGACATTACACAGCCCTTTGATCGTTCGTGCGACCAGTATCCGGCCGAGCTCGCAGTCGGTTATCGCGTAGTTTATCGTCATTCCGCTGCCGCCTTTTTTGTAAACCGCAGGGCTCATCCCCAGCGATTCGTCAGCCTTTTCGTACAGCCTGCTGCTGGAACCAAAACCCGCATCATACATCGCGGTCGTCACGTCACTGCCCGTTCGCAGTTCGTCCTTAAATCGTTCCATTCTCTTTAGCTCCGCATATTTCTTTGGGCTCACGCCAATGATGTCTTTAAATGTCCGCTGGAAATGATATCGGCTCGTCCCGAATTCCCTCGCCAGGTCGTCCAGCGAATGTTCTTCCGGCGAATCAAGCAGCCGGCATGCCTCCAGCACGCGTTCGACCAGCGGATCGGATGCGGCGACGTCCTTCGGCTTGCACCGCAAGCAGGCCCGAAATCCCGCCTTTTCAGCATTTCGCCAATCGTCGTAAAACGCCACGTTCTCGCGTTTCGGCGTGCGGGCACGGCACGACGGCCGGCAATAGATCCCGGTCGTCTTCACGCCGAGAAAGAACGCCCCGTCAAACCGCGAATCGTTCGTCGTCACCGCCTTCCAATAAAGCTCTGTGTCCATCCGCGAGAGAGTTTATCGCTACATCTGACTGAAATCTATCCGAAAATTGCGGTAGAATTTAAATCATGGGAGCGATCGTGCTTTTCGACGGCGTATGCAATTTCTGCAACGCCTCGGTCAACTTTATGATAAAGCGTGACAGGGCGGGCTATTTCCAATTCGCACCGCTGCAATCACAGATCGGCATCGAACTGCTCGCGAAATACTCGATCGACGGCAGCGATACCGATTCGGTGATACTGGTCGAAAATGGCAAGGCATACACGCATTCATCCGCCGCGTTACGCATCGCACGAAAGCTCGACGGCCCATGGCCCGCATTTTACGGGTTCGTGATAGTGCCGAAACCGATCCGCGATCTCGCGTACAAACTCTTCGCACGCTACCGTTACCGGCTTTTCGGTAAGCAAGACGCGTGCATGATGCCGACGCCTGACATCAGGCAGCGGTTCTTAACTTAAGACGAACATTGGGAGAGATACAAATTAATGAAAGCCACCTGGAATGGAAAGACGATAGCCGAAAGCAATGACACGGTCGTGGTCGAGGGAAATCACTACTTCCCTAAAGATTCGATCAAGAGCGAATATTTTCAGCCGAGCGAAACGCACACAGTCTGCGGTTGGAAAGGCACCGCCAGCTACTACGACGTCGTCGTCGATGGGGAGATAAACGGCGATGCCGCATGGTATTACCCCGAAGCCAAACCCGACGCCAAAGAGATCGAAGGCTACGTCGCATTCTGGAAAGGAGTTGAGATAAGCGAGGATTGATAAGTGATAAATGAGAAATGATAGATGGTTTTGAGAGAAGTGAAAATTGATAAGTGATAAATGAGAAATGAGAAATGATAGATGGTTTCGGGAGAAGTGAGAATTGATAAATGATAGAAGAGAGATGATTGATTGCCGACAGGAACTCGCCCCCGGCCATCCTCTTAATTTATCAATTATCATCTAGCACTTGTAACGCTCCTCTTCTCTTATCATCTATCACCTATCACTTATCATCTATCACTTATCACTTATCACTTATCACCTATCACTTATCACTTATCACTTATCATCTATCATTTAGACCCATGTCCTTTTCGCTCGACACATTGGAATACAGCCGGCTCCTTGAGCTTGTGAGCCGGCATGCACAGACGCCGATGGGCAAGCGGCGGCTGCTGGAATTGCGTCCGATGGTCGATCGAGTGAGACTCGAACAAAGCCTCGCGGCGATCTCAGAAACCGTCACGCTCAACGAAGAAAAGCAGGTGACCTGGTCGTTCAGCGGTATCGACGACCCGTCAGACGCGGTCGCGATCCTCGGCATCAGGAACGCGACGCTCGAGCCGACCTTGCTTCTCGATGTAGCACGAGTCTGCACACAGGCGATCCACGCCCGTTCGGCGATCCAGCCTGAGAAAGAGACCGCCGAAACGCTTTGGTCAATCGTCGAGAACATTCCGCCCGACCTAGCCTCCGTCCTCGAGCAGATAAACAAAAAGCTGCTGCCGAGCGGTGAGATCGACGATTCCGCCTCGCCCGAGCTTGCACGCATTCGCCGCGAGATCTCTTCGCAGCGGTCACGGCTCACGAAAACGCTCGAATCCCTGATGCGCTCCTCCGGCGACGCGATACAGGACGACATAGTCACCATTCGCAACGATCGCTTCGTCATTCCCGTCAAGGCCGAGTCGCGTGGCAGGGTCGGCGGCGTTGCTCACGGATTTTCGTCCAGCGGACAGACCGTCTTCGTCGAACCGCTCGAGGTGATCGAGGCAAACAACGGGCTGCAGAGCCTGAAAGGCAAAGAGGAACGCGAGGTCTCACGCATCCTCTTCGAACTCACCGAAGCCCTTCGTTCCAGGCTTCCTGCCATCGAGGCCGCCGTCGATGCCGTCGCCGAGCTCGACTTCATCAAGGCAAAGGTCGAATTCGCCCGCAAGTTCAAAGCCGTCGTTCCGCAGATCTCGGATAACGAAAAGCTGGACTTCGTCGATGCCCGCCATCCGCTGCTGCAAGCAAATCTGGAACAGCTAACCGCACAGGCAGAAACGCGGGCCGACGGGAGTGTGTCATCCTCACCACAGGCAGAAACGCGGGCCCCTAAAACATCAGAAATACGTCAGATCGTTCCCAGCTCATTCACACTCACCCGCGACCGCTCCGTAATGATCATCTCGGGTGCGAATGCCGGCGGTAAGACCGTCGTCCTAAAGACGGCAGGATTGCTCAGCCTGATGGCGATCTCGGGCCTTCCAGTTCCTGCAGAAGAGGCCAAGGTCCCGTTCTACCGCTCGGTCCTCGCGGACATCGGCGATCACCAGTCGCTCTCGGCAAATCTCTCGACATTCAGCTCGCATATGTCGAACATCGCCGAGATGATGCGTATCTGCACGTCGCCTTCGCTGGTGCTGCTAGATGAGGTCGGCACCGGCACCGACCCCGATGAAGGCTCGGCGCTCGGCGTCTCGATCGTCGACCATTTTCGCCGCGAATGCGGTGCTCAGGTCATCGCGTCCACGCACTATCGCGGGCTCAAGATATACGCCGCCAACGACCCGAGCGTCGTCAATGCCTCGGTCGAATTCGATGAAAAAACGCTCCAGCCGACCTACAAACTTCTACTCGGCCTTGCAGGTGCATCTTCGGGTATCGAGATCGCACGGCGTTTCGGAATCAAGCCCGAAGTGATCGACGCCGCACGCGGCAACCTCGACATTTCCGCTCAGGACGCCGAGGCCTATCTCCGCAAACTGCAGTCCGAAACAAAACTTGCCGAGGACCTGCGTATCGCTCTCGAAGAAGAACGCGAGGCCACCGCGATGAAATACGCCGGGCTTGAGGTCGAGGCGATCAAGAAAGAAAAGGTGCGTCAGCGTGAATTCGAACGCACGCTCGCCGAAACTGTCGAATCATTCGATCGCCAGTCAAAGGCTTTTGTCGCCGGGCTCGAGGACAAAGCACTAAAGAACAAGCTCGAAAAAGAACGCTCCGCCCGCAAAGCCGAGCTAAACCGTGCCGTCGTCTCTAAGCTGAAGTCCGACCCGCGTTCGACCGCCGCCGGCGCACAGGCGGAAACCCGACCCGTAGGGAGGGTGTCCGGATCACACGCAGAAACCCGACCGGTAGGGAGTGTGTCCGCCAGCCCGGAGACTATCGCAGTAGGCTCAAGCGTCCTCACTTCCTTCGGCAACATCGGCACCGTCGAAAAACTCGACAAAGACACCGCCGAGGTACTGGTCGGCGGAATGCGTCTCAGAGAAAAGATCTCGAACCTCCAAGTCGTTGCTGCCTCGCAGGCGGAAACCCGACCGGTAGGGAGGGTGTCCAACGCAATTGCAAAGCCTATCGACTCCCCCGACATTTCCACGGAACTCAACCTCATCGGCCACACCACCGCCGAGGCCGAATATGAGCTCGACCGCTTTATCGATGAGGCATACCTCGCCTCAGTTCCCCGCGTCCGCATCATCCACGGCTTCGGCACAGGTGCCCTAAAAAACTACGTCCACCACTTCCTAAAGAACCACGACCTGGTCGAACGCTTCACATTTGCCCCACCCGACCAAGGCGGAAACGGTGCTACAATAGCGGAAATTAAACTTTGAAATTAACGTTTGCTAGTGTGGTTTCATAAAGCGATTGATCTGTCTTCGGCCTACGGGTGTAACGTTGTAACTGCGTGTCCGCGAAGCGAACCAAACGTACATAGCCCACCGATTTATCGGTGGGCGACGTGATCCATACATCGACAAGTCCCGTAGGGACGGCTGAAAATATGCCTCACTCATATTCTTTACAACTAGTTCACTGTGTATTCAGCACGAAACAGCGGCGCCCGCTCATCACACAAACATTACAGGCGCGTTTGATCCCATATATTGGAGGGATCGCTAGAGCGAATAAAATAATGCTTATCGCGGCGGGCGGCATCGAAGATCATATACATCTACTGATCGCACTTCCAAAAACGATGAGCATTTCGAAAGCCATGCATTTTTTGATCAAGGGCGGGTCGTCAAAATGGGTGCACGATACTTTTGAGGAGCACTGGTCATTCGAATGGCAAGAAGGCTATGGCGCATTTTCGGTCTCAGCGAAAGACAAGGACCGCGTGATCGCATATATAATCAATCAGCGAATACACCATCAGAAATATGACTTCAAGGCAGAGTTCATCTCGTTTCTAAAGGCTCACCATATCGAATATGACGATCGGTACATTTTCGAATGATATCTTCAGCCGTCCCTTACGGGACTTCGCTTCGTTCCATCTCATCCCCAGCGATGAATCGCTGGGCTACGAACTGTCGATCCGCTCCGCGGACCGTAACGACCGCCAAGCGGCTAACTTTCCGACTCGTATGTTCCGATTATTCCTTTTCATCTGCACCTGCGTACTGATCTTTGCTGCCTCCTTCCGAGTTTCCGGGCAGGTGGACGATGGTCTCGTGCAGGTGGCTGGGTTCGATCCGCGTGTCGGATGCGAGACTATGGAGCTCATGCTCGACGGTCTTTTAGCGGATGCATCGGCCATCGAGGGATCGACCGCCTACGTCGTGATACATCAGGGCGAGAATGCTTATGATAACGCGGTTGTCCATCGGAAGGCCTTGAATCATGCCCGTTTTCGACGCTTTCCGACTGAACGCTACCGGGTGATCGTCACAGCGGGTCCAAAGGATATTTTGGTGACGCTCTGGGTCGTGAAAGACGGCAATGTTCCTCCGGTGGTTGCGGCCGACCTTGACGTCAAGATTTCCCCCGATGTGTCACGTATTCCATCGCCCGAGGAACCGCTCGAACTGGTAAAGCTGGACGGCCGCGAAACCTACATTCCCGCCGAAAATCCATCGTGTCTCTATGGGTTTGATCCTTCTCTGATCCGGGAATTGCTTGACGCAAATCCGGAGTTCGCCGCAGAAATCCAGGTCAAAACAAAGTCCTCCAACAGATACAAGAAGCTAGTCAAGATCCTCACAACCGAGTTCCGGGAACTAGGAGTCCCGACGAAACGGCTCAAGTTTGTTTACGCCGGACAAGACAAGGGTCAAGAAGGCAGCGGAAGCAAAACAGCCTCCGTCACAACAACTCTTATTCGGATCTCAGAAAACTGATCTCTGACAAGGTTTGTCTTCAGAAAAGCTTGCTTTAGCCTCGGCGGCTCTATCAGCTTTTCTGCAAAGCCAGCGCTGCTGTCGTGATATTCTGAGTCTCTAATGAAAGTAGTGATCTCCACTTCGACCGGACTCCTGATCATTCTTATCTTTGCCTTTAGTTCATTCGGGCAAGACCCGGTTAGAGCGACTCCTTTAGAATCGTCGCGAGAAGATCTGATCAAGATCCACTCGGGTGAGGTCAGACTCGACGATGGTAGCAGCTATTTCGAGTCCAAGAACGAAAATGTCACGGTCATGTACTACAGCAGCGGTTGTGACAATTCCGTGGCGAAGGAACTGAAGCTTGCTTCAAATACCGTGGTTCAGGTCAAAATGGAACTTAAGTACAAGATGTCATTAGCCACGCTGGTAAATAATACGATCGACCGATTTGAACGGATTCCCTTAGGGCCCGATGAGTTCGTGTATATTGATCACCGATATGGTTCTTTGATCTTTACTGAAGCCGCCGGAAATTATCCGGAATTGGTAAAGACCATCTATAACGTTCCAAAAACTCGGCACCTCGCGAAATGCCTGCTCGACCGCATCGACCCCCGTCTGCGTAAACTTTTCGAGAATAGTGATCACTGGAAGAGCGAAGAAGAAACTGAATACGGAGACTCCGTGCTGTTAGATGACCCGCATTTTACAACGTCAACTATTATAGGTCTGGACCATTTTTACCAAACGGTGAATCAATCGGAACGTCATCGTGGTGTTGTATATGTATACGACGGGGCGGGCTCGGGATCTCGCGGACTTTCACCGTGGTCGAAAAAACTTCAGGATCATTTCGGTAAGTTTCAAGGAACTGGAAAGTCACGAATCAAGTTCATCTCTCAAGGTTCCGCAGAAAGACCAAAAGCCCTTCTCGTTGTGATCTACAAAAACATTAGGTAGCCGGTTTTGAGGGCTTTGCTTCCGTAGAGCGGCGTATCCATTGGCCTCTCCCTGCTCGGTTTACATAACAGCGAACGACTTCGCCTTCGCCCCACCCGACCAAGGCGGCAACGGCGCCACCATCGCCGAGATCAAGCTTTAGACTTCTTTTATTGGTCGACTGAAGAGCTTCGCCATACCGGCAAATTATTGACTTTATTCCGCATCAAGTGGAAAATTTGAGAATGACCGCGACACTAGAAATACAATTGCCGGACAGCGTTAAGGTGGATGATCAGGAGCTGAAAATGATCATCGCAGCGAAGCTCTTCGAAATGGGTGAGTTGTCGTCCGGTCAGGCGGCCAAATTGGTCGGGATCTCACGGCGTGAGTTCCTCGAAACCGTTGGCAAATACGGCGTGTCCATATTTCAATATTCCGCCGAAGAACTCGAGGAAGACTTGGCGCGTTCAAGGCGATGATCGTCATCGCGGACGCCAGTTGTCTCATCACTCTGGACAATATCGGCGAAAATAACCTGCTCCCGTCCCTATACAATGAGATCTATGTCACGCCGGAGGTGGCTGCCGAAGTCGGCGAGTCGCTTCCGGATTGGGTAAACGAGCGTTCCAGCACGAACATTAACTTGATCAACCAGCTCGTTCCCGACCTTGAGATCGGTGAGGCATCGTCGATCGCACTTGCACTCGAACTCAACAATTGCCTGCTTATCATTGACGAGAAAAAGGGACGACGCAAGGCCGCGGAGTTGGGCCTAAACATAACCGGAACTTTCGGCGTGATCATCGAAGCATTGGAAAAGAATCTTATCGCCGATCCCAGCTCAATAACTAACAGGCTTGAGAGGGTCGGGTTTCACATTTCGGATTCGCTGAAAGCGCGAATGCAAGACAAGTTTTGATGACCTCGTTCACGGTCTGAATGTCAGGCTAATCAGGCCACGCCATGTAAATGAGGAAACGAAAATGACTCGTTCAATCCTGCAAATGCCATTTGGGTCTACGTTGAAGAAGAGTATTGGGATGCTCTTTGTAATTGTCTTGGTATTTTGCTGCGCTGGACTGGCGCAGAGTGAGTCCAAGAAATCGGAAGTCAAAATCATCGACTCAAAACCAGGCGTGTTTATTTCCTATGATGGCCCAAAAAATGAGCCCCCGAGAACGCGTTTACTCAGGCTTCACAACAACATGAGGTGGAATGTCTTGGTATGCCAGTATGACAAGCCCCCGGGTGCGACGGACGTTATAGGAGTACATTATTCCCTGGTGGAAACCCCTAAAACGATATTTGATCCTGAGACCACAACTACCTATGCTGACGGGAGGGTAGTATCATCTAAGACTCCAGAAAAGGTCATTCCTAGGGGATATCCGAAGTTTGACTTTTGTGATCCGTACGAACTGAAAAGTGGACAATCGATACTCTTTCCGGTTAGCCAAGATCATTTAATCAGGGAGGCTCGGTTGTCCGTAGATTTCTACTACGCTTGGGAGAATGTGAATGAAGCTCGAACCGGTAAAGAACCATGGCATAGTGTTGTTTTCTATTCGCAGGAGCTGATTCGTCCAAACTGAAAGTTTGTCATGGACTGTGCGCAACGTGGCTAACCTGAATACCATCAGCTCTTGCGGAGTTGTTCGAGGACAAGGCTCCGCCTTTCCGAAAGGTGCTTAATTTTATGGGCTACGTCCGGTCTTTACCTAGCACCACGTTTGATATTTATTGCCTTGTCTAAAGCTAGGACCATGGTGCCGTCTTTTTCGATGGGTGCTTCATTGAATACGACCGTCTTTTCCAGAGTGATCCCGACGTGGTTGCAGAAGGCACCGGCCATTATCACGCGGTAGTTGGTGTTCTTCTTCCGCTTCACCTCGAACGCGTTTTCCTTCCTCGGGTCGGTGGGTTTTATTCCGATCCGCTTGTGGTTCTCGTCAAACTTGAACTCTATCGCCTTTGGCGAGCCAAGCGCCTGATATGCGGCCTGGTTAAGCAAAAATACCTTGCGCGGGCTGAGCGTTACTCTGATCTCGCCCCGCTTTGTGCCGTATGGCTTCCCTTCAAATGTCTTCCAATAATGGATCATGATGTCCTCACTTTGCTGTTTTGCTATCCGAAACAAGTGTGTCATACACGGCACAGTTTTGCAACTGTTAAATATGCGGCAAACAAACTTTTTTTCCTGGATGCGAAACCGCTGATGCAGCCGAAGACGATGCAGGCAGATCGGCGAACGCGGACGGCCGACGAGATACAAGACGATGGTGTTAACGCATCCGGCGGATCATTCAGCTGCACGATGACAACGAATGCATAGATCGTCGATCACCGCCGCTGCGTGCCGCGGTGCTGAGTTCGGCAAAGCGCAGGGCTGAGGGCAAGAACCGCGGTGCTGAGGCCAAAACCCGCGGGGCTGGATGCGAAATTTGGAAAATCCCAGCCCCGCGTCACTTCGGCTCCGATCCGCTTTCAAGATTGCCCGCAGCTGAGTGCTATAATTCCGCTTTGCTCTACGACCAATACTTCATCGATGACCTGAAAGACCGAGCTGATCTGGTGCGGCTGATCGAGCCGTATGCGCCGCTCAAAAAAAAGGGCGCGAACTGGATGGCCTGCTGTCCGTTTCATCAGGAAAAGACGCCGTCGTTCTCGGTGAATCCGGCGAAAGGATTCTATAAGTGTTTCGGCTGCGGAAAGGGCGGCAACGCCTTTAATTTCCTGATGGAGATGGAAGGTCTGAGCTTTCCCGAGGCGGTCGAGCGTGTTGCCGAGTTCACCGGAACGCCGCTGCCCGAACCGATCGACGACAGCCAATACAAGCAGAACAAAAAGAAAAAGGAAGAGCGAAAGCAGCTGTCAGATCAGGTAATCGAGCTGAACCGAATTGCCCTTGCTTTTTGGGAAGAGTATCTGCAATCGGGAGAAAAAGATGCTGCTGCGGCACTTGATTATCTCGAGGGCCGAGGTATTTCCACAAAGGTCATCGAGCATTTTCGCATCGGATTCGCACCCGATTCCTGGCAGGCCCTTCATGATCATCTACTGGAAAGCGGAGCCGATGAACACCTGATCGAACAAAGCGGGTTGGTGTCTGTAAATGAAGAAAAGGAACGCGTTTTCGACCGTTTCCGCAACCGTATAATGTTTCCCGTGCTGGATGTGAACGGCGACCCTGTGGCCTTTGGCGCAAGGGCGATGGGCGACGACCAACCCAAGTACCTTAACTCGCCGGAAACGCCGGCATACGTAAAAGGCAGGCATCTTTATGGGCTGTTTCAGTCAAAGGAAGCGATTCGGCAGAAGAAATTCGCGATACTGGTCGAAGGCTATCTCGACCTGATCGCTCTTCATCAGTTCGACATCACGAACGTCGCCGCAAGCCTCGGGACGGCGTTCACACCCGAACAATCCAAGCTGCTCAGCCGGTTCACCAAGAACGTCGTCATCAATTACGACGGCGACAAGGCAGGAATAAAGGCAGCCAGACGGGCGATCGAGGAGCTGATCCCAAACGATTTCGACATCAAGGTGCTGGTGCTTCCCGAAGGCCTCGACCCGGACGACTACATCCGCTCTAATGGGCGGGAAGCTTACAATCAGGCACGCGGCAAGGCCAAGCCTTTCCTGCAATTCCTGCTCGATGCATCGATGGCCGAGCGTTCGTTATCGAACGCCAGGCACAAGTCAGATGCCCTCGAAGAAACGCTTCCGGCATTGGCCGCGATCAAGAATCCGGTCCAGAAAAGACAGAGCTTTGACGATGCGATGGCGTTCTTTCGGATAGATGATTCGGGCATCAAGCGTGACCTCTGGCGGACCGTTAAAGAAGGCGGACGAGCCGAACCTGAGCTCCTGAAACGGCAGGCACGCCGCGTGACAAAGGCAAAGCTGACAGTCGCCGAACAGCAGCTGCTGGAGCTGATGGTCTATGACAGCGAACTGCAGGAAAAGGTGCTGCCGATCCTGGAAGAAACGGATTACGAGCATCTGGCCTCGGCACAGCTATTCCGGGCTTTCTACGACCTGAACGAGAAAGGGCTGGAATTCTCAAGGGAAAACGTAGCGTCATATATCGAGGATGATGAGTTTCTGGAGGATCTCGTGCCCCTGTTGCTCCTCAGCGAGCCAAAACGCGTCTCGGGCGAGGTGATCGACGACGTCTTCCATCAGGCCGAAAACTGCATATTTTCGCTGCGTTCGATGGCCATTTCCAACCGCATCCTCGAGATATCGCAGGAGTTGATCGCCGCCGAACAAAGCGGCGACAGCGGCTCGGTCTCGCAGCTGGTCGCCGAACAGATCGATCTCACGCGAATGCGCCACGATCTGCTTACGAAAATACGGGACATCTGATATACTTTACGTTTTAAACGGCACGTCGGGCACCGGAACAATTTGCCCCGAAAAAGCGTTTTAATAGGTGATTGTAAACAACGATTTGGACACGGATCAAATCCAAATCGTTTATTAAATATGCCCGATTACGATGAAAAAGAAGACCTGATGGACCGCCTGCTGGCCATCGGTAAGCGAAAGAAATTCCTCAGCCTCGACGAACTCCACCGCGAAATCCCTGAAAACATGATGTCTCCCGACGATCTGGAAGACGTTATGGAACGTCTCGAGGGAGCCAATATTTCGGTCGCCGAAAATGACGCTCAGCTACTCGAAAGGGCCTCAAATATGGCCCTGGACGAGGAAACAGAGGAGGATGTCGATGAGGATGAGCTCGATCTGGACCTTTCGGCCGGGGCTTTAGATAAATCCAACGACCCCGTTCGCCTGTACCTGCGTGAAATGGGCATCGTGCCGCTGCTCACCCGAGAAGGCGAGGTCGTTATCGCCAAGAGGATCGAGCGGGGACAGATCAAAACCCGAAAAGCAATTACGCGTTCACCCATTGCCGTCGAAAGGCTCCTAAAGATCGGTGACGATCTTGCCGCAGGCAAAGCGAGCATCCGTGAGACTGTCGCATTTGCTGAACAGGCGGAAATATCGGTCGAGGAAGACAAGGCTGAAGAGTATCTCCGGTGGACCCTTGAGGGAATCGGAAACATTCGCCAAAACTTTCAGACAGCCCTTAAGACGTGGACGGCATACCGTAAAGAGCTTGCAAACATAAACCCGAAGGACAAGAAGAAGCCGGGCAAAAAGTTCATGCGGCTCAAGCGTCAGTCCGGCAGGGCTAGGATCGAGATCTCGCAGGAGATCAAGAATCTCAACCTGACCGAACATTCGACGCAGCTGCTGATCTCTTCCATCCGAAAGGTCGTCGAAGAGATCCGTAAGCAGGAGACCGCGATCAAAAAGCTTGAGGCAAAAGGTGCCAAAAAGCCGCCTCTTGCTGAAAAACGCGAGATCAATGCAAAGATCCGTGCCGCAAAGGCCGTCATTGCTGAGTACGAAGAGAAATACTTTCTAACGTCCACTGAGATCAAGCGGTCTTTCCAGACGATCAGCATCGGCGAGTTCGAAACGAACCAAGCTAAACGCGAACTGGTCGAGGCCAATCTACGGCTTGTCGTCTCGATCGCAAAGAAATACACGAACCGTGGGCTGCAGTTCCTCGATCTTATTCAGGAAGGCAATATCGGCCTGATGAAGGCCGTCGATAAGTTCGAATGGCGTCGCGGATACAAGTTCTCGACCTATGCAACGTGGTGGATCCGACAAGCGATAACACGGGCTATCGCCGATCAGGCCCGAACGATCCGAATCCCGGTCCATATGATCGAGACGATCAACAAGCTGATCCGCACGTCGCGTCTGCTCGTTCAGGAACTCGGCCGTGAACCATCAAGCGAAGAGATCGCAAAGCGGATGGACATTCCTGTTTCAAAGGTCCGCAAGGTGCTTAAGATCGCCCAGGAACCGATCTCGCTCGAAACGCCGATCGGCGAAGAAGAAGATTCGCACTTGGGTGATTTCATCGAGGACCGCTCGATACTGAATCCCGCGGAATCTGTGACGTTCTCAAATCTGCGCGAGATCACCGATGAGGTGCTGGCAACACTCACACCGCGTGAAGAAAAGGTCATCAAAATGCGCTTCGGCCTCGGGAATACCGGGTCTGAGCACACTCTCGAGGAGGTCGGGCAGCACTTCGCGGTGACACGCGAACGTATTCGACAGATCGAAGCAAAAGCACTAAGAAAGCTGCGTCATCCTTCACGATCGCGACGACTAAAGGCGTTTCTTGAAGGAAAGCAGTAGTATCGTACACATTAGACAATGGGGCGGCAAGATATATATCTTGCCGCTCTTTCTTATGCACCGGCACCATCCGCGATCAACAGTCCGGCCTCTATGATCGCCTCCTCGAGAGAGGTCACTCTTCCATCCATTTGCATCTCATATACTGCGTCGAGGACCTTCTTGAACAGCGGTCCTGGTGTTAGCCCCATCTCGATTAGATGTCGTCCCATCAAAATTGGATCGGGCGCCTTTTTCTCGATCTGCAGTGAGCGAACTCGTTCGATGAACCATTCCTGTGCAGCGGCGTCGAACCACTTCTCTTTCGGAAGCCATTCCGGATTTCGGCCTAGGCTGTCCGCCTTTGCCACGCGGTATAGCAGATCGGGCTCGACCTTTCGTGCTAATCTGCGAAAAGCACCATCCCCAACGGGTTCCTTCGATTCAGCTTTATAGAATTCACCCGGTTTTAAGTGGTAACGGACGAGCTGCACAACCTGTTCACGCACATCAAACCCATTAAGCGTGTAAATGCCGAGTCGGTCCAGTAGATCAAGCGTCGGGGGGACACCTGCTTCATCGTGCCCGCGTGAACGAACACGGCCCTCGATAAATTCGGTGGTAGGCGGCTTCCCGAGGTCGTGACACAACGCACCTAGCATTAAGGCGACCTTTCGTTCGTAAGGGAGATCATCGATCAGCTTTCTTGCTTCATCGACAACCATGAGCGTATGCACATCCACATCGCCTTCGGGATGCCATTCCGGTTCTTGAGGCACACCTACAAGAGATTGCAACTCGGGAAAAAGCTGATCCACCACACCGAGGTCATAAAGCCACTGCAATCCGACCGATGGCCTCTCTGCTTGCAGTAACAGCTTTTCCATTTCGCCCCAGATACGCTCACGCGGCAGGTCGGTGACGTCGATAGTGCGGCAAAGTTCCACCGTCGCAGGGTCGATATCGAACGCAAGCCTTCCCGCAAACTGTGCAGCCCGCAAGACTCGCAGCGAATCCTCGCCGAAACTCTCATCGGATACGTGCCGCAGCAGTTTTCGATGGATATCCTTTCGTCCTTCGAAAGGGTCCTCGATCTCGGCCGTCAAGGGATCTTTCAAGATCGCGTTCACGGTAAAATCTCGTCGCGAACAAGCCTCCTCGAAGGACATATCCGGGTCGCCCTCGACCACGAAGCCCCGATGCCCTCGAGCGACCTTTCGATCCCTTCGCGGAAGCGACACATCCAGGTCGTTCCCAAGTTTATAAACAGCGAAGGCCTCGCCGACCGTCTTGAGCGACAGACCTCTCGCGTTCTCACTTTCCGTTCCAGAACGCCGTGCAACAAAATCTTCTAAAAGGCTCCTCAATTGTGAAGGTTCGACGCCATAGACCTCCAGGTCCCAATCTTTCGGGTCGATGCCCATCAGCTCATCGCGCACGCATCCGCCGACGAGCATCGCCCGTCCTCCGCTATCGCGAATGGTTTTCGAGAGACTGATCACCTTGTCGGGCAGCATATTCAAATATTGATTATAAACACGATGGACAGGCTAAACAGGACCGAAAACGATCCCGACGCTACCTGTCCTGATCCGGATTCTCGCTATTTGATCTTATCGTTGACGATCGCCATTATCTCGGACTCGGCTCGAATCGCCTTGCTCTCGATCTCGGCTCCGCGGGAAAGCAGATCGCTGGCGAAATCTCTGTCTTTCAATCCTGCGGCATTTATCTTCACGTTCAGAAACGCACCGATGACAGCCGACCGTGCACACAAGGCTCCGACCCCTGCGTCCGTTACCGAATTCGGATTGCCGTTCTCCGCCATCGCACGGATGACATCAAAGGAATCGAACGCCAGCTCCATTGTCCTAAATGGCACCTCGGTCGCGTAGCGGGTCGCTTCCTGAATGGCCGCGGCACGTGCCGATCTCTCTTCGTCCGTTCCTTTCGGCAGACCGAACGCCGCCATCACGCAGTTGAAAGATTCTGTGTCCTCATCTACGAGTCGCAAAAGGTCTTCTTTTATAACCTGGCCCTTAACCGCCCAGCCCGAAAATTCCTCCCATCGATCATCCCAGCCTGCCTTGTGCGACGAAAGATTTGCTACCATCGCAGCGAGTGAGGCTCCTAGCGCACCAATGTAAGCTGCGATTGAACCGCCGCCGGGAGCCGGTGATTCGGACGCTGTTTCGTCAGCGAACGCCCTGCAGGTCATATCGACAAGACGACGAGCGGTGATCTGGGATTCGAGGACGTATTCGATGATCTTTTCCTGCGGATCCCATGGTTTTAGATCGCTCAACCCCAGCGATCGGACGGCGATCTTTACTTTCTCTGCTTCGGTAATTCCCAGAGAACGTCGCTGCTTTCGCAGGTAATGTTCGCCCGCATCGATGATCGCGCTTTTTGGCACCAGCCCGACAATTTCCATTCCCGTAACTCGGACACCCCGGGCCTCGGCCTTTGCACACACCTCATCGAACGCAACATGCAACGGCGTATCTCTCAGACTCGTGATATTCATCGAAACCTGTGCGATGCCATATTCCTCAATGAACCAGCCGATCGCCTTTGTCCCTTTGAGCGTGCCTGGGATCATAATGGGCTCGCCGTTTTCACCGAGAACCGGCTTGCCGGTGATCGGATCACCTTCCCTTTTCGGGCGGCCTTTTTCCCGAACATCAAAAGCTATGGCGTTTGCTCGGCGGGTCGACGTTGTATTGAGATTGAAATTGACAGCGATTAAAAAATCGCGCGCCCCGATCGCCGTCGCTCCTGAGCGGGCGACACTATCGTTAAACTCGCATGGCCCAAAATCCGGTTTCCACTCAGTGGAACAAATCCGGTCCTTCACGCATTCATACTCACCCTCACGGCAATTGGCGAGATTCCGGCGAATCTCGCTCGAAGCAGCGTTCTCGTAGAGATAGACCGGAATGCCAAGTTCTTCTCCGACACGCTGCCCCAGTTTTCTGGCGTATTCGGCAGTCTCCTCCATAGTGATACCGGAGACCGGTACGAGCGGGCACACGTCCGTCGCACCAAATCTCGGATGGTCGCCCTTGTGCCGACGCATGTCGATCAGCTCCTGAGCCTTCTTTATCGCCTGAAACGCGGCCTCAACCACCTCGTCCGGTGTTCCGACGAAGGTTACTACAGTGCGGTTAGTTGTGGCACCCGGATCGACGTCGAGCAACTTCACGCCGTCGATACGCTCGATCTCGTCCGTGATCTGCCGGATCACCAACATGTCACGACCCTCGCTGAAGTTAGGCACACACTCAATTAGCTTCTTCATAAGAGACAAATAGATATTCGCGCTATACGCATGCGTTCGGTACTATACTATCAGCTAATTTAAGCAAGGCGGGAATCGCTGTCGGCAGCACTCGCGGGAGACCGTGCCGGTCGGACATTCAAAATCACCCACACCCAGCGATAACTAAACTAAGGATCGTAGCCGATCTTCGAATAAGTTCTGGAACCGCGGATAATTCCGTAATTTAAGAGAAAAACTACTTAATTTAAGAGCAAAACTACTTAGTTCAAGCGCATAACTACTTAATTTAAGAGCAACACAACTTAATTCAAGACCAAAACTATTTAATTCAAGACCAAAACTACTTAATTTAAGAGGAAAACTACTTAATTCAAGAGCAAGACTACTTAATTCAAGACCGAGATTACATAATTCCAAGGCAAAATTATGTAATTTAAAAGAAAAAATACGCAGAGTTGGTATTTCGTTAGCGAATAAAAGGTTAGGAATTAGCGGTACCCAGAGAATATTTCTAGATATGGACCACCTGGACTAGTTCGTAATGCGTTCGTGCGTCCACGCGGCCGTCACCTCGTCAATCGTTCTTCGAGATATTTCATGAGCTGGTCCACACCGACTCGCTCCTGCTCCCATGTATCACGGTCACGAACTGTGACAGCATTGTCTTCCAGGGATTCGTGATCGACCGTTACACAGAAGGGCGTGCCGATCTCGTCTTGGCGAGCGTAGAGCTTTCCGATGCCTCCGGTGTCGTCGTAAACGGCACGCATTCTTGGCTGCAGGTCCTTTTTCAAACGCTTAGCCATCTCGACTATCTCGGGCTTGTTCTTCGCGAGCGGCAAGACGGCTGCTTTTATCGGCGCCATCTCGGGCTTCAGCTTAAGGATGACACGCGTCTCGCCCTTTTCATTTATCCGCTCGGTGTAGGCATCCATCATCACTGCAAGCAGCGTTCGGTTGACGCCGGTCGAAGGCTCGATGATGTACGGGTAATAGCGCTCGTTCGTCGCCGTATCGAAATACGAAAGGTCTTCGGTCGAATCCGGATTTAATCGCTTTCCTTCCGCATCCTCCGGTTTTTTGGAGTGAACGCGAAGGTCGTAATCCGTACGGTTCGCAATTCCCATCAGCTCGTCCCACTGTTTCGCCTCGTCCTCGCGTTCCGGGAAAAAGCGGTAAAGAATATCGACCGTCCGTTCGGAATAATGAGCAAGCTCATGCTTTTCCTGTTCGTAATGCTTAAGATTCGCGGCCGATATGCCAAGCGAACTGAGCCATTCATCAAAACCGTCGATCCACTCCTGGTGTGCTTGCGCGGCCTCCTCCGGCTTTACGAAATACTCGATCTCCATCTGCTCGAATTCGCGCGTGCGGAAGATAAAATTTCCGGGCGTCACTTCGTTGCGAAATGCCTTCCCTATCTGCGCGATACCGAAAGGCAGCTTGCGACGCGATGTGTCGAGCACGTTCTTGAAATTGATGAAGATACCCTGAGCCGTCTCAGGCCGAAGATATGCCACTGCCGTCTCGTCATCGTCTGCCGACGCCGCTCCCACGGTGGTGCGAAACATCAAATTGAAATCTTTCGGATCGGTGAGATTCGTGGAACCGCAGTTCGAGCACACAAACTTCCCATCGGCGTCCTGATCGAGTTTGTCCTGCCTGAGACGCGACTTGCACTCCCGGCAATCGACCAAGGGATCCGAAAAGGTGGTCTCGTGTCCCGAATATTTCCAGACATTGCGGTTAAGAATGATCGAGGAATCCAGCCCGTCGATATCATCCCGCTCATACACGACCCAGTTCCACCAGCTCTTCTTGATGTTATTGGCCAACTCTACGCCAAGCGGGCCATAGTCCCATGAAGAACCGAGGCCCCCGTAAATGTCTGACGCAGGGTAAACAAACCCTCTTCGTTTCGAAAGCGAGACTATTGTGTCGATATTAGGTGCTGACATTTGTTGATGAAGACTTCCCAGATCCAATTATCTATCTGCGATCGCATTCCACGCAAAAGGTTGATGATACAACGAAACGTCGAGGCGGACGAAACGCAGTGATCATGCCGATGAGCCGGTCGGAAACCGGCGCTCGATCAAAAAGGGCTGTCCGAAGATCTTCGGACAGCCCTTTGTAATACCGCATGAAAAGCGACTAACTAATCGTCGCCATCACTTTCACCGCCGCCGCCATTGGAGCCGCCGCCGGCAGCCTTCTCTTGAGCGAGTATCGCCTTACGGGAAAGTTTCACTTTGTTCCCTTCCTTGCCGATACATTTGACCATGATCTGCTGGCCCTCTTTTAGCTCATCGCGGACGTCTTTGACGCGTCGGTCCGAGATCTCAGAGATATGCAGCAGCCCGTCGAGTCCCGGAAGGATCTCAACGAATGCACCGAAATCAACGATACGCGAAACCGTGCCAAGATACGTTTCCCCGATCTCGGCCTCGGCGGTGATCGCTTTGATGCGTGCAACGGCTGCAGCACCGGCCTCGCCATCGGCAGTTGCGATCAGGACCGTTCCGTCGTCGGAAACATCGATCTTTGCACCTGTTTCTTCGGTGATCGAACGGATCATCTTTCCGCCCGGCCCGATTATATCTCGGATCTTGTCCGGATTGATCTGAAGCGTGATGATACGCGGTGCGTAAGGTGAGATCTCCTCGCGAGGTTTGTCGATCGCCTCCTGCATGATGTCAAGGATATGCATTCGGCCTTTCTTCGCCTGTTCGAGCGCTTCTTGCAGGATCATGGCATTGATACCGGCGACCTTGATGTCCATCTGCAGGGCGGTGATGCCCTCGCTCGTTCCGGTCACCTTAAAGTCCATATCGCCGTAGTGATCTTCAGCACCGGCAATATCCGAAAGGATCGCGTACCGGTTCCCTTCCATCACAAGTCCCATTGCAACACCCGCAACCGGGCGTTTAATCGGAACACCGGCATCCATCAAGCTCAAGATGCCGCCGCAAACGGATGCCATCGATGAGGAGCCATTAGATTCGGTGATATCCGAGACGATGCGGATCGTATACGGAAAATCGCCTTCATCGGGCAGCACTGCTTCGATAGCGCGGCGCGCAAGGTTTCCGTGTCCCGTCTCGCGTCTCGACGTACCGCCGAAACGTCCCGCTTCGCCAACGGAATATGGCGGGAAGTTGTAATGCAGCATAAAGCGCCGCTTGACCTCGCCCTTTTCAATATCGTCCATGTACTGCTCGTCGATCTTAGTGCCGAGGGTGGTGGTGACGATAGCCTGCGTTTCACCGCGGGTAAAAAGCGACGACCCATGGACACGCGGCAGCCAGCCGATCTCGCACGTGATCGGACGAATTTCTGAGAATTTGCGGCCATCAGGACGGCGGCGTTTCCCGAGCATGTCCTCGCGAAAGATCTTTTCTTTCAGTGTCGAGAATGCCTTTCCGGCCATATGCCGTTGTTCAGGCTGATCATCCGGGTAGCTGTCGACCACCTCTTTCTTCAAAGCATCAACCGCGGCATAACTCGTCAATTTGTCCTTACCGGTCGTGTCGAGAGCCTCACGGAGCCGCTCGCCAAATTTGCTTTCAACATCTGCCGAGATGCTTTCATCAGTCGCAGCTGGCACAAATTCGCGTTTCGTAATGTCGAGCGCTTTTCCGAGTTCCTTTTGCCAGAGGCAGAGCCGCTTTATTTCTTTATGGGCGAGCAAAAGGGCCTCAAGCATAATACTCTCAGGCACCTCGTTAGCCTCAGCCTCGACCATCACGATAGCTTCTTCAGTTCCCGCAACGATAAGGTTCAGGTCCGATTCTCTACGTTCTTCAAAGGTCGGATTGATCACATACTTACCGTCGATCAGGCCGATCCTAACTCCTGCAATTGGGTTAACGAACGGAATGTCAGACAGGTATAGTGCGCACGACGCACCGGTGATCGCTATAACATCGGGATCGTTCTCAGAATCGGAAGATATCACCGTTCCGACGACCTGAGTTTCGAAGCGATATCCATCTGGGAACAACGGCCTAACCGGCCTGTCGATGAGGCGGCAGGTGAGAACCTCTTTCTCACTCGGACGGCCCTCTCGGCGGAAATAATTTCCGGGGATACGCCCGGCTGAGTAGCTTGACTCGCGGTACTCGACCGTAAGAGGAAAAAAGTCCAGGCCTTCTTTGGCCGTTTTCATGCTGACCGCCGTAACCAGCAGCATCGTTTCGCCATAACGGATAACAACCGAACCATCGGCTTGCTTGGCGACCTTTCCTGTTTCAACGATCAATTCTTCCCCGCCCAGCTTGATCGATTCTTTCAAATATTTTTTTTGTGTCATATAACGCCCTCAATACAAAAGCGGCTAGAGCTGTTTCGTGAAGCCCCGCCGCCTTTGGAGATCGACAAATTGTTCAGGTTCCCGTTTTATCCCGACTAATACGCTGTCACGTTCAGCAGCCATTGACAAATTCTTCGCGTGGACCTTCGTTTACATTGACCCGAAGCGGTCATGATCAATAAGGGCACCGACGATCAGTGATGACCGGCGGTGCCCATCGTATCTTCTACCTTCGCAGGCCGAGTTTTGCGATCATATCGTGATACTGATTGATATCACGGCTCTTCAGATAATCAAGCAGCTTACGACGTCTTGAGACCATTTTCAGCAAGCCGCGACGCGAATGGTTATCTTTCTTATGCACCTTAAAGTGCTCTGTCAATTCATTGATACGCTGCGTCAGAAGCGCGATCTGCACCTGCGACGAACCTGTATCACTTCCGTGTGTCTTGTGATCGCCTACGATCTTTTCTTTTAACTCTTTTGGTGTAGCCATTATACGTCCAGCCTACCTAGCCTCTCCTTGGTCGCAGTAACTCCGTGCCGCAAGGGCACGGTAACCGCGAAGTTTATTAGTATTCCGAAAGAAACTCTATTGCGATTTACCGTTAGTAATTATCGGATATCCCCTTTCGGGAAGCAACTTACAAATCAAACTCTTCCATGAACTTCGTCGAGAAATCACCGCTTCGAAACCGCTCGTCCGCCATTATTTTCTTGTGCAGCGGGATCGTTGTTTTGATCCCCTCAACGACCATCATATCCAAGGCCCTTTGCATTCGTGCAATGGCAAGTTCCCTCGTACGCGCATGTACGATGAGCTTTGCGATCATCGAATCATAATACGGTGGAACCGTATAGCCCGGATAGACCGCAGTATCGACACGTACGCCAGGTCCACCGGGAATATTAAATGCCGTGATCTTACCCGGGCTTGGCGTGAATTTCACGGGGTCCTCAGCGTTGATGCGGCACTCGATCGAGTGTCCAGTGATCCGAACATCACTCTGCTCGTACTGGAGGTCTTCGCCCGAAGCGATGCGGATCTGATTACGTACTATGTCAGCGAGGGTGACCATTTCCGTGACCGGATGCTCGACCTGAATGCGCGTGTTCATCTCCATGAAGTAGAAACTGCCATCCTCGTCCAGCAAAAACTCAAAGGTTCCTGCGTTCGAATAGCCGATCTCTTTGCATGCCTTTACTGCGACCGCTCCCATCTGTTCACGCTGTTCGGGAGTGATCACCGGGGATGGAGCTTCTTCCAACAGTTTCTGATGCCTTCGTTGGATAGAGCATTCACGCTCGCCCAAGTGAACACAGTTTCCATGCTCATCTGCAAGCACTTGGATCTCGATATGCCGGGGCCGCTCGATATATCTTTCGATATAGACAGCACCGTTTTTGAATGCGGCCAGTGCTTCGGACTGTGCGGTCTCGAGATTTGTCTCGAGCTCGTCTTCACTCCGGACGATACGCATACCGCGTCCACCGCCGCCGGCGGCGGCTTTAATGATCACAGGAAGACCTATCTCCTTAGCGATCCGTTTAGCTTCTTCGGGGGATTCGATCGGATCGGGACTGCCAGGAAGGATCGGAACACCGGCCGCCGCCATCGTTCGTCTCGCCTCGACCTTGTCGCCCATCATCGCGATGACTTCCGCACGGGGGCCGATAAACTTGATATTGCAATCCTGACAGATCTTTGCGAACGTCGCCGACTCAGCAAGAAACCCATAGCCGGGATGGATCGCATCAACGTTAGTGATCTCGGCAGCGCTAATGATCGCAGGAATGTTCAAATAGCTCTGCGCTGAGGGGTTCCCGCCAATGCAGATCGCTTCATCGGCGAAACGAACATGCAGGGCCTCGCGGTCCGCCTCAGAATGCACGGCTACCGTCTTAATGCCCATCTCACGGCACGTCCAGATGATCCTGCAAGCGATCTCGCCGCGGTTTGCGATAAGAATTTTGCGAATTTCGCGGGTGCTCATAAAATTCGAGCCACAAATACAACGATCTCACCCGAAGATTTATTCGTGGGATCGATGAGTTTGTGGCAAGGAATATCTACTTCTTAATGCCGAACAGTGCCTGACCGTATTCCACAGGCTGGCCATTCTCAACGTATATCTTAACGACCTCGCCGCTTGTCTCGGCCTGGATCTCATTCATCAGTTTCATCGCTTCGACGATACAAACCACTGATTCCGGGGTTACTTTGCTGCCTTCCTGGACGTACGGATCCTTATCCGGGCCGGGCGAACGGTAAAATGTTCCTACGATCGGCGATGTGATCGTATGAAGGCCGTCGTCTTCGGACGGAGTTTCATCTGTCGGCACCTGCGCAGATGGTGCGGAGGCCGAGGGCTGCGGAGCCGATCCGAACGATTCGGCCGGCACGTCGCGCTGGATGTAGCTCGTCGTCGCAACCTGTTTACTTAGACGAACCCTGATCTTTTCGTTCTCGAACCTGAAGTCAGTAAATCCGTACTCACTGACAAGTTCAGCCAATTCCCTGATCTCACCCAAGTTGAGCGAGGCTTCGCTAAGAGCGGTTTCCATTGGATCCGTTTCTTCCGTCATCTTTGCAGGGGCAGACTTATCACTCATCGATCAAAGCTCCTTTAACTAACCTTTTGCAGCCAATTCCCGGGGATTATCAACCAGTTCGATCACGGCCATCTCGGCATTGTCACCCGATCGGTGACCAAGCCGGATAATGCGCGTGTAGCCGCCATTACGATCCTTGTACCGCTCGCCAAGTTCGCTGAAAAGCCGCTGGACCGCCTTGACGCCTGCGGTGCGTTCGATCGGGTCCTTTTCCTCGCCCTTTTTCCCGCGAAACCGACTCTGAGCTATCTTGAATGTGCTGTTACCTGCATGGAAGAACCTGGCTGCCTGACGGCGATAATGCACTTCCATTGCCTTCGCGTTCTCACCGTCCAGAGATTGAGCGCGGCGGGCTAACGTGATCGCCTTCTCAACGAATGGGCGGAGTTCCTTCGCTTTCGCGATCGTGGTAACGATGTGCTCGTTCTCTGCATTGATCAGCGAGGTAGCCATATTCCGCAGCATCGAGATGCGATGCTCGGTCGTACGCCCTAGTTTGCGATGTGCTTTCTTGTGTCTCATATCAATTGAAGGCCAAATCACGGCCTTACCATATGCCAAAGGCCTAGTCTAGATCTCTACCGCCCGAACCCGGGATCGGATTTCCCTGCTCGTCGAAATCCATTCCGAAATCGAGTCCCATGCCGTGCAGCAGATCCTTGATCTCAGTCAACGACTTCTTACCAAAGTTCTTGGTATGCAGCATGTCCTTTTCGCTGCGTTTGATGAGGTCTCGGATGGAGCGAATGTCCGCATTCTTCAGACAGTTGTACGACCGCACGGATAGCTCGAGTTCATCGACCGGCTTATCGAGCAGATCGTTACGCATCAGCGGAGGACGGGCAATATCTTCGTACTTGTACTCTTCTTCCTCTTCTTCGAAATTGATGAAAATGGACATGTGGTCCTTCACCAATTTAGCTGCGAGTCCGATAGCGTCATCAGGTTTCACTGAACCATCGGTCCAGACCTCTATGGTCAGCTTGTCGAATTCGGTGTTTGACCCCTGACGCGTCTTGTCGACTGTGTAATTGACCTTCTTGATCGGTGTGTGCACCGAGTCGACCGGGATGTAACCGACAGAGAGGTCTTCGTCGTTATTGAACTCTGCGGAAACGTAGCCGCGGCCACGCTTGAGCCTCATCTCGATATTGAGCGAGCCATTTCCATTAATGGTGGCGATATGAACGTCAGTATCAAGGATCTCAACATCGCCGTCGGTCTGGATATCGGCGCTAGTGACCTCGCCATTACCTTTCTTGCTGATCGTCAATGTCTTCGGGCTGGTTCCGTGCAACAGGAACGGCACCTGCTTAAGATTGAGGATCACGTCGGTCGCATCTTCGACGACGCCCTTTATCGATGAAAATTCGTGCTCGACGCCTTCGATCTTTACTGCAGTGACGGCGGCTCCCTCGATCGAGGACAGCAGGGCTCGACGAATTGAATTACCGATCGTCGTTCCAAAGCCCCTTTCGAAAGGCTGTGCGAAAAACTTGCCGTAACGCGGGGTCAGCGTTTCGGTGTCAACGTTCAACCTGCCGGGCATTTGGAAGTCCGTCCAATTGTTGCTTTGAGTCATATTCTTTTTTATTTAAAAAGTCTGCGAGTTCACCGGACCGTTCGAGCTGCGGCTTATCAATGCCCGCACCCGAAACACGTCCGGCAAACTCAACCAACTACTTGCTGTAAAGCTCGACGATTAACTGTTCGTTTATGTTCGATTCAATATCCTGTCGGGTCGGCATCGCCGCGATCGACACGCTGAGATCCTTTCCTGCCGGAGAGATCCAGCCCGGACGTCCGCGTCCCGCAGCAGTTTGCCACGCACCTTCGACATGAGCGTTCTTATGGCTCCGTTCTTTGACAGTGACCGTGTCGCCAACCTTAACCTGAAACGAGGGGATATTTACCTTGCGTCCGTTTACCTCGATATGCCCGTGATTCACCAATTGACGAGCCTGGCGACGCGATGTGGAAAAGCCAGAACGGTAAACGACATTATCAAGTCGCCTTTCAAGCATGAACAAAAGGTTCTCGCCTGTAACGCCTTTTTGCCGTAGAGCTTTCTCAAAGTAGTTTCTGAACTGCTTTTCGAGAACGAAGTAAATTCGTTTCACCTTCTGCTTTTCTCGAAGCTGTTCGCCGTAACCGGCAAGCATCTTTCGACGGGCAGCACCATGCTGGCCCGGCGGATTCGTTCCCCGCTTTTCAATCGCACATGAGGGTTTGAAGCATCGGTCGCCCTTTAGAAATAATTTACCGCCTTCCCGGCGGCACAATCTGCACACCGCATCTCTATATCTAGCCATTAATGTTTTTCTGCCTCCGTGCCTCCAAAGCAAATGCTCCGTTAGCGTTTCATACGGAAAAGTTTACAGGTTAAAAACCCTTCGTCCTTTCGATTAATCGAATTCAGAGCCGCGTAGAGCGACTCGATATCAAACGCGACGCCGCTTGGGCGGCCTGCAGCCGTTGTGCGGGATCGGCGTGGTATCACGGATCGAGTTAACGCGGATACCGGCCTGAGCAACAGCACGAATAGCCGACTCACGCCCGCCGCCCGGCCCCTTCACACGAACGTCGACCTCTCGCATTCCCGCCTCAGCCGCTTTGCGAGCCGCCTCGCCGGCTGCCTGCTGTGCGGCGAAAGGGGTCCCCTTACGAGAGCCGCGAAACCCGCGGGCCCCCGAGGATGACTGAGCGATCAAATTTCCCTGCGTGTCGGTGATCGAGATCAGCGTATTATTGAAGGATGCGGAGATGTGGACGATACCGTACGGTATATTCTTCCGCTCCTTTTTCTTGAAAGTCTTCTTCTTAGCTGCTGCTTTTGCCATAAACTTGCTTTAAGCTGGGCCGCCAGTGACGCACACGTAGACATCTACGTCAGCGACGACATTAAACTACTTCTTACCAGGCGCCTTCTTCTTCGCCACTGCCGCCTTCCTCGGACCCTTTCGCGTACGAGCGTTGGTCGAGGTTCGCTGCCCGCGAACCGGCAGGCTGCGGCGATGACGCAAACCGCGATAGCATCCGATATCCATCAAACGCTTGATATCCATCTGCACGCGTTTTCTTAGGTCACCTTCAATATCGCCCTCTTCGTCCAGAATCGAGCGGATCTTGTTTAGTTCCTCTTCGCTCAGTTCGCGAATCTTTACATCGAGACCGATGTCAGCTTTTGAGAGAACCTCGGTCGCACGCGAACGTCCGACACCGTAAATGTAAGTCAAACCGATTTGAGCCCTTTTGTTGGGCGGTAAATCGACACCTGCTACACGAGCCATACTTTCTCCATTTGGACCCCGGAACGGCGAACTGAACTATTTTAAGCCTTCACCCCTTCCGGATCTGATTACCCCTGCCGCTGTTTATGCTTCGGGTTCTCGCAGATCACCCGGACGATCCCTTTACGGTGGATCACCTTGCACTTATCGCAGATCTTCTTTACTGACGGACGTACTTTCATTTTCTTTACCTCTACACTCCGAGGCCTGCCCTTTTGCGTTTTCGCTTAGAGATGCAGAAATATCTGCAGTTTTGTCGGCCCGGCGGAATTCCGCTTTTGACCTAATACCAACCCCAACCATCCGATCAGTTGGACAAACCGTAAATGTTACCGCGTCCTGTCACTGTTTTCAAGTCACGGAAGGGCACTTTTAGCCTGTTCGTTCTTTATCTCCGCTTTCTGCTTCTTCGTAAGGGTTAGGATCTCCGGTCCATCCGCTGTCACTGCGATAGTGTGCTCCGCATGTGCCGAGACCTTTCCGTCCTTTGTTACGACGGTCCATTTGTCCTCGAGCGTCTTCGTTTCATGCGTGCCGAGATTTAGCATCGGTTCGATCGCGAAACAATAACCCGCACGGATCTTTTCCCGCGTTCCTTCGCGGCCATAATTGGGTATCTGCGGAGCTTCATGCATGCTTCGTCCAATTCCATGGCCTGTATAATCGCGGACGATCCCATATCCGAAAGGTTCGGCGTGCTTCTGGATCGCAGCACCAATATCGCCGACGCGCTTGTTCGGACGGCATTGCTCTATCCCGATAGCCAGGCACTCTTCCGTCACGCGAATCAGCTGACGAAGCTCGTCCGTAACGTCGCCCACCGGAAGTGTCATCGCCGTGTCGCCGACAAATCCGTCAAGTGTGCAGGCCATGTCAAGCGAAACCACGTCCCCCTCTTTGAGGGGGGTCTCGTTTGAAAACCCGTGCACGACCGCTTCATTCACCGATGCACAGATCGCAAATGGAAAAGGCACCATGCCGTGCGGCTTGTAGCCGATAAATGTAGGGATCGCACCGGCGTCCCGCATCATTTTTTCGGCTACCGCGTTTAACTCTAGCGTCGAGATCCCAGGTGTGACCATTCCACGCAGCGTCTCACGTACTTCGGCGATCAATTCGCCGACGGCACGCATCTTTTCAAGATCTTTCTGAGACTTTGCGATAATCATTCTTTTCCCGAACAACACCCGCGACGCTGAACTTGCGAATCCAGTCAAACGTGAACCAGCCATTTCTACAGAGCTGCAATTATATCCTCAAAGATATCTTCAAGTTCGCCGGTCCCCTTAACTTTGGTCAAGCGTCCGGACTTTTCGTAAAAGGCAAGCAACGGTTTTGTCTGCTCTTCATAAGTCTCTAGCCGCTTGGAAACGCTCGCCTCGTTATCGTCGGCCCTGTGTGTCAATTGTACGTCAGGATGAAGGTCACACACGTTGTCGGATCTAGGCGGCTTCGAATATACATTGTAGATCTCACCGCAAACTGGACATGACCGCCTGCCAGTCAGCCTTCGCATTAGCTCGTCTTTCGGTACATCAACCTCGATCGCCACTATTTGCATGCCCTGATCTTTTGCAAGACCTTCCAACTGTTCCGCCTGGACCGACGTTCGAGGATACCCGTCAAGAATGTACCCGTTCTCACAATCCTTTCTCGCCGTGCGTTCGGCAACGATCTTATATGTTAGCTCGTCCGAGATAAGCTTGCCGGATGTCATTATCTCCTGCACCTCGCGAGCAAGAGGGGTCTCAAGAGTTTTCATCTCGCGAAACATATCGCCGGTTGAAACCTGCGGTATCCCACGTCGCTCTTGAAGTAAGCGTGCCTGCGTGCCCTTTCCTGCACCCGGTGCACCTATTAAAACGATGATCTTATTCATCCCACTATCCTGCGGCGGAGATGCGGAAACGCAGAGCATAAGAAGAATTAAAGCCTCGGCTGCCATTCTTCCACCTTTCTCTGCGTCTCAGCGGTTAGAAATTTTGCTAACTCCTGCGGCCGCGGAGCCTGGAACCGGCTCCTAAAAATCCTTCATAGTTTCGCATCACCAGCTGGGCTTCTATCTGAGCGACGGTATCCATAGCAACACCTACCAAGATGAGCAATGACGTACCGCCGAAGAAGAACTGATAGCCAAGTCCGGTCGGGATCCAGCTTAAACCGGGTGTTGACGTAAGAAATGCGTCAAGACTATCGCCGATGAAAGGCAAACGGCCAACCCTGAATCCGCTCAACAATACCTGCGGAGCAAACGCAACAAAAGCAAGGTAAATAGCACCCACAGTCGTCAACCGAGTCAATATTCCATTCAGATATTCCGCCGTCGGTGCACCGGGCCTGATGCCTGCAATAAACCCACCATGTTTACGGAGATTATCCGCGACCTCGTCGGTGTTAAACACGATCGTTATATAGAAGAACGTGAACAGAACGATCAGCGAAATGAAAACGAGCTCGTAATAGGGATCGCCACCATGAAACTGGGTGAAGAACGCATGTACCTTTGACCAAGTCGCATTCGGGTCGTTCGGATCCGGAGGAAATGCCGACAACAGCGTCTGCGGCATCGCGAGTACGGATGACGCAAAGATCACAGGAATAACACCGCCCATGTTGATCTTTAGCGGTAGACTAGTTTCCTGGCCTCTGAAAGTTTCCGCACCTATTCTGCGGCTCGCGTAGCTTATAGCGATCTTGCGTCTCGCCGACTCGACATACACGATCAAAGCGATCAACGCGATCATCACGACGAGCAGGAAGATAACGCCCAGCGTCTGCATTGCGTCGCCCTGACCAACGCGGTCCGACACCTGCATAACTGCACCCGGCAAGCCAATGACGATACCCGCAAAGATCAATAGCGAGATACCGTTTCCAACACCGCGCTCCGTGATCTGTTCGCCAAGCCACATGACGAAAACTGTTCCAGTCGTAAGTGTTACGACGATCATCAACGTGGACGCCCACGACCCATCAATGATCGCGTTTCGCGAAAGCCAGGTCGCAACAAAGAACGTTTGAACTGAACAGAGGACGACGGTTAAGTAGCGTGTCCACTGATTCAATTTTTGACGGCCGACCTCACCTTCTTCCTGGATCTTTTTAACAGCGGGCGAGAGCACCGGCATAAGCTGCATGATGATCGATGCCGTAATATAGGGCGTAACACCAAGAGCGAAGACCGAGATCGTCCGGAAGTTTCCACCCGAGAAAAGGTCCAAAACTCCAAGTAGCGTTCCAGCGACCTCTCCCCAAACCCTCTCAAGCTGTGCTTTATTAATGCCCGGTGCTGTGACGTGTGCACCAAGACGATATACCGCAAGCATCCCAAGCGTAAACAATATACGCTTCCTCAGCTCGGGGACGCTGAACATATTCTGAATTGCGGCGAGGAACTTCTCCATATGATTATCTCAACAGGGCCGTCGACGATTCGTCCAATAAATGCCTTAGAATCCGCGATCAAAAACTAAGCTTCAACTTCGGTTGCCCTTACCTTTTCAATGGTCGTTGCCGAACCGCCGGCCTTCTCGATCTTATCTTGAGCGGTCTTGGTGAAGCGGTGCGCCGAGATATTCAGCGATTTGGTGATATCGCCGTTGCCGAGGATCACCAGGTCGTGCTTTGCTTTTTTGATCAGACCGCGTTCGTGCAGGATCTCAGGCGTAACGTCGGCTCCCGACTCAAAATGAGCCTCGATCTTTGCAAGGCTGATCTCGATCCACTGTTTTTTGAAGATATTAGTGAAACCGCGTTTCGGCAGACGTCGCTGCAGCGGCATCTGGCCGCCTTCGAAACCCGGCCGGCTGCTGTAGCCGGAGCGTGATTTCTGCCCCTTATGTCCACGACCGGCCGTCTTGCCCAGGCCCGAACCCGGTCCGCGGCCAACACGCTTTTTCTTATGCGTCGAACCCTTTGCAGGCTTAAGATTATTCAGTGATAGTGCCATGATATTTGTCCTACGAACTGCCGTTCCAGATTGTTGCTGCTTGTTGCACAGATGCCTTTCGCCGTGGCCCGTATACAGCGGGCTTCTACGTCAAAAGGCAGCATGGAACGTAAAGGCTCGCTTCTATTCTACGATCCTGAGGAGGTGCGGAACCTTAGCGACGATCCCACGCATCGCGGGATTGTCAGGCCGAGTTACCTTTTGGTTCATTTTGGTGATGCCGAGGCTCTTGACGATGTCCTTTTGCTTTTTAGCGTATCCTATCGAGCTGCGATAGTACTGGATCGTTATCGTTCCGCCTTCGTTTTCTGATTTCTTTACCATTTCCTTTCGTGGCTGCACATGCCTTCTATGCTAAGACAACCCGGCAGCTTAAACCAATTCCTCTACCTGCTTGCCGCGGAGGCGTGCAACTTCCATTGGGTCCTTCATACGCGAGAGGCCGTTGAACGTCGCTCGAACGACGTTATGAGCGTTGCTCGAACCAAGGATCTTGGTGCGAACGTTGTGTACGCCTAATGCTTGAAGCACCAAACGTACGGCACCGCCGGCGATAACGCCCGTACCCTCTGCAGCCGGTTTCAGCAGAACGCGGCCTGCACCGTACTCGCCGATGAGCTCGTGCGGCAGGGTGCCATCGATAAGCGGAACACGGATCAGACTGTTCTTTGCCGCCTCAACAGCTTTCTTGATCGCGTTAGGGACTTCCTTTGCCTTTCCGGTACCGAAACCGACATGGCCTGATTCGTCGCCGACCACGACCAGAGCCGCGAACGACATATTTTTGCCGCCTTTGACCACCTTGGTAACGCGGTTGATCTGAATAAGCTGATCCTTCAGGATCAATCCGTTAGGCGAAATTCTTTGATTACTCTTCATCATTGTTAACGTCAGCGGCCGAGGTTGCGGCCTTTTCGTTCTTGTTCAAACCGGCTTCACGAGTTGCATCGAGCAAGGCCTTTACGCGGCCGTGATATACATAGCCGCCCCGATCGAAAACTACGTTTGAGATGCCCGCAGCGACCGCACGCTCAGCGATCGTCTTTCCGACCTGCTTGGCAGCGTCAACGTTGCCTCCCGAAGCACCGCCAAAACCTTTCTCGGTCGTCGACGCGGTCGCCAGCGTCTTTCCACTATCGTCGTCGATAACCTGTGCGTAGATGTGGTTTAGGCTGCGGTAAACAGCCAAACGCGGACGTTCGGCCGATCCGCGGACCTTTTTTCTGATCCGGCTGTGCACACCCTGGCGTATTTCTGCTCTTCTCTTCTGTGCCATAACTTTTTGTCTCAACGACTCCCGCGTGAGCCGATACCTATCTGATTAATCGGGGCCTTGAAGACCCAAAATTACTTACCGGTCTTGCCCGGCTTTAATTTGTACAAACGGTCCGAGTATCTTACGCCCTTGCCCTTATAGGCATCAGGCTTTCTGAGCCTGTTGAGTTCCGCAGCGACCTGTCCAAGCTTCTGTTTGTCGATTCCGCTAAGCGTTATCGTCAGCTGATACTGGTTGATCGAGGTCTTAGTGTTAACACGCTCGGTTTTTGCCTGGATGCCTTCGGGAAGTACGTATTCCACTGGGTGTGAATACCCAAGTGCGAAAACGATCTTATTGCCCTGCACCTCAGCCTTATAACCAACGCCGACCACGTCCATCTTTTTCTCAAAGCCTTCAGTTACTCCAACCACAGCACTGTTCGCCAATGCCCGTGCGAGCCCATGAAACGCCTTGAAGCTGTCGTCCTTACGTTCGGCGACCAGGTTTCCTTCATCAAGCTTGAACTCGACGCCACTCGGCACCGGCGTGCTCAGGGTTCCCTTCGGCCCTTTTACTTCGAGAGACGCGTCACCGATGGTGACCGTTACGCCCGACGGGATAGTGATCGGTTTTTTTCCTACACGTGACATAATTTCTTTCCAAGCGTTCGTCTGCAAAACATTGCTCGCACCCGCCGCCTAATGATATTTAGTAAACCTGAGCTAGGATCTCGCCGCCCATATTCTCTTTCCGGGCTCGCTTTCCGCTCATTAGTCCGGCAGAAGTTGAAACGATATTTATACCGTAACCGCCTAGGACCTTCGGAATATCGGATGCACCGACGTAGACGCGGCGACCGGGTGTTGAAACGCGAGACAAATGTGTGATCGACGAAGTACCTTTCGCGTCATAACGAAGGAAAATTCGGATGACATACTTGATGCCTTCACCCTTCGTGCTGAAATTGTTGATATAGCCCTCTTCCTTAAGGATTCTAGCGACTTCCAGTTTCAGCTTTGAACCCGGAATATCAACACGCGGATGATTCGCGGCGATCGCGTTTCGGATGCGTGTGAGCATATCGGCTATTGGATCTGTCATTACTATTAACTCCGTTTATTATTTGCGTGGTTCAGCCTCCGGCCGCCTTCCGCATCCTAACTACCAGCTAGATTTAACTACTCCGGGGATCTGTCCCTGGAGAGCAAGGTCACGAAGTGCGACACGAGAAATGCCGAACTTACGCAGATAACCACGGGGACGGCCCGACTGTGAACAGCGGTTGCGAACCCTTACCGGGCTCGCGTCACGCGGCATCTTCTGCAGCGTTATTACCGCCTCGTCAACCTGCTCCGGGGTCGATTTCGGATCATTAATGATCTTTTTCATCGCGGCTCGTCGTTCTGCCCAAAGGGTGACCTTTGCCTTGCGGTCGTTGTTCTTTACGATTTTGCTGATCTTTGCCATTTATCTTTGATCCATTACTGCCTAAAAGGCATTCCTAGAGCTTTCAACAGCGAGCGTGCCTGCTCGTCGTTTGTCGCGGTCGTCACGATCGAGATATTCATACCCCTGGTCTTGTCGACCTTATTAAAATCGATTTCCGGAAATATCAACTGTTCGCGAACTCCTAACGTGTAGTTTCCGCGGCCGTCAAAGGCCTTGCCGGACACACCGCGAAAATCTCGAACCCGAGGAAGAGCTACTGAGATAAGTCTATCGAGAAATTCGTACATACGGTCCCCGCGAAGCGTGACCATCGTGCCGATATTCATTCCCTGACGAAGCTTGAATGCGGCGATCGATTTTTTCGCCTTGGTTACCACCGGCTTCTGGCCGGTAATAGTTTTCAGTTCTTCAGTCGCTACATCTAGGATCTTTGCATTTGCGCTCGCCTCGCCGAGACCCATGTTAATTACGATCTTCTCGACCTTAGGAACTGCCATCGGGTTCTTTATGTCGAACTCCTTCGCGAGTGCTCCGGCGATCTCTTTCTTGTATTTTTCTTTAAGTCTAGCCATTGTTTGAGTTTCCTCGCTTGGGTTTCGGCTCCACGCCGTTTCCAAACATCAAACTATTCGTCTGTTGCCTCTTCCTTCTCACGCTTCGGCTCTTTCTTGCCGAAGACATCCGGCTCAGTTATGACTTTGCCGCTCTTTGCGACGCGAACCTTTTTTCCGTCACGTTCTTCGTATCGCACACGGGTCGGCTTTCCAGTCTCGGGATCGATCAACGCGACGTTCGAGACATTTACCCAGGCTTCCATCTCTTTGATGCCGCCCTCGCGATTCATTTGAGGAACGGGCTTTTGGTGGCGCTTTACGATCATCGCCCCTTCTACCTTCACCTTTCCGTTGCGTGCATCTACGGCAATGACGCGACCGCGAAGCGGTTGACGCTTGCCTGCGCTGTCGTACCGGTTGTATTCCTTGCCGGAAATGAAGACGACCTGGTCGCCCCGCTTGATCCTGCTTTTAACTGTTCCTATCTTTGCCGTCTTCATGTTCTGCTCACCTGATATGGATTTGCTCAAATCCCAATGTTTTGATCCTAGATGACCTCCGGCGCAAGGCTAACGATCTTCATAAAGTTCTTTTCACGAAGTTCGCGTGCGACCGGTCCAAAAACGCGGGTACCTACAGGAGTTCCATCGTCCTTTATAAGGACCGCCGCATTCTCATCGAATCGGATATACGAACCGTCCTTCCGGCGGACCTCTTTCCGTGTTCGCACGATAACGGCGTTGTAAACTTTGCCCTTCTTAGCGGTGCCGTCCGGCGAAGCTTCTTTTACGGTGACCTTGATCTTGTCGCCGAGCCGAGCTATCTTGCTGGTCGAACCGCCGATAGGCATGATCATAACCACACGCTTGGCTCCTGAATTATCCGCGACCGCCAATGAGGTCTGCATCTGAATCATATCGTTATCTCCTGCTGCGGCCTTTGCCTTTCGCGGCGTGCATCACGCAGCATTACCACCTTCAAAATTACAATTCTGCCTTATGGATGATCTCGACAACACGCCATCGCTTTCTTGCTGAGAGTGGCCTGGTTTCAACGATCCTCACCTTATCCCCGATCTTCGCGCCAGTTTCGTCGTGCGCCATGAACTTCTTGCGCTTGCGAATGTATTTCCGATAGATCGGGTGCTTAACGAGACGGTCTACACGAACAACAACGGTGTTCGTCATCTTGTCCGACGAAACGACACCGATTTTTTCCGCACGTTTACCCTTCGCGACCTGCTTCGGCTCATCAGAACCAGTGACCGCAGAAGCGATCGCAGATGCTCCCGCTCCGATGGTATCTACGACCGTTTCAGCAGCAGCGGCAACCGTATCGATCACATCTTCGACGATCGATGATTCGCTCGACTCCGCGGTTGCATCCGCCGAGTTGTCAGATTGAGCTTCAACGGCGTTACCGGTCGTTACTTCTGTTTCGGCAGCGTCACTAACTTCGCTCGTCTCGTCTATTTTCTTCTTTGCCATTATCTTCTAAGTCCTACGCCTTCGCGGTACGATTCTTTTCTTCGATCAGTGTGTAAACGCGCGCAAGCGTCTTTTTTTCACGGCGGATATCGTTGACCGTCTCGCCCACTCCGAGAGTCTTTCTAAACTTAAGTCTAAAGAGAGACTCCTTTAATGCGTCGGCCTGATCCTTTAGTTCTTCGAGATTCATTTCCCGAAGCTGGTCCATCGTTTCCTTGCGTTTCATTTCTAAACAACGCCTCCTTCAAGGTCGGCACGCGTCACAAACTTTGTCTTGATCGGAAGCTTTTGTGCCGCAAGGCGGAAAGCCTCGCGTGCAAGTGCCTCGTCAACACCTTGGATCTCATACATCACACGTCCCGGCTTAATAACAGCGACCCAGTGATCGGGTGCGCCTTTTCCGGAACCCATACGGGTTTCAGCGGGCTTTTTGGTGATTGGCTTATCCGGGAACATACGGATCCAGATCTTACCGCCACGTTTTACGTGACGAGTC
This sequence comes from Acidobacteriota bacterium, assembly GCA_023389035.1. Lineage (GTDB taxonomy): Bacteria > Acidobacteriota > Blastocatellia > Pyrinomonadales > Pyrinomonadaceae > OLB17. Next base: position 558,882 of record JAEWFC010000038.1, read on the forward strand.
ATCGCGATACGAGCCGCTTCGATCTGGCGGTCCGTGATCCAGCCCGCTTCAAGTGCTTTCAGCCCAAAGTCACCAAAATCGAGATTTTCGCCACGGGTCGCCTTTCCACGCATGCGGCCTTTCATCACTCGACGGTGCTTGACCTTTTTCGGCATCAACATAAACTTCTTCTCCAGTTGTCGGTGGTCAAAGGTCCGCGACCTAACCTACCGCTTCATGTACTAGCAATCATTCTGATCAGCGTCGGCCGATCACTATCGTCGGTCGTCGCGACGCGGGCGTCGATCTCCGCGGCCTCGTCCACCCGAGCGGTCCGCCTTCGGTTCGATCATCGGATCGGTCGTCGTACCGCGTGCCATCGACGCATTCGCATCAAGGATCTCACCGCGATAAATCCAAACCTTTACTCCGATAATGCCGAACGTCGTCAGTGCTTCAGCAAAACCGTAATCCACGTCAGCCCGCAGCGTGTGCAGCGGAAGACGTCCCTCGAGCGACCATTCCGTGCGTGCGATCTCAGCTCCGTTCAAACGGCCCGATATCATTACCTTGATACCTTGTGCACCGAAGCGGATGGACTCTTCCATCGTCTTCTTCATCGCACGGCGAAAAGCGATGCGCTTTTCAAGCTGCTGCGTGATCTTTTCTGCCTGTAGCTGGGCATTCAGCTCAGGGTGGCGTATCTCCTGTATTGAGATCAGAACTTCACGGCCCGTTTTTCTTGATAGGTCCTCTCGAAGCTTATCGATCTCAGCGCCCTTGCGGCCGATGATGATACCGGGACGAGCCGTGTAAATAATGATCTTCATTCGGGCTGCAGCACGCTCGATATCGATATGCGAAACACCGCCGCCGGAGAACTTCTTCTTCAGATCACGCTTGAGCTCTAGGTCCTCTGCCAGATACTTTGCGAAATCCTGTTTCGTGTACCAGTGCGAGTGCCAGTCTTTGTTGTATCCGACCCTAAAGCCGTATGGATGAACTTTCTGTCCCATATTAAATACCTTTTACTGCCGTTCGAGCTCCTCGTTGTTCCGCTCCATTACTTCATCAACGGGCTTCGATTCATTGCTGTGAGCCTCCGCATCGGTTGAGGCATTCTTGGCGTCCGCGACTTCAGCTTCATTCTCAACCACCGCGGTCTCAAGATTCTCAGCCGCTGCGGTTTCAGTTATGTTTTGCTCAGCCGTCTCGACTGCCGGAGTCTCAACTTCTTCTGCCTCTAGCTTTGCAGCCTTAGCTGGGGCTTTCTTTGCAGCCGGTCTCGCCTTTTTCGCACCAGCTTCAGCCTTGCGGGCCTCGGCACGTTCGGCACGAGCGGCCTCGGCCAGAAGTTCCTTCTCGGACTTTACCTTTTCATCGCTCGTCACCGCGATCGTGATGTGGCAATAGTGACGCTGTTCGCGGTAAGCACGGCCCTGCGGTGCAGGACGCATACGGCGGCGATTCTTCGTCGGACCCATGTCGACGAAGCACGTCTTGATCCACAGATCGTCCGGGTCAACCGCGATATTCTGCTGCTCTGCCTGATACGTAGCATTCGCAATTGCTGAGTTTAGGCATTTCGCGATCGGGTCGGCAGCACGCTTTTCCGTGAACTTTAGGATCGAAAGTGCCCGCGACACGTTTTGGCCGCGGATCAGGTCGATCACAAGTCGCGCCTTGCGTGGCGAGCCCTTAAGATATTTTGTTTTTGCTATCGCTTCCATAACATTTCAGTGAATCGTCAGTTCACTATTTTCGCTTCGCCATCTTCTCCGCTTTTGTTCCCGGGTGGCCTTTGAACATTCGTGTCGGCGAAAACTCACCGAGCTTGTGGCCGACCATGTTCTCCGTAACAAAAACCGGAATGTGGCGTTTTCCATTGTGTACGCCGAATGTAAGTCCAACCATGTCCGGCGAGATCGTCGAACGTCGTGACCAGGTCTTGATCGCGGTCGGCTTTTTGCCGCCATCGGCAATTCTTTTCAACTGCTTCGCGACGCTAAGGTCAATGAACGGCCCTTTCTTTAATGAACGTGGCATAAATCAATGTAAGATCCGGTTCAAAGGAATTGGATCGAGGACCCAAAAACCAATTACCTAAACCTATTTCCTTCTCCTGTCTTTCACGATCATATTGGTCGTGCGTTTGTTCCGTCGCGTTTTGTAACCGCGGGTTGGCTGTCCCCAGGGCGTTACAGGATGGCGTCCACCCGACGTCTTGCCTTCACCGCCACCATGCGGGTGATCTACCGGGTTCATTGCGACACCGCGAACTTTCGGACGCTTTCCTTTCCAGCGATTTCGTCCGGCCTTCCCTAGCGAAACATTCTCGTGCTCGGTATTGCCGACCTGTCCGACAGTCGCCATGCAGACAACAGGAACTCGCCGCACTTCGCCCGAAGGCATTCTCAGCTGAGCGTAATCGCCCTCTTTCGCAACGATCTGTGCAAAACCACCTGCCGAGCGGACCATCTGGCCGCCTTTGCCGGGACGAAGTTCGATGTTGTGAACTTCGGTACCGAGCGGAATGTTCTTGATCGGTAAAGCGTTACCCGGCAGAATGTCCGCTTCTGCTCCGCTAAGGATCTGGGTGCCGACCTTTAGGCCGACAGGAGCGATGATGTAACGCTTCTCGCCGTCGAGGTACGTGATAAGGGCAATGTGTGCCGAACGGTTCGGATCGTATTCGATCTGCGAGACCTTTCCCGGGATGCCGGCCTTGTCACGTTTAAAATCGATCAGCCTGTAGTGCCGCTTGTGGCCTCCGCCGCGTCGCCGGATCGTGATCCGACCGTCGTTATTGCGGCCCGAAATTCTTTTCTTCGGCTCGAGCAACGATTTCTCGGGTGTTGCTCCCGGCGTTAATTCGTCGCGCGTCAGATATGTCTGATAGCGGCGAGCCGGTGAAGTCGGTTTTAATCTCTTGATTCCCATAATTCTATTGTCAGTTGCCAGCCTCCGGTTCAGTAGTACTGGGTACCGGATACTGCTTACTGCTCAAATCTAGATCGCTTCAGCGTAATCGACCATTGGTTCGCCCTTGCGAAGAGTGACGTATGCTTTCTTCCAATTCGGTCGGCGGCCTTCCTGCCGTCCGCGGCGCTTCATTTTGCCCTCGTACTGAACAGTACGTACGGCGGCAACCTTTACATTAAAGATCTCTTCGACAGCCTTTTTGATATCCAGCTTGCCTGCAGTTCGTTCAACGCGAAAAGTCAGTACCTGGCCGGTCTTCCGACCGTTGTCCTCATCGGACGAATCCTCTTTAAGAATTACGCTCTTCTCGGTAACGACCGGAGATTTCAGAATGTCCCAAACAGTGAAATTACTCATTTTCGCCGGCCTCCTCATTCACGGTTTCCGTTTCGCTCGCGGTTGGCTCAGCCTTCTCCGCTTTCGGCTTAGCTTCTTTCTTCGCCGTTGCAGGTTTATCGCCGCCGCTGGCTGCCTTAGCCGTTTTTTTCGCCGCTTTCTTCGGAGCTTTCGTTTCCGCTATTTCTTCAGCCTCGTCAGCCTTCGTACCTTCGCGGGTCGGGTCGAGCAGGTCGTTCAGCTCTTCGATCGCCGCCTTCGAGATCAGAAGACGCTCGTGATAGATGATGTCGTAAATATTGAGCCCGAAGCTGTTAGTGACCTTCGTCTTCTCGACGTTGCGAGCCGAAAGCACCAGGTTCGCATTGTCCAGCGAATCTACCACCAGCGTTTTTGCTCGCTTTTTGTTCTCGACCAGTCCCAGTGAATCGACTGCAGCTAAAAAGTCTTTCGTCCGCGGGCCTTCAAAACCGAATTCATCGATGATAATGATGTTGCCCTCGCGAAGCCTTTCGGAGAGTGCTGAGCGAAGTGCACCGCGGCGCATTTTCTTCGGCATCGCATATGACCAGTCCCGTGGCTGCGGGCCATGGACGTTACCCCCGCCCTTCCAAAGAGGCGACCTGAGCGATGCGATACGGGCACGGCCGGTTCCTTTCTGCTTCCAAAGCTTGCGGCCCGATCCGGAGACGTTTCCGCGAGTCTTGGTCGCGGATGTTCCCTGCCGGCCGTTCGCCTGATAGTTACGAACCGCAGCGTGGATCAAGGCTTCGTTAAGCTCGACGCCAAAAACAGCATCTGACAGCGTAACCTCGCCGACCTCGTTATTCTTCAAATTGCGAACCTTCACGGTAGGCATAATCCTTCTCCTGTAAGAGTGACGCCTTGAGGCGTTCAAGCAAAACGGCTGAGCCGCTACTCTTACTTAGCTTTTCTTTACAATAACCAAACTTCCGTTGGCTCCGGGCACGGCTCCGCGAACCATCAAAATATTGTTTTCAGCATCAACCTTCGCAACGGTCAAACCCTTTACCGTTACTCGGGCATCGCCCATGTGACCCGACGAACGCGTACCCTTAATAACACGCGACGGGTATGCCGACTGACCGATCGAACCGGGACGGCGAACATTCATCGAACCGTGCGATTCGGGACCGCGTGAAAAGTTATGACGCTTGATAGTACCTGCGAATCCGCGGCCCTTCGATTTGCCGACCACCTCGATCTTGTCGCCATCAGCGAAGACATCGACCTTGATCTGGTCGCCGACGGTCGCATCAGGAGCTTCTTCTAAACGGATCTCCTTTAGAATCCGGGTCGGCGGCGTTCCGGCCCCCGTTTTTTCAAAGTGCCCGCGAAGCGGCTTCGTCACGTTCTTCATTCGGATCGGGTTGTCCTCAACGAAGCCAAGTTGAACAGCATTATAGCCGTCTGCACCTGCCGCACTTTTGGTCTGAACGACGACACATGGCCCTGCTTTGATGACCGTCACGGGGGTAACCGTGCCGTCCTCAGCAAAAAGCTGCGTCATTCCCATTTTTCTACCAATGATTCCGCTAATCATAATTTTCCTAAGCCGTTCAAGTCTTCACTGTCTCGACTTCCAGACCAGACTTTCCGACTAATTCTTTCCGAAGGCCTTGATCTCGACGTCCACACCGGCCGGTAGATCCAATTTCATCAACGCGTCAACCGTTTCTGCCGTCGGGTCAAGAATATCCATCAAACGCTTGTGAGTCCTGATCTCGAACTGCTCACGCGATTTCTTGTCGACGTGTGGCGATCTGAGAACGGTCCATTTGTTCTTGATCGTCGGCAGCGGGATCGGTCCGGCGATTCGGGCTCCGGTGCGCTTTGCGGTATCGACGATCTCCTGTGTGGACTGGTCGAGCACGCGATGGTCGTATGCCTTCAGCTTGATGCGAATCTTTTCACTTAACATATTTCTTGTAAGAGTGACGCCCTTGGGCGTTCTCGCTGAGTTTCAGAGAACGGCTGAGGCCGTCACTCGTACCTCTCTTATTCCATGATCTCCGAAACGGTTCCGGCACCTACTGTGCGGCCGCCTTCGCGGATAGCGAAGCGGAGTCCTTTCTCCATGGCGATCGGTGCGATGAGCGTGATCTCCATCTGGATGTTGTCGCCGGGCATCACCATTTCGACGCCTTCCGGCAGGTTCG
>JAEWFC010000017.1 GCA_023389035.1 Acidobacteriota bacterium
TGTCAACGGCCAGTTTGATGTCCCCGCTGGTGGCCAGGTAAAAGTCCCCACCCTGTGCGGGATGTTTTAGGTGGGTGGTACCTCCGTTCGGTGTGTCATGCGGTAGGAGTCGCCGTCGGTGATGACGATGGTGGCGTGGTGTAGGAGTCGGTCGAGGATGCTGGCGGCGGTGGTGTGTTCGGGCAGGAAGCGTCCCCATTGTTCGAAGGGCCAGTGACTGGCGATCGCGAGAGAGCGGCGTTCGTAGGCGCCGGCGACGAGCCTGAATAGCAGTTGGGTGCCGGTGTCGTCGAGCGGGGCGAATCCGATCTCGTCGAGGATGAGCAGATCTTGGCGCAGCAGGGTGTCGATGGTTTTGCCGACGGTGTTGTCGGCCAGCCCGCGATACAGGGTCTCCACGAGGTCGGCGGCGGTGAAGTACCGCACTTTGTGTCCGGCGTGCACTGCGGCGATCCCCAGCCCGATCAGGGTGTGACTCTTGCCAGTCCCGGCTGGGCCGATCAAGGCCAGGTTGTGTTGGGCCCGAACCCATTCCAGCGAGGACAGGTATTCGAAGGTGTTGGCCGGGATGGACGATGCGGCCACGTCGAACGATTCCAGGGTTTTGGTGAGCGGGAACCCGGCAGCTTTGAGTCGGTTGCGGATGTTGGAGGCATCACGAGCGGCGATCTCGGCTTCGACCAGGGTCCGCAGTACTTCTTCGGGTGTCCACCGCTGAGTTTTCGCGGTGAGCAGCACCTCGGGTGCGGTGCGGCGGATCGAGGCCAGTTTCAATCGGCGTAGCGCGTGGTCGAGGTCGGCCGGTAGTGGCGGCACTGTTTGGGGTGCAACTGATGTCGATGTTGTGGTGGTCATGACACCTCCTTGTCGCCGGCGCCGAGCTTGTAGGCATCCAGCGAGCGGGTGGGCGCGGTAGGCAGATGCCCGAGCAGTGCTGTGCCGGCCGGTCGCGGGTTGGGGGTGCCGGCTCCGGCATCGAGGATCGAACGCACATCGGCGGCCTTGAACCGTCGGAACGCCACCGCCCTGGTCAGAGCGGTGAGCACCTGTTGATGGCCGTGGGAGGTGACCAGGCCGAGGATGTCATCGAGTTCACCGCCCAGGCGGGTGTTGCCGATCGCCGCGGCACCGACCAGGAACTGCTCAGCAACCTCACCGAGAGCGCAGAACTGTTTCTCCACCGCAGTTTTGGGTCGTGGTGCACGACTGGGCGGTGTGCGTGGCCCCCCGTAGTGGTCGTCGTTGAGGACGACCTCTCCGGGTGCGGCCAGCAGATGTTCGGCAACCATCTCACCGGAGGCGGGTTCGGCGATCAGGAGCCGCTCACCGTCCTGGATGAGGGTCACGGTGGTGCCGATGAGCCGGTTGGGTACCGAGTAGCGGGCCGAGGCGTACCGGATACACGAGAGGCGATCGACCTTACGGGTGACCGGCGGTGGACCGACTTGGGCCCGCAGAGATGGCAACTTCGACAGCACTTCTCGTTCCACATCGAGTTGCTCAGCAGGCACGCACAGTGTGTCGCTGTGGCGGCGGGTGTTGACCTCGACACACCAGTCCCGCGCGGCCCGGTTCGCTGCGTGCACATCCAGCTGCACGTCGTCACGACCTGCGGCGATCTTGGCTTCGGTCCACAACGGTTGCGCCAGATCCGACTGCGCGTACCCGCACAGGTTTTCCACGATCCCTTTCGATTCCGGATCGGCGCCGTGACAGAAGTCCGGGGCGAACCCGTAGTGGGTGGCAAACCGCACATACGTGGGGGTCGGTACGACGACGTTGGCGACGACCCCACCTTTGAGGCAGCCCATCCGATCAGCGAGTACCTTGTTGGGTACTCCACCGATCTCTTCCAACGCCTCGGCGATGAATCCGAGTGTGGTGGTGGATGTTTCGTTGGTGGCGAACCGAACGAACCGCCAGCGTGAGAACGCCAACACCGCGCAGAACATGTGTAGCCCGCCGATCACGGCCCAATCGATGACCAGGTAGTCACCCGGAGCCCACACTGCCGGGCGACGCCCACGATGATGGTCACGGCGCCACTGTGTTTTCTCCTGAGCGACGAGACGACGGAAGTTGCGGGCCGAGCCTGCATAACCCGCCGCTCGCGCTACTGATAGCAGACGTTTCGCGGTGATCCGGCCGCGCGACCGCTCGACTCGCTCAGCGACCAGCTCGGCAACGGTGTCGTAGTTGCGGGCCCGTACCATGCGATCTGGTGGTTGATCGTCGGCCTCGAACCGGTCGACCACACGCTTGACGGTCTTGTGGGTGGTGCCGCACACCTCGGCGGCGGCGCGATAGCTTCCGAGTTCTCGGTAAGCAGAAATGATGTCCATACGGTCCTTCGCAGACTTCAATGGAACTCCCAGGCGGTGACAGTGATCGGTTGGCACCTTCACCGTCATCGCCTGGGCCCTCAGTTCCGGGTCGACACGACGAACACAGGGTGGGGACTTTTATCTGGCCACCAGCGGGGACCTCGACCTGGCCACCAGTGGGGACTTTCTCATGGCCATGGACAGG
>JAEWFC010000036.1 GCA_023389035.1 Acidobacteriota bacterium
AGCCCCGCTCGGTGATCTGCGTGACAGCATCGCGCTTGAACTCATCAGTGAAATTGCCAGACCGCATCAGGGCCTCCTTGCCTCAAATTAAGGGAAGAAGGCGTCCACAAATCTAGGGGCTATTCAGTTCGATCAACGCCCTTTCGCGATCCGTCAAATCGCTTGGATACCTCAGTCCATCGCGGTTATGCTGCTTACGAGCGGTATCGTCCCAGGGCAGCATGCGATCCTCCATCTTCTCGACAAAGAAGATGAATCACAACCGTTGATATCGCTCAAAAACTTTCAAATCCGGCTCTTACCTGCCCGGAAGGACTCGCAGGCTTGATCAGATGATGCGTAATATGCTTCGAAGTCAGTAGCGAGGAGGAAAGATTTGGTGGAAACTTTTTCAAACGCCGTGTCCGAAGACATCATTCCGATTCTCAGCAATTTTTTGCTGGCATCTAGGCAGGCAATTGAAAACGAGATCGGTAGTGCAGCTCTACTTTTTTCGCTGGCTTTCTTATGTTCTATTCTTGCCCGCAGCACCCTTCTTTTTGTACCGACCGCGACGCTTGCACTGTTCGCCCTTTTATCGACCGATGCTTCGACCAATTCAGATCGCGTCGTGCCGCTCGTAATCGGCACGCTTGCGCTTGCAGTGCTATGCGCTTGGACCTTGGCGATCCGTCGACGATTTTCAATGCTCAAGCATCGACTGAAGATGAGCATGGACGACCACATTGCGACAAAAAAACTGCTCGATCGGGAACTCACTTGGCGTCAGGCCGCCGAGGACGAGAAGCTGGCCTGAACCCTCCTGGCACCCAACGATCCTGCCGCTCCTGCGATCCTGCGATCCTGCGTAGTAGATCGAATGACCTAGTCGTACTGCAATAAAACACCGGACTATCTAACTAGATTATTATCTATTTTACATAATTCAAGTATATTTGAACACTATTGAAATAGAAGTATTTATTATTCTCAATATTTTCTCTGTTTTTGCGCTCGAATATGCTGCCCCCCCTTGCGACCGTCGAGCAATTGCGAGACTATGGTTGTGCTGACGCGATGGCCAAGGTTGAGCGCGAACTCGACGTGGCTTCCGTCCCAACGCCCACGAAAACCTAGACCATATTCAAACGCCGAGATTTGATTTCCAAGCCCTTAGCCGACGAACCGAACTCGGGGCGCACGACAGCTCCGCCAATATTCGTATTACGCGGTCCACTTTCAAAATCCGTTCAATAAACCCTAAGGAGCCGCAACCGCGCCGACAGCCATGAGACCTTGCGACCTCAATTCGGCACCGCAGGCTGAACTGTTGGAGCCAGCAACCAAGTATCGTCGGCTCACAAGATCAGGAAACAGTTCATGCCGCAAACTTGATGCAGTGACATCAATTGAGCAGCGCCGTGTTTCGCTGGATGGCCCACTGTTGCGACGGCGTCGCTCGATCAGAAGTGATGTGAGCGCGCTACCCTGGAGCGCATTTCCCAGAGCACGGGCTTCACGAAATCCAGTCGCGGCTGCTGAAATTATTCGCCAAATTTGCTTGAGCTGCCAACACGACTTCGGTCCTGTTGCGTGCATTCATTTTTTGCATCAGGGCAGTCATATAATGCTTAACAGTCTTTTCGCTAAGGGTAAGACGATGGGCTATTTCTTTATTCGTATTACCGCACATCAGTAATTTCAATATCTGCTCTTCGCGAATGCTTAGATGCAAGGCCGACGATTTCCGGCTGGCTATTGATGCAACGCGCATCGCATTGATAACGGCCATTGCCAGGCTTTGAGTGATGAATACCTCACCTCGTGCCACACACTTGATCGCATCGATCACTTGGTCGCCGGCGCTGGTCGAAAGGATATAGCCGGCAGCACCCGCTTCGAGGACCTTAACCGCGGTTGCTATATCTGTTGAACTGGTCATCAATATAATCTTCGATTGACCAGCCCGTTGCACATATTGTCGGAGGATGGACGCGTCTTCTCCGAGCAGACTGCCCCCAATTATGATAACGCAGTTTTCAGTTTGATTCTTGGAAGTGAACCGCTGCAGGTCATCAAGCGAATTACCAAACCCGACAACCTCGAGATCCGTTGAGTTGCCCAACTCAGAGGCAAAACCCTTGAGCCGGATAGGCTGATTGTCAAAAAATGCCACCCGCGTTGCCATCGGGAACGCCCCCTCTTTTTTCTTTTTTTTCACATTACATTAGCTCTGACTGTGCGTAAACGGAATATTTACTGACTTAGTTAATCGAGATCGCCCTTCTGATCGGCTAGACAGATATAGATCAGAAGATCTATGCGGTTGGCCCGGCGACAGTGGATATTTTGCGTGGCGAAATCGACAAGCAGTCGGAGACATTGACGCTCAGCGCAACCAGACGTTCGGGTCTGCCAACTCCAAGGCGTTCCCTGCAGGCCGCAGTATTATCTTTATTTTTCCCGTACCGTCGCAAATCAACGGCACCGTTTCATCCACTGCAATCCCTTCGATAATTCAGTCTTCCTCACTTTCCGTAATGTTAATCAATTTTATGAATTTCGACCGTCATGACAATACAACCTTTTTATACCCTCCCACCGACAATTTGGTATAATTCCAATTTGCGATGTACCTGTTTTTTTAGACTGCTATAATTTGTAATATTTGTATAATTTTATTTGCGCTCCAATCGTTTTATGATATTCGTATGTACACTATTTACATACTTACAATCGGGTGGAAATTCGGAGGGCTGCAATGGAAGGCGAGTTCTGGAAGCCACATTTGGAAGATGATGCTCAGTGCTCTGGCTTCAGTCTCACTTTGCATCGAGAGCAGAAGGAACCCGCAAGGTTTTCTGTCAGCAAAACTCATCTTCAGCAGGCAGTGTTAGCCCGCATTCAGGTAGTTTCTGCGTGCCATCCCGACGGCATGGTTTATCCCTGCCCCGTTGGGATCGAGGATGAAGTGCTTGATATCCTCATCAAGGAAAATCTGCTGATCGGTGTGGCGATCGATGATCTGGTCGTCGCCTCTTTCAAGCTTCTCATGAATGATGACGCCGACAGCGCAACGACCCAGTTGTTGCGGTTGAAGGACCGACTGGCATCGGCGATCTCCGCTGTCGATGACCACCTGCGCGGCATGGAACTCGACCGGTCCGCCCGACTTGAACTCTCCTGAACGAAAGAACGCAAAGCCCTTCCAAGGCAAACCGCCCGGGTTCCTCCGGGTCGGTTGTTTGTTGTTAGTCTTCTTCCGTCAACGTTCCTTGAGTGCCCTTTGGAACTGATCTGTGATTGGTTTGGCGAGGTATGAGAGCGCTGTTCGTTGTTGGGTTTCGACGAATGTTTCGACGGGCATACCCGGAATGAGGTGCTTGCCGTCGAGTTTATCGATTTCGCCAGGATCGAGTTCTATGTCGGCGAGGTAGTAGACTTCTCCGGTGGTTTGGTCGCGGGTGGTCGCGGGGGAAATGTGAGCGACCTTTGCCGTGAGTTCGGGAGTGGTTCTCTGGTTGAAGGCGGAAAAGCGCAAGCGTGCGGCCTGTCCTGAAGCGACCTGGTCGATAGCTGCGGGGACTATTTTCGCTTCGATCTTGAGCCTTGCGTCTTGCGGCACGATAGTGGCGAGAATTTCGGCCGGACTGATGACGCCGCCGATGGTGTTGACGTTGAGTTCGTTGATGGTTCCAGCAATCGGTGCCTTGATGTCGGTGCGCGCAAGACGGTCATTCGCGGCGTTCTGACGTTCCTTGAGTTCGGAAAGACGCGTTTCGACAAGCGAGAGTTCGCGCTGCGCCTCGGTGCGGGCATTCTCGTCGATGGCGATGATCTGCAGGCGGATCTCGCTCATGCGAGATTTGGCACGCGCGATGGCGGCATCAATTTCGCCGCTTTCACCTTTGAGGCGAGCGCGGTCACGAGCGCCAGCCGACGCGCGCGAGCCTTCGATCAGGCCCTTGTCGGCAAGCCCCTTGATCTTGACATATTCATCCTCGACCAGGACGAGTTCGTCATCCTTGGCCAATTGCTGGGACTTCAAGCCCGTGATCTCTTCGCCGGTCTGAGCGATGGAGAGTTCAAGTTGCTGCTTTTGGCTTTCGCGGTGGGCGCGGTTGCCGGTGAACAGGCGCGTCTCGCCCTTAATCAGCATCACGACGCCGGCATCGGCCTGGTCGATATCGGCCCCCAGGATGATCGCGCCCTGGCCATCGCGTTCGGCGATCAGGCGGGCGCGGCGCACCGCCAGTTCATCGATCTGGGTGCGCAGGATAGCGAGTTCCGCCCGGGTCTGAGCATCCTCGAGGCGGATCAGGATGTCGCCTTCACGCACGTGGTCGCCTTCGCGCACGGCAATGTCCGAGACGATGCCGCCGTCCCGGTGCTGGATGGTCTTCAGGTTCTGGTCGACAGCGACCACGCCCTGGGCAATGACCGCCCCCGACAATTGCGCGGTGGCGGCCCAGCCGCCCGCACCACCAACCAGAAGAAGGGCAAGCGCGGCACCGGCGAGCATGCGCCCGCGCATCCTGTACCCGTTCGGTCCGCCAGCATCAGGACGGTGGGTATCCTGGAAGGAGCTTGTCGTCGTGGTTGCCATCTTGGCCTCCGTTGTCCTGTTGCCGGTCACGCCGTCTCGACCATGACGAGAACGTGGCGTCCGTCGATGATGATGGTGGTCTCGTAGGTATCGTCTCGATTGAAGTCCGCCTCGATGATGGTGCGGCTATATCCGTCGAGTTCTTCGATACGGGTGCGCACCGCGAAGTCGTCTTCATCGACCTTTTTGCCGTAGACCTTCTCGAACTGGTTCTCGAGATCGTCGAAGACCTTTTCGAAGAGGTCGTATTTGTTCATGCGGATGCGGTCGCCCGCCTTGAAGTCGTGGATCTCGAAGACCAGCGGCTGGGTGACGTTCTCGCCGGAGCCGGGGAACTCGAACACGTTCTCGCCCGCCCCGCCGTAAAGCGCGACCTCGTCGGTGCCGACAATGAAGTGATCGTCGCCCGCCCCGCCGAGAACGGTCTCGAAGCCGGTGATCGTGTCGCAACCGATCTCAATGCCGCTGGCCCGGCCCTGATCCAGATCGATCAGGAGATTGCCGGTAGCCGCAGAATAGTTGAGCGTATCGCAGCCCTCACCGCCATCATAATGGTCGTCTGCCCCGTCCATCGCGGCGATCACCGTGTCATTGCCCGCCCCCGCTAGGATGGTGTCGGCACCCTGTCCATCCTCGATGATGTCGTCGCCATCACCCGCCTCGATATGGTCATCACCGGCGCCGGCCACGATGTGCTCGTTCCCAGCGCTGCCGACGATCCGGTCGTCGCCAGCCCCAGCGATCACCTTTTCGAAGCCGAGGATCGTGTCGCAGCCGATTTCCGCTCCCTGTGCGGTGCCCAGTTCCATGTCGATGGCCAGTTTGAACTGGGCCAGCGAGTAGTTCACTGTGTCGTAGCCGATGCCGCCGTCATAATGGTCGTCATCGCCATCCATCGCTGCCAGCACCGTGTCATCGCCCGTCCCGCCAAGGACGATGTCGGACCCTGTCCCGTCGGACAGGAAGTCGTTGCCGTTGCCTCCCTCGAGCCGGTCATTGCCCTCACCGCCGAACAGGCGATCATGGCCGCTGCCGCCAAAAAGCCGGTCGTCACCGGCCCCGCCATCGAGATGGTCGTCGCCTTCGTCGCCATAAAGGACGTCGTGGCCAATGCCGCCGAACAGCATGTCGTTGCCCGAACCGCCCGACAGGAAGTCATCGCCCTCTTCACCGTAGAGGATGTCATCGCCTGCCTCGCCGAACAGACGGTCGTTACCCGCCCCACCCCACACGATGTCATTGCCGCGGCCGGCGAACACGATGTCGTCACCCGATCCGGCAAAAACCTTGTCGTCGCCATCGCCGGCAAGGATGTGATCGTTGCCCGCTCCGCCATGGATCGTGTCGTTGCCGGCGCGCCCGTCGATCACATCGTCGCCGTCGCCGCCCTCGATGTCGTCCGCGCAATTGGAACCGGTGATCGTGTCGTCGTCGGCGGTGCCCTCGAACCAACCGCGCTCCAACACCGTGAATTGGGCGGTCTGGGCAACCGACAGCGCGCCGTCGGTTATCGTGTAGGAAAGCGTCACCGGGCCGTAGCCGAACGGAGCCGACTGGAAGGACCAGCCGATATCTGTCGGCGTCAAAATGCCGGAGGAGGCCGAAAGCCCGGTGACCGTCAGGACATCGCCATCCGGATCGCTCGCCCCGCGCAAAAGGTCGAGCAGCCCGATACCCAAGATGGCACAGGCGGTGATGTCATAAAGATAGACCGGACCGGCGACGCGCGGTGCGCGATTGACAATCTCCTGATCGTCGTCGTCGTCCTCATCGTCGTCGCACGGCCCACCAGTGCCCGGACCGGCGCAGGCCGGATCACCGGGATCGCCAGGACCGGTACCGGGACCCGGCGAATCGGGATTGCCGGGATTATCAGGATTGTCCGGGTTACCCGGCTGATCCGGATTGCCCGGATTGGCGTTGTCGCCCGGATCGCCGGCGGCCGGTGTCTGTCCGCGCGGTCCTGACGGTCTCGTCCCGCCGCCGCTCATGAAGTCGGGAAGATTGTCGTTGGTGGCCCGCAGGGTCTGGCGATAGGGCTCGACCAGGGTGAAGGCATCCGGCTCGATGCCGGGAAAGAAAAAGTCCACATCGGGCGAATCGATCAGGTCGAACCGGGCCGGCGGCTGCAAGGCGACCAGGGTCCCGCCCGAGAAGACACCGGGACCTTGATCGGCACCTGGCGTGCCGGTGGTAAGGTCATCTTGTGTCGGCGGAGCTTCGGCCAAAGTGAGCTCAGCGACCTGCGGGTCCCCCTTGTCGGCTTCCTTGAAGTTTTCCTCCTCTTCTGCCGGACGCGACCAGCCGGGGAAGATCGACTTCAAATAAAGCCCGATCCCCATCAGGAAGAGGAAGAATGCATAAGGCGTCTTCGACTTCTCGTGCGCGTTCTTCAGGACATAGGCCTCGGCCGGATCAGTGGGCCGGGTGTCGGACTGCGTCGCCTTTGCGGTGATGATCATGCCGATACACGCGCAGATACGCGAGCGCGCGCCTCCTTGGGCTGGGGTTGGGGTTGCGGCTCGACCCGCGTCTGGCCGATGATCTCGTCCTTCGGCCCGAACGCGGCGAGCCGGCCGCCCTGGATCACCGCGATCATGTCGATGGCGGCAAGCGCGCTCGGCCGGTGGGCAACCACGACCACGATACCACCGCGCGCCTTGACTGCCTCGATCGCCGCCGTCAGCGCTGCCTCGCCCTCCGCGTCGAGGTTCGAGTTGGGCTCGTCGAGCAAGACCAGAAACGGATCGCCGTAGAGCGCGCGCGCCAGGCCGATGCGCTGGCGCTGGCCCCCGGACAGCGCCATGCCCTGCGGCCCAAGCGCGGTATGATAGCCCTCGGGAAGGCGTACGATCATCTCGTGCACGCCCGCCGCCCGGGACGCGGCCACGATGGCCCGCGGTTCGGCCTGAGGATCGAGCCGGGCAATGTTCTCCTGGATATCCCCATCGAGCAGCGAGACGTCCTGGGGCAGATAGCCGACATGGCGTCCGAGCGCTTCGGCATCCCATTGCGAAAGCTCCGCCTCATCGAGCCGTACCGCCCCGCGCAAAGTCGGCCAGATACCGGTCAGCGCGCGCACCAGCGTCGTCTTGCCGCCCCCCGAGGGGCCGATCACGCCGAGCGCCTGACCGGCCTTCATCTCGAAGGCGACATCGCTCAAAAGCACACGGCCAGAACCGGGCGCGGCCACCGTGATCCCCTCCACCCGCAGCGAGGCCGTCGGTGCCGGCAGTGCCATGGGCGGGCGGGCATCGGCAAGCGCGATCACCGTCTCCTTCAGCCGCGAGAACGCAGCCCGCGCGGCAACGACGCTCTTCCAGTTGCCAATCGCAAGATCGATCGGCGCCAGGGCTCGCGCCGAAGCCACCGAAGCGGCGATGATCGCACCGGGCGACAGTTCCCCCAGTATCGTCAGATACGCACCCAACCCCAGAACCGCCGATTGCAGGATCATTCGCAGCACCCGCGACAGCGCCCCGAACGTGCCGGAGATGTCGTTGGTGCGCGTCTGCAGATCGAGATGATCCTCGTTGGCCCGTGCGAACCGCGTCACCGCGCGCCGCGAGAACCCCATCGCCTTGACGATGTCGGCATTGCGCGCGTTCGAATCCGCGATCGTGTTGCGCGTCACCAGCGCCTGCTGCGTCGAACCCGACAGGCGACGGGTCAAGAGTTCCGTGATCACCGTCAGAACCGTCAGGACAAAAGCCCCGCCGAGCGTCAATGCGCCAAGCAGCGGATGCAGCATGTAGACGAAGATCAAGAACACCGGCACCCAGGGAAGATCGAACAGCGCTACGGGCCCCTGACTGCCCAGGAAGCCACGTACCGTATCGACGTCACGGCCGCGCTCCAAAGCCTCCGCCGTGGAAAAGCCGAAGCGCGGCATATCGATCGCCACCTCGTGCGCCAAAGGCGCGATCCGCGCATCCAGCCGAGCTCCCACCCGGATCAGGATCTGCGAGCGGATCACGTCGAACAGGCCCTGGAATACGTAAAGCCCAATCGCCAGGATCGAGATCGCCACCAGCGTCGGCATCGACCCGCTCGTCAGCGCCCGGTCGTAGATCTGAAGCATGTAAAAGGCGCCCGTCAGCGCCAGGATGTTGATGACACCGGACACCGTGAACAGATAGGCCACGATGCCGCGCATCCCCTTCGTCAGCTGTTCCGACTTGCGACGCGCTGCGGCACTCTTTGCATTCTTGCCCATGGCAATGACCCCGAACCGAAATGAACCTGTTACGCACCCGCTCTCGCCATCCGGCGGGCTCGGAAGATGTCCCGCCGGCACTTCTCCGCCGACGGGACGCTTCGCCCCAAGTCCTAAAGATGGAAGTCGTCAGCGTTCAGATTGTGCGAGCCCTTGATCGCGAACTTGTAGTCGGCGTCAGTGCCCCCGGTCGTGTTCAGATGCACGATCGTGTAGTCGCCATCCTCGCGTTGTTCGTGGCTAACCATCAGTTGGCCCCGATCCGTGAACGCCTCCCCCGTAACCAGCGCGAAGGATTGGTTGCCGGCTACGCACGCATTGGCATCGGCCGTCGACAGGTCAATTCGGTCGCCAGGCGCAAAGCCCAGGATCGTGTCGCCATCGGCATCGGCCGCCGACAGGAAGCGGAACGTGTCACGCCCATCAGGGCCAGATCCCCCGCCGTCCATCACATTGACCGCACGGCTCGCCGTGATCGTGTCGCTGCCCGATCCGGTGACGATGTTCTCGAACCCCCAGATCGTGTCATTGCCGGTCTGCACCGAAAACACCTGGCCGCGGCTCATGAACCCAGTCCCAAGATCAGCCACGATGTCGGCCGTGATCGACGACATGTCGAGCGTGTCGACACCCGTATCTTGGTCCGCCTCGCCACCGTAATAGACATCGTCGCCGTCACCAGCCTCGACCACGACCCGGTCATCACCCGCCCCGGCAAACACGATGTCGTTGCCCGCGCCGGCATTGATGTAGTCGTTGCCAGACCCGCCATAGATCCGGTCGTTGCCGCCATCACCCAACAGCGTGTCGTTGCCAGCACCGCCAAAGATGTCGTCATCGCCGTCGCCGCCATGGATCACGTCGCGGCCGTCATCCCCGAACAGATGGTCGTTGCCCGCACCACCCAGGATCACGTCGTCACCGCCGCCCCCAAGGATCGTGTCGTCACCGCCATGACCGATCAGCGTGTCATTGCCCGACGTCCCGATCAGCACATCCGCAGACGCAGTGCCAACCTGGAAAAGCGGGCCCGTCCCGGACGAAGGACCAGGAACAACAGCACCATCAGCGTCGCACAAGCCATCGCCATCAGCGCCATCGTTGTCGTCACCGTTTTGGCCTTCGTCCTGGTCGTCGACATCTTCGACGTCATCAACATCATCGCCGCCACCGATCGGATCAGTATCGTCCTCATCGTCTTCGACCGTCGTAAGCGTGGACGGATCGATCACGCCCGCATGCTGGAACACGTTCTCCGGCAAACCGGTGATCCCCGTGTTGCGCATGATGATGTCAGCGAAGGTGGCCAGACTATCCTCGAAAATCGAGTCGTCGAAGATTTCCAGGTAGTAGAAGCGGTCACCATGCTGCAGGCGGTCCATCTGCTCGCGGAAGACATAGCCGAAGGTGGACCCGAGTTGCCCGTAGGCGGGCTTCTCTGCCAGACCGCCGATCCAGGCATCCATCGTCTCAAACCCATCGGGATAGGCCGACATGAGCTGGGCGATGAAGGTGTTGCTCAGACCGTTCTTCTGCTGGAAATCAGACCAGCCCGTATATGGCTTCAGTTTGTTGTTGCCCGTCGCTTCATAAAGCTGGGCGCGCATGATGTTGAGCGGGGGAACACCCATATCGCGGCCGCGGAAGATGTTCAGCGCGGCGAGGTCAAGGGGCTGTCCGACGAGTTGGTTGCGCAAGGCGTTAACGATGTCGACGTCGATTGCCTGGTGAGAAACCGCAGCCGCTCCCGAAAGCAGTGCGTCGATGCCGATGGCGTTGACCTGGTCTGGCCTTAGGAAGGCCTCTACCAAGGAGATTTGCTGCAGTCTGCCGTCAGCATCCTGATAGGCTACCGTTTCGTTGAGCATGGAATGGCCGAAGCGATAGACCGCCTGAGCGAACTCCACGGAGATCGATGCATCGACATCCGGGTCGTAGCCGTCGAAGCCGTGCTCGAAATCGAAATCGTCGTCGTCGTCATCCCCAAGAGGACCGGCGATAGCAGTCGCGAATTCGGTGAACACCACTTGCTGGTACTCAGCGATATTCATCATGCGCGCGGCCTCGAAATACTCGGCCTCGGTCCAGCTGTTATTGGTCTGCGTCTTGATCTTGTCGACCCAGAAATTGTGATTGCGGGCCCAGACCGTGTGGATCGAGGTCAGCATCACATTCTCATTCGTCCGCCCGTCACCGGTTATGAAGTAGTGGCCGATCGCGTCGAGATCGAATTCCTCGCTCGACGAACCGTCCTCCAGTGTCAGGAACACCGGTCGGAAATCGAGCAGAAGTGCTTGGCCGGTCCCCATATAATTATGGATATCCGCGGAGGTGATCTCATCGCCACCCGTCATGACCCGGTGGTTTTCGCGGATATGACTGAGCGTCGGCAGAAGTGCCCGCCCGCCCGCGTCCAAGTCGCCTGTCAACAGATACGCCGTCTGCTGCGCTTCGCCATCCGCTCCCAATTCCCACTTGCGCAGGAGATCAGTGATCTCGTTGTGTGAACCATATGCTTGATTCTGATCTACGAAAGGAGAGGTCGAGTTG
Source organism: Acidobacteriota bacterium (assembly GCA_023389035.1). Taxonomy (GTDB): domain Bacteria; phylum Acidobacteriota; class Blastocatellia; order Pyrinomonadales; family Pyrinomonadaceae; genus OLB17. The sequence continues at coordinate 11,352 of JAEWFC010000036.1, forward strand.
ATGTACTCGGCCGGGATGCCATCGACGCCAGTGCCCTCGACGATGTTCGAACGCGGAGCGTTGATCGGGAATGTCTGGTTACCGATCGAGATGTTGCCGGGCTGCCCCTTAGCGATGAAGCCAAGCCCGTGGTCGAAGTATTGCCCGAAGAAGGTAAGCAGCGATGAGCCCTCGAAGGCGTTCGGGATGCTTTCTTCCGTACCGTCGCCGTCATTGTCCTGGTTGGAAATGATGTCGGAGATTTCGCGAGGTGTCAGTGTCGTCTGCCGGATGCCGGCCTCGCCGTCAGTATAGTGTGCGTCGGTCAGGCGGATGAAGTTGTAGCCTGCCGAGCCGTAGGACGGATTGGTCTCGTTGTTGCCGAAGCCAGAAGAGTCGCGAACCAGGCCATCCCGGATCATTTCGAGAAGGTCTTCATAGTCTTCGTCGTCGAGATCGTAGATGCCCGACCCTTCATTCCCGCCTTCCGAGGTACCGGCGACCTGAGGCGAGCCAGAGAAGGTAACGGAATTGCCATCCGACGCGAAGGTTGTGGTGCCGTCCTGGTTGTCGATCACATCATAGGCGCCGGGTTCGATGCTGCCGGGAAGTTCGATGCTGTCTTGCGAGCGCATCGTGCCGATTACCGTGTCGTTGCCACCGTTGGACCGGAACACGACGCGATGCGCGGAGGTCAGCGCCGAGATATCGACTGTATCGTCGTCTTGGGAGCCCTCGAGCGTGATGGTGCTGTGGGAGAGGCTGGTACCGGCAAAAGTGCCGATCGGAATGAAGGTGTCGCCCCCTCCCCTGCCGTTGATGATGATATCCTCGACATTGTCCAGCTGGGCGATGACCGAAGCGAAATCCGTCCCGTTGCGCGTGATGACAATCTCGGTATCGGCGTTGTTGAGCTGGGCATCAGTATTTCCGGCGACTGCCAACCATTCGGCACGAGAGTAGATGCGGTACGTTTCGGCCGAGGAGTCTCCGACGATCTTCACCGTATCGGTGCCGGTGCCGCCATCGATGACGTCACGTCCGTCGCCGGCGGTCCAGTAGACGGTGTCGTTGCCGGCGCCGCCGTTGACGGTGTCGTTGCCCAGCCCGCCGACCAGCAGGTCGTTGCCGTCATTGCCGTTCAGGGTGTCGTTGCCGGCAAGGCCGAACACCGCGTTGGCGCTGTTGTTGCCGCTCGTCGTACCATTGCCGGTCGTCCCGGCATAGACCGAGTAGTTCGCTCCGGCAAAGCGGAGCGTCTCGATGGACGATAGCGTGTCGGTGCCTTCGGTACCGGTCAGGTCGGTGACGATGAAGTTGGTGCCGTCGGAGCCAAGAGCGAAGTTGGTGACACTGCCTGCATAGACGGCTACGTCGTTACCCGCCCCCCCGTTGAGGATATCATTACCGGCTCCGCCATTGAGCGTGTCATTGCCGCCATTGCCGTTCAGGATGTCATTGCCACCATTGCCGTTCAACGTTTCTGCACGCCCGTTGAGTAGGCCTGTGGCACCATTGGCAATATCGTCGCCGTCGGTGCCATTAAAGGTGCTGCTGGTGAAAAGGCCAGATTCCCATAGATCGCCTACAATGCCAGTTGGCGCCGACGTCAACACTTCCTGATGGCCATCACCGTCGATGAAAGTCACCTGAACCCGCAGGATGCCGCCTATCTGTCCCCCAAGGCCAACAATGCCGTTGTTTGGTGTGAAGGTTGCATCGGAATTCAGCTGGAGATTATCAAAGACGTTTGACCAGGTGGCACCACCGTCATTCGAAACCTGCCATTGATAGTTCAGTGCTCCCATGCCGTTGGGATCCGCAATCGAGCTGACGTCGGCCGTCAGGGTCTGGCCTTCCGTTGGCGTCAGGTCGTTGATGACGGGCGCGCCGGTCGCCGGGCTGTTCGGCGGCGGTGCGAGCTCGTCAATCGTGAAGGTGCCATCGGCGAACCGGTAGAGTTCCATGTTGTAGAGTTTGTCGGTGCCATCCGATTCCCGGTTCCGACCGGTCACCGGATCGATGGCCCCAGCCGTCTGAGCAACGTGGGCGATGGTGACGCTGCCGTCGGCATGGCGCGTCACCTCGTAGTTCTCTCGCACATCCCAATACACTGCGGTATCGACGTCGCCGGCCCGGTTTCCGTCGAGTATCTCACGCACGATCTGGAGGTTGCCGGGGTTGATCACCCCGTCGATCATCCAGCTCGTCAGCGACTTGGTGACCCCAGCCAATGTGAGGGAGTCAGTCATGCTCGAGACGGTGAAGGTTTCACCGGCATTGGTGGTGCCCGCGATCCTAACCGAAAGATAGCGGTCGCCATCGATCACGTCGTCGCCGCCGCGGCCCTCAATAGTGTCGGAACCGCCGCCGCCAAGAAGGATGTTGCCGCCCACGAAGACGTTCTCGACCGTGCCTTGTTTGCCGTCTTCCCACGAGCCGTCGGCGCGGTACTCGCCCTCGACCATCATGTCGGCCGTGATGATATCGCCGAGGCCGGCTATGCGGTCGATAGCAGCCTGGTTGAGCTCATTGTATTGGAAGCCGGTCTCGGGCGTGGGATCGGCAGTGGTGCCGCCCTCCGGCCCAGTGCCGGTCCGGTCGTCACCGCGCAGAACGTCGTTACCGCGCCAGCCCGACAGGCCTTCCACATTGCTGAACCGATCGCGCAACACCTCCTGGGGAAGGGTCGTGAAGATGTCCACGCGCATGTCGGCGTCGACATTCTGCGACTGGCCTTGGTGGATCACCCAGTCGTGGCCCCACATGCCAATATTCTTCTGGATGCCCTCGCCCGCAAACATGATGTCGTCGCCGGAGTCCGCGTCATAGTCAGTGTCGCCGGACCCGCCATTCAGCACATCGTGGCCGATGATGGTGGAGTTGAAGAACAGCTCTCCGTTGTCGCCGGCGATGTAGTCGAAGCCGCCGCCGCCTTCGATCCAGTCATTGCCCTCATTGCCAAACAGCATTCCCATGCCGTCGCCGCCGAACATGAAGTCGTCGCCCTGGCCACCGCGGATTTCGCCGTCGTCGAAACCGGAGACGAGGTAGTCCTTCCCCTCGCCGCCGAAGATCAGAGACATGCCGGTGCCATCGACAATGACGTCATTGCCGCTCTCGCCCTTGAGCACAGTAACGGCGCCAATGTCGGTTCCTGCATTTGTAATAATGTCGTCGCCCGCGCCGCCGCTGATCGAGTCGACGCCGTATCCGGCCTCGATGCGGTCGTTGCCGGCGCCGCCCCAAACGGTGTCGTCACCACCGCCTGAGACGATGTGATCGTCGCCGTCGGTGCCTTGGATCGTGATGTGGTCAAGGCCGTTGTACCGGATGAACTCGGCAACGCCGTCATTGTCGGCATCGATGCGCTGGACAAGGCTCGACACGGCCTGCAGCAAAGGGTTTTCGTGCTCGGGATCGGCAAGGCCGAAGGCAGCCTGCTTAATGGCGTCCATGTAGAGGATATGGTCGGGCTTGGAGAAGATGTCGGCCGGCAGTGCGACACCGTCCTCGCCAGCGGTGGTGTTCTTGAGCACCATCTTGGCGAGCGAGTTGTTCTCCAGTTCCGTCAGTAAGTTCAGGCCCTGGACCCGTGACAGGTAATAGAACCGGTCGGAGTCCTGCAAATTTTCCATCTGAAGTTGGAAGACGAAGGAGAACGTCGAGCCCAAGAGCCCGCCGAAGGCCATCTTTTTTTCGGCCAGCCCACCCACCCAAAGATCGACATTGTTGAGACCGCCGAGACTGCCGCCAGAATAGGTGCCGGTGGCGTTCAAGAAGTCCAAGCGATCCGATGCTACTACCCCGTCGCCATTCAAATCGACGCCGAAAACGAGCTCCATAGCCGCGTCGCGCTTGCCCTCAATAGTCGTCTCCGCCTCGATCGAGGCGTGGGTTCCGTAGGCGGCGATGAAGTTGATGACCGATTCGGGATGGCGCAGGTTCAGCGCGAAGTCGCTCCAGCTTTCATACGGCTTGAGGAGCGTGTCGCCGTTGGCCATGTCCTGGAATTGCGCCCGCGCCTGGTTCAGGGTCGGCATGCCGGTGTCGCGGCCCCGGGCGATGTTGATCGCGGCGAGGTCGAGCGGAATGCCGACGAGTTGGTTGCGCAGCACGTCAGTGACGAATTCATCGATTTCGTTGCCGTGCTGGGCGCTCATTCCCGTGGCGATTGCGCCCGCCATCTCAGCTTGCGAAATGCCTTCCACCCCCCCGAACTGAAGCGGATTGAGAAACGCATCGAAAAGATCGATGTTGTCTTCAGTGCCGTCTGCAAAGGTGCGATCCACGCTCTGGTTCAGCATCGAGTGGCCGAAGCGGTACACAACGTTCGCGAATTCGGCAAAGATTGCCGGATTGATCTCGACGTCCGGCTGGACCATGAATAGGTCAACATCCGGCTGCACCTTGCGCGCGAATTCTTCGAAGACAAGGTGCTGGTACTGCATCTCGGTAGCGAAGCGCGCTGCCTGGAACAGCCGCGCTCCATCCCAAGCCAAGCCGTCAATGGAGGACGGCATGGAAGTGACGTCCTCACGTAGCCACTCGTTCAGGAAGCCCACATCAGCGCTTTCGATAATGGTCTTCTTCATCTCCTCAATCTGCCGGTTATGCTCGGCATGGAAGACGAAGTGAACGGCGGTCAGGCCGATGTTCTCGTTGCCGCGCCCGTCCCCGGTGATGTAGTGCGCATCCAGCTTTTCGTTATCGTAAAAGCGATTGGGGTTGAGATACACAGGGTTGGCAGCGCTGACCGGCTGCGTGCCGTCATAGTCGGGATTGAGCGCTACCTGCTCAAGTGACTGAAGCAAGTAGGAATTTCCCGACGGACCTTGGACCACCGGCTGGCCGAAATTGGGATTGTCCACCAGATCGATACCAATGCCCAGCGCGCTGTCATGATCGGCGTACATCTGCTGGCCGCGGCTATTCACAGGCGCCGCGTCATGGGCGATGTCGTCGAGGAAGGCGTTTGGCAGGCGAACGGCACCCACATAGGTGACGCCGCCGACCTGGTAAGTGGCGGACGGATTAACCGGAACACCGCCATTGGACGTCTGGGAAATCACGACGTCGTCTGCACTGTTTGGAACGCCATCCGCGCCCACGCCGAGGATGAGCTGGACGTAGCCGTTCTGGTCGGGGATAAAATTGCCGTAGGGGTCAGTGCGCACCATCGGCACCATTCCCACGTCGGCATCGGTAAGTTCGATGCCCAGCACGTCGCGGGCTTGGGCCTTGACGTCCCCCCAGGTCGCCAGCGTGTGCGGCACCGGGTTGCCATCGGCATCGCGGCCTTCGAGCAGCCTGCCCGTGTCGACGGGCTTGCCGTCGGCATCGAGCTCGTATTCGCGCAGGAATACCTGGTGGCTGGCGTGCGAGGTGTAGGTTTGGTTCTGGTCGACCCAGGGCGTTGTGACATTGGCGGCGTCATCGCCGATCGAAGCGCGCGTCAGCACCATGAAATTTGTGTGCGGCGAGTCCGGATCATAAAGCGGATCATCCGGCGACAGCGGAATATAGATCGTGCCGTTGCCACCCTTGGTCACGAGATCAAGGCCATGGTCGAAGAACTGGCCGAAAAGCGTAAACCACGAATTATATGAAGCGGACAGGCCTTCGTCCGGTGCCAGATTGGGGATCAGAACGGTATTGCCGTCCATTTGCACGCCCCATTTGGCGAGCGCGCCGGGTAGGAAGTTCTCATTGGTCATAAGCACGTCAAGCGCGTCTTGGGCGACGCCGAGGGCTGTCTGGGCTGCGTTCATGTCGGCCACCAACGCGGCGACGGTCGCGGCAGGCGTCGTCGCGTCCGCATCAACCACTGCCTGCAGCGCCATGTCATAGACTGCCTGCGCCTGATCACGCGCCGTCTCGGCCGCGGCCAGTGCGGCTTCATAGGCGATGCCGGCATTGTAGGCATCACGGATCTCGACGACCCCCTGCGCGATCTCAGCTTCTGAGTGCCCGGCGTGACGCAGAGCGGCCGCGATGGCGGCGGGATTTGCGAGGGTTTGGTCAACGACCAGGTTGGAGATGAGCCGCGGATCGGCGTCCACCACGCTGTCAGGTGCCCCATAGTCGTTGTTATTGCCGGGCATGTAGCCTGTCGGCATCTCGTCGTCGCCCTCGTCGACCCAATTCTCCTTAGTCAGGCGCGGAAACGGCTCGCCCGAGGCGCCCCACTGCTCGCGGCCAGGCACGAGGTTATTGAAGCTGCCGTCGACTGTGCGCAGCCCCGAGGGCAGTAACGGGTTGTCGACGAGATCGGTGAGTGGAGTGCCGGCGCTATGCGCTTCGGCGATCTTGATCTGCTTCAAGATGAATTCGAGGTCGTGACGAACGAGCGTGACCATGACTATCTCCCTTGACCCTTCGGTCCCCTGATCCCCGGGAGGTTGCCGCCACGCGTTAGTTAGATTGAAATGTGCGGACCATCCCATGTAAATTCATAATGAGGACAGGTCGGCCGGTGCATAATGACGATAGGTCTGACGAATGAATGACCCTTAGGGGAACCGAAGTCGAGTTGACTCCACTGCGACTATCCTTGACTTAGGTCTAGGTTGCGACACGTCTTTTGGCTGTGGCTACGGAGCAAGTCAGCCTGTATTCTGTAATTGCTTTCGTTCAGGGGACAGAACAGTGGCCGCGACGTATCTCGACTTGGACGGACCGGGGCTGCCGGCATGGCGTCTTCAGATAAGCCTGCGCACCCGCTTCGCGGTGGCTGGTGGTGCGCTGATGCTGACAGCGATGGTCCTGGGCGGCCTCTACATCACCCAAACCGCAACCCAGAAGTCGATCGAGAGCGCCGCTGCTTCGACCGGCCTTTTGGTCAGCCGGCTACTCGACCCCTATGTCGACGAACTGAGCGACGCGGGCTCGTTGAGCACGATTGGCCATGATTCGCTCGACATGGTCCTCGGCTCGTCTCATTTGAGTGCGCGGTTTCCCCATCTCGACATCTGGAATGAATCCGGAACGATCATCTATTCGCGCTCGGACGACATCATTGGCGTGAACTTCGCCTTCTCGGCTGCCCTACGGTCGGCGCTTGCCGGCGAAATTTCCGCCCGCTTCACAGACCTCGGTGCCGGCGAGCACCTGATACGCAATTTCAAGGAGCAGTTCTTAGAGATTTACATTCCCCTTCGCGATTCCGCCTCGGGCGAGATCGTCGCGGTCGCAGAGATCCATGAGGTGACCGACCAGCTCGACGCGAAGATCACGTTCATCCAGCGTCAGGTATGGCTCGTTCTCGGCTTCTCGACATTGCTTTTGATGGGGTCGCTTTACGGCATCGTCGCCCACGGAACGCGGACAATCGCCGTCCAGCATGAACGCCTTCAACGACAATTTGGAGAACTCCGCCTTGCCCATGAGCAAATCGAGCAGTTGAACCGCCGTGTCCGGAAGGCCTCGCGGCAGTTCGCCAGGAACAATGAACGCCTGATGAAGCAGGTTGGGGCGGACCTGCACGACGGGCCCGCGCAATTGATCGCACTCGCGGCCATGAAGGTTGGCCGCATCACCGAGCTCGAGATCGAGGATCAACACGCCGAAACGATCCGTATGAAGTCGCTGCTCGACGAAGCACTGTCTGAAATCCGCGCGATTTCCAAGGGTCTCATGCTTCCTGAAATTCAGGAGATGCAGATTGAAGCTGTTATCCAGCGTGCGGTTAGCCTGCACGAATTGCGGACGGGCACAGCCGTTCGGCACGAGATTATTGGCGACAGCGACGTTTTTCCGGCCGCCGTCAATGTCTGCGTCTTCCGCTTTATCCAAGAAGGCCTGAGCAATGCCTTCTGGCATGCTGGAGGGCAGGACCAGACAATTGTCTGTCGTGTCAGCGTACGGGACGTCACGGTTTCGGTCAGCGATAGCGGTGGCGAAAGACCCACCGCGGATCGGCCTGGTGGTGGCCTTGGCCTCGGTGCTATGCGTGATCGGGTCGAGAGTCTTGGCGGGTCGATGGACATCGCACTCGTGCCCGAGGGCGGTACCCGCGTTTCGATCACGCTGCCGATTAAAGAAGGCGGGGACGTGTGAAACCGATCGCTGTTGTCGTCGTCGACGACCACTCGCTATTTCGCGCCGGTGTGATCGGCTGCCTTGAACGCGACGCGGCGATCCGTGTGATCGGCGAAGGGGCATCCGGCCGAGAAGCGGTGTCGCTATGCGGGTTGAACAATCCTCATGTTGCCCTGATCGACATCTCGATGCCGGACGACGGCATTGCCGCCGTCAACGAGATCGCAGCGATGAAGCTCGACACGCGCATTATCATGCTGACGGTGTCAGAAAATGAAGATGACGTGCTGCGCGCCCTTGATGCCGGTGCTGTTGGTTACGTGCTGAAAGGGGTCTCTGGTCCAGAATTAATAAGCGCCGTAAAAACAGTCGCGGCCGGCGACACTTTCGTTTCACCGAATCTTGCGGTCCGACTTGTCACGACCCTGGCAGCCAGCAGACAGAAGCGCTCAGTTGATGCCTTGTCCGCCCAGGAAACACGCACTTTGCAGCTTGTCGCCATGGGCCTGAACAATCGCGAGTGCGCCGACCATCTTGGTATCGGCGAGCAGACGGTCAAATATCACATGACCAACATAATGAAGAAGCTCGGCGTACGAAACCGTGTCGAAGCCGCACTTGTCGCTCGCACCGAGTGGGGCTCGCCGGTCGCGCAGTCTGTCGGCGAGGGAGTTGGGAATTCCTAAGTTCGATACGGGGTTTCATCCAAAGGCGAGCTTTTTGAGTGCACGCGGCTTCGCCTGGAGACATATCGTAGTCCTCCTGGACTTGGTTTCCAATTTCCGGGCTAAAGCCGGATGCAGAGTGCAATCATGTTGACGCTGCCGCAGATCGCGTGGCTCCTCCATCAATAGGGCTAGTTGTAGAGCCGCCAGCAAACCGCCAATCTGAAGTTGCTGACCTCAGCTAACCATATCCCATCCAGGGAGGCTCGCGTCGTGATCTCTTACCGCCAGGCTTTAGGTTCTTTTCTCATTGGCGTTGCCGCTTCCTCGACGAGCACAGCGGCTGAAATCGACAATGACATTTCGAGCGCGGCGTTCACTGAAGAACATCAAGCCCTCAAGGACTGCGCAGCCGATTTGGGCGGCGACTTTCAACAACGGTTTGAGCGGGTCGATCTGAACGGCGACGGTAGCGATGAGGTCATCGTCTATACGACCACAGACGGCACCAGCGGCTGCATCGGCGCGGTCGGACAAAGGATCGATCTGCTGATACGCGATCGTGCCGGGAGGTGGGTGAGAAATCTCGGTCACGGCATCGATACGCTGGAGCGTCTTCCGCGTGACGATAGTGACTGGCCGGATCTGGAACTGACCGGGCCGGGGTTTTGCTTTCCGATCTGGCGCTACCACGCGGAGAGATATCGGATCTGGAAGACTTGCAAGGATGGCACCCAAGTTTTCGCTGAAGGGATCGTTGATGGCGCTGCACCGAGCGGATCCACGGGCGCGGCAGCTTCCGTTGAGCTCGATGTTCCAATCTTTGAACGAGGCGGTGACGGACAAGCCGCCAACTGTGCCAGCAGCCGGGTTAGCGGACTCAAATCGGACGGCGACGGGTATCTCTCCGTTCGATCTGGACCCGGAACGCAATATCGCAAAATCGATGCGCTTCGAAACGGGGATCTGGTCTTCGTGTTCGAGGTCAATGGAGACTGGGCCGGAGTGGTCTATAAGACATCGAGTGTCACGTGCTCGTCGACCGAGACGAGACCGGTGCCATTCGAGCACCGTGGTTGGGTCCATCAGAACTGGTTGGAAGATGTCGCCGGTTAGGGGCAATTCCAATAAAGTCCAAGTGGCGCTTGTCCGAGAAAGTCGGCTCGCCCGGCTTGCCTAACCGCAACGCTGGAAGACCGTTCCTCCAGACTGAAACGCGCTGTCGGACACGTAAACCAGCTCGATGGTTTCGCGGTTGATCGTCCCTTCCATGTCGCAGGAGGCTTGAAAGCGAACACGGTCCCCTGAGATGGAAACGTCGTCGATGTCGCACAGCGCTTCTGCACCTCGGAACACCACGCCGTCGATCTCCTGATAGATATAATGAACCTCATCGCCGATGCGATTGGTCATTTCGGAAATCGACAGACCGCAAAGTTCCGGCTGGCTCAGGTAAACACCATCGCGAAATGGAAGCGGGTCGGCATGAAGCGCATTGAGTGGTATGACGGCAAGCATCGGCGCAGCAAGACCGGTCAGCGAACGCATCAACGTCCCCTCTCTTCGTGATACAGCAAGATATCGAAGATCCTCGTCTTGGTGAACTAGCAGATCGATCTAGGTCCAACACAATCAGAGCAATACGCTCGTTGGCGATTTAATTCATGGCTGTTGCGACCGGTGCTTTTGCTTGATCGAATAGGACCATAGGCACACTCTGTCTTCACCATCAAAAGGCAGTTTGCTCATGGCAATGCGAAACAAGAGGTGGATATGAAGAAGTTCAAATAGACTACCCCATCATTCGTCATGCTCGCCGCTATCCCCTTTTCTGCCCATGCATAAGATCCAGAGGCGACGGCCACGAAATCTCAAAAGCTTATAAGAAAGCTTTCAATGAGCAGTCCGCTGAAGTCATCGCTGAACTTTACGCAGATGACGCTGCGTAGGCCGCCCATTGACGGCGTTCGAGGCGAAGCGTGAACCACTCGGGCTGGCGAGAAAGCGAGAAACGGACCACATGGTACTGGCTATCTCAACGTGTCACACCGGGTTGAACTAGCTGACAACTGTCTACAAAGTGCGGTTAACCTACCATTCAAGCGTAATGCCATGAGCCAGCTTTCAAGCCTCGTTGCCGCCGAAATAGCCCGCATCGCCGCCGAACAGGATCAACGGGTCACAAGAGAGGACGCAGCACTGGCCGGGCAGCTCGCCGGTGATATCGTCGATGCCCTCATCAAGATGAGCGTCGATCGACGCGCACTCGCAAGCCGCAACAGGGGCAAGATCGCCCGAGATCTCATTTTCAATCTACTCAACGTTGAAGTACCGGCAAAGGAACGACGGAAGTCCAAACCCGAGCCTTGGTATGCTGAAGAGTGGGCTGGCCCGGTGGCCGGTCCTACGGTGATTGAACGCGACTTCGGGATCGCTCGTTCGACGCTCTACAAGTGGCAACGCGACGGGCATGTGATCGCCTTGTCGAAGGGACGCAAGAAATACGCGTTCCCACTCCGACAATTTGTTGACGGCAGACCAGTTCGACGCATCAAAGAACTTGCGGACCGCTTCGGCAGCCATCGGGAGGCTTGGATCTGGATGTGCGCAGTCCATCCTGCATTAGGAGAAGCGCCGATCGAGTTTCTACGAAGAGGGGACGAACGCCCCGTTCTCGTAGTCATGCCATAAGAAAAAACCCGGCGGTAGCCCGCCGGGTTCTCAATTCAAGCTAGGACCGGTTCGGTCTTAGAACGAGCGCTGGAAGCGCAGGAAGCCCGAGTTGGTCGACGGACGAAGGTCGATGTCCGTGTAGACGTACTCAGCGCGGACTTCGAAGTTCGTGACCGGGGTCCAGA
>JAEWFC010000008.1 GCA_023389035.1 Acidobacteriota bacterium
ACGCACTCACGCTGGGACAAACATCGCCGAATTGGGAGCTAATGAGAGAAAAAATGCGAAAAAAGCCTATTTTTGTTCCACACTGTTCCACCTGCACGCGCGCAAATTGGAACAAAAACGGGAGAAATGCCCACTCCGTGTCACACCTTGTTACAGGCGCCAGATCTCCCGCTGAAACAATAATGGGCAAAAACACCCGTTTTTGTTTCACGTCGTCTCAGGCGCGAGCGCTCACGGTGAGACAAACATCGCGTTTTGCGAGTATGATTGTCTGATCTTATGTCCGGTGCGATCATAGTTCGGCAGGCGACGGATGGCGATGCGAAGCTGCTCGCCGATCTCGCTTATACGACGTTTTGGGACGCGTTCGCCCATCACCCGAAGAACGCTCCTGATGACCTGAACCACTATATGCGGCAGGCGTTCAACGTCGAGCAGACCGCGTCCGAGCTGGCCGATGACCGGAATGTGTTCCTGCTCGCTCAGATCGATGGCGAGCTGGCCGGTTACGCTAAGGTAACGATCGGTACGACAGAACAAGGTGTGACTGCCGAACGCCCGATCGAGCTGAACCGGCTTTACGCACACCAACGCTTTCTGGGAATGGGCATCGGGCAAACGCTGCTTGAGAAAGCGTTCGAACTGGGTCGCCATGAGAACTGTGACGTGATGTGGCTCGGGGTTTGGGAATATAATCCGCGAGCTCAGAAGTTCTACGAAAAGAACGGATTCCAGATCGTCGGGAAGCACATCTTTCAGCTCGGCTCCGACCCGCAGACGGACCTCTTGATGCAAAGAGATCTCTAAAAAGTTGATATTGTGCGGTAAATGCATTATCGTTGCATCTGTGCGACACATCACGAACCCTCCCAATCCGTACAACAGATACTCGGCCGAATTCGTGGGCGAACCGCCGCCAACGAAGCTCGAGATATTCGAGGAAACCGCGACCAAAAAGATGATCACAAAGGCCTTCTCGTCTGACTGGGAAGGCGGTTGGCGGTACACGGTAAATTGCTACCGCGGCTGCGTACATGGCTGCACCTACTGCTTCGCTCGGCAGTATCACGAGTATTTGGGCTACGGAGCCGGCACCGATTTTGAGACCAAGTTGGTGGTCAAACCCAACGCCCCCGCGTTACTCAGGCAAGAACTGAAAAGGACGCGGGACAAGATGCCGCACCTCGATTTCTCGTTTGCGACCGACCCATATCTGCCCCTAGAGGCCGAGTATCAGCTCACGAGAAAGTGCATTGAGGTTTGTGCGGAATTTGGAGTGCCGGTCGGGATCGTCACGAAATCACCACTGGTAACACGCGATATCGACGTTCTGAAGCGGTTACGAAAGGTGTCGGTCCACTTCTCGCTTCCTTTCCTGACAAAGGAAAGCTCGAATCCGTTCGAGCCCTACACGCCGGTACCTGAGGCACGCTTTCGGGCGATGAAGCTCCTCGCGGATGAAGGCATTCAGGTCGGGATCGGGATCGCTCCGGTGATTCCGGGTTACAACGAACCGGAGATCCCCGGACTGCTTGAGCGTGCGAAAGAAGCCGGTGCGACACGGGCATTCATGTCAATGCTGCACCTGGATTCCGATTCTATCGAGGAATATTTTGTGAATAAAATGCACGAGCGTCTGCCGCCCACACGCGTCACCAAAATAATTAATGCTATGAAGCGCGAACGCGGCGGTTCGCTGCGGCACCGCACCTATGCCGAACGCAGCGTCGGCAAGACAGAGCAATGGGAAGTGACCCGAAAGCTGTTCGAATTTCACGCGAAAAGGCTCGGATTTCGTGGGCACGAAAAGGTCGTCGATATCGAGGTTAAGCCGGAGCCTGCACAGATGACCTTGTTTTGATCAAAGTGCGGGATTGCGAATCGTGGCTGCTATAGCTAAGCTCTTTGCATGCAGAATCGGATCGAAGTTTTTGAAAAGATGCTGATGGACGACCCTGAGAACACGATGGTGATGTTCGGGCTGGCGAAAGAGTACGAAAAGGCCGGACAGCACGCGGACGTGGTGCGGATCCTCGAGCAGTATCTCTCAAAGGCGGATGATGAGGGAAACGCGTACGGGACGCTCGCGTCGGCATATGAAAGGCTGGGCGAACGCCAAAAGGCAGCCGAGACATATCGACAAGGAATCGACGTCGCGATGGCTCACGGGCATCCTTCGATGGCGAATGAATACAGGATCACGCTCGATCTGGACTACGCCGACTAGTTATCGGTCTTTAGGCCGTCGGTTGCGGTAGTAGTTGTTGATCCACATGGTGCGACCTTGGCAGTCTTGATTCGCACAGGTTTCTCAGGAGTCTCTTCCTTCACCGGTGCTTTATTGATCGCGTCGACGACGTCCATCCCTTTGGTGACCCGGCCGAATGCCGCGAACTTGCCGTCAAGGTGAGCCCCGGTTCCGGTAAGGATGAAAAAGTTTGTCGTTGCGGTGTTAGCCTCCTCACCGCGAGCCATCGAAAGAACGCCGCGTTCGTGCAAGACTTTGTTAGGTTCGTCGGGAAGCGACTTGCGGGCCCGCATTCCGATCTCGTAGGTGACCTCGCCTTCACGCGAATAAAGGTCACCACCCTGAATAATAAATCCGGGCACGACTCGGCTGAACGTCGTCGTATCCAGATAGCCGAGAGAGACAATGTTCAGAAAACTGCGAACGGCCTCAGGGGCGTGTTCCGGAAACATTTCCATCGCGATCACGCCTGCCTCGGTGTCAAAGAAAACGCATTGTGCGGCCATCTTTTTCACATCAGCACCGTCGAATGGTTCGGGTTTAGCGGCCGGAGCCGCGGGCCGCGCGTTGGTCTTAATAGCGGGTGTCGGTGTGGGCACCGGCAAACTTGCGGCTTCCTGCGCCAGTGCGTTTAGCCCTGAGACCGAGAGCAGCAGACCGAATAACACAATTTTGATGAACATAGCTTAAGATTTTCGCGAGATCGTATGTGGGTGTAAAGTTAAAACAAACACCAACGCCCCAAAATAAAATGATGAAAAAGATCACCGTGAAGTTACTTGCGATATTGATCCTCGTCTCCGCGTCGTTTGCTCAGCGTGAGCTTGGCGTGCGGCCGACAGAGACGGGCGGCCCGCTTATGGCTGAGCAGGCGTTCTTTGACGTCAAACGATATGACCTGAATATTCGCGTCGATGTCGCAAATAAGTCGATCTCCGGTGATTCGGCGATGACTGCCCGGATCGTACATCCGACAAACGTGATCGTTCTTGATCTGGATACACCATATACCGTAAACCGCGTCCAAGAGAATTGTGACGGAAAGCCGTGCGAACTTAAATTCGAGCGGCGTGGTGGAAAAGTGTGGATCTGGTTTCCTCTGACCAAACAGACCGGCGATGAAGTGATCGTGCAGGTCTTCTATTCCGGCACGCCCCGCGTTGCTCCGCGGGCTCCGTGGGTCGGTGGATTCGTATGGGCTAAGACACCGTCCGGGGCGGATTGGGTATCGATCGCCATGCAGAATGATGGTGCGGATATCCTGTTCCCTGTAAAAGATCACCCATCCGATAAGGCGGACGTCGCAGGAATGCGTATCACGGTACCGGAACCGCTTGTGGCGGTCGGGCCCGGAAAACTGGTTGGTTCGACCACGAATATTGACGGCACCATCACCTATGAATGGCTGATGACGAACCCGATCCCAAACTATTCCATACTGTTTGACGCGGCTCCTTACCGCGTTATCAACGACAGCGTCAAGAGTATCACCGGCGATAATATTCCGATCGAGTTCTATATCCTGCCGGAGAGTTATGATAACGGAGCCAAGCTGATCGATGAGACAAAAAAATACAATGCGTTCTTTGAGAAGTATCTCGGGCCATACCCTTGGCGATCGCAGAAGCTAGGCATTGTCGAAACGCCGCATCTGGGGATGGAGCACTCGACCCATCTCGCTTACGGAAATAAGTTTCAGTACAACGACCACGGATTCGACTGGTTGCAGCTTCACGAATTCGGGCACGAATGGTGGGCAAACCTCGTCACAGCCAGCGACTGGCGTGATTTCTGGATCCATGAAGGCTTTCAGAGCTTTATGGACACGCTGTATCTAGAGCATCTAGGCAAAAAGGACGCTTATTTCGCCGCGATGAAAGGGCGTGCGAAAGCCACGCGAAACATGCAGCCCGTTGCTCCGCGTGAGCCGAAGATCGCGTACCAGGTCTATCTGGCGGAGCCGGATTACGTCAAGAGCGACGGCGATATTTATGGCAAAGGTGCGGTCGTGCTGCACACCCTGCGGTACCTGATCGGCGACGACGCATTCTTCCGGGCACTTAGGCGTATGGCCTATCCGCGTAAGGAAATGGAGTCATTCACGGATGGCCGCCAGACCCGGCTTGTTAACACTGACGACTTCCTAACTATCGCGGAAGAAGAGTCAAAAATGGAGCTCGACTGGTTCTTTGAGCTCTACCTGCGCCAGCCAAAGCTTCCAAAGCTGATCACCCAACCGGGCCCTTGTGCCGTAGACACAGGTTCGGGGGCGAAAAGCTGCGAGCTAAACCTTCGTTGGGAAACGCCAAACGATCTCCCGTTTCCGATGCCCATCGACGCCGTCATCGATGGCAAGCCTCGCCGCGTTGAGATGAAGGCCGGTACCGCGTCCATCGCATATTCAGGCGCCGCACCGGCCATCGATCCTGACGGCTGGGTGTTAAAGGCTCGCTAACCTAATCATTCAAATACGCGGATCCTCGGCAGGTTGTATTCGACCACGGGGTTACCGCGAATTCGATATTCACTCTCGACGCACGTGTAAACTTCGGTGGCCGTGCGATCGAATGACTTTCTTACCAATTCAGCAAAAAGTTCATTCGACTCTTTTATCTGCGCGGCTGTGGCTTCCACGTTGAATATCATCGCCTCGATACGCTCGGAGATGAACATCCCGGTCGCGAAGCCGCGGAGGCCATTAAGTGTCAGGTAGCAGTCAGCGTTGCAGAATATGTAAATGTTATTCGGCTGCTCGCGGAAAATGTCCCCAAACGACTCATCGATAATGATCCTTCCGTTGCCGGCAAGTCCCTGCGGGAAACCGTGGCCGAGAAGGATGCTCCGGTCAGATTCCAGCAGTTTCTGGCGATATTCTTCCTTCTCTTTCACTTGCCGAATGGCGGAACTTTTCCGGTAGATCGGCGCCAAAAAATCAGTTGTCGGGTCCGATGGATGGATCACTGTGGTCTTGAAACGGCTTCGTTTGTCCAGTTTCTCACGGCGTGAACCGAACTCTCCTTCCCCGACACCATTCTCAATATCTCGTTTCAACAGCATAACCATGTCCTCCTTTGTATGAGCTAAGTCACTGTAAAACAACGACCTTCTGTTTGTCAAACAGTAAATAGTGTTATTAACAGTAAATACTGCTTGACACCATATTAGATGTACCGTATGATCCCTCTCATGGCAAATGCGCTTGAATCACTAAAAAACGTCGATTACGCCGGTGTGCGTGAACTGGCTCGCGCGGCTAAGCACTTCTTGCAGACAGCGGGAACCAATCAGACGAAGAACACGGTGACGGATTATCCCAATGAGCGTACGATCCGCTACTACATCGCCGAGGGATTGCTCGACCAGGCGATCAAGAAGCGAGGGGTTACTTCGATATTCGGTTACGAGCACCTGCTCACCCTCTTGGTGATCAAAAAGCTGCAGTCGGACGGCCTTCCGATCAGCGTGATCAAGTCACTTCTCGACGGAAGGTCGGTCGAAGAACTCGAGGCGCTGTTTGGCGAGGAGGTTCACGTTTTTACCAGCGAAAAAGAGCTAGAGGATTTTCGGCGCTCCGTCGGTCACACGGACGAAAGCGAGGTTAAGCGGATCGAGGTTCCGTTCGCGGCAGCACCGCGGCCGCCGCTATCGGAGCATCTTCCACCCGCCGCGCCGAAGAGTCAATCTGCTAAGGAGTATCTAAAGTCGATCCTGCTCGGAAAAGATGGCGGAAGCAAACGCGGAGTTTCGTCTACGCCGCCGCCTGCATTGTCGCTGAAGTCGGTTGATACGTCGCTTCCGCGAGGAACCTCAGACTGGCGCCGTTATGAAATTGTCCCGGGCGTTGAATTGCATATCGCACGCTCGTACAGGCCCGGAAAAGATGCCACCTTCCGGCAGCGATTGCTCGTTTTGATCGACGGGATCCTGCTTTCTCGTGAACGTTAATAATAAGGAGATAAAACAATGACAGATAAGAACCCACATATAGAAGTACTCACGGAGAAGAGCTCGATCTCAGATGCGGGCCAGATAGTCGATGTTCTTATAAGGATCACGCCGCCCGAGTCCGACGCGGCTGCTACTGACAAGCGTCCGAAGCTCAACTTCGGGATCGCACTTGATCGGTCGGGATCGATGGGCGGCGAAAAGATGCGGCAGGCACGTGAGGCGGCGAAATACTGTGTCGACCAGCTTGTATCCACGGACACGTTCTCCGCCGTGATATTCGATGATTCGGTTGACGTGCTTTTCACGAACGGACCCGTCCGCGATCGCGAGATGCTGAAGCGAGGTCTGGACCGCATCGAGGCCCGCAATTCGACGGCGCTGCACGAGGGCTGGGTGAAAGCCGGACTACAGGTAAGTGAAACGCTCGAACCTGCGAGCATTAACAGAGTTCTTCTGATTACGGACGGCCAAGCGAACGTCGGTGAAACGCGCGTTGACCGCATAGTGTCACAGGCTCGCGAGGCGGCAGCAAGAGGGCTGACCACATCGACGATCGGGATCGGGTCGGACTTTAACGAAGACCTTTTAATGCCGATGGCCGAGGCGGGGCAGGGCAACGCCTGGCATGTACGCGAACCGCTGGACATGGTTCGGATCTTCGAAACGGAAATGCACGGGCTGATCAACCAGGTCGGTCACAGCGTTACGTTAAAGATAACGCCCGCGGCGGGATTTGTTGTCGACGATGTGCTGAACGATCTGGAGCGCGACGCTGAGGGGCGGATCATTCTTCCGAATCTGAAGGCGGGATCGGCGATCGAGGTAGTCGTAAGGCTAAAGGCAGATACACGTTCGGCCGGAACCGAAGTAGAGCTTGCTCATTTTGAAATGATGTTCATCGATCAGCAAACGAATGAGCGGAACTTGGTGACTGCGCTGCTTACTCGAAGGGTCGAGACTCAGAGTGTCGTCGATGCACAGCCTGTCGAGCCGGCGGTGGTCGAGGCAGTTGCGTTAATGATGAATGCTCGTGCGAGAAAAGAGATGATGGAGCACCTTGATCGTGGTGACCGTGCGGGCGCCCGCCGACATCTAGATGAAGCGATCGATATTAACGACATAGCGTTTTGCTTTGCGGCCCAGTCTCCGCGACTTAGGCAGGAACGCCAAGAGCTCGAGGAACTGAAGAATATGGTCGCCAACAGCGAGAACGACGTTTCCACGCGAAAGCGCCTCGCCTACAGCCGAGAGGCCACTCGAAAGAGCCGCTGATGACCTGAGTTGCCTCAGAACATGCCCGCGGACACTTACCACTTGTTCGCGGGACTTCTGCGCTAAAAATGTAGAGAAAAGCGGCAAATTGCCCGAATTCGCCCGTTTTGGTATCCTTTTAAGTTACCCATCTATTAGAAACGTTTATTGAAAGGATTTATTTTGATGTCTACTTCTGCGAAAAAAACGGATACAAAGCAAGATAAGAAAGCCGCGAACGGGAAAGGGGTAGTTGCGGAAAAAGCGAACACGATGCTCGCCGACGGATTCAATCCGGATACAAAAGTTCAACCGACCGGCAAGACGACGGCGAAAGAGACTGCATCATTAGAGACGAAAGCCGCGGCAGAAGAGATCGACAAGTACCACGGCCTCGACACCGAAACACTTATCGGCATCTATCGAACGATGTATATGTCGCGCCGGATCGATGACAAAGAGATCCAGCTGAAGGGACAGAATAAGATCTTTTTCCAGATATCGGGCGCCGGGCATGAAGCCGTGTTGGCCGGTGCCGCGCTTGCTCTGAAACCTGCATACGACTGGTTCTTCCCGTATTATCGCGACCGCGCGTTGATGCTCGGCTTGGGTATGACTGCACAGGAAATGCTGTGGTCGGCGGTCGGAGCGGAGAAGGATCCAAACTCGCACGGCCGGCAAATGCCGTCACACTGGGGCCATAAGGATCTCAACGTTCCATCTCAATCCTCGTGTACGGGTACGCAGGCTTTACATTCGGTGGGTGCCGCGGAGGCTAGTTATCGCGCCTCGATGGTCAAAGAACTGCAGGATAAGATCGTCGGTTTCAAAGGCGACGAGGTTGTCTATATGTCCGTCGGCGACGGAACGACGAGCGAAGGCGAGTGGTGGGAAGCTCTGAACACCGCCTCGAATTTGAAACTCCCGGTGATATTTGTCGTCGAAGATAACGGTTACGCGATCTCAACCCCTGTTGAGGTCGGTACGGCCGGCGGTGATATATCTAAGCTCGTAGTCGGTTTTCCCGATCTGTACATTCAAAAATGCGACGGTACGGACCCGCTCGAGTCTTACATGACCTTTAAACGTGCGGTCGCCTATTGTCGAGAGCGAAAAGGTCCGGCCTTTGTTCACGCAAAAGTGATTCGGCCGTACTCTCACTCGCTGTCGGACGATGAAAAACTCTATCGTCCTGACGAGGAACGCGAAGCAGACGCGGCTATCGACCCGATCAAAACCTACGCGGAATTTTTGATGAACGAGGGCATTGCGACTTCTGAGAATCTTGAAGCTCTTCGAAAAGAGGTCGATAAAGAGGTTAACGAAGCCGCAGATATCGCGATCGAAACGCCTCAGCCGCCGCCTGAATCAGCACTGCGAAACGTATTCTCGCCTGACGTTGATCCCACAGACCGGCAGCTTTTCGACACTGAAGATGGTGCGGAGCTTTCAGGAAATGCGGGTACGATGGTCGACCTGATAAATCGCTGCATGCACGAAGAGATGGAGCGTGATCCTCGTATCGTCGTGTTTGGCGAGGATGTCGCCGACTGCTCGCGTGAAGAATATCTGGAGCGGGTAAAGGGCAAAGGCGGGGTGTTCAAAGTGACCGCAAATCTGCAGCGAAAGTTCGGATCTGAGCGCGTCTTCAATTCACCGCTCGCCGAGGCAAATATAGTAGGCCGTGCGGTCGGAATGGCGATCCGCGGGTTGAAGCCGGTCGTAGAGATCCAGTTTTTTGACTACATCTTCCCCGCATTTCATCAGATCCGGAACGAGGTTGCTGTAACCCGATGGCGGTCGGATGGCGACACGAAATGCCCAATGGTCATGCGTGTGCCGGTTGGCGGATACCTCAAAGGCGGGGCCGTTTATCACTCGCAATCAGGCACAACTCTGTTTTCGCACACACCTGGACTGATGATCGCGTATCCGTCAAGCGCTCTTGATGCGAACGGGCTGCTGCGAACAGCAATTCGCTGCGATGACCCGGTTTTGTTCCTAGAGCATAAACATCTTTATCGTCAGGTTTACAACAAGTCGCAATACCCTTCGAAGGAGTTCCTCATCCCGTTCGGTAAAGCAAAGAGGGTTCGTGAAGGCAAAGACGTTTCAATTATTACCTTCGGCGCTTTGGTAGAGCGATCGAACCAAGCGGCAAAGCGTCTTGAGCAGCAGGGCATCTCGGTCGAGATAATTGATCTTAGGACCTTGGTCCCTTACGACTGGGAAGCGATCGCTGAAAGTGTGAAGAAGACGTCGAGAGTGATCGTGGCCCATGAAGATCCGATCTCGTACGGCTACGGAGCCGAGATCGCGGCTCGTATCTCGAACGATCTTTTCGA
Source organism: Acidobacteriota bacterium (assembly GCA_023389035.1). GTDB lineage: Bacteria > Acidobacteriota > Blastocatellia > Pyrinomonadales > Pyrinomonadaceae > OLB17. The sequence goes on from JAEWFC010000008.1 coordinate 9,793, forward strand.
GTATCTCGATGCTCCTGTTCGACGTGTAGGCGCAACTGACACCTTTGTTGCGTACGCTCCACAGGTCGAGGATTTCATCCTTCCGCAATCGGAAGACGTCGAGAAGGCTGTCCAGGAACTGATGAAGTACTAGGCTTCCTGAGCTATCAAAAAGAAAGAAGGCGGCCATAATGTGGCCGCCTTTGTCATTCGGAAACGTCCGTTAGCCGTTATTCAGCGTCATGCGAATGGCCGACGTGGTTGATCGCATAAACGCTTGGGAACATCGCCGGCAGTTCTTCAGCTTCGACCGGGTGTCCGCAGACGGAAAATCCTGCCATACCCGAGCGTCGGAACTCGATCTCATCGAGCTCGTTCCTAAGATCGAAACCCGATAGTATCGAACGGTAAGCTACCTGGCCGCCGGTCTTCCGAGGAATCTTCTGATCGCTCATAGCCGAATTATAGGCAAAGGTCGCCATGATCACGGCCGAACGCTTTAGGTCCTCTTCAAGAATACGATCAGAGACATCTTGGGTTGTATGCCACGATCGCGAGAAATATTCGATCGGATCTTGGATGAACTGGAAACCCGGCAATCCGACCGCATCAAACGCGAGGTGGTCTGTTCCGCCGGTGTTGTTGATAGTTACCGTGGAAGCTCCCCAACCGCCGTACGGTGCAAGCCATTGTTTGAACATAGGCCGTAGCTGTTCATTTCCCTGCATGTATATACCGCGGATCTGGCCGGTCCCATTATCCAAGTTGTAGTACGCTGAAAAATTATCGTATGCGGGCTTCTTGTTGATCTTAACCGGCGCCCCGGCCATGCCGCGGAACGCTGCGGCATCGCTGCCATCGCCAAGAGTTGCGAAGTTTTTGGCTACATAACCTCGCGATCCGAGCAACCCCTGCTCTTCGCCGGTCCACAGCGCGACCCGGATAGTGCGGCGGGGCTTAAGCCCCGATGCCATAATGATGCGGACAGCTTCCATCGCGACCGTTACACCGGCTCCATTGTCCGTCGCTCCGGTTCCTGCATGCCACGAATCGAGATGCCCGCCGACCATTACGACCTCGTCTTTCAGATCAGTACCTGGGATCTCAGCGATCGTATTGTAGCCTTGCAGGTCATCCTCGAAAAACTGGGTTTCAAGATCGACCGTCATTCTGACCGGAACGCCCTGTTTTACCAACCTGACAATACGGTTGTACTGCTCAAGCTCTGCAACGAGTTGCGGGATCGTGGCGGGAGCTCCTTTCGAATAGACACGCATGCCCCGTCCCTGTGTTGAAGCAGCACCAGGAGCCGCCGGCGGTAGACTGGCACCCATTACGCGGATAGTTCCGGCATCCGTGCCGAAGCCCGATTCGACTAGAACTGCAGGGCCCTCCGAATAAATGAAGCGATTCTTCAACAGGTTAAACTCTGCTGCAGCTCGCTGCTGGGCATTCGGAACCTGCGGGGCCGCGGGGGCTGCAGGTTTCGCATTTTCTAACTCGTTAAGAGCTTCATCACTATTTCGAGTTGCGTAGGGCTTGAATATGTCGTTAACGGGGCGCACCTCCTGCGTGAGGACGATAGCGCCTTTCAGCTTGCCTCGAAACTTTTCGAGACCTGCCTCGTCGGTCGCATCAATGTAAACGACATCGGCGGTAACGGGCCCATTGGTCGATGGTGACCACGCTTTCGGATATGCTCGGAGGGCGGTGGTCTGATCGTTAGCCGTGAACATCGCAGAGAAACGCCTCATTTCCCAGCCGCGGCCGAATTCGCCCCACGGGTCAATCGCAGCGTTTTGCAGGCCCCATTTCTCGAGCTGTTCTCTTGTCCATTGGTTTGCCCGACGCTGGCCCGGCGAATTTGTGAGACGCGGGCCGATAACGTCGGTCAGATATCTGATCGTCGCCATTGCCTGCGAGCGGTTCATTCCCTCGTCCTGGATCTTTGTTTGTGCATCAGCCGCGGGACCTGCAGCCTGTGCAATGGCGAGACCCGGCATCAACAGTGCCGTGATCAATAAAAGCGCTACGTTCGAACGTCGAATCATGGATGAAAGCTCCTAATAGTGTGTGATTGTTCCGGAGAGATAATACGGTTAGGATAGCCGAATTGTTTCCTCGGTGACGATCATTAGGTGATGAGGCGATAAATTCCCGTGCCGAGCCGTCCGGCAAAGCCTTCGTCGACGAGCTGATGATTGGCCTTGCCCGATTCCCAGCGGTAAAAACCGAACCGTTTTGATAGCTCTCCAAGTCCGGTTATTCCGCACATTTGAAGGTAACATCGCGCGAGTTCACGGACGGCCTTTTCACGCGTCATCCGCATCGACATTTCCGCCGGGAATCGAGCCTCAGTTAGCGTCCAGATGTAGGTAAACTTTGGATGATACAAAACCTCCTGTGGTACGACTTTCATCCGCCGTTGCAGCTCGTCGATCGCGTTGGTAAGGTATTTCTTTTCGGCGAATCCGCACTCTGAACGGAGATCGGCGGTCGCCATTTCCCACTCTTTTCGCAAAACCTTAAGGACGAGCCGGGCATTCGGCGAGAGCTCTGCGGATTCAGCCTTTTTTGTACAGCCCCAGATCGCGTTGAACACGGGGATCATACGTGGTGCAACGAACATCGAGTTCCCCTTTATTAGCTTACCGTAATACACATTCCCGCGCGCGATCACCTCGTCTTTCAGTACCCACGCGCTGCTGGCTTCCGGGTCTTTCTGTACGTTCCGGGGCATGTGGGCATCGCGCCGGCCGCACACGGCGATGTAAACGGAGGGCAGTACCTTTCGTGCATCGGTGAGGCCGAGGCAGAATCCCAGATCTTCTACCATCGCTTCTACATCCACGGCCGTCTCAACCCGCAGATCCTCATTACGCCGCCATTTGCGGTCGCGATATTGTTCGATCTGCTCAGGAACCGAGAACGCCATTGCTCGTGAATGTTACTGCCGTAGCGAAATCTTGTCCAGACTGCGCAAAAAAGGCGAAAGCATGAGCTTCCGCCTTTGAAATGCTGATCGTATGCTTTTAATTAGGACGTATCGGCGACGACGACTGTATTGTAACGGTCGTACCCGGCATCAGCCGAAGGTCGTCACGGCCCATCAGGGGTACTGACCCGGCTCCCGCACCCCCGCCAATGATCGCGCCTAACACAGCTCCTTTTCCCCCGCCCGCTATTGCACCGATCAGCGCGCCCAAACCCGCTCCGATCCCGCCGCGTTTCGCAGTCTCTCTCGTCTGACTATCACCTTGCGCGGTGCCTTCGTTGTCGACCCGGATGTTTTTTCCGTTCAGATCTTTGATCGATTGGACGCTGCCGGAGAAGTCATACGCCTTGCCGTCGCGGAGAGTGATGCGTTCAAAGTTGAATGTCACGTTCGGCCTTCCTGATACCTGGCCGGAGCGACCGACGCCGGAGATGTAGCCTTCGATCACGGCTCCGCGATATTCCATGGGCTCCTGGACGGTCATGCGAAAGCGGTCATTGGTCTGCGAGACCTTTGTGTCGATCTGCGTGTCGAGCACGCCCGTTACGATCGTACCGTTCGGGATAAGGAACGCCCCGATTCGCGGCTGGCTTAGCGTCGGGTTACGGCTTGTGCCGGTCCGCTGGCCGGTGGGATAAGAGCCCGGACGGTCGGCGGGATCGTTTGACGAATACGCCCCGTCATTGTCTGACGGATAATTTGAACTGCTCGACGCGACATCGCCGGGCAGCTGCGAATCGTCGATCCCCAGGCCGGCCACGTCGGCTGATTTCGTGTAAACACTGTCTGCAAAGACGGTCTCGCTGAGGTATTCGGTCGTGATGCGTCGCGTCACTTTCAGCCCGCGGCCGCCGTCTTGCGAGGCAAATGTAACAGTATAATCGGTCTCGCCGCCGAGGCTTGAGACCACCAGCTCGTCTCCCCGAAGCGTTGCGCGAACTCTTAGCGTGCGGCCGTCGACCGACTCGGTCTTCTCCGTTCCGTCAGCGGTAAATGAGATGGGTTGGCCGGTCGTCGAGGCCAGCGTCACATAATTTCCGCGAACGCTGATGGCGATCTGCTGTGGAGCTTCTAGTTTCGATTGCAGGTCCTGACGCTGTGCGCCGCTGACCTGCACGCCTCTGACGATATCCGCGGCCCGCTCGCTGCGGCCGAGGTCAATGTCGTAGGTCCCGGTTAGCGAAGACGAGCTATAACCGGCATTTCCCGGCATCGACGGCATGTTGTAATCGTCGTCTCGAGACGGCAGATCTCGGCGCACATTCGAGATGCGGCCGCTAAAATCGGGCGTTATGCCGTAATTTGAGCCCAGCCTGCTGATCAGGTTCTTCACGTCTCGCCAAGCGTTCTCGATCGTGCGATTGGCAACATTTCCGGCCATCAGCCCTTCAATGTCGCGGGCCGCGGTCACTATATCTTCGACGTCATTGCGGTTTTCCCGCCGCATCTGCAGATTGTTCTCAAACGCTGTGATCGCTGATCTTAGCGAATCCAGCGACGACTGAGTATCCTCAATGCTCTGACGCGAACTCGACGTGGTCCGCATCTGATACGTCAGGTTATACGCGAGATCGTCGACCTTTGCGTTAAGGTTTCGGACGATGTCGCGGACCTCGCGGCTGTTTGGCCGCTGTGCCGAAGCCTCGCCGACGAGCCCGATCGCCAGCAGGGCAAAAAGGACAGAAAGTGAAAAGCGCTTGAAATGTTGCATGATCCGTCTCCCGGGAAATGATAACCGCATAGGCGCACCTTGCGCCCACGGTCATTTGAAGCATTTTTCGTACCATGCGTTGGTTATCCATACACTGTGCATTTCAAAATGACCCGCTGTGGTAAGATTTGCTGTAAAGCATTACGTGCACTAGGCGATCACAAATATGGCTGAAAACGACTACAAGGCGACAGTTAGCTACGCCGGCGACGAGATGTTCATCGGCACCTCACCCGGCAACGTTTCGGTAGCTATTGATACGAAAGGAGATAGGAAATCGGCCCCGACACCGATGGAGATGCTGCTGATGTCGGTCGCGGGCTGCACCGCCGCCGATGTGATCTCGATACTGCTCAAAAAGCGGCAGCAGGTCACCGATTACCGCGTCGAGGTCACCGGCACGCGTGCCGAGGAGCACCCGCGAAAATACACCCACTTCGCCGTTCACCATATCGTGCACGGACGTAGCGTTTCGGAAAAGGCAGTCGCCGACGCCATCGAACTCTCCGACACCAAATACTGCTCCGTCGCCGCCACCGTCCGCCCAACCGCCCAGATCATCACGACCTACGAGATCATCGAGACCGCGGTTGGCTAACACGGGGCTGGGTTTTTCCAGAAATAGCGTCCAGCCCCGCGGTCTGGGGCTCTAGCACTGCGGTTTTAGGCTTCAGCCCTGCGATCTGCGGAGTCCAGCCCCGGGCGTCCGGATTCAGCCCTTTGCTCGACAACGTCCACGACGATCGCATTGATAACCGGTGTATCAAGCTGCGCTGAATTGCGGCGAGAACGGGTTCGATGATCGCCTCTATGATCGTTGTCATTTGGATATGCATCGTAGTCGCGATAAGGCCGCCGAATTCGATCGACAAATTGTTTACATCGCGTAGCCAACGGTTTGTCGAATCGCCGGGCGGCGTCGCTTACCGACGGTTGAATTGTCGCTACGCGACAGGAAAACAATTCAACCGTGTCCGTGGGTTCTCACCCACGGCTACATTGATGGTGCCGCTACGCGGCAGTTACGTATTATACTTGCAACATAGTTGCGGGAATGATATACCTGTTTCGTTGGAGGGAACGAGGTTGTTATGAATGAGGTTTGGAAAAAATGCCCGCGGGGCGATGCGGCGGGACGTTGGGCACGGCCGTACGTGACGATGAATAAACGCGGCTACATCGTGATGAGCCGGAAAACGTTCGAGAATATAAAGGAGCCGGAAGCGGTCTGCCTGTATTTCGACCCGGTGAACAGCCGGATCGGGATAGAGCCCGCACGTCCGGGAGTAGAGGACGCCTATCCGGTCGCAAAGCAGGGTCGGCACGGCGGGCGGTTGATACGGGCACACCGCCTGATGGTGGAATTCGGTATCGAGATCGCCGACACGATCAAGTTCGTCGACATCACACAAAACCCAGAAGGGATGCTGGTCTTCGACCTGCGAACCGCCCAGGCCCGTCAGAAGGCGAGCCGGTAAGCGGCAGATCTGCGTTTTGAATCGCGTGATCGTGGTCGGTTCAGGCGGCGCATGGCGTGGGAGAATGAGGATTTACGATCGCGTAGCGATAGTGTGATGGTAGCCGTGGGTGAGAACCCACGGTAATTTCGATGTGAGAATGCGTCGCGTCACGACGGTTGAATTGTCGCTACGCGACAGGTCGGTTGTTCGACGTTTCCGTGGGTTGTCACCCACGGCTACATTGACCGTGCCGCTACGCGGCGAAATTTCGGTCTGCCTCCGGCGTGAGAGTGGGTGCGAACGGCATTGGGTGATATCGGAACGGGTTGGGCGGACATTTGTTATTATGTGAAGACCTTATGAAACATGTTCTAACGATGGCGGCGGCGGGGTTGATTTTGTTTTCGCTGCAGGTGGCGGGGCAGGTTCCGGTGGCGACGCAGATCGCGATACTGAAGGCTGAGGACGCGCGAGATCATGACGGGCTAAAGCCGTATATTTTCAGCAAGAACCTGGCGGTGCAGAAGCGGGCGCTGCTGGCGGCGGGGCGGATCGGAGCAGGCGAATCTGTCGATGCTCTGGCGGGCATTTTGGAGAATGGCGACGAATCGGTGCGTGCGATGGCGGCGTTTGCGCTTGGGGAGACCGAGCAGGACCACGCGGCGCCCTTCGTCATACGCGCGATGCAAAACGTAAAGGCGTCGCCCGAGGTCCGTGCGCGTGCGGTCGAGGCCGCGGGCAAGATCGCCGCGGCGAACCGCGAGGGAATTCAATCTAAGCTGATCGGCCCTGCGATCGTCTCGGTCTTGAAGCACGAGAGCGAAAAGCGTTCGGGACCGTATACCGAGCTTATCCGTGCGGCGGTCACCGCAGTGCTGCGTGCGCGGCCCGAAGGCGGTGCCGAAGCGGTCGCTGCTTTCTTGGGCTATTCGGACCAGGAGCTGATCGCCGACGCGCTGAACACGCTTGCGAGGCTGCGGTACAAAGGAGCGAACGATAAGGCGCGTGAGCTGCTGACGAAGAGCACCGACCCGATCGTGCGGGCAAATGCCGCAAGGCTGCTCGGAGCTGCGGAAGATACCGGGGCCGTTGAAATACTGATAGCCGCCGCAACCAAGGACGCAGACAGCCGCGTGCGCGTTTCCGCGATCCGCTCACTCGGCGCACTCAAAGCCGTCGGCGCCGCAGACGCTCTGATCAAGCGCGGCGGCGTGCTGATGCAGGCGTACTCAAAGAGCGCTAGGCCGAACTTTATTCCGAACGAGCACAGCGAATTTGTCGAGATCGCGACGGCTCTCGGACAGATCATCCCGAATACATACAACGACGCGGCGGCGAATCTTTTCCGCGAATTCGGCACGATCGACAATGGGTTCACGCCCGAGGTTTACATAGCACGGCTTCGGGTGGCGCCGGGCCCAGGCAGCAACATTCAGCCCGCGCTGACGAGTTGGAAGCAATATCGAACGCTCGCGCTGATCGGCGGCGAATGGGCGAGCCTCGAGGTTTCGCGTGAAGACGCCGTCAAGATGAAGAGCGAAGCGCCTGATGTACTGAGAACGCTGGCAAAGGCGTACGCCGAGGCCGATCCTGCCAAAGAGGCCGGAACAATACTCGCGGCACCGGACGTGCTGCGATCGTTCGCACGGTTCAAAACGGACGATCTCGGTGCGGTGCTCCGCACGGCGCTGCAGAACAAGGATGTTCACATTCGTGCTACGGCTGCGGAGCTGATCGCAGATCTGCCGGCGTCGAAAGAGAACGCGGACGCCGTGAAGCTGGCATTTGGCCGTGCGTTGGTTGACGACAAGAAAGAGAACGACGCGGCGCTCGCGCTGCTGTCGGCCGCGGTCAAGCTCGACAAGGCGGCATCGTTTGACGTGCTGCGGCTCGCGCTTGGGTCGTCGGACCATCTCGTCCGCAAGCGTGCATATGAATTGATCGCGGCGAACAAGCTCGATGAAGAATTTGAAAACGCGTGGAAACGGGTGGAGCCGCTAAAGAGCGTTAACCCGCGTGGCGGCTCAAAGCTCGGCGTGGTGGTGAACAACGACGCCGAATACAGGCGTGCGGCCATGCGGAAGAACGGCAGCGTCCGTGCGGTGTTCACGACAGCGAAGGGAAATTTTACGATCGATCTGCTGCCCGAGGACGCGCCGCTGACGGTCGATAATTTTATCAAGCTTGCGAACGCAAAGTATTTCGACGGGCTTGAGGTCCATCGCGTGGTGCCGAATTTCGTGATGCAGGACGGCGACCCGATCGGCAACGGAAGCGGCGGTCCCGGCTGGACGATCCGCTGCGAGATAAACATGGTGCCCTACACGCGCGGCGCCGTCGGCATGGCGCTCTCAGGCAAAGACACCGGCGGCTCGCAGTGGTTCGTCACCCACTCACCCCAACCGCACCTCGACGGCGGATACACCGTCTTTGGCCGCGTGAACGAAACCGGCATGAAGGTCGTAGATAATATCGTGCGGGGAGATAAGATCGTGACGGTGCGGATCGTTGGACGGTGATCGCAAGTTTAAATGCATCTTCCCAATTTTGAGAATGCGCTGATCGATCTGCGGAAACTTACAGCGTACGTGCTTGACCCGGAGAGTCCTCGCGGCCGACATAAGGCGCGCGTTTTCAAGGCGGCCTTGGGTTATACCATTGACAGCGCCGAAGACCTTCGGGACGCGATATTTGCCTGTTTGCCCAACGCCGAGGCCGCGATCGGTGAGGTGGATTTTTTTGGGAAGCGGTTCACGGTTGATTGTAGAATGGAAACAGACGTCGGCGAGGCTACGGTGAGAACCTGCTGGATCGTGCGCCAGAAGGAAACGTTTCCCAGGTTGACGACATGTTACGTTCTGAAGGAGCGGATCGAAAATGAAACAAAAGATTGAGTTATTGGATACAGTCGCACTCGCGGCCGATCTTCCTGATCGAAACCTGAAGCAAGGCGAGGTCGGGACTGTGGTGGAACTATTAGCCCCGGATGTATTCGAAGTTGAGTTCAGTGACGACGATGGAGAGTCCTATGCCGAGTTTGCCCTTCGACAAGACCAGTTGATATTGCTGCATAACCAAGGCAAGGGTTGGCGAGTGGCTGCTTGAGCATGAACGATGCAAAGCTTGAGCGGCGGCGGGTTGAGGTCGAGGAGGGGCTGGACAATTTGGCCCATTATCTCGATGGGCTCTTTCGCATTCCGGGAACGGGATGGCGGTTCGGGCTTGATTCGCTGATCGGGCTGGTGCCGAATGTCGGCGACACGCTGACGTCGTTCGCGTCGTTTTACATTCTGGTAGCGGGTGCGCGGTACGGCGTGCCGAAGATCACGCTGCTGCGGATGGCGTTCAATATCGGGCTGGATTATGTGGTCGGGATCATTCCATTTGTGGGGGACGCATTCGATTTCTTTTGGAAGTCGAACAAGCAGAACATGGAGCTGATCCGGACGCGAGCGACGGGCAAGGATACCGGAACGACCGGCGACTATCTGTTCGTTTTCGCGATAATCGGCGGCCTCGTGCTGCTGCTGCTCGGGACCATCTTCATAAGCCTCTACATTATCAGCACGATCTTTTGGGAGATCTTCACCGGGAATATCTGATCGGGGTTAGTTGATCTTAAGAAACGAAAAGGCGGCTCCGATGGAACCGCCTTTTTTGCCTGCCGCTTTGGCCATTACCGGTCAAGCTTGCGCCTCGGCGGCTTGCGTAGCGAACATTTTGTCGAGCGCCGTTTGCAGGACGCTGATGCCGAACTCACCGGCGGCTCGTGTTTTCAGCTTGCCCTCGGCATCGAAAAGGTAGTAAACGGGCACCCAGCCTTGCTCGTTCTGAAATGCGTCCTTCAGCTTATGAAGGCTGTCGACGGCGGTGGGCTCGACGATGTTGTTTTCGGCCATCGCCTGATTTACCGTATCCAGGTCGGTATCGGCCTCGTACCGCGGCATATGGACGGCCACGGTCTGCATACCGAGATCGCCGTATTTCTTCACGATCTCGCGTAGCTGCGGCATCTTGTCCTTGCAGATCCCGCACGACACTGCCCAAAAATGGACCAGCGTGGGCTTGCCGGCGGTCTCCGCCGTAACATCCTCTAACGAGCCATTGAACCAAGTGGTCGCTCCTTCCAGCGACGGCATCGTATCTCCAATTCTCATCGGCATAATGTTTTATATCCCCTTGATAGAAATAAAGTTCTTGTTTCCTACGCTCACCGGTTCGTGAAATTCGCCGTCCGGATATCTACTATAGTGGCCACCTTTACGAGTGAATTAAATTGTTTGGGACGGCTCGACCGGCCGCCCCGTTAACCGCTAAAAAACGGGCGTTATACCTTTAGGTTTTCCTGTCCCGGTGTCCAATCAGCTGCACACAGACCGCCGGTCTGCAGGCCTTGGAGAACACGAAGCGTCTCATCGACCGAACGTCCGATGTTCAGATCGTGAACGACCGAATACTGCAGGACGCCTTCCGGATTGATGATGAACAGGCCGCGAAGCGCGATGTTCGATTCCTCGACCAGAATGTTGTACGCACGCGAAAGCTTTCCGCCTACGTCGGATGCGATCGGGTACTTCACGCCTTCGATACCGTTCTTGTCCTGCGGCGTTTTCAGCCATGCACGGTGTGAATGGACCGAATCGGTCGATACGCCAAGCACCTCTGCTCCGACGCCCTGGAAATCATCAAGGCGATCCGAGAAATGGATCAGCTCGGTCGGGCAGACGAATGTAAAATCGAGCGGGTAAAACAAAAGGATCAGCCATTTGCCCTTGTAATCGGAAAGCTTAACGTTTTCGCCAAGCGTTTCCAGATTTTTGGTCGAGGGCATGTTGAAATCGGGTGCCGGCTGGCCGACCTTTGCGAATGTGACGGTGTTTTCCGTTGCTGTTGCAGTTCCTGTTGACATAATAATTAACAAGCTCCTTGAGTAGTAATGATCATTTACGCGAGACACGCGCTCAGGCCGCTGTCTCGTTCTTAATTAGTTATTTGCTGTGCAATCAGGGCATGTGCCCCTCAATGTGAATTCCAACGATTCCGGTTTGAACTTCGATCGCTTTGCCGCCTGCCGCATGATGTCTGCCGGGTGATCCATCTCAATATCCACCAGCTTTCCGCAGGCAGTGCATATTGCGTGGTCGTGCCGGTCGGTCATGCGATCGAATCGGCTCGCACCGTTGCCAAACTGTATCTCGGCAATGTGGCCGGAATCTTTAAGGAAGCGAAGCGAGTTATAGACGGTCGCAAAGCTAATGCTCGGCAACATATCTTTCGCGGCGCTGAATACCTCATTCGCGGTCAGGTGCGAATCCGCGTCGCGGATCACCCGCAATACGACCTCACGCTGTCGCGTCAATCCAAGTTTTTCTATCGGTGTAACTTCCATCTAAAAATTCACGAGTTGTCGTGATTGGTATTAGAATAATTCTAATTCTAACCAAAGTCAAGCGCGGCGGTGCCCTTGCGCTAAAAAAAGGCAGGCCATCGGCAGCCTGCCTTTCGATACGTAATTATCGGCTCCTAAGGTTTCGTTGTCGTCACCGACCGTGTGACGACGGTTACGCCGGGCGACTTCTGCTCAGACTTGATCCGGTAAACGGTGCCGGGTTCGGAAAGCACTTTGTAACCCTGCGGTAAGGTGAAAAGCGAAGCGTCCGGTTCGGCCCGCACGATATTGGTCAGGCGATAGGTCTGCTCGCCAAACCGCGGATCATTCTGTTTCGAATAGACGACCAACTCAAGCTCCTTGGAATACCACTTTTCATACGTGATCTCGATCGGCCGCTCATTGCCTATCGCACCGGCAGGGATCGTGGTCCGTGTGAGCTGTCCCTCGGCGGAAATGCCTTCGAAATCGCGCGTGCCCAATTGCTCGGTCTGCGATTCAAATCTCGCATTGAAAGCGACGCCGAACGGGACGTCCGGCAGGCCAGGTGGCGCCGGTGCAGCCGCAGCCGGAGGAACGGGTGGTGCTTCGGGCGACCTCGGCGGAGCAGGGACTGCTGCGACCCTGACCTCTCCGGCCTTAACCGGTGCGGAATACGCAGTTTCAAGCTTTTCGCGATCTTCCACCGAGATCGTTACCCGCGGGGCCGCGATCGCAACTGCGCGACCGGCCTGAAGCTCTGCAACACGCGCCGTTCGCAGCTCGGAATCGATCGAAAAACGCTGGCCCTGCACGGGGTCGAGGATGGTGATCCCGGAACCAAACGCATAAAAACCGCTCGGCGAACCGCCCGAAAGCTCACGCCGAAATCGTCCCTCGCTATTGCGGTAAAGCTTGCTGGTCGAGCTTCGCACGATCCGATTGCCGTCCGCCAGCACTTGAACACTCTCGCTGACGGCTTCGGCGGAGAACGGCGAGTTTTTCACCGTACGATCAGAGCTCGCTGCGATCTCGGCGACGACTCGAGGGGTCTGTGCCGCGACCGGGACGACCAATAGCAGTGCCATAGATAAACCAAACAATATCTTCATTTTCTTCTCCATACTTTTACTCCACCAGCTTAACCGCACGGGTCACGCCGTCCGGCCCGATGATGAGGTCTGCCCGGACCGATTCGGCACCGTTTTCCAGCGGGACGTCGATACCCATCGCAAAGAGCGAAGCAGCCGGCAGGTCGACTCGAACAACGCGGCCGCCGCCCGAGGCTTGTTCAGCCGTGCTTCTGAGCCCCAACGATACGAATTCGGCAGGCGTACCGGCATCAACATCTGCGAGCGCGGCGGCCTGCCGGCTAACAGATATCTTTCTTGGTGATCGCTCGCGGATGCTTGCCTTGTGAATTTGCGGCGCACGGCTTGCCGTTTGTTCGCTCACGACCCCATCAGAAGGAGTAATGGGCCGCGCGCCCGCCGGCACCGAGGCCGGGACCGAGATCTCGTTTTGCTCCCGGGCCGACTCAGGCAAGATCGTCGAACTGATCGCAAAATAACCGAAGATCGATAGCGCCAGGAACGCGGTAAAGGCCGCTAAACGACCCACCAGCGATCGATACGGGTAGGGAGCGTCGATTCCGCGCTCGGCCGAACGGCTCTGGCGTGCACGCTCAAGGGCCGATCGCAGCATTAACGGACCGGATGCGACGTGGTCGATCACATCAGGTTCAAGACCTGATCGATCCAGGATCTGTCGGCATACGCGATCTATCTTTATTTCTGGTTTCGGCATTGTCTCTTCGCTATCAGAAAAGACGTCAGCCGGCGGGCGGCGGTTACCGATTTTCTATTCGGCGATCGTTATTCGGGCCCATCGGCTAATTCGAATATCGTGACCCGCGGATTTACAAGATGCGGTGTTACTAGCGGCAGGTCCAGAAGAAATCCCGTGAAGAGAGATTTGGACACAAATACCGCCTTCTTTTCGTAGTCGAGAGAACCGTCAACCATTGCGTCGTAGAGTTCGGCCGGGAAGAAACGACTGTATTTGTCGATCCGCTCGCTCGAAAAATCTGTTTGAAGCAATAGGAATCTGGCTTCTTTGGCGACAAGGCTGGATAGGGGTTCAGGGTCTTCGATAAGATCGATAGCTGACGTTCCCGGAGGCAGATGCGGTATCTGGGTGAGCGAGACAAAAGCGATCTTATCACCAGTAGATGCGTGTGTCTCCAGCCACTCCGCGGCCGCATAGCGGGAATCAGAGACCATCTGATACGTGAGGTCGATACTTCTCAACGCGAGCCATGAAAACCCGAGGAGCAATACGCCCATCGCGATCGCCTTTGCCCGTATCGGACGTTCTAATGCAAAGCCGAAGGCACGAGCGATGAAGAACGAGAAGACGAAGATGGGGAAGAGCGTGTACCGATACTGCATATGCATTATCGGGAAGATCACAAACAGCACATGAGCCAGCAGCATTCCCAACAATAGTTTTGTAAATACCTCGGCTCTCCACGAGACCAGCAACCCGATCACACCGACTACCAGCAATACCGGTCCGATCGCCATCAAAAGGTATTGCCAGATCTCGAGGTTCAGATCGAAATAACCGTGAGGCGTCGGGTCATGAAGGAGATCGAGGTTAGCAACATTCCAAAAGGTGCTTTTGAAGTTGAGAACGAACTCTATGTGCTTGAAGAATCGTGTTGGTGCGAATACCAGCCCGCTCGAGAGGACGAATGCGAAAAACCCGGTTCCGACCATCGTCAAAGGCGATCTCCAACGGTCGGTTTCGGGGCTGTTCCGTATATGCACGATCATCAGAGCGACCATCCCAATGATCAGGGGCGCATATGCCTGGTCCTTAGTTGAAACTGCCACCGCTGAAAAGATGCCGATAAGTACCGCTCGCTTAACAGTGAACCCGTATTTCAGACTTCGAGCGATCATCAAAACCGCTAAGGTCATCCAGAATAGGACCGGAATATCGAGATTTCCCGTTCGCGAGTAATAGACCATGGGAGCCGGCAATGCGATGGCGATCGCAGCGAGCCTCGCCGTACTGGTATCCCAGATCGTCCTGGCTGTTAGGTAGGTATTAGCCACGACAGCACTTGCCATCAGCACGGTGACAAACCGTCCGATCAGTACCAAATGCCTCAAGGTGGAAACCGGGTCTGTCATGCCATACGGATATATATCCGTTGGCTGCGACAAGCCGCCTGTCAAGAACACATATGCGAGATACGGGAAATAGAGAGCACCGAGAAGCAGGTAGTGAAAAACCGGATACGCCAGCCACCAGTCCTTTTCGGGGCCCAAAACGAGATTGTGCAATTCCGAAAGCGTCAGCAGCCCCGTAACGCCGTCCACATCCCAGCCGTGCACCCCTTGGGCGTGGGTAGCGTGAGGCAAGCCCCACCAAAACGCGCACGCATAAAATGCGAACGCGACGAATGCGATCAGCACGACTTCGCGCTCATTCTTGATGAGCTGTGAGGTTCTGAAGAACATAGTTCAGACAACGGCCACGATGGCCGACAATCTCAAAAGTCGATGCAGGAATTTCTGAGGTGAACCGCAGGGAGTTCTATTCCAGGTATACTTCCGGAGACTGTAATAGACTTTTAATGGGAACCGCTTCGATATTGACATAAGCCGCTCCCGAATTGCGTCCGACGTTTGTCCGAAAAATGACTATATAAATAGCGGGTTTAACAGTTTGACGGGAAAGGGGGAAAGACAGGCTTTGTCATTCAACTATAGGTATAAACGGATCACCTTTCTTAGTGCGCGGCGGGCACGCCATGCGCGGATCTTGACCTTGGAGGCGGACCAGCCGAGTGCTGCGGCGATATCCGCGATAGGCATATCTTCGGAATGCAGGAGCTGCAATACGACGCGGTCTTCAGGGTCCAGATGCGAAAGGAGCTTTTCGATCAGGTCTCGGTCAGTGATCTCGGCTTCGCCCGAGGCGGCGGACGATACTCTGGCCATTTCAGCCATTTCCGAATCGCTCAGTTCGCAGCAAAAAGATTCGGGTTTTCGCTTGCGGCTGCGGAGCGCGTCCAGACAAGCATTGACCGCGATCCGCCTGATCCAGCCCGCGAGCGAGAACTCGTGTTCGCCGCGAAAGCGTTCGAGCTCGGTGAAAACTTTGGCGAAGGTGATTTGCAGAACGTCTTCGGCCTCGGCGGGCTGGCGGAAATAGCGGCCGGCCAGCTTTGCGACCATATGCTTGTGCCGGTCGAATATCTGCTCGAATGCAGATTCGTCGCCAGCCAGCACGATATCTACCAGCTGACGGTCGGTCCGCTCTGAGAGCACGCCGGCTGCGGCGGTACCGTTGGCCGAATCATCATTCAACCCCAGTAACGCCTTGCTTTCGAGTGCCGTCGGGTAGCTCTGCATCAGGACATTTTCCGAAACTTGGTAGAAAAGACGCCCGCGCCCTGCAGGCGGTTACAATGAACCTTGTTACGGAAGCTGAGCTGGTGAAGTTCGAACTACTGCCGGGCAGGCAGAGCGAATTTGCGTTTTGCCTGAATGATCAGGCCGGGACGCTTTGATGTGACCGTGATCGTGCGTAGATCCGGACTCTCACTGATCGCGATCTTGGGCATGTAGGTCAGGACGTAGCTGGAGTCGATAAATTTCGCAACGGCGGCGGTTTTCGCGATCATTTCCTCGTTATCGATCGGGATCACGATGGTGCCATTTGTATTCTCAGCGAGCGAAGTAAGGGCGAGTTCGCTGGTCTCAAGGTCGTCGCGACGGTCGCGCATACGCTTGAGATGCTTGCGGTCGACGATGATCGTCGGGCCGATCTTTGGTGCCCGAGCGACGTCGCGAACGCCATTGGGCAGCGTTGCGGCGACCTCGTCGGGCATGGCTTTCGGCGGCGGAGATTTTGAGATTCCCTTGGTGCGAGGCTCGATGTCGTTCGCCTCCATCCGCGTGTAGCTGATGACATGAACACTAATGTCGGTCGACAGCAGACGACGCATCGCGGCCGCGCGTTCGGTTGCGCCGTAAATGCTGTCGGTGCCGTCAGTGATGAGCACGAGATGCCGATTGTCGCGCGGGCTCGCGGCGAGCGTTTCGATAGCGAGGTCCAAAGCGTCGACAAACGCGGACGAGCGACCGAACTTTGTCCGACCAATAGCTGTTGCGATCCGTTCGCGGTCCGATGAGAAATTCTCGACCAGCTCGGCTTTGTCGCTGTACTGAATGACCGCCACATTATCTTCCGGCGACAGAGCTGCAACCAGCGACAGTGCCGTATCGCGCGTCTGATCAAGCGACTTTCGGAAACGCATCTCACCGCCTGTATCCATAACGATCAGAACATTTGCGGGCATTCGGCGAAGGCTTGTCGGTTGGTGCAGGATGTCGTTATCGGTGATCACGAGGTCTTCCGGCTGCACGTCAGAAACGTAACTGCCGTCCTCGTCCAGAGCCAGAATGTTCAGCTTTATCTCTTCGGTATCGATGCGGACGGGTTCGTCTTCCGGCGGTGTTGGCGTTGGCTGCACGCGTCCACTTTGTCCAGCCGCGCCCGAAAAAAAGGCCGCGATGGCCAGGATGATAAAGATGGATCTCAATGCCAACCCGCGATTTTCCATTCAGGCTTTATGATGAACGATCTACAGCGTCGGATGCTTTTTAACGAAATCAATCAGAACGGCGGCGTAGTCGCGGAATGACGGACACCTGATACCGTGAGAGCTGAGCATCTCATCGGCGATGGCCGTATCGTAGGTTTGATCAATGAAGAAATACGGTACGCCGGAATGCGGCAGCCCGGTGGCTGCGGGCGAAACCGGTGAATTTAACAGCAGCTCAACGACCGATGCCGGCGGCTGCACGATCGAAGGCTTACCGACGAGCTCGGTTGCCAGCACGTTGAACAGCTCGGCCGTCGGCAGCGGCTCGGGATCGGCGAGGGCGATGGTCTTGCCTATCGCCCGCTCCTCAGCGGACAATGCGGCGATGCCGTCAACTACAAAATCGACCGGCACGAGGTTCAGCCTGACACGCTCGTTGCCGACGTTAACCAGACGAAACAGTCCCGGCGATTTGAGAAGGTACAAGATCAGGTAATAGATGCCGTCGTACTTCGCCGTCTCACCCGTATGCGAATCACCGACGACGACCGACGGACGGAAGATGGTTGTCGGAATAGTGCCTTTTAGTCGTTCGACCTCTAACTCCGCGAGATACTTAGTCTCTTCGTAATGATTGCGAAAACCGGCGTCGTGTTCTAATTCGCTTTCGAGGATCCGGCCTGTCCGCTTGCCGGCGACATAGCAGGTCGAGATGTAGTTGTACCGCTCAAGGCGTCGCATCGAACCCGCGAAGGCGTTGACGTTCTTCGTGCCTTCGAGGTTCACCGCATATGCCGGTTCGCGCGCGACCTCGAGGTCATAGATCGCCGCGAGATGGAATATTTCTGTGATCTGTTCGGCTAGGAAAGCGTGATCTTCCGGCGTAATGCCGAGTCCCGGAAGTGTGATGTCACCCTCGACGATCGTAAAATTTTCGAGCGGCGCTTCGGTTTCGTAAACGATCCTTTCGATCTCCGCTTTCGCTCGCTCAAGAAAGACGGACTGTACTAATAGATAGAACTCCGTCTCCGTGCCGGCCATTTTCTCGACAAGGCGGCCGGCGATGAATCCCGGAAAACCGGTCAAAAATATCTTTCTAGACTTCGACACGATGATCTAAAGAAAACTTTTCCACATGCGGAAATCCTACAAGCACATAGATTAGAGACGCGTTAACGCCGCCCGGTTGCCGGTTTTGATCGGCTTTCACTGCTCAGCCCAGGACGAGCAGAACCTTGCCTAAAGTCGCATTCGATTCCAGGAATTCGTGTGCTTCACGCACATTCTCGATCGGAAAGCACTTATCGATCACGGGCCGAAAAGCTTTGCCGAGCTGCGGCACGATCTCGCTTCGAAAGGCTTCCATCGCTGCCGCCTTTTCCTCGAGCGAGCGGCTGCGAAGCACCGTGCCGCGAATGGTCAGCCGCTTTGATAGTGCCGCTCCAAGATCGAATTCAGCCTTTCGTCCCGCGGTCAGCCCGATCAATATTATGCGTCCCTTTTCCGCGGCACATTTCAAATTCTCGGGAAAGTAATCGCCGCCGACAAGGTCGAGTGTCACATCTGCACCGCCCAGCTCTAGTACGATGTCCGCAAAGTTCGGCCCTTCGTCAGTCACCAGCAATTGGTCAAACCAATTACCATACTTTCCAGACAAATGCTCTGCTTTCTCCGGGCTGCGAGTCGTTCCGATAACTTTCGCACCGGCTGCCTTTGCGATCTGTGCCGCGGCCAAGCCGACGCCCGAAGCCGCAGCGTGGATCAGGACGGTCTCGCCTTCTCGAAGGTTTGCCTGCGTGTATAGCGCGTCGTGGGCGGTCACGAAAACTTCGGGCACAGCACCTAGATCTTTGAGGCTAAGTTCCGCCGCGGCCACAAGCCGATGATCTATGGTCAATAGATCTGACTGGGCTTCGCCCGCCGTGATCCCGCAAACTTTGTCGCCGACGCTCAGGCCCGCGACATTCTCGCCGAGTTGTTCCACGGTTCCCGAAAACTCAAGGCCGGGCCGATGCGGGTCGAAGCCGGCCGGCGGAGGATAAAGCCCACGCCGCTGCAGCAGATCGGCACGATTCAGGCCGGCATAGGCGACACGCACAAGAATCTCGCCGCTTTCGGGCGGAGACGGTTTGGCGACCTCACGTATCTCGAGCTGCTCAGGCCCGCCAAATTCTTTGATGTAAACGGTCCTCATTACTTGAGCCGGGCTTCGACGTTGTTAGCTGCGAGCGTTCTGCCTGTCGCGCGCTCCAGCTCGGCGATGGCCTTGTTGAGTTCGATCCGTGCCCGCAGCTCGTTGGAGCGGGCCGCGGTGAGTGCAGTTTGGCGCTCGAGCACACGGTAAACGTCGGACTGGCCGTTGTCCAGCTTTCGCTGTTCTGATTCGTACTGCTTCGCTGTGTTCTCCCGTGCGACCGATGCAGTCCGAAGACGTGCCTCGGCGGTCCTTACAGCTTGCACCGCATTACGCACCTCGACCTGAACGGCCTGTTCAATGCTTTCACGCCGAACGTCAAGACGTTCGCTTTCGACACGCGACTTGCCCAGGTTCGCCTTCGCGGTCTTGTCGCCGAACAGCGGCAAATTGAACTGCACGCCAACGCGATATGTCGGATATTTATTGCCAAAGATATCCGTGTACGCCGAACCGCCGCCGCCGATCGCTTGCAGGACCGGCTGTATTTGAGCGGCCTGGCATGCGGGCGGATCGGGTGTCGTGGCACAAAAGGGACTTTGAAAATTCGGATTCGCAGAGCCGCCGATGCCCGCAGATCCGTAGCTCGCGATCAGGTCGATCTGCGGCTTCGTCTGGTCTTTGTAGAAACGCTGGTCTATCACGTTGATGTCTTTTTGATAGCGGTTGATCTCAAGCTCCGGGCGGTTCGCGATCGCGGCGTCCATCGCCTCGGGCAGCGAGGTGCCGGGCACCGTAACCTCTACCGGATCGACAGGTACGATGGCTTCGCTCCAAAGCTCGGCGTTACGATTCGGCGAGATCAGATTCTTTAGAGCGTTCTCTGCGACGTTGACCACGTTCAAAGCGTCATAGACAGCTTGTTCGTAATTGGCGACCTGCGTCTCAGCGGCGACGATGTCGATCGGTGCAAGCTGGCCTTCATCGACCAGCCGACGATTGTGCTCGAGCTGGACCTTTGCATCGCGGACGCCGTCACGCTGCACCTGCAGGTTCCGAAGCGCGTAGGTGAGGTCCCAGTACGCTCGCTCGACAGCTGCTACGATCTCGATCGAACGCTGCCGGAATTGCGTATCCGTTATCTCGATATTTCGTTTTGCGATCTCAATGACGCGCCGCGGCTGATCGAACGAGCGCCCGCGAAGCAGCGGCTGCGTGACCGAGAACGTCAGGTTCGAATTGAACTGCGGGCTCAAGATCGAGATCGGATTATCGGTCGTCACACGCTGATTGCTGAAATTTGCATTCAACACGGTACCAAATTGCGGTACGAAACCGGTCAAGCCGGCATTGCCGACGAACGACCCCTGTGTCGTCGTTTCATTCGTGCTGAAGATGCTGATATTCGGCACGGTCGCCCGCTCGTAGTAAGCCTGTCCGGCAAGCCTAGGCTGATAGAAACCGCGAGCCGCGATCAGGTCGAACTCTGCCATCTGATTCGTCTTCCGCGTGACCTCGATGTCCCGGTTATTCTCAAGTGCCAACGCGATCGTCTCGCTCAGCGAAAGGGGCCGCTGTTCGGTAACGTCCACGCCCGCACGGCCGAGATCGGGAAGGCTTCGGTCCTCAGATGCGAAATTTGGTGCGACCTCAGGGACCGCAGGCACGTTCTCGGGCAGCACGCCTTGCGGATCCGCGACGAACGGCGTCGGCGACGGAACGGGCGAAGGCGGCTCCGCCTGCCCGTTGGCGCCGGCCGCGCAGAGCAATATCGCTAATATGACTGCAAAATATGATCTCGAACCCATAAATATAATTCGTTCGATACGATAAAGAAAAGCTATTAATTCTTACCCGTGAGCAACCCCGTCGCCGCTGAGAACCGGCGTCTGATACCGCCGAACAGCCAGTCGGAAAATCGTCCGACGTACTGGAACACCTGCTTCTCAGCCAGGTCGTCGAAGATCGAATAAAAGACCGGCACCGCGAGCAGCGTAAGCAGCAGGCAGAGAGTCTGTCCGCCGACGACCAGAACGCCGATCGAGCGGTTCGTTCCCGACCCCGCACCAGTCGATAAGACGAGCGGGATCATTCCGGCAACAAGTGCGAGCGTGGTCATCAGGATCGGCCGCAGCCTGTCGCGGTTCGACTGAATGATCGCATCGTAGCGGCTCATACCGCGGGCACGCAGCGTGTTTGTGTGATCGATCTGCAGAATGGCGTTCTTTTTAACGACGCCGAAAAGCAGCAGCAGGCCGAGCCCCGAAAAGATATTCACCGTCTGCCCAAAGATGAGCAGGCTGACGATGCCGAACGGTATCGAAAGAGGCAGCGTCAGCAGGATCGTGACCGGATGTATAAAGGATTCGAACTGGGCGGCCAGCACGATGTACATAAATACGAACGACAGAATGATCGCGAGCAAAAAGTAGTACAGCGATTTCTGCAGCTCTTTCGATTGGCCGACGTAGCCCGTCGTGTATTCCGCGGGCAAGTTCATCTGCTCAACGAAACGGTCGATCTCAGACGTGATCGTCGTTGCTGAACCATTCGGACGAGTGTTCGCAAGCAGCGTGACCTGCCGCTGGCGATTCGTACGCTCGATCGAGCTCGGCCCCGTTCCGGGGATCGGCGTCACGAGCCGGTCAAGCGATACCCATCCGACCTTTGACGACGGCACGATCATCCGGCTTAAGCCTTCGACGTCCGTGCGATACGCGTTCAATGCGCGAACCCGAACCTCATACTGATCCGTGCCTTCATTAAATGTGGTCGCTTCTTGCCCCGCGACAAGAGTGTTCAGTGCCTGCGAGATGTCACCGACACGCACGCCCAGGTCAGCCGCGACGTCGCGATTGATCTCGAGCTGCACCTCAGGCTTGCCTGAGATCAGGGTCGAATCGACGTCCACCGCGTCCGGTATCGTCTTCATTTTCTCGAGGATCTCTGCAGAATATTCCTCAAGCTTTTTCAGATCAGGCCCGGCTATCAGGAACTGTACGTTCGCATTTCGAAAACCGCCGCCTGAGAACGCCTGCACTTGCTGCACGCCCGTACGAAGCTCGTCGCCGTATTTTGCCAGCAGTTCACGCGTGTCGGACATCAGGTCTTCCTGCGACTTGTCACGCTCTTTCAGATCGCTGAGCTTGACGTAGATCGACCCCGAATTGACGACCTGCTGAGCACCGCCGCCGATCGTCACAAGCGTATCGGTCACGCCCGGCATCTGCCGTATCTCGGCGGCGATCCGCTCCATTCTGAGTGACGTTTCGCCGATGCTTGACCCCTCGGGTGTGCGGACCGAAACCTCGAACTGCGATTGGTCATCAACCGGCAGGAAGTTCTTTCCGACGAAGTAGAAGAGCGGGATTATCGATGCGAAAACGGCGATACAGACGACAACGATCACCCAGCGGTGTCCCATTGAGAACCGGAGCATCGTGGTATATGTGTCGAGAACATGGCGGAACCAACCCGTTTCTTTCGAGGAATGCTCTTCCTTTCGATCTATATTCTTTCCCAACGTTCCGTCGACATTTACATCACTTGCGAAGGCTTCGTCCTCGACCGGCTTTGCATGCTTGGGCCGCTTGATCAGACGTGCCGCGAGCATCGGCGTCAGGGTGAACGAGACGATCAGCGAGACGGCGACGGCGAACGAAGCCGTCAGGCCGAAGCTCGACATAAACCGCCCGACGATGCCCTGCATGAAGCCGATCGGTACGAACACCGCCATCAGCGACAGCGTCGTCGCGAGAACCGCGAGCCCGATCTCACGTGTACCTTCGATCGCCGCCTGGAAAGGGTTCATTCCCTTTTCCTCGACAAAGCGATAGATATTCTCGAGCACGACGATCGCGTCGTCGATAACGATGCCGACCATCAGCGTCAGCGCGAGCATCGTGATCGAGTTGAGCGTATAGCCCATCGCGAACATCAGAGCGAACGTTGAAATGATCGAGGTCGGGATCGCGAGTGCTGCGATGAACGTGGAACGGAAGCTCCAGAGAAAGATGAAAACGACGATACACGCGAAGATCGACCCGAGAATCAAATGCTCTTCGAGAGCCGCGACCGAATTCTCGATAAAGATCGAGTTGTCGCCGATGATCCGCATCTGGTAACCGTTCGGCAGGCTGCGTTCGATCTCGACGAGACGTTCTTTGATCTCGCGTGCGACCGCGACGGTGTTCTGTCCTGATTGCTTCGCAATAACCAGCGTGACAGCGGGCATACCGTTGAGGCGTGCTTCCGATCGGATCTCTTCTGCACCGTCCTCGACGTAGCCGATGTCTTTAACCTTGACCGGGTAATCGCCGCGGGTCGCGACGACGATCTCGTTGAACTCGTCGACCTTTTTGATCTTGCCGATCGTGCGAACAGCCGTTTCCTGCTGGCCTTCTTCGAGACGGCCGCTTGGGAATTCGATATTTTGAATACGGAGAGCGTTTGAAACTTCGGCAGCGGTCACGTTGTACGACCGCATCTTGTCAGGGTCGACCCAGACATTAATCTGGCGTTCCTGGCCGCCGATAAGCGTCACCTGTCCGACGCCGTTGACGGATTCAATGCGTTCCTTGATCTGGTCTTTGGCGACCTGTGTCACCTCGCGAAGCGGTGCCGGTGCAGATACCGTGATGCGCAGTACCGGAGCTGCGTCGGTATCGAGCTTGATAACGGTCGGCTGCTCAGCCGTTACCGGCAGATCGGGGATCTTTTGCTGGACCTTTTGCTGGACTTCGTTAAATGCGACCTCGACGTCCTTTTCCAGCACGAACTGAACAAAGACCTGCGAAATACCCTCGATCGACGACGACCGCAGTTCATCGATACCGCTGATGGTATTGACCGCCTCCTCGATCTTTTCGGTGATCTCGGTCTCGATCTCTTCGGGCGACGCACCGGGATTGACCACCGTCACCGTCAGAGTCGGGAAGTCGATCTTAGGAAACAGGTCGACGCCAAGGCTCAGGAACGAGAACGCCCCGACCACCACGAGCGACAAAATAAGCATCGTCGCGAAGACCGGCCGCTTTACACAAACTTCTGCTAACCACTGCATAACTTGTTATTAGTCCGAACCTGCCAAGCCCCTTTTTACCTATTGCCTAACGAAGACGCCATCGCTGAGCTGGGCGACATTGGTAACGGCGACGATATCGCCCTCGACCAGTCCGCGTTTCACCTGGATCATCTCGTTCTCAAGTAATCCGAGCTGGACGATGACCTCACGGGCCGCCCCGTCTTTGATCACAAAAACCGAATTTGAATCGCCCGTCGTCTTTACCGCACTCACCGGTATCATCACCGCCGGTTCGGGTTTAGATTGCGTAATGCGTACGGTTGCGAACTGTCCGGGCTTCAGCAACCCGTCGACATTCTGCACCTCAGCCTCAACGTTCAGGACGCGAGTCGTCGGATCCAGACTCGGCGCAATGCGAACGATCGTGCCCGCGAAGTTCCTGTCAGGAAAAGCCGTCACCTGGATCGAAACGCCCTGGCCGGTCGCAACCTTGCCGACATTTTGCTCGGGCAGATCGATCTGCATACGCAGGGTCGATGTCCTGACGATCGTTGCGAGCTTTGCATTCGGTGTGTTCGGAGAAATGAATTCGCCGACGTCGGCATTTCGCTCTGCGACATAGCCGCTGATGGGCGACAGCACGTTCGTATCGCTCACGGCCTTTTGTGCCTGATCGACCTGCGCCTGTGCCGTCCCGACCGCAGCCTGGAGCGGCCCGACGGCAGCCCGTGCCGTGCCTACCGCGGCCTGGGCCGTACTTATCGCTCTTATGGCTACCGCCGCATTCGAACGTGCTTCGTCGAGCTGGCCAAGCAGGCTGTCACGCTGCGACTTTCGCTGATCGTACGCCGAACGCGATATGTCGCCGGTCGCCAGCAGTCGTTCCGCACGGGCGAGTTCCTTGTTAGAGAGCTCAAGCTGTGCGGTGATCGATTTCACCTGCGAGAAATTCTCGATGCGGAAGGTTTCGCCGTCGCCAACGCCGAGCCTTGCCTGCGTCTGGCGAAGATTTGCGATGGCCTGCTGCACGTTTGCCTCAGCCTGCTGAACCGCTTGCCGTGACTGCTCAAGCTGCGAGCGTGCCTGGTCGAGCCGAATATTCGCGTCGCGAGCGTCGAGCCTTACCAGCACCGAGCCCTGCTGCACGTAGCTGCCGATGTCAAAATTGACCTGCACGATCTTGCCGCCAACGGCAGGTGCGACGTCCGATTGGGCATCGCTCGCGAGATTACCGGTGGCCTCGATATAGGTCGGTATCTGAACGAGCGTAGCCTGCGCGGTCGTCACGTCAACGGTCGTCGGTGCGGGCTGCGTGTTCGCATTGCTCGCGTCGCCTGAACCGCACGCCGCCAGGAAAATGGCCGAAGCCGCCGCACACAGTGCAAGGATTGATCTGTTGTTTCTCATCTGGATCAACGTTCCGGAATACGTCCGGTGTTTTCTTATGATTATTTCTTGATTCCGCCGATAAGGATCTGGGCAAAATTTCTTGCCGCTACCTCATTCGAAATATCTATCAGCCGCCTGTCCTTGTCCCACAGGATATTGTTCAGCGAATGGTGGATCAGCATTCCCATGAATGCCCGGACAGCGATCCGCGGGTCGACCTCACGCATTCCGCCTTCTGACTGCCGCTTCTCGATGTATCCGCCGATGAAAATGTAGAGCCTGGAAATAAAATCGTGAACGAACTGCGTCGACATCTCGTGGTCCTCGAGTGCCGAATAGAACAGCAGACGCATAAAACCCTCATCGGCCCTGTGCTTTTCGAGAGCTCGAACGGCCAAGAGGTAAAAGACCTCTTCATCGTCGCTGCGTTCCATTGCTGCCAGCAGGTCGGTGTTGCCTTCCCACGGGAACTGATGTTCGCCGCCCTCGCAGACCTTATTGTGCAGGATCGCCGCGTACAGCTCGTCCTTGCTGGCAAAGTGGCGAAATACCATCGCCTCTGACACGCCCGCTGCCTCGGCGATCTTTTTCGTGGTCGTGCCGCTGAAGCCATGTCTTGAGAACAGGTCGACGGCGGTCGCGATTATCTGCTCGCGCCTCGCATCGCCAGTCATTCTACCCGTCTTATCGCAATTGAAAATCTTATCGATCAATGAACTCCCCCAGGTAAAAGTAAGTGCTTACTTACTTTGAAAGACGTAAGATTTACATTATCAGCAAAAGCATTGTCAAGCGGCAGTAAAACATTCTTGCCAAGCCGCCGAGGATCTGCGCTTTAATGCTTATAGTTAACGCGTGAATTTACGCGGTTGTGTATCAATTCGCCGAACTTTTATTGTTGGATTTCGTTACATTTACCGCGGGAGCATCGGCCGCAGCGGCGTAAAAGCCGGAAAATTATCCAACGGAACACTGTTTGCGTTAGTTTATGGTTCGAAGAAAAAGGAGGAGATTGAAATGTCAGATTTTGAAAACGAAGTTAAGAAAGCGGAAAGGGAATTAGAACAGAGTATGGTGCCGGTCACGAACGACCCGTTCGCGTCAGGTAAAGACGAGTATTTGGGAGATATTAAAATGCAGGCTCAGGAATACGGGCAGAAAGTGCAGGACGCCGCGATGAAGGCGAAAGACTATGCGAGCGAAAAGCTTGCCTACGCTGAGGAGCGCTTCAAAGAACTGCAGTCGAAGGACCCGAAAGAGCTGGTCGAGGACGCAAAGGAATTTGCGAGACAGAAACCCGGGCAGACGATCCTGATCTCTGCTGCGATCGGTCTGGTTGTCGGCTTCCTTCTAAAAGGCCGCCGCTGATAACTAACTGAACAAAAAAGTGCGGGCTGCTTGATTAAGGCAGCCCGCTTTTTAATTGTTTAGTTTTGTGCGTGTATCAGTCTTCGTGTCTGATCCCCGAAAAGTACATCGATCTTTTGAGGTTCCAGCACTGCTGTCACCTCTCCGTGACCGAACTTGTCATGCATCATCGCCTGACCTTTCTTATACTTTCGGGTCCGGTCATAGGGCGAAGCCGTTTTTGACTTGCCGACCGAAACCGACGTTTTCACGCCGCGATTAAAGGTGCTGACACCTTCACACTCGCTGCAGATCGCTTTTGATATCTTTCCGAGCTTCGTGACGGTCTCGATAGTGTGGGGCCTTTCGTCGTCGCACCCCGAACACATCATCGTTATAGAATCACCAACTGCGTATTTTTCTGCTTTAACAACCATATCTCTGCCTTTTTATTAAAATCTGCGGCGTCGGCCACCCGTCGTTCGCAATGTTCGTTTCGGAACGAACTTTGACGACGCGGCGGCAGGAGCTGCAGCCACCCCACCAAAATTAGGCACTACGACCCTTTCGAGCTGTTGGCCCGTAAGCTTTTCGATCGCACGCATTGAAAGCTCGTCCGCGGCGGTGAAAAGTGTGATCGCTCTGCCTTTGTTACCGGCCCGGCCCGTTCGGCCGATACGGTGTACGTAATCTTCCGGAGCGGCGGGCACGTCATAGTTTATCACATGTGAGACCGAATCAATATCGATTCCACGCGCTGCAACGTCCGTTGCAACCAGGATCTTGGTCCGTCCGGTCTTGAACGACCTCAATGCAGCCTCACGCTGCGACTGCGAACGGTCGCCATGGATGCGGTTGGGCTTGTGGTCCCATTTCTCCAAAACGCTTGCAAGACGGTCGGCTCCACGCTTTGTACGTGTGAAAACGAGCACGCGGTCGATGTCCTCTTTTGAAAGGATATCCAGCAGCAGCGGCATTTTATGCTGTTGTGCTACCGGGTACGCGAGCTGCTCGATGGTCACGGCGGCCTTGCCGCGTTTGCTGACCTCGACGTACGTCGCATCCTTTACCAGCGAATGAGCGATATTCTCGATATTCGAGGCCATCGTCGCTGAAAGGAAAAGCGTCTGCCGTTTTTCGGGCACAAGCTTAGTGATCCGCTTGATCGCGGGCAAAAAGCCCATATCGAGCATGCGGTCTGCTTCGTCGAGCACAAGCGTGTCGACAAAGTTCAGCTTGATCATTCCCTGATCGATAAAATCGATAAGGCGTCCCGGGGTCGCGATAAGGATATCGACGCCCTGCTTGATGTTCTGGATCTGCTTGGCATATCCGGAACCGCCGATGATGGCCGCACAGCGAATGCCCTTCGGGGCAAACTTTCTGCATTCCGCATCGGTCTGGTTTGCGAGCTCGCGTGTCGGCGACAAGATCAGTACGGTCGTACCGCGCCGGCGTCCGCCGCTGCTCAGTTTCTGTAATATCGGCAGCAAAAATGCGGCCGTCTTTCCGGTTCCCGTCTCTGCGGTACCGATCAGGTCTCCGCCGTTCAAAATGACGGGAATGGCCTGCTGTTGAATAGGTGTAGGCTGTGTGTAGCCCATCTGCTCGCACTTATCCGCTAAAAACGGCAGCAAGCCTAGATCTTTGAAATTCATTTGTATCTTTCTATTTTACTCTTTCAACCGAAAGTGTTCGGGGGTTCCTGCAGCACAGGCATTCGAGCAGATTCAGCTCAAACCCGGAGCGTGCCTAATTTTAGACAGACTCCGAACCTCAAAACGGTTCTTCAGTGATTATTTAAGAAGTTCTAACGGTGGGTTTGTAACTTTCGGTGACGGTAGCAGCGAGAAGGACCAACGCGAGAAAGGCAAAGCAAGAAAGCAGTGCCGCTTCTGACAGTTATTTAACGTGCCCATCTCTCGTTCCTATCAAAACGCTTTCACAATGAAAGCGGGTTTACCGTCGACAAAAGAGCGATGGAATTATCAAACTATGAGATTACAATAATTTACGGCGAGTTGCAAGGCTTATTTGCGGCCTACAGAGCCAGTCGTGGGTCGATCGTAATCTGTCCATTTATAAGATGCAAAAAGCCCGGCATCGAGCGCGATATCATTTCGACGCGTTCAGCCATTCCGCTGCGACATCCCTTGGCACCTTCCGGTTCCCGTCAACTTCGTAGTTCAGCCGCCGCATTTCCTCGGTCGAGATACTTCCTGCCAAACGCCGGAACGCAGCCGAGAGTGCCGACGCCGTCTGCTGCCGTGCGATGAAGACAGCCTGGTATGGCGGAAAGTAGCGGCGATCGTCGCGCAACTGGAAAAGATCGAGTGCGGCGATCAGCCCGTCGGTCGAATTGCCCGCTATGATTTCAAGCTCGCCTGATTCAAGAGCTCGATACGTAAGCGACAGGTCCATCTCGCGCGGCTGGCGGGCAAAATTGAATCCGTAAGCCTTGGCAAACCCGGCATAACCGTCTGCCCGCGACATAAAGTCCTGGCCGAATCCCGCCTGCCAATCACGCGATACGGGCACTGCGTCGGATATCGTCGTTAAGTTCTGCGACCGTGCGACGTCACCGCGTACCAATATCGCAAAGTCATTCGCGAACCCAAGCTGCGGACTTAAGACCAGTCCGAACTGTTCCCGATACTCCGCCGCGGTCTGATCATACACTGCCTGCGGATCGGTGATCGGTGATTTTTTCAATATAGCCGTGTACGCCGTGCCGGTGTATTCGGGATAAACGTCGATCTGTCCTGACAGCAGGCCGTCGTGTGCGAGGTTTCCGCCAAGCTCAAATTCACGATCGACTCTGAACCCGTCGCGTTCAAGCATCTGCGACAGGATCTCGGCAAGGATGATCGACTCGGTGAAATCCTTGGATCCTACAACGATTCGTTGACCGGTTCCCGGTAGCTCTAAATTCGCCGTCGAGGCATGACCGCCGCCGCCGCGTTCAATAACAATTCCCACGACGACTAACGCCGCGAGCAAGGCGAGCAACCCGAAGCCAACGACACGGCGGCGTAAGCGCAATGAGCGTTCACCGATCGCAAAAGACCGTTCGATCTGCCCGAGTGCAAAGTCGCACGCCAATGCCAGCAATGCCGACGCTAACGCTCCGGCGATCAGCAGGTTATTGTCATTCTGCCGCAGGCCGCGAAAAATGTAGGTTCCCAGGCCGCCTGCGCCGACCGCAGCCGCGACCGTCGCAACACCGACCGATATAACGACAGCGACGCGAATGCCCGTTAAGATGACCGGTGCTGCGAGCGGCAACTCGACTATCCTCAGCCGCTGCCAACCGGTCATTCCCATTGCCTCCGCGGCCTCGCGAATCTTTGGATCGATACCGAGAATGCCCGTCACCGTGTTTCTGATCACGGGCAGCAGTGCGTACAGGGCCAACGCGATTATCGCCGTCCTCGCTCCCAGCCCGCCGATTACAGGCAGCGGTATCAGCAGCCCGAACAACGCAAGGCTCGGCACCGTCTGCATCACGTTTGCAAAACCAAGGACCGGCGTTTGCAGGCTCTTGATTCGCGTCAGCAGCACGCCAAGCGGCAAACCGATCGCTACCGCCAATCCAGTAGAAAGCAGAACGATCAGGATGTGCTGCTCGGTTAGTGCAAGCAGCTCGGCCCAATTCTGTCTGGTGAATTCGAACAGATTCATGTTCGGATCGTCTCGAGGTACGCCGCAGCAAGCGGTTCGCTCGACCGTGAAAATTCCTCGGCTGTTCCCAGAAAAACGATCCGTCCTCTTTCCATCAGCGCGATCCGCGAACCGAGCAGCATCGCCTCGTGCAGGTCGTGTGTAACGAATACGGCCGTTTTCTTCAAATCGCGGACCAGCCGTGCGAATTCCTTTTGCAGGCTCATCCGCGTGATCACATCGAGCGCTCCAAAAGGTTCGTCGAGCAGGATTATTTCAGGATCTGCCGCGAGAGCACGTGCGACGCCCACACGCTGACGCTGGCCGCCTGAAAGCTCATGCGGGAACCGATCGGCGAAATCCGCGGCCGCGAGGCCAACCATTTCCAGCAGCTCTTTCACCTTTGACCTTGTGGCGGTCGGATCAGCATCCGCGATCATCGGTACGAGCCCGACGTTCTCAGCGACGGTCAGGTGGGGAAACAGGCCGCCTTCCTGCATCACATATCCGATCGAGCGCCGCAGCTCGATAGCGTCCCAGTCGGTCGTCGGCCGTCCGCCGACGCGAACCTCGCCTGCGGTTGGATCAATAAGGCGATTGATCAGCCTGAGCGTCGTCGTCTTGCCGCATCCCGATTCACCAAGCAAAACGAGCACCTCGCCGCGGGCTATCGAAAGATCGATGCCTCGCAAGATCTCCGTCGCTCCGATGCCGTAGTTGACACGACGAAATTCGACAATACCCGCGTCTCGCTCCATTGAGCAGATATCATAGCACCGCTCGGCACGAAAAAAGGCCGGCACCTTTTGGCACCGGCCTTGTTTATGGATCTAACCGCGATCCGAAGGATCCCGAACTCATTTCTGAGCTTGGAAATCTAGTCCGGCCACGTTGTCCTTCACATCGACGAACACCGTTGCCGGTTCAAAAATGAATCTGCGGTTTGCCACTGTAACAAAGTAACCTTCACCTGCGTCCAGGCCTCCGACCATGTAATAGCCAAAGCTTCCTGTCCGCGTTGTTCTGATCTCACCATTCTTAGCCCGAACCACCCGAATGACAGTTCCCGGTATCGGCAAGCCCATCGCGTCGATCACACGTCCGCTTATCACGGCGTTACCGGCTGTCGGCCCGATGTATTGATTAACAAAGGTGCAGGTGACGATCTCGCCCTCTTCAAGCGTAATATCGACCCGTCCTGCCGGAAGGTCGTAAACGTTATTGTTCGTTCCGCCGCCGCCGTTCGGATCGCTGGTGCAGTTGATGGCATCCAGCGAATACATCGTGTGCGAACCTTCGATCACAGTTACCCGGTCGCCGGTCCCGAAATAAGTAAGGTGATCAAACAGCTGTGTGTTTGAGTAAGCGTTATTAGCGTCGCCATCATCGTCAAGGGTGAAATCACTTACACCGGGTTGGCCTGTCGCTGTAAAGGTGAATGGTGTCAGTCGATTCGGCTGCGTGTCCTTAATGATGAAAATGCGGCCCGGGAACAACGTTGCAGAACTCGACAGCGACATATCCTGATTACCGCCGGTTCCATCAAGATCGAGCAACCTCATATGATAGGGCGACCCATCGATCGAGATCGCGGAATTACCCGTGCCCCAGTCTGCTCGGGTCGAGATATGCCCGCCCCACGCAAGCACCGGATTTGGAATATTCGCAGTGAAAAAGATCGTCAATGAGGTCTGACTCGAGCCCGAATACAGGCCTTTACGCATGTAATCACTGCTAACACCCGTTATAGTGCCGCCATAGAGCGTTAGCACTCCGGGTATCTGCACGATGTCATCCGCAGTTCCCGGATACCCGTCGAAGCCATTCGCCACCCAGCTGTCGATCGGTATGTCAAAAGTCGAAAAGACTGTCGGATCGCATCCGATCACACCCGAGCACGGCAGAGCGTCCGTCTCAGATTCAAAGAAGCTTGTGATGTAATCCAGAGCATGCAAGCCTTGCTCGGTCGTGTCCCATTCGATGGTTACGCGGTGCGGAACCGCAGTGTCCAGTCCGTCAAAGAGGAGGCGGTATGGAATAACCTCGCCCTCAAGATAATGGGCCTTTGTGTGGTTAAGGTTGCCGTTGATCCAATTTACCCCGGTGCATTGTTGGGGATTTCCAAGAGGTCCATTGCCGCATTGATCCAGATTTGCCGCTGCCGCCGTCACGATCTCGGGACCGTAGAAATACGTATCGGCCGCCAGCTGTGACTGTCCGCCTGCCGCGTGTGCATGGTAGTGGCCAGCCAGATCGGGCATGGTCCACTTGCTGCTTACGCGGCCGGTGGCATCGCTCATCGCCACCCACTGGCCGACGACGATATCGATCTCACCTTCTGCGAATGCAACTGAGACCGCTACAGGTTCAAATGCCGCATAACCGCTGCCGGTAAACACGACCTGTCCATAGAGATCGGTCTCAGCCATCAGCTGTGCGGTCCCTGTGGTAAGTTTAGTGACCGACCTTGAGATCTGACCGCCGGATACCGTTTTCTGAGCTACAACCGCCTCGGCTGCGACCAAGAGCAAGATCACACTGAGCCAAAATAGAATTGTGTATGTTCTTAACTTCATGAGTACCCCCTTCGGATCTCGGGTACTCTTAACCTGGTTGGGGTCGATCACTCCGAAAAGATCCGGTGCGAGAGATTTGTCTTTAGGCCTTTTCGGCCTCTGACCAATACCATCGCAAGGCGTATGCCAACCCGAAAGCCTGAATTTACGTGCAGATCCAGTTTTTGGAGAGCGTTGATATTCTCGGAGTGTGAAAAACTTCACATGCACCCGTGTTGTTTTCGTCGATCGCATAACTGCACGGCCATTGTGCCCGTGCCTACCGGGAGGCGCGGAAAAACATCCGAAAAAAATGATGTTAGAATAGGTTTTCCAGAGTTTTTTATTTCCGATCGGAACAGATAAAGGGGGTGTTTTTTGCAGAGTTCAATCAGAAAGACGTACGAAACGATCCTTTGGCGGACGGCATTGGGCGATGGCCCGCTGGTCGCGACGGCGATCCACGATGGCCACGATCTGCGGCCCGAGGTTGCTGAGATCATGAAGCTCAGCGAGGCCGACCGGCTTCGTGAAGAGGATCCGTATACAAGCAGTTGGGTGGACGTTGCACCGACAAATATCATTGCGCTACGTTCACGGTTCGAGGTCGACCTGAATCGGCCGCGCGATAAAGCCGTCTACGTCCGGCCGGAAGATTGCTGGGGCCTCGACGTCTGGGATCGCGAACCTTCGAAAGAGATCATCGCCGGTTCCCTCGAGCAATATGACGCTTATTACTCGATGATAGAACAGCTTTTCACCGACGTTCAGAGACGTCACGGAAAGTTCGTGCTCTTCGACATTCACAGCTACAACCACATGCGGAACGGGCCCGACGCACCGCCTGAATCGCCGGAAGAAAACCCCGAGGTGAACATCGGCACCGGCACGCTTGACCGTGAAAAATGGGGACCGCTCGTCGACCGGTTCATCGATGACCTCCGCTCTTTCGATTTCCAGGGCCGCAAGCTTGACGTGCGTGAGAATGTAAAGTTCAAAGGCGGCAATCAGGTCAAATGGCTTCATCAGCGTTTCCCTGATGACGGCTGCGGGCTTGCGATCGAATTCAAGAAATTTTGGATGGATGAGTGGTCCGGTGTGAAAGACGAGCAGATGGTCGCCGCGATCGGCAGCGCGCTGCGGTCGACGGTTCCAGGCGTATTAGAGGAATTAGGACGTCTATGACCCGGCCGAAAGCCGCAGGAAAAAAAGAACCTTCTGTTTCTGCCTTGGTCGATGGGCTCGTTTCAGATCTCGCTGCGGGCAAAAGCGTCCGGTCGGACCTTGGCAATGCCAGCCGGATCCATATCGATCGCCCGCTGCCGTTCCTGTGCGTTTATCGCGAACCCGCGGACCGCACGGACAAGGGCACTGCACAGCTCATTCTCAGCGAGGCTTCGTACCTCATAATCTCACGCGACGACACCGAAGATCGCGACATATTCCGACTGATCCGCGAGCTCACCCGAACACTTTCCGACCGTTTCGGAGCGTTTCTAATAGTTGAGCTTTGGTCGGGCGTCGATAGTCCCGGATCGCTTTCCACTTTTTCCCCGACAACGTTTCGCGTTTTCACGGATAAGCCTTCAGACAGTGTTCCCTCGACGGTTGAAAAGCTTGCAGAAAGCCTCGGATCGCTGCAAATGAAACGCGAGGTCGAGATCGCTGCAGGCAGCCAATTAGCACCGACCGGATTCCCGCCGCTGCTCGATGAAAAGTTTATCCGTCAATCCAGCTGTTTAATGCTCGGGATCGAAATATCACCGGTATTCCGAGACCCGGAGACGGGCGAGATATTTCTGTCATCGTTTTCTGATCTTCGACGAAAATTCTCCGGTGCTCTGCAGCAGGCGTTCTTTGAATTCGCGAACGTGCAGACGTCCGAACGGCCCAAACATCCGCAGCGCCTTGGCCGCCGTTTGCTAGTGGATGCCGCGTGGAAAGCTGATGCCGAGCTTTCGGAGCTTAGCGACACGTTCAACTACCTGATGGCGGTCACACCCGTAAACAGCACCGAGGCGTTCGCCGATTTTGCGGAATCCAAATTCAAGAAAGATCCCGTATTCCATTACCGCCTTCTGACCATTGATCCTGAGGTGCTCAAGCGGAGGCTCTACAGCATTTCGTTTGACTCGATCGAGGACCCGACGATGGCGTATCTGCTGCGGGATAAACGTATCGAGCTTGACCGCTACATCACGCTGATCGAGGATCGCAACACGCCGCGGTTCATGTTCGAAAGCCTGCAGCTTTTCCCGCCGGTCGAGGACGCTCTGATGGCCCTCGCCGAAGAGATACTCGACCTTCCAAAACGCCCGGCTGAACCGTGCGAGCGTCTCGGCCCGAATGCGATCGCTGAGATCGCAGAGGCCGAGATCGATCATTACCGCAGCCGCTATCCCGAAATGGCAGCGACCGTCGAGATAAGAAAGGACACGCCGCCAGGGCTGATGGTCTCGCACGGAAAATTGCTGATCGGCCGCGAAACAAGCATCTCCACCAAACGCCTGGCGGGTTTGCTGCAGCATGAGGTCGGCACGCATATCGTCACGTATTTCAACGGCCGCGCACAGCCTCTGAAACTTCTTTATTCAGGCCTGCCCGGCTACGAGCAGCTGCAGGAAGGCCTTGCCGTTTTTTCTGAATATCTCGCAGATGCGCTTAATTTCGGACGGCTCCGAACGCTCGCGGCACGCGTCGTCGCTGTCCGCCGATTGACTGAGGGCAAAAAGTTCTCGGCCGTGTTCAATGAGCTTCGTGAACGCGGTTTCGGCCGGCGTTCGGCGTTCACCATCACGATGCGCGTGTTTCGCGGCGGCGGGCTGACAAAGGACGCAGTTTATCTGCGCGGCCTTGTCGATGTGCTTAATTACATTCGCGATGGCGGCGATATCTCGACACTGTTCGTCGGCAAGATGGGCGTTGAGCATATCTCGATCATTCGCGAGCTGCAGTGGCGTGAAGTCTTAAAACCTGCACCGCTCGAACCCCGCTACATGATGTTTGAAAACACGCCCGAACGCCTCGATCGAATAAAACAAGGAGCATCGTTGCTCGATCTGGTCTAAACTAAGCTCTCGGAAAAATTTACAAGGAAGGGAACAAACAATATATGAAGATCGGCTTTGTCGTTAACGACGTTGCGACCGAACACCCGCGATACACCACAACGCGTCTTGCGCGCTCGGCACGGGAAATGGGTCATGAATCCTGGGAAATGGGTGTAGGCGATTTTGCCGTCGGCACCGACGACCATGTGCTCGCACGAGCACGAATGTCCAAGGCTAAAAAGCACAAGGACGGTGAGTCGTACCTAAAGGATCTGCTTGGGAAAACTGCACATCACGAGCTGATCCGCGTCTCTGAGCTCGACATTTTGATGCTGCGAAACGATCCGGCAGACGATGCCGAGCAGCCGTGGGCACAGACCGCCGGCATCAATTTCGGCGAGCTCGCGCTTCGCCACGGCGTGATCGTACTTAACGATCCCGGTACGCTGTCTAACGCCCTCAACAAGATGTATTTCCAGCACTTCTCGCCCGAAGTGCGACCGCGGACGATCATCTCACGTGATACTGATGAGATCCGACATTTCATCAAGGACGAAGGCGGACGTGCCATTTTGAAACCGCTGCAGGGCTCGGGCGGAGCCGGGGTTTTTCTGGTTCAGCCGGGCGACAAAGCGAATATCGAACAAATGATCGAGGCTATCTCGCGCGATGGTTATGTTATCGCTCAGGAATATCTCGAGGCTGCAAAGGACGGCGACACGAGGCTTTTCGTCGTCAACGGCGAACCGCTGCAGGTCAACGGCCGTTACGCTGCTTTCCGCCGCGTGAGCAAAAGCGGTTCGGCCCGCAGCAACCTGACCTCAGGCGGCAAGATCGCAAAGGCAAAGATCGATGACCAGATACTCAGACTAGCTGAGATCGTTCGTCCAAAACTGGTGGCGGACGGCATGTTCATGGTTGGGCTCGATATCGTCGGCGACAAGCTGATGGAGATCAACGTGCTCAGCCCGGGCGGGCTCGGAAGTGCCGAGAATCTGGAGAACGGAACGGATTTCAGCCGGGCCGTGATCGAAAAGCTCGAGAAAAAGGTCCGCTATCGCGATCACAGCCAAAACGATAACTTTCTGCGCGGCAGCATCGACAACAAAACGCTCGCCACCTTATAAAACCAAAAACGTCGGCACGATCACTCCCACTCGATCGTGCTCGGCGGTTTTGACGAGATGTCGTAAACGACCCGATTGACTCCGCGGACCTCGCTGGTTATCCGCGAGGAAACCGCGGCGAGAAAATCGTGCGGCAGCCGTGCCCAGTCGGCGGTCATACCGTCCGTCGAGGTAACCGCACGCAGTGCAACTGTTCGCTCATACGTCCGGAAATCTCCCATTACGCCCACCGATTGAATCGGCAGCAACACGGCAAATGCCTGCCATACGTCCTTATAGATACCGAAATTATGCAGTTCGTCGATAAAGATCTTGTCAGCCTTCTGCAGCAGCTCGACCTTGTCAGGCGTAATGTCGCCTAACATTCGGACGCCAAGTCCCGGTCCGGGAAAAGGATGTCGCTCCAAGATCATCTCGGGAATGCCGAGATCTTTTCCTATCAGCCGCACTTCGTCCTTGAAAAGCTCACGCAGCGGCTCGATAAGTTTCAGGTCCATCTTTTCCGGCAGGCCGCCGACGTTGTGATGCGTCTTGATCGTGACGGAAGCGCCGCGGACGCTTACGGATTCGATCACGTCGGGATAGAGCGTACCCTGCACCAGATATTTCACGTTGCCGATGCGTTTCGCCTCAGCGTCAAAGACATCGATAAACTTCCCGCCGATCGCCTTTCGCTTTAGTTCGGGATCGGTGACGCCCGCAAGCGCCTTGTAAAACTCCTGCGACGCATCGACCCCGATCACGTTCAGCTGAAGATGATCTTTATAGACCTGCAGCGTGTCTTCGAATTCGCGATATCGCAGCAAGCCGTTGTTTACAAAGATACATGTCTGCCGGTCACCGATAGCGGCCTGCACTAATGCGGCGGCGACGGTCGAATCAACTCCACCGGACAATCCGCAGACGACATTGCCTTCGGGGCCGACCGTTTCTCGTATCTTGTCGATCTCTTCTTTGATAAAGCTCGCGGGCGTCCAATCGCCCTTGCATCCGCAAATGTTAAAGAGGAAATTTCGCAGGACCTCTTTGCCAAGCGGCGTATGCGAGACCTCTGGGTGAAACTGCACGCAATAGATACCGCGTTCGTCATTCTCGATCGCGGTCACCACATCGCCTGTGGTCGCCGTCTTGTGAAAACCCTGCGGCAGTTCGGTAACGTGATCGCCGTGGCTCATCCAAACGTCGAGCTCAAAAGGCAATTCGCTGAAAAGCTTTGTCTTCCCGCTCAGGACGGTCGCCTTTGCAGCGCCGTACTCACGGCGTTCGGCCGGCTCAGTTCGCCCGCCTAGATCGATCGCCACCAGCTGCATTCCATAGCAAATGCCAAGGATCGGTGCATCAACTTGAGAGTAAAAATCTTGGCCGACCCGCGGAGCGTCATCGTCGGTCACGCTCGACGGACCGCCGGAAAGTATCACGCCCTTTGGCCGCTTGGCTGTGATAGCGTCCGCAGAAAGCGTAAAAGGATGGATCTCGCAATAAACGCCCTGCTCCCGCACGCGTCTAGCGATCAGCTGTGTATACTGCGACCCAAAATCGAGGATGATTATTGTCTCGTGCTGCAAATTGAGGTTCTCCCGCCGACGTTAGTAATCTGCGATTATACGTGACGGATGCCGGCTTTCGAAATTTAAGCCTTCGCGGTTTGCGTCACCGGTGCCGC
This sequence comes from Acidobacteriota bacterium, assembly GCA_023389035.1. Lineage (GTDB taxonomy): Bacteria > Acidobacteriota > Blastocatellia > Pyrinomonadales > Pyrinomonadaceae > OLB17. The sequence continues at coordinate 48,877 of JAEWFC010000008.1, forward strand.
AAATTTCCGTTTGGGGACCTCACGGCATGTGCGATAACACGATTTTGGTGACTGCAGTGGTGCAAACCGTGGTGAACGCAAGAGCTTGCTGACGTGCAATTCTACCCCAGCGGAAGACGAGCGAGCGGACGAACGCGGCGACGGATTGCGGAACGAGGCGACGAAAAAAAGCGGATACCCTTTCGGATATCCGCAGCGGAAGGAGTCAAATCAGACTTTCGCAGGTCACTGGTTAACCAGCATCATCTTGCCGTCAAGCGTTCGTATCGCCATCGGGCTTGGCTCGATCACCGTCAGCGGCCGTGATTCTTTCTGCTCGACCTTTGCGACCTGCGTGTTCGTCGGCTTAATGCCCTGTACGTAATTTGGGTTTGAGATCGTGTTGTAGCGTGCTGTTATCCGCCGTACGTACTCACGCGTTTCGCGATAGGGAGGCACGTTCCAGCCATATTTCATCACGGCGCCTTCACCGGCGTTGTATCCAGCCAATGCCAACACCACATCCTGATTAAAATGGTCCAGCAGCCACCGCATATAACGTACGCCCGCGTCAATATTCTGCTTCGGATCGTAAATAGACGTCACGCCAAAACGCCTGGCGGTCGCCGGCATCAGCTGCATAAGACCGCTTGCGCCCTTATGCGACGTCGCCTTTAGCTTGAACGAAGACTCCTGATGCATTTGGGCATAAATGAGCAGCGGATCGATGCGATATTTGCGGCTTGCGTCAACGATATGGTTGTCATAGACAGGATTCCCGGTCGTGAAACCTTTCAGATCGCGGCTTGAACCCATTGCCAGCCGTGTCCGGTTTGCCATTACAGCGTCACGTTCGGCTAACCTATTCGTAGCCCTCGTCGAGGCCGTTTTCTTTACGGGGTCGACGTATTCCGTGACCCACTTGCCGTTGCGTTTGACTCGTTTGGCGATCTTTCCGGCGTTGGGGTCCGGCGGAGGCGGCGGTGTATGAACTTTCACCCCCTGCGAGCGGTCGAAATTATCAAAGACACGCATCGGAGACTGGCTGAGGGCTGGAAGTGCAGATAACACTAGGACAAATAGGATTACGGTGAGTCTTGTCATGATGCTAATACTGCGGCGGGAGGCAGTTCAACAAGCCGATAAACGGCTGGAAATTTTGAGGTTCTGTTTAGATTTTAGGTCGACGGATGAATATCCGCCACTGAACAATGTTGTGTTGTGCAAGTACAAACAATGTTGTAACTGCACGTCAAATATACCACAGCCGCATCAGGTTTGGGAAGACCTCGTTTACGTCGCTTTTAACTTCTGCAACCGCAGGTTTTAAGCTATATTTTCCGTATGCTTTATCTGTCGCAGGTGCTTGGACGCCCGGTTTTCGACTCGCGCGGTGAACGCATCGCCTCGGTCACGGACGTGCTCGTGCGGTATGGCAGTGAGGATTACCCGCCCGTTATCGGAACTGTCGCGAAGTTTGGCCGACGGAAATTTTTCATCCCGCAGCGAAATATCGGAAGCTTTGGCGAAAAAGGCATAAAAATGCGTTTGCCGAAACTTGACCTCACGCCGTTTGAACGGCGCGAGGGCGAGGTATTGCTCGGCAAGGACGTGCTCGACAATCAGCTGATCGATGTCGATGGGAAACGCGTGGTCCGTGTGAATGACGTCCAGCTTATAGATACCGGTGACGAATGGCGTGTGGCCGGTGCAGACATCACTTTTCAGGGATTTCTTCGCCGCCTAATGCCGAAGGGCTTTTACGGCAGCGACCGACCGGTCGAGGTGATCGATTGGGCCGACGTAGGATATCTCGCCACCGATACCGCGACCGCGACGGTACAGCTGCGGTCCTCGCGTGACAAGCTTTCCCGGCTGCATCCGGTCGAGATCGCTCAGCTCGCGGAAACGCTTTCGCCTGTTCATCGCACCGAGGTCGTCGAAAGCCTCGATAACGAGGTCGCCGCGGACACCCTCGAGGAAATGTCCACAGAGGCACAGGCGCGCATACTTGAGGACATGGACGAAGAGCGCGCGGCGGACATACTAGAGGAGATGTCGCCGGACGACGCCGTGGACGTGCTCGGCGAGATGGACGATCAGAAAGCAACCGATCTCTTCAACCTTATGGAAGAAGACGAGCGTGCCGAGGTCGAAGAACTGATGCATTTCGCTGACGACACGGCCGGAGGCCTGATGACGACAGAGTTCATCGTCTTTCCTCGCAGCCTGACGGTAGGCGGGGCGATCTCGCGGCTTCGCGAAATGGCCGAAACGCCTAACATGATCTATTACATGTATGTCGTCGAGGCGGAAGATTCCTGGAAGATATGCGGGCTGATCACGCTGCGCAGCCTGATCCTCGCCGACCCATCGAAGAGGTTAGACGAAGTGATGCGGACCGAGTTTCGTTCGGCCCATCCGCAGGATCCTGCAGAAGAAGCGGCTCAGATAATCTCGGAATATAATCTGCTGGCGTTGCCCGTGGTAGATGACGACGGTGATATAGCGGGAATCGTAACGGTCGACGACGCGATGGAAATTTTGCTTCCGCGTGATTCGCACCGCCGCTCGTCGCGTGTCTTCAGCTAGGCGGCGACCTTCCCGAACAACAGCTCGGCGGGTTCCATACGTTTGCTTATCAACGCTTCGGCCTCGATCTCGGCATGGCTCAGCACCGACCGAAGCTGGCCTAAGTAGGCCTCGCGGAACGATGTTTCCGCCGGTTCATTCTTATACCCAACTTCCATTCTCAAGCGTTCCGCAGCCGCCGAAAGGCGTGCCGCCCGCTGCATTTCGCCCTTCGCAGTCGAGATCGCCGCAAAACCGTCCATCGAATGTGACAGCGTGATCTTGTTACCGATCTCGATCGCGATCTCGGCAGCCTCGGTAAAGTGGTCGAGGGCTGACGCGTGATCGCCCACTGCGAACGCCGCGGTTGCCAAATTGTTGAGTGAATCGCCGAGAGCGACCCGCCGGTCCAGCCTTCGAAACAGCGATGCCGCCTCCTCGAGCATTGGCCGTGCCTCGTTGTGGCGGTTTTCAACGCGACAAAGATCGCCGAGAAAACTCAGCGACATCGCGACGCCAAAATCATCCTCAAGCTCGCGGCTGATAGAAAGCCCTCGATCGAAGTGCGAGCGTGCTGCCTGCAGATCGTCCTGCTGCATCGCAACCAGCCCGAGCCCGCGGTTTGACGCGGCCACTCCGTGCAGGTCGCCGGCCTCTTCGCTGACCTTCAGACCCTGCGAATATGCATCGCGGGAAACACCGTGATCACCGCGAAAACGCGACGAAAGCCCCAGTCCGCTGTATATCTTGAACCTGGTGGAAGATGGTGAATCATCGGCAGCTTTCGCAGCTGCCCGCAGCCAGTTATAGCCCTCGGTGAGGTGGCCGTGAAGTACCCAGAAATTCCTAAGAGCCGCGGCGACTCTCACCGCGAACGCGGGCTCCTTCTCCAGCGACCAACGCATAACCGCACGGATATTGTCGTGTTCGGTCTCAAGCCGTTCGAAGACCTTTCCCGGGTTTGCCGACTGTATCTGCGGTTCGGCCAGTTCCGCCATTCGCGCGAAATATTCGGCGTGCCGTCGCCGCACTTCTTCGCCATCGCCGGCGCCTTCGAGAACCTCGTCGGCGAAATCACGCACGACCTCCAGCATTCTCGATCTGGGCTCGCCCGCCCTGTTAGTGCGTTCAGTGATAAGGCTTTTTTCTGAAAGCGAAGCGATCAGGTCAAGAATGTTCGGCCCACGGCGAGCATTTTCGCCTCCATCGATCTGACAGATAGCCTCGGCCGACTCGATCGAAAAGCCGCCGGCAAAAACGGAAAGCTGTTGAAAGATCGATCTCTCTGCCGGTGTCAGCAGTTCGTAGCTCCACGCGATCATGTCGTGGATGGTCCGGTGACGGTCGGGCAGATCTCTCGAACCGCCGCTCAGCAGTCCGAGGCGGTCGCTTAAGCGTTCGAGTATCGCTGCGGGCGAAAGAATTCTGACGCGTGCTGCGGCAAGTTCTATCGCAAGCGGCAGACCCTCTAGCCGGCTGCAAATCTCCGCTGCGGCGTAAGCGTTCTTTTCATCCAGGCGAAAATTCGGTTTAACCGCCACGGCACGCATCTCAAACAGCCGAACGGCCGCGTTCCGCATAATATCGTCAAGACTCACATCGATGCTTCCGGCGGGAAAACTAAGCGGCGGCACCGGGTATTCGTGCTCAAAGCTCAGCCGCAATATAGATCGGCTGGTGACAAGCATTTTCAGCCGCGTGGTTTCCGAAAGCAATGCTGAGATCTTGCCCGCCGCCGACAGTACCTGTTCAAAATTGTCGATCACCAGCAGCAGGTCTTTCCGTGCAAGGTGCTCGTAAACTGCCTTTTCTATCGGCTGGGCACTGCCTTCCTGTATCCCGAAAGGTTTTGCGAGTGCCGGGATCACCAGTTCCGGATCTGAGATCTCGGCAAGGTCCACGAAGTAGACGCCGTCCGTGAAATCCGCCAGCATCTCTTCGGCGACCGCGCGAGCAAGCCTGGTTTTTCCCGTGCCGCCGATACCTGTCAAGGTCACTAACCGCCGGTCCGCACGCAGCAGGCCGATCAGGTCATTCATCTCTTTTTCCCGGCCGATGATGGGGCTGAGAACGGTTGATAGATTGTTTGGCCGCAGATTGCGCTCGCGTATCTCCTGGCCGGTGACCATCCGTGGGGCAACGTCTGTTGTTGCGTTGGCAAATACCTGCGTTTGCTCGTCGGTTTTCTTAACGCCGTCAGTATCGTGTATTTCCTGACGCCGCGAGATCGTTTCCTCAAGAGTGTTCAGGTCGTTAAGCAGGTCTGCGGCATCGGCATAGCGGTTGACCGGCCGTTTTGCCAGCAGTTTTGAAATGACAGCATCAAGCTCAGGCGGAAACTTGTGATCGATGTCGGTAAGTGGCTTGTGCTCTGCGGTCAGTACTGACGCAAGCGTATCGGCCACGGTCTCACCGAAATACGGCAGATTGCCGGTGAGCATTTCATAGATCGTAACGCCGAGACTCCAGAGGTCCGTGCGGCCGTCGATCTCGAGCCCGCGGGCTTGTTCCGGCGACATATACGATGCCGTTCCGAGGATCATTCCGGGCCGAGTTAGTGATTGGTCTTCGGGCAGCAGCGCCGCTGCGACCTTTTTGGCCAGCCCGAAATCGAGTATTTTCGCACGCCCTCGACCGGTGACGATTATATTTGCCGGCTTAATGTCGCGATGGATCAGGCCCGTGGCGTGGGCTTCGTGAAGGGCGTCTGCCACCTGCCGTGCGATATCGATCGTTTCCCTTACGCCGCGTGGGCAGCGCTTGATCATCGTCGACAGCGGCTCACCCTCGACGTACTCCATTGCGATAAAGGGCGCCTCGGGGTTCGAGTTCACATCGTAGATAGTGCAGATGTTCGGGTGGTTCAATGAAGAGGCGACGCGTGCCTCGCGTATGAATCGGTCGAAATGGTCGCGGTCGTTGCAGAATTCGGGAGCGAGGAATTTCAGGGCTGCTTTCCTGTGCAGCCGTGTATCGTCGGCAAGGAAAACGGTGCCCATACCGCCCGTTCCCAAAACGTGCAGCAGCTTGTATTGTTCGACGATCGCACCCGGTTCCATCGCTATTTCAATGTCGGACGATTATATCATTTAAGGTGCCCGTGTACGCCTCTTACAGGAAATTTCGATCAAAGCCGCCGCATGGCGAAACCGTACATTGAAAAATAGCGTATTGAACCAAAAGCTTGTAGCGAAATTCCCGATTTGATACGATTCTTAATTCTTAAGCAATAGGAGATTTGCCTGATGAAACGCATAAATATCAGCGTCTTTGCTGCGATCGCGGTGTTCGCGATGCTTGCCTTTACACTCGCTCCGGTGCCGTCGTCCGCAGCCGCGGGAATTGAGATCGGTGCGACTTTGGAAGACTTCAAACTCACTGGCACCGACGGTAAAGAACATTCACTAAACGGCCTGAAGGGCAGCAAGGGCACCGTCGTTATTTTCCTTTCTGCACAGTGCCCTGTGGTCAAGGGCTACGTCTCGCGTATCGATGAGATCGCCGCCGAATACAAAGCGAAAGGCATCAATTTCATTGGCATAAATTCGAACAGGCGAAATTTCGAATCACTCGAATGGGTAACCCGTGATGCGGCCGAGCGTTACAAATTCCCTGTGCTGATCGATACCGGCAACGTAATAGCCGATAAGCTCGGAGCTACGGTGACGCCTGAGGTTTACTACTTCGATTCCAAGAACGTTTTGCTTTATAAGGGTGCGATCGATAACGACCGTGCGGGCAGTAATGTGACCGACCCCTATCTGAAAACGGCGTTCGATTCAGCTCTCTCCGGCAAGGCGATCGAAAGAACCGAGACCAAAGCTTTCGGCTGCGGCATCAAACGTGAAGGCGACGACGCGAAATGATCCTATCTAAGTCTATTGATCTAAGAAAAGCCATTCTCAGCGGGTGGCTTTTCGTTTTCGTTTTTGCGACGTCTGCTCTTGGCCAGACGGCTCCGGCCGGATCCAAACCGGTGGTAAAGCAGATCAACGAGGTCGCACTAAAGCCTCTCTTGAAACCTCGCGGCCGCCCGTTGCTCGTTAATTTCTGGGCCACGTGGTGCGACCCGTGCCGCGACGAATTTCCCGACCTCGTAAAGCTCGATGCCGAATACAAAGGCAAGATCGATTTTATAACCGTCTCGCTGGATTTTCCCGAGGACCTAAATACCAAGGTGCCGCAATTTCTCTCGTCGATGAAGGCCTCGATGCCGACCTACCTGCTCGTGACACCCGACGAAACCGCCGCCATCAGCGGCGTCTATGAGGAATGGCAAGGCGGCCTGCCCTTTACCATCCTCTACGACCAGCAAGGCAATCCGGCCTACGTCACCCAAAAGGTCGTCAAACTCGACCTTATTCGACCCGAGATCGATAAGCTCCTACCAACCGCCGAACCAAAACAGTAGCCTTGTCTTACCGACGCAGTCGGCGATTACCCGCGTCCTTTAGGGCGTGGTCATCGGCCGCACAATTCCTAGGGCGTTTTAACGTCCTTGCTGCACTCCGGCTTCAGCATCAGATCTCCTCGAGTACGCCTCCCACGCCAAGCCCGTGCTCACGCCGTTCTGCATTCGCGAGCCCTACTTTGCGAACTTAGCGTCTTTGCGTGAAATGGTGTTACAGGGTCTCCAAGCCCTTGCTCACGCGCGGGCTTCGGCACCCGGCCTTGCATATCGTGCAAATCGCGCATATCGCGCAATCTACCATCGGGATCGGCACCTCAAAGATCCATAATCTTCCGGGACCACCAACAGACGGCTCTTTGAAAACTCGATCACTGATAGCGCGTCACCAAAATGCGGCACCAAAGATTGTTCACCAGCGGCACCAAAATGCTTCACCACTGTTACTGGTGACGCGGCATGACGGCAGCGGCTTTGCCGCTTTGGTGTGCGGAAAGGCTGTGCCTTTCCGTCAGGCTCTTAAAGATCCTGAGGCTACGCCTCCAATTGGCATAAAGACTGGGCGGAGCTCTAAAATCTTTCGTAGTTTCAG